>NZ_JAHUZE010000003.1 GCF_019218265.1 Maritimibacter dapengensis
CGGTCTTCGAACAACCTCAGACTACGAAGAAGCGCGATGGCCGCCAGCCCGGCCGCGCGCTGCGCTACGCCAAGGGCTTCGCGCGCGGCCTCTTACACCACCCCACGGGGCACTACCGAATGGTGCGCTCCCTGACAATCTGTTTCACGCCACGGATTTCGTTAGGTTCGATAGAAATCGCCAATCCCGCTTCAGTTTCTCTCACGTCCTTTGATTTCAATCCAAGAATTTCCGATGCGATAGCTCCGGTATGGTGAGATGTCGTCCAGACATCAAAATACAATGATCCAAAGTCCAGTTCTTCGTAGATCTTTTGGATGAGTGTGTCGGGCAAAGGACTGCGCGCATCAATGGATGTGACTTTGGGCGCTGGAATTTCCAGTTTTGAGAATGGGTTCTGCTTCCCCTCAATTTCAAACTCCTGAATCGCAAAATTGAAGACCGCTTTCAGGTCGTTGATCATCCGGCGAACCGTTCCCGGAGCGCGGCCTTGAATCAATCGATCTCGAACTTTCCTTGCATGGCTCTTGCGGACATTTTCGAGGGGTAGATCTACTTTGATGACGTCAAAGAGATGTGCCTTCACGCGACCAATGCGCTTCTCTTGCTTTTCTTGGAGGAAACTGTCCGGCTTCCTTTTTTCCTTCAAGTAAAGGTCAAAGGCCATGTTCACGGTGCAAGGTAGATCCACATTGCCCCAACCGCCCCTTAGTGCGTCGACATATGCGCGATCCCGATGCCCCATGAGTTCCCTTGGGTCCTCACTGGCATAAGGACGATACTTGACCTCAACACGGTCGGCTTCGGCGTCACGGGCTGTCTGTTCGTCATCGGTCTTTCCTGGCGAGTGCAGGTCCAGATTGTTTGCCTCGAAGATACTTGCGACCCAGGCTTCAATCTCGCTGGGGCTCTCAATGTCTGACTGACGCTCAGCCAGTTCTTTCAGCCGCTCAAACTCGCTGTGGATAGCTGAATAATTGGCTAATACTTCACGTTCGGTTCGACCGAGCGCTCTAGTGTACTCGTTCGCCCGCAGAACTCGTGCTAGTCGGCCTGACAACACTCGACGGTACTTAAAGCGTCCGTCTTTCAGTTCGCGTACATATCTCAACTGGAGGCGTTTAGACATTCGTTTTTGGACCCAATTTTGGACCCAATCCCGTCACCCCCAACAACAAATCTCTTGAAAATCAGGAGCTTAGCTGTTGTGTTTTGGTGCCCAGGAGAGGACTCGAACCTCCACGTCCATACAGACACCAGCACCTGAAGCTGGCGCGTCTACCAATTCCGCCACCTGGGCAGGTGTCGTGAGGCTGGCGTTTATCGCTTGGATTTCGGGGTGTCAACGGGATTCGCGTCCAATTCTCCGAACCGGCGTTTCGCCTTGTCCCACCGCGCGCACAGGGCTATGGAAGTGTGCGAAAAACTAAGGAGATCGGGATGTCGAAACTCGTCACCATTTACGGCGGATCCGGCTTCGTTGGACGCTACATCGCGCGTCGCATGGCCAAGGCGGGCTGGCGGGTCCGCATCGCGGTGCGTCGGCCGAATGAAGCGCTTTTCGTGAAGCCCTACGGCACAGTCGGCCAAGTCGCCCCGATCCTGTGCAACATCCGCGATGACGCGTCGGTCGCCTCGGCGATGAAGGGTGCGGACGCGGTGGTGAATTGCGTCGGCACGTTCGACAAGGGCGGCAAGAACAATTTCGACGCTGTACAGCACGTAGGCGCCGAGCGCGTAGCGCGGCTTGCCAAAGCCGAAGGCGTTTCCAACCTCGTCCATATCTCCGCCGTCGGAGCCGACGCGGATGGCCCGAGCCTTTACGCCAAATCCAAGGCACAGGGCGAAGCCGCGATCCTCGCGCATTTCCCCGATGCCGTGATCCTGCGCCCCTCGGTGATGTTCGGGCCGGGCGACGGGTTCTTCAACCGGTTCGCGGGCATGACCCGGTTTGGTCCGGTGCTTCCGATCGTCGGGGCGGATACAAGGTTCCAGCCGGTCTATGTCGATGACGTGGCCCATGCCGCCGAGATGGGCGCGAAGGGCGAAGCCGCCCCCGGCATCTATGAACTTGGCGGCCCGGACGTTTCGACCTTCCGCGAGTGGATGGAGGAAATGCTCGACGTGGTGCAGCGCCGCCGGCTGATCGTGAACATCCCGTTCTGGATCGCTCGCATCATGGGCTGGGGGTTCGACGTCGCCAACGCGATCACGGGCCGGCTCTTCGCGATGCCGATCTCGCAGGATCAGGTCGCGCAACTCGGCGTGGACAACGTGGTCAGCGACGACGCGAAGAGCTTCGCCGATCTCGGCATCACACCGACCGCGACCGAGATCATCCTGCCTGAATACCTCTGGCGGTTCCGCAAGGACGGGCAGTACGCCGACATCACGGCATCTGCCCGCAACCTGCGCACCTGACCCGGCTTTCCGGTCTTGAAATATCCCCGCCGGAGGCAATCTGGCGACGGTCAGGAATAGGCGATGATGAGCAGTATGACGCCCAGGATGACCCGGTAGATCACATAAGGCGTGAAACTGACCGAGCGGAGCAGCCGCATCATCAGGCTCAGGGCCAATAGCGCCGCGACAAAAGCCATTGCCGCCGCGATCGCGCCGTCGCGGAAGGCCGCCCAATCCGCGTCTCCCGCCGCTTCCAACCCGAGCAGCAGCCCGGAGGCGAGGATCGTCGGGATCGACATGAGCATCGCAAGCCGAGTTCCGTCTTCACGCTTGTAGCCCAGCGCCCGCGCGCCCGAGATGGTTGCGCCGGATCGTGACGTGCCGGGGATCAGTGCCACGGCCTGCCATAGCCCCATGATGATCGCGTCCCTGAGCGACCAGTCTGCGTCAGTCTTGGCTTCCGCGCCCTTCTGGTCAACCCAGTAGAGCACCAGCCCGAAGCCGAGCATGGTCCAGCCGATCACCGCGATGGATCGCATCCCTTCGTCGAGCCCCGTCACCTTCAGCACAAGGCCGAACAGGATGACCGGCACCGTCGCGACGGCCAGCAGGAAGGCGAGCTTCGCGCCCGGCGTGTCGATCCGCCCGGTCAACATACGCGGCACACCTAGGAGCCCCTCGCGCACATCCCGCCAGAAATACAGAATGACGGCCCCAAGGGTTCCCACATGCACGGCGACGTCGATAAACTGACCCTGATCCGACATCCCCGTGAGATTCGGCAAGAGAATCAGGTGGCCCGAAGAGGAAACCGGGAGGAATTCGGTAAGCCCCTGAATTATCGCGACGATGAGAAGATGGAACAGCGACATGGAGCGCGAAATCCTTCGAATGATGGCGACAAGCTAACCATCTGGAAAACAATGAAAAGCATAAATTTATGGCAAACATACTGACCATTTTTTGCTTAGGTATCTGAGTTTCCCGATGCAAAACTACAAAAAACACACATTTAGGTCAGCATATATGCCTTTTCTTTTCCGGAAACCCTGCTAGACAGGCGCCTCGAAGAACGGAGGACTCCATGGCCAAGCAACCGATGCTCAAATTCATCAGTGTCGAGCGCGATATGCCCGAAAAGCGCGAAGCAGGCGTGCGCCGCGAGGATTTCCATGAAATCTACGCCGAATACGCGTCGGCCAAGGCAGCGGAACAGGCGAGCCGGTGCAGCCAATGTGGCGTGCCCTATTGTCAGAGCCACTGCCCGTTGCACAACAATATCCCCGACTGGCTCCGCATGACTGCAACCGGGCGTCTCAAGGAAGCCTATGAGATCAGCCAGGCCACGAACACCTTCCCGGAAATCTGCGGCCGCATCTGCCCGCAGGACCGTCTGTGCGAAGGCAATTGCGTGATCGAGCAATCCGGCCACGGCACCGTCACCATCGGGGCCGTCGAGAAATACATCACCGACACGGCCTTCGAAGAAGGCTGGGTCGAAGAGATCGAACCGATCGCCGACCGCGCCGAAACCGTCGGCATCATCGGGGCCGGTCCCGGTGGCCTCGCCGCCGCCGACTGGCTCGCTCGCGCAGGCGTCAAGGTCACGATCTACGACCGCTACGACCGCGCAGGCGGTCTGCTGACCTACGGCATCCCCGGCTTCAAGCTCGAAAAAGACATCGTCATGCGCCGGAACGAACAGCTCGAGCGGGGCGGCGTGGAATTCGTGCTGAACTGCAATGTGGGTGAAGACATCACCTTTGCGGACCTGCGCGAAAAGCATGACGCGATCCTGATCGCCACCGGCGTCTACAAGACCCGCGACCTTCAGGGCCCCGGATCAGGCGCCGCAGGCATCGTCCGCGCCATCGACTACCTCACCGCCTCGAACAAGGCGTCCTTCGGAGACGATGTGCCCGAGCACGAGGACGGCTCGCTCTGGGCCGAAGGCAAGTCGGTCGTGGTCATCGGCGGTGGCGACACTGCGATGGACTGTGTGCGCACCGCGATCCGCCAAGGCGCGAAGAGCGTGAAATGTCTCTACCGCCGCGACCGCGCCAACATGCCCGGCTCGCAGCGCGAAGTCGCCAATGCCGAGGAAGAAGGCGTCGAATTCGTCTGGATGGCCGCGCCCAAGGGCTTCACCGGAGATCCGGTGGACGGCGTGATCGTGCAACGTATGCGTCTCGGTCAGCCTGACGCCTCTGGCCGCCGCTCCCCCGAACCGATCGAGGGCGAGGAATACACCGAAGAGGCCGACCTGGTCATCAAGGCGCTTGGGTTCGAGCCGGAAGACCTGCCGACCCTCTGGGGGCAGGACGAGCTTCCCGTGACCCGTTGGGGCACGGTCAAGGCCGATTTCCGCACCGGCGCGACCGATATGGATGGCGTCTATGCGGTGGGCGACATCGTGCGCGGTGCCTCCCTCGTCGTCTGGGCGATCAAGGACGGTCGCGAAGCGGCGCAGGCCATGCTCGAGCGTTTCGACATGGCGAGCGCCAGCGTCGCCGCCGAGTGAAACGCGCCTGAAACCGGGAAGGCCGCAAGAGACCTTCCCTAACCGACACCACGAACCCGAGGAGGGCCAATGATGCAAAAGCTGATCGCAATCGCCGCTGTCGCCGCCGCGCCGGCCTTCCCCGTGTTCGCCGCGGATTTCGAAGAGCCAGAAGGCTGCGAAACCTTTCTCACGGTGCAGTCGAAATCCTGCACCGTGTCCAACCTTTACCGCTGCGACGGCGACGAGAAGGGTGCGTTCTCGGAAGCCGTGTTCGGCGGGAACGGGCTCAACAGTCTCGTGTCCTACGACGCGCAGTATCAATGGCTCGACGCCCGCTACATGTGGGACCAGTCGCGCGAAGTCTTCAGCCCGCCCGCTGAGGACGCCATCGACATACAGACGTTGATCAGGGACGGGGTCGACACGTTCCGCTTCACACTGCACCGCACCGCACCCGGCGAAGACCGCGAAGTCACCGTCGTGGGGGCAGACGTCCTGACCGAGGAAACGCGGACGATCGACGGCGTGGAGCTCGCCGTCGTGAATACCGACCTGCAAATCCTCGCCGAGGACGGCACGGTGGAATACCACGCACGCGGCATCCAATACCTCAACATCCAGACCGGGCATTTCTTTCTCGGACAGGAAGAGGTGATCGACGCCGATGGAACCGCGACACCCTATGACAATTCGCCGGTGGATTTCATCCACGAGGGCGAAGCCGGATTTGCACAGACCGTCCCGCTCTACGAATGCGATGAATTCGAAGCCTCGCTGAAAGTCGACGCGGGATGAGCGACGACAGAACACCGTCTCACCAGGAGAACGCCATGACCAAGTATGATGAAAACTGGGTAGCTCAGGAAGAAGCCAAGCGCGCCTTCCTCGCCGAGAACGGCATGTATCGCGACGAATTCGAGCACGCCTCCTGCGGCGTGGGTCTCGTCGTGTCCATCGACGGCAAGAAAAGCCGCAAGGTCGTGGAAAGCGGGATCGAGGCGCTCAAGGCGATCTGGCACCGCGGCGCGGTCGATGCCGATGGCAAGACCGGTGATGGCGCGGGCATCCATGTGCAGATCCCCGTCGAGTTCTTCTATGACCAGGTGCGCCGCACAGGTCACGAGCCGCGCATGAACGAATTGATCGCGGTCGGCCAGGTGTTCCTGCCGCGCACCGATTTCGGCGCGCAGGAGACCTGCCGGACCATCGTCGAGACCGAAGTCCTGAAGATGGGCTACTACATCTATGGATGGCGCCACGTACCCGTGGACATTTCCTGCCTTGGCGAGAAGGCTAACGCCACCCGCCCCGAGATCGAACAGATCCTGATCTCCAACGCGAAGGGCGTGGACGAGGAAACCTTCGAACGCGAGCTCTACGTGATCCGTCGCCGGATCGAGAAAGCCGCCGCCGCTGCTGGCGTGGGGCAACTCTACCTCGCCTCGCTGTCCTGCCGCTCGATCATCTACAAGGGCATGATGCTCGCCGAGCAGGTTGCGGAATTCTATCCCGACCTGAAAGACGAGCGGTTCGAGAGCGCCTTCGCGATCTATCACCAGCGCTATTCCACCAATACGTTCCCGCAATGGTGGCTGGCACAGCCCTTCCGCATGTTGGCCCATAACGGCGAAATCAACACGCTCAAGGGCAACCTGAACTGGCTCAAGAGCCACGAGATCCGCATGGCAAGCTCGGCCTTTGGTGACCTCGCCGAAGACATCAAGCCGATCGTCGCGCATGGGTCGTCGGACTCTGCCGCGCTCGATAGCGTGTTCGAAGTGCTCGTGCGCGCCGGTCGCCCGGCCCCGATGGCCAAGACGATGCTGGTCCCGGAAAGCTGGTCGAAACAGTCCGAGGAACTGCCGAAAGCCTGGCGCGACATGTATTCCTACGCGAACTCCGTGATGGAGCCGTGGGACGGCCCCGCCGCGCTCGCCATGACCGATGGCCGTTGGGTCTGCGCCGGTCTGGACCGCAACGGTCTTCGCCCGATGCGCTATGTCGTCACGGGTGACGGGCTGGTGATCGCTGGCTCGGAAGCGGGCATGGTCCCGGTGGACGAGGCCACCTGCGTCGAGAAAGGCGCTCTGGGTCCGGGGCAGTTGCTCGCCGTGGACATGGACGAGGGCAAGCTGTACCACGACGTCGAAATCAAGGACAAACTCGCCGCCTCACAGCCGTTCGGCGAATGGGTCGGTCGCGTCACCGATATCGAAGAAGAACTGACCGCTGCCGAAGAAAAGGCGCTCTATTCCGGCACCGAGCTTCGAAAGCGGCAGGTCGCGGCGGGATACTCGCTCGAAGAGCTGGAAAGCATCCTCGCGCCGATGGCCGAGGACGGCAAGGAAACGCTCGCTTCCATGGGTGACGATACGCCCAGCGCGGTCCTGTCGAACGAGTACCGGCCGCTGAGCCACTTCTTCCGACAGAACTTCAGCCAGGTCACAAACCCGCCGATCGACAGCTTGCGCGAATTCCGGGTGATGAGCCTCAAGACCCGGTTCGGCAACCTGCGCAACGTACTCGACGAAACCGGGAGCCAGACCGAGATCCTCGTGCTGGAAAGCCCCTTCGTCGGCAACGCGCAATTCGACAAGCTGGTCGAGCAGTTCAACGCGCCGATGGTCGAGATCGACTGCACCTTCGCGGCAGGCGGGAACGACCAGACCCTGCGCGACGGCCTCGCCCGCATCCGTCAGGAAGCCGAAGACGCTGTG
Source organism: Maritimibacter dapengensis (assembly GCF_019218265.1). Classification (GTDB taxonomy): domain Bacteria; phylum Pseudomonadota; class Alphaproteobacteria; order Rhodobacterales; family Rhodobacteraceae; genus Maritimibacter; species Maritimibacter dapengensis. Next base: position 7,624 of record NZ_JAHUZE010000003.1, read on the forward strand.
CGGTCCGGTGCCGGGCACATTGTCCTGACCGACATGCATCAGGGGGTCGAGCGCGTCGCGATGCCGATGATCCTTGCGACCTCGGCGGTGCACAGCTGGCTCACACGCAAAGGTCTTCGGACCTTCTCGTCGATCAACGTGCGTTCGGCCGAGGCCATCGACCCGCATTACTTCGCGGTTCTCATCGGCTGCGGCGCGACCGTCGTGAACGCGTATCTCGCCGAAGACAGCCTTGCCGACCGTATCGAACGCGGCCTGCTCGACGGCTCGCTCACCGAAGCCGTGCGCAACTACCGCGAAGCGGTCGATCAGGGTCTGCTCAAGATCATGGCCAAGATGGGCATCTCGGTCATCTCGTCCTATCGCGGCGGGCTGAACTTCGAGGCCGTAGGTCTCAGCCGCGCCATGGTGAACGAATACTTCCCCGGCATGACCAGCCGGATCTCCGGCATCGGCGTGGGCGGCATCCAGAAAAAGATGGAAGCGATCCACGACAAGGGCTGGCGTCAGAGCAAGGACATCCTCCCCATCGGCGGTTTCTACAAAGCCCGCAAGGGTGGCGAGACCCACGCGTGGGGCGCACAGACCATGCACCTGATGCAATCCGCCTGTGACCGCGCGTCCTATGAGCTTTGGAAGCAATACTCGGCCCGGATGCAGGCGAACCCGCCGATCCACCTGCGCGACATGCTCGACATGAAGCCGCTGGGCGAACCCGTGGCGATCGAAGAGGTGGAAAGCATCACGTCGATCCGCAAACGCTTCGTGACCCCCGGCATGTCGCTCGGTGCCCTGTCGCCGGAAGCGCACAAGACGCTGAACGTCGCGATGAACCGCATCGGCGCGAAATCCGATTCCGGTGAGGGCGGCGAGGACCCGGCGCATTTCGTGCCGGAACCCAACGGCGACAACCCGTCGGCAAAGATCAAGCAGGTCGCCTCGGGCCGCTTCGGTGTGACCGCCGAATACCTGAACCAATGCGAAGAGCTGGAGATCAAGGTCGCGCAGGGTGCCAAGCCCGGCGAAGGCGGCCAGCTTCCGGGGATGAAGGTGACCGACCTCATCGCCCGCCTGCGCCACTCGACCAAGGGCGTCACGCTGATCTCGCCCCCGCCGCACCACGACATCTACTCGATCGAAGACCTCGCGCAGCTGATCTACGACCTCAAGCAGATCAACCCGCGCTGTAAGGTGACGGTCAAACTGGTGGCCTCCTCAGGCGTCGGCACGATTGCGGCCGGTGTCGCCAAGGCGAAGGCCGACGTGATCCTGATCTCGGGTCATAACGGCGGCACAGGCGCCTCGCCCGCCACGTCGATCAAGTTCGCGGGTCTGCCGTGGGAAATGGGTCTGACCGAAGCGCATCAGGTGCTCGCCATGAACAACCTGCGCTCACGCGTGACGCTGCGCACGGATGGCGGGCTCCGCACCGGTCGTGACATCGTCATGGCCGCAATGATGGGCGCGGAAGAGTTCGGGATCGGCACCGCCGCCCTGATCGCGATGGGCTGCATCATGGTGCGCCAATGCCAGTCGAACACCTGCCCGGTGGGCGTCTGTACGCAGGACGAAGCGCTGCGTGGCAAATTCACGGGCAATGCCGACAAGGTGGTAAACCTCATCACCTTCTACGCGCAGGAAGTCCGCGAAATCCTCGCCCGGATCGGCGCGCGCAGCTTGGACGAAGTGATCGGCCGCGCCGACCTTCTGTCGCAGGTCAGCCGTGGCTCCGCGCATCTGGACGACCTCGACCTCAACCCGCTGCTCATCAGCGTGGATGGCGTCGGGCAGGACACCTACAACCGTGACCGTGGCCGCAACGAAGTGCTCGACACACTCGACGCCGAGATCGTCAAGGACGCAGCCCGCTTCCTCAACGATGGCGAGAAGATGCAGCTTCAATACGCCGTGCAGAACACCGCGCGGACCATCGGCACGCGGACCTCGTCGCATATCGTGCGCAACTTCGGCATGAACAACGACCTTCAGCCCGATCACCTGACGATCAAGCTCAGCGGGTCCGCCGGTCAGTCGCTCGGGGCCTTCGCGGCACCGGGGTTGAAGATCGAAGTTGCGGGCGATGCCAACGACTACGTCGGCAAGGGGCTCTCGGGCGGTATGGTCGTGGTGCGCCCGACCATGGACAGCCCACTTGTGGCCGACCAGAACACGATCATCGGCAATACGGTGCTCTACGGTGCGACCGCAGGCTACCTGTTTGCCGCGGGACGCGCGGGCGAACGCTTCTGCGTGCGCAACTCCGGCGCGCATGTGGTGATTGAGGGCTGCGGCTCGAACGGCTGTGAATACATGACCGGCGGTGTCGCGGTGATACTCGGCTCGATCGGGGCCAACTTCGGCGCGGGAATGACCGGCGGGATGGCCTATCTCTACGATCCCGAGGCGAAGGCCGAGACCTATATGAACATGGAAACGCTGGTGACTTGCCCCGTGACCGTGAATCATTGGGAAAACGAGCTGAAAACCCTCGTCGAGATGCATGCCAAGGAAACCGGCAGCCGCAAGGCGCAGGAAATCCTGCGTCATTGGGAGACCGAGAAGGACAACTTCCTACAGGTCTGCCCAAAAGAGATGATACAGGCGCTGGACGCGCCGCTCAGCCTCGACAAGGGCGCGATCCCGGCGGAGTGATCCGCCCTACCAGACGACATGAGGGGCGGGCCGACGGTCCGCCCCTTTCACGTTTGGGTTTGCGCCGCAGGCGGGCCTGCGTCGCGGCGTCTTTTGGGGGACCATTCCCCCAAACCCCCTGCCCAAGGGGGCCGTTTGCCCCCTTGGAGAACCCCCAAAGGTATTTGTAGAACGGTGAAAGGGAGGCCGTATGATCGAAGGTCATGTCTTCATCGCGACAAGCATGGACGGGTTCATCGCACGCAAGGACGGTGCGCTCGACTGGCTCGACGTGCCCGGCGCCGACGAAGACCACGGCTATGACACGTTCATGGCCGATATGGATGGGTTGATCATGGGGCGCGGCACGTTCGAAACCGTTTTGGGTTTCGGCGACTGGCCATACGAAAAGCCCGTCGTGGTCATGTCACGCAGTCTCGAGACGGTTCCCTCGGCATTGGATGGCAAGGTCCGGCTCGTTTCGCAAAGCCCGCGGGAGGTTATGAACACGCTCGCCGACGAAGGTTGGCGGCGTGCTTACGTGGACGGTGGTGCGCTCATCACCTCGTTCCTCGAAGGCGGCCTGATCACGCGCATGACGATCACCCGGATCCCCGTCCTGATCGGCTCGGGTCTTCCATTGTTCGGCACATTGCCGAATGACATCGCGCTCCAACACGTGGCGACACGGAGCTTCGCCTCCGGGCTCGTGCAATCCACCTACCACGTTCTGCCCTGACACCGAAGGCGTGACATTCGCATCCGCCATGCTAGGCTCGGCCTGTCTTGGGGGAATTCAACATGTTTCATGTCGTCGCATCTTTTGCGAATTTCATTGCACGGGTCATGCTCGGCCTCGTCGTCGGTCTGTTCCTTGGCTCGATGCTCGCGGCGGGCCTTCCGGTCTATGCCGGAAATTGACCTTGGGGAACTGGACGGCGCGCATGCGCGTTGCCATCCCGTAACCCGGAGGTTCCCATGTCAGAGATCATCGTCGCCCGCTTCCCCGACCGCGCCCACGCCAATGCCGCGAAAAAGGACTTCGCGCGGATGGGGCGGGATTTCACCATCGAACCTGAAGATATCGAGGTCGTCGCCCGCACCGGCGCCACGGCACGCGTTTATCCGGAAGTGAACTTGACGCTCGCCCATATGGCAGGCGGTGCGATCTGGGGTGCCGTGATCGGTGCCGTGTTCCTGATGCCCGTTCTCGGTGCCGCGATCGGCTCCGCAGTGGGCTATGTCACGGGCCGTGCCAGCGACGTCGGCATCAGCCACGATTACCTGCGCAAGATCGGTGAAGCGATCAAACCGGGTCAGGCCGCCGTCGCGCTGCTTGCCCGCAAGGCCGACCCCGGCGCCATCGCCGAAACCATCGCCCGGCACGGCGGAGACGTCATGCGCAATTCGCTCGACGGGGCGCAGATCAAGACCTACGCCCCCCACGACCCGGAGAGCGAGAAGGCCGACATTCGCAATCAGCCCGACCTCGCTTGACCGGATGAGCCGCGCCGTGGTCTTTAGCAGACATGGCGCGACGGGCAGTCAAAAAGAAAAAATCACCGCGCCGCGTGGGCCCTGTCCGCGCTGCGCGGCTATTCGTGCGGCGATGGGCGCTTCGCGGCCTTCTGGCCTTCGTCGCGCTTATCTGCCTGATGGTCTCGCTCTACGCGGTCGTGAACCCACCCACGACGCTCTACATGGCGTCCGAATCCTCGCGGCTCGGCGGCGTCGCGCATGACTGGGTCGACATCGACGACATGGCCCCGGTCATGGCCCGCTCGGTCGTGGCGGCGGAGGATGCCAATTACTGCCTGCACTGGGGCTTCGACATGGATGCGATCCGGCAGGTGATCGAGGAAGGCGAGACGCGCGGGGCCTCCACCCTGAGCCAGCAGGTCGTGAAGAACGTCTATCTCTGGCCGGCGCGGTCCTGGCTGCGTAAGGCGCTGGAGGCGATCATTACGCCGGTGATGGAACTGGTCTGGACCAAACGCCGCATCGTCGAGGTCTATCTCAACGTGGCCGAATTCGACGAAGGCGTGTTCGGCGTCGGTGCTGCGACGGACCATTACTTCGGCAAATCCCCCGCCGATCTCACCGCGACCGAGGCTGCCCGACTCGCCGCAATTCTGCCCAGCCCCAAAACGCGCTCCGCCTCCCGCCCCGGGCAGTTCACCCAACGCCGCGCCGCGAGCATCGCGGACGGGGCGGAAACAATCCGCCGGGACGGACGCGCCGATTGCTTCGAGGATTGAACAGCCGCGGTTTTCAAGGCATGACAACGGAAAGCCAATTTCACGAGCAGCGATGATTACCCTCTACCATTCGCCCCTGTCCCCGTTCTGCCGAAAGCTGCGCCTCGTGCTGGCCGAAAAGCGGCTCGAGGTCGAGCTGGTGGAAGAGCGGTATTGGGAAAAGAACGTGGACTTTCTGCGCCGCAACCCGGCGGGCAAGGTTCCGGTCCTTCGCATCGACGGCAAGACACTGACCGAAAGCACCCCGATCTGCGAGTATCTCGAAGACCGCTACCCCGAACCGCCGTTGATGCCGAAAAGCACCGATGGACGTTACGAAGTGCGGCGGATGGTGTCGTGGTTCGACGACAAGTTCCACCACGAGGTCACAGCCAACCTGCTTTACGAACGGGTGAACAAGAAACTGACCGGCGCGGGTTATCCCGACAGCGGGCGGATCAAGGCAGGTGCCAAGGCGATCAAGTATCACCTCGACTACATGGGCTGGCTTCTCGATCAACGCCGTTGGCTTGCCGGTGACGCCATGACGCTTGCCGACTTTGCCGCCGCCGCGCATCTCTCCAGCCTCGACTACATCTCCGACGTCGATTGGAACCGCAACGAGAACGTGCGCGAATGGTATGCCAAGATCAAATCGCGGCCCGCCTTCCGCTCGCTTCTGGCCGACCAGGTGCCGAGCTTCCCGCCGCCGCAACATTACGCGGACTTGGATTTCTGATCCCCGCGTGGGACCAATAATCTCATGAGCCTTTACGACAGGATGAAAGCGCAGGCGCTGGCCGAGGGGTTTTCCGGCTTCGGCGTGACCCGGCCCGATGCGGTGCCCGAATTGGCCGAACGGCTTGCCCGGTTCGTTGCCGAGGGGCGGCATGGCGACATGGACTGGATGGCCGAGCGGATGCATTGGCGCGGCGACCCGGCGGCACTCTGGCCCGAGGCGCGCTCGCTCGTGATGCTGGCCGAAACCTACACGCCCGAGCACGATCCGATGGCGGTGCTGGATCAGCCCGACCGCGCCGCGATCAGCGTCTATGCCCAGAACCGCGATTACCATGACATCGTGAAGAAGCGGCTCAAACGGCTCGGACGCTGGCTGATCGACGAAGCTGGGGCCGACACCGAGATCAAGGTGTTCGTCGACACCGCGCCGGTCATGGAAAAACCGCTCGCACAGGCCGCGGGGCTGGGTTGGCAGGGCAAGCACACCAACCTCTTGTCGCGCGATCTTGGGAACTGGTTCTTTCTCGGCGCGATCTTCACCACGGTCGAATTGCCGCCTGATGCGCCGGGGCAAGAGAATTGCGGCTCCTGCACCGCCTGTCTCGACATCTGCCCGACGGGCGCCTTTCCGGCCCCGTTCCAACTCGATGCGCGGCGTTGCATTTCCTACCTTACAATCGAACACAAGGGACCCGTAGACGAAGACCTGCGCCCGCTTCTGGGCAACCGGATTTATGGCTGCGACGATTGTCTCGCGATCTGTCCCTGGAACAAATTTGCGGCCCAATCCCACGAAGCGCGATACAAAGCGCGCGACGATCTCGCGGCGCCGAAACTGGGCGATCTGGCACGACTCGACGATACCGGATTTCGGGAGAAGTTCTCTGGCTCTCCAATCAAGCGCATCGGCCGGGCGCGGTTCTTGCGCAATGTCTGCTATGCGATCGGAAACGCGGGCGATCCGACCCACCTGCCAGTGATCGAACCCCTAATCATAGACGAGAATCCCGTCCTCGTCGATGCGGCAAAATGGGCCAAGGCATTGATTTCTAAATAGCACTTTCGGGATACATGTTTTAGAATTGTTCTAAATCAAAGAATCTTTGCGCGAAACGTGATTTGTTGAGTCGACAGCTATGGAGGCTCATCATGAGACGTGTCATCACCACCCTATTGGCAACTTCACTCCTCGCCACGCCGGCCCTCGCGCAGGACGATTTGCGTGCCGAGGCCGCCGAATTGTTCAAACCCCTGCCGTCGACTATCCCGAGCGTGAACGAAAACCCGATCACGCCCGAGAAGATCGAATTGGGCAAGGCGCTCTATTTCGATCCGCGCCTTTCGGCATCCGGGGTTTTCTCGTGCTACTCATGCCATAACCTCGCCACCGGCGGTGACGACAACCTTGAAACCTCGATCGGCCACGGTTGGCAGAAAGGCCCGCGCAATGCGCCGACCGTGCTGAACTCGGTCCTGAACGAAGCGCAATTCTGGGACGGTCGCGCCGCCGACCTCGCGGAACAGGCGAAGGGGCCGGTTCAGGCGGGTGTGGAAATGGCGAACACGCCAGACAACGTGGTCGCCACGCTGTCGTCCATGCCTGACTACGTCACCATGTTCTCGGCCGCGTTCGAAGGCGACGATGCCGTCAGTTTCGACAATATGGCGAAGGCCATCGAAGCCTTCGAGGCGACACTCATCACCCCCGCGCCGTTCGACGCCTGGCTGAATGGCGACGATGCCGCGATGACGGACGATGCGAAGGCAGGCCTTGCGCTCTTCGTCGAGAAGGGATGCGTATCCTGTCACGAAGGCGTCAACGTCGGTGGCCACGGTTACTACCCGTTCGGCCTGATCGAGAAACCGGGTGCAGACGTCCTTCCCGAAGGCGACAAGGGCCGGTTTGCGGTCACGGAAACGGTGGACGACGAATACGTCTTCCGTGCAGCACCGCTGCGCAACGTCGGTGTGACGGCGCCCTACTTCCACTCCGGCAAGGTCTGGAACCTGACGACCGCTGTGCAGATCATGGCCGAAAGCCAGTTGGGAGAGGCGTTGAGCGACGAAGAGGCCGCGCAGATTGTCGCGTTCCTGGATGCGTTGACCGGCGAAGTGCCCGAGGTGACGGTCCCCCCGCTTCCTGCGGAGACCGACGCAACGCCACGTCCGAGCGCAGAAATCATGCCGGAATGACGTGAAGCCAGGCGCATGGAAACAAGGACGGGGTCGGCCATTCGGTCGGCCCCGCTTTTCGTTTGCGACATGCCGGAAACGCTTTCAAAGCAAGATCGTCTTCAGCCGGCAGGCACGTACATATGATATGCATCGACCGCAGCGCGCACGCCCTGGCTCGCGCGATGCACTGGGAACGGTCCGATACGGGAATACCCCACGACATAGGTCACTTGGGTCGTCTCGATTCCGGACGTGAAGAAAACGTAGACATCGACACCCTTCGCCCGAAACGCGTTGGTCAGTGATCGTTCGAATTGCCGCCGTGACATTCGCGCCGCCACAGGCCCGACCCATTCGACCTGTGCGACGATCTGGACGCCTTCCGAACGACCGCTTTGTCGGGCATGGGCCGCAAGGCTTTCCTCCGTCACTCCGAGCGGACGCCAATTCGGGTCTTTCGTGACGTGGTACACCGCAAGTGTCACTGCGGTCGGCAAAACGATCAGCGCGATCAGCCCAATGACATAGACAAGACTGAATCGGCTTTTCATTTCGGAACCCCGCGCTTTCGCGGTATCATCGCTCGAAATTCTTCTCAAAACCTGAAGACAAACGAATGGATTTGAGATGACCCGGGAATCCAGGACCACGCCGGGCGTCCAAAACCCGAACGAGGAAGGCGAGCATGAAAAAGCACCGTATCTACACGATGAGTTTCGGCGCGGTTTATCCGCATTACGTCACCAAAGCTGAGAAGAAAGGCCGAACGAAAGAAGATGTCGACCGCATCATCGAATGGCTCACAGGTTACGACACCGCCGCACTCGAGCGCGTGCTCGATGACGGAACGGACTTCGAAACGTTCTTTGCCGAAGCGCCGAAGATGAACCCGGCGCGTGACCAGATCAAAGGTGTGATCTGCGGCGTGCGGGTCGAAGAGATCGAAGAACCGTTGATGCGCGAAGTCCGGTATCTCGACAAACTGGTGGACGAATTGGCGCGCGGCAAGGCACTGGAAAAAGTCATCCGCTATACGTGAAATGGACGTTCGATGGTTCGCGCCGGGTGGCTAACAGCGGAGCGGACCTCGCAAAAATGAAAACCCCGCCCATTACGGGCGGGGTTTCGTCACGATTGGCGGGCCTCAGGCGCGGACATGCTGTTCGTAGGCTTCCGCGATCTCGCGGGTGAGCGCGCCGACCTCGAAGGTATAGTCGCCGATCTGGCCGACCGGCGTGACCTCTGCGGCCGACCCGGTAAGCCAGCACTGCTCGAAGCCTTCCATCTCTTCGGGCATGATGTGGCGCTCATGTACCTTGATGCCGCGCTCTTCGAGCATCCCGATCACGGTCTGGCGGGTCAGCCCGTTCAGGATCGCATCGGGCAGCGGCGTGTGCACTTCGCCGTCCTTGACGAAGAACACGTTGGCCCCGGTCGCCTCGGCCACGTAGCCGCGGTAATCGTAGAAAAGCGCATCCGAACAGCCTTTCGCCTCGGCCGCGTGTTTCGACATGGTGCAGATCATGTAAAGACCCGCAGCCTTTGCCGCCGTCGGGATTGTCTCGGGCGACGGGCGCTTCCACTTCGAGATATCGAGCTTCGCGCCCTTGAACTTGGCGTCGCCGTAATAGCTCCCCCATTCCCACGCCGCGATATAAAGCCGGACCGGGTTGCGGGAGGAGCTGACACCCATGTCCTCGCCCGCGCCCCGGAACGCCACCGCGCGCACATAGGCGTCGGAGAAACCGTTGGCCTTCAGCACTTCGTCCTTGGCCGCCGTGATCTGGTCCGCCGTCCACGGGATCGGCATGTCGAGCAGCTCTCCGGATTTCAGCAGCCGCTCGGAATGCTTTTGGGTCAGGAAAATCTTGCCGCCATAGGCGCGCTCGCCTTCGAACACCGACGAGGCGTAATGCAGCGCATGGGTCAGGACATGTACCTTCGCGTCACGCCAATCCACCAGCGTGCCATCGACCCAGATCTTGCCGTCGCGGTCATCATATCCAGCCATGTCTCTCTCCTTCGCGGGTTCACGAATTTCCATATGTTGCGCAAACTAGGTCCGAACCGGACCGAAAGTTGCGCCAAAGCGTCGATTCGGTAACATTCACCCCTTGGAAAGTCAACAAGGCTGACGTAAATTGCCCAAGGATGAAGCAATTTGTGAACGACAGAGAGGCCCCGAATGGATGACCGCCGCGAACCGTCGCTGCTGTTTCTGACCGACGAGCAGCTCAAGAAGGGCATCGAGGCGATGTATTTCGCCTATCGGGGCTTCACCGCCGACCCGGACCGCATTCTCGAGAAATACGGCTACGGACGCGCGCATCACCGTGCGCTTCACTTCATTCATCGCACGCCGGGCACGAACGTCAACAACCTGCTCGCGATCCTCAGCGTAACAAAGCAGTCACTGAACCGGGTTTTGCGCACGCTGATCGAAGACGGGCTGGTGGACAGTCGGGTCGGAACCCGCGACAAACGGGAGCGCAACATGTACCTGACCGAAAAGGGCCAGGCGCTCGAAGCGGAGCTTGCCGAGGCGCAGCGCGCCCGGATGCGCGCGGCTTACCGCGATGCAGGGCCCGAAGCGGTGCAAGGCTTCCGGCAAGTGCTCGAAGCGATGATGGACCCGGACATGAGACGCCATTTCAACACGCTGAAGGACCCGGATTGATGGAGGCACCTGCCCATCTCCTCCTGATCGACGGCGACGCCGACCGGCGCGATCTGTTCCGGACATATCTCAAACGACAGGGGTTTCTCGTCAGCGCGGCGCGGGATTCCGACCATGCAAGGCGACTTCTTGCCGGTCTGGAATTCGATCTCATCGTGATGGATGAGAGCGAGCCGGACGAGGAATTGTGCGACATCACGCAGGCCCCGGCCATTTGGCTCGTGTCGGGTCACTCATCGCGAACCGGCGAAACCATCGCTAAACCGTTTGAGCCTCAGATGCTGACGGACAGGATCAACCAGGTGCTGAACCGCCGCCCCCCGCCCGTCGTGGTGCGCCCCAAGGAATTGAACCTCGGCCCCCTGCGCTATGTGATTGAACAAGCCGTATTGTTCGACGGCGAGACCCGCCTGCGCCTTACGGCGACCGAGGTGAAACTAATGCGCGCGCTGGCCGAGCGTCCGGGTGCGCCGCTGACCCGGTCGGAACTGGCCGATGCGGTCGATGCGGACCCGGCGAGCCGTGCCGTGGATGTGCAGATCACCCGGCTCCGCCGCAAACTCGAGGCCGATCCCAAGATGCCGCGCTATCTGCAAACGGTGCGCGGCACCGGCTATATGCTCGCCCCCGACTGAACCGATTTCGGCGGCGCGCATCCCGTCCCCGAAAGCAGCGCGATACAAGAACAGTAGACAGGCGCGGCTTCCTCTCCTAAGCTTCAATGTGAAGGAGTGTAACATCATGCCTCTGCCTCTCGTTCCCGTCGCGATCGCGCTTGCCGCCTCCGGTTCCGCCGCCTTCGCCACGTATCGTTTCGTCCGCACCGTCGATCCGGGCCGTCGCGACCAGCGCGCCGAGGATGCGCTGGACGATACGCCCGAAGGCGTCACCCTGCGCCGCGCGCCGGATCAGACCAACGCCACCGCTCGCATCCGGCGCACTTTTCGTTTCGGCCCCGAAGGATCTGCGGTAGAGATCGACGCAACCGCAATCGGGCGGATCACGGTGAAAAGGGTCGACTGACATGATGCAACTTCTGGGCAACAACGCCTCGCCTTACGTGCGCAAGGTGCGCGTGGTGCTGGAGGAGACCGGCCAGACGGATGAAGTCGAACTGATCGAAGTCGCGACCTCGCCCATCGACAGCGCGCCCGAAGTCACCGCCGCCCATGCCACCAAGAAGATCCCCGCGCTCATTCGCCCGGACGGCTGCACGCTCTATGACAGCCGGGTCATCACCCGGTTTCTCGACGCGCGCGCCGGGGCAAAGCTCTACCGCGACAACCGGATTTGGGAAGTCCTGACCCTGGAAGCCACCGGCGATGCCATTCTCGATGCCGCTGTGCTCATGGTCTACGAGGGCCGCTGCCGCCCGGAGGACAAGCAGGATCACGGATGGGTCGAGGCGCAATGGGGCAAGGTGACGAACGCCCTCGAAGCACTTGAGGCCCGCTGGATGAGCCACCTCTCCGGCCCGCTCGATGCCGGGCAGATCGCCATTGGCTGCGCGCTGGGTTATCTCGACTTCCGGCACGGGGGCCGCGAATGGCGCAAAAGCCACGGCGCACTGGACGATTGGTATGCCGTATTCTCCGAGCGCGAGGCGATGAAGGCGACGGTGCCTGCCGGATAACCCAAGGGACGTTGCCGGGAATCGCTGCAACCCGACAAAAAGACTCGGCGTATCGCAACCGGCTCACATCGGGACACGAATCCACGAATTCAACCTTTCCCCTGTAAATTCTGACCCCTGTGCGCGTTTGTCCGCTGGACGGGTGCAATTTTCGCGGTTAAACACCGCCGCGATGGGCCGGAGGCTTCCCCGGCCCGGGACGTATTGGCCGCGCGCGCGGTCCAGAAAGGGAGAGCAATCGTGTCGCACACTGACGATCACGAAGGGACCCGCCGGGATTTCCTATATTACGCTACCGCCGGAGCCGGTGTTGTCGCCACGGGCGCAGCCGTCTGGCCGCTCATCAACCAGATGAACCCGTCCGCCGACGTGAAGGCCTTGAGCTCGATCCGCGTGGACATTTCGGGCATGGCCGAAGGCAGCCAGCTCACGGTTCAGTGGCTCGGCAAGCCGGTCTTCATCCGCTACCGCACGCAGGACGAGATCGACGCGGCGAATGCCGAAGATCCGTCGACCCTGCCCGACCCCGAAGCGCGCAACGAGAACATCGAAGCGGGCTCTCCCGCGACCGACCAGAACCGCACGCTCGACGAAGACGAGAAATGGCTCGTCATGATGGGCGTCTGCACCCATCTCGGCTGTGTGCCGCTGGGTGACGGGGCTGGTGACTACGGCGGGTGGTACTGCCCCTGCCATGGCTCGCATTACGACACGGCTGGCCGCATCCGCCGCGGGCCCGCGCCTGAGAACCTTCCGGTTCCGGTCGCAGCCTTCGTCGACGAATCCACAATTCAGCTGGGCTAACGGAGGACAATATGGCTGGTATCCCCCACGACCATTACGAGCCGAAGACCGGCTTCGAAAAATGGCTGCACGAACGTCTCCCGATCGTGTCGCTCGCATATGACACCCTGATGATCCCCACCCCCAAGAACCTGAACTGGTGGTGGATCTGGGGCATCGTTCTGGCCTTCTGCCTCGTGTTGCAGATCGTCACCGGCATCATTCTCGTGATGCACTACACCCCGAACACGGAAATGGCCTTCGCCTCGATCGAGCACATCATGCGCGATGTGAACGGCGGCTTCTTCCTGCGCTACATGCACGCCAACGGCGCGTCGCTGTTCTTCGTGGCGGTCTATATCCACATGTTCCGCGGTCTCTTCTACGGCTCCTACAAGGCGCCGCGCGAGATCACCTGGATCATCGGGATGCTGATCTACCTCGCCATGATGGCGACCGGCTTCCTGGGCTACGTTCTGCCCTGGGGTCAGATGTCGTTCTGGGGCGCCACGGTGATCACCGGCCTGTTCGGCGCGATCCCGTTCATCGGCGAAGGCATCCAGACCTGGCTCCTCGGCGGGCCGGCGGTCGGCAACGCCACGCTGAACCGCTTCTTCTCGCTGCACTACCTGCTGCCCTTCGTGATCGCCGCACTCGTCGCGATCCACATCTGGGCGTTCCACACCACGGGCAACAACAACCCGACCGGTGTCGAGGTGCGTCGCGGGTCCAAGGAAGAAGCCAAGAAAGACACGCTTCCCTTCTGGCCCTACTTCGTGATCAAGGATCTGTTCGCCCTCGCGATCGTTCTCCTGATCTTCTGGGCTGTCGTGGGCTTCATGCCGAACTACCTCGGCCACCCCGACAACTACATCGAAGCGAACCCGCTGGCGACACCCGCACATATCGTGCCGGAATGGTACTACCTGCCATTCTACGCGATCCTGCGTGCCTTCACCGCCGACGTCTGGGCCGTGCAACTCGTGAGCTGGATCACCGGCGGCATCATCGACGCCAAGTTCTTCGGCGTTCTGGCGATGTTCGGCGCGATCTTCGTGATGGCGCTGGCTCCGTGGCTCGACACCTCGTCGGTCCGCTCGGGTCAGTATCGTCCGGCCTTCAAGTGGTGGTTCCGTCTGCTCGTTATCGACTTCATCGTCCTGATGTGGGTCGGTGCGCGCGACACGAACTTCCCGCATGACTGGATTTCGCTGATCGGTGCGACCTACTGGTTCGCCTACTTCCTCGTGATCCTTCCGCTCCTTGGCGTGTTCGAAAAGCCCGAAACGCCGCCGGAAACCATCGAGGACGACTTCAAGGCCCATTACCCCGACGCTCCGTCGGCGGCCGAGTGAGAAAGGGCAAAGAGACAATGTTGAAGAAACTCACCCTGACCGCGATCACCGCCTTCGCATTCTCGCTCTCCGGAGCGATTGCGCAGGACGATGCCGCCACCGACGAGGCTCCGGCCGAGGAAACCGTGACGGAGGAGGCTCCGGCCACCGAAGAAACGACCACTGAGGAACCGGCAGAGGAAGCGCCTGCGGAAGAAGACGCGACCGAGGAAGAGGCCCCTGCCGAGGAAGCCTCTGACGAGGAAGTGACCGAGGAAGAAGCTCCCGCCGAGGAAGCATCCGAGGAAATGACCGAGGAAGAAGCCCCCGCTGAGGAAGCATCCGAGGAAATGGCCGAGGAACACGGCGAAGAAATGCACGAAGAAGAGCATGCCGAAGATTCCCACGGGAGCGCGCATATCGAGGACATCGCATTCTCGTTCGAAGGCCCGTTCGGCACCTACGACCAGGCACAGCTTCAGCGCGGCCTCAAGGTCTACGCCGAAGTCTGCCGCGCTTGCCACGGTCTGCGCTACGTGCCGATCCGCACGCTCGCCGAACCGGGTGGCCTTGGCTACTCGGAAGACGAAGTGCGCGCATGGGCCGCTGACAACTTCGAAGTGTTCGATGCCGAGCTCGACGATTTCCGCGCCGCGCTCCCGCGTGACAACTTCCCGGCTGTGTCCGGCGAAGGCATGGGCCCGGACCTGTCGCTCATGGCGAAAGCCCGCGCAGGCTTCCACGGCCCCGCCGGCACCGGCCTCGCCCAGCTCTTCAAGGGCATGGGTGGCGCGGAGTACATCGCGGCCTTCCTGACCGGCTTCACCGGTGAAGAGCAGGAAGTCGCGGGTCAGTACCTCTACGAAAACACGGCCTTCGACGGCGGCTGGGTCTCCATGCCTCCGCAGCTCGAAGACGGGCTGATCGAGTATGACGACGGCACCGAAGCCACCGCAGACCAGATGGCGCGCGACGTCGCCGCTTTCCTGATGTGGACGGCGGAACCCAAGATGATGGCCCGTAAACAGGCCGGCTTCGTGGGTGTCATCATCCTCGTCGTGCTCGCTTCGCTTCTGTATCTCACGAACAAGAAGCTCTGGGCGCCGCACAAATACGGCAAGGACATGGATCTCTGATCCATTCCTTGAGGGACAGACAAGAAGGGCGGCTCACGGGCCGCCCTTTTTCGTATCAGGAATCGCCGAGATAAGCGGCGAGTTCCGCAGGCGGATTGGCGAAAATCTCGGCCGTATTGACCGGCGGATGGGCCTCGCCGTCATGGACCAGAACCACGTCATCCGCGATCCGGCGGGCGTCACCCGGCTCATGGCTGACCATGAGAAGCGTCGCCCCGGTTCGCTCGGCGAGGTCGGCCACGAGATCGAGCATCTCAACCCTGAGTGCCGGACCCAAAGCTCCGAACGGCTCATCCAGCAAGAGGAGCGGCTTGTGCCGCAGTAGTGCCCGCGCCAGCGACACCCGCGCCATCTGCCCGCCCGAGAGCGCCCCCGGCTTGCGTCCGCCCAACCCCTCCAGCCCGACCTGCCCCAGTGCCTCTTCGACCTTCGTCTCATCGGCGGGAGACAGGCGCAGCGCAGGCGACAGGCCAAGACCGACATTCTGCGCAGTCGTCAGGTGGGGAAACAGGTTGTTGTCCTGAAAGATCACCGAAACGGGCCGCGCACCCGGCGCCTTGGGGCCAAGATCCTCGCCATCCCAAAGCACCCGGCCCGCCGCCGGCGTCTCGAACCCGGCGATGGCGGACAGAAGCGTCGATTTACCCGCGCCCGACGGTCCGAGGATCGCCACCTTGCGCCCCGTCTCGACGGTGAAATCCGCCGTCAGCGTGAAGTCTTCATAAACGATCCGCAGGTCCTCAACCGTCAACATTCACGCGCCCTCCCCGGTCGAGTAGCCAGAACACGGCAAGGCTCAGCGCCAGCAGCACGAGCGCCGCCCCCGCCGCGTCGTCCATCCGGTATGACGTCAGAAGACGGAAAATCTGGAGCGGCAAAGTCGGCGTGTCGGGGCTGGCAAAAAGCGCGATCACCCCGAGATCGCCCAAGGACAACGCTCCCGCCAAGCCCGCCGAGAATCCGAGCGGGCGCGCCAGCCGAGGCAGCCACAAGCGGCGCAGTCGCGCGGTCCCGCTCATCCCGAGGCTGTCCGCCAGCCGCCCGTACTGCGTCTCGATCTGACTCAGCGCGGGGACCAGAGCGCGCAGCGCAAAGGGCAGCGACATAATCGCGTTAACCAGCGCGGTGACGGGAAGCGCGAGAGCGAAGGGGTCGAGGAACGGGTTGATGACGATGAACAGGCCCATCCCGATAATGAGCGGCGAAGCAACGATGGTGAGCGTGCCCAACCCCTCGACCAGCTTCGACCCCGAGGTCACCGACCACGCCGCGATCGGCAGGGCGAGTAAGAGCGTGACGATGACCGACACCGCCGCAACGCCGAGCGAGCGCGCGGCAGAGGTCCAGACCTGCGACGGCAGCGTGGCGAGCGCGCCAATGCCGTCGAATGCGATTGCAAGGATGGGTAGAATCAAAAACAGCGCCGCAAGCGCGATCCAGCTCGCGTCCAACGCGGTGCGAAGCGGCCCGCGCTGGTCCCACCGCTGCACCGCGCGGTCCAGCCCACCGCCGAAGCCAGAGGGAAGCGCCACGCGCAGCGCGACAATTGCCACCGCCGCCCCCAGCCCGAATTGCACGCAAGCCAGGAGCGCCGCTTTGCCGAGGTCGAAGTCCAGCCGGAAGGCCTCGTAAATCGCAAGTTCGATGGTCGTGGCACGTGGCCCGCCCCCGAGCGCGAGCGCCACCGCGAAAGAGGTCAGGCAGAGCAGGAAAATAACGAGAAACGCGCCCGGCAACACCTCGCGCAGCATCGGGCGTTCGAGGTGGCGTGCGATGTCGCGGGACGTGAACCCGAGGGCTGCGGCAAGCCGGAACCGCTCTCCCGGAATGGCGAGCCAGCCCTGCAGGACGAGCCGCGTGGCAAGCGGCAGGTTGAAAAAGACATGCGCGATGATCACGCCATGAAAACCGTAAATCGAGATCGGCTCGTAACCGAAGGCCATAAGGGACTGCGACACCCAGCCGGAGCGCCCGAAAACCGAGATCAGCCCGAAAACGGCAACAATCACCGGGAGGATGAACGGCGCACCCAGCAGCATCACCAAAGCGCCGCGCCCGACGAACCGCCGTCGGGCGATGGCGCGGGCCACAGGGATCGCCAGGGCCACCGACAGCGCGGCAGACAAAGTGGCCTGCGTCACGGTGAACCGCAACGCCGCCCAATCCGCCGGATCGAACCCGCCCACGCCCTCGGCACGAACAAACACCGCGACGATGGTGCCCAAGGTCAGGGCAAGCACCACGGCGAGCGCAACCGCCCCCGCCGCGACGACCCGCCCCGACATGGACATCACTGGCTGAGGCCCGTGCGCCATTCTTCCAGCGCCTCGTCCCGGATGTCCTGCGCTTCGGAGCCGAGATAGACCAATGCCGTGTCCGGGACATGAAGCCTGTCGAACCCATCGGGCAAACCGTCACGCGGGGTCTTCGCTGGATACATCCAGTTCGTCGTCGGGATCGCCGACTGGAACCCGTCCGTCAGCATGAAATCGAGAAACTGATCGGCCAATGCGTCCTGCTCGGTCGAGGCAACCTTGCCCGCGACTTCGATCTGAAGGTAATGCCCGTTCTCGAACGCCGCCGCAGCTTTGGTGTCGTCATCTTCGGCGATCAGGTGATAGGCGGGCGACGTGGTGTAGGACAGGACCATGTCGGCCTCGCCCTCGGTGAACATGCCGTAGGCTTCCGACCAGCCCTTGGTGACAGTCAGGATGTTGTCCGACAGATCCTCCCAGTAGCCCTGCGCCTCGGCGCCGAAGACCGACTTGACCCAGAGCATCAGCCCGAGACCGGGCGTGGAGGAGCGCGGGTCCTGGATAACGACGGTAAGGTCCGATGCGGCCAGTTCCTCAAGCGACGCCGGAACATCCTCGACCCTGGTCTTGTCGTAGACGAAGGCGAAATAGCCCCAGTCGAACGGCAGGAACATATCGTCGTCCCACTCGATCGGCAGGTCGAGCTGAGGGTCCGTCACGCCATGCTGGGCAAAAAGCTTCGTGTCCCGCGCGGCGGCGGTCAGGTTCGAATCGAGCCCCAGGACCACGTCCGCCTCGGTACGGGTGCCTTCGAGTTGCAGACGCGACAGGATCTCGGCCCCGTCACCAACGGCGACGAATTCAAGATCGCAGCCGTCGCATTGCGCCTCGAACGCTTCTTCGATCATCGGGCCGGGGCCCCATTCCGCGACGAAACTGTCGTATGTGTAAACGGTCAGCGTCTCGGCACTGGCGCCTGTGGCCAGAGTTGCGAGTCCCGCAGCGATGATGGTGGTGGTCTTCATGTCATCCTCCATGTGCTTTGGGCGAAAGGGGGATGACCGTGGCGTTTCGCGCTTTGGTCCAAACCTTCCCTCCGCCGGTATGAGCCGGTTCAGGTTCAACGGGTTCGCGCATTGCATCTCAGCCACGTCACATGGCACCCCGAGGTGAGCCAGACACTATGCACGACCCGGCGCGCTTGCAAGGGGCTGCCGAAATGTGCGCTGACGCGCGCATGTACAAGCCCGCGACCCTTTGGGGTCACGGGCGAAGCGAGGGGCCAGCCCCTCGCGCTCCCCGAAGTATTTGGGGAACAATGAAGTTGAGGTTTTGCGGGGCGTCGGCTACCGAAGCGGGACAAGGAGACAAGGCCATGATGAACAGCTTCGGGCATATCTTTCGCGTGACGACATGGGGCGAGAGCCATGGCCCCGCGCTTGGCGCGACCGTGGACGGTGTGCCGCCCGGCGTGGCGCTCGAGGCGTCGATGCTTCAGCACTGGCTGGATCGGCGCAAGCCGGGTCAGAACAAGTTCACAACCCAGCGGCGCGAAGCGGATGAGGTGCGCATCCTGTCAGGGGTCTACGAGGGGCAGACGACCGGCACGCCGGTGCAGCTCATGATCGAAAACACCGACCAGCGGTCCAAGGATTATTCCGAGATCGCCGAGAAATTCCGGCCCGGCCATGCCGACATCACCTATTGGCAGAAATACGGCATCCGCGATCCGCGTGGTGGCGGGCGATCATCAGCGCGCGAAACCGCGGCACGGGTCGCCGCCGGTGGACTGGCGCGTGAAGCGCTCGCAGCCCTCGCGCCGGGCCTCGACATCAAGGGCTACATGACCCGTATGGGTGTGCATGAGATTGACCGAGAGAAGTTCGACTGGGATCAGATCGAACAGAACCCGTTCTGGACCCCGGATGCGACAGCGGCCGAGGATTGGGCCGTCTATCTCGACGATCTGCGCAAGCAGGGCTCATCCGTCGGCGCGGTGGTCGAAGTGGTCGTGCGCGGCGCGCCCGCCGGCCTTGGCGCACCGATCTATGCCAAGCTCGACACCGACCTCGCCGCCGCGATGATGTCGATCAACGCCGTGAAGGGCGTGGAAATCGGAGAAGGCATGCGGGCTGCCGAATTGACCGGCGAAGAGAACGCGGACGAGATCAGCATGGGCAATGATGGCAAGCCCGTGTTTTCCTCGAACCATGCCGGCGGCATTCTCGGCGGAATTTCCACCGGGCAGGACATCGTCGTGCGGTTCTCCGTCAAACCGACCTCGTCGATCCTGACCCCGCGCAAGACGATCACCAAGTCGGGCGAGCCTGCGGAGATCGTCACCAAGGGCCGCCACGACCCCTGCGTCGGGATCCGCGCCGTTCCGGTGGGCGAGGCGATGGCCGCCTGTGTGATCCTCGATCACCTTCTGCTCCACAGGGCGCAGGTCGGGAACGGGCCGCGCGGGACAATCGGCTGATGCTCGCGATCCTTGGGATCACATTTCCGATCTTTGCCGCCATCGCCCTGGGCTTTGGGCTGGGCCGGTTCGGGTTCTTCACTCCGCCCCAGATCGGGACGCTGTCGAAATTCGTCATAAACATCGCGCTGCCGGCTCTGATCTTTAACGCCGTGGCGAGCCGACCGATCGGCGAGGTGTTTTCGTTTCCCTACATGGCGACGATGCTGGTTGGCGGAGTCCTTACGTTATTGATCTGCTTCGCGTGGTTCTCGCGCACGGGGCCGGTCCGCCGCGCGGTGGCGCTGATGGGGGCGGTCGTGCCGAACTCCGCCTTCATCGGCTTCCCGCTCATGGTGATGGTGTTCCCTGACGACGCGGGTCTGATCCTGTCGATGAACCTGTTGATCGAGAACGTCATCCTGATCCCCTTTCTTCTCGCTGCCATCGAAATGGCGCGCGGGGCCGAGGGGACGGGCGGTGTGCATCTGGGTCAGGTTTTTCTGAGCGTGCTCAAGCGCCCCATGATCATCGGCCTGATCCTCGGGTTGGTGGTGTCGGTTGTCGGACTGACGCTTCCAGCCCCCGTCGACCGGCTCACCACGATGTTCGCCAATTCCGCGTCGGCCATCGCGCTCGTCGTGATCGGCGGGTCGCTCGCCGGACTGTCGACGAAAGGCAACCGCGCCATGGCCGCACAAATCGCTGCGATGAAGCTGATCGTCCACCCGGCGATGGTCGCGCTCGCCGCGGTCGCGCTCATGTCGATGGGTATCGGGCTCGATGCAGACATGCGGGCGGCGGCGATCATTTCCGCCGCAATCTCGTCCTTCGCGATTTACACCTTGCTGGTCGACGGCACGAAGCACGAGGGCCTCGCCTCCCTCGCGCTATTGATCGGCACGGTCGGGTCCTTCGTGACGCTCAACCTCGTGCTTTACCTGCTGACCTAGCTCGTCACGCTCGACAAGGCCGCGTCGAACAGCGCCTTGATCTCGTCGTAACCGGTCTGCGCCACGACACGCGCAAGCTCGGTCCCGTCGGTGCCGACCGCGATCAGGGTCGAGCGGCGTGGAACCTTGAAATCCGTCGTGATCGGCGCGCTCTTGTAGGTGTCCCAGTCGACCTCGATATAGGTCACCTTGTCCTTGTAGTCCGCGTTCTCGGACATGAGCTGCGAGATCACGCGGCGCTGCGCATGGCAGGTCGGGCACCAATCCGCGTAATAGTCGAGCACGACAGGCGACCCGCCGGCGAGTACGCGTTGAAGCGCGCCCTCGGTATAAGCGATCTGCGCGGCATGAGCCAAGGCGGGGGCGAGTGCAGCAGCGGCTGCGGTGGTCAGGAATGCACGGCGGTTCATGGAAATCCTCCCTAGATGGATACGGACAGATCAACGAGCCAGGGCGGGAGTGTCTCCAGCACCCAGATGTCGATCACGTGGTTGATACGGAACAGGATCATCGCCCCGACCAATAAAAACGCGACGCCAAGCACCGGGCGGGACACATTGGCGAACTTTCGAAGCGCGGTGGCACGCAGCCCATAGCCGATGGCGAGGATCAGGGTCGAAACACCAAGCGCGAACATCACCATGATGACGAACGCCCAGCCGAGGTTTTCGCCCTGGCTGGCAAGCGCAATGGCCCCGCCCAGCGTCGGCCCGATGCAGGGGCTCCAGACCGCGCCGAGCAAAAGCCCCGCGCCGAACTGGCCCCAGAGCGACGAGCGGTCGAAGCTGTCCACCCCGCTGTCCGCGCGCGCGGCGAGCCCCGCCGTCGCGCTGGCAAAGACCGCGTTGGCCTGCGGGACGAGCAGAACAAGCCCGAACAGGATCATCAGCACTGCGCCAGCGGTCGCGACGGTTTCTTCGGTCAGGCCGATCGCGTAGCCCACAGTCGAGATCAGCATCCCGAACGTCACGAAACTGACCGACATGCCGGCAGCGAGCGCGACCGGGCCAAGGCGATGCGCCTGAAGCGCCGTGGCGAGCACGATGGGCAGAACCGGCAGAACGCAGGGATTGATGAGCGTCAGAAGGCCCGCGCCGTATGCAAGGATCGGTTCCATGCCTTTCTATGCCCCCAGACATCGCTCACCGTCACCCGACAAGGGCGTGAGGCGATGTTTCAAGCGCCGCCCTGATACGCGCCCAGCATGTCACGCAGGAGCGCGGCGCGGCGGGGGCGAAAGCTTTCGCTCGTCTGGGAAACGGCACGAATTCGGGTCATCTCGAACCGCCGGAAATCGCGTCTAAGGCAACACCAGGCAAGAAGCCACGGCTTGTAGTCGGTGTAGACGACGGAGAGCGGCCAGACACGGCGGTGCGTGTCGGCGCCCTTTCGGTCGGTATAGTCGATCTCGACCGCCCGCTCCTCCCAAGCGGCATCGCGAAGCGTGGCTAGGTGTTCCGGCACCTCTGGTTTGGGCTCGAACGCGTATGACAGCAGCGCAACGTGCTTTGCTTCGGCGGCCTTGCGGTCTGGCAGCGACGCGGTGATCTTCGACAACGCGCGCGCGGCGGCATCGGCAAGCGCCTTGTCGCCCTGCCACCCGAGCCAGCCCAGCCCGAGCACGATCGCTTCAAGCTCGAGCCGGTCGAACATCTGGGGCGGCATCGAGGGGTCTTCGGTCAGCGCATAACCATACCCCGACTCCCCGTCGATCAGCGCCCCCGACGCGCGGAGCGTGTCGATGTCGCGGTAAATCGTGCGCTCGGACACTTCCAACGTCTCGGCCAGCCGCGCGGCCGTCACCGGACTGGGCAGGCGTCGAAGCGCGTCGAGCAGACGAAACAGGCGGTCGGAACGGGCCATGTGTCCTCCTGACGGTTTCTGACAGGGTATGAGGACGATACTGCCTGCAGATCAACTTGCAAAGGAGAGACGCGATGCTCACGCTATATCACGCTTACTGGTCCCGTGCGACGCGGATGCTTGCCTTGTTGCACGAGCTGGATGCCGTGGATCAGGTGAGGCGCGTTCATATCGACATTGCCCGGCAGGCCGGTCAGGGCGAATTCGACGCCCGCAATCCGCACCCGGATCACAAGGTGCCTACGCTTGTCCATGACGCCGCGGTGATCACCGAAAGCGCGGCAATCGCGCTTTACCTGACCGAACTTTTCCCCGAGGCGGGGCTGGCGCCGTCGCCCGGCGAAGCGGATCGCGGCCCGTTCCTGACCTGGCTCGTATATTCGGTCTCGGTAATGGAGCCTGTCTACAACCACCATGCCGCCGCGCTGGACCACCCGATCCTCCGGGCGTCGTTCCGCGGCGTGCCGGAGGTGTCGCAACGTTTGGTCGACACGTTTGCGGACGGGCGCGAATACCTGCTCGGGGATCGGTTCACGGCCGCTGACCTGATGGTGCAATCCCCGTTCCAATGGATGCGCGACTGGGCGCCGGAGGATGCGAAGGTGCAAGCGTGGATCGACCGCGTCGGGTCTCGGCCGTCGCAAGCCTGGGCGCAAAAGATCGACGCGGAACACGCACCGAGCGACATGGAAACTCAGGCTTAAGAAAAACCCGAGGGTTTCCGGGATTCTAGAATTCTAGAATTCTAGAATCCCGGAATCTTCGAGCGACTGAAAACGCTAGCAGAATTTCGAATGGTTAACGGAAAAGGTTAATGCGGCCCCGGAAACCGATCCCTAAGTGGCCGCCCGATCCGCGTTCACCGGTGACTTCGGCGTCTGTTTGGCAAGCTGCACGGCGAGGATGCCCACGGTCACGATCGCGACCCCGATCACGTCGAGCCAGCCAAGCCGCTCACCCAGCAGAACCGCAGCGATGGCGACCCCGAAAAACGGATTGAGAAAGTGAAACGTCGCCGCGCGCACAGCCCCGATGCGTTTCACCAGCTCGAACCAGATCCACGTTGCCGCCAACCCCGGCACGAGCGTCGTGTACGCAAAGGCGAACAGCAGTGTCGGGTTCCAGTTCACCTCGAACGGCTCCAATGCGGCGGCGAATGGCGCCAGAGCGACCGCACCGACGAGCATCTGGAGCCCGACGACCATCAACAGGTTTCCGCCCCCCGACGCGGTCCGAACCGACAGCGTGGCGACGGCGAGCGCGATGGCGGCGATCACGCAGAGCGAGAGACCATACATGTCCACGCCACCCGTGATTCGGCTCCCCATGATCAGCGCCACACCGATGAACCCGATCACCAACCCGGCCACGGCGAGCGGGGCCAGGCGGTCACGGAAGACGATCCAGCCCAGAAGCCCGACGACGAGCGGCATCGTCGACGCGATGATCGAGGCGAACCCCGCTTCGATGGTCTGCATCGCTATGAAATTCAGTCCGAGGTAAAGCGCGTTCTGGCATACGCCGAAGACCACGACCGAAACCCACTGGCCACGCGTAAGCTGGATGCGCTGCCCCATCGCCCGTGCCAGCCCCATCGCCATAAGGCCCGAGATCACGAACCGGATCGCAAGCGCGGTCATGGGCGGTGCGTCCGCGACGATGACCCGCGCCGATGTGAAAGCCGAAGACCATGCGAGGGCGAATACAAGCCCCATGACGATTGCGCGAATATCCATGTGATCCCCTCTCTCCCGCCGGGCGACCCTATCGGATGAAATGCGCAGCACAAGAGGCGACGACCGCCGAAAACCCGGATAAACTGACAACATGACCGACCCGATCGCTTTCGCCACACCCAAGGATCTCGACGCGTGGCTTGCCGCAAACCATGACCGCGAGACGGAGCTTTGGGTGAAGCTCTACAAGAAGGCGAGCGGCATCCCGAGCATCACCTGGGGCGAGATGGTCGAAGCCGCGCTGTGCTGGGGCTGGATCGACGGTCTGAAGCGGTCCCATGACGATGTCAGCTACCTGCAACGCCTCACGCCCCGCAAACCGCGTTCAAACTGGTCCAAGGCGAATGTCGCCCATGTCGAACGGCTGATCTCGGAAGGCCGTATGCAGCCCGCGGGCCTCGTCCATGTCGACGCCGCCAGGGCCGATGGGCGGTGGGAGGCAGCCTATGCCGGTCCCGCAGACATGGTGATCCCCGACGATTTCCTCGCGGCGGTGGCGGCCAACCCGGCGGCGAAAGCGACCTATGACGCGCTGACCCGATCCTGGCTCTATTCGATCTATCACCAGCTTCATTCCGCCAGGAAACCCGAGACCCGCGCCGCCCGGATGGACCGCATGATCGCGCGCATGGCCCAAGGCGAGCCGCCGGTCAAACGATAGCCCGAAACGAAAAGGGCCGCCCGAAAGCGACCCTTTTGCGAATTCGATCTGCGCTCGGCTTAGCCGTTCACGCTGTCCTTCAGAGCCTTGGCGATGGTCATCTTCACCACCTTGTCGGCGTCCTTGTGGATCTGCTCGCCCGTGGCGGGATTGCGAACCATGCGCGCCGGGCGCTCACGGCAGTAGATTTTGCCAACACCGGGGAGGGTCACGGCACCGCCGCCCGACACTTCCTTGGTGATAATCGAAACGATGGCGTCCAGCGCGTTCGAGGCAGCTTTCTTGTCGGCGTCCATTTCATCGGCCAAAGCGGCGACGAGCTGGGTCTTGGTCATCGGTTTCGTCATGTACTTTTCTCCTCACTGTCCCTTCAGAGGGGGTTTCATTGGCGGCATTTAATGGAAAGCGCGCGGGCAGCACAATGGTCTGTGGGTCGAATAGGCAAGAAAACAACGCTTTTCTTGCCAGATTCCGGGGTTTTTTCCCGGTGACGCGGTGTCACACAGTCACAGAAACGCGGTTTCGTCGAACGCCCGCAATTTCCGGCTGTGAATCCGTTCCAGCGGCATATCCCGCAGACGCTCCATCGCCCTTATCCCTATGAGCAGGTGGCGGCTGACCTGCGTGGTATAAAACTCGCTCGCCATGCCCGGAAGCTTCAGCTCACCGTGGAGCGGCTTGTCCGACACGCACAGAAGCGTGCCGTAGGGAACGCGGAACCGAAATCCGTTCGCGGCGATGGTCGCGCTTTCCATGTCGAGCGCCACCGCCCGGCTCTGGCTCAGCCGTTGCACCGGGCCCTGCGTCTCACGCAGCTCCCAGTTCCGGTTGTCGAGGCTCGCCACCGTGCCGGTCCGCATGATGCGTTTAAGCTCGAAGCCTTCCAACTCGGTCACATCCGCTACCGCGTTTTCCAGCGCCACCTGAATCTCCGCCAGCGGCGGGATCGGCACCCAGATCGGAAGGTCGGCGTCGAGCACCTTGTCCTCGCGCAGATAGGCATGAGCCAGCACGAAATCCCCAAGGCTCTGCGAATTCCTGAGCCCCGCGCAATGCCCGACCATCAGCCAGGCATGGGGGCGCAGCACCGCGATATGATCGGTCGCGGTCTTTGCGTTCGACGGGCCGACGCCGATATTGACTAGCGTAATCCCCGCGTTCCCCGCCCGCTTGAGGTGATACGCCGGCATCTGCGGCAGCTTCGGCAGGATCGGGATTTCGCCGTCGGGTGTCGTAATTTCCACATTCCCCGGCCCGATGAAAGACGTGTATCCGCTGTCGGGATCGCCCAGCGCCTTGCGCGCGAAAGCTTCGAACTCGTCCACGTAAAACTGGTAGTTGGTGAACAGGACATGGTTCTGGAAATGCTCCGCGCGGGTCGCGGTGTAATGCGACAGGCGAGCGAGCGAGTAGTCTACCCGCTGCGCCAGGAACGGCGCAAGTGGATGCGACCCGTCCTCGTGCACGTATTCCAGCCCATTGACGATATCGTCATGCGTGTTCGACAAGTCCGGCACATCGAACACATCGCGCAAGGGAAACGGCATTGCGCCTTCCTGCGGAATGGTGATGTCCGACCTCCCCGCAACGGCGAAATGGACCGGCATGGGTGTCGTCGACCATCCGACCGAAATCGGGACACCATGATTTGTCAGAAGCAGGTCGATCTGCTGTGTCAGGTAGTTTCGAAAAAGATCGGGCCGTGTAATCGTTGTCGAGTAGGTTCCCGGCCCGGCAACATGGCCGAACGACAGGCGGGAATCGGTCGACGCATGACTTGTCGTCCGAATGCGCAACTCCGGATAAAACGCGCGAAACCGGGTTTCCGGCTGTGTCGTGCTGAGGGCCATCTCTGAAAACGTCTGGGCCAGAAAATCGCAGGCTTCATCGTAAAGCGTGCAAAGCTTCTCGACCGCCTCCGAAGCATCGGTGAAAAACTCCGGCTCACCAGTCTGCGGTGTCTCGATTGGCAGGGTCAGATCGGCGGACATCAATTTTCCTCGAATAACTCGGTCAGTTCGAATTTCGTGACATCGACAAGGCCGAGGTCCGAAATCCTGAGCTCGGGGATCACCACGAGCGCGAGCAGCGAATGCTGCATGTAGGCGTTGTTCAGCGTGCAGCCGCATTCGGCCATCGCCTCGACCATGCGGCCCGCCTTCGCGGCAACCGTCGCGGCGGGTTCGTCGGACATCAGGCCCGCCACCGGCAATTCGACCAGTGCGATCTCCTCACCGTCCTTGAACACCACGATCCCGCCGCCGACCTCGCCAAGCCGGTTCGCGGCGAGCGCCATGTCGTCGCGACTGGTCCCCACGACGATCATGTGATGGCTGTCATGCGCCACGGTCGAAGCCATCGCCATCCGACCTTTGTATCCGAAGCCCGACACGAAGCCGTTGGTCACGCCGCCGGTGCCCCGGTGTCGCTCGACCAGCGCGATCTGCGCGATGTCGTTCTCCTCGTCCGGCTCCACCGTGCCGTCCGCAACCTGAAGGTCGGCGGTGAGCGTCTTGGTCGGGGCCTGGTTTTCGACCACGCCGATCACCTTCGCCGTCACCGAATTGGCCCCCTCGGGGGCCTCGATGACGAAATCACCGGCCTCCAGCACCTTGCCGAGTTTCACCGTGTCACGCGCATGGGCGGGCCAGTCGAGATGCGGGCAGTCGACTGCGATCACCCCGTCCTGCGCGACGGTCACGCCACGGGCGAACACGCGCTCGATGGGCAACTCCGTCAGGTCCGAGGTCAGGATCATGTCCGCCCGCCGCCCCGGCGCGATCGAGCCAAGCTCACGTTCAAGCCCGAAATGCGTCGCGGTGTTGATCGTGGCCATCTGAAGCGCGATCAACGGGTCGCAACCGCAAGCAATCGCGTGGCGCACCACCCGGTTCATATGACCGTCGTTGACCAGCGTCCCGGAATGGCTGTCATCGGTGCACAGGATGAACCCGCGCGGGTCCAGCCCCTTTTCCGTGACCGCCGTGATCTGGCTCTCCACGTCGTACCACGCCGAGCCCAGTCGCATCATCGAGCGCATCCCCTGCCGCACCCGCGCAATCGCGTCGGCTTCGCAGGTGCCTTCGTGATCGTCTGCGGGGCCACCTGCGGCATAAGCGTGGAAATCCGGGCCAAGGTCGGGGCTGGCATAATGGCCGCCCACGGTCTTGCCCGCCGCCTGTGTCGCAGCGATCTCGGCCAGCATCTTGTCGTCGCCGTGGATCACGCCGGGGAAGTTCATCATCTCGCCCAGACCGATGATCCCCGGCCATGTCATCGCCTCGGCCACGTCCTCGGGCGTAATCTCACGCCCGGTGGTTTCCAGCCCCGGCGCCGACGGCGCACAGGAGGGCATCTGGGTGAAGATGTTCACGGGCTGCAAAGCGGCTTCGTCATGCATCAGCCGCACACCTTCCAGCCCCAGCACGTTCGCGATCTCATGCGGGTCGGTGAACATGCTCGTCGTGCCATGCGGGATCACGGCGGCGGCGAACTCGGCAGGGGTGAGCATCCCGCTCTCGATATGCATATGGGCATCGCACAGGCCGGGGATCAGGTATCTGCCCTCGGCGTCGATCACCTCGCGCCCGAGGCAATGGCTCGCGTCCGGCCCGACATAGGCAATCCGACCCTGCGCCACCGCCACATCCCAGTTCTCGAGCACTTCACGTGTATGCACGTTGACCACCCGCGCACCACGGATCACCAGATCCGCCGCTTCGCGACCAGCGGCCACGGCGATAAGATGGGGGGCGACCTCTTGCCAGCTTTTCAGGGAAGTTTCCGTCATGGGTCAATCTTTCGCCGATTCCTTCCGGGCGCAAGGGGTCGCGTTGCGAAACCCGCTTTGCAGGTATAAGTTCACTTAAATCGCATTTGTGAAGGTGATCCGACATGAACATCCATTCCACCCCGCTTCGCCCTTCGGCTCAATCGGTCTGGAATGCCCATGTCTGCCTATCTCACACTCACGAATATCACCCTTACCGCACCTGACGACCGCGTCCTCTGCCCCGACCTGACGCTCGCCTTCGGGCGCGAGCGCACCGGAATAGTCGGTCAGAACGGCTCCGGCAAATCGACGCTTCTCGATCTGATGATGCGCGACACGCCCGGTGTCTCGCGGAGCGGCACGGTCGGGCGGCTGGTTCAGGACTGGACGGATCTTCACCTCCGCACCATCGAAGCCCTCGGAATAGCCGACGCAATGGACCGGCTCACGCGGATCGAAGCGGGAACCGGCACGGGCGATGACATCGAACGCGCCGACTGGATGCTCCCCACGCGACTGGCCGAGGCGCTGGATCGCATCGGGCTGCCCGCCGACACCGCCGAAAGGCGGCTGGCCGATCTCTCGGGCGGTCAGGTGATGCGGTTGGGGCTGGTGAGGCTCATGCTCGAAGCGCCGGACCTGATCCTTCTGGACGAACCGACGAACAACCTCGACGACGAA
Source organism: Maritimibacter dapengensis (assembly GCF_019218265.1). Lineage (GTDB taxonomy): Bacteria > Pseudomonadota > Alphaproteobacteria > Rhodobacterales > Rhodobacteraceae > Maritimibacter > Maritimibacter dapengensis. The sequence goes on from NZ_JAHUZE010000003.1 coordinate 37,350, forward strand.
GGCCGCGCACTGGTCCGTGACCTCATCGCGGGTTGGTCGGGCGGCGTTGTCTTCGCGTCGCATGACCGTGCGTTGCTCGAAACCATGGACCGTATCGTGGAACTCACCCCCAAGGGCGCGCAACTTTTTGGTGGCGGCTGGTCGTCCTTTGCCGAGGCGCGGGCCGCACGTCGGGAACGCGAGGCCGCCGCGCTGGAAGAAGCCGAGCGCGACCTCGCCCGAACGCGCCGCGCCATCCGCGCGCAGGCCGAGAAAAAGGCCCGGCGTGACCGCCACGGCCGTGCGATCCGGGCGCGAGGCGGCCAACCCAAGATGCTTCTCGACGCGATGGAGGACCGCGCCGACCGCACCAGCGGACGCGACGCGCGACTCGCGGAAAAGCTCGAAGCACAGGCGGACCGCGCGCGCGCACTCGCCGCCGACAAGATCGAAGTGGCGCGCGACCTGCGCATCGACATGGCGGCGGGGGCGACACATGGCGTGGTCCTGACTGTCACCGACCTGACCCGGCGTCGCGGCTCCTTCACGCTTGGCCCGCTGGACCTCACCATCGTCGCGGGCGAGCATGTGGCGCTGTCGGGACCGAACGGATCGGGCAAATCCACCCTCATCGCCGCCCTGCACGGCCACGGAGCCACGAAGGGGCGCCTGGCCCTGCTCGATCAGAACGTTTCTCTCCTGACCCCCGCCGACACGATCCTCGCCAACCTCAAACGCGCCCACCCCGAGCTGACCGACAACGACGCCCACGCCACCCTCGCCCGCTTCGCCTTTCGCAACACCGATGCCGAACGGCAGGTAAGAACGCTGTCCGGTGGCGAAAGACTCCGTGCGGGCCTCGCCGTGATCCTCGGCGGCACCGAGCCGCCGTCGCTCATCATCCTCGACGAGCCGACGAACCACCTCGACATCGAGGCTGTGGAAACACTGGAAGACGCGCTCGCCACCTACCCCGGTGCGCTTCTGATCGTGTCCCACGACACCGCGCTTCTCGACGCCATCGGGATCGACCGAACTCTACGTCTCGACGCCGGCCAACTCGCGCCATAGGGTGCCGCCATGACACGAACCCTGCTCTCCTTCGGACACGGCTTTTCGGCACAGGCGCTGGGCCAGCGATTGCTTGACCAAGGCTGGCGCGTCATCGGCACCACCCGGTCCGAGGACAAGGCCGAAGCGCTCCGCGCGCATGGAATCGAAGCGCTGGTCTGGCCCGGCGCGGACCTTCGCGACGCGATCAAATCCGCGACCCACATCCTGGTCTCCACCGCGCCCGGCGAAGACGGCGACCCGGTGCTGGCCCAATGGCGGGACGACATCGCGGCGGTCGCGGACCGGCTCGAATGGGTTGGCTACCTCTCGACCACCGGCGTCTACGGCGACCATGACGGCGGCTGGGTGGACGAGGAAACCGCCCTCACCCCCGGCACGAGACGCGGCAAGCAACGGGTCATGGCAGAAGGCCAATGGTGGATGCTGGCCAAGGAAACGCGGATGCTCCCGCTCCACATCTTTCGGCTGGCTGGGATCTATGGCCCCGGGCGCGGCCCCTTCGCGAAGGTGCGCAAAGGCACCGCGCGGCGGATCGTGAAACCCGGTCAGGTGTTCTCCCGCATCCATGTCGAAGACATCGCGAACGTGCTGGAAGCCTCGATCAAGCGCCCGCACCCCGGCCGTATCTACAACGTCTGCGATGACGAGGCCGCGCCGCCCGAAGACGTGATCGCCCATGCCGCCGAATTGCTCGGCGCGCCGCTCCCGCCAGAAGAGGCCTTTGAGGACGCCGACATGACCCCCATGGCCCGAAGCTTCTATGCGGAATCCAAACGCGTGCGGAACGTCCTCATCAAGCGCGAACTGGGCGTGCGACTGAGCTACCCGACCTATCGCGAAGGACTGGCCGCTTTGCTCGCGGTCGAAAACGCGGAAAAGGGCGCCTGAGCGCCCCTTCAAGTCTCACACTTCGGTTGCGGCCCTGATTACAGGAGCCAGAACCCGATGCCGACGAAGAGAAGGAAGAAGATCGGCGGGATGATCCCGTGATCCACCGAAGACGACGTCGACTGGACGATGACTTCCTGTTCCATGATGGGTTCGACCAGCGCGCCCGCAGAAGCAGCGGTGGCGACGAGTGCAAGAGTCAGACCGATGGCTAGCTTTTTCATTGTTACCCCCAAATGAAATGTACAACTTGCGCCGATATTGCCTGCACACTTGAGAGTGTCCAGAAGGTCGGCGCAAAGCTCAGTCCAAAAAGGCACAAGTGTTGCAGAGCAACTGCAATTCAGGCGCGTTTGGCGCTTCCGATGTTTGCAATACTGAGGGCGGCGAGCACTTTTTCAACAATGTCCTCGGCCATCAGACCGGCGGTCCGATACATGTCCTCTGGGCTGGACTGGTCGATGAACGTGTCTGGCAGGAACATCGAGCGGAATTTCAGCCCCGCATCGAATGCCCCGTTCTCGGCCAGAAGCTGCGCCACGTGGCTACCGAACCCGCCGATCGCGCCTTCCTCGATGGTGATGAGCACCTCGTGGTCGCGGGCGAGGCCCATGATCATCTCGGCGTCCAGCGGCTTGGCGAACCGTGCATCGGCAACCGTCGGGTTGAGGCCCTTGGCCTCCAGCATCTCGGCGGCCTTCAGCGATTGTTCGAGCCGCGTCCCGAGCGACAGGATCGCGACCTTTGCACCTTCACGGACGATCCGCCCCTTGCCGATCTCGAGCGGCGTGGGCGTTTCCGGAAGATCACATCCGACACCGGCGCCACGCGGATAACGAACCGCCGACGGGCCGTCGTTGATCTCATGCGCGGTGGCGACCATGTTGATCAGCTCGGCCTCGTTGGCGGGCGCCATCACCGTGAAACCCGGCAGGTTCGACAGATAGGCGATGTCGAAACTCCCCGCATGGGTCGCCCCGTCCGCCCCGACAAGCCCGGCGCGGTCCACCATGAAGCGGACAGGCAGGCGCTGAATGGCGACATCATGCACGACCTGGTCATACCCCCGTTGCAGGAAGGTCGAATAAATCGCCGCATAAGGCTTCATCCCGCCCGCGGCGAGGCCTGCGGCGAAGGTCACGCCATGCTGCTCCGCGATCCCCACATCGAACACACGGTTCGGGAACCGCTCAGCCACGAGGTCCAGCCCGGTGCCCCCCGGCATCGCCGCCGTCACCGCAACCACCTTGTCGTCGATCTCGGCCAGTTTCGTGAGCGTCTTGCCAAACACCGACGTATAGCTCGGCGCGTTCGAAGCGGCCTTGTGCTGCTTGCCTGTGGCGAGGTCGAACTTCGCGGTCGCATGGCCCCCGTCGTTGGACCCTTCCGCAGGACCATAACCCTTGCCCTTCTTCGTGATGGCATGGATCAGCACCGGACCGGTCGCCCGGTCGTGGACGGTGCGAAGAACCTGCAAAAGCTGGCCCATGTCGTGGCCGTCGATGGGACCAACGTAGGAGAAGCCAAGCTCCTCGAACAGCGTGCCGCCCACGGTCATGCCCTTGAGCATTTCCTTGGCCCGGCGCGCGCCCTCCTGGAACGGCGGCGGCAGAAGCTTGACCGCGCCCTTGGCGGCGGCCTTGAACTCCTGGAACGGCTCGCCCGCATAAAGGCGCGACAGATAGGACGACATCGCGCCAACCGGCGGGGCGATAGACATGTCGTTATCGTTAAGCACGACGAACAGGCGCCTCTTCTCGTGGCCTGCGTGGTTCATCGCCTCGAACGCCATCCCGCCGGTCAATGCACCGTCACCGATCACGGCAATGGCGTCGCCCAGCGCGGGCTCGGGCGCACCGCCAAGATCGCGCGCGACGGCAAAGCCCATCGCGGCAGAAATCGACGTGGAGCTATGCGCCGCGCCGAACGGGTCATAGGGGCTCTCGGACCGCTTGGTGAATCCCGACAATCCATCCTTCTGACGGATCGTGCCCATGCGCTCGCGGCGTCCGGTCAGGATCTTGTGAGGGTAGCATTGGTGCGACACGTCCCAGATCAACCGGTCCTGCGGCGTATCGAAAACGCTGTGGATCGCGACGGTCAGCTCGACGACGCCCAGCCCCGCACCGAAATGCCCGCCTGTCTGCGATACGGAGAAGATCGTCTCGGCGCGAAGCTCGTCGGCCACTTGCCTGAGCTCTGCATCCGAGAACCCCTTGAGATCAGCGGGGGATTTCACCCGGTCGAGCAACGGCGTGGCTGGACGGTCTGTCATTTCGCTTGCCTCAATATGCTAGTTTTTGCGGGAAATAGCGAAACGCGCTGCGTCACGCAAGCTCCCGGCCTTATCACCATAGGGTGTAAGCGCGTCGCAAGCCTCATCCACGAGCTCTGATGCGCGGCTTTTCGCTCTTTCCATGCCGAGAAGCGAAACGAACGTCGCCTTGCCGGCAGTTTCGTCCTTGTGCACCGCCTTGCCGACGGTCTCGATGTTGCCCTCTATATCGAGGATATCGTCCGCAATCTGGAACGCGAGGCCAAGCGCCTCGCCGTATTTCCTGAGCGGTTCGATATCGGTCTGCGCCATGCGCGCGCCGGCACATGCGGACCATTCGAACAAGGCCCCGGTCTTGCCCGCCTGCAACGCGATGATTTCGTCCAGCGTCAACGGAATATCGGCCGTCTCCGCGGCCAGATCCAGGGCCTGTCCCAGGACCATGCCCTCGCCCCCGGCGCCCTTCGCAAGGCTGACGCACAGATCCCCGCGCACGTCGCCCGGACCCACGGCGGGATCGGCCACCAGCTCGAATGCGATGGATTGCAGCGCGTCCCCGACGAGAACGGCGACCGCCTCGTTCCACTTCACATGAACGGTCGGTTGCCCCCGGCGCAGGTCGTCGTCGTCCATGCACGGCAGGTCGTCATGCACAAGCGAACAGGCGTGCATCGCTTCGATCGCGGCAGCCGCAAAGCGGCTCCTGTCGTCACCGATACCGAACAGTTTTGCGCCCTCGATCACGAGAAACCCGCGCAGGCCCTTGCCGCCTTGCACCGCATAAGCCATCGGTTCCGCCATCGGGCCAAACGTCGGAAGCGCCGCCTTCAGACAATCACGCGCAACCCTGTTGGCACGCTCGAGCTCGTCGAGAAACATCTACTGGTCCTCGACCGCCTGCGTGCCGGTCGGCTGCCCGTCGCGATCCAGCGTGATTGCGGCGACCTTTTCCTCGGCTTCCTTGAGCTTGACCTCGCACCGCGCCTTGAGCGCCGCGCCGCGTTCATAGAGCTTGATCGAGTCTTCCAGCGCGACGTCGCCGCGTTCAAGCTGGCCAACAACCGTTTCGAGTTCCCGCATCGCGTCCTCGAAACTCATCTCTTCAACCGGCCTGTCGGTCATGCTCCGTGCTCCATCAATGTCTTAACGTGTAATGCGACGCTTTGCCCCAGCGCGTCCAGATCATATCCACCCTCGAGTGTCGAGACCACCCGGCCTTCACAGACACGCTCGGCGGATTCCAGAAGTTTCGCGGTGATCCAGCCGAAGTCTTCGGTCGTCCACATCAGGCTCGCAAGCGGGTCGGCCCCATGCGCGTCGAAACCGGCGGAGACGAGGATGAGTTGCGGCTCGAACTCCTCGACCCACGGCAGCGCATGTTCCGCCCAGGCTTCGCGCATCTTGGCCGAGCCCGAACCGCCCGGCATGGCAAGGTTCATGATCTGGTCATAGGCCCCGCGTTCGTCGGGTCCGCCGGTGCCTGGATAAAGCGGCATCTCATGGGACGACACGAACCGCACGCGGCTCTCGTTCCACAGAACATCCTGCGTCCCGTTCCCGTGATGCACGTCGAAATCGAGCACCGCGACCCGGTCCAGCCCATGCGCCTCGAGCGCATGAAGCGCCGCAATCGCCACGTTTGAAAACAGGCAGAATCCCATCGCCCGCGCCTTCTCGGCGTGGTGCCCCGGCGGGCGGCAGGCGACGAAAGCGTTGCGCACCTCTCCCGCCAGCACGGAGTCCACCGCGGCCGTATTCGCGCCGACCCCACGCAGCGCCGCATTGAAACTCCCGGGCGCCATCGACGTGTCGGCGTCGATCTGCGCCAACCCGGTCGCAGGCTCCGTTTCGCGGATGCGGTCGAAATGAACCAGCGGGTGCGCCAGCCGAACCTGCGCTTCCTCACCCAGAGGCGCGTCGCGCCGATCGAGTGCTTCGAAATCCTCGCCCCCCAAAGCCCGCCGCACGACTTCGAGCCGAGCCACCTGTTCGGGGTGGCCGTGCGGGGTCACGTGGGCGTCGCAGTCGGGGTGGGAATAAAGCGCAGTTGTCATGCGCGGACGCTAGGCCAATAGCACGCGGGCCGCAAGAATCGCCGTGCGTGTCAGACCCGTCGCGCGGGGCAGCCGACAATGTGATCGTTGACCAGCCCGCAGGCCTGCATCCAGGCATAGACAATGGTCGGCCCGCAAAACTTGAACCCGGCCTTCTTGAGATCCTTCGAGACCTGCGTGGAAAGCGCCGTCGACGGCGGCACGTCGGACAATGTCCGGAAACTGTTGATCAGCGGCGAACCACCCACGTATCCCCACATCCGGTCGGCGAACACATCGGCCCCGCCCATATCCAGATAGGCTTGCGCATTGCCGATCGTCGCCTCGATCTTGCCTCGATGCCGGATGATCCCCTCGTTCTGCAAGAGCCGCGCCACCTCAGGCTCACCCCATCCTGCGATCACCTCGGGCCGGAACCCTTCGAACGCGTCACGAAAGGCATCGCGTTTGCGCAGGATCGTGATCCAGCTCAGGCCGGCCTGAAACCCGTCGAGGATGAGCTTCTCCCACAGCGCCCGCCCGTCATATTCGGGCACGCCCCATTCCTCGTCGTGGTAAGAGACGTAAAGCGGATCCTCTCCGCACCAACCGCATCTGTCACCCATTGGAAAACTCTCCCGCAATTTACCTATTCCACCGAATTTTACTGCTTCTTAGCAGCTTGGGCGCAAAAGTGGCGCGGTATCGGCGCGAGAGAGTGACATGCCAAACCCCGACATCCTGAACCCGACCGACATTGACCTCGAATTGTCGTCGCCTCTGACAATGGCGATCCGGTCGCGCGATCGCGATACCATTGCGATGGTGCGGCGTGCGGTTCAGGCCAAACAGGTGATGCTCGCCTTCCAACCCGTGGTCAGGGCCGGGCGCACCGATACCATCGCGTTTCACGAAGGCCTCATCCGGGTGCTCGATCACACCGGTCGGATCATTCCGGCCGGAGATTTCATCGACGTGGTCGAGGCGCAGGAACTCGGTCGCATCATCGACACTCTGGCACTGGAACTTGGCCTCGCGGCGCTGGAAGAAGAGCCGAGTCTGCGCCTTTCGGTCAACATGTCGGCCCGGTCCATCGGTTATCCGCGCTGGAAACAGGTTCTGCGACAAGGGCTTGAGCGTGATCCGACACTGGGAGAACGGCTGATCCTCGAGATCACCGAGCGGACCGCGATCGTCATGCCCGAACTCGTGCAGGTTTTCATGGCGGAGATGCAGGCCGATGGCATCTCGTTCGCGCTGGACGATTTCGGAGCCGGATACACGGCGTTCCGATACCTGCGCGATTTCTATTTCGATATTCTCAAGATCGACGGCGATTTCATCAAGGGTATCGCCGACAGCCCGGACAATCAGGTAATCGCGCAGGCGATACTGTCTGTCGCACGGCAATTCGACATGATGACGGTGGCGGAAAGCGTCGAGGCCTATGAGGATGCCGAGTTCATGGCCGACGCCGGGTGCGATTTTCTACAAGGCTACTTCTTCGGCGCCCCGACCGTGCGCCCGTGGTGGCGGGATCAGGCTTCCGCTCAGCGTGCTTGACGCCGCGTCCACTCGTCCCTTGAATTTCTCTGCAATGCGGCATACCCCTTTCCCTCACGGGTGCGGGAGGAGAATCGCGTAAGCGATCGCATCCGAACAGATTTGTTCCCTGCCCACGACGGGATCGGAACCGCACTGGAGAGGACTTCATATGACCAACGTCGTTATCGCATCGGCTGCCCGGACCCCTGTCGGCAGCTTCAATGGCGCGTTCGCCAACACCCCCGCCCATGACTTGGGCGCAACCATGCTGAACGCGCTGGTCGAACGTGCGGGGATCGAGAAATCGGACGTGGACGAAACCATCCTCGGTCAGGTGCTCACCGGCGGTCAGGGCCAGAACCCCGCGCGTCAGGCGCATGTGAACGCGGGCCTGCCCATCGAAAGCGCCGCCTGGGGCATCAACCAGGTCTGCGGCTCCGGACTTCGCGCCGTGGCGCTCGCCGCCCAGCACATCCAACTCGAGGACGCGGGCATCGTGGCCGCTGGCGGTCAGGAAAACATGTCTCTCTCCCCCCACGTCGCGCACCTGCGCGCGGGCCACAAAATGGGCGACATGAAGTTCATCGACTCGATGATCAAGGACGGGCTCTGGGACGCGTTCAACGGTTACCACATGGGTCAGACCGCCGAGAACGTCGCCGAGAAATGGCAGATCACCCGCGATGATCAGGACGAATTCGCCGTCGCTTCGCAGAACAAGGCCGAGGCCGCCCAGAAAGCCGGTAAGTTCAAGGATGAAATCGTCCCCTTCACCGTGAAGACCCGCAAGGGCGAGACCGTGGTCGAGGACGACGAATACATCCGCCATGGCGCGACGATGGACGCGATGCAGAAACTGCGCCCGGCCTTCACCAAGGACGGCACCGTGACCGCCGCCAACGCCTCGGGCATCAATGACGGCGCTGCCGGTGCGCTTCTCATGTCGGCCGCCGAAGCCGAGAAACGCGGCATCGAGCCGCTCGCCCGCATCGCCTCCTACGCCACCGCCGGCCTCGACCCGTCGATCATGGGCGTCGGCCCGATCTATGCCTCGCGCAAGGCGCTCGAAAAGGCCGGGTGGAAAGCCTCTGACCTCGACCTCGTCGAAGCCAACGAAGCATTCGCGGCGCAGGCCTGCGCGGTGAACAAAGACATGGAATGGGACCCCGAGATCGTGAACGTGAACGGCGGCGCCATCGCCATCGGCCACCCGATCGGGGCCTCCGGCGCGCGTATCCTGAACACCCTCCTGTTCGAAATGCAGCGTCGCGGCGCGAAAAAGGGTCTCGCGACCCTCTGCATCGGCGGCGGCATGGGCGTGGCCATGTGCCTCGAACGCCCGTAAGGGAACGCTTTTCCAGTAGCGAATGGAACCGGGGGCTTCGGCCCCCGTTTTCTATTATGGACGACTTACCAACGAACCCCGCTCAGATCGTCTTTTCCGGCGGCGGGCTGCGCTGCTTCTGGCAGGGCGGCTTCATGACCCGGCTCGCAAAGGAAGGATACGACTTCGACCCGCAACGCATCACCGGCGTCAGCGGAGGCGCACTCGCCGGATCAGCCTGGATCGCCGATATCGAACAACGCCTGCTTGATGAAATGTGCGCAGCCTTCGAGGATCGCGACAGCAATCTCGACCTGTTCGACCCGGACGAGAACGGCATCACGCCGCATCAGGAGCTTTATTGCGACGTCGTGAACCGCGTGCTCGACGCCGATACGGCGCGCAAGATCGCGAGCGGCCCCGCGTTCCAGATCCAGATCGCGCATCCCCCCGACACCGGTCTGCCCACCCTGACCGGCACTGCACTCGCTGCCGCCTATGAGGCCGAGCTGCACATCGTCGGCTCGCCCCACTTCAACTGGGCCGAGAAGATGGGCCTGACCGCCAGCCTCGTCGACGCGAACCGCGCCGCGCGGGACGGCAAGCTCACCGAACTGGTCAGCGCCGCCGCCGTCATCCCCCCGGTCTTCGAGCCACCGCTGTGGAACGATCGCCGCGTCGTCGATGGCGGCATGGCCGATCAGGCCCCTTTGCCCGACCCGGACGATGGCGAAACGCTCATCCTGCTCACCCGTCCCTACAAGAAGCTGCCGGATGTGCCGGGCCGAACCTATGTCTGGCCAAGCGAGGAAACGCCGGCTGACAAAATCGACTTCACAAATCCGCAAAAATTGCGCGATACATGGGACTTGGGGGCACAAGACGCGGAAAGATATCTTCTTAAACGCGAGTAATATTGTTGCGCCTTGTTGGTGTATTGAGTAACAGAGTTACCGGACAGTTAATTTAAGGGAGGAGACATCATGGCACGAGTTGCACTGGTGACAGGCGGATCGCGCGGCATCGGCGAAGCGATTTCCAAAGCTTTGAAGGATGCGGGCTATCAGGTTGCGGCAACATATGCCGGCAATGACGAAGCCGCCGCGAAATTCACCGAAGAGACCGGCATCAAGACCTACAAATGGAACGTCGCGGATTACGACGAATCCAAAGCGGGGCTGGAGCAGGTCGAAGCCGACCTCGGCCCGATCGACGTGGTCGTGGCGAATGCCGGCATCACCCGTGACGCGCCGTTTCACAAGATGTCGCCCGAACAATGGCATCAGGTGATCGACACCAACCTCACCGGCGTCTTCAACACCGTTCACCCGGTCTGGCCGGGAATGCGCGAACGCAAGTTCGGCCGCATCATCGTGATCTCCTCCATCAACGGTCAGAAGGGCCAGTTCGGACAGGTCAACTACGCCGCAACCAAGGCGGGCGACCTGGGGATCATCAAGTCGCTGGCACAGGAAGGCGCGCGCGCGGGCATCACCGCCAACGCGATCTGCCCCGGCTATATCGCGACCGAGATGGTCATGGCCGTGCCCGAGAAGGTGCGCGAGTCGATCATCGGCGGCATCCCGGCGGGCCGGTTGGGCGAGCCCGAGGAAATCGCACGCTGCGTGGTGTTCCTCGCCTCCGACGACGCCGGCTTCATCAACGGTTCCACGATTTCTGCCAACGGCGCGCAACACGTCGTGTGACGCGCCCACTCTGGGAGGGGGGAAGAACCGGCCTTTCGAGGCCGGTTTTTTCGTGCCAATAGAGCGGCATGACCGAGAACCGCGCCACCCTGATCGGATTTTCCGCCGTCCTGCTCTGGGCGCTCCTCGCCGTGTTCACGGTGGGAAGCTCACCGGTGCCGCCCCTGCAACTCAACGCAATGACCTTTGCGATCGGCGGCGCGATCGGCGTGATCTGGGTGCTGGCAACGGGCGGCATCGTGCGTCTGCGTGGAGTGTCGTGGCGGGTCTATGCCTTTGGCACGCTTGGGCTTTTCGGCTACCACGCGCTCTATTTCACGGCCCTTCGCCTCGCGCCGGCCGCCGAGGCGGGCCTGATCGCCTATCTCTGGCCACTCCTGATCGTTCTTTTTTCCGGCTTCCTGCCCGGCGAGAGCCTAAGACCCGGCCACATCATCGGAGCACTTGTCAGCTTCGCAGGGGCCGCGCTTATCCTCGGCAATGGTTTCTCGGGGTTCGATGCCAACTCTTCCCTCGGCTACGGCGCGGCGATCCTTTGCGCACTCACATGGTCGAGCTATTCGGTCCTGTCACGAAGACTGGGCACGACACCGACCGACAGCGTCGCGGTGTTCTGCGTGGCAACCGCCATCCTGTCGACCGCCGCGCATGTCGCGATCGAGGATACGCAATGGCCCACAACCGCGCTCGGCTGGGCGTCCGTCGCGGCGCTTGGCCTCGGCCCCGTGGGGCTGGCCTTCTACACATGGGACGTGGGCGTGAAGCGCGGCAATATTCAACTGCTCGGCACGGCAAGTTACGCCGCACCGCTCCTGTCCACCCTCGTCCTGATATTGGTGGGCGCGGCCCAACCGAGCCCGATGCTCGTGGCCGCCGCCCTTCTTGTCACATTAGGTGCCTGGCTCGCAGCACGCGCCGGACGGGCTGGCCGACCGGTCGCGTAAAAAAGGCCCTTCTCTCAGGTCGTTGCGAGACGCTCGATCTCGTCCTTGAGGCGAAGTTTCTTTTTCTTCAACGCGGCGATTTCCGCGTCAGGCACCCCCGGGCTTCGCTGTGCGTGATCGACCTGGTCGGAAAGCGTGGCGTGTTTCCGACGGAGCTCCTGCAAGCGTGCGCTCATGTCCATGGGGGTCCTCCTATTTGTCTGAAAGCCCGGATATAGCAGCACAGAATTTTTCGGCTGTCACCAATTCGTTGCAAAAATCGGTGTCCCGGCAAACAAATGCTAAAGATTAAGCTTACCCTGCGTCAGAATCTGAAAACCGGCCTATCCGCTTCGGACCGGGTGCCTACCAAAGCGGCAGATGCGCGCCATCGCGCAGGATCGCCGAAACCTCACGCCGGTAGCTTTCGACGTCGCCCACATGCTCGGCCCCGTCATGCAGAATCAGCGGCGCGGCAAGCCGGAAGGCGCCCCGCCCGCCCTTGCGCGCCTGCACGAGCACCAGCACCGCAGCGCGCCCTTCTCGTGGCAAGAGCGGTTTGACCAGAACCGACCCAAGCCGGTCGTCCATCGCCTTAAGCACTTCCGGCAGTCGTTCGGCCTTCTGGATCAGCGTCATATAGCCGCGGGGCTTCAGCCGCCGGGTCGCGACATCGACCCAAGTGGCCAGCGGCGTTTCCTCGAACAACGCGCCCTCGCGTCCGGCATCGTCCGACGTCGTGGAACGATCGCGCAGGTGATAGGGAGGATTCATGATCACGTGGTCAAAGCTCTCCTCCCGCAACTCGGGCGGCAGATTTGCGAGATCGGCGATCACGACCCGCATGTCCAGACCATTTGCGAACGCGTTTCTGGCGGCCAGATCGGCATAGTCGGGCTGCCGCTCGATACCCGTCACCTTGAGCCCTTCGACCCGCGTGGCAAGGCACAGGCCCGCCGCGCCGGTCCCGCAACCAAGGTCCAGAACCGTTTCGCCGGCATGGGCCGCGACAGACGCCGCAAGGAACACCGGGTCGACCCCGGCCCGATACCCGTCTCGCGGTTGCATGAGCACGAGTTGCCCCCCAAGAAACTTGTCCTCGGTAATCATCTGGCGGGCAAATCCCATGCTCATTTCTCCTCGAGCTCGACGCCGTTATCGGTGAGAACGCGCCGCGCACGCTCCCACTCGTCTGCCCGGACCATAAGCCTGCGAGGTAAAATTCCTATTGACCCTTCCAGCGTGCTCATGTGGACGTCCATCGCAAAGCAGTCTATACCTTCGCCCGACAGAAGAGCCTGTGCAAAAGCGATCAAAGTTGGGTCATTCGTGCGCAAAAGCTCTTTCATGCTAAGGTCCTAAAGCGTTATTGGTCGTCATGTCGAGGGGCAACGCCGACCGGGACGGGGCAAGGCGGACGGGACGATGACCATGCTGGATCAAAAGGCACACAAGCCGCACGAAAGGCTTGCCGCACATCTGAGTGAAGATCTCGCGGCGGTCGACGATATGATTCGGACGCGCATGGTGTCCGAACACGCCCCGCGCATTCCGGAAGTGACCGCACATCTGGTCGAGGCGGGCGGTAAGCGTCTGCGCCCGATGCTCACCCTCGCTACCGCCCGGCTCTGCGGGTACGAGGGCGAAAAGCACGTCATCCTCGCCACCGCGATCGAATTCATCCACACCGCAACGCTCCTCCATGACGATGTCGTGGACGAAAGCGCCCAGCGCCGGGGTCGCCCGACGGCGAACCTGCTCTGGGACAACAAGTCGAGCGTTCTGGTGGGCGACTACCTCCTCGCCCGCGCGTTTCAGTTGATGACGGACACCGAGAGCCTCCGCATCCTCGCCGTTCTCTCCAACGCATCGGCCACGATCACCGAGGGCGAAGTGCTGCAACTCACGGCGGCCCAAGACTTGGGAACCACCGAAGAGATCTATTTCAAGGTCGTGCGCGGCAAGACGGCGGCGCTGTTCTCCGCCGCCACCGAAGCCGCAGGCATCCTCGCGGGCGTGTCCGAAGACCAGATCAAGGCGCTCTACGATTACGGCGACGCACTCGGCATCGCGTTTCAGGTGGTCGACGACCTGCTCGATTTCTGGGGCGGCGAAGAGACGGGCAAGAACATCGGTGACGATTTCCGCGACCGCAAACTGACGCTCCCGCTCATCAAGGCGATCTCCGCCTCCGACGACGACGAAATGGCGTTCTGGAAGCGGACGCTGGAAAAGAACCAGCAGACCGAAGGCGATCTCGACACAGCGCTCGAGATCATGAACCGTCACGGCGCGCTCGAAGAAACCCGGCAGGCCGCGCTCGGCTGGGCGAACACCGCCAAGGACGCGCTGGCGATCCTGCCCGAAGATCCGATCCGCGATATGCTCTCCGATATCGCCGACTACGTGGTCGAGCGGATCAACTGAACGTCGCGGGCGTAACCCACCAACCCGGCAGAGTATCCACGAGCGTAGCCGCAGCTGCCTCCGCCGCGTCACGCGTCTCGAACAACGCGAAACAGGTTGCGCCGGACCCGGACATGCGGGCAAGCCGCGCCTGAGGCAACGCGCGCAACGTCGCAATCACCTCAGCGATCACGGGTTCTGCCGCCATAGCGGGCGCCTCAAGGTCATTCCTCTGTGCGGCGAGCCAGTCGATCAACGCTTTCGTCCCCTGCCAACGCGGCAAGGCCTTGGACATCGGCTTGTTCTCTTTCGTCTCAAGCGCCTTGAACACGGCGGGCGTTGGCACCTCCACGCGGGGGTTCGCCAGAACGGCGTGGAGCGGTGGAACATTCCCGACCGGTTCGACCACTTCCCCGATCCCCGACATCCGCGCCGCCTGCCGCATCAGGCACACCCGCACATCCGCGCCAAGCTCGACCGACCCGTCCGGAAGCCGCTTCTCGCCGGTCAGTTCCGCCATCGCCAAAAGCGTAGCGGCAGCATCCGACGATCCGCCTCCGATCCCGGCTGCCGCGGGAAGATGTTTGGACAATGTAATCGCCACTGGCCTGTCAAAGAGCGCGGCGGCCTGCCAGACGAGATTGCTCGCATCCGTCGGCACACCCGCGGCCATCGGCCCGGACACATCGAGCGACATCGCCTCGGCCTCCCGCACGGCCACCCGGTCGCCCACATCCGCGAACACCACGAGACTGTCGAGAAGATGATAGCCGTCCTTGCGTTGCCCGGTGACGTGCAGCGTCAGGTTCACCTTTGCAGGCGCGAAAAACTTACTGAACAGCGGCCCGTTCCTCATACTCGATGGGGTCGGCCCCTTCTTCCTCAAGCACCTTGTCGAGCCCGACCTCGAGCTTGCGACGAATGCGATCCGGCTTCACTTCCTCGAGGTCGGTGTCGTCAGTGATGAAAGACAACGCGCGCGCCCATTGGAACTCGGCCTCACGAGTCCGGCCCACGGCCCAGTAGACATCGCCGAGATGGTCGTTCACCACGGGGTCCACCGGCATGAGTTGCACGGCCTTCTCCATCGGCTCTACGGCATCGCGATACCGGCCCAGCCGGTAATAGACCCAGCCAAGGCTGTCGATGATATAGCCCTCGTCAGGCCGCGCCTCCACGGCCGTGCGGATCATCTCCAGCGCGGTATCGAGCTTTTCCCGTCGCTCGACATAGGAATAACCGAGATAGTTCAGGACAGCGGGCTGATCGGGCTGTAATTCCAGCGCCTTGAGGAAATCGGCCTCGGCCTCGTCCCAGGCACCCATGCGCTCATTCGTGATCCCGCGCGAGAAATAGACCGCCCATTGTTGCGGCACTTCCGTTTCATAAAGCGCAATCGCCGTGTCGTAGGCCAGTGTCGCTTCTTCCCAACGTTCACCGAACCGAAACTCATCGCCCAGCGCGACGTGGATCGGCGCGAGGTTCGGATAGGCGTCCGCCACCTCCTGCAGGGTCGTGATGGCTTCTTCCGTCCGGTCGGAACGGCGCAGGGCGAGCGCCTTGCCCAACATCGCCTGCGGCCATGCCCGGCTGTCGGGGGCAACCAACGAATAGGTCTCGACCGCAAGTTCGTGATTCATCATCGACTCGAACACACCGGCCGTCAGCAGCGTGGCCGAGACATTGTCAGGGTTCAGATGTTGCGCGAGCCGGGCGTAGATCAAGACAAGGCTCGGATTGGCCTCATCCGCAAGCACTTCGCCGACATTGTAGAACAGCGCAGACAGCCCGTCCTTGGGCGACCGGATCGCGTCGAACTCGATGGGCTTGCCCGCCGACAATTCCTCGCGCAGCGTCTCGATCTCTTCGTCGCCCGTGTTCGGCAACCGCTCGTCGATCATATCGACCGCGTCCTGATTGCGTTCGAGCTGGCTCAGGATCTGCGCATAGGCGATGACGCCCGACCGATTCAGTTCGAGGTCGACTTCGTCACCCGACAAAATCCGCGCCGCACCTTCGAAATCTCCCACATAGGCCAATGCCTGCGCCTTCTGAAAGGCAGAGACCTGACGCGCGACCTCGTCCTGCGCAAGCTCGTCGAAAATCTCCAAAGCACGCGACATCTGGCCTTCGCCAATCGCGGCCCAGGCAAGGATCAGCGGGTCCATCAACCCTCCGACCGAAAACGTGCCGTCAAGCGTCTCCTGCACGCTCGCCCAGTCCTCGCGGCCCATAGCGTCGCCGAGCAGCACAAGCTGGCCAAGCTCGTTCTCGGGCGAAATGTCGGCCAACCGCCGCGCAATCGGGACGGCTTCGTCGATCTGACCAAGCCCGAGATGAGCGATCAGAAGCCCTTCCATGATGCCGGGATTGTCAGGGCGTTGCGCGAGGGCGCGAGACCCGTATTCGACCAGAGCCTTGAAGTCGGCATTCTGGTCGGCAGACCTTGCGGCAAGATAGGCGCCCGTGAACCCCGTCACGTTCTGCGCCGGAAGCGCCATCGGAGTCGCAACCACCAGAGCGGACAAAGTCAACGCGCGTGCTGCGCGTACAAGAGGATGATTCATCGGGGACAAAGGGCGACCTCGCGTCTGTTTTCTGGGCGGAGCGTAACCCTTCGCGCGAGGCGGTTCAACGCGGGGCGCGCATTCTCGCGCCCCGCTGTCGGACATGTGAAAGGATCACATGTTCGGATAGTTCGGCCCGTCACCGCCCTGCGGCACGGTCCAGTTGATGTTCTGCGACGGGTCCTTGATGTCGCAGGTCTTGCAATGCACGCAGTTCTGGAAGTTGATCTGGAACTTCGGCTTGCCGTCGTCGCCCTCGACCACCTCGTAAACCCCTGCCGGGCAGTACCGCTGCGCGGGTTCCGCGAATTTCGGGAGGTTCACGTCGATCGGCACCGACGGGTCCTTGAGCGTCAGGTGACAGGGCTGCTGTTCTTCGTGGTTGGTGTTCGAGAAGCTCACGTTCGTCAGCCGGTCGAAGGACAACACGCCATCGGGCTTGGGGTAGTCGATCGGCTTGTGTTTGTCCGCCGGCTCGGTCGCCTTTGCGTCGGACTTGCCGTGCTTGAGCGTCCCGAAGAGCGAAAAGCCCCCGAAGATGGTCTGGAACCACATGTCGAACCCGCCAAGCGCCATGCCGCCCGCCGGTCCGAACCGCGCGTTGAGCGGGGCCACGTTGCGCACACGCTTGAGGTCTTTGCCCACCGGCCCGGTGCGCAGCGCCTCGTCGTATTCGGTAAGCGTATCGCCCGACCTCCCCGCCTGGATCGCGGCATAGGCGGCGTCCGCGGCCTGACGGCCCGAATGCATGGCGTTGTGGTTGCCCTTGATGCGCGGCAGGTTGACGAGGCCGGCAGAACAACCAGCCAGCATCCCACCGGGGAACGCCGTGTCCGGGATCGACTGGAACCCGCCCTTGGTCACGGCCCGCGCGCCATAGGCGACGCGCTTGCCGCCTTCGAGCACCTTCTTCACCCGCGGATGATGCTTGAACCGCTGAAACTCCTGATACGGGTTCAGGTAGGGGTTCTTGTAGTTCAGGTCGACGATATAACCCACGTAAACCTGGTTGTTGTCGATATGGTAGAGGAACGAGCCGCCACCATTCTTGAACCCGAGCGGCCAGCCGAGCGAGTGCGTGACTTCGCCCTCGTTGTGGTTCTCCGGCTTCACGTCCCAGATTTCCTTGAGCCCGATGCCGAACTTCGGCACGTCATGGCCCTTCGCAAGGTCGTATTTCGCGATCAGCTCCTTGGCGAGCGAGCCGCGCACGCCCTCACAGATGATCGTGTATTTGCCCAGAAGCTCCATCCCCGGCTCGTAACCGTCACCCGGGGTGCCGTCGGGATTCTTGCCGAACTCGCCCGCGACCACGCCTTTGACTTCACCGTTCTCGCCATAGACCAGCTCGGAACAGGCCATGCCGGGATAGACCTCGACACCCAGCGCTTCGGCCTGTTCGGCCATCCAGCGGGTGACGTTGCCCATCGAGACGATGTAGTTGCCGTGGTTGTTCATCAGCGGCGGCATGATCCAGTTCGGCAGCCGCATCTGCCCGCCTTCACCGAAGATATAGAAGTTGTCCTTCTTCACCGGCACGTTCAGCGGTGCGCCCTTTTCCTTCCAGTCCGGGATCAGCTCGTCGAGTCCGGACGGATCGAGAACCGCACCCGACAGGATATGCGCCCCGACTTCCGAACCCTTCTCCAGCACGACGACCATCAGGTTCTCGTCGAGTTGTTTCAGACGGATCGCAGCGGACAGACCGGCTGGCCCCGCGCCAACGATCACGACGTCCACATCCATGCTTTCGCGTTCGACTTCTGCCATATCCGGGCACTCCCTCAGCATTCGGTTCCCGTGTTGCTACAGGCAGGTCAGGTGGTGGTCAATTGCGTCGCCACGTTAGTTTGCTGGCCCATCTTGCGTGTTAGCGCCCACATCACGGCCACGAGAACAATCGAGAAATATCCGTCCACCGCATAGTGCCATGCGAGATAGACAGACAGGAATTGAAACACCACGACCGTGACGACGGCGACAGGAAGGAACCTGCGCGAAATCTCGGTGATGTAGAAGGCGAACAGCGCCGTCATGGCGACATGCACCGACGGGAAGGCCGAGATCCCCGACCCGAACTCCTGCGCACTTTGCGAATAGGCGGCCCAGAGCCGTTCATGGAGCACACCAGTGGACGACTCCGTGATCCCCCGCGCCTCCAGCGACGCAAGCAACTCGGCAAAATCAGAGCCGCTCAGAAGCCTGTCGTAATAGATCGGCCCCGCCGACATGAACAGACCAGCAAGCACGTTGCCCAGGAAGAACAGGATGAAAAGATAATAAAGCGAATAGCGCGCCACCCGTTTGGTATTCGGATCGAAGAAGCTCAGCAGCAGCGGGAAATAAATCGCCGGGATTACCCAGAGGCCGACATAAAGCACATCGGCATAGACCGCCGGAAACGCGATCCACTCCGCATGTGTCAACCGCCAGGGATCGACCCCGAGATGCAGCACCCGGTCCATCTGCGCAAACAGCGGATCGGCCCAGAAGTCGTTGACGAGCGGCAGGGCGCTCTTGACCATCGGAAAGATCACCGAAATTGCCGAACATGCGAAAAAGGTCCCGACAATCGCCGGCACCCGCTCGCGAAACCCCTTGTTCCATTGCGTAACGGCAATCGCGGCAAGCGGAATGAGAATCCACCACGCCAGATGCCAGAACCGCGAAAACATGCCGGGGACCGAGGCGACCATCTGTTCGAGCTTGAGCATCGGATCGTCACGGACCACAAGTACGAAGATCGCGCCAAGGGCCACGTAAATCGCCGTCCACCGGAAAAAAATCGCCATTGCAAACCGCTCGATTTTGCTTTTCTTTTGAGCAGACGCTAGCGTAAATTCCGTGCGCTGCCTATTAAAAAGCCTGAACAGATGCACATGTTCGGGCCAAGACAACTCGAAGCCTCTGAGGCAAGACACCCATGGATAAGATACTCCTGACCCGCGCGGGTTACACCGCGCTCAATGACGAATTGAAAAATCTCAAGTCGGTGGAGCGTCCCGCCGTCATCGCCGCCATCTCCGACGCGCGCGAACACGGCGACCTGTCGGAGAATGCCGAATACCACGCCGCCCGCGAGAAGCAGAGCTTCATAGAAGGGCGCGTGAAGGAGCTCGAAGGCATCATCGGGCTGGCCGAGGTGATCGACCCCGCGAAACTGTCCGGCGGCGTGAAGTTCGGCGCGACCGTGAAACTGGTGGACGAGGACACTGAAGAGGAAAAGACCTACCAGATCGTCGGCGAGCCCGAAGCGGATCTCGAAAAAGGCAAACTCAACGTCAAATCGCCGCTCGCCCGTGCGCTGATCGGCAAAGACGAAGGCGACAGCGTCGAGGTGCGCACGCCGGGTGGTGAGAAATCTTACGAAATCCTCGAAATCGAGTATAAATGACTCGTGAGCAGTCGAGGGCCTAGATGGCGGCAAAAGACACGGATCAGGAATTTCAACTCAGCGGCCAATCGCCGTTGAGACGTCGCGCGCTTGCGCCGTCCGAGGTCATCGCCGGGGCACTTTCGGCGCTCTGGCTTCTTGCATGCCTGATATTCTTCCTGGTGCTCGGAAACGGGATGACCAATCAGGGCGCGGCCGGTTTCATCATGACGATCCTCGCGGTGTTCCTGCCGGTCGCGGTGATCTGGCTCGCTGTCTCGGCGGCCCGCTCCGCCCGTATCATGCGCGAGGAAACCCAAAGATTGCAGTCGACCATCGACGCGATGCGGCAGACTTACCTGACACAGAGCTTGCCGCACAGCAGCCACGATCCGGCGGTCGAGGCAAAGCTCGCGCGTCTCGAAGAAGCCCAGAAACAGACGGAACAGGCTGTCGCGACCTTCTCGACGACGCGCGACCTCGTGCGCCGGGAAGTCGAGCAATCGTCCGTTCTGACAAGCAATTTGCAAGGGGCAGGCGGACAGGGTCTGCTCGCTCTCGATCCGCAGCCGGGCGATGAAACGCCGCCGCTCGAGACCGACGAATTGATCCGCGCCCTGCACTTTCCTGAAAACGCCGAGGACCTCGCAGGCTTCGCCGCGCTCCGTCGCGCCTTGAAAGACCGACAGTTGGCCGGACTTGTGCAAGCCGCACAAGACGTGCTGACCATGCTCAGCCAGGACGGCATTTACATGGACGACTTGCGCCCTGACCGAGCCCGCCCCGACATCTGGCGCCGCTTCGCCGCCGGTCAACGAGGCCGCGAAGTGGCCGCGCTGGGCGGTATCCGCGACCGCTCCTCGCTCGCCCTCACCAACGGGCGGATGAAGAACGATCCGGTGTTTCGCGACGCCGCCCACCATTTCCTGCGCCGCTTCGATTCCATGTTCGTCAATTTCGAAGCCGAGGCCAGCGACGAAGAAATCGCCCGCTTCGCCAACACCCGTACCGCCCGCGCGTTCATGCTCCTCGGTCGCGTCACAGGCACATTTTCCTGAAACGACGAACGGCGCGGGGGTCGCCCGCGCCGTGTCTCAAGGTCCGATCCGTGCCGCGAGTTACCGTAGCGCGGGGGCAGCCATGTATTCGTTGTTGTCCGGGTCGTTGTCGCGATAGACCTTCTCGGTCACGCCGCTAAGCCTCCCGAAGCTTTCCATCAGCGGCACCGGGAACGGCGTCGAGCGGATGTTCTCGAACCCCGGCAATTGCCGCAGGATCGCTGACGTGGACGACGCACAAGCCGCTTTCCCGACCGCGCCATTCGCCTGAACGAGTTGGAGCGCCTGTTCGGCGACCGCCGGGCTTACGGCGATTTCCTGCGTGACGACATGCCAGGTCACGCGGGCATGGTAGTCGATGTAGAAATCCATCGCCTGCGGCGTCATCCCGTAATGCACGTCGTTCCGTTCCGGCAGATGCGGGTGATAGAACGTCCCCGCCGGATCGAAGATCACGCGCTGCGACCCGTTGACCAGAAGCGCGGTATGACCCCCGCTTCCCGACGAGTTGGAGATGACGGTGACGAGCGTCAACGAAGGCTGCCCGCCATGCACGTAACGCGCCCGCGCCACCTCTTCGGCAGGCGCCCAGACGCTCTCGGCGGTACATCCGACCAGTCCGAGCATCACGACGATGGAAAGAAAGATACGTTTCATGACGGCAACCACCCCTGAAAGGATTTACCTTGGGTTCCGATCCCGTATGGACCGGTTTGCACGGATCAGGCGCCGACGATCGCCAGAAGGATCAGAACCACGATAATCGCGATCACGGACCGCACCGTGAATTTCACGAACCCGTCGAAGGTCTTTTCCTGAACCTGAATATCCATGGTGCCGTGTTTATGCTCAGCCATCGCTCGTCCCTCGCATGTTCAATGTCGAGAAGTCGATTAGACGATTCCGCACGCCCTGTCACGGCCTTATGGCCGCCACCCGGGTCATTCTCCCTTAGGCGTATCCTCAGAGTCGCGCTCGAGATCGGCGGCAAGGCGAAAGCCGATGCGAAATGGCTCGTCTTCGTCCGCCTTACGCGGCATCGCCCGCAGGATGACGTTGAGCTGGCTGACATGCTGGACGAGCTGCGTCTTCGTCCCCGCCCCGTCGGTGCCGTAGAAGGTCACGATGTCGGGGTCGAAATACCCGATGCCCTCGATCCTGAGCACCCCGGCATCCGACCCGGTGAACCCCATCGCCACTTCGTGCTCGTTGTCGAGCTGTTCCTCGAAGTTCTGGATATAGAGGATGATCCGCTCATAAGCCCATTCCGCCGGGCTCTTCTCGGATATCGGCTTCTCCGCGACCGTATCCGGCAGCGGTTTCTGCTCGGCGGTCAGCGGTGAATCCTCGTCGCATTTCGCGACATGCGCCGGTGGCCGGTTCTTGTTCGCACCATTCATCGCCGGTCTCACCCCTTGGCTTGCCAGACGAAGGCGTCGTCCTCACGGCGGGTCCGCGTGACCTTGCCCGTCTGATAGAGGTGATTGAGATGGGCCATCGCCTCGACCAAGGCAAGCCCGTATTCCCCCTCGCCGATCTTGCGCTTGAAGATCGACGGGAAGCACTCGACCGCCGTTTTCGGCTCCGCCAGATCGCGCTCGAGCCGCGCCAGCGCGGAATGATGGTTATCGATGAGTTGCCGCATCCGCGTCGGCAGACCGCGGTATGGCAGCTTGTGACCGGGCAGGACAAGCTGCGTCGGCTCGGCATATTGCATCAGCCGCTCGCAGGCTTCGAGCCATTCGCCGACCGGGTCCGCCTCGGGCTCGGTCGCGTGAACACCAAGGTTCGGGCTGATCGTCGCCAAGAGCTGATCGCCACCCAGCACCAGATCGTCATCCTGGCTCCAGAACGTCGCATGTTCGGGCGCATGTCCATTGCCCATATGCACGTCCCACGTCCGCCCGCCAAAGCGGATCGTGTCGCCCTCCTTCACGCGCCGGTATCCGAGCGGAAGATCCGCCACCACGTCAGCGAAGTTGAAGGGCCGCTCGGTCAGCCGCTTGGCATAAATCTCGCGATCCATCCCGGCCGAGCGCCAATAGGCCAGCGTTTCGTCTACCGGCTCGAGCTGCACGTCCAATTGCAGCATACGCGCCATGAGCCACGCGGTGCGCGTGGTGATGAGTTCGGCGCCATGTTCGCGCTGGAACCATCCGGCAAGGCCGACGTGGTCGGGGTGGTGATGCGTCACGATCACCCGCGCAATCGGCGCGCCCCCCATCGGCCCGGCCATGATCTCTTCCCACATCGCGATGGTCTTTTTCGACTTGAAGCCGGAATCCACGATGGTCCAGCCGTCGTCGTCGCGAAAACAGAACACGTTGACGTGGTCCAGCTTCATCGGAAGCGGCAAAAGCACCCAGAGCACGCCATCCGCGATCTCGACCGCCTCACCGGGCTCCGGCGCACGCTCCCACGGAAAGACCAGCGGCGAATTCACGATGCCAGCGCCTCGACGCTCAGGCCATAAAGCCCCTCCGCCCCGGCCTGCGCCGCCTTCAAAAGCGAGTCATGCTCCGGCAGAACCCTCTCGATATAGAACCGGGCCAGCTCCGTGCGTGGCCCTTCGCCGCCTTCCGCGACCGCCGAGCGCAGGTGGAAGTGCGCGCCCAGAACACGGGCGAACGCGGCCTGATAAGGCACCGCGCCCGCGAACCGATCCTGAAGCTCCTGCTCCAGCAACCATTCCGTCGCTTCGCGCAGCGTCTCGGCCGCGCCGAACACCGCATCCGCCATATCTCCGAACGTCCCGCGGCAGGCTTCAGCGTCCGTCTCGATCTCGTCGAGCAACCGGAACGCCATATCGCCACCGTCCATCATCTTGCGCGCGACAAGGTCCATCGCCTGAATGCCGTTGGTGCCTTCGTAGATCGAGGTCACTCGTACATCGCGGGAATATTGCGCCGCGCCGGTTTCTTCGACATAGCCCATGCCGCCATGCACCTGCACGCCAAGCTCGGACACCTTGATCCCGGTGTCCGTGCCATAGCTCTTGGCGATGGGGGTCAGGAACGCCGCCCGCGCCTCCCACTCGTCCTCGCCGGTGGCGTGGCTCATGTCGATGGCGACGGAACAGGCGAGCGCGATGGCCCGCGCCGCATAGGTCTCGGCCTTCATCTGGATCAGCATCCGGCGCACATCCGCGAAATCCACGATCGTGCCCTGCCCATTCTCGATGGGCGAACGGCCCTGCTTACGCTCGAGCGCATAGGCCAGCGCGTGCTGATACGCGCCTTCTGCAACGCCGACCCCCTGAATACCGACCAACAGCCGCGCGTTGTTCATCATGGTGAACATCGCTGCCATACCGGCATGTTCCTCGCCCACGATCCACCCGGTCGCGCCCTCGTAGCTCATCACGCAGGTCGGCGAGCCGTGCAGGCCCATCTTGTGCTCCAGCGACACGACGCGCAGATCATTGGCCTTGCCGGGGTTGCCGTCGTCATCGGGAATGAACTTCGGCACCATGAACAGGCTGATGCCTTTCGTTCCGGGCTTGCCGTCCGGCAACCGCGCCAGCACGAGGTGGCAGACGTTGCCGGCCACATCATGGTCGCCCCAGGAGATATAGATTTTCTGCCCGGTGATCGCATAAGTGCCGTCGTCGTTGGCCACGGCCTTGGTCGCCACCGCACCCACGTCCGACCCGGCCTGCGGCTCGGTCAGGTTCATTGTCCCGGTCCATTCGCCCGAGTTGAGCTTGGGCAGGTACAGGTCCTTCATCGCGTCCGACGCGTGGGCTTCCAGCGCCTCGATCTGGCCTTGCGTCAGCAACGGGTTCAGACCCAATGCCAGGCAAGCGCCCGACAGCATGTCGTTGACGCTGGCCGCCAGCGTGAAGGGCAACCCCATGCCGCCATATTCCGGGTTGCCGGAAATGCCGACCCAGCCGCCATTGGCGATGGCGTCGTATCCGTCTTTGAACCCGGGACTCGTCCGCACGACCCCGTTTTCCAGAACCGCGCCGTTCAGGTCGCCGTTGCGTTGCAAAGGCGCGATCACCTCGTCCGCCATCTTGGCCGCTTCCGACAGGATCGCACCCACGGTGTCGTCATCGGTGTCGGCGAACCTTTCGGTCTCGGTCACCGCCTTGAACCCGACCACGTGGTCGAGCAGGAAGCGGAAATCTCTCACGGGCGCGGCGAAGGGCATGGGCGGACCTTTCGTTGGCTTGAACTGTCATGATCTGCCGGATAGGCAGTTGACCAGAACGTATGCAAAAACGCCGCCCAGACAAGGAGAACGCCGCGTCATGACCGAGAGGCTGGAGACGCAGATTCTGATCCCCGGAACGGGCGGTGTCGCACAGGCGGCAGCGCTTCTGCGGGCCGGCGGGCTAGTGAGTTTTCCGACCGAGACCGTCTATGGTCTGGGTGCCGATGCCGCCAACGATCGTGCCGTCGCGCGCGTTTTCGAGGCCAAGGGCCGTCCGCATTTCAACCCGTTGATCGCCCATGTGCCGGACGTCGAGGCCGTCGAACAGATCGCATTGCTCGGGGGCGTCGCTCGCGATCTGGCGCAGGCGTTCTGGCCCGGTCCGATGACGCTGGTGCTCCCGATCCGCGAAGGCGCCGAATTGTCTCGACTGGTCAGCGCGGGGCTCCCGACCGTTGCCGTGCGAATCCCGGCGCATCCGGTGGCGCAAAAGCTCTTGAAGGCCGTGGGTCGCCCGGTCGTCGCTCCGTCCGCGAACCCGTCCGGCCGCATCAGCCCGACGACGGCGCAGCATGTGGTCTCCAACCTCGGGGACCGGATCGAGGCCGTGCTCGACGGTGGTCCTTGCGAGGTCGGGATTGAAAGCACGATCATCGGCTTCGATCCGAAACGCACCCTGTTGCGCCCTGGCGGTCTCCCGCGTGAAGCCATCGAAGCGGCGCTCGGCTCACCGCTCGCCACGCGCGACGAAACGGCGGACATCAATGCGCCGGGCCAGATGACGTCTCACTATGCCCCCGACGCGCGGGTGCGCCTTGATGTGAAAACCCCTCGCCCGGGCGAGCGCCTCCTCGGCTTCGGTCCCGTCGATGCGGAGTGGAATCTCTCGCCCGGTGGCGATCTGGTCGAGGCCGCCGCGAACCTGTTTCGCATGTTGCACGAGATGGACCGCGCCGGTGACGCACCGATCGCCGTTTCGCCGATCCCCGACACCGGATTGGGGCGCGCCATAAACGATCGCCTCCACCGCGCCGCCGCACCGCGCTGAGCGTTTCCATTCGTTAACGAATATGGGCCTGCGGGGGCGAACCCCGATTTCATCCATATGCGTTCCATACGTAATACATACGTGTTCCATATGTGGATTTTTGACTGAGTCGCGCATCTGCCGACACGCGAATACGCCTTTGCCCGGCAATTCGCGAAACGGCCCGCTCAGCCCCTCCTCTACACGATTCCACCAGCCGCTTCGCCGCCTATTTTCTGTGCAATTCCAGACGGAAACCGGGCGGTATGCGCCGGTTTTTGGTAAAATACTTACCAATTCAATTGTTCATCGCGGCCCCGTCGATAGTATGGGGTCATGAGCGAAGGTTCCATTTTCGATGAGATGTGGGGGCAAGACCAAGCCCTGCGTGATCCATATTCCGAGTTCCAGACCTGGTTCGAAGAACAGGACCCCAAACGGCTCCGCGTCAAACAACGCGAGGCGGATGAGCTGTTCCGGCTGACCGGTATCACGTTCAACGTTTATGGAAGACAGGAAGCCGAAGAGCGGTTGATTCCTTTCGATATCGTGCCTCGGATCATTTCCGCACGCGAATGGCTAAAACTGTCCAAAGGGATCGAGCAACGCGTCCGCGCGATCAACGCCTTCCTTGGTGACATTTACGGGCGGCAGGAGATCATCAAGGCGGGGCGCATCCCGGTCGAAATGATCGCCCGGAACGAAGCATTCCTGCCGCAGATGATCGGCGTCAAACCCGCTGGCGGCGTATACACGCACATCGTCGGCATCGACCTGGTGCGCACGGCCGACAATGAATTCTACGTTCTCGAAGACAACGCGCGCACACCATCCGGCGTGAGCTACATGCTCGAAAACCGCGAGACGATGCTCCAGATGTTTCCCGAGCTTTTTGCGCGAACGTCCGTGCAGCCCGTGTCGAATTACCCGTCCGATCTGCGGCGCTCGCTCGGGGCCTGCGCGCCGGATGCGACAGATGGGCCGCCGACGGTGGCCGTGCTGACGCCGGGTATCTACAACTCGGCCTATTTCGAACATGCCTTCCTTGCCGACCAGATGGGTGCCGAACTCGTCGAGGGGCACGACCTGAGGGTGGTCGACGGGCGGGTCGCGATGCGCACGACGCGGGGCTTCCAGCCAATCGACGTGCTATATCGACGCGTCGATGACGACTTCCTCGATCCGCTCAATTTCAACCCCGACAGCCAGCTCGGCGTGCCGGGAATCATGGATGTCTACCGCGCGGGCGGGATCACCATTGCGAACGCGCCCGGCACCGGGGTTGCGGACGACAAGGCTGTCTATTCCTACATGCCCGAGATCGTCGAATTCTACACCGGCGAGCGTCCGATCCTTGAAAACGTGCCGACCTGGCGCTGTTCGGAACCCGAAAGCCTTGCCTACGTGCTCGACAATCTCGCGGACCTCGTCGTGAAGGAAGTGCACGGCTCAGGCGGCTACGGGATGCTGATCGGCCCCACTGCGACGAAGAAGGACATCGCGGAATTCCGCAAGAAGCTCCAGTCACGCCCCGGTAACTACATCGCGCAACCGACCCTGAGCCTTTCGACCGTGCCAATCTTCACCAACAAGGGACTCGCGCCACGGCACGTGGACCTCAGGCCCTTCGTTCTGGTCAGCCCGGAGGGGATCAACATCACGCCCGGTGGCCTGACCCGCGTTGCGTTGCAGAAAGGATCGCTTGTCGTCAACTCATCACAGGGCGGCGGCACCAAAGACACCTGGGTTCTGGAAGACTGATGCTCGGCAAGACGGCAAATGGACTTTACTGGATGTTCCGCTACCTCGAGCGGGCCGAGAACACGTCGCGCCTGATCGAAACCGGGCTTCGCATGTCGATCACCCGTTCCGGCGCGACAGAGTGGGGGTCGGTCATGCAGACCGCCGGCGTCCTGAGCGGGTATACCGCGCACTACGGCGAAGAGGTCGTTCAGGAACAAGCAATCAACTGGATGCTCAGGGACAAGGAGAACCCGTCATCCGTCCTGTCAGCCATTTCGGAAGCGCGGCAGAACGCGCGGATGGTCCGCACGGCACTCACCCATGACGTATGGGAAGCGATCAACGCCTGCTTCATGAACGCGAAAGACCTGATGGGCAGGAAGGTGAGCGAGCGCGACCTTCCCGGTGTCCTGAAGAGCGTTCGCCAGCGAACCGCGCTTGTGCGTGGTGCGACGCACGGAACGATGATGCGCAACGACGTTTATGACTTCGCGCGCATCGGCACATTTCTGGAACGCGGCGACAACACGGCGCGCATTCTCGACGTGAAGTATTACGTTCTGCTGCCATCGGTGTTCGCGGTGGGATCGACCATAGATAACGTGCAATGGGACTCGATCCTGCAATCGGTTTCGGCCAAGGGCGGATATCGCATGGTCTATGGCAGCCAGCCCAACGCGCGCGACATCGCCCATTTTCTCGTCCTCGACAAACGCATGCCGCGCAGCCTCAATTTCTGCGTCTCGAAAATCCGTGACAACCTCGGCTATCTCGCATCGGACTACGACACGCGTATGCCCGTGCACGACCTTGCCGACAAAC
The DNA here is from genome assembly GCF_019218265.1 of Maritimibacter dapengensis. GTDB lineage: Bacteria > Pseudomonadota > Alphaproteobacteria > Rhodobacterales > Rhodobacteraceae > Maritimibacter > Maritimibacter dapengensis. The sequence continues at coordinate 66,251 of NZ_JAHUZE010000003.1, forward strand.
TTGCGCAACGTCTGTCCATGCACGATATTGACGAAATCTTCGACTTCGGTCTGCATGAATACATCCAGACAGTCCTCACGGCTCTCGGTGAGCTTGGGGGGCAGATCGAGCAGGATTATCGGTTCTACGTGTAGGAGCCCGGATGCGGCTGAAAATCAGACATGCCACGCGCTACCAATTCGCGGAGCCGGTGATCTACGGGCTCCAGCAATTGCGCAAGACACCTAAGACTGGGCACCAGCAGGAAGTGATTTCCTGGTCCACCCATGTCGAGGGCGGGCAGAAAGAAGTCACGTTCGAGGACAATCACCACAACGTCGTCGAGCTTATCTCGATTGATCGGGACGCAACGCAGGTTACTGTCATCTCGGAGGGCGAGGTCGAGATCGAGGGAAGCTCCGGTATCGTGGGCCGCCACCCCGGCCCTTCCCCCCTTTGGCTCTATGAACGCGACACGCCGTTGACCAAGTTCGGCCCGGGCTGTCGGGCGCTTGCTCGTGAAGCCGACGGTGGGACCGACCTCGAAAAGCTTCACGCGCTGTCCGAAGTGATCCGTGATGCCGTCAAATACGAGGTCGGTGCCTCGCACCCGGACTGGACCGCCGAAGAGGCCGTAGCCGAAGGCGTTGGCGTCTGTCAGGACCACTCTCACATCTTTCTCGCCTGCGCGCGTCACCTTGGTTATCCCGCGCGATATGTGTCGGGGTATCTGATGATGAATGACCGGGTCGATCAGGATGCGACGCATGCATGGGCCGAAGCGCATGTCGACGGGCTGGGATGGGTCGGGTTCGACATCTCGAACGGCTACTCCCCCGATGAGCGATATGTGCGCGTCGCGACGGGTCTCGATTACACCGAAGCCGCGCCGGTCATCGGAACGCGATTTGGCGGGGCGCACGAGGCGCTCGACGTCCAGATCCAGGTCGCACAGCAGTGAGTCCCGCCAAATGACCTATTGCGTCGGAATGATGCTCGACCGTGGGCTGGTGATGATGTCGGATACGCGCACGAATGCGGGCGTCGACAATGTCTCGACCTTCAACAAGATGCATTCGTGGGAGGTGCCGGGCGAACGCGTGCTCATCATGATGAGCGCCGGGAACCTCGCCACGACGCAGGCTGTCGTCTCCATCCTCGAAGAGCGCACCAAGGCCCATGAAGAGCGGATGCCGTCGCTTCTCGAGGTGCCTTCGATGTTTCAGGCGGCGCGGCTGATTGCCGAGACGCTGCGCGACGTGATCGGCCAGCACGAGCGCGCCGGGGAAGAAGCCGAAAGCTCGTTCGGCGCGACCTTGATCCTTGGGGGGCAGATCGACGGCGGACCACCGCGCCTGTTCCTGATCTATCCCGAGGGGAATTTCATCGAGGCCGGAGCAGACAGCCCGTTTTTCCAGATTGGCGAAACCAAGTACGGCCGTCCGATTCTGGTGCGTGCCTACGACCCGGAGATGTCTTTCGAAGCGGCCTTGAAACTGCTCTGCGTGAGTTTCGATTCCACCGTGAAGGCAAACCTTTCGGTGGGCCTGCCGTTCGATTTCCAGCTCTACGAGATCGATCGGCTGACACTCGGACATCGTTCGCGCATCCATGCCGACGACCCGTATTACCAGACAATCTCGTCGGGCTGGGGCGAGGCGCTGAAGCAGGCGCTCGACGTGTTGCCCGACTTCGATCTGGGCGGGTGACTCGCCATGCGCCGGGCGCGGCCATATGATATGCGCGTCCTACCGGGAGTGACGACGCCGCCATGATCCGCCCGATCCTGTTTCTCTGCGCCTCCGCCCTGCTTGCGGCGGCGATCGGCTGGTCGGCCTATGTGGACCGCGTCGATCGGCTGAGCGAACGAGGCGAAGCGGACCTCGCGCTCGCCGCGGACCGCGTGACCGCGCAACTGTTCCGGTATCGCGAGCTTGCCGTGGTCCTGTCGCGCCATCCCGAATTGACCGAACGACTCGCGACCGGCGCGGGATCGGCACGCGCCGCATCGGTGGTTCAGAACATGGCGGACATGACCGGTGCGTGGGACATCTCGGTGGTGGACCTGTCTGGCAGGATCGTCGCGGGAAGTTCGGGCAGCAGCGCGGCACGCGACCCGCAAGACCCGCCGCTCGCGCGCGCTCTGGACGGCGCGCTCGGGACGAACAACGAAATCGTGGCAGATGCCGGAAACCCCACGCGGGTGTTTTCCTTCGCGGCGCCGGTGCAGGACGCGCGCGGCACGGTGCTTGGCGCTGTCATGACGCGGGTGCCGGTGAGCCAGATCGAGGACAACTGGCCGGGTGACGCGCCGCCGGTCTTCTTTACGGATACGGGCGGCACTGTTTTCGTCACAAACCGTTCGGACCTGATCCTTGCGAACCGGGCCGAAGGGATGCCCGCCTACCGGGAACAGATTATCGCGGGCCATGTCCACTGGAGCATGGACGGTGGTCCCTACCTTCCGAACCGTGCGCTCCACCTTGCGCGGGATCTGCCGACCGTAGGGCTGACCGCGGAAATCCTGATCGACAGCGCCTCGGCCCTGACCGCTGCCCTGTCATGGGGGTTGATCGCCGCAGGTGCGCTGCTGACGTTCGGCGCGATTCTGTTCCTGGTCGGCCAGAACCGACGCGCGCTTGCCGACAAGCTCGCTGTCGAAGCCGCCGCCAATGCCCGGCTCGAGGCACGGGTGGAAGAACGCACCCGTGAACTGACGGCTGTCAACGCCGACCTGCGCCGCGAAGTGGCGGAACGCAAGGAGACCGAGGCAGCATTGAAACGTGCGCAGGACGAGCTCGTGCAGGCGGGCAAGCTTTCCGCTTTGGGGCAGATGTCCGCCGGGATCAGCCACGAATTGAACCAGCCTCTTATGGCGATCCGATCCTTTGCCGAGAACGGCGAACAATTCTTCGACCGGGGCAAACCCGAACGGGCGCGCGATAATCTGGGCCGCATCTCGGAACTCGCCCGACGAATGGGACGGATCATCCAGAACCTGCGAGCTTTTGCGCGGCAGGAAAGTGGCCCGATCACCGACGTGGACCTCATCGCGGTGATCCAGGCGGCCCTGGAAGTGACAGCGGACAAGCTCAAGCGCCACCGCGTGACGCTCGATTACAAGGCCCCGCAAGCGCCTCTTATGGTGCGGGGCGGCGAAGTGCGGCTGCAACAGGTGATCGTGAACCTTCTCTCGAACGCCGTCGATGCGATGAGCGAAACCGACAATCGCCGGATCGAGATCAGGATCGACACGGGCGACGCGGTGCGACTGACCATCCGCGATACCGGACCGGGGATCACGAACCCCGATCGCGTCTTCGATCCGTTCTACACAACGAAAGAAGTCGGCGCGGCAGAAGGCATGGGGCTTGGCCTGTCGATCTCCTACGGGCTGGTGCAGAGTTTCGGCGGCGGCATTCGCGGCGCCAACCATCCCGAGGGCGGCGCGGAGTTCACCGTAGACCTCGTTCCCGCCGAGCTCGAGGCCGCAGCATGACGACCCGCGTCCTTCTCGTCGACGATGACAGTGCTGTGCGCGAGGCGCTCGGCCAGACTCTTGAACTCGCTGATCTGGAGGCGGTGCTGGCCGGAAGCTATATCGAGGCGAAGGATCACATCGTCGCCGATTTCCCCGGTGTGATCGTGAGCGACATTCGGATGCCGGGCAAAGACGGTTTCGCGCTTCTCGACTATGCGCATGGCGTCGATCCGGATTTGCCCGTGGTGCTTCTGACCGGTGAGGGCGACGTGCCGACCGCCGTGCGCGGCATGGCGTCCGGTGCCTTTGATTTCCTCGAAAAACCCTGTGCGCCCGCCGATCTGCTCACGGTGGTGGAAAAGGCGCTGAAGACCCGCGCACTGGTGCTTGAGAACCGGTCGCTCAAGGCGCAGGTCGAAGCGGGGGATGCCGCCGCGCGCCTTTTGCGGGGCACCTCCGCCCTGTCCGAAAAGATGCGCGCCGATGCGCGAAAGGTCGCGCGCACGATGGCCGACGTTCTCATCACCGGCGAACCCGGCGTGGGCACGGCGAAGATGGCCGAGGTCGTCCACCTTTTGTCGGCCCAATCGCGCGGCCCCTTCATCAAGATCGCCGGAGCGAGCACCGACGTTGCCGCGCTGGACGCCACCCTCAGGGAGGCCGAGAACGGGTCGCTTTTCATCGACGAGGTCGCGGGGCTCGATGCGCGCACCCAATTCGCCCTTCTCGAACGTCTGGAACGCCCCGACGCGCCCCGCGTTCTGGCTGGCACGTATCAGGATCTGGCCGCGCGCGCCGAGACAGGGCAGTTCAACCCCGATCTCTATTACCGGCTCGACGCGGCGCGCATCCACATACCTCCGCTCCGCGACCGACGTGAGGATATTCCGACGCTGTTTCGGCATTACGTGGCCATCGCCTGTGAACAGGCGGCGCTCCCCGTGCCGGATATTCCGCAGGACGTGACCCAGAAGCTCATCGCGCAGGACTGGCCGGGGAATGCGCGCGCGCTGATGAACACGGCGATGCGCTATGCGATGGGGTTGGGCGAAATCGACGCGGATGACGACCCCGGCCTCGCCGAGCAGGTCGCGCAGTTCGAACGCTCGGTGATCGTCGAGGCGCTGACCCGGCATAATGGCAACGCAACAGCCACGGCCGAGAGCCTGAAGCTTCCGCGCAAAACCTTTTACGACAAGCTGGCGCGCCATGGGCTGAAGCCCGAGGAATTCCGGGGCTAAAGCACAGCCTGTGCCGCGATCATGAGAAGCCCGCCGGCAAGGATATAGCCCGCATCCACCAACGTCGCCCTGCCGCTTTTCTGGCTGAACAGGTCCATCCCCGCGACGAAGAGCGCGACGGTCAGGATCATGGCGACGGCGGTGCCGATTGCCCCGGCTGTCTCGGTCATTCCGATCACGACGGCGAGTAGCGCGGTGGCGAGAAGCTGGAACACCATCGCCGCGACGGGAGGGCTGTCGGGCGGTTGGATGTTGTGGCTCCCCGCCGACCAGGTCTTGCCGAACATCCGCGGGCTGAACCAGATCATGCCAAGCCCGAAAGCGAGCACGGTGCCAAGCGCCACCGCGCCCCAGTTCATTGCAGCAAAATCCATGGCGCCCTCCATCACACCATCACGCCGTCAAGGGCTTCGAGGATGGCGTTCCAACCGCCTTCGTGGTTGTCGCGCGACTCTTTATCGGGGAAGCGCACATGGGTCAGGGTCACCCGGGTGCCGCCCTCGACCGGGTCGAAGGTCAGCGTCACGGTACTGTCCTCGACCGAGAACGGACTTTCCCACGTGAAGACGATCCGCTCATGTGGCTTGATTTCGCGGTATTCACCCGCATGGGGAATTTCGTCGTCTCCCGCTTTCATCACGATCTCGAAGCGCCCGCCCTCGCGCGCATCCGATGCGGCGTGCGGCACGGTCATGCCCGGTCCGGGTATGATGAAACGGGCCAGCATTTCGGGATCAAGCCATGCGTTGAACACCCGTTCCTGCGGGGCCTTGATGATGCGGTCTACGGTGAGGCTAAGGTCAGTCATTGTCAGGGTCGTCCTTTGTCAGAATGTCATCGAGAGCTTCGAGCCGAAGCTCCCAGATTGAACGCAGCGCCGCGAACCAGGCGTCGATGTGGGACATGGGCCCCATCTCGACCTCGATCATATGTTCGCGCCACTCCGTGCGGCGTTTCACGAGCCCCGCCTGCTCCAGCACCTTGATGTGCTTGGAGACGGAATTGAGGCTCATATCGAATTGGCTGTGAATATCCGTGACCCGCATGGGTCCCTGCTGCGCCAGAAGCGTGAGGATCGCTCGGCGGGTCGGGTCACTTGCGGCCTTGAGGATGGCGCTTAGCGAGTCGTCGTCCATTCGTTCAACCATATGGGTGAATAACCTTCTGCAACCTGTCAGTCAACCTTTTGGGTGAATTATACGCCAGCGAGGCAGTGAGTCGATATGTGCGACTTTCCGCACAGAAAGGCGCTAACAAAGTGCGAACTTTCACACAGGCAATGTGAGTGCGGTCGGACCGCGCCGCCGAGGCGCACCTTAACAAACTGATATAATTGCCATTTTACGAGCCATGCCCCGACGTCAATTCTGTCCTTGCCGCAATGCATGGCTCTCAGCCAGATAACCGCGGACCCCGTTTCGGGGCCGGAATACATGGAGGAGATAGCATGAAATTCCTTACGACTGCCGTTACCGCAGCCACTCTCACCGCCGGCACTTTCGCCGGCACCGCCGCAATCGCGGCCTGTGACGACGGCGAAATGGTCATCAAGTTCAGCCACGTGACCAACACCGACAAGCACCCCAAGGGCATCGCCGCAAACCTGCTCATGGAGCGGGTGAACGAAGAGATGAACGGCACGGCGTGCATGGAAGTCTACCCGAACTCGACGCTCTATAACGACGACCAGGTGCTCGAAGCCATGCTTCAGGGCGATGTTCAGCTTGCCGCCCCGTCGCTGTCGAAGTTCGAGACCTTCACCAAGGTTTACCGCATCTTCGACCTGCCCTTCATGTTCAAGAACATGGACGCGGTGGAAGCGTTCCAGAAATCGGAAACCGGCGAAGAGATGAAAGACGCGATGCAGCGTCGCGGCCTTCAGGGTCTCGCGTTCTGGCACAACGGTCTGAAGCAGTTCTCGGCCAACAAGCCGCTCGAAATGCCGGGCGACGCCGCTGGCCTCAAGTTCCGCGTGCAGCCCTCCGACGTGCTCGTCGCGCAGATGGAAGCTCTCGAAGCTTCGCCGCAGCCGATGGCCTTCTCGGAAGTCTACGGCGCGCTTCAGACCGGCGTTGTCGACGGTCAGGAAAACACCTGGTCCAACATCTATGGCCAGAAGTTCTTCGAGGTGCAGGACGGCATCACCGAGACCAACCACGGCCTGCTCGACTACATGGTCGTGGCCTCGGTCGACTGGCTCGACAGCCTTGACGAAGGTGTGCGGGACCAGTTCATGACGATCCTCGACGAGGTGACCGAAGAGCGCAACGCCGCAATCGCCGAAGTCGACGCCGAGAACCGTCAGGCCGTGCTCGACGCAGGCGGCACGATCCGTGAGCTGACGCCGGAGCAGCGTCAGGCGTGGGTCGACGCGATGAAGCCGGTGTGGGAGCAGTTCGAAGGCGACGTTGGCGCCGAGAACATCGCCGCCGCGCAGGAAATCAACGCGGGCATGTAAGCCACTTTGGGCGACCGGGCGGCGCGGGAAGGTCTCGCGCCGCCCTCACTTGCCATTCGGGACGGGCAATCGGGGGACAGCATGAGCGGACCAATCCACCGCCGCGGGTTCGAGGAAACGGCGATCGCCGTGATCCTTGGCTTGATGACCGCAGTCACGTTCATCAACGTGGTCCTGCGTTACGGTTTCAATGAATCTCTGATCTGGGGGCTGGAAGTCACCCTGATCCTCTTTGCCTGGCTGGTCATCTTCGGGATCAGCTATGGCGTGCGCGTGACCATGCATCTGGGCGTGGATGCGATCACCGGGATGCTTTCCACACGCCCAAGACGGATGCTCGCCATTTTCTCGGCCGTGATCTGCCTCGCCTATGCATTTCTTCTGATGAAGGGCGCGTGGGATTACTGGGCGCCCTATGCCGGGCTTTACCAGACCGAAGGCCGCTGGTTCCCGCTGGGCTTCGATGAAAACACCCGCGACCGGGCGTTCTACATGACCGACCAGGTGCCGATGCCCGGGTTCCTCAAGTTCCTCGAGGACTGGATCAACTTCGGCGAGGAATACGACAAGCTGCCGCGCGTCATTCCCTACATCATCCTGCCCATCGGAGTGGCGCTTTTTCTGTTCCGTATCATTCAGGCGACGATCCGCATCCTTCGGGGCGACGCCGATAGCCTCATCGTTTCCCACGAGATGGAAGACGATGTCGACGCCGCTCGCGTGGAGGACTGATCCATGGAAGTCGCTCTTCTTTTCGTGGCCATCATTGGCCTGCTTCTCGTTGGCGTGCCGATCGCCATCGCACTCGGCTTCTCGTCGATCATGTTCCTCCTGGTGTTCTCGGACACCTCGCTCGCATCCATCGCGCAGAGCTTCTATCAGGCGATGGCGGGCCACTACACGCTGCTCGCGATCCCGTTCTTCATCCTCGCCTCATCCTTCATGTCGACCGGCGGCGTGGCCCAGCGGATCATCCGCTTTGCCATCGCGGTCGTCGGGCACATGCGCGGCGGGCTGGCGATTGCGGGCGTCTTCGCCTGTATGCTCTTCGCGGCGCTTTCCGGTTCATCCCCGGCCACGGTGGTCGCCATCGGCTCCATCGTCATCGCGGCTATGCGGCAGGTCGGCTACACCAAGGACTTCGCCGCAGGCGTCATCGCCAACGCAGGTACGCTGGGCATCCTGATCCCGCCGTCCATCGTGATGGTCGTCTACGCCTCCTCGGTCGAGGTTTCGGTGGGCCGCATGTTCCTCGCAGGTGTGATCCCCGGCATCCTCGCCGGTCTGCTTCTGATGGCCGCGATCTATGTCATCGCCCGTATCCGCAACATGCCGAAAGGCGAATGGGCGGGCTGGGGCGAGATCTTCGCCTCGTTCAGAGACGCGATCTGGGGCCTGATGCTCATCGTCATCATCATGGTCGGCATCTATGGCATCCCCGGCGTCACGGGGGCGATCTTCACCCCGACCGAAGCCGCCGCCGTTGCGTCGATCTATGCCTTCATCGTGGCGACCTTCGTCTACCGCGACATGGGACCGCTGGCCGAGAAGAACAACGACGGCCAGAAGAAGTCGCTCCTGTCCAAGCCGCAGGCCATCGTCACCGCGCTCTGGCACCGCGACACGCGCGACACGCTCTTCGATGCGGGCAAGCTGACCATCACGCTGATGTTCATCATCGCCAACGCGCTGATCCTGAAGCACGTGCTGACCGATGAACAGATCCCGCAGCAGATCGCGAATGCGATGCTGTCGGCGGGTTTCGGCAAGATCATGTTCCTCATCATGGTGAACGTGATCCTGCTCATCGGCGGTCAATTCATGGAACCCTCGGGCCTCATCGTGATCGTCGCCCCGCTGGTGTTCCCCATCGCCATCGAGCTTGGTGTGGACCCGATTCACCTCGGGATCATCATGGTGGTGAACATGGAGATCGGGATGATAACGCCACCGGTTGGTCTCAACCTTTTCGTGACCTCGGGCGTGGCCGGGATGCCGATGATGAAAGTGGTGCGTGCCGCACTCCCCTTCCTCGCCATCCTCTTCGTCTTCCTGATCCTCGTCACCTACGTGCCATGGATTTCGACGTGGTTGCCGACGAGCCTGATGGGGCCAGAGCTCATAACGAATTAGACGCGAAGGGCCGGGATCATCTCCCGGCCCTTTCATTTTCCGAGCGCGGTTTCGGGCCCACCCCCTTAGGCCCGCGCCAGCTCCTGCGCCAAGTCGTCCACAGCGCGTTGAAGCGACATTCGGTCGAGGCTGTCGAAAGGCAGGTTCACGAAGGCCGAGATCCGGTTGCGCAGGATTCCGTAGGCCTGCTGGAACGCGAGGCTTTTTTCCGCGTCGCTCCCCGTCGCTTTCACCGGGTCGTCCTGACCCCAATGCGCCGAGACCGGTTGCCCATCCCACGGCGGGCATTCCTCGTTGGCGGCCTGGTTGCAGACGGTGAACACGAAATCCAGATTTGGCACGTCGTCCCCCTGAAACTCCGAAACATGTTTCGAGCGCAGGACAGATACGTCGTGACCTTTGGATTTCAGAACCTCGACCGCGAACGGATTGAGGTCCGATTGCGGGCGCGTTCCCGCGGAATAGGCGCGGAACTTGTCACCTCCGAGGTCGCGCAGGATGCATTCGGCAAAGATCGAACGGGCGGAATTGCCCGAACAGATGAAGAGCACGTCATAGGTCTTGGACATAGGTTTCGGTCCTGTCGTGAGAGGGGTTGAGACGGGGGAACAAAGGTCGGCACGGCCACGGCAGCAATCGTTCAACAAATAGTCGAACGTCCCCTGCACCGCTTCCATGACGATCCTGTAACGGAGCGACGTGCCGACCCGTTCCTGCTCCACCAGCCCGGCCCTGACCAGCGCGCCCAAATAGGCCGAAAGGGTCGAGGGTTTTAGATCCAGTGCAGTGCCGATCTCTCCCGCCGGGACGGGGTCGGGGTAGCGCCGCATCAGCAGGCGAAAGATGGCCAGCCTGTTGGGATGGCCAAGGGTCGTGAGTCGGGTAACGATATCTATTTCCATATTTCGTGAATATACGAAATAAGTGACGAGTCAAAAGAAAACGCCCGACCTGCGAGAGTCAGACGTTTTCTGGACTGGTTTTGACGGTCAACCCGGTTGGCGATCCGCCCATCCCGCGAAAATTTTCTCCAGCGCGACCACGACGTAGTAAAGAACGATCCCGAGGATCGCGAGCGCGATGAGCACGGCGAACATCAGAGGGTAGTCCGAATTCGTCTTACCGCTGTCGAACAGAGCACCCAGCCCGCGCCCATGGGGCGAGACGATCTCCATCAGGTTGGTGCCGATGAAGGCGAGCGTCACGGCCACCTTCAGTGCGCCAAAGAATTCCGGCAGCGTCTTGGGCAGTGCGATCTTCCAGAAGATCGTGCCTTGGCTCGCGCCGAGCGCGCGCAGGATGTCGCGATATTCCGGCTCCAACGTCGACAGGCCGATGCTGACCGACACGGCAATGGGGAAGAATGAGATCATGAAGGCGATCAGGATGGTGTTGAAGTCATGCGCACCAACGAACAGCAGCGCGACGATGGGCACCACGGTGGCCTTGGGGATCGCGTTGAAGCCGACGAGCAGCGGGTAGAGCGCGTCGCGCATGAGACGCGAGAAACCCATGATCATGCCAAGGAACAATCCGACGATCACCGCGAGCACCAGTCCGACCACCGTGCGCCACAGCGTCTGCCAGCCATATTTGACGAACAGACCCCAATATTCGGCATAAGCCGCCGGAAGGTCCGAGGGCGAGGCCATGACATAGTCGGGCCAGTTGTTCACCCAGACGAGGAACTCCCAAAGCGCCACGAAGACGATCATCGCGATGATCGGGGCGAGGAATGCGCGGGAGGTCAGGAATTTGGCGACGGAGCCGCCCGTGGAGCGGGTCTTCATGTCGGGAACATAGGCCATCAGTCTCTCCTCAAGCCGCGGCGCGGCCCTGGGCCACTTCGATCTGGTGACGCAGGATGTTCAGCATCTCGGCGGCTTCGGGTGTGTAGAGATGGTCGAGGTCGCGCGGGCCGATGTTCGGCACGTCGAGCACGTATTGGGTGCGGGCGGGTCGCTGCGACAGCACCACCACCTGATCGGCGAGGAAGATCGACTCGCGCAGGTCGTGGGTGATGAGGACGCCGGTGAACGGCTCTTCGTCCTTCACCTTGTGCATGGTTTGCCAAAGGTCTTCACGCGTGAAGGCGTCGAGCGCCCCGAACGGCTCGTCAAGAATGAGGATGTCGGGTTTGTGGACGATGGCGCGGCACAATGAGGCGCGCTGGCGCATGCCGCCGGACAGCTCCGAAGGCCGCTTGTCTCCGAACCCCTCCAACCCGACGAGCTCGAGAAGGTAATTGGCACGGTCCTTCTGTTCGGATTTCGACATTTTGGTCGAAACAATCTCGAGCGGGAGCATGACGTTTTCGATGATGGTGCGCCATTCCAGCATGACGGGGTTTTGGAATGCCATGCCGACCGTCGAACGTGGACCGGTGACCTTTTCGCCGTGGACCATCACCATCCCCTGATCCGGTTTCATCAGCCCGGCCACGAGTTTTGTCAGGGTGGACTTGCCGCATCCCGACGGGCCGACGACGGCGACGAAACCGCCCTCTTCCACGGTCACGTCCAGACCGTCGAGCACCGGGAGCGGGCCTGATGGTGTCTTGTAGGCGTGGCGCACGCCCTCGATCTTGATCATTGGAAAGGTCATCGGTCCGCCCCTGCCCCGGATAGAGACCGGGCGCGGGATGACCCCGCGCCCGATTTTTTGATTATTTCAGCGCGAAGCCTGCTTCGGGCAGGTAGTCTTCGGTGAAGTAGAGCGATGCGTCAGGTTCGCCCTCGAACTCGTAAGTCAACTTGATCTGCTCGATCGCGCTGGCGAACTGTTCCTCGTCGATCACGCCGAAGCCATTGGCCATGACCGCGTCGGTCATCACGTTGGCGTCGATGGCGAGTTGGAGGCGGCGCTGTTCCAGCTCGGCATCGGCCGCAGGATTGCGCTCGATCAGGCTGGCGATGGCAGACTCGGGGTCCGCGATGGCGTCTTTCCAGCCCATGGCGACGGCCTCGAGGAAACCTTCGATCACGTCCGGGTTCTCGGCGGCGTAATCGGTGTTCACGATGATCGCGTTGCCGTAGAGGTCCACGCCGTAGTCCGACATCAACAGGGTCACGAGGTCGTCTTCGGGCACGCCAAGGCGGGCGGCGTTGAGGAACGAGGTGAAGGAAAAGCCAGTGATCGCGTCGACCGCGCCATCCGCCAGCATCGGCTCACGGGTCGGGAAGCCTACCGGCTCGACGGTGATGGCCTCCATGTCGAGGTCGTTCTCGGCCGCGAAGATCGGGAATTGCGCCCAGGCACCATCGGGCGGCGGTGCGCCGAGGATCTTGCCCTCGAGGCTCTTCGGTCCTTCGATCCCCTGCGAAGCGCGGCCAATCACGGCAAACGGCGGCTTGTCGTAGATCATCATCACGCCAGTCACCGGCGCGCCGGGGTTCTGGTCGAGGAACTTGATGACCGAGTTGATGTCGGCAAAACCGACGGGAAAAGCGCCGGTCGCGATTTTCGGAATCGCGTCGAGCGACCCGGACCCGGCGGAGATTTCGACGGAAAGCTCTTTCTCGGCGAAGTAGCCCTTGTCGATCGCGACGAAATACGGGGCCGCCGGGCCTTCGAATTTCCAGTCGAGCGCGAAAGGCACTTCGGTCTGTGCCAAGGCGGCGGTGCTGAAGAGCGAAGCGGCGGCAGCCGTCAGAATGGTGCGTTGAAACACTTAAGGGTCTCCCTCATTGAATTAGACAGGCAAGATTTCGTCTGTCGCCCAGACGACGTCCAGTTCTGGGCACATAGAATCAAACAACTGGTAAACCTGGTTAAGTATTGTGCAGATCGCGCCAATGCTTGCCAGTTTTTTGCGCACGGATCGCGCTATTCGGCAGCCTGCATGGGACGCGATTTTTCGAGCAGAAACGCGAGTTCGGCGCGGCAAGAGCCGCAATTCGTGCCGGCCTGCAGATGTGCACCGATCGCATCGACACTGGTCAAAGCCTGTTCTTCGATGGCCTGCACGATGGTATTCATGCCAACTCCGAAGCAGGAACAAATCGTGGGGCCCGGGTCGGGGCGATCTGCAGGAGCGCGTCCCGACAACACCGCGGGCGCTTCGGTTCCGGGCAAGGTGGCAATGTAATCGCGCGTCACCGCGGTCGGGCTGCGCGACACGAACAGGGCGGCGACGAGACGGCCCTCGGCGTGAAATGCGAACCGATGATTGCCGCGCTTCGGGTCGTCGACGATCTGAACCGCGGCATCCGTCGCGAAAAGGTCCCGCGCGAATTCTTCCCAATCATCCGGCTCTGCCTTGCCCGCCAATTCGGAACGGTAGCCTGCGTCGGTACGTGTGCGGGTCCAGTAGGGCGCGGTCGGGTGCAAATCGCCCGAACACACAGCGAACCCATACCACCGCGCACGATATTCCGAGATGCTGACGGTGGACGCCTTGCTCTCCGGCTGGCCGGACACCGGGTCGCAAGCCCCCGCGACCAGCGCGTCAATCCGGGCAGAGGGGGCCGTTTCGCCGGTCCAGTGCATCGGGGCGAAGACCTCACCGGGGCGAACGGCGTCGGTGATCCGCGCACGCAGGATCGCGCTGCCGAGATCGTTCTCGACCCGGACCAGCGCAGCGGGTGACAGGCGAAGACGGGCGGCATCCTTGGGGTGAATTTCAAGGAAAGGCTCTGGCAAATGGGCGGACAGGCGCGACGATTTCGCGGTGCGCGTCATGGTGTGCCACTGGTCGCGCAAGCGCCCGGTATTCAACACGAAGGGTCGCGCATCGCAGGGAGACGCGGCGGGGGCGCGGTGGTTGACGGCGAGCATCCGCGCTTTGCCATCCGGCGTGAAAAACCGCCCGTCACCGAAGAACCGGCCGCCCACCCGCGTCGCCGTGACCGGCCAGCGAACAGGCGCGAGCGTATCGTATTCCTCGTCGGACAGATTTTGGAGCCCGGAGATGTCGAAGTCGCGACCGAACCTCGCGGCGAACCCCGAAAGGGCCGCGTATTCGCGGAAGATTTCGGCGGGGCTCTGGTAATCGAATGCGGATTGCCAGCCCATGCGCCGCCCGACCTCGGCAAGGATCGCCCAATCGGGGCGCGCGTCGCCGGGCGCGGGGAGCACGGCACGTTGACGGCTGATCGTGCGGTCGGAATTGGTCACTGTGCCGGATTTTTCGGCCCACGCCGTCGCGGGCAGGAGAACATTCGCAAGCCGCGCGGTATCCGTTCGTTCGGTCACATCCGACACCACGACGAAATCGCAACCGTCGATAGCGTCGCGCACCCGGTCGGCCTCGGGCATCGACACCGCGGGGTTGGTGTGGATGATCCAGAGCGCCTTGATCCGGCCCTCGCCGACCGCGCGGAACATGTCGACGGCCTTGAGGCCGGCTGAAGTCGGAACGGCAGGCGCCGACCAGAAACCCTGCACGGTCTGGCGATGTTCGGCATTTTCGATGTCGAGGTGGCAGGCGAGCATGTTGGCCAGCCCGCCGACTTCGCGCCCGCCCATTGCATTGGGCTGTCCTGTGACGGAAAACGGCCCCGTCCCCGGCTGGCCGATCCGCCCGGTGGCAAGGTGGCAGTTCAGGATCGCGTTGACCTTGTCACTCCCCGATGTGGATTGGTTCACGCCCTGGGAGAAAATCGTCACGACTTTTTCAGTGCCGCACCAGAGATCAAAAAACGCCGAGAGGTCGGTGTCGGACAGGCCCGTGACGGACAGGTCTTCGGACCGCGCAGTGGCGAGTGCTTCGTCCAGCCCTGTGACGTTTCCGGCAAAGTCGGCGTCGATCAGGCCGCGCTGCGCGATCTCGGACAGCAGCCCGTTGAACAACGCCACGTCCGAACCGGGTGCAAGCGCGAGATGCAGATCGGCCCCGTCGCAGGAGGCCGTTCGGCGCGGGTCGATGACGACGATCCTGGTTCCCCGGTTCTTCCTGGCCGCAAGGATGCGCTGGTAGAGCACTGGATGGCACCATGCGAGGTTCGATCCGGTCAGCACGATCAGGTCGGCTTGCTCCAGGTCGTCATACGTGCCCGGCACAGTATCGGTCCCGAAGGCGCGTTTGTGTCCGGCAACGGTCGAGGCCATGCAAAGCCGCGAGTTCGTGTCGATGTTTGCCGTGCCGAAAAAGCCCTTGGCGAGCTTGTTGGCGACGTAATAATCCTCGGTCAGGAGCTGGCCAGACACATAGAGCGCCACGCTGTCCGGGCCATACTCGGCGATGGTCGCGGCAAAGCGGGACGCGACGGTCCCAAGCGCGCTGTCCCAGTCGGCCGTTTCACCGTCGATTTTGGGTGAAAGCAGGCGGTCGTCCAGCCCGAGGGTCTGACCCAGTTGAGACCCTTTCGAACAGAGCTTGCCTCGGTTGGCGGGGTGATCCGGGTCGCCGCGTACGTCTAGCCCGCCCTGCCCGTCCGGGCGCAGGAGCACGCCGCAACCCACGCCACAATATGGGCAAGTCGAACGGGTCGTGGGGAGGCCCGCCCCGTCCATCAGGCGGCGTCTTTCGCGGCGAGGGCCGAAGCGTCCAGCAGGAGCCTGCCATCCTCGATGCGGATCGGATAGGTCGCGATGCGGCCTTCGTCGGCACCCTGCGCTTCTCCGGTTTCCAGGCTGAACACCCAGTTGTGCAGGGGGCAGGTCACCTTGTTTCCGTGAACGATCCCCTCCGAGAGCGGCCCGCCCTTGTGCGGGCAGGAATTCGAGGCGGCGAACACTTCGTCACCCGATGTGCGAAAGACGGCGACGCAGCCTACGGGCGTCTTGACCAGCCGTGCGCCCCGTTCGGGAATGTCGTCGATGGTTCCGATGTCGATCCAGTTCATCATGAGACCTCCGTTTCGATAGGTTGGTTGCCCGCCCCGACTTCGGGCAGGGGCCACTTGGCCAGCGCGCCAAGCAGGCCCGCATCATGACCGGATCGGGAGCGGCAGCTCTTCATTCGGCGGCCTCCAAAGTCAGGTCGGCAAGCGGCGTATAGCGTTCGGATTTTGCGACTTCCGCCGCCCAGGGATCGGTGCGATAGACGGATTGCGACAGTTCGAACCGCGCGTTCAGGGCGCGGCGCGTGTCGGCATCCGAGAGATGTTCGACGATCCAGTTCAACCCGACCTTGGCGACCCATTTGTAGGGCCGATCCAGATATTTCGCGCCTTCGCGATAGAGCTGGATGAAAGCCACGGTCCATTCCAGCACCTCGTCCTCGGTTTTGACCGTGGCGAGAGGTTCGGTCTCCTTGACTTCCATCCCGGCGGCACCCGCGACCGAAATCTGATAGCCGCTGTCGACACATACGATGCCCACATCCTTGCACGTCGCCTCGGCACAATTTCGCGGGCAGCCAGAGACACCGAGTTTGACCTTGTGCGGTGTCCAGGACCCCCAGAGCAGCTTCTCGAGCTTGATTCCAAGCCCCGTGCTGTCCTGCGTGCCGAACCGGCACCAATCCGATCCCACGCAGGTCTTGACCGTTCGCAGACCCTTTGAATACGCATGGCCCGAGACCATTCCGGCCTCGTTCAGGTCGCGCCAGATATGCGGCAGGTCCTCTTTCGTGATACCGAGCAGGTCGATGCGCTGGCCACCCGTGACCTTGACGGCCGCGCCGTATTTCTCGGCCGCATCCGCGATCGCACGCAATTCGGCCGCATCGGTCATCCCGCCCCACATCCGGGGCATGACAGAGTAAGTCCCGTCCTTCTGGATATTGGCGTGGTTTCGTTCGTTGACGAACCGCGATTGCGGGTCGTCCTGATACTCGATCGGCCAATCGGCCAGCAGGTAATAATTCACAGCAGGTCGGCAAACGTGGCAACCGTTCAGCGTCTTCCAGCCCAGTTCCTGCCAGACCGCTTCTTGCGATTTCAGCTCCTGCGACTTGATGAGCCGCCGGACGTCCTCGTGGGTGAGGTCGCAGCAGCCGCAGATCGGCTGCGCGGTGGGCATCTGGAACCCGTCACCCAAGGTAACTGCGAGCACCTGTTCGACGAGCCCCGTGCAAGTGCCGCAAGACGCGCTTGCCTTGGTCGTCGCGCGCAAGGCGCCGAGGTCGGTCGCGCCGCCGTCAATCGCCGCCACGATATCGCCTTTGCATACGCCGTTGCAGCCGCAGATCTCCGCCTCAGGCGGCAACGCTGCAACGGCTGACAGAGGGTCCGCAGTGTCGCCCCCCAGAAAACCCGGCCCGAAAATCAGCGTCTCGCGGATGTCCGAGATATCCTCGCCATCCTTGATCAGCCCGAAGAACCAGTTTCCGTCCGCCGTGTCACCGTACATCACAGCGCCCACGAGCGTGTCGTTCTCGATCACGAGACGTTTGTAAACGCCGCGCGCCGGATCACGGAAAACGATGTCTTCACGCCCTTCGCCTTCGGCGAAATCCCCGGCGGAGAACAGGTCGCAGCCCGTGACCTTGAGCTTGGTCGACAGTTCACGCATGGCAAATGTGGCCTCACCGCCGGTCAGCGTCGCAGCCAAGACCTTGGCCTGATCGTAGAGCGGCGCAACGAGTCCAAAGAGATTGCCCTCGAATTCGACGCATTCCCCGAGCGCAAAGACGCTCGGGTCGCTGGTGCGCATCTGCGCATCCACTTCGATTGCGCGCCCACAAGCGAGGCCGCATTCCTGCGCCAGCGACACCGCGGGGCGGATACCCACCGCCATGACGACGATGTCGCAGGGAAGTTCGGTGCCGTCGGCAAGGTTCACCTGTTCGGCCCTGCCGTTCCCGACGATCTCTTTCGACTGCGCTTCCAGGATCACGTTGATCCCGCGGCGTTCAAGGTCCTTCTTGAGCAGATACCCTGCAGCAGGATCCAGTTGCCGCTCCATGAGGTGCGTGGCGATGTGCAGGACGGTCACGTCCATTCCACGCAGACGCAACGCCGCAGCCGCTTCCAATCCCAAAAGCCCGCCACCGATTACAACGGCACGACTGCCCGGCTTTCCGGCGGCCTCGATCATTGCGCCGGTGTCTTCCAGGTCGCGGAATGTGACGACGCCGGGCAGATCATGCCCTGGCATCGGGATGATGAACGCGTTGGAGCCGGTCGCGAAGATCAGTTGATCGTAAGGCACTTCGCCTTTCTCGCCGACCACCACTTTGCGTGCGCGATCCACTTCCACGACCTTTTCGCCGAAGCGGCACGTGACACCGTTTGCTTCATACCAATCGGCGTCGTGAGTGACGATTTCCTCGTATGTTTTCTCGCCGGACAGAACCGGCGACAGCATGATGCGGTTGTAATTGCCGCGCGGTTCGGCATTGAACAGCGTGATGTCGAATGCCCCCGGCGCAGCTTCGAGCAGGTGCTCGATTGCGCGGCCCGAAGCCATGCCGGCACCTATGATGACGAGTTTCTGCATGATGCTCTCCCTGCTTCCCGTCAGACGTACCAGGCGACGATGTGCGCAATGTCGCCGTCGCCATAGATCGGAAGGGCGACCATCGTGTCGTACCCTTCGGTGAATTTGGGGGTGCCGGAGACGATGACCGGAAGGCCGGTTGCCAGCACTTTGCCAATGTTGCCCTGGTTCCGCGCGGCGGTGCGGGGCGCGGAAATGTTTTCGTCGGTCCAGAGCGGTCCATTGCGTTCGCAGACCCCATCGACCAGCACCGCACCGCCAGCTTTGCCGACCTTCTGCCGTCGCGCGTCCCAGATCTCGAAACGCCGTGCAATCGGGGTGCCGCGTGCGGACAGAAGTGTCAGGACGAAGGTCGCGCCATCTGGAACAGGAACCGGCAGGCCAAGCCCGGTGGTGAGCCCCGCCTTGCCCGCGCTGTCGGCGCGGATAAAGCGATAGCCGGCGCCGAGGTCACGGAACAGCATGGGCGTGTCGGAGGACCAGACCCCGCCGGGAAGCCCCTGCCCTATGGGAAAATGCGTATGCCGGCTGACCCATTCAAAATGCTTGGCGGCGCCATAGTAGCCGTCTTTCAGCATCAAGAGCTTGTCGGTCTCTTCCCAGACTTCGATCGCGCCGACATGTTCGTCGTCGTCGCCGCACAATACGACAAGCACCGCCATGAGCGTCTTGCCGTCGAAGACCGGGATCGCGACGGCGGCTGTCAGGCCGGCCTCGGTGGCAACCTCGGTGCGTTTGAAATACGAACCGTCGAATTCCTTGAGCACCACGGGGCTTCCTTCAGCCCAGGCTTTGCCCGGCAGTCCCTCACCCAGCGCGAAGCTTTCGCGGACAGAGGCCGCTTCGAATGCGCCAAGGTCGCCATAGCTGCCACCCCCGTGGATGAGCGTATCCCCGTCCGGCACCCAGATTTCAGAAACCTGGATGAAGGTTCGGGTTTTCTCTTCGATCGCGACATCCATCATGCCGCCTCCTTTCCAATACTCGGGCTCTGAGCCCTGACGACCGCCTTCGATGACCCTGAGAACCACACTCATCTCAGGGCCTTCAGGCGGCCTTTTGCGAACCGGGCTTTGCGGGTGCTTTCGCCGTTTCCGACTTGCCCTGTTTTCCGTGCTCGTATTCCTCGAGGAAATTCAGCACCTGCTCGCGGTAAAGGTAGTAATCGGGGTGTTCGAGAAGCGCCTTGCGGGTGCGTGGGCGGGGCAGATCGACGTTGGTGATCTGGCCGATCGTGGCCTGCGGCCCGTTCGTCATCATCACCACGCGGTCAGCGAGAAGGATCGCTTCGTCGACGTCGTGCGTCACGCAGATCGCGGTGACCTTCGTACGGTCCCAGACCTCCATCAGCACCTCCTGGAGTTCCCATCTGGTCAGGCTGTCGAGCATCCCGAAGGGTTCGTCGAGCAAGAGCAGTTTCGGGGACAGGGCAAAGGCGCGGGCGATGCCGACACGTTGGCGCATTCCGTTGGACATATCCGATGCGGATTTGTCCATCGCGTCGCCAAGTCCGACACGCTCAAGGTAATAATCGACCACGTCCTGGCGCTCGGCCCGCGATGCTTTCGGATAGACCTTGTCCACCCCGATCGCCACGTTCTCGCGCGCCGACAGCCAGGGGAACAGGTTCGGCGACTGGAACACGACGGCGCGCTCGGGGTCGGCTTCGACCACCTCTTTACCATCAAGAATGATCCCGCCCTTGGAGATCGCGTTCAAGCCGGCGGTCATTGTCAAAACAGTAGACTTGCCGCAGCCCGAGTGACCAATCAGCGAGATGAACTCGCCCTTCTTCACGTTGAGGTCGAAATCCTCGACCACGGTGAGCGGACCTTTGGGGGTCGGATAAATTTTGTGTATCCTGGAGAACTCCAGATATTTGTCCTCGAGCCGCGACGCGGCTGCCTCTGCTACTGCGGTCGGCAGGTTGTGTATCGCGGTGACGTTCGGAAGCTGGCGGGAGCCTTCGGTCTTTGCTTCGATTCCGACATCCATCAAATATTTCGTCACCTCGGCGCGCAGTTTCTTGAACGTGTCGTCATGGTTCATTTCGCCCCGGTTGCGGGGGCGTTCGAGATCCACCTTGAACTCGCGGCCCAGCGTTCCGTCCGGGTTCAGCGCGATGATGCGATCAGCCAGCAAAATGGCTTCGTCCACATCGTTGGTGATCAGCACGCAGGTTTTCTTGTCGGCCTGCCAGATCGCCTCGATCTCGTCGCCCAAGTTGGCGCGGGTCAGCGCGTCGAGCGCCGAAAGCGGTTCATCGAGCAAGAGCACTTCGGGGTTCATGGCGAGGGCACGGGCCACGTTCACGCGCTGGCGCATGCCGCCCGACAACTCCGCAGGGCGGCGGCCGACGGCATGGGACAGACCGACCATCTTGATGTAATGGGCGACCTTTTCCTCTTTCTCGGCCTTCGGCATCTTCGGAAAGACCGCTTCGAGCGCCAGCATGACATTGCCATGAACCGTGAGCCACGGCATGAGCGAGTAGTTCTGGAAGATCACGCCACGCTCGGGTCCGGGGCCCTCGATCCTTTCGCCTTTGAAGGTCACTGCTCCCGAGGTCGGAAATTCCAGCCCCGCCATGAGGTTGATGAGGGTGGTCTTGCCGGTGCCCGAAAACCCGAGGAGCACGAGGAACTCTCCTTCCTCGACCGCCAGATCGACGTTCTGGAGAACCGGGGTTTCTTCGGTGCCTTGCCCGAAAGACTTTGAGACGTTCTTGAATTCGATCACGGACATGGGGCTCACCGATTGTTCGAGAAGGTAAAGAGCGACTGGAGCGCGAACATCACGCGGTCGAGCAGGAAGCCGATGATCCCGATGGTGAACACGGCGACCATGATCCGGGCGAGCGACTGGGATGAGCCGTTCTGGAATTCGTCCCAGACAAACTTCCCAAGACCCGGGTTCTGGGCCAGCATCTCGGCCGCGATGAGGACCATCCAACCGACGCCCAGCGACAGGCGCAGGCCAGTGAAGATCAGCGGGAGAGCGGACGGCAGCACGAGCTTGGTGATCTTTGTCCAGGTGTTCATCTTGAGCACCTTGGAGACCGAGACGAGATCCTTGTCGATCGAAGCCACACCCAGCGAGGTGTTGATCAAAGTCGGCCAGAGTGAACAGAGCGTCACGGTGATGGCCGAAATGATGAAGCTTTTGGGAAAGAGACCCGAGGTGCCTTCGGCGGCGACGGCCGATACGATCATCGTGACAATCGGGAGCCACGCCAACGGCGACACGGGCTTGAAGATCTGGACGAGCGGGTTAACGGCGGCGTTGGCCGTGCGCGAAAGGCCCGCGAGGATACCGATCGGAATGGCGATGAGCGACCCGATCAGGAACCCGAAGAAAACGGTCTGGATCGAGGTCCAGATCTGGTCGTAGTAACTAGGCGCACCGGTGAAGGGGATGTCCTTTACCTTATCAGTCTCGCCCGCGTCGATGTAACGCTGGTTGCGCGCGTCCACGCGTTCACGGTGTGTCTGCTCCTTCACCGCCTTCTCACGCGAGTCTTCGTGCAGCGAAACGACCTCCTGCCAGACCTGCACGGGTCCGGGGATCGCGCCAAGAGAGGTCTGAACTTTTGGCGCAAGCACGCCCCAAGCCACGAGGAAAACTGCGATAGCGACGAGCGGAACACCGAGAAGCTGCCAGATCTCCTTACCCTGCGCTCGAGGGTTGTCACCCGCCAATGCCTTCAGGATCGGGGTGATCCAGGCAAGGCCGAGAACCTTGAAATAATTGTCCGCCTTGTTGATGCGGGTGAACATGCGGGCCCGACGCGCTTCCCGCGCTTCATCGGCTGCGAAATTGGGATCGACGGTGGTCATGGTCTCGTCCTCGAAGGAAGTGTTTGGTCAGGAGGGGAGCCGCCCGTCCAAGCCATTGTCTCGTCTTCACGTGGACGCGGCAGTGGAGGGGATGAGCGGCTCCTGTTCGTTAGCCCTGGATCTCGTTGCCCACGACCTGCTGCGCACCCTTGAGGCCGATCGGCAGGCTTTCGAGATAGGCGTTGGGCTGCGAGCCGTCGAAACCGATGCCGTCGATCACGTCTTCGGCCGGGGTCGGGTCTTTGTAGCCATCCTCTTCGGCAGCCGGGAACATGTCGGGAGTCGCGTGGCCTTCCTCGATCAGAAGCTGGGCGGCTTCCATGTAGATTTCGGGCTTGTAGACCGACTTGGCGACTTCGTCGTACCAGCTGTCCGGCTTGGCTTCGGCGATCTGACCCCAGCGGCGCATCTGGGTCAGATACCAGACGGCGTCGGAGTAATAGGGGTAGGTCGCGTTGTAGCGGAAGAACACGTTGAAGTCGGGCACTTCACGCTTGTCGCCTTTTTCGTATTCGAACGTGCCGGTCATCGAGTTGGCGATGACTTCGTAATCGGCGCCCACGTATTCGGGGCGCGACAGGATTTCCACGGCTTCCGGGCGGTTGGCGTTGTCGTTCTCGTCCAGCCACATGGCCGCGCGGATCAGCGCCTTGGTCACCGCGAGCGTGGTGTTCGGATACTCCTCGGCGAACTCGGCGGTGATGCCGAAAACCTTCTCCGGGTTATTCTTCCACAGCTCGTAGTCGGTGATAACCGGCACGCCGATTCCTTTGAACACAGCCTGCTGGTTCCACGGCTCACCCACGCAGTAACCCGAGATCGTGCCAGCCTCGAGCGTCGCGGGCATCTGCGGCGGGGGCGTGACGGAGAGGAAGGCCTCTGCGTTGATCTGGCCGGTGACATCTTCGGGCGAATAATAGCCAGGGTTGATCCCACCTGCGGCGAGCCAGTAGCGCAGCTCGTAATTGTGGGTCGAGACCGGGAACACCATGCCCATGTTGAAGGGCTTGCCCTGGGCGTTGAACTCTTCAATCACGGGCTTGAGATGTTCGGCCGAGATCGGGTGCGCGACCTTGTCGCCGTCCATCGGGAGGTTCGGCTTCATCATGTCCCACACCTCGTTCGACACGGTGATGCCGTTGCCGTTCAGGTCCATTGAAAAGGGCGTGATGATGTGCGCTTCGGTGCCGTACCCGATTGTCGCCGCCAGCGGTTGTCCGGCGAGCATGTGCGCGCCGTCGAGCGTGCCCGAAATGACGCCATCCAGGAGGACTTTCCAGTTGGCCTGTGCCTCGAGTGTAACGAAGAGGCCTTCGTCATCGAAAAAGCCCTGTTCATAGGCGACCGCGAGGGGCGCCATATCGGTCAGCTTGATGAAGCCGAATGTCAGCTCGTCTTTTTCCAGGTCCAGCATCTCGGCCATGGCCGGTGCAGTCAGCGCCGTGGTTGTTGCGAGTGCAGCGATAAAGTTCTTCATGATCAGTCCCTTATGATCGGTGAGAGCGTGAAGCCCATAAACGAGAAAACCGCCCGATTCGGATTCGCGGGGAGGAGGTCGCGAATACAAATCGAGCGGCTTTGCCCTGTTGGTCCCAGACACTGGGAGAAATTCGTAGGCAGGCATCGTTGCCCGCCTGACATCATGAGTGACGGCTTGGATCGGGATAATCAATTTCGCAGATGTAAGAGCGGCAGAGTTTTTGCTGCGGTGCAGAGAGCGCTCACTTTTTAAGCGCGTTTTCCCCGCGAACTGCCTCATCCGGGTCAAAAGTTCGACCGTCGAAGAAGGAATCGGGGCCAAGGAACAGTTTGCCCGTCCCGCTGGCGACCGGCGTTTCGACCCTTGTCGCGCCCTCGATCTTGGAGGAGGCACCGGGCAGGTCCGCGCCGCTCGCGTCGAGAGCCGCCCGGAACAGATCGGGGCGGAACACGGTTTCGGCGGACCGCATCGCAGCGACTCTGTCCAGCCCGGTTCGTGCGGCCAGTTGACCGGCGATCCACATTGCCTGCGACCGCCAGGGGAAATTGGCGGCCGCGTCGCTGAATCCGACAAAACCCTCGACATTGCGGGTCTCGCCCGACGAATTGATTATGAGATGGCCTGACAGGGCGCGGTCGATCACCTCGGGCGCGAGATCCAGGTATTCGGGACGGCCCAGAAGCTCGGCCGCGAGGAGCCGATTGTCACCCCTCTCCAACCAGCGACCCGCCTGCCATGTCGCCCGTATCAGCCGGGCCGACAGGTTGCGCTCGGATGCCACCCAATCCGCGCGGACCGCGAGAGCTTTTTCCGGTGCGAAAGCCCAGATCCTGCTTGTTGGCAGCAGCAGCGCACCCACGCCGTTTTCGACCGCGATCGACCCCCAGGGTTCACCCACGCAAAACGCGTCGATCTCGCCTGCCTCGATCGCATCGGCCATGAGACGCGGCGGCACGGTTCGGATGTCCACGCCCTGCGGTGCAGGCAGGCCCAGCGCCGACAGCCAGTAGTATAGCAGTTCGGCGTGCATCGAGAACGGGAACGGCACCCCGATACGCAAGCCGCCGCCCGCGCATGCGATCAAGGCACGGCCAGCGGCTTCGGCATCATCGAATGCGAAATCGTGCCCGTGATCGCGCAGGCGCGATTCCAGTTCGCGGCTGACGCCGACGACATTGCCATTCACCGACAGGATGGACAGAACGGCAAGATCGGTACCGGCACCACCAAGTCCCATTGCCGTCGCGACCGGCACGGGCGACAGCATATGCGCGGCATCGACCCGCCCGAACACCAGCATGTCGCGCAGAGACGACCAGGACGGCGCGCGCACCAGATCAAGCGCCAGCCCCTCTTCCGCCGCGAACCCCATCTCCTGCGCCACGATGAGCGGCGCGGCATCGACCAACGGTATGAACCCGACCGAGAGCACAGTCCCCTTCATGACAACAGCCCCGCTGAGTTGACCAGAGCCTGGGCCACGTCCGCGACCCGCTTGTTCTGATCCATCGCGGCTTTGCGCAGGAGCGCATAGGCTTCGTCCTCGCCCAGCCCCTTGGCCTTCATGATAAGGCCTTTGGCCCGGTCGATGACCTTTCGTTCTTCAAGGGCGCGCTTTGTCGTCTCGAGCTCCGCGCGCATCCGGTGGAACATGTTGAACCGGGTCACGGCGGCGTCGAGGATCGGCTTGACCCGGTCCGACTTCAGCCCGTCAACGATATAGGCGGATACCCCGGCTTCGATCGCGGCACGGGTCAGGCCCTCGTCCGAACGCTCCACGAACATGGCGACCGGGCGTTCGAGCGGCCCGGAGGCGATAGCAAGTTCCTCGAGCGTGTCGCGCGACGGATTTTCGATATCAATCAGAACGACATCAGGATTCAGGTCCGCGATCCTGGCCTTCAGTCCGTGTGTATCGTCCACGATAGACACATCGAAATCGCCGGCAGCGCGCAATGACTGCTCGATCAGCACGCCCCGTTCGGCGCTTTTTTCGACGATGACGACGTGGAGGTTTTGCTTCATTGGCCCGAGAGACGCGCGGCGGGGTCGAATGTAAAGAGTTTGCCGCAGGCCATCGATCTACTTTTTGGCGAATGCCTCAAATTTCAGCAGCGCCCGTTCCCCAATGCGACCTTTGGCATGAAATTCGCCATGCGCGACTTCGCCTTCACCACCGGGCGGGCAGGCAACGACCTTGCTATGAAGGCCGATCTGGCCTTAGTCTGATGGCCGGAGGAGCGCAACATCATGACAAGACCGGTCGAGAACGCACATATCGAGAGAGTTCTCGCGACAGCGCAATCCAATTCGGCAGCGGCGCGGTCGCGGCTTGCGGCGAGCTGGCGGCGCTCTGTGGTCAAGCACGGGCTCGATCCGTCCGAAGGTCGCGCGACCAATGTGGTCGACGGAAGCACGCTGTCCGAGCGGCGCGACGCGTTGGACAAATTCATGACCGTCGCGGCGCCACGTCTGGACCGGCTGTTCTCGCTGGTCGGAAATTCGGGCTGTGCGGTGTTCCTGACGGATACCGAGGGCGTGATCCTCGACCAGCGCACGACGGATGCGGACAAGGACACGTTTGCGGATTGGGGCCTAAGGACCGGCGCGGATTGGTCCGAGGCCCGAGAGGGAACGAACGGGATCGGCACATGCCTTGCCGAGAACCGCAGCCTCATCATCCACCGTGAGGAGCATTTTTTCGCCCGCAACACTGCCATGTCCTGCATCGACGCGCCGATCTATGGCCCGGACGGGCGGATCGTGGCCGCGCTCGACGTGTCGTCGGCGCGGGCTGACCAGACCGAGGGCTTCAACCGCCTGATCGCCGCGCAGGTCGCCCAAACCGCGCGCGCCATCGAAGAGGCCAATTTCCGCGCCGCGTTCTCATCTGCGCGGATCGTCGTGGGTGACAGTGACGACACCGACGCCGCCGTGCTGCTTGCTCTTGATGCGGACGACCTCGTCGTCGGTGCCACGCGCGAGGCACGGCGGGTCTTCGAACTGGGCAGCGATGCGATCACGCCGCGGCCCGCGGCAGACATCCTCGGGCGGGAGGATGGCCCCACAGGGTTCGAGAAAGCCGAACGCGCTGCCGTGATTCGGGCGTTGGCCCGCGCGGATGGCAACGTATCGGAGGCCGCCCGCGCGCTAGGAATCGGTCGCGCGACGCTTTATCGGCGCATGAAACGGCTCGGGATCGAAGGTCGCTGAGCCGAACCTGTCTCATGGTTGAGACACTTCCCACTCCCCCACGTGATTGCCCCCGCTGACCAGGGCGGTGCGGCGCGTCATGGTCATGCCAATCCGGGCGGAGGACCCGGAGAGGAATTTTCCGGGAGGATACCCCATGAACGAGATGACCCAACTGGCCGTGGATTACTTCACGTCGCCATTCAAAGCCCGCTACGACAACTTCATCGGCGGCAAGTTCGTTGCGCCGAAGTCGAGCAAGTATTTCACCAACGTGACCCCGATCACCGGCCAGCCGGTCTGCGAAGTGGCGCGCTCGGGCGAGGCCGATGTCGAAGCCGCGCTCGATGCTGCGCACGCCGCAAAGGACGCCTGGGGCAAGACCAGCCCGGCGGAGCGCTCGAACATTCTGCTGAAGATCGCCGACCGGCTGGAAGCCAACCTCGACCTGCTGGCGACCGCCGAAACCTGGGACAACGGTAAGCCGATCCGCGAAACGACGGCCGCCGACATTCCGCTGTCGGTCGATCACTTCCGCTATTTCGCGGGCGTGCTGCGGGGTCAGGAAGGCTCCATGTCCGAGATCGACGCGGATACGGTCGCCTATCATTACCATGAGCCGCTTGGCGTCGTCGGGCAGATCATCCCGTGGAATTTCTCGATCCTGATGGCGGCGTGGAAACTAGCCCCAGCGCTCGCCGCCGGGAACTGCATCGTGCTCAAGCCCGCAGAGCAGACCCCCGCCGCAATCATGGTGCTGGCCGAACTGATCGCTGACCTGCTTCCTGCCGGTGTGCTGAACATCGTCAACGGGTTCGGGGCCGAAGTGGGCGCGCCGCTCGCCCGCTCGCCGCGTATCGCCAAGATCGCCTTTACCGGCTCGACCGAGACCGGGCGCAAGATCATGGAGGCGGCGACCGAGAACCTGATCCCGGTGACGCTGGAACTCGGGGGCAAGTCGCCCAACATCTTCTTTTCCGACGTGATGGCCGAGGACGACGCGTTCCTCGACAAGGCGGTCGAAGGTTTCGTGTTGTTCGCCTTCAACCAGGGCGAGGTCTGCACCTGCCCGTCCCGTGCGCTCATCCAGGAGGACATCTACGACGACTTCATGGCGCGGGCGATCGAGCGTGTGAAAGCCATCAAACACGGCGACCCGCGGCTCATGGAGACGATGGTTGGTGCGCAGGCGAGCGCGGAGCAGCAGGAAAAGATCCTGTCCTACCTCACCATCGGGCGCGAGGAAGGGGCCGAGGTGCTGACCGGAGGTGATGCCGCACGCTTCAATGGCGAGCTTGCGAACGGGTTCTATATCCAGCCCACGATTCTCAAGGGGCACAACAAGATGCGCGTGTTTCAGGAGGAGATTTTCGGCCCTGTTGTGTCAGTGACGACATTCAAGACCGAGGAAGAGGCGCTCGAGATCGCCAACGACACGATGTATGGCCTTGGTGCCGGAGTCTGGTCGCGGGATGCGAACCGTTGTTATCGCTTTGGGCGGTCCATCGAAGCGGGTCGGGTCTGGGTCAACAACTACCACGCCTATCCGGCTCATGCGGCCTTCGGCGGCTACAAGCAATCCGGCATCGGGCGCGAAACCCACAAGATGATGCTGGATCATTACCAACAGACCAAGAACATCCTGATGAGCTACAACCCGAACAAGCTCGGGTTCTTCTAGGACGACGCGAAACCGGGGGCGGTATTCGCCCTCGTCCGGGCCCCCCTCCCAAACAGGCCCAAGCGAACGCCGGGTGGTTGCCATTTGCCGCCCGGCGTTTTTCTTCGGAACACCAGGCTGAGGTGAGTGCGTTATCCCAGAAAGGAGGCGGACATGACCTATGGGAAGTTCGCGGCAATGATCGCGACGTCGACGCTTGTGATGTTCGGGCTGATGTATCTGAACACATACGCCTCGCCGGACATCTTCTTTTCCGAAACCCGTGCCTATATGGCGATCCTTATGGGCGCGACGATGGCTTTCGTCATGATGGCGTTCATGGCGAAGATGTACCCGAGCCGTGGCGTCAACATCGCCATATTCACCGGGTCCATCGTGCTTTTTGCCCTATCGCTCTGGCTCGTCAGGTCACAGGCGACAGTAAGTGGGGTAAGCTACATGCGCGCCATGATCCCGCACCACTCGATCGCGATCATGACATCTACCCGGGCGGATATCGAGGATGCGCGGGCCGCGAAGCTGGCCGAGGATATTTCGGCGGCACAAAACAAGGAAATCTCCGAGATGCGCTACATGATCGCGTCGATCCGCGAGGATGGGCGCGTCGAAAGCGTCTATCGGGACCCGGAGCCCGAAGTCGGCAGCGTGAACGATGCCCTTTCGACCGTTCGACTCGCCGGGCTGGACCCCGCCCCGCTGACCGAAGCCGAGGCCGCCGCCGCGCTGGAGGAAACGCCCACCTGCAACTTCCGGCGTGAGCCGTCCGAAGAGCCGATCCTGTGGGCGACCGAGGACGGTGACAAAGCGGCCATCCGGCTGAACGGGTACTTCATCGCACTTGAAGGTGAGAACGGCAGTTATTCGACCGAGCGGATGCAGATCGACCTCACCGCGCTTGGCGATGAGGCCGATTTCCGTGCGAATAGCGAACTGGTCTGGTCGCTCGAACCGGGGCCGACGGCGGGCTATCGCGGTTTTTCGGACTGCTAGGCTGCCGCGGAGATCGCGGGTGCCTTCTGCACGAGCCCCTCGTCGGTCAGGGCATGGACCATGAACAGCGCAAAGTCCGTGCGGCGGGTCCGATTGGCGGCAAGGCGGGGATCGTGGGCGCGTTCAGCCCAGATCGGGAGCCCTTCGCTTTCGCCTTCTTCGAGATCCGAGCCGCGCACCAGCGTCCATCTGCGACCGGACGAGAAGATCAGCTTCCCGGCGCGATGCTGATCGTTCAGGTCCACGACGCGGAGCGCTCGCACGACCGGCCCGACGACCTTTTCGAAGAAGTGGATTTTCCAGCTGTAGCGATCCTTTCCGTCCACTGAAAGGTGCCAGCCGCTGGAGAAGATCAGCCGTGCATCCTTTGGCGCGTTGTCCATGACCGCTCGCACCGTGCCGGAAGCATAATCTTCGACCCCCCAAGGAGCCAGAACCGTAAGCACGCCGTCCGCATTTTCGACGGCCCGGCGCACCACTTCCGGGTCATTCGTGCGACCGGGAAAGACCGTGATGCGATCCTTGAACCGTGCGAGTTTCCCGACGCTTTCCGGTCGACAAACACCCACAACTTCGTATCCGAGGTCGAGGCAGTGCTGGGTCATATACTGACCCAGCTTGCCGGAAATTCCGATGATTGCGATTTTCATGACGTTCTCCTTTGAATTTGGGTTGAGGGATCGTTTCAGACGGTGGGGGTGGTTGCCCCGATCCGCGGGGCGCGGATCAGGAGCCAGAGGGCGAAGCCCACTTCCGACAGGGTCACGATCACCAGCAGACCGACCCGCACCCAGCCGAGCAGGTCGGCATTCGGGAAGGCGAAGGCATAAAGGCTGTCCGCGAAGTAGCCGAAGGCACCGATGGTCAGGCCGTATGCGAAGATTTTCGGCAGCGCTTCGGTCCTGCAGACGAGTTGCCCAAGCAGAAGCAGATGCAGGCCGAAGAAGATCTGCCAGACCCAGACGCCCGAATGATGCATATGAAGCAGCAGCTCGGTGAGTGCACTGTCCGCCGGGATCGTTCCCGACGCCATCCCGGAAAGCCCGGCCTGGAACATGAGCATGGCGGCCATGACGGTGACCATGCCGAAGCGGGCGAGCATGGCGGCGAATGCCAGTGTCTCGTTCACGCGTCGGAACATCTGGTAGAGCATGGTCGAGACCATCACCTCGATCATCATCACCATACCGTCCGCGCCGATGCCGGCGTTGAACAGGCCGCGTTTGTCGTTGATTGCGGCAAGTGTCGTGGTGGGATCGTCGGTGATGATTTGGCTCGGCACATAACCGATGGCGAAAGCACCGAAGATTGCGATGGCGGTGTACCCGGCCCCAGTGAGGCGCGAGAAAGAGCGTTGGGTGGGATCGTTGAAAACAGACATGGTCGTTCCTTTCAGTCAAAGGGGCATCCCTCCGCCTGAAGCGGTGTTTGGCCCGGTGTATCTGGTGTTTGGTGAGGCCCTGTTGGGGCCGATGACCAAGGTTTAGACTGACGGACGGACCAAGAGAATTGACCAATTTCGCGACTATGTTATGCGTATATGCATGGACTGGTCCGCCACCACATTCGATTGGAACCGCGCCCGCGCGTTTCTCGTCACAGCAGAAGAAGGCTCTCTGTCCGCGGCGGCCCGCGCCCTTGGCCTCGCGCAGCCGACGGTCGGGCGGCAGGTCGAGGCGTTTCAGGACGAGCTGGGCGTGGTCCTGTTCGAACGGGCGGGGCACAGCCTGACCCTGACGCCGGCTGGCCACGCGCTCCTCGACCACGCACGCGCGATGGGTGAGGCCGCGATCGGGCTGTCACGCGTCGCGTATGGACAGAACGACGAAATCGACGGCCGCGTGACGATCGCCGCCTCAGATG
This sequence comes from Maritimibacter dapengensis, assembly GCF_019218265.1. Classification (GTDB taxonomy): domain Bacteria; phylum Pseudomonadota; class Alphaproteobacteria; order Rhodobacterales; family Rhodobacteraceae; genus Maritimibacter; species Maritimibacter dapengensis. The sequence goes on from NZ_JAHUZE010000003.1 coordinate 97,909, forward strand.
CCTATGCCGGCATACTGCTCCCCCCGATCCTCGAACGTCTACAGGCACAGGAGCCGCGCATTTCCGTTTCGATCGTCGTATCGAACGATGCTGCGGACCTGCTTCGCCGCGAAGCAGACATCGCTATCCGGAATTTCCAACCAAAGGAACCAGACCTGATCGCCAAACGCCTGCGCACCGCGCACGCGCGTTTTTATGCCTCGCCCGATTACGTCGATGCGCTGGGCGAGGTGACGAAGCCGGGCGAGCTCGGAAGTGCGCGCTTCATCGGGCTAGACGATACCGGCCTGATGCTGGGCATGTTGCAGCAACTCGGATTTCCGATAACCGACGACAATATCCCGCTGAGAACCGGCAACTTCCTCGTCATGTGGGCGCTGGTCAAACGCGGGCTTGGGATCGGTGTGCTGGACGATCGCATCGGGGATAATGACCCCGACGTGGTCCGGGTTCTGCCCGACATGCCGCCTCTGGAGTTTCCGCTCTTCCTCGTCGCGCATCGGGACATCCATCAAAGCCGGCGCCTGCGGTTCGTCTGGGATTTCCTCTCGGTCGCGCTGCGCTAGAAAGCGCCTCTATTTCTCCAACTCTTTCGCATGAAGCCAATCGGCGTGCTGTGGCGCTTTCTTGGTGCGCGACCATTCTTCGAGCATGTCCCATTTGACGTCGTCCAGCCGCGCAAGCATCGCCTCTTCCTCCGGATCCGGGCAGGCGAGTTCAACACGGTGCCCCGAGGGATCGAAGAAGTAGATGGAGTGGAAGATCGAGTGGTCGGTGACGCCAAGCACGTCTACGCCGTTGGCCTCCAGGTGTTCCTTGAATTCGATCAGCGTGTCGCGATCCTTCACCTTGAAGGCGATGTGCTGGACCCATTCCGGGGTATTCGGGTCGCGGCCCATCTCGGGCTTGGTCGGCAGTTCGAAGAAGGCGAGGACGTTGCCGTCGCCCGCGTCGAGGAACAGGTGCATGTAGGGGTCGGGTTCATGCGTGGAGGGAACCTTGTCCTCGGCTATGGCGAGGATGAAGTCCATGTTCAGCATCTTTCCGTACCATTCGACGGTCTCTTTCGCATCCTTGCAGCGATAGGCGACGTGGTGGATTTTCTCGATCTTCATGGTCTCTCTCCTCAGCCTTCGGCGGCCAGCGCGATGGCCTGGTTCAGAATGTCGGCATCACCCACCTGGTTGGCCAGGATCAGGACGAGGCGCGCATTGATCGCATCGCTTTCCTCTTTCGTCTTGCCCTCGTGGACCGCCAGAAGCGTCGCGTAGAAATCGTCGGGGGCGGTGATGTTCGGCTTGGTGTTCAGGTCGCTCATGTCTGTGCTCCTCACGCGCGGGCGGTGGCGATGTTGACGGCGCGGTTGACCGAGGCCGTGTCGAAATGCGCCCAGCGGGCGGCGACATGCTGATCGGGCCGCATCAGGTAGACAGCGGATTTGGCCTCGCCAAGATAACGTTCGGCCAGCTCCGGGTTGTCCTTTGAGGACAGCGCGAGGCGCGTGACCTCGATCCCGTCCACGTCGAGGCTCTCGGGCGCGTCGGCGTCGATGGTCATCAGGATGAAGCGGTTACCGATCATCGACAGCAGCCAGTCGTCGCCAATCGGTGCATCCACCATCGGCGCGCCGACACGGGTGCGCGCGGGCGCACCGGGAAGCGAGTCGGGGCCATTGAGAGACAGCCCGTCATAGACGCAAGGCACCGACAGGCGGCCCGAATTGACCAGCGGGCGGGCAAACTCGTGTTTGGCCGCGAGCGTCAGCACCGCATCGCGGAAGGTCTTGGACACCTCGGACTTGGGCGTGATGAAATCGGTCGAGCGGGTGGAGTTCAGGATGTTCTCGTCCGCGCCGTAGACCCGTTCTTCGGAATAGCTGTCGAGCAGCGCCTCGGGCGCCTGCCCTTTCAGCACCATCCCCAGTTTCCAGCCCAGGTTGTCCACGTCCTGCATCCCCGAGTTCGCGCCGCGCGCGCCGAAGGGCGACACCTGGTGCGCTGCGTCGCCCGCGAAGAACACACGGCCATGGCGGAAGCTCCCCATCCGCTTGCACTGGAACGTGTAGATCGAGGACCAGACCATCTCGTACTCCACGTCCCCCAGCATGGCGTCGAGGCGGCGGCGGATATTCTCCTCCTTCATTTCTTCCTTGCGGTCCACGTCCCAGCCGATCTGGAAGTCGATGCGCCAGACGTCGTCGGGCTGTTTGTGCAGGAGCGTCGAAGCGCCCGAGCCGTGGGTCGGTTCGAACCAGAACCAGCGCTCGGTCGGGAACTCCACGTCCTTCATCTTGATATCGGCGATGAGGAAGCTGTCCTGGAACACCTTGCCGGTGAAGTCCTGGCCAAGCATGTCGCGTAGGGGCGAATTGGCACCGTCGGCCGCGACCAGCCAGTCGGCCTCGATCTTGTAGGGCCCGTCCGGCGTCATCACGTCGAGCACGACGTGGTCGTCCTTCACCTCGATCGCATCGACGCGGTTCTTGCCGCGGATCTCGATCGGCTTGCCCTCGGCCTGAAGCGCGCGCAGGCGGTCGACCATGAAGCGCTCGAAATAGGGCTGTTGCAGGTTGATGAAGGCCGGGTACTTGTGGCCCTCCTCGGGGAGCAGGTTGAACTCGTAGATCTGGCCCTCCTTGTGAAAGACCTTGCCGAGGTTCCACACGACGCCCTTGTCGACCATCGGCTCGCCGCAGCCGTAACGATCCGCAACCTCGAGACAGCGCTTGGCGAAACAGATCGCGCGGCTGCCCATGCCGATGCCTTCGTGGTCGTCGAGCACCACGACCGGAATGTCCTGCATCCCGAGATCGAGCGCCGTCGCCACCCCGATCGGCCCGCCGCCCACGACAACGACCGGATGGCGCACTGCCTCCGCCTTGTCCTGATCCGCATGCTTCTCATACGGATAAATCTTGTGCGCCAGAGTGTAGCGGTCGTCGAAATCCAGCATGATGGCTCCTCCCAATTACCGTGCCGAGGATGGCCCCGCTCAGCGGAACGCAATTCCTGCTTCGCGATGTGGATGCCGCATTTTCATTGCAAATGCAACGTTTTTGATTTGCGCAGGTCTCAAATCCATGTGAGGCAGGGCCCGGACGCGGCAATTCTGGTGTCAGTCTGGCTCTTTCACAGCACGAATCAACCCATCCACACCGCGCTCCAAGGCAGTGCGATCGGCGTCCGCCATACGCGCCAATACATTTCTGGCCCGCGCTTCGACCCGTGGAAAAAGCTCGCGAAAATGCCGACGCCCTTTTTCGGTACAGCGATAGTCCCTCAATCGCCGGTCCGTCGTCGAAGCCTCACCGCTGATGAGGCCCTTGCTTTCAAGCTTCTGGGCTGCGCGGCTGATTTGAACCTTGTCGAGGGACGAGCGTTGGGACAGCGCCTTGGACGTCAAGCACTCGACGTCGGCGAGCAGGAAAAGGACACGCCATTCCTCCCGCGATAGCCCGCCTTCTCGTCGGTAGACATCCTCGAGCTCATGCGAAAGGGCAGCGGCAGCGACAGCGAGTTGGTAAGGGAAGAAGGATTCGATACTCATTGACTAGCCTCTTACCTTTATCGTTGCAGGTGAAACTATAAGAGCCCAACTCACAAGCCCTTGATCACGATCAAGGCGACGTCTTGACTTTGTTGCATTTGCAACGATATAGAGCGGAAAGCGATACAACGTTCCCGCGGGAGCATGGAAGGATTGGACAATGGCAAAGGCATTCGCGTCGCAAGGCGACATGACCGAGAAGACGATTTCTTTCACCGAGGTCGGTGACGGGCTTTACGCCTTCACCGCCGAGGGCGACCCGAACACCGGGGTCATTATCGGGGACGAGAGCGTCATGATCGTGGAAGCGCAGGCCACACCGCGCCTTGCGCGCAAGGTCATCGAATGTGTGCGTGGCGTGACCGACAAGCCGATTTCCCATGTCGTTCTGACCCATTATCACGCGGTGCGCGTGCTGGGCGCCTCGGCCTATGGCGCCCGCGAAATCATCATGTCCGACGTCGCTGCCGGCATGGTCGAAGAGCGCGGGCAAGAGGACTGGGACAGCGAGTTCGGCCGCTTCCCGCGCCTGTTTGAGGGCCACGAGGAAATCCCAGGCCTGACCCGCCCGACCACGACCTTCTCGGACAAGATGACAGTCTATCTCGGCAAGCGCCGCGTCGACATCATGAAGCTCGGACGCGCCCACACCGCGGGCGACGCGGTGATCTGGGTGCCGGATCAGGAGGTCATGTTCACCGGTGACATCGTGGAATATCACTCCGCCTGCTACTGCGGCGACGGGCATTTCGCGGATTGGGGCAACACTCTCGACGCGATCGCCGCTTTCGAGCCGAAGAGCATCGCGCCAGGGCGCGGAGACGCACTTGTGGGTGAAGAGATGGTTGCAAAGGCGCTCGAAAACACCCGCGATTTCGTGGACTCGACCTATGCGCCAGTGGCCCGCATCGTGGCGCGGGGCGGCACGCTCAAGGAAGCTTGGGACGCAGTGCGCGCATCCTGCGACCCGAAATTTGCGGACTATGCGATTTACGAGCATTGCCTGCCGTTCAACGTGGCCCGCGCCTATGACGAAGCCCGCGGCATCGACACGCCCCGCGTCTGGACCGCCGAGCGCGACCAACAGATGTGGAATGACTTGCAAGGCTGATCCTGAAACTCAGGGAGTATGACCATGACGACTCACGACCTTCCCAAGGGCATGATCCGCGCGACGGACACGACGGGCACGCATGAAGGCTACATGCCCGGTTTCGGGAACGACTTCGAGACCGAGGCGCTGCCCGGCGCTTTGCCGCAGGGCATGAATTCGCCGCAGAAATGCAACTACGGCCTTTATGGTGAGCAGCTGTCGGGCACCGCGTTTACGGCGCACCCCCCGGAGCGGACCTGGACCTATCGGATCCGTCCGAGCGTGAAGCATTCGACCCGTTACACCCGGATTGACCTGCCCTACTGGAAGTCCGCTCCCCATACGCCGGAGGACGTCACAAGTCTTGGCCAGTATCGCTGGGACCCGGTGGAGGCCGAGGGTGACCTCACGTGGCTGACCGGCATGCGCACGATGACCACGGCGGGTGACGTGAATACGCAGGTGGGCATGGCGAGCCACGTCTACCTCGTGACGACCTCGATGGTCGATGAATACTTCTACTCTGCCGACAGTGAGCTGCTCGTCGTGCCGCAGCAGGGCAAGCTTCGCTTCGCAACCGAACTAGGCGTGATCGACGTGGAGCCCCAGGAAATCGCCATCCTGCCCCGCGGGCTGGTCTATCGCGTCGAAGTGCTAGAGGGGCCCTGCCGTGGCTTCGTCTGCGAAAACTACGGTCAGAAATTCGAGCTTCCGGCCCGTGGCCCCATCGGAGCCAACGCGCTTGCCAATCCGCGCGACTTCAAGGCGCCGGTCGCGGCCTACGAGGACCGCGAAGTGCCCTCGACGCTCACGATCAAGTGGTGCGGCCAGTTCCACGAAACGAAGATCGCGCAAAGCCCGCTCGACGTGGTGGCGTGGCACGGTAATTACGCGCCCTACAAATACGATCTGAAGACCTACTGCCCGGTCGGTGCGATCCTGTTCGACCACCCGGACCCGTCGATCTTCACGGTTTTGACCGCACCTTCGGGCGTGCCGGGGACGGCGAATATCGACTTCGTGCTGTTCCGGGATCGTTGGATGGTGGCGGAAAACACGTTCCGCCCGCCGTGGTATCACAAGAACATCATGTCCGAGTTGATGGGCAACATCTATGGCCAATACGACGCGAAGCCGCAGGGCTTCGTGCCGGGCGGTATGTCGCTTCACAACATGATGCTGCCGCACGGGCCGGACAAAAACGCTTTCGAAGGCGCGTCCAATTCTAACCTCGGGCCGGAGAAGCTCGAAAACACCATGTCCTTCATGTTCGAGACCCGGTTCCCGCAGCACTTGACCGAGTTCGCCGGCAAGGAAGCCCCGCTTCAGGACGACTACATCGACTGCTGGGACAGTCTCGAGAAGAAGTTCGACGGCACGCCGGGGCTCAAATGAAGCTCTACACCTACTGGCGGTCCACGACGTCTTACCGGGTGCGGATCGCCTTGAACCTGAAGGGGGTCGACTACACGTCTGTCCCCGTCGATCTGGTGGCGGGCGATCAGCGGTCCGACGCGTATGCCGGCGTCAATCCGGGGCTGGGCGTTCCCGCTCTAGTTCTCGACGACGGGACAACCTTGACCCAGAGCATGGCGATCCTCGACTGGTTGGAAGACACCCATCCTGAGCCTGCACTCTTGCCCACGGACCCCATTGAGCGCGCCCACGCGCGCGCGGCGGCGCTCGGGATCGCAACGGACATCCATCCGGTAAACAACTTGCGCGTGGTCGGACGGCTCAAGTCGATGGGCCATACGCAGGATGAGGCCATCGATTGGATGAACCATTGGATGACGGAGGGGTTCGCCGCGTTTCAGACGCTGATTCGGCCGGATACGCCGTTCTGCTTTGGTGACACGCCGGGGCTGGCTGACATCTGCCTCGTTCCGCAGCTCTACAACGCGCGGCGTTGGGGCACCGACCTTGCCCCATTCGCCCGCCTCACCGAGATCGAAGGGCGATGCCTCGCCCTTCCCGCCTTCGACGCCGCGCGCCCCGAGGCGCAGGCCGACGCGACCTGAAAAGGACATGACATGACAGACCTGAAACGCTCCTGGGTGGACAGCGCGAACAGCGCGGACACGCCCTTTCCGCTAAACAACCTGCCCTATGGCGTCTTCTCGACCGGCGGGGAACCGCGTTGCGGGACCGCCATCGGGGACCAGATCCTCGACCTCGCCGCGATGGAGGCGGATGGGGAGATCGACGCAGGCGGCACGCTTCAGACCGGGAGCTGGAACGCGTTCATGGCGCAGGGCAATAAGGCCTGGGCAGCATTCCGTGACACGCTGACCGAGCGGCTCGCCGAGGACGGCGACGAAAGCCTGTCGAAATACCTCGTTCCGCAGACGGACGCGACGCTGCACATGCCGTTCACCGTGTCGGAATATACCGATTTCTACGCGGGCAAGCACCACGCGTTCAACGTTGGCACCATGTTCCGTGGGCCCGAGAACGCGCTCCCGCCGAACTGGCTTCACATTCCTATCGGTTACAACGGCCGCGCCTCGTCTGTCGTGCTCTCGGGCACCGACGTGATCCGTCCCAACGGCCAGCTCAAGGGTCCGGATGACGAGATGCCACGCTTCGGTCCCTCGCAGCGGTTCGACATCGAGCTCGAGATGGGGGCCATCGTCGGCACCGCTTCGAATGGGCCGATCTCGGTGGCCGAGGCCTTTGAGAACATCTTCGGTTACGTGCTCTTGAACGACTGGTCGGCGCGCGACATCCAGGCGTGGGAGTATCAGCCACTTGGTCCGTTCCAAGCCAAGGCGACCGCGACCACGATCAGCCCGTGGATCGTGACCGCCGCCGCGCTGGAGCCCTTCCGCACGTCGACGCCGGAACGGGAAAAGCCGCTCCTCGATTACCTGAAAGAGCCGGGGCCGATGCTGTATGACATCGACCTCGAAGTTACGATGGCGCCGGACGGCGGCGCGGAAACCACGATCACGCGTACCAACTACAACGTGATGTATTACTCCGCCGCGCAGCAACTGGCTCATCACACGACGTCGGGCTGCCCGATGCGGGTTGGCGACCTCCTCGGCTCCGGCACGATCTCGGGTGAGACCAAGGAAAGTCGTGGGTCGCTTTTGGAACTATCGTGGGGCGGCAAGGAACCGGTCGAGCTGGCCAATGGCGAAACCCGCACATTCATTCAGGACGGCGATACGCTTACCCTCAAGGGCGCGGCCCACGGTGACGGGTACCAGATCGGCTTTGGCGATTGCGTCGGGAGGCTGAAACCCGCGCGAGAAGTGTAAGATCGGCACACTAGGTCGACCCAAACTTTATCACACGAAAAGGAACTGAAACACGGCGACTTCAGTCACTACAGATGCCTCCGCCCATTGTCTGTCTGGTTTCACCTCTCGGACGATAAGGACTATGGACCGAGGCACTGACTTGACATACTTGACGATCAAGTCACATTTTCGCCCAAAAAAAATTTTGTAGGCGTGTTACACGCTCGGACGGCTGCTATTTTGAGGGAAAGCCCGACCAGTCGCCAGATCGGAACACAGGAGAGCAGAGAGTGCCGTTCTTTCGTGCAGATTCAAAATTGATTTTTTTTGCTCACGTGCCGAAGTGTGCAGGGTCATCAATGTTTAAGTACCTTGAAGAGCGCTTCGGGTCAGTCGCGTTTTATGATGGAAGGATGCATTTTCTTCCCGAACAGGAGCGTTGGTCCCGCTCATCACCACAGCATATCGACGTCGCGACCTTTGAGCGCATTTTCCCGAAGAATTTTTTCGACGCCACTTTCGCTTTTGTTCGACACCCCGTGTCACGCATGGTCAGCGCATATCATTTCCAACAGGACATCGAGCGTTCCGTGCCACCGGATGTAACGCTGCTCGAATGGCTCGACAGCATCACAGAAGCGCGCAAGGCTGACCCGTTTGTCTTCGACAACCACGTTCGCCCGATGAGCGAAATCGTTCCCGGAGACGCAAAGGTTTTTCGGTTGGAAGAAGGGACAGCTCCCTTCATCGATTGGCTCGACGAATTGACTGGAAACAACGGTGGTCCCCGTGAATTGCCGAAAGTGAATGAACAAGGGTCGCGCAAGAACGGAAAGAAACCCAAGACGAAGCCCACTGACGAAGAGATCGAGAAAATCATGGATATTTACCAGATGGACTTCGATCGCTTCGGATACTCGGCCGATGTTTCTGAATTGAAGAAACCGCACACGCCAAACCACTCTAAATCGTCCACAACGACGAACTCGTTGCGAAAATTTCTGCGGTCGTTCGGAGGATCGTGAGGTCAAGGTCGAACTCGGAACGCGCTCGACCGCATCTCTCACCGATAACGCCGTTGCCCTAGACCAAAGTCGCCAGATGATCTGCTAGTCGCAAGGACATTTGAACAATCGTCAGGGTCGGGTTTGCATACCCCCCCGTCGGGAAGACCGAAGATCCGCCGATGTAAAGGTTCTGAAGTTTGTGGACTTTCAGGTTTTTGTCCACGACCCCATGTGACGGGCTGTCGTGCATACGTGTGCCGCCCATATGGTGCCAACCGGCAATCATTCCGCCATTTGGGATCGCACCATCTTCAGCGATCCATTCAGCGAGGCGGGCCCTCCCCAGATCAGCCTGCGCAAGGTCTTGGGCGAATATCAATGTGGACATCGTGGCCGTGAGTCGGTCCTGCTCACTCCGCCGCCAATGGAGTTGCGGCCTGGGAATGCCGAGAGCGTCCGTCTCATCACCCAACGCCACGCGATTTGTTCGGACAGGAGCTTGTTCCCAATGACTCTCAAGTCGTGACCCACAGACAAGCGCCTTGCCTTGCGTACTTTTCAGGATTCGCGCACCCAAGCCAGGAGCGACGCACAGAAGATCGGCGATCAATTGTTTGGAGCCCGAACCGTAGGCCGCTTCCGTCATCTGCAATCCGGCGTTCAAAATCCCCGCACTGACCTGTGCCTCACGCGTCAGGGCGAACGTCGCCTCTCCGTCCTTGAAAAAACCCTCACCTGTCTCGCGAAAAACAACGTCGGCAAGATTCGCGTGGGGATGCTCCATCCAGTAGGCCCCGAGAACATCCCTGTTCGCATTCAAGGCCCCACCATGTTGTTCATCAAACCAGAGCAACATGCGGGAGTTTTCAATTCCGCCCAGACACATGACAAAATTGTCGGCTTGGATTCTCCAGGTTTCACCATCGCGGGTCCTGACGGTCGCGTGACGGATCGCATCTCCTTCCGGCTCAAGATCGATCAGTGCGGTTTCAAGGCAAACCTTCAAGGCATCCGACGACTCGCAGAACTCCATGTACTTCTCGCCGAAGAGCACAGGCGCAGAGTACTGGAACGTATTCTTGACTACATTCTCCGTATATTGCTCAACCTTGAAATCGTTAGTAATTTCAACGACTTCACAGGCCCCAGCAAGATAAGGATCAAGATCGCCTTTGCTGATGGGCCACCCGGTTTCGGGAAAACCGGGGTGCGGTTCGAAATCGTACGAATCGAGAGGAATGCAACGCCCACCCCAATGGTTCGAGGTCCCTCCAAACATTCGCAACCGTGCTTCGGCAAGGTCGTAATACGCATCGCCGACAACGCTTCCGGCGTATAATTGCTGAGACCAGTCTTCAAAGTACAGTCCACCGGCCTCGACTAGTAGGACCGAGACGCCGCGACGCGCCAGGTCCTGCGCGAGCGTCAAACCGGCCGGACCCGATCCGAAAACACAAATTTGCGCGGACTCGACATGGTCCGACGGAAAAGTCTTCGGCTCGAGAAACATCAGAGATCATCCTCTCGCAAGACCCAGCGAGATCTGACCCGAAAAACACGAACGGCTGGGAAAATCGCCATGACAGACATTGACAACAAACTGGCCAAGAAGCGCCGACGTCCGCCATCGGATACAGTCGACTTCGCGGGGCGCGTTCGGACGCCCTTCCCCATGGAATGAGCCATTATTAATCCCCTCAAACAAATCACCTTCTTGATGATGTTATCAAATTTCGCGGTCTTGTGCATTAGACAGTTGAGACGCTAGCCTTCAAATCGGAACACCAGAATGGTGTACGCCCTACCGACGAAGCAATTCTGCGTGATCTGGGATCGACGGGCGAGAAGCTTTGCTAGGAGCAAAAATGCCAATCGGTCCGGGCCAGTTTCGCCTTTTTCTCGCACTTTGCGTGTGCGTCAGTCACCTGTCCCGCGTGAACATCGGAGAGACCGCGGTGTGCCTGTTTTTCATGCTAAGCGGTTACTGGGTCGTGCGAATGTATCATGAGAAATACGCCAACCTTCAATTTCCAAACGCGACGTTCCTGATCTCACGCTTCCTGAGGATATGGCTGCTATATTCGGTTTGCACAGTGGTCTCGATTGCGGCATTCGCGATCATCCTCGGTCGCTACAATCCATCCAACTGGATTGCGCTCCCCCTGCTGGGAACGGCCGCGCATGGCAGGGACGTTCTGGGAATATCGTGGAGTCTCGACATCGAGGTGCAGTTCTACCTCACGGTGCCATTTCTTGCGTCCTTGCTGCTGTCGCCCGGTAACACGCGAAACTCGGTCATACTGGTCACAGCGTGCGCCCTTACCGTATTGGGGTGGTTCCTTGCGGACAATTACGGCATCGACGTTCTGTTGGCCTACATCGTCCTCTTTCTTGCAGGTGCGCTCTCTTACACGTCGCAATTGAAACCAAGCGGTCGAGCAGCAATCGTTTCTGCTATCGTTTTCGTCTTGATCGGACTCCTTGCGCTACAGACGCCCCTCGCAGCTTTGTTTGATCGGACGCAGGCTAACCCGTTCAACGACCGGTGGTTTTCAGTCGTCTGGGTGCTCGTATTGGCACCTCTCGTCCACTGGAATGTTCGCCAGAGCAGCTCGCCGTTCGATCGAAAACTGGGAGATCTGTCTTACAGTATCTACCTTGTCCATTATCCGCTGTATTCGATCGCTGACCACCAGCTGGGCGGTGCCAATCCAGTGGAAAAGCTTGCGCTGCTGGCAGCGACGATGCCAATCGCCTTGATACCGTATCTCCTGGTCGATCGACCGCTGGATCGCAGGCGCGAAGCGCTTTCGAAGTACATCGCGCGCCGTCTCCATCGTTTCGGATGATGAAACAGACCTGTAAGCAATTCACCGCAAAAAGCTATTTTTACCAAGCCGATAATGCGCTACGTTTTCATTTGGGTATTTGACATAGCCTTTTTTTTTGCTGCAGGGATTGAGGGTCATGCGTTTCACTGAAACACCCTTATCGGGTGCTTTTGTCGTTGAATTCGACAAGATCGAAGATGACCGGGGTTATTTCGGTCGCGCCTATTGCGCGCGGGAGTTCGAGGAACACGGTCTTGACCCGACCATTGCACAGGTCAACTTGTCGGGGAATTTCGCCAAGGGCACGATCCGAGGTTTGCACTATCAGGCTCCACCGCATTCAGAAGTCAAAGTCATGCGATGCATCAATGGTGCGATCTGGGATCTTATCGTGGACATGAGGCCGGACTCTCCCACTTACCTGAAGCATTTCGGGATCGAGCTTTCATCGGAAAACCAAAAGGCTCTCTATGTTCCGGAGCAGTTTGCGCATGCCTATCTCGCACTCACCGATGGGGCTCAAGCATTCTATTCTGCAAGTGCCTTCTACACACCAGGCGCGGAGGGTGGCCTACGTTACGATGATCCCGCGCTTGGCATCGACTGGCCGATCCCTGTCGAAATCGTCTCGGAAAAAGACGCCAGTTGGCCCCTGCTAGGATGATGGAGATGCAGCCCGACCGATCAGAAATCACCTGCGTGACGTGTCAATGAACCAGCCGATGGACAAGCCTCGAGTTATGGTAACCGGCGCGAACGGTTTCATTGGCCGCGCCGCTGTTAAGGCCTTACTCGAATCTGGCGCAGAGGTGATCGGAACGTATCGAGGCGGCCAAGAACCGGAACTGACGCATGAAAAATTGAGCTGGGCTCAAGCGGATCTCACGACTCGCGCGGGTATCGAAGCCGTCTTTCTTGACCACCAGCCAACACATTTATTGGCTCTGGCATGGTACATGGGGCCGGGAAACCAGCAGGCGCTCGAGAATTTCCGGTGGATCCAACACTCGATCGACCTTCTTTTCGAGTTCTCGAAAGCTGGTGGCAAACGCGTGGTCTTTTGTGGTTCCTGCATGGAATACGACTGGTCAGAAGAAAAGAAACTGAACGAAACCGACACGCCCTTGAGGCCTGACACCGAATATGGCGCCGCCAAATCAGCGTTGTTCACGGCATACGGGCCCCTTTGCCGCAAACTCGAACTTTCGGCAGCATGGGCAAGACCGTTCTTCCTCTATGGCCCCGAAGAAAATCGACGCCGGCTCGTAGCTGATGTCATCGTGTCCTTGCTCGAGGGGCGAGAGGCTCTCTGCACGGAAGGCCTCCAGAAACGCGATTTCCTACATTCCGGCGATGTCGGGCGCGCGATGTCGGAACTCCTTCTCAGCGACATCGAAGGTCCCTTGAACATAGGAAGTGGAACCGCAACAGCGGTGGCCGACGTGGTCAAAGAGATAGGAAGACAAATCGGAAGACCGGATCTGCTTCGCCTTGGTGCGAGAGAAAGCCGTCCCGGCGATCCGCCACTGGTTGAGGCGGACACTACGAAGCTTCACTCTACACTCAAATGGCAGCCGCGATTCGATTTGAATGAAGGTTTGGCTGACACGATCGCGTGGTGGCGCAAGGAATTGGAAAAAGAGGGTTTGAAATGAGCGACGATGATATCGTTATCCTGGGCACCGGTATGGCTGGATTGGGTGCAGCGCACCACTTTAATAGCCAGGGCGTAAGAGCTCGTATGTACGACAAGAACTCTTATCCTGGCGGTCACACCGCGACATTCGTGCATGACAGCGGCTTCGTGTTCGACGATGGTCCGCACATCTCATTCTCGAAGGATCCCCGTATCCAGGACCTCTTCGCATCCAACGTCGATGGTCATTACGAGAAACTGCAGGCGTACGTTAACAACTACTATCATGGAGCTTGGGTGAAGCACCCGGCCCAGGCAAATCTCCACAACCTGCCAACGGAACTTAAAACGCAATGCGTTCTCGATTTCATCGAGGCGAGCAAAACGGACGTGGTTGAAAAGCCGGCAAACTATCTTGAGTGGCTGATCAGCGTCTTCGGCAAAACCTTTGCGACCCACTTCCCGGCAGTCTACGGCAAAAAGTATCACACAGTCGATGCCGAGAAAATGAGCACCGTCTGGATGGGTCCCCGTCTGTATCGCCCCTCGATGGAAGAAGTCATTCGGGGGGCACTGTTCGCCGAAACGCCGGATGTTCATTACATTTCCGACTTCCGATACCCCAGCGAAGGCGGGTTCATTTCGTATCTGAAACCGTTCATGGAAAAGGCCGAAATGAAGCTCGACCACGAGGTCGTCCACATAGACCCAAAAGCGAAAAGCGTTCGGTTCGCCAATGGTGAAACGGTGGAATACAAGCAGTTGGTTTCTTCGATCCCGCTGCCCGACCTCATTCCCCTGATAGACGGGGCACCCGAGAACGTAAAAGCCGCTGCTGCTCAGCTTTGCGCAACGACTTGCGTTACGGTCAATATCGGCCTCGCGCGGGACGACTTCACGCCGGCAACCTGGACCTACATCTATGACGAAGACATCGTGTTCACGCGACTGAGCTTCCCGCACAAGATGTCGCCGTCCACGTGCCCACCGGGCACCGGTTCGATCCAGGCGGAATGCTACTATTCCTGGAAATACCGCCCGCTGGACGTGACGCCGGATGATCTGATCCAACCTGTCATCGACGACCTCGTTAAGATCGGGCTAATCCGCGAGGACGAAGAAATCCTGCATACCGATGCGCGACTGATCCCGCACGCGAACATTATCTTCGATCTCGACCGGGAAACCGCTCTGCCGATCGTTCACGAATGGCTTGACGAAATCGGCATTACCTACGTTGGTCGGTTTGGGGAGTGGGGATACCAATGGACGGACGAAGCATTCAAGTCTGGCGAACGAGGCGCGCGCCAAGTCCTTGAACGCCGCGTCGATGCTTGATCGTGGGGCAAGGTAGGAACGAAATGGTCGAGAATCTCGAATCCAGGACGGACGCGCGGGTCGCGCTGCTTTCGTTGCGGAATATCGAGAACCACGTCTCGCGATCACACGGTTACGAGTTCGAAGATACAATCCTGGAAATGGATCAGGCGGACCTGATTGCGCCGGAAGCCATCCAATCCCAGCGCATCGTTACCGGAATAAAGAACCGACTGTCCTACCGTTCCCAAGCCGCGCGATACCTGCCAACCGGACTGAAACAGGTGGAACTCGGTCAAGACTATGATCTGTTTTTCTACAGTATCGCTCAGCTTCGTGATCTCAATGCGCTGGACGCTGTGCGGTCTTGGCGCGAAAGGTCTGCGAGCGCCATTTGCTGGATCCAAGAGCTTTGGATTGCACATCTTGACCAGCACGCAGCACTGCTTGAACGTCTGAACGAATTTGATTTCGTCATCTGTTCATTTGCAGGCACGGCAGAAGCACTTAAAGGGCGGCTGAAAGTCCCGGTACATGCAATACCCTGGGGGCTCGACGCGGTTCATTTCTGCCCCTGGCCGAATCCTCCCGAACGGGCGATCGAAGCCCTGGGTATTGGCGTCCGGCATCCCAATACCCATGCAGCGCTGATCGACCATGCAGATCGCACTGGAAGTTACTATTCATATGAAACGATATCCGGTCGCGCCGAAATGACCGATTATCGTGCACATCGGAAAAACTACGTCGGTCAATTGCAGCGGTCGCGCTACTTTTTTTCTTACATCGCGAAAATCGAACGACCAGAAGAACGCGCCCTGCAAACAGAGTTTGGTCTCCGTTACATCGAGGGTATGGCAGCCGGTGCGGTTATCCTGGGAAGCAAAATCGACAGCGACGCTTTCCGGAAACACCTGGATTGGGAAGATTCCGTTATTGACGTGCCTTACGACTGCGCGGAGATCGATAAGGTGATCGAAAGCCTGAATGCAGAACCTGAACGGCTGGCCGCAATCAGTCAGAGGAACATTGTCACTTGTATCGAACGGCACGATCACCTGGACAGGTGGCGCCGGGTCTTGGAATTGGCCGGTCTTGAAACGACGCCCCAGATGAGCGCACGCCAGATCAAGCTCGATGAGTTGGAGGCACTGGCGCAAGGTGTTTCCACCTCGATAGCCGCCAGTTAACCTCTGATTTTTCAGCCTGTCTTTCTGAATTCGGCATCAAGCCGTTCTTCCGCCACCAACGCTTCGAGCTGAGCGAGGCGCTTGTATTTCCGGCCTTCGAAGTCTTCGGGCTTCAGCCCGTATTCCTTGACCGCGTCGAAGAGCTGCTGCGCGCCGCGCACGGCGTCCCATTGCGGTTTGAAGTCAGGGATCAGGCGCTCGATCTTGGCCGAACTAACCCGATATGACCGATTGTCCGGTCCAGCATCCGAAGCGTAGTCGATCTTGGCGCCGGGCACCGTATCGGCGACGATTTCGGCCAGATCCTTGATCTGGTAGTTGTTCTCGGTGCGGCAGACGTTGAACGCTTCACCACGGATCGCATCCGCATCGGCGTTAAGAGCGGCGACGAACGCGCGGGCCATGTCCTCCACGTGAATGATCGGACGCCACGGCGTGCCGTCGGACATCATCAGGATTTTCCCGGACGTGTAGGCATGCGCGACGAGGTTGTTCAGCACGATGTCGAACCGCATCCGGGGACTGACACCGTAGGCCGTCGCGAAGCGCAGGAAGACCGGCGTGAAGGTCTCATCAGCCAGCGGCTTCAGATCGCGTTCCGCGAGAACCTTGGAGCGCCCGTAATCCGTTTGCGGATTGAGCTGACCGCTCTCGTCGATCATGTCGGCACCCGCCTTGCCGTAGTTCGAGCAGGACGACGCGAATACGAAACGAGACGCGCCAGCTTCCTTTGCGCATTGCGCCACGTGGACGGAACCTTCGTGGTTGATCTTCTGCGTCAGACCGGGGCGCAATTGCCCGAGCGGATCGTTGGACAGGGCCGCGAGGTGGACGACCGCATCGAACCCCTCAAGGTCCGCCGGCGTCAGATCACGGATGTCCTTTCCGATATTTTCGACCTCGGGGATCTCACCGCCAGGTGGAAAGTCTGCTCGGTCAAAGAGATTTATATCGCACCCAGTCACCTGGATGCCCGCCGCGGCCAATACCGGCACGGTTACTGTCCCCACGTAACCCAGATGTCCCGTTACCAGAACCCGATTGATCTTCCCATGTTGCCCAGGGTCGGTTGCCATTTTTCCACATCTCCTCAAGCCGCCGTTTGTCGGCCAAATGATCCATACAATACCAAAATCCCTGATGACGGTAGGCCATCAGTTCGCCGAGTTCCATGAGCTTGGGCAAAGGGCCTTCTTCCCACATGATCTCGTCGCCATTCACATCCGCAATCGCCTCGAAAACCTCTGGCTCCAGGACGAAGAAACCACCGTTGATCCAATCGACCGCCGTCTCAGGCTTCTCTTCAAACCCCAAGACAAGTCCGTCTTCTCTTACAGAGAGGTGTCCGAAGGTCGTCAGTGGCCGCACCATCGTCATGGTCGCCAACTTGCCATGCGACTTGTGGAAAGCGATCAGTTCGTTGATGTCGACATTTGAAACGCCGTCACCATACGTCAGCATGAACGTCTCGCCGCCGAGATATGGCTCCAACCGGGCCAACCTGCCACCGGTCATGGTGTCGACCCCGGTGTCGATCATGTCAATCGTCCAAGGCGGCACCGGAGCGGGATCGGGAAGCTCGCCTTCTGGCTCGCCAAACAACTCCCGGTTTTCGAAATCCACTCTGAGGTTTCCGCCATATTGGCAAAGGTCGGAAACGTATTTCTTGATCATGTCGCCCATGTAGCCGAGCGCCAGCACGAACTCATGATGACCGTGGGTCGAGTAATGCTGCATGATATGCCAAAGGATTGGCCGGTTCGCGACCTCGACCAATGGTTTCGGTCGGACCCGCGTTTCTTCAATAAGACGCGACCCCTTGCCGCCTGCAAAAATCACTGTTTTCAATATGCCCTCCTGCGACCGGACAGACCGGCCCCGTTGAGTCTGAATGCGACTCGGCGATTTCACAATCACCTTAACCAGTTTTGCCGCCAGAATCTGGTATTCGTTGTTTTAATTCAGCAAATTTACTGTTTCCTCAGCAATTGCCAAAGCCGACGTAAGCCCCGGTGATTCAATACCGTAATGAAGGACATGCGACCCGGCACCGTGTGTCGCCGGGCCGTCGATCCGGAAATCAGGATAAAGGCCACCGGCGAGCTTCGGGCGAACACCCGCATAACCGGGCGCAAGGTCTTCTTCTTGAATATCTGGCCAGTAATGCCGGATCGCCTCTGCGAAAGCTGCGCGGCGGGCGGGGTCGACACGGTAGTCGAGGGAATTGGGGTCGTTGGAACCGCCCCATTCCGTGTCGGGTCCGAACTTTGCCTGCCCGCCAAGATCAAGTGTGAGGTGGACGCCGAGACCGCCTTCGCGCGGAACCGGGTAAATAAGCCGCTTGAACGGGGCGCTGCGTGACAGGGTGAAGTAGTTCCCTTTTACATAAGCCATGTCTGGCGAGGGCGGGAATCCTTCGATCCGATCGGTGAGTGACGCGGCCCAAAGCCCGGCCGCGTTAATGAAGCTGCGTGCGCTTAGCCGCACCGGTTCAGCGCCGCCGATGTTAAGGAGGATACGACCGCCTTCTTCGATGCGCCCGCCCTCCACGGGTGCCTGCAGTTGAAGCTGTGCGCCGTGTGCTTCTGCTTCAGTCAGCATCGCGAGCATATAGCTATGACTGTCAATGATCCCCGTCGATGGCGAATGAAGTGCTGCCGTGACCTTTCCCAGAGAAGGTTCCATCCGTCTCGCCATCTTTCCGTCGATCGGGACAAGGTCTTCCACGCCATTCTCCAACGCGCGCGCCGCGATCGAGGGGAGCTTTGCCGCCTCGTCTTCATTCGTCGCGACGATCAGCTTGCCACAACGCGCGTGCGGCACGTTGTGCTGCGCACAGAAATCATAGAGCAAGTCCCGCCCACGCCGACACAGCCGCGCCTTGATCGAGCCGGGGTCGTAGTAGATCCCGGCATGTATCACTTCCGAGTTCCGTGCGCTGGTTTCCTCTCCGAAACGCGGACCGCGCTCGAGTAGCCAAACCTCCCGCCCAGACATTGCCAACGCGCGTGCGATCGCGATGCCCACCACGCCCGCTCCGGCGACGACAACGTCGACCTCGAAAGTGTCCATTGGTCAAGCTCTACGCTTTAGTAACATTATCGAGGGACAGTCCACGCCGAGCGATCGCGTTTCTGGTGTCAATCACCGGAACACCAAGTTCAAGTAGAGCGCTGTAGTCAACGTTGTCGTGATCCGTCGAAATTAGCACCGCATCAAATGTTGAGTGCTCTAAGTCTTTAGTATCAATAGAACGAAGTCCAACCAGATCCGGATAGTCGCGCATGGGAGGTACTTCAGGGACATGCGGATCAAGAAACTCGACGTGAGCACCGTAACCTTTGAGGATCTCCATCAAGCGCATAGAAGGGCTTTCGCGCATGTCCGACACGTTCTTCTTGTATGCAATGCCGACAACCAGGATCTTGGCTCTACTCAGGCCGATACCGCATTCACGATCGAGCACTTCGCGCAGTCTGGTTACGACGTAATGGGGCATGTCCGTGTTTATTTCGCCAGCCAGTTCTATGAACTTAGTGGACAATTCCAGTTCACGAGCACGCCATGTGAGGTAGAACGGATCGATCGGAATGCAATGACCGCCAAGCCCGGGCCCAGGATAGAATGGCATGAAACCGAAGGGCTTCGTCGAAGCGCCGTCGATCACTTCCCAAACATCAATTCCCATCGCGTCGAAGATGACCTTTAGTTCATTGACCAAAGCAATGTTCACGGCTCGGAAGACGTTCTCCGCGATCTTGACTGCTTCTGCAGTTTGGGTTGTCGATACCGGGACTACCTTATCAACTACATTTTCATAGAAAGCCTGAACCAACGCGCCGGCCTCTTTGCCATCGCCTGCGACGATTTTTGGTATGGTCGCGGTTCGGTAAGACGCGTTGCCCGGGTCTTCGCGCTCCGGTGAAAAGCCCAGAAAGACAGAACTACCGACCCCGTGCCCGGAGCTCGCAATGATCGGCTTCAGGACTTCTACCGTCGTGCCTGGATAAGTTGTGGATTCCAGAACGACCAGGCTTCCTGGCGCTACGTGTTCAGCGATCACCTCGGCTGTTTGCCTAACAAACGAGAGATCCGGTTCGCGATATTTGGTCAAGGGAGTCGGAACGCAGATTACGATCACGCCACATTTACTCAGTTCCGCAAAGTCAGTCGTCCAATCCACGCTGTCAGACGCATTCAATGCTTGAAGGTCACCCGACGCAACCGCTTCGATGTAACTGTTACTCTCTTCGAGTTTCTCGATCTTGTCAGGAGCGACATCAAAGCCGGTAACAGGAAATCCTCGCTTCGCCGTCGTCACGGCAAGCGGCAGCCCTACGTATCCAAGCCCGATAACACCAACTCGAGCGGACTTGTGTTGGATGGAATCGAGTAATTTTTCGAAATAATTGTCGGACAAAGTTTAGCTCCTAGAAACATGACTGACACCGGTGGTGCGAAGATGAGGTTGGTTGGATAGTTCAAATGCTCAAGTTGAGGCTCGCCAAGATTCATCTCGATGAATAAACGCCTTCAAAGCATCTGTCAGACGTGTCTCAGCGAACTCAGAAATGCGATCCGAGTACGATGATGAAGAAAGCTCGGCAACGGCAAGATCAATTACGCCCGGCAATTGAACCTCAGTTTCTGCAACGTAAATCCCGGCGCGTTCACCGATGTTTTGAACGGTGGTGTATTGGTGATCATTCCGCGTCTCCCGCAGATGGCCACGTCGTGGCATGATGACAATTGGTTTGGCCAACTGGAGGGCCGTTAGAATTGATCCCATACCGGCATGCGAGACAATCAAGTCGGCTTGTTCAAAACGGTTGCCGTACTCGTCGGGGGTCAATTTATCGACCCATTCAAAGTTCCGAGGCCGGTAGCTCTCAGCACCTTCGCTCGTTATCTGGCCAAAGACGGTGTCCGCATTCGATGCACCACCGGCCCATTCGTCGACCGCGCGCACTAGGCGGTCGAATGGTTCATGGGTCCCAATGGTCAAGAATATCAAAGCACAGCTCCCAGAAAATCCGGACCGTCGGGAGAGGCCAAGTGTTCCCACTGCGTGAGCCAGAGATCAGCATAGGGGCGCGCTTGCCTACCGGACAAAGACATTTCCGCCCCGTTTGCAATGCTGTCAATCCAAATGGTTCGAGCGCCAAACAAACGACCGAGACGCAAGGCGAAATATCCAGGCGCGGCCCCGGTCGTGACGACAACTTCAGGACGAATGCGAATGAACACAATCAGAAGTTCGATCAACTGCTTCACCAATCTGGCTTTCTGCCAACGATTGGCTTCGGTAATCAGGCAAAACCCAGCCTCATCCAAACGTTCATGCTTTCTTATGACCTTTTCCAGACCTGCGTCCGTCGTGACATACGTCACTACGCAATCGTCCCACGCTGGGCGGAGCCTCATAAGCTGCACCCAATGGCCCCCCGCCGAAGAAACCGCCAATACATGATTTCTCCGTGTCATCTCGCACTGGCTCCAGCCGCGTTGTCGAAGAGATCACCAAACCGCATGATAGCGAAGTCATGTTTGTCTGCAAAATCCAGAAGTGCGCCTGTCAGTGAAATAACGTAGTCTTTGTGGCCCTCTGGATTAGGGCCTCTGAGAGGCCTTTCAAAATCATGCATGAGAATGACACCACCACCTTGGGACTGCACGTCTTTCAGAACATCTTTTACCGGCCGGGGAGCCCAACTGTCGCGGCTGTCGATGGTCCAAAAAGCAAGTCGATCCCTGACACGGCTCGCGTAGATGAGACTACCGAGCGTGATTTTTCCGAAGGGTGGGCGGAACAAGTGCGTTTGAATCCCAATGCCTTTTAAGTCTTCGCGTCCCGCCATTACGTCACGGATCGAGCGAACAGGTGGGGTCTGCCAAGCATTGGTATGATGTCTGGTATGGCTCCCGATTTCATGTCCGGAATCGTGCAATTTCAGAGCGAAATCACTGTGGTTCGTGGCGTTTTCACCGATTAGAAAAAAGGTGGCACGAGCGTTCCGGGCTTCGAGAAAGTCCGCAAGATTTGAACTGAAGGATTCAGATGGCCCGTCGTCGAACGTCAATACTATCGCGCGCTTTTGTGCGCATAGTTGTCGCAGCGACCTCGTCTGCACACGGCGTACGACCCAGGGCACGAAGTACCAAAGGCTGCTCGCAAACACCACCGCGAGAGCAACTATGAGGATTAGATCCAACATGCAGGTCCCCTGCCGTCCTCTGCCCATACCCCAACGTCACAAGTGTCGTTTCGGCACCCAATACGTCAAGGCTTATTTCAACAATTATGCACGGCTGAAACGATGTTTCGAAGTTGGCGTTTCGCGGAACACGACAATCCGGAAATTACCGCGAAGTCGTTGAATTTCGGGGATCAATTAGCGTTATTCCCGCTGGTACCGGCAAATTCCCTATGGCCACGGCCACCACCGCTTCGGCAACCGCGAAGGCCTTCCGACAAGCAACTTCGAATGCGCTGCAACTTGGCTTGCACCGACCTGCGGGCCGGGGCAAAGCTACCATATGGGTTCCCGACAAAAACACGTCCCTCCCCTTGGCGCCGCAATCGTCGCGCTGGTTTTAGCGAACGTCGGGATTGAACTTGTTTTGACTGCAGCCGACTACGGTGTGTTAGGGACTCAACGCTGGCGGGCTATCGCCTATCAGAACGGTGCTTTCTGGGCAGGATTGCTGCATGATTGGCGACCCAACTTCCCAGCTCAACCCTGGACGATGTTCCTCAGCTACTCTTTGTTGCACAGCGGGCCGGTCCATATGATCGGAAATATGCTCGTTCTGTGGGTCGTCGGTCGGATCCTACGACTTCGTTTGGGTGTGAAGGGGTTTTTCTTCGTCTATCTCGTCTCGGCGGTCGGAGGCGCGCTTCTGTTCGGTTTATTGACCTCCAGCCCGCAACCGATGGTTGGCGCGTCTGGTGCATTGTTCGGCCTCGTCGGGACGTGGCAATACTGGCGCTGGTCGGGGCGCCGCAGGGCTCGGCGCAGTCTTCGACCTGTCCTTCAAACGATCGCCGTGCTGGTTGCGTTGAACGCAGTCGTCTGGGTGCTTCAGGGCGGACTACTCGCGTGGGAGACCCACCTCGGCGGCTTCGTCGCCGGCTGGCTGGCCGCCGCACTCATCGAATGGAAACGCGGCGGGCCGCTAAGACGTCGCCACGTCGCGTGAACGTATTAAGTCGCTTCAACGCACAAACAAAAAGGCGGCCCATGAGGGCCGCCTTCCTGCAAACTTTGCTAGACCGTCAGGCCGACTTGCGACGCCGCAGGAACCCGAAAGCTCCCAATGCAGAAAGCAGGAGCACGCCACCCGCAGGCACTGGCACTGCCGACATTCCCGTGTCGAAGAAGGTTATATGTGACACGCCCTTACGCTCCGGCGTCACCCAGGACATGCCGAGCGCCTCGTCTGCCGTCAGGTCGGTGTACAGATAGTATCCGTTGCCGGCCTTCACGGCGAACGCCGTGATTTTCGGGTCGCTCCCCGTTGGCGTGTAGGTCCATGAGCCGGCGATGATCTCGGACCCGTTCTTCGTTTCGGTCACTTTGAACTTGAACTCGTCTCCGGTGATCGACGGGAAACGCGTGCTCACCTCCGACAAGGTCAGGCTAGCGCCGAATTTCACGATCGTCGGCGAGCCGTCAGGATCGCCGAGCAAGGTGCAAGCGCTAAAGCCGCCCTTGCCTCCCTCGCATTCTTTTCCGTCATAGTACTTCATGACTGCCGCAGATGCGGCACCTACCGTCATCATCCCGATCAGGGATGACGCGATAGCGGTCTTCATTGCATTCATAATAGTCATTCCTACCCCCAGTAGAAAATCAAACACTCTACAAGCCTAATACTTAGCGTCTTTTTTTTGTTCAGTCACTGATTCTCTGCAATAGCGTGAATGCGAGTCAATACAGGATAACCCAACGAAAACGGGCGGCTAATATGCCGCCCGTGCTCAGTAGATAAGTCTGCGTAATCAGGCCCCGCGGCGACGTCGCAGGATCCCGAAAGCACCCAATGCCGAAAGCAGAAGCACGCCACCGGCTGGCAGAGGAACTGCAGCCGAGATGTCCGGAGAGCTGCCGCCACCGGTGTCAGTAACCCTTGCGAAGAAGTTGATCACACGGAGCTTGTCACCGCCCGGCGACCAGAAGCCACCTACCGTGCCGTCTTTGTTCAGATCGGACGCGATCATCCCGCCACCAGGCGTGTTGAGAAGCATTGCCGTGATGATCGGGTCACCTTCGCCCGGCGTGTAAGTCCACTTGCCGGCCAGTGCATTACCGTGCTTGCGGTGGGTCACCTCGAATTTGAACTCGCTTCCGTCAAGCGACGCGAAAAGCGGGTTTGCGCGGCGAAGCGAGAACTCGGTCGTCCCACGCATGTTCACATTGAACATGATCGCAGCCGTCGAGTCGTCGAACGTGCACGAATTGTATGCTGCGCCCGTGCCGCAATGCTGACCATCGAATTTCGTGACAGTTACTGCAGAAGCGGGAGCGGTCGATACCAAAGCGGCGAACGCGGCTGCGACAGCCGATTTCACCATAAATCCAATCTTCATTTCTTTCCCCAATTCCAAACTCTACCCCATCCTTGCCTTGTTCTTAGCACAATTCCGCCGAAAAGGGAAATGTTCCAAAGAAGAATAGGTCACCTGTGATTCTCCGATCACATCCAGTCGCTTCAATATGGAAGTGATTCGGAGTTTTCATTGTAATTTCATATGCGTAGTCTGGAAGCAAGGAATACTAATGTCGCTGCTTTGGAAACAATGATAGTCCATTCCGGGGATCGATCACCGGCGCTCCCGAGAAGCCGTGTTCGAAAAACATTGTTTCCGGTAAGCAAAAATTGGCGCACGTGTCGTCATGCCGATGAGTCGGTCAAACCGCATCTTGAATCGGACGTCGAGCTAGATCGATCCACCGACGGCCTGGGCCAACATCCACCGCATACGGGTGACCCGAAGCCGAAACAATGTCACGACCGCCCTCGTCGTTTCACCGACGCCGTCAAGTTTCTGACAGGTCAAGACCTTTGGCAGATGCACGAACGCACTGAACGGCATCCCCAGTGCACGAACGCCCCACGCAAGTCGCGATTTCCCGGAAGCCTCATGTGTCGCAAAAAGCTCACGTGTCATCCGATTCCACTTGTGCCGGAGAGCCTTCCAGTCGGAACGCGACGGGTGTCCGACAACCATATCGTCCCGATAAATCAGCGAGCACCCTTTCGCCACCGCCCGCGTGCTCCATTCCAGGTCTTCGGATACCCCATTACGGAATGGGCCGACCTTATTGAATACGGTTCTGTTGGTGACGAGATTGCCGGCACCCGTGAAACCCATCTCCTCGATATAGCGTCGAAAATTGAATCCGAAGACCGCCTCGAACCCTTCAGCACCACTTCGCGGAGGCGGTGTTTCATCGAATACGTCGACACGTCCTCCGATGAGGTCGGCGAGTGGGGCAACTGCTCGTGCCGTCGCGATCCAGTCCGGCGCTGCCACGCAATCAGCGTCTAAGAAGAAGAGAAGTTCAGCGTCGGTTTCAGCCACACCGAGATTTCGTGCTGCCGCCGCGCCCTTTTCGTTTTCAACGAGGAACTGAACTTCGGGGTAGGCAGCTCGAACTTCATCGAGAGACTGCGTCGATCCGTTGTCGACAACGACGATTTCGACACCAGCGCGGTCGTTCTGACGAAGCGCCGCGAGACAACGTTCCAACCGCATTACATCGTTGAAGTGCGGGATAATGACGG
Source organism: Maritimibacter dapengensis (assembly GCF_019218265.1). Lineage (GTDB taxonomy): Bacteria > Pseudomonadota > Alphaproteobacteria > Rhodobacterales > Rhodobacteraceae > Maritimibacter > Maritimibacter dapengensis. The sequence goes on from NZ_JAHUZE010000003.1 coordinate 123,566, forward strand.
CAGCGTCGATAGCGGCGTCAGTAATATCCGTATCCATAGGCGTCGTCCGTGTATCGGCACTGGTTCAAAACGACGCCCAGCACATTCGTCAATTCTGCGATCTGTCGCTCTGCCACATCAATCTGCTTGATGGTCGTATGCTCGGCCTGGGCCAGGAGGATTGCGCAATCCACGTTGTTCAGGAACCCGAAATTGTCGTCAGCGGCCTGGAGCGGTGGCATGTCGAAGAGCATCAGATCGGGCTGATATGTATCCTGCAGGACGGTAAGTGCATCCTTGGTCGTCTCGGATTGAAGTATTTCCGAGGAATTCTCGACTGGCCCGTTATTGAGCCCAAGCGCGACATTGTCTCCCAGCCGAACCCCGTGACCGGAAAACTCCAAACGGCCTTGAAGCACGTCTGCCATCGTGTGTTGCGGCTTCAACCCGAACTTTGACGCCAATTGCGGGCGCCGCAGGTCGAGGTCCAGCACCATCGTGCGGAAATCCGTTCTACGGCCAAAACTGAAGGCAAGGTTCGCCGCCATTGTCGTCTTGCCGCAGCCACTGTCGGGCGAAACGATGGCGACGCGTTTCCATCCATTCGCGCGGGTTTGTTGCAGAATGCGTGTGCGCAACATGTCGAAAGGCGCAGCCTCGTGACCACCAGCCTGTGCATGAAGGTGGTTGTCCCGGACCACCTGCGAGGAAACCGACACCTGTTCCAAAGCGGTCCAGATATCCGTCAGATCGTTCGATTTTGGCGCGACTGTGGTTTTCTTCGCTGTCTTGACGGCATCCGACGCGTTCGCGGTCTCTCGCTGCAAACGGGCCTTTTCGATTGCCGACTGAAGTTTTTCCATTCCCGTGTCTTCCTTCGTTTACGATCGGCTGGCTACTACCAGCTAAGGCCCAGTCGGTTCATGACGCGCTGCACGATGACGTCCAACGGTTGATAGTATTCATGTATCACGTACATCGCTATCGGGATCAGGATCAGCACCGCGACAAGCAAAACGATCCTTCCCCAACGACGCGACCCGCCCGGCGTTCCGTAGTTCGGTATTGTCGCAAGCGGCGTGATACCGAGCTTGTTTACGAGTTCTTCCGGTCGGCGGACCGAACGATTGAGAACTTCAAGCAAAACGACAAGCGCCAGCCCGAGGATAATCCCAAAGATACCACCACCTGCGGCAATTACCGTGCGATTGGGTTTTGAAGGTTGGTTGGGCACGGCTGGCGGTTCGATCACGGAAATGCGCTGCCCGCGCGCCATGACTTCGATCCGTTCGCCGGTGCTGGCCTGCGAAAGACGGTCCACCGCGATATTGTATTGTCGCTGAACATTCTCGTAGTCCAGTTCAAGTTCATCGAGCTGGATCGCGTTGGTCGGCGTCTTCGAGATCGTCTCCGACAAAGTGCCGAGTTGCTTCTCCGTATCATCACGTTGTTGCTCAAGCACGGATCGCCGAGCGGCAATTTCCGCCAATTGGACATCCAGCAGAGAATTCCCTGTTCCTTCGGTCGGCTCTTCTGATGCTGCCTGAGCACCAACGGTTTTCTCGAGTTGTTCGATCCGGGCTTCGAGCATCTTGATCCGCGGGTTTTCCGGTGAATAGACCGCCAACGCTTCGTTCAATTCAGATTTCAGCGTTTCCAATTGCCGCTGTTCGGGGGTCTGCGCCGCGCCGGCGGCTCCCGAAACCTGCCCGGTGGATTCGAATATCTGGATCAGGCGGTTGCGCTGCTCGTCCAGGCTCGTCAATTCGCGGTCAAGCGAGTTGAGACTTTGTTGCAGAAGCGTTTGTTGGTTCAACCGGTAGTCGAGGCTTTCTGGGAGCGCATCGATATTGTCGCTCTTGAACTCCAGAATACGCGCACTCCGCGTCGCAAGCTCTTCACTCAGTCGGGACACTTCCTGTTCGAAGAACTCGAGCGTCTGGCCCGCCCGAACAGTCCGGGACTCAACGTCCTCCTGCTGGATCATGGTGAGGAACTGATTCAGAACACCGGCGGCCTTTTCGCCCGACGTCGCCTCGAACGTCAGTGTCATCAGCGCCGCTTCGTTGCGGCCCGCCGAACTCCTGATCGATGTCCGTGCCCGCATGTTGCGCACGATCTGATCAGGCAGCATCCGTGGCTGGTCGTCGAAAACCTTCAACTCGTTGGCCACGCGCAGAAGGTTGGCGCGTGTCAGCAACCTTTGTTCGATGATCTGAAGCTGCTCTTCCGCCGGTGTGCGGACCGTCGAGGCTGCAAGTTCCGATGGAATTCGCGGTGACTCCACGATCAGGCGCATCTGCGACTCGTAAACCGGTGGAAGCGACCTGGCGACGATCACCGAGACCGAAGCCACGAGGATTGCGACGATCAGGAAGTACGGCGACCGCCGCAGGAAGATCGACCAGTAGAATTTCAGCGTGCTTTTCATTCAATCCTGCCCCAGCAGTGGTCCGACATCACCGCGCAAGCATCTGCGGCCATACCGAATGTGTTCAGACTTTGCGCGGAAGTCATCAGTTCTTTTCCTCCGTCGCATCTGCGCGATATCTCTGACTCAAGAACAGGCAATCCGAGCTTGGATCCTCTTTCAGTGACAATCCGCCAAAGAAAACACCGTCGTTCAAGACGTCCTCGACAATTCCTGCGTTCACCTGCTTCACTTCTTCCCCCCACGCGTAGAGCATCGAGAACTCGCAAAGCTGGTTGACCAATCGCGGGATCCCGCAGGTCGCTTCATGAATTTTTGCAACGGCCTCATCGCTGAACTCTTCGCCCGTGCCGCCAGCGACCTTGAGCCGATGCGCGATATACTTCCCGACAGTTTCCTCGTCCATGCCGTTCAGATGGAAACTGGCCGCAACGCGTTGCGCAAGTTGCCGCATGTTCGGGTTCAGGACCATGCCCTTGAGTTCCGGCTGACCGACGAGGATCAGTTGGATCAGTTCGTCCTTGTTGCTGTTGATGTTGGTGAGCATCCGCAGCTCTTCGAGACCTTCCGTGGAAAGGTTCTGGGCTTCGTCGATGATGAGCACGACGCGACGGCCGGCCGCATATTCCTCGATCATAAAGTCCTGAAACTTCTGGAACATCGTGACATAAGAAGCGGAGGGATCGACGGGCACCGACAATGCGTTCAGAACCCATTGCAGCAATTCCCCTCGTCCACCTTGAGCGTTCGAAATCAGACCTACGTTCACGGTGTCGTCGAGCTGCTTGAGCAAGTTCTGCAGGAGCGTCGTCTTGCCCGACCCGATTTCGCCCGTGATGAGCGTGATCGGTGCGCGCGACATGATTCCGAACTCGAGAATGGAGTGTGCACGCTTGTGCTGTCCAGACCAGAACAGAAAGCTCGGATCGGGCACAAGTGTGAATGGCCTCTCGTCCAGGCCGAAATACCCGGCATAAAGTTCTTCGGAATTCATCCTGCTCACTAACTAACGAGTCAATTTATTGTGCGACGTCCTCTGCCTCGACGTCGAGCCTACATGCTGCCGAAATGGTGCAAAATGTGCAAACCGGCACTTAACCTTTTCCTTGCTTCCGGTGGCGGGCACCCCCCCAAGGGATGGCATCGCGCTACGATTCGAGTCCTTGCGCCATTCGCGTACCCGTTCATTAAGGCGATTCTGTGTGAAGTGAAAACAACGAGACCGTGACAACAGCGGCCAATTTGCGCGTCTGAAAGCCAGTTGACCCTTGCGTGCTCAACCGTTGCCATTTAGGAAACAATGCGAGGGTGAGAACAGTCTGTTTACGCCCATTTTATCCATGAAGTTCATGAGCTTATCCAGAATGTGGCACTCAGTGGATCAAATTCGTTACAAATGTGGCAAAATGGTGTTAGGCTCGGATTCGTAAGAGGGATTTAACTGTCAAGTTAGTGCTGCTGCACATAAAAATTAGAAACATTTCGAGGCTTCGGGCAGTTAACGAAAAGCTGGTCGGCGAGGCATTGCCGGCTGGGGGAGCATAAGGTTTGCTGGGGTAATTATGACCACTCATTTCAAAGACGTTTCGTCGATCACGGGACGGCCTGTCTCGATTCCTGATCGGCAACGTGAGTCGGTGGGGCGACTTACATACCGTAAACACTTCAAACGCGGGCTTGATATCGCGTTTGTGATCGCAGTGGCGCCTATTGCGGTGCCGCTGATCGCCGCGATGGCGTTTCTCGTTGCACTCGACGGTGGGCGGCCATTTTACCGCCAGATGCGCGTCGGGCGTCATGGGAAAACGTTCGGGATGGTGAAAATGCGTTCCATGGTGCGTGACGCCCATGGTCGTTTGGCTCAACATCTTGCCGAAGATCCCGCCGCTCGCGCGGAATGGGAGCGGACGCAGAAACTAAAGAACGACCCGCGCATCACCCGCATTGGCGGCATTCTTCGTCGCACCTCGATGGACGAGTTGCCGCAACTCTGGAACGTGTTGACCGGGGAAATGTCCGTGGTCGGTCCGCGCCCGATGATGGAGGACCAGAAAGACCTCTATCCTGGCACGGAATACTATGCACTTCGCCCCGGCATTACCGGCGCGTGGCAGGTCTCCGACCGCAACAACACGGCTTTCGCCGCACGTGCGCATTACGATGCGGACTATTACCGGTCTCTGTCGCTGAAAACAGACACCGCGATCCTGCTTAAGACTTTTCGCGCAGTTTTGAACTGCACGGGGTATTGAGCGAAAGACGACCCGCGGCGTATGCTGCGGGTCGAAGCGGCCTACCAGGGTGACAGGCCGCGTGAAGGGATACTCTCATGCTGCGACGCCTTTTTACTGGGCTGTTTCTCGTTGCCGGCCTGGCATTTCTGTCGGCCTGCGAATCTGATGAGGAGCGCGCGGAACAGCACTTCCAGACCGCATTGCAACTTATTGAAGAAGGCGACGAGGAGCGTGCGGTCATCGAACTGCGCAACGTGTTCCAGCTCGACGGCTTCCATGAAGAGGCACGTGAGACATATGCAGGCCTTCAACGCAGGCGCGGCGAGACATCCGAAGCGTTCCGGCAATATCTTCGCCTGATCGAACAATACCCGGAAAATTTCAACGGTCGGCTCGCCTTGGCTGAAATGTCCATCGAAGCCGGCGACTGGGAAGAAGCGGAACGGGATGGTCGCGTCGCCGCCGAACTTCGCCCGGAAGATCCCAGTGTTCGCGCGGTGTTGGTCAATCTTGATTACCGGGATGCGCTTGAAGCTGACGACGCCGAACGCAAGGAAGAGGTGTTCGAAGAGGCGTCCGCCCTGCTTCAAGAGCATCCTGATGCACGGCTCGCGCTGCGGGTCGTCATCGACCAGCTTCTTCTGCGGCAGGACTGGCAGGGCGCGCTTGCGGCGCTCGACTCGGCAATCGAAGCGACGCCGGACCGCCAGGATCTTCGAACGCTCCGTCTTGGAGTGATGAACCAGATCGGTGACGAGGATGCGATCGTCGAGGAATTGCTCGCGATGGTCGAACAGTTTCCCGAGGATGAAAACGTCCGCGACACGCTACTGCGTTGGTACATGTACCGAAACGATGCGGATGCGGCCGAAGAGTTCCTCCGCAGCGAGGTTGATCCGAACGCAGAAACACCGGACCAGCAAGTCCAGCTCGTCGAGTTTCTGACCGAGGTTCGCGGGCGCGACGTTGCACGTGCCGAGCTCGACAAAATCATCGAAAATGGCACCCCGCATGAGGCGACCTTTCGCGCCCTGCGCGCCGCGCTGATCTTCGATGCTGGTGCGAAGGACGAAGCGATTGCCGAAATGGAAGCGATGCTCGAAGGGGCTGAACCGTCTGCCGATGTGAATGACGCGCGCGTGACCTTGGCGCACATGCTGGTCGCGAACGGGAACCCGGTTGTCGCACGGTCGCAGATCGAAATGGTGCTCGAAAACGACCGGTCGCATGTTCAGGCCAGCAAGCTCAAGGCGACGTGGCTGATCGAAGACGACGAAACGGACGAAGCGATCGCTCTGCTTCGCGAAACCCTGGGCGAAGCACCTCGCGACGCAGAACTCATGACGCTTCTTGCGCGTGCGCATGAACGGGTCGGTCACACGACCCTCATGGCTGAAATGCTGTCGCTCGCGGTCGAAGCATCCGGGAATGCGCCAGAGGAATCCCTCCGCTACGCGAATTTCCTCGCTGAAAGCGATCGTGAAATCGCGGCCGAAAGCGTGCTCCTCGACGCCCTGCGCCTCCAGCCCGAAAACATCTCGATCCTGATGACGCTGGGGACGCTCTACATTCAGATCGAGGATTGGGGACGCACACAGGGCGTGATCGACAAGCTCGAAACGCTCCCCGATGCAACCAACAGGGCCAACGAGCTCACAGCGCGGATGCTCGAAGCTCAAGGGCGGCAAGATGCCCTGATGTCTTTCCTGGAAGGTCTCGAAGCAGAGGGCAGCGGTCCTTCTGGCGCGACGCTGGGTGTGGTCCGGTCGCTCGTCGCCCGGGATGATCTCGATGGCGCTTTGTCCCACATCGAAAACGCGCTCGAAAGCAAACCCGGCGATGTGGTGCTGCGGTCGGTGCATGCCGCGGTGCTCGTCCTGCATGGACGCACGGACCAGGCTGAAACGGAATACCGCGAAGTTCTCGAAGACGCCCCGGAAAATCAGGGCGCATGGCTCGCCCTTTATCGCCTGCAACTGATGTTGGACGACCAGGAGAAGGCGTCTGCCGTACTGGACGACGCATTGGCCACACTGCCTGAAAACCCACAACTCATGTGGGCGAAAGCCGAGCGGCTTCAAACCGCTGGGGATTTCGAAGGCGCGATCTCCGTTTACGACGCGCTCTATGATCGTTTCAGCGACAGCGCCGTTGTCGCCAACAACCTTGCCTCCCTGCTGACCGATCACAGCGACGACCCCGAGGATCTGGAACGCGCATGGCGAATCGCCCGTCGGCTTGTCGATACCGAAGAACCGGTTTTTCAGGACACCTATGGCTGGATCATGTCGCGGCGCGGCGATCACAGGGAAGCTTTCAAGTATCTGATACCGGCGGCCGAGGCTCTCTCGTCAGACCCCTACGTGCAGTACCATCTGGCCGCGACCTACGCTGCAGCGGGTCAGAACGCCGAAGCTCTCGAGCAATTCAAGGTTGTGCAAAGCCTTGAAACCGATGATAAAATATCGGAGGTGGTCGAGACAGAGATCGCAAGACTCACCGCTCTCGCCGAAGAAAACCCGGACACGTCCACGACCGAAAACAACTGAGCCACGACTTTGCGACATTTCTGCCGCAAAAAGAAGCGTTTGACGTTGCTTGTTTTGTGCGATTGTTCGAATCTTGTTATAAACCTATGAGCCGACTGTCTGTCGAAGGGGACTAATCATGATCAAGGTGTTCACCAGGACCTTTGCCGCCATCCTGAGCGTGCTGTTGCTTAGCAATGCCGCAACCGCACAAAACGGGTATCAGATCCGCACCGGGGATACTCTTCAGATCGAGGTCGTCGAGGACAACAACCTCAATCGCAGCGCCCTCGTCTTGCCGGGCGGGACGATCAGCTTCCCCTTTGCCGGCAACGTCCCGGTTGCAGGCCGCACCACCGGAGCAGTCGCGAGCGACATCGCGGATCGCCTGTCTTCGAACTTCGCGTCGACGCCCACGGTTTTCGTTTCCGTCGGTCAGCTGGCCGAGCGGCCCGCGGCATTGGCAGCAGGCCCCTTCGTGCCTCCGACGACCGACATCTACGTCACCGGCGAAATCGCCAATCCGGGCAAACTGGCCGGTTCGCAGGGCATCACCATTCTTCAAGCCATCGCGCAAGGTGGCGGCCTGACCCGTTTCGCGGCCGGAAAACGCATCCAGCTGCGTCGCGGTGACAAGATTTATCCTTACAACTACCACGCCAACGGCGGCGTCAACAGCATCTCGGGCAGCACGATGCTTGCGCCCGGCGACGTGATCGTTGTTCCGCAAAGAAGGCTGTTCGAATAACAACACCCCCATAAGAGAGGTGAGCAGGTGGACATGACAATTAGGAAGACGGCTCGCCTCGCGAGTACCGCCGCAATCATATCTTTCGCAATTCCAGCCACCGGACAGGATCTGTTCGGTGGCAGTGCATTTACGTTCGGCGTGAATTCGGAATTGCGCGTGAATGACAATCTTGGTCTGGGCAACCCATCGCCGGGCGTCTCGGCCCTTTGGACCAACCGATTCACGATGGGGTTCGAGACGGGAACGCCGATCTCCACCTTCACGTTCAACGCTGGCGTTTCGGCGCGCGGTGCGGCGCTCCCGACCGTACCGTTCACCGGCCTCCTCGACGAACCTTTCGCAAACGCGACCTACGTCCGCGAGGGCGTCAATTCGCGGCTCGAACTCGCTGCGAGCTATCGGCAGATCAACCTCGACTTCGCCGATCCTCTCACCTTGATCGACGAGGACGACGAACTCGATGACACCGACCTGATTATCGACAGCGGTTCGCGGGTGACGACGCAGGCCAGCGTCCTTTTCGAAGGCGGATTACAGGACCCGTTCGGTTACGGCATCGCGCTCGACCACAATCGCACGACCTATACCGGGACCACGGACCCCGCCCTGTTCGATTCCATGACCAACTCCGCCGAGGTGTTCACGCGATTCCGTTTCTCGCCCGTCCTCGAAGGGCGGCTTGCGGCGAGCAAGACGCTTTACTCGGCCAACGACGCCGTGATGACGAACCGTGACACACTCGCCGCGACCGCGGGCCTGACGTATGAGTTCGATCCGATTACGGTGTTCGAGGCCAGCCTCGGATATGACTACATCACCGAGACGACGAACGTGCCGACGACCACGGTACGCAGCGGCTTCAGCGGCTCGCTCGGCCTGACCCGTGAAGTGCCGACCGGCTCATATGGGCTGATGCTCGACAGCGACCTCTCCATCAACGGTCGACGCAACACGCTGACCGCCAGCCGGGCCTACGAGCTTCCCACTGGATCGCTTGATGCGAGCCTCGGCGTCACACGCGGACCAAGCGGCATGTTCTTCCCGGTCGGGAGCCTGGCCTACGTCTATGATCTGCCACGTGGACAGATCACCGCGGGCGCCCAACGGCGGGTGACGACGGGTGACGCGTTGAACGATGTCGTCAGGACCAATCTGAACCTCGGTTATACGACCGATATCAACCAGGTGTCCTCGCTCGCCTTCGAAGCGGACTTCGCCGCGGTCGAGGATTTCGGCGTCGCGCCAGTGGACCGCACCATCCTCGCCAGCCTGCGCGCGACCTACTCTTACGAGCTGACCGAAGACTGGGATATCTCCGCCGGATACGAGCATAGGATTCGAAGTGATTCTGCCCTGGGTCGACGTCATTCCAACGAGGTTTTCGTCGTGCTCGATTACACCTTCGGCAATCGCCCCTGAACTCATGAATTGTTTCGTCTGCGCGGCCAAAATGGCTGCGCAGACGAAAGTTTGAAGACCCTTTCCGAGGTTCGTCATCGCTTTTCCATTTTCTTGCGAATAGAGTATCAACGAAAGGCGGTTTTGCCTTGCTGCTGCATTGTCTGATGAGTCTTTGATGTCCTCTTCCGAGAGTTTGAAAACCCCGTCCTCAATCATGCCTGCGCTGAACGTGACGGGCCTGTTTTGGTACATCCTCATGTTGGCCGGCTCGGTCCCGATCTTCTGGATCGGGTTCGTTTCGCTCGCGAAAGCGTGGTCGACGGCGGAATACAGTCATGGGCCATTGATCCCGCTGATCTCGCTATACCTGTTCCTTCGCGAACTGCGCCGAACACCCTTGCCACGTGACACTGTGACTGACCGCGGTGTCGGCGTCGCGGTCATCGTGTTCGGCCTACTGGTCGCGGTCCTCGGCAACCTGACCCGGATCCCCGACATCGTCACCTACGCGATGATCATATGGGTCGGTGGCGTCATGCTCACCGTGTTTGGCTGGGAACGTGGGAGGCACCACCTCCTCCCGGTCGTACACCTTGTGTTCATGCTGCCTCTGCCGAATTTCGTGTACTGGCAGCTCACCATCTTCCTGCAATGGGTGTCCTCCGAACTCGGCGTTTGGTTCCTCAAGCTCGCCGGTGTCTCGGTCTTCCTCGAAGGCAACGTGATCGATCTTGGCGTCTACAAGCTCCAGGTCGCGGAAGCCTGCTCGGGCCTGCGTTATCTCTTCCCGATCCTGAGCTTCTCGTATCTCTTCGCGATCCTCTATCGTGGTCCGCTCTGGCATAAGCTCGTTTTGTTGATCTCGGCAGCACCCCTGACCGTCTTGATGAATTCGGTGCGCATCGGCGTGATCGGGATGCTCGTGAACAAGCACGGGATCGAACAGGCCGAAGGCTTCCTGCATTTCTTCGAAGGCTGGGTGATTTTCGTTCTCTGCATCATCATCCTGTTCATCATGGCCATCGCCTTGCAACGCCTGACGCGGGACCCGAAACCTCTGGCCGAGGTGATCGACCTCGACACCAAGGGCTTCGCGCCGATCTTCCTGCGCATCTTCGGCATTCGCCCGTCGCGCGCTCTTGCGGCCGGTGCGCTTCTCACGCTCATCGTTTCCGCGGCCTGGATGCTTCAGCCGGCACCGGATTCTGCAACGCCAGACCGTGACCCCTTCGCGATCTTCCCGCGCCAGATCGGTGAATGGTCCGGATCGACGTCGAGGCTCGACCCCAAGGTCGAGAAAACTCTAGGCGCGTCCGATTACCTGCAGTCGACCTACGCCTCCGCACAGGCAAGCGGCTACGTCAGCATGTTCGTTGCATTCTACAAGAACCAGACCGAAGGCGATGGCATCCACTCTCCGGAAGTGTGCTTGCCTGTCGGCGGTTGGGAGATCTTCAGCCTCGACCCATACGAGGTGCGCTCGGGCGTGGCCGGTTACGAGACGTTCCCCGTCAACCGCGCCGTCATCCAAAAGGGCACGAACCAGCAGCTTGTCTACTACTGGTTCGAGCAGCGCGGCAAACGTCAGATCAACGATTTCGTCGCGAAGATGGGCGTGCTGAAAGACGGGCTTGTGATGGGCCGCACAGACGGCGCCCTCGTACGCTACTCGACCCCAATCCTGCCTGGCGAAACCGAGGCAGACGCCGACGCAAGGATCCAAGGGTTTTTAGAGGAAAGCCTACCGAACCTACCGCGTTTCGTTCCGATGTAATGAGAATTCTCCTCCGAATTGGGGAACGTGATTTTCGTCCATTTGCATAAAACAGAGTTGCGCGTTCTCGCTTATGCAGAAGCAATGCCGGGTGCGATCAAAACGGTTATATCAACCGTTTGGGCGCAACATACCAACCAAGTCAGATATGGTTTCTGAGTCCAATATGCTTAAGTCAGCTCTATTATTGCTTTCAGGAAACGCGTCTTCCTCTGCCGTGTTATTCATTCGCAACTTGCTGATCGCCCGACTTATCAGCGTAGAAGACTATGGTATTGCCGCCACCTTTGCCATTAGCATGGGTGCGGTGGAGATGTTGGGAGCAATAGGGCTGCAGCATCTTATTATTCAAGATGACGACGGAGATAATCCAAAGAAACAAGCGGGTCTTCAAGGTTTCCATCTGTTACGCGGATTTCTGTCCGCAGCAATTTTGTTCTTTTTGTCTGGACCGATATCGCGATTCATGGGTGTGCCGGAAATCGCATGGGCTTTCCAAGTTCTTGCAATCGTGCCGCTGGTTCGAGGCTTTGTCCATTTCGACATTTACCGGCTCCAAAGACAGATGGAGTTTCTCCCACTTGTGTCTAGCGCCTTGGCACCTGCTTTGGTTTCAACTGCATTGGTCTGGCCCATTTATCTCGTTTTTCCTAACTATCGTGTGATGTTGTTCGCACTGATTATTCAAGCAGTGATATTGGCAGGGGTTTCGCATGCCTTTTCAAAGCGTGCCTACAGGGTGACACTTGATAGAGGGATAATGACCGAAGCGATTTCATTTGGATGGCCCCTCCTGCTCAACAGCATTTTATTGTTCGGGGTCTTCCAAGGCGAGAAAATCATTGTTGGACGTGAACTTGGTATGGAGCAACTTGCCCTTCTTGCGATGGGTTTCACTCTTACACTCACACCGACACTTATTCTTGCCAGTAGCGCAAGGTCATTCTTTCTTCCTCAACTGTCGAGAGCAAAGAACGCTCAACACGATTTTCAATATTTGTCCATCGTCACAATGCAATCAAGTTTGCTAAATGGGGCTCTGCTCGTAACTGCGATTTTCTTGTTCGGCGGCCCACTCGTTCACTTCGTGCTTGGGCCGAAATACTCGGCACTCATACCATATCTGCCCTGGCTAGCACTTCTAAACGCGTTACGAGTATTCAAAGCCGGCTGCGCGGTCGTCGCGTTGGCAAAGGCGCATACTACCAATGCGATGATATCGAATATGTTCAGAGTGGCCACCCTACCGATTTCCTGGTTCGCCCTGATTTCGGGCGCGGACCTGTATGCAGTCATAATAATTGCAATCGTTGGTGAGATGCTTGGATATTTGGTGGCATTGGCACTCGTCCATTACAAAGTCGGCGTGATACTGGGGCGCATGATCCTTCCGCTAATTACGACAGGCGTACTGCTGACATACACATTGGCGCAAACTTCTTTGGAAGAGTCTAATATACCTTTTTCGCTCCCGCAGATCATTGGGTTTGTTCCTGTAGCATTATTGTTGATACTCTCCCTATACTCTATGTACGAATTTCGAAGATACATTAAGAACCATTCAACTTTCATACCCTTTAAGCAGAAAGACCCGAACTCATGACCACGCCTCTTCTCTTGCATATCGGGTACCACAAAACCGCGACAACTTGGATGCAGAAACAGCTCTTTCTACCTGAACATGGATATCACCAGGTGTCGGGGCATGAGGAGGTTTCAAGATACTTCACAGATATCCATGGTCTCCAGTTCGACCATGAAGTGCCAAGGGACGCCATTCTGGAAGCATCCTCCGAAGTGCCAAAAGGAAGTACGGCAGTGATCTCGTCGGAACTTCTTGTCGGCAACCCTTTTTTTGGCGGGCGGGAAAGCGACGTTTATGCAGAACGGCTACATCAGGCTTTCCCTGACGCCTATGTCCTGATCACCATTAGAGCGCAAGACAAAGTGCTTCGATCGATCTACATGCAGTACGTTTCCCGCGGTGGTACGATGCCACCTGAACTTTTTTTTAACATGCCGAAAACCGCCAGCTTCCCCGCTTTCTCTGCAACCCACTTTGAATATGACTGGCTGATCGCCCACTACCGCAAGCTCTTTGGTGACGACAAAGTCCTCGTGTTGCCGCAGGAAGCATTGCAGGGGAATATGGATCAATCGATACAGGATCTTGCCAGCTTCTGTGCCAATCGCAACTTCAAGGGGATTTCAGACGCGAAAAAGAAAGTCAGAATGGCAAGCTACCCCGAATACGCTGCGCCATTTCTTAGGCGTTCCAATTATTTTCAGAAAAGCGTCTTGGATCCAAATCCTCTGGTGAGTTTTGGTACGACACCAGGCGGCCTGTACAAAGGAGTTGGGTTCCTGCTTAAAGGGCCTTTTTTCAAGAAGGCATTCGATTCCTACCGCCCAGTTTCGCGATATGTCGCTACAGAGTTTTCTGGTCGGTTTACAGAAAGCAATCAAAGGCTTCGCGAACTTCTGGGTGGCGAACTTGATCTCTCAAAATACCCTTGAAGGACAAACCAAATGGTATTGGCATCCCTTTACCTTCTGCGATCTTCTAAGGTTCGTGCGAAACCTCGGCATTCGATCTGACGTAATCAACCAGGACCGGGACGATGACTTCAGTTGCAATAGAGTCTTTCGGGTGCAAGCCATCTGGAAAATGCGTACGAACTTCGTCGACTTCTGTCCATGCTGCTCCCAAATCGAGAAACGAAGCTCCCGTTTTGTCGGCAAGGTCCTCGTACAATCCGTAGTATCGGTGCAAGCGCGGACGAATGAGGCGACGAAGGCCATATGCGGGGCTCATTGAGGCGAGGACCACCTGTGTCGCCGGCAGTTCGCGACGAACCTCCTCGATTATATGAAGGTGGTTCGCTCGGCTTCCAGAGAGTGAAATCCATTGCCTTAGATCCGAATCGTTAATTGAGAACTCCAAGATCAAAATATCTGGCCGACTTCGGATAATTGTTCCAACTTGCTCAACGCCCCATTCAGAGGTGGCGCCCGGTCGAGAAATGGATTCAACGCGAACCTCTCTATCAAGATGCTCCCCCAGTCGCCGCTCGACCACTTTCGGCCACGAATATCCGGCGCTGAGGCTGGTTCCAGAAACCACAATCTTCAATCCGGGCTTTCGCGTGCTGTCTTCAAGAGTTCGCTGGACAGTCATACTATCGGCGGCGGATTCTCCAGGAGCAAGCATTAGTCCGGCGAGAAATGCTATGCTAGCGAAAATTCGAACACCCATGCACGCCATCATACGAGGCCTTGATCAACCAAATCGCTCTCTGTGGCATCAGCACCCCGAAAACGCCCATATTCTACTACGTCAATATCCGACTTCAGGATGCGGGCGGGGTTACCTGCAACAAGACTTCGCGGCGGTATCGACTTTGTGACAACCGAACCTGCACCCACGACGCAATTATCTCCAATCTCGACACCCGGTAAAATAATACTGCACCCGCCCACAAAACAGTTTCGGCCGACATGAGTATTGAGGTATAGACCGCGGGTTCGATCATGAGTAAGTATCCGAACATTGAACGCAATGTAGGAGTGCTCCGCAATGTGTATACCCTTTGGAAAAGTTCGATCGGGCTTGGCGGACAACGACATTTGAACGGTCGGATGAATATCCATTCCCCAAACATGCACATTGATTAACCGCCTGATTGTCACAAGAGCGGATCGTAGAATCCATAGATGATTCAATCCGGACCGCTTTGCCTTCTTCCTAGGTTTCTCAGACATTGGGGTCAACTTTTCCTTCAAGTGATAATTGCCGGTGAATTCCATTCTGCGGCTCTATGTAACTTGCTTGTCAGCAAGAAAGGCAATCCTATTCTTGTTACCGCAAAGGCCTGATCAATCGTTTCAAACGACTCGGGATCATGGCTTTGGCCTCCTCTTTCCAAAATTTAAAGCGGTCTAAACCAATCGCTTTGTTCACCGGAAGTTGCCGCATCTCTGGCCAGACGATGTCCATATACTCGACGTAAGCGCGCCCTTTCGCCCGTTCTGTAGGGCTTAACGTCAAACAAATTTCATTCCACCACTGTCCCGAGAATGGGTAGAGAGAGGGTAAGGGTATATTATGTCCATAAGTCGCCGCTCCGGCCCAACAACCATGTATCTGCTCGATTTTTGCGAGATCCATAATCGTGGCGATGTCTGGACTCCCAGGAATGCCAGCCAACCAATCTTCGGCTGCATCATGGATGACCTTTGTGTTTGGAACCCTGATACGCTTCAACAACGTAGAAACGTCTATCTCGGGATTACCAATATCTCTGTCGGTCCAATTTGTTGCTCGAGCAAGTTCGGCACCGGTCCCACCTATTTGGAACGCGCCGGGCGTTTCTTCTTTGGAAATTGTCGTTGTCAACTCAGATACCGGATCGTACATCGCGTATCCGGTCCTGTGCAACCAGGCGCTTACATCTTCCCTTGGTGCAGTAACTACTGACACGTTGCGGAAATTGAAACCGCCCAACTCAGCGACTTTTTGTGCCAAGTAGGCGTTGATGGTTTTTTTATCGCCAAACGTTTCGCAGAAAAGCTTTTTCTCGTGCCCTTTACAAGCAGCAATAGTCATCCGCGAGTCGTGGCCACCACTGAGGTACATCACCGTATTTCCAGTGCTCAGGATCGCATTGACGACGCTTTTTACATGCTCGGCCGCATCGTTTATCAGGGGTCTGAAGCTCTCTTCGTCACTTTTTCGATTGCCAAGGAATTCCGCCGAAGGCCAGAATCGACGTGACTCAAAGCTTTCCAAATCCAACTCGAAATTGGGCATCAACCTATGGACACCTTTGCGGGATGTGAGTCCGAACGGCAGGAAACCCCGGTTCTCCGGAAAATTGAAGATGCTCGTGACGTCCTTGTCTTCTTCTAGCGTCTCAAGCTCCTGCAGTATTGAAACGGTGGAGGCAACTGATCTTAGGTCACCTGAGAACACTGCGGGGTAGCCGCCTGACGCATCCTCGCGAACCTTGAGCATTCCGTTTGCGACGCGCCAAATTACAACGAACTTACCACTTAAGTCCCTGTAAAAGTTTTCGAACGTCATTCCCGCGTTTAGGCTTATTGATTGACTTTCCTTAAGGAAGCTACCTTGCGAAATCGCCCAACCGATTATTCGCCCTATGTCGTTCCCTTTGCTATCTCTAATCTTGACTATGGGGACATCATTCGCTGCTTGGATATTCCAATCTGAGAAGAGATCAGAATTTCCCAGACGAGGGTCTTCGTAACGTGTGGCTGTCACTATCCACTGTTTCGGGTACCTCGTGAAATCAATCTGGCCCAATTTCTTGCCTTTCTTGTCAGTATTCTTGCTCTGGCAATCACTAAGATGTCTAGAGGAATTGTCTTTGAATTGTAGGTTTTATTGAACTGTATTTTGATCAATCACACATACATCGTAAGCAATGCCGTGCGTTGTCGTCATGCTATGTCCTGTCGTCATTGGGATCGAACCGAGTATATTTAGGCGCTTCAGACCGCACGTGGCTTTTGCCATTCCTGTTCCCCTCGACGGAAACGGTGGGCTCGGCAACATGCATGTCCCTAGAGAAACGTTTCTCATCACCAATCTGATTGTGGCGGAAAGCCATGCCTCGTTTGGTCATTTCGGGGTTATCGGGCAATTCGCCTTTCATCGTTTGCGCATCGCTCGCCGTTACGAACCACATACCCGCCCCATAAAGGAAGAACACGAAGGACAGTACCGCGGTCCAAATATGAACTGTGGCGAGCGTGAATGAGAGCCCGATGAAACAAAATACCCAGGCGCGCCTTAACTGCCAAAGTATCGGATCACCCGTAAAACGGCGAAGGCTTACGCGCAGCACCCCCACCACAAACCCCGAAAAGAGCAGAAGAAAACCAGGTATCCCATAGGTCATGGCGTTCAGTAGCCAAAAATTGTCGACGCTTGCGCTGCGCATGAAGTGCGGCCGCACCCAATCATGAAGCCCAATCCCGAAAATTGGGCTTCCTTTGACGTTTATCATTCCCCACTCGAATATGATGCCCCGCCAGTAGGCATTATGGGCCGAGAAGGTCGCATAACTGAAGAAAACCTTAAGGGGTGTGCGGTTCGAACCTAGATCGATCGCAACGTAAAGGAACGCGAAGAGGCCTAAGAGTAGTAGCCACCTTCGTTCGAAATTCCGAAAGACAGTTGCCCAGACAATCAAAAACAGCTGAAGGATAACTGGGAGCAGGGCACCGCTGGACAGCGACAGGAAGACGCTCAACCCGATCAGCGCCCCTACAATCAGGCGCATAGTCATCGACCAAATACCGCGGAAACCGACCATCACGAACGAGAACGCAGCAGAGCAGAACAGTCCGTAGTGAATTGGGTGTGCGAAGACGGCTTGCACCCTCTCGAGCCCCATTCTTTGATAGATATCCAGGATGCCGACGCTGGAAACGCCTGGCAATTTCCTAATCGTCTCGATAATCGGCGGCCGTCCAGTCAGTGACTCGAATATGGCGAATGGAAGCAGCAACACGATAATTATCACGAGAAGGCGGATCAGAGCGACAAAGTCTTCCTTCTTGCGCACGTAAGCTCGACCGATCAAATACCCGCCCAGAAACTCGACGGCGTATGCTCCAACGAACTCAACGACTCGGTCAGGATTATTGACGATGAGAGCGATCATTGCCCAAGCAACGTACAATCCGAAAAGAATGTCCGTGACCAGGATCCGCCCGTATTTGCCTCTCAACAGGTTGATGCCCAAAGGCACGACCATGATGATCAAAAAAATCCTTAGCCCCGACAGTAGGAGGGGGCCAACGTTTACTAGTATTGGCGTTACGACCGTCAATAGATAGATCAGCACGGGAATCGGGAGGCGCACCCGATTGCCCATGTCAGTTACGTACTTGGCCAGTTCGGAACTGTTTTTCCCCAAGTCGAAGCTTTGCTCACTCGTCGCCAATCGTCCTGGGCCTCTCTGGAGATGTGTGTTCTCAAAAAGTAATCTTAGCGTATCTGTCGCACAAGAAACAGGTAACGGATTTAGCGTTTCGCGAGAAGAAACAGCGGCAGGTCAGACTCGAACAAGGTGCCAGACCGGCCTTGGGAATGCGAACAGGCGGCGCGTATCGCACCGCCTGTTGAAGCATGCTTCAGTTCCTAGCAATGTTAGCCGAACATGGTCGCGTCCGCGAACGAGCCTTCTTCAACGAATGCGATATCATCGTCAATTCGGAAATCCGAGATAACACCATCCACGTCGGCGCTCCATGGGGTGCCCAACATCCAACCCCACTCTCTTCCGCCGTTGCCGACAAAGTCCAAATCAGTATCAGTCTGATCAAGCACAATGGCATCGTCGACAAGTACTTGAAGATGATCGGATTCTTGATCCACAATCATAGTGATACGATGGGTTTCGGTATCGTTCAAACCAATGTCGTCGATAGAAATCCTCTCATCTCCAATTCGGAGACGAAGGCCATCATCGTTGACGGCGATGCCAATCTTCTGGTGGTTCCACACCAGACGCTGCAAACTTCCATCTGCTTCGTCCCGAGTGAACTCGACAGAAACCGCTATCTGTTCGGATTCTTCGAACTGCTCGATGCGGCCAAGTTTGAGGGAGTCACCATCGCCGTCAAAAACGACACACAATTCAGAGCCATCAAGTGCGACGTGTGTGTCACCCTTTACTCTGTCGACTTGCGGATTGTCATTCAGGCCAGCAGCAATATCGAACACATAGTCGTCGAACTGGTTCAGGAAGGTTTCGGCATCTTCAAGACTGCCGCCGACAGAGCCGCTATCCGATTCGTCTTCATCAGCTTGCTCGCTTTGGTCGTCGCCAGTATCGGTTTCGGTGTCTGTCTCAGAACCGTTGTTGGATCCGGTCTCGGACCCCGCGCCAGCTTCCTCGCTGCCGCCATCGGAGCCCGCGTCGTCCTCGTCGGTGGCCTCACCACCATTCGTACCGCCCGCAGAACCTTGGTCCGTCGTCGTGTCTTCTCCAGTGTCATCGCTCCCGGAATCCGTTTCCGATCCGGTGCTATCGCCTTCGTCGGCTTGCCAACTTGTGTCGCTGCCGCCAGCGATTTGATCAGATGTCAACGTAGCACCAACGCCATCCACAATCGACCCCGACTTTGGAATGAAGTCCTCCAGATCGCCATTCATGACGAGTCCATTTCGGTAAAGGTCTCCAATGTAATTGGGTTCCATCGGGGAGTCGCGTTGCACGATAATCGTGCCGGTTTCCGAGATGTTCCTTCCGGCCGCGTCGTCCACTGCTTCGCCAACTGTTTCACTGAAGACCACGTTGTCGATGAGTTTCACGTTCTGGGTATCGTCTTCGAGACGGATGCGCGGAAGGTTCCGCGATTCAGTATCCGTGCCGATCAGGGTATTGTTGGAAACTACCAAGCCATCTACGCTGGTCAGCCGCATGCCAGTGCCGTTGCCATTGTGGATGACATTATTGTTGATAACTACGTCCTCGAAGCCGACACCGTATCCCCCTTCGAGGAAGATGCCCAAAAGCGCCGTTCCCGAGCCTTGCTCGATGAAGTTGTTTTCTATGACGAAGTTTTCGCTCGGACCATCTTGGGATTTTTTGTTCCAGAAATGGATGAAGTCGCCGTGATCGCCGCTTCCACCGAAATCGACAGGGTGAGAACTTGAGAGGTGATTGCCAACGATTGTCACGTTGGTCGCATCGCTGCCGCCGACAACCGTGGTGCGATTGTCGTGCACATGGTTGTAGCTGATTTCGACTGTATCGACCGAAACGGTGTGAATACCCCTGCGGAAATTATAAACATCGTTATTGGTGATCACGATGTCCGTCGTGTCGAAGAAGAACATCCCACGCGCGGTATATTCACCCTCGTCTACGGATACGCCACCATCAAAAACGGAGTTGCTGATGGTGATGTTGGAAGAATCTTTGACGGTCAATGCGCCGAAATGGTCAGTCGTGTTTCGGTCCGGGGTAAAATCTACGACAATATCGTCCAGCGTGAGATAGCTCACTTCATGGAGGTCAACTGTATTGAAAACGGCAGGGTCGCTCCCACTTTGGGAGGTGATTGTCACTTCCGAGCCGAAATTCTTGTCGGAGAACGAGAAGTCACCGTAGCTCCCGCCCGCAAGCCGGATCTCATCTCCGCCGCTCGCATTGTTCAAAGCAGCCGTCAGCTCGCTCGCGGAGCTCACATTGAAAACAGTCATGGAAGTCCCTCTTTGGTTTCTTGCCCTGTGGTCTCTTAACTTGACCTTTTCGCAATTGCCCGCCCCCCCTTAACTTCTCCCTAATTCGGGGCAGAAAAACGCCGAGCTTTTGGCAGGTAAGTGGTTTTTCGCCAAAATGGACGGATTGTTTCCATCCATTGCTCGGTTTGGGGCTTGACAATCGCTGCGGGCAAATCCGCCTTGTTTTGTTGGGACTTTTTTCCTTGTTAAGTTTTCGACATGCTTTGAATGAGGTCTTCCGGTGTCTGAATTGGGTCACCGGTTGGGCGGCCGACTTGGCTGCCGGCGCCCAGCGCGACGTTGAGTTGGACGAAGTCTCGGCCCAATTGGCGCATGGAATCCGCCAGAATCACGTCTGCATCGGCCACGCTCCCCTCGGCGGAGATGAGATCGCGTACGGTTGCGCCCTCACGTTCGACCAGGTTCAACGTCAGATCGCGGGCTTCGCGCTGTAGCCTTGCGTAATTTTGTGCTTCCTGAACAGCACGCAGACTACCCTGATAGGCCGCATAGGCCGTATCGACTTCCTCGATCGCCGACAGCACGGTCGCTTTCCACGTCGTGTGTGCCTGACGCGCCCGCGAATGAGCGGCGGCGACCCGCGCCTTCCCTGCTTCATTGAACAAGGACGGGAAGTCCACTGCGGGCCCGAACACGAGTTGCGTTCCCGTAGCACCCCCCACCAGAACCTGCGAGATGAGGCCGGTCAGCGAGAGCTGTGGATAAAGGTCCGCGCGCGCGATGCCGATTTCGGCCACGGCGGCGTAGTAATTGAGTTCCGCGATCTGGATGTCTGGACGATTGCGCAGGACATCCGCTGGAATCCCCAGATCCGGCGCTTTCGTAGGGCGCGGTTGGCTCGCATTCGCCGAAAGGTTCACATCCAGGCGATCGGGCGCAAGCCCGGTTAGCACGGCGATCTCGTTCTTGCGGGCAAGGATCGATGCGCTGACCGGCGGGATTTGCGTTTCGGTTTCTGCAAGAAGCGCTTCCGTGCGGACGACGTCCAGACGCGTCGCCGCTTCACCCTGGAAAAGAGTCTCTGTCAATGCGACCGCGCGGCGACGCGACCGCAATTGTTGATGACGCAGATCCATGAGTTTCTGATAATAACGCAGATCGACATAGGCGTTCGCCACATTCAGCGTCAGAACCTGGCGCGCCGCATCCACTTCCGCTTTGGTCGCCTCGCGCTGTGCGCCGGCCACGAGGAGTTGCTGACGGCGAAGCCCATACGGATCGAGGATCCAACCAAAATTCAGCGACGCATCTCCGCGCGACACAACGCCACCGAAGGGCTGCTTCTCAACCGTTGCCGATGCCGAAGGCGTCGCGCTGAACGGCGACGATACGCTGTCGACATTGGCGCGCGCCTCGATGACCCTTTCGCGCGCAAGCGCGAGATCGAGGTTGCCTTCCAGTGATCGAACCATAAGCGTATTAAGCGTGGGGTCCTTGAAGTCCTGCCACCAGCGGACGTCCGACTGGTGCCGTGGCCCATGATGCGGCGCAGACCGATATCCTTTGGAAAAATCGAAAATCGGCTTGTGGTAAGGCTCTTCAGTCGAACAGGCCGCAAGCGCCAATAGCGCAACCATACCCATTCGCTGAGCGTGCGCTCCGCGCACCCTGAATCGTTTCATGTCACTGCCCGTCTGCCTCTGAGGCCATCTTTGTGGCCTTCTGGTGTATGTTTTTTACTGCTTTTATTGAGGCAAGGATGACATAAGATCGGTTTTCGGACAAGAACTTGGCATTTTGCAACCAATCCGGCGAAAGCCATTGCAGAAAAGCCACAATTTCACGACGCCGGCCGAGATAGGACACCAGATGTCGGGTTTGGTTGGAGCCCGACCACAATCCTGAAACCAAACCGAAGGCATCAGATCGCGTCCGCCGCGAACTCAGCTTTCCCGGAAAGCACGCTCGATCTGCTGCATGATCGGTTCGACAAGGTAGGCAAAGACCGACCGCTCCCCGGCCTGCAGGAACGCTTCCACAGGCATACCCGGGATCAACGTGACCTCACCCAGAAGCGCGAGTTGCGCCTCCGAAAGGTTCAGCTCGATCGGGAAATAGGTTTCTCCGGTCTCCGGGTCCTCGACCGAAGCCGGCGCGACACCTGAAACCTTGCCGAACAACTCCGGCGTCGTGCGCATGTTGAACGCAGGAAACACGACTCGGGCCGTCTGCCCGACGAACACCTGGTCAATCGAGCGTGGATCGACGCGCACTTTGAACTCGACACCATCGGAAAGCGGCACGATCTCGGCCACGGTACCTTCTGGTGGGACCACCCCGCCTTCCGTCGACACCTGCATCTGGTGGATGATGCCATCGTTGGGCGCGAGGATATCGACCCGCTCGAGCTGCTTGCGAACGGTTACGATCTGCAGGATCATTTCCTCACGCTGCGCTGTTACTTCGCGCAGTTCACTGACAACCTCTTCCTTGAACTCGCTGTCGGCTTGCAGCATTTCCAGCTCGGTGTCGCGGATCGAATTGCGGATACGCGCGAGCTCGGACTGGCTTTCGGCGATCTCACCCAGCAAACCGGATTGATTGCGTTGCAACGTCAGCATCTCGCTTTCACGTGCGAGTCCCTGGGAATTCAGACTACGAACGTTCTCCAATTCCTGTTCGATAAGGCCGCGCTGTTCGTCCTTGGCCGAAATCAACGCTTCGACACCCTCGGTTTGGTTGCCGAATTGCCGAATACGTTCGGCGAGCCGCTCTTTCCGGCTGTCGAGGACCTCTTGCCGCGCACGGAACACTTCGCGTTGTCCGGCGAAATGCGGCTCCATGTCGATACCGTCCAGATATGTCGTGTCGACCTCGAAATCCGGTTCGGACATCCCCTGATATTCCGCTTTGAGCCGTGCTTCGCGCGCCGTGAGCTCGGCCAGCCGGTTGCGGTACATTTCCAGATTGATCTGCAACAGGCTCGGATCCAGACGGATCAGCACATCGCCCTTGCGAACCACATCGCCGTCTCGCACGAGGATCGTGTCCACGACACCGCCGTCGAGCGTTTGGACCTGTTTCGTCTGACCGCGCACGACCACTTGGCCCGGCGCGATCACCGCGCTTGTGATTTCGGTGAACCACATCCACGCGAATGCCGAGGCGAGGAGCATGAGGCTCACAAGCGCTCCCAGTCGCGCCGGCGCCGCCAATCCCGTACGCACGGTATTATCGATCTGTTCCGTCTTAGCCATGCTGTCAGCCGCTCTTCTTCGTGGGTTCTACGTCGCCTTCGTCATCGACTTCGGATCCTGACGGGACGGTCTGCATGGCCTGTTGGAAAATCTCTTCCTTGGGGCCGAACCGGGCGAGCTTGCCTTCGTGGAGGATGAGGATCTTGTTCACTGCATGCACGACGCTCGCGCGGTGAGCCATCACGATCACCGTCGTGCCGGTCGCCCTCAAGGAACGGATCGCATTGTCGAGCGCCTCGCTCCCCTTAGTGTCGAGGTTCGAGTTCGGTTCATCGAGGATCAACAACCGCGGCCTGCCATATAGTGCACGTGCGAGACCCAGACGTTGGATCTGACCGCCTGAAAGGGGCTGTTCGGACGTGCCGACATGCGTCGCATACCCGTCGGGCATCTTCAGGATCATTTCATGGATGTTCGCCGCCTTGGCCGCTTCGATCACATCCTTGTCCTGGGCCCTGATATCGAAACGAGCGATATTCTCGGCGATGGTGCCCGGCAGCATTTCGACCCGTTGCGGCAGATAGCCGATGTAGCTACCCAGCTCGCGCGGGTGCCATTGGTCGAGCGTCGCGCCATCGAGCCTTATCTCACCGAGGCTCGGCTCCCAGACGCCTGCGAGCAGACGCGCAAGGCTTGATTTACCTGCCGCGGAATTACCCATCACGGCAAGCCCGTCACCCGGCTCGAGTTCGAAGTTGACCCGCTCGAGAATACGCGGACGGTCACTCACCGCGGTGCCGCGCGGCGCAAGCTTGGTGACGTTGATCACCTTCAGATGCCCGTTCGGGCGCGGCAGGTCCACGCGCTTCTTCGCAGGCGGAAGCAGATCCAGCGCGCCCTTCAACCTCGTATGCGCCTCGATCGCTCGTGCAATGGTGCGCCAATGCCCGATCACCTGGTCGACAGGGGCGAGGGCGCGACCCGCAATGATCGACGTCGCGATGATCATGCCCGGGGAGATCTCCTGCCGCAGGGCGAGGAATGCCCCCAGTGTCAGAAGCGCGGATTGCAGAAGAAGGCGAAAGGCCTTGGAAAACGCCGCGAACAACTCGGACCTGTCGCCGCCTTGTTGATAGCGGGACAAGGTCGCCCGATGCATGTCACGCCACCGCGCGGTCAAGCTGTCCATCATGCCCATCGCGAGGATGGGCTCGGCATTGCGCCGCGTGTGCTCGACGAACGATCGCTCCACATTGTCCCGCTGGATGGCCTCTTTCGTGGGACCACGTGACATCAACCGGTTCAACCCGGCAGCCACCAGCACGACAAGCGCACCGAACACGGTCAGCCAGCCAAGCCAGGGATGAATAATGAAGACGACGGTCAGGAAAATCGGGATCCACGGGAGATCGAACAATCCAAGGATTGCTGGACTGGCCAGAAAGTTCCGGACCATATCGAGATCGCGGACCGGATTGAAATTCTCACGGTTCTCGATCATCCCGGCCTTGAGCCAGAACCCGAACGCCGCCTCGCCTACGGCCTGGTCCACGCGGTAGCTCGCACGGGACAAGAGCTTCGTGCGCAGCGCTTCATAGATACCGAGAAACCCGTAAAGGATCACCACGATGACAAAGAGCCCTTGCAGGGTGGCAACGGACCCGCTCGACAGGACCCGGTCGTAAACCTGCAACATGTAGAGCGGTCCGGTCAGCATGAGCACGTTGATCGCGGCGCTGAAAAAGCCCACGATCAGGAACGCACGCTTCAAACGCCGTAACGCGATGCGATACGGATTTTCCGCCTCATTGGTTGGTTCTTTCTTCGCCAATCGCCTGCCCCCAGATATCGACTGATGCTACTACACGGAGCACCGCCTGAAGGCGCCCTTCTATGTCCGAACATCCCACTCGTCCAACCCAGTGTCAGGCGATGGGCGGAATTATGCAAGAACAGATGGGTAGCCAAGCGTTCAACGAGGACCGTGCGCTTCGTGGCATCTACCTCGAGTGCTCAGTGAAGCCATTTGACCACTCTCCGCGTCGCTGCCAGACCTCTTTCCAGACGTCAGCTGCTTCTCCACGTATTCCCCGTACTTGCAATCTACCTACAAGATACCGCGTCAAAGGAAAAACTTTGTGAAGCCAAATCGCGAGGTTCCTTTTTAAGTATGGGAAATGGCGTTTCATCAATTCGCTCTTCGCTCTCAGGACTCGGACTACGCGGTCGGCCCGTACCGTTTCAGATGCGCCACCGTAGTGTACAATTGTGGCCTCTGGAGTAATCCGAGGTGTTGCTCCCAGGGTGCGGCGCGCGCGCATGCAAAGATCTGCCTCCTCGGCATACATAAAAAATGTGAGATCGAAGCCACCAAGTGCATTCCAGTCGTCGCGCCGGATCAAGAAAAAGCACCCCGAGACGATCTCTACCTGCCGTTCAGTGTCTCTCATCCAACCGCCGTATGCTTCAGGGTTGAACAGGTCGCTTTCTGGGAAGACGCCTGTGAGACCGGAAGTACGGCAAAATATCGTCCAAAGGCTTATTTCTCTCCAGCAGGACGTTGGATTTAAGCTCCCATCCGCGAATAATGTACGTCCGCCCCAAATCCGCGCTTCAGGATGGCGATCCGCGTAATTGACCAAATTGTCGATCGCCGCATCGAGAACAATCGTATCGGGATTCAGCAGCAACAAATAGTCGCCTCGCGCCTTTGAAGCCGCGATGTTGTTTCCCTTGGCAAATCCGTGATTTTGTTTTTCCGCCAACAATTTAACATCCGGAAAGTGTTCCGAGATTGCTTCCGCTGAACCATCGTCCGAACAATTATCGACCACGATAATCTCGAAGGCTTCCGTAGTTTCCGCGGTTACTGAACGGAGGCACTCTAGCGTCATGTCGCGGGTATTGTAGCTAACCACCAGGACCGAGACTCTTGGACGCACTTCTTTCACACACTTTCCTTCGATAATGGATTGATCATTAACGGACGGTACAATGCACGTCGCACGTTTCGCTCCCGATTGCAATTGACCCTACGCGAGGTGTTTGATTGCAAGAGTCCTGATGCCGCGCTCTTCATAAGGAACGGACGTATTACACCAGCGGAAATGCTTCGGGTACGGGCTCACCACCATGAGACTTGAGACAAGTTCAGAAACCATGTTGAGTCCACCCCGACGCTTGTTGCCATCAAGACCCGCTTTCAGGTGCCGATCAAAATGCGCGTCAGGCCCTTATAATGCGCGGCGTTTCCTTCCATTCCATCAGCCCAGCCGACTGCGATGTCGGCGTCAAGATAAGTATTCGCGCAAATGCTTTTTGTTAGCCTGTTCTGATCAACAGGACACGCCTTGCACAGTTTTCACCGAGCAACGGAACCCCAAAGAGTAGTGGGTACAGGCGACGCTCTTTTCATCGCGTTTGCAGCAGATCGAGTATCTCGTTCTGCTCCATAGTGGAATTGCTGTGTCGCTAGATACTTAGGAAGCTTCAACCCGCGCGATGGCCAAACGGCTCCAGATCGGCCTGTTCGTTTCGCGTCAAGCGGTTGGCCATCGCTCTGCAGAAATACAGCCCTGTGAAGAGAACGATCGCAGCTCCCGAACCGACAATGGAGTATAGAACAATTCCGAACACGATAGATTGGCCCGCGAACATCACTGCAGCCGTGGCTCCAAAGATCATCGCTAACGCCAAAACACCAATCACCATGCTCTCGGTCTCCTCACACCTTCGCCTTAGCACACAATACAACCAATGGATGTATTGTCCACGCTCCAAAGGCATGGTTTTCAACCATAGCGGTCATGTTTTTTTCATGACCCGTGAGAAAACGCTGTTGTCGCAATGTGCGCATAGTCCCGTCCACGCTCCATTTCGGCCCTAGATCTCGAACATCGCGCAAGAATGAGGCAAAAGTTTGCCCATGTGTCCGGTTCCAGAGTCGCACACTTGAATACTTGATTGTCGTTTCAAACGAAACAGACTTTGGACCGATTAAGCGAAATGCTGCACAGCGAATCTGGATCATAGCAGTTAAGATGCGGTTAATTTGAGCTTTTTGGTTGCAGAACGGGTCGCAGCGTTCGACGGTTGCGGCGAAGATTTGAGGAGAACATTGAATGGAGATCGAGCAGACTGACCTGCCCGACGTGCTGATCATCACTCCGCAGCGCCACGGCGACTCGCGGGGATTCTTTTCCGAAAGCTGGAATCGCGGGCGTATGCGCGAGGCTGGTCTGGATATCGATTTTGTGCAGGACAACCATTCCCTCTCCGCGAAGAAAGGGACCCTGCGTGGCCTCCACTACCAGTCGCCTCCCGATGCGCAGGCCAAGCTCGTGCGTTGCGGGCGCGGCGCACTCTTCGACGTTGCCGTCGACATCCGCAAAGGGTCACCCACATACGGCGAATGGGTCGGTGTCGAACTGAGCTTCGAGAATGGCCGGCAGCTGTTTATCCCCGAGGGCTTTCTGCACGGGTTCGTAACGCTGACCGATGATTGCGAAATCATCTACAAATGCTCTGACTATTATGCGCCGGAAAGCGATGGCGCCGTCCGGTGGGATAGCTGCGGCATCGACTGGCCTCTCGAAGGCACCCCCGTCCTGAGCGACAAGGATGCCGAGGCGATTTCATTCGACGCGTTCCAGACGCCATTTCAGGAGAACGCCCCATGAAGTTCCTCGTAACCGGCGGGGCCGGTTTCATCGGGTCCGCCGTGGTCAGATTGGCGGTCGCACGCGGGCATGAGGTGGTGAATCTCGACGCTCTGACCTACGCCGCGTGCCTCGAAAACGTAGCGAGCGTGGCCAAGGCAGCCGGCTACACGTTCGAACACGCAGACATTCGCGACCGCGAGGCGCTCGATCGAATCTTCGCAAACCACAGGCCCGACGCCGTCATGCACCTCGCCGCAGAAAGCCATGTCGACCGCTCTATCGACGGACCTGGCGCTTTCATCGAAACCAATGTCAACGGCACCTACAACATGCTCGAGGCTGCCCGCACGTATTGGACCGGGCAGGGGAAGCCCGAAACGTTTCGTTTCCACCACATTTCCACCGACGAAGTCTTCGGTTCTCTCGGCCCTACCGGACTTTTCACCGAAGATAGCCCATACGACCCCCGCTCGCCTTATTCAGCCTCAAAGGCGTCGAGCGATCACCTCGTCCGGGCCTGGGGCGAAACCTACGGCCTGCCCGTGATCCTGACGAACTGCTCCAACAATTACGGGCCATATCATTTTCCCGAGAAACTGATCCCCGTCGTGATCCTGAACGCGCTCGCCGGCCGCGATATTCCGGTCTATGGCGACGGCTCCAACGTACGCGACTGGCTGTATGTCGAGGACCATGCCGAAGCGCTATTGCGCGTTGTTCGGGACGGGGTCGTTGGCCGGAGCTACAACATCGGCGGGCATAACGAGGCATCCAACATCGACCTCGTAACCCGCATCTGCGCGATCCTGGATGAGCGCTGCCCGGAAAACGCACCGCACGACCGTCTGATCCGTTTCGTCACGGATCGCCCCGGACACGACGCCCGTTATGCCATTGACGCAAGCCGGATTGGCAAGGAATTGGGCTGGAAACCCTCGGTCACGCTCGAAGAGGGGCTGGCGCGCACGGTGGACTGGTATCTTGCCAACGAAGACTGGTGGCGACCGCTTCAGGAGCGGCAAGGCGTAGGTGAACGGCTGGGGGTGTCGGCATGACCCTTCTCGTCTTCGGAAAGACCGGACAGGTCGCGACCGAATTGGCTCGGTTGGCCCCGGATGCAATATTTCTCGGACGTGACGACGCCGACTTGTCGAACCCGGCGGCCTGCGTTGCTGCAATCAAGCGCCACGCGCCGACAGGCGTCATCAACGCCGCCGCTTTCACCGCCGTAGACAAGGCCGAAGACGAAGAGCCTCTGGCGACCGTAATCAACGGCGAGGCGCCCGGCGCCATGGCGCGTGCCTGTGCAGAACTGGACATCCCGTTCGTCCACATCTCCACCGACTATGTTTTCGACGGATCAGGACAGGACCCTTGGCGCCCTGATGACCAGACTGCGCCTATCGGCGCTTACGGACGTTCGAAACGCGCCGGCGAAGACGCAGTGCGCGCAGCGGGTGGAACTCACGTGATCATGCGCACGTCATGGGTTTTCTCGGCACATGGCGGCAACTTCGTGAAAACCATGCTCCGCCTCGGGGCCGAACGCGATGCGCTTCGGATCGTGTCCGACCAAATCGGCGGGCCGACCGGCGCGGCTGACATCGCCACGACTGCTCTCCGAGCCCTCGACACCATCGCCACCAAACCGGACCTGTACGGCACCTACCACTATTCCGGCGCGCCGGACACCAGCTGGGCGGGCTTTGCAAAAGCGATCTTCGACGAAGCAGGTCTTTCCGTCGCGGTCGAAGAAATCCCCACAACAGACTACCCGACACCTGCCGCACGACCTCTCAATTCGCGGATGGATTGCAGCAGTCTGGAGGCAGCTTTCGGCATTGAAAGACCTGACTGGCGCGCCGGGCTGAAAGACGTAATCAAAGAGTTGAACGCATGACGAAACGCAAGGGCATCATACTCGCTGGCGGCACCGGATCGCGGCTGTTCCCGATCACCATGGGCGTGTCGAAACAGCTTCTTCCGCTCTACGACAAACCGATGGTCTATTACCCACTGAGCGTCCTCATGCTCGCCGGTATCCGCGAAATCGCCGTCATCACCACGCCCGAGGATCAAAGTCAGTTCCAACGGCTGATGGGCGACGGGTCGAAATGGGGCCTGACCTTTACCTGGATCGAACAACCCAGCCCCGACGGGCTCGCACAGGCCTACCTGCTTGCCGAGGACTTCCTTGACGGCGCGCCATCAGCGATGGTGCTGGGCGACAACATATTCTTCGGACACGGACTGCCTGAAATCCTCGCCAGAGCCGACACATCCGATGCTGGCGGCACGGTCTTCGGCTACCAGGTCCGCGACCCGGAGCGCTACGGCGTGGTCAGCTTCGACGAGGGCGGACAACGGGCCACTTCCATTGTCGAAAAACCTGAAAAACCCGCGTCGAACTACGCGGTCACGGGGCTTTATTTCCTCGACGGCGACGCACCTAACCGCGCCCGCGGCTTGAAACCCTCCCCGCGCGGCGAGATCGAGATCACGTCGCTACTCGACACCTACCTCGAGGAAGGACGTCTGACGGTCGAGAAGATGGGGCGCGGGTACGCGTGGCTCGACACCGGAACGCACGGCAGCCTGCTCGACGCGGGCAACTTCGTCCGCACCCTTCAGGATCGTCAGGGTCTTCAGATCGGCTCACCGGAGGAAGTCGCCTACACACAAGGCTGGATCGACCACGCACAGATGGAGGAGCACGCAGAGACGTTCTCCAAGACGTCGTACGGCGACTTCCTCAAACAAGTGCTGGAACGTTGATGGCCAAATCAGTCCTCCAGCACCTGGGGCGCTGCACGCAATGACTTGAAATGTTCTCTCGCCATGTCGCTCAGTGTCACCTGACTGAATGTGTAGCGCATCGCATGCGATCAATTCATGACGGCAGGAGCCAAAGTCCATTTGCGACCCTGGTGCCCTGTGATGCTGCTAAAGGTCACGGCGTATAACGCTCATCCGCCGATTCATCGACCGCGACCGCCCGCCCCTACCCGAGACCTACGGAAGCAAAGCGAGTGGCACGGCGGCAACTGCGGATCCGAGGCCCGAGACATTGGTGACAGCACTGTCGTAACAAGCAATCGCGTCACCTGGGAGAACAAAGGGATCGTAGTCGTCCCGATCCGCCCGACGCATCATGTCCTCGATGTCGCGCTCAATGACCACGGAAACCTGCGTAAGCGGATTGCGCGAATACAGCGCCGCCGACCGGTGCCCGTTGGTCATGCGGGCCCCGCCGACGCAGTTCGTATCCACCACGGCCTGCATGTAACGCGTGCCATAGGGCACTTCACGAACGTCCTTGCCAATGCCGGCCAGAGCGTTGCCGGCAGCAGGCTGGGTCAGGTTCGACAGAAACAGCGAGATCCCCGGCGGGCTGATCGGGCTCGGAACCATCAGGTGATCCTGAAAGCACTGCCGACTGGGCACATGAAGTTCGTCCCCGGTCAAGAGCATGATGTCGGCACGGTCACGGCCCGTGATGACCTCGCGCAGGTCAAGGGTATGAAGCCGTCCGCCGCGGCGCAGTTCCACGGCCGAGAGGTCGGCGTCCGGCCTAATCCCACCGGCCGCACGCAAGGCATTCGCGAGATCACGGGCCTCGGTTGAAGCGCCGAGCGTTTCCTGACGTCCCACGTCTATCTCTGCGCCACGTATGCCACCGATTTCGACGGGACGCGGCTCGAACACGGCGCCGGTCACACCGACACTGGCAGAGGCGTAGTCCTGAAGCCGAACCGAGACGAGCGGTCGGGTGGCAAAGTGCCCGGCTTCCATGAGCGCGGCCTCGATGTCGGCTTCGATTTCCTCGATCCGGCGACCCTGCGCGGGCACGGGGTCAAGGAATGGGAGCCGGATCACACCGTCGCGCGAGACCTCGTAGCGGTCCGAAAAGGTCTCGTCGCCCGATACGAGCACTTCGACCAGATCTCCGCGAGAAAGAAACTCGCCCTGAAGCGCCACCATGCTGCCGACAATCCCTTTGCCGCCTTCGAAACTGTCTCCGACCGCGCCCCCACGTTCGGGGAGACATTTCGATGCGTTGATGTCGCGGGCGCGCAGAAACGCCTCGGTGCCGCGTCGTTCCGGTGTGCGATACTGCGCTTGGTAACCGTCACCTTGGGCGACGGGTTCAAGGTTGTCGTGTTCGATGGTCGCGCTACAGGCGCTCAGACCAAGCGCAGCAAGAAAAGTGGCCGCGCGGGGGGCGTTGATAAGGGGCATGTCAATCTATCTCGTTTCAGCGTGTGGATGTCTTTTAAGCCCGGCGAACGAGTCGGACACGGCAGCAAGGGGATGGTTCGGCTATCCTGCCGGATAGTCGTTTACCCTCCTGTCCGATCCGGCTCACCCGGTGCGCACAGGACACGACGGGGCATGTGCGCAAGAACAGAACACATCCAATCTGTTCCGAGACCCCAATGCACCGCTCACATCTTACAGGCCCATTCGCGAGAAACATCGCCGCCTACGGCGCGTCCGAAGTCGCGGCAAAGCTGTCGCGTATTTTCGTTGTCATGGCAGTCGCCCGTAGTCTGGGTGCTGAAGAGATCGGGATAGCGGCAGCGGCGATGGCGGCCTCGGACATCCTGAAATCCCTCACGGAAAACGGGGTCGGCCAGCGTCTCATCGCGGCGCGGGACAGCGACCTCGCCGCGCTTTGCCGCACCGCATTGCGCATCTTCTGGGTCTGGGCGCTCGGGCTGTTCGTCGTTCAGCTCGGCATCGGCGCGACCCTTACCTGGCTGTCTGGCGATCCGATGCTTCTGCTGCTTGTCGCGGTTCTAGCGGGTGAATTTCTGTTCATGCCCGCGGGGCTCGTGCAGGCCGCGCTCGCCATGCGGGCAGGCAAGCTGAAACAGACCGCCGCTATTGCCGGAGTGCAGGTGGTCGGGGCCAATGCCCTCACCGTCGTACTGGTCCTGATCTGGCCATCACCTCTCGCGCTGGTCGTTCCAAAGCTCCTGTCCGCGCCGATCTGGCTGATCGCGATGCGCCGCCTTCATCCCTGGTCGCCGGACAGTTGCATCGCGCCGTCGCCGGTCCGCCCCTTCATGACGTTCGGCGCGCCCGTTCTGGGGGTCGAGATGGTCAAAGCAATGCGGCTTCATGCGGACAAGCTGCTTGTCGGTGCGCTTTTGGGGCCAGAGGCGCTGGGCCTTTATTTCATGGCCTTCAATGCGGGGCTGGGTCTCGCAAACTCCTTTTCGTTCGCCTTCGCCAGCGTCCTCTTCCCGCACCTCGTCACCTCGGAAAGCCGCATGAATGCATTGCGGCAGGCATTCGCGCTCGGCATCGGAGTGATCGCGCCGGTCGTGGTCCTCCAATCGCTCGCCGCCCCCTTCTATGTGCCGATCCTGTTCGGGTCCGAGTGGGCGCACCTGTCCGAGATCGTTTCGATCCTGTGCCTTGCCGCCATCCCTGGCATCGTCTGGACAACGGCGGCGGGTTGGTTGCGGGCCGAAGCCCGGCCCGGGACCGAGTTCCGCGCCACCGTAATCATGGCGCTCGCACTGCTGGGCAGCACGATCGTCATGGCGCCCCATGGCCTCGTCGCAATCGCGACCGGATATCTCGTGACGGCAGCCATAACACAACTGACCCTATCGCTTCCCGCTCTTGCAGCGGCCTTCGTCCAACGTTCGCAGGAGGTCTGACCGATGCCGCGTTTTTCCGTCGTTATCCCCGTATTTAATGCCGCGGACACACTGACCGAAACCATCGAGGCAATCCGCTCCCAGACCTGCACTGACTGGGAGGTGCTTCTCGTGGATGACGGATCCACGGATGGATCACGCGTTCTCATGGATGCCATCACCCAAGACCCCCGTTTTCGCCAGCTAAACAACCCCGGCAAGGGGCCGAGCGCCGCACGGAACTACGGCGTGGTCCGCGCCCGGGGCGAGGTCATAGCGTTTTGCGACGCCGATGACCTTTGGGAACGCGACAAGCTCGCGCGTGTCGCTGCAATACTCGCGCGCGCCGATGTCTCGGCCGTGTTCGGCAAGGTCGCTTTCTATCCAACCGGGAAACAGGGGCCGCTACGCTTGTCCACAGTGCCGGAGGAAGCGTTGACGGTGCCGATGCTGCTTGCAGAAAACCCGGTCTGTACCATGTCGAATCTGTCGATCAGGGCGGACGTTCTCCAGGCGCACGCCGGGCTGGATGAGGGTATGGTTCACAACGAAGACCTCGACCTGCTCGTGCGGCTCGTCGCCGGGGGTGCGACCATTCTCGGCGACGACCGGCTGCACCTGCGATACCGCACCGATGCGCGCGGGTTGTCGTCGAGTCTTACCAAGATGCGGGCTGGGCGGCAGGAAGTGCTGCGGCGTGCTGCCGCGATGGGATACCAACCCGACAACCGGCACCATACCGTGTTCCTTCGCTACCTCACCCGCCGTGCGCTCCGGATGGACGACGGGGCCCACGCCGCATTTCGTTTCGCGCTCGAAGGTTTGTCCACCGCGCCTTGTGCATTTCTGACCCCGGCGCGGCGCGGTGTCCCAACGGCAACGGCCGCCCTCATCGCGCCGCTCTTGCCCAAACGCCTGCGCCGCGCGCTTTTCGCCACCTGAAAGGATCCGACCATGCCCCATGCCTCAATCGTCGTCCCCGCGTTCAACGTGGAGGCCACGCTGGCCGACACGATGGTGTCGCTCCTCAAGCAGAGCTTTCTCGATTTAGAGATCATCGTTGTAGATGACGGCAGTTACGACCGGACACCCGAGATCGCAGATGGGTTTTGCGCCGATCCCCGCGTGCGGGTCGTGCGCCAGTCGAACCGTGGGCTGGCGGGCGCCCGGAACACCGGAATCGCCGCGGCACAGGGGCAGATCATCGGGTTCTGCGACTCTGACGATCTCTGGCACCCCGAAAAGCTGTCCGCTCATGTCCACCATCTTCAGATGAACCCGTCCCTGGGGATGAGCTATTCCGGCTCGGAACTGATCGACGACGATGGAACCTCGCTCGGATTGTTCCAGAAACCGCGCACGCGGCGTATCACGGCCAAGCACATGTTCTTGCGAAATCCGGTCGGCAACGGGTCGTCGCCGGTCTTTCGTCGGACCGCACTGGATGACCTGGCATACCGACCGTCCCGGGAAACAATGCGCGATTGGGTCTTCGATGAAACGTTTTCCCAGTCAGAAGACATCGAGTGCTGGATGCGCCTGATGCTCACCACCGATTGGGAAGTTGAGGGGATCGACGATCCGTTGACGCTCTACCGAGTGAATGGTGCAGGATTGTCGGCCGGGACCGAGCGTCAACTCGCGAGTTGGGAGCGGATGGTCGAGAAACATGCAGGAATTGCGCCCGTCTTTATCGCGAAACATGCCAGCCCGGCCCGTGCTTATCAGCTGCGATACCTTGCACGCCGCGCCGTGAGCGCCCGTGACGGAGACCGGGCGCGGGCGTTGATCACACGCTCGTTCCGCGCCTCATTGCATCCCCTCGTCCATGAGCCGGCCAAGACCATTGCCACGCTTGTCGCCTGCATCCTCGTCGGGACGCCCGGAGCGGTGCTCGTGGACGCGGCCCAATCCACCCTGCGCCGACTGCGTCGCGCCTGAACCTGAAAGGTAAAACCATGACGACAATCATCCATCTGGTCGACGACACGACTCCGGGCGGCGTCATGCGCGTCATCGAACACGTCCAGTCCGCAGCGGGCCTGGGACATCTGGGGCGGCATAGTGTCGTTATGATCCCCAAAACCGGGCGCGGTCCAACTCGCATCCACGGAGACGTCATCGTATCGCATCTCACGATGAACTGGCGTCGGTTGCCGTGGCTGATCCAACTTCGCGCGGCGCATGCGACAACGCCGATGGTGCACGTCGAGCACAGCTATACCGCTGGCTTCCTGCGCCACAATGTACCGCATCCGGCCCGTTTTATGACCATGGTGCGCGTCGCTTTTTCCCTGTTCGACCGGGTCGTTCCTGTGAGCGATACGCAAGCGTATTGGGTTCTGGACAAGGGCCTCGCCGATCCGTCCCAAATCACCACGATACCCTCAGCGGTCGACGTGTCGCTATTCGACTCGATTCCGTCTGCCACCGGTCCGATTAAGGTCATTGGCGCGTTTGGCCGGTTGGAGCCACAGAAAGGCTTCGATGTCCTGATCCGGGCGATGCGGGCAAGTCCGCGGCAAGACCTTCAGCTTCACATCTTCGGCCAAGGCAGCGAACGCGAGG
This sequence comes from Maritimibacter dapengensis, assembly GCF_019218265.1. Lineage (GTDB taxonomy): Bacteria > Pseudomonadota > Alphaproteobacteria > Rhodobacterales > Rhodobacteraceae > Maritimibacter > Maritimibacter dapengensis. The sequence goes on from NZ_JAHUZE010000003.1 coordinate 159,961, forward strand.
CGCTCACGTCCCTTGCCGGGGCTGACCCACGCATCTGCTTCGGTGGCTTTGTACCGGAACCGGCCAAAGCGATGGCGTCTGTGGATGCGGTCGCGATGCCGTCACGATGGGAAGCCTACGGCCTTGTCGCACTAGAGGCGCGGGCGGCTGGACGGATGCTTCTGGCGTCTCCCCTTGACGGGCTCAATGACCACATCGCCGCCGGTGCCCACCCCGTTCGTGACAATTCCGTCCGTGGCTGGAGTGAGACATTGACCGCTCTCGACCGCCCGGACATCGCGAAACTCGACCGTGCCCGTTCCGATGCAAACGCCGCCTCGGCCCGGTTTGCGCAGAGCTGGACGCTGCTCCTTCATGATCTCCTTGCGCCCGAAGATAAAGCGCAAGCCGCCTGATAGCGACAATGCTCGCCAATGGCCGCGTCCGTAACCACGGGCGCGGCCTTTTCGTTTCAGTCGTCAGACACTTCACGCGCATGCAGGCCAAGGATCATCAGACCGGGCCAAAGCATGTAGGCCTCGATCTCGACATTCTCGCCGAAGCTCAGAAGGATCAGGGTCATCATGATCCCCAGCGGCAAGCGACCGCGCGGATTGCGGGTGGAATCGATCACGGCAATCAGGGTTTGCCAGACCATCGGTACGAGCAACGCCAGAAAACCAACCAACCCTTTGACGAACAACAGACCCCACCATGTGTGATGGCTGCCAATGGGCATGTATTCCACGATATGCGGTCCCGGCTGGACACGGCCATGGCCGAACCACACGGCCTCCTCGCGCCAGCGTTCTCCGGCAATGCGTTGCAGCGTTTCGCGCACCCGCGTGCTGTCGGCCCGAGCCTCCTTGAAGGTGCGCACGGCGTCACCCGCAAGCCGGGCGACGGCGGGACCGATCACGGCGAAGGAGGCCGCGATCCCCGCCGCGAGTTTCCAGGCCCAGCCTTTCAGCAGAAAAGGCAGAAGTCGTGGCCCGATGGTGCAGGCGGTCAGGCCGACCAGCCCCATGCGCGACTTCGAGGCGAGGATCATGAGCGTCGCGGCGGCAAGCCCGATAGCTTTCCAGCGCGGATTGCGTTCTTCCAACGCAAACAGCGCCATGACGACGCCCAGAAGGGCCGCGAAGGGGGACCACGGGGCATAGAACTGCCAGCGCGGCGTCCAGCTTCCGGGATCCCAGGTGAAGAAATAGACACTGAAATATTCCGGTCCCGGCCCACCAACGGCCTTAAGCGGCGAGGTAAAGATGCGCTCGGGCAACCCGATATAGGGTGCGGCGAGCATGATCGGGGCGAGGATCAGGGTCCACAGACCAATCACCATCTGCCCTCGGACATAGATCTCGCGGCGAATGGGAAGCACAGCGCCTGCCAGCGGGAATAATGCGACCAGCGCCCAGCCTTTGGCCCAGCCGATAGTCGATTTGATGATCTGGCCGGTCGAGTAAGTCCAGTTGAGATGCCCTACCCAAAGCGCGATCAGCATGACACCCATACCGATGATCCACGCCCAGACCACGGGCGGAACCCGACCCGTCGCGCGCAGGTCCGGTCGGATCGCAGGACCGAGGTAAAGGACCAAAACGGCAAGGCCCGCCAGCGTCCAGCCGAGGACCGGGCCGACCACGTAGAGTGCCCCGACGGCATAGAAACCCCATGTGAAAGTCTGGGTCTTGTAGACGATCCGCTCGGCAAGATTTCTCGGAACAATATCGCTCATGCGGGGTCAGGCTTGGCGAGAAGTTTCGAAATCAGCGGTCGCCGCATCCAGCCCAATCCAAGGCCCATTAGAAGCATCAGCGTTGCCGCAAAACCGGCCGCATAGGCCAGCTTCTCGCGAGGGGAAGACGGCGTGTCCGGCAACGACGGATCTTCCAGCACCTGCACCAGAGGATATGAGGCATAGACATCTGATTTCGTTGTCTGGGACCGCGCCATTGCCGAGGCGAACACCGCTTCTGCCACCTGGAAGTCCCGTTGCAGGTCTTCGAGACGGGCGGCGGGCTCCATAAGCGCCGCGACCTTGTCCTCGTCGGCGGCGAGTTGCGCTTCGAGTGTGGCGAGCTCGGCCCCGGTGCCCGCGCGCGCCACATCCGCCGCGACGAGATCGGACAGAAGCGCCGCGCGGCCACCAATCGGCGCGAGATCAAGCTTTTCGATTTCATCCCCGCTCAGACCGGTGATGTGGCGCGCGCGATTGCGGGCTTCCTCCAGTGTCGCTGTGTAATTCGTTGCCTGACCCACGCGCACCGGATGCGCCGGCCCATATTGTTGTGCCGCGATGGCGAGCGTCGCGCTCTGCAAGGCCATCTGCTCGGCAAGCGCAGCGAATTCGCTGTCGGCATGGAGCTTGATCGTCGCCGCTGCAAGGCGCGGGGACAGGCCGAGTGTCGCGGTAAGGGCCGCGACCTTTTGCTCGGCCTCGTCCTGCTCCGACCGCAGATCGAGCACGCGGCGGCGCAGGGTGTCGGTTTCTTCCACAATCTGTTCATATTGATCGGGAGAGATCAGGCCGGTCTCACGTTGCAACGCCTCCATCTCGGCGCGGGTCGCGGCGACCGAGGCACGGTAATCGCCGATCGCGCCTTCGCCACTGGTTTCACGGGTGCCAAGCTCGTCGGCGCGCAACACGTCGAGTTCCGCGAAAAAGGCCGCAATCAAGGCCGTTCCGCGCTCCTGCGCGGCGTCCGGCGAACCTGCGGTGAGTGACAGGCGGATCATGCCGGTCTGGTCGATCAGTTCCACCCGCGGCGCGCCGAAATCACGGCGGCTCGTCCCGACGGCGTCTGCCGCCCGTACGATGATCCGGTCCGCGCCGATCAGTCGCTTGTAGGTCACTGTCGGGCTGACCGCGGAATTCGCGAACGGGGAACTGGCGTGCGAGGATGCCTGACCGATACTGTCGAGCGTGACCGAAGCCGAGGCCCCGGAACCCGGCAGGATCAGAACCGCGTCGCTGGTATAGCGGGCAGGCGCGGTCGAGAGGTAGCCGAGGATCGGAGACCAGATCATTGCAGCACCCATGAGCGTGACGCCGGCATATCGCGGGAGCCTTTGCAGATCATCCAGCCGCCCACCAAGCAGGAGCCGAATGAGGCCGAGCTGACGCAGCGGCATACGGATCGGGCGCAAGGCGCGCAGGGGCGCGAGAAAGGGCAATATCGACACGGTCATGACGGTCTCCTTCGCGGAGACTTTAGGTCACGCGTCGCGGTCCTGCGCGGGTGGAAAAGGCGGGCGGGCGGGCGCGGATGCGTGGCCCCCTATCCGGTCGGGTAGTCCGGTGTCAGTAAAGCCCCGCTTCGCGGGCGACGAGCGCAGCCTGCGTGCGATTGTTGACGTCGATCTTTCGATACAGTGTCTTGAGATAGAGTTTGATCGTCGGCTCGGTCAGGTCGAGATCACGCGCGATTTCCTTGTTCGACTTGCCTTCGGTCAACCCTTTGAGAACCTGCATTTCGCGATCGGCGAGCTTCTCGGCAAGGGGATGCTTCTGTTCCGCTTTCGCCTGCATGAAGTCGATCGGCACGTATTGCTCACCCATCGCCATGAACCGCACTGCATTGATCAACGACTTTGCAGAAAGGGTCTTCGGCAAGAATCCGGCCGCTCCAAGCGCCAACGCCTTCTCCGCTACACCGCGGTTCGCGTTCCCGGTGATAAGCGCGACCTTCTGGTCGCCCTCACGCGCAAGGGCCGATTCGAGCCCGTCGAACCCGTTCATGCCAGGCATGTTCAGATCGAGCAGAACCAGATCAAAGGCATCGCCTTCATCCATCGCCGTCATCGCACCTGGAAAATCAGCAGCGGTCTCGGTTTCGAATCCGTCCACCGTATCGAGAAAAGCGACGAGCGTGTCGCGCAGAAGATCATGATCGTCGGCAATTAGAATTCGCATTGGTCTGCTCTTTGGGATCGGTCAGTCGGTCGTTCCGCCAAATTGAACCGAAATTGGGTCAAAATTTAGGTGCAGGTAACACTTATCGGTTGATTGGATTCTCGGCAAAGGCAATTCCGGCGGGTGTACTACCCGAATGGATAGTCGCCAACGACGAACGCGGCAACCGTCACTCGTCGGAGCATTCGAGAATCCGATTTGGCTGCCGTCCTGTCCCTCTGCTCAGTGGAAATACATCACTCGTTTCAGGACCTTAGGTTCAAGCAACCGAAGGACCCACGCAATGAAACACATCCGCGAGTTCGATCTCCAACCGCTGGCACCGACCACAAAATCCCTGTTCGGGCTGAACGTGGTTAACGAAACCCGTGCCCACACCATTGACGTCTTGCTGTCGGGCGGCCGTTCTCGCGTGGCTTTTCTGAACGCACATTGCGTCAACGTCGCTGCACGGGATCGGGCCTATGCCAATGCGCTCAGGTCGGCAGACGCGATCTTGCCCGACGGAGCCGGTATCGAAATCGCGCATAAGTTCATCGGCAGCCGCATGACCGAAAACCTCAACGGCACCGATTTTACACCGCTTCTACTTGCCGAAGCGGCGCAGCGCGGGAAATCGGTTTTTCTGTTCGGCGGTCGCCCGGGCACCGCAGAGGCGGCCGCCGAAAAACTCATGGATGATATTCCCGGCCTCGTCATAGCAGGCACGCGGGACGGGTTTGGAGGCGCAGTCGACACCGACGCAGCCATCCGGGCGATCAATGCGAGCGAAGCAGATATCCTGCTTGTCGCCATGGGCGTACCCCGCCAGGACCTCTGGCTGGCCGAAAATGGGCATCTGCTCAGGCCCGGCCTTCTAATCGGCGTCGGTGCGCTTTTCGATTTTCTCGCCGGCAACGTTTCCCGTGCGCCGCGTGCGCTCCGGGCAATGCGTGGCGAGTGGCTCTGGCGGCTGGCGTCCGAACCGCGCCGGATGTTTCGCCGCTACGTGATCGGCAATCCGGAATTCATCCTGCGGGCGCTGACACAGGTTTCAGGCGACACCATCGCCAAGCGCGTCTTCGATATTCTTGTGGCCTCGGCAGTGATCCTTGCCTTCGCGCCGCTTTTTGCCATTGCGGCGCTTGCGATCCGAACCGAAACTCGGGGGCCGGTGTTCTTCCGTCAAACCCGTGTCGGGCGCGGCGGCCAGACGTTTTCCATGCTGAAGTTCCGGTCGATGGTGGTCGACGCCGAGGCGCGGCGCGCTGCGCTCCTCGACAAATCGGACCGGACCGGGGTCTGCTTCAAGTCCCGCACCGACCCGCGCATCACACGTGTCGGTCGTATACTGCGCCGCTATTCCATCGATGAATTGCCGCAGATCTTCAACGTTCTCAAAGGCGAAATGTCCATCGTCGGACCCCGCCCAGCGCTTCCGAGCGAAGTCGCGGCATACCCCAAACGCGCCGTCGAGCGGCTCAGCGTCAAACCTGGTCTCACCGGTGTCTGGCAGGTTTCGGGCCGTGCCGAGATCGGGTTCGACAAGATGGTGGACATGGATCTGGCCTACGTCCGCTCGCGCTCGGTCCTGCTCGACGTCGTCCTTCTCGCACTCACCTTCCGCGCCGTGATCGGCGGTCGCGGTGCCTATTGATACTCAAGAAACAGGAGTTAATTCATGACCCGTATTCGTAAAGCCGTTTTTCCCGTCGCCGGTCTCGGCACCCGGTTCCTGCCCGCCACCAAGTCGGTGCCCAAGGAGATGTTGCCGCTCATCGACCGCCCGTTGATCCAATACGCCATTGATGAAGCACGTGCGGCGGGCATCGAAGAATTCATCTTCGTGACCGCCGTAGGAAAGGGGGCGCTCGAGGATTACTTCGACACCGCCGAAATGCTGGAGAAACGCCTTGAGGCATCCGGCAAGACCGAACTTCTCGCGCGGCTGGAGCAGACCCGGATGAAAGAAGGCGCCTTGACAATTCTGCGCCAAGACCGCCCGCGCGGCCTGGGTCACGCCGTGAGGATCGCCCGTCGTGCGGTCGGGGACGAACCCTTCGCCGTGTTGCTCCCCGATGATGTGATCCGCGCGGATCGCCCTGCGCTCGCCCAGATGGTCGAGGCATATAGCAACACCGGGGGCCACATGGTCGCGACGATGGAAGTTCCGCGTCAGGATGTCTCGAAATACGGTGTGCTCGACGTGGCCAGCCGGGATGGCGCGCTGACCCTTGCCGCAGGCATGGTCGAAAAGCCGCGCCCCGACATCGCGCCCTCGCGTGAGGCCGTGGTCGGACGTTACATCCTAGACCCGTCGATTTTCGGCCGACTGGCCGATGCGGCACCTGGCGCGGGCGGCGAGATACAATTGACCGATGCCATCAACGCAGACGCCGCAAGCCGACCAATTCACGGGTGGCGCTTTGCGGGCGAGCGGTTCGACTGCGGGTCACAAGCGGGTTACGTCGCCGCCACATTGCGGTACGCGCTGGCCTGCCCCGAACTGGCATCCGTCGTGCATCGAACGATTGACCGGTCGGAGGCGCCGGTGGCTCTGGCCGGTTGATCCAAAGCGACTATCCGTTCGGGTAGTCGCTCTATCCCATGGTCCGCTAACGCCCTCAAGGTCCACTGTGGTAGGAAACCACATCGGTAGTTGAAGGTTGTCGAAATGAGCACGACTCAAGGAACCCTCAGCGGCAAGCTCGCGCTTGTCGCATGGATCATCTTCCATCCCTTAGCGGCTGGGGCGAACGACCTTCAGATGCCGACAGGCGATGTTGTTCTCAGCGTGACCGGCAACATCGCCGCCACCAATGACGGCAATGCGGCAATCTTCGACGAGGACATGCTACGCGCCCTTGGCGAAACGACCTTTGAAACGACCACGATCTGGACCGATGGCGTTCAGAGTTTCACCGGCGTTTCGCTGAAAGACCTTCTTGACGAACTCGGCGTGGACAACGGTACGCTGGAGGCCAGGGCGCTCAACGACTATGCCGTCGAGATTCCTGTTTCCGACGCCGTCGACGGGGGTCCAATCGTGGCCTACGCCCGCAACAATAACGCCATGTCCATCCGTGACAAGGGCCCGCTCTGGATCGTCTATCCCTACGATTCCAACGATGACTACGCGAGCGAAACGATCTATTCGCGATCGATCTGGCAACTGGACCGGATAGACGTGCAGGATTAACCCTGACGGGCACTGCTCATGTCAATACAGGACCGGCATGGAAAATCTGCGCCAAAGCTACGTGTTCCGCAATCTCGCGATTGCCTTCGCCGCGGTCCTCGGGATCGCGGTCGCGGTGTATCTTGGCGGTGAGGTCCTGCGAAAATTGAACCTATTGGAGACGGCGGCGTCGGACAACGTGCAATGGACGCTCAGCCAGGTCGAGGTGGAATTCCTGGATCTCGATCTGGCAACCAAATCCTACATGATCGGCGACATCGACGATCTCGACGTGATCCGGCGCGAGTTCGATATATTCTACAGCCGGATTGGAACCCTGTCCGAAGGCGACCTGTATCTCGGTCTTCGAAACGAAACAACCTTTGCCGACGCGCTCGCCACCATTCGCGGGTTTCTCGAGGCTGCGGTGCCGATCATCGACAGCACCGACTCCGAAATGGAGGCCGACCTCCCCGAACTCAGCCGCGACATCGACGCAATCCGGTTGCCCGTGCGGGAACTGTCGGCGACAGGCCTCACCTATTTCGCGGAACAAGCCGACATGCGCCGAGGCGAGACCGCAGATACACTCGCGTTTCTCGCAGCCGTAACGCTAGCGGTTCTTTCCGCCCTCGCATTGGTTTCCATCGTCCTGTTCCGGGTGAACCGGATAAACGTGCAACGGGCGGCGACAATCGAGATGTCGTCGCGCCGAATGGCGACGATCGTGCAATCGTCGCTCGACGCCATCGTCGCCGTCGACCGCGCTGGCAGGATTATTGAGTTCAGCGCGGCAGCCGAAGAAATTTTCGGGCATCGGAAATCCGATGTGGTCGGGCGCGACATGGGTGAGATCATCGTGCCAGACGCCCTGCGCGGCGCTCATGAAGCGGGCATGTCGCGCTATCGCGAGACCGGCGAAAAGCGTGTCGCCGGAAAAGGCCGGATCAACGTCGAAGCCATCCGTGCCGATGGCACGGTCTTTCCGGTCGAGATATCGATCCAATCCGCCGACAGCAGCGATGGAGAGATTTTCGTCGGGTTCCTGCGCGACATTTCCCGCCGTGTGGCCGCCGAACGCGAATTGGTCGAAGCACGAGACAAGGCGGTCGCCGGCGAGAAGGCGAAGTCCGAGTTCCTTGCCGTCATGAGCCACGAAATGCGTACGCCGCTGAACGGTCTTCTGGGCACGCTTTCCCTACTCAAAGACACGCGCCTGACATCGAAACAGGCGGATTATGTCGACAACCTCCAGGTCTCGGGCGACCTGTTGCTGTCGCATATCAACGACGTTCTGGACGTCACGAAATATGAGGCAGGCGCACTGACCATAAAGCCTGTGCCGACCGACCTCTCGGCCCTTGTGCAGAACGTGGTCGACAGCCAGCGGGACCTCGGCTCCGAAGCGGGCAATACGATCCAGTGGCGCTGGGTTGGAGAGCCTTTGCACCATGTGATGACCGAACCCATGCGGCTGAGCCAGGTGTTGATCAACCTTGTCGGGAACGCGGTCAAATTCACCCAGAACGGCACGATCACGATAGAACTGCTTGCGGAAAACACAGACACCGGGGCTGATCTGACAATTCTCGTTCAGGACACCGGTATCGGGATCGCACCGGAAGACATCGAACGCATGTTTCAGGATTTTGCGACCGCCGACACCTCCTACGGCCGCGCGCGCAGCGGCACTGGACTGGGCCTTGGAATTGCGCGGCGTCTCGTCACGGCGCTTGGCGGCAAGATTGGCGCCGAGAGCGAACTGGGTGAGGGCAGCACGTTCTGGGTGCGCCTTCCCGTCACACTTGCAGCGCCAGTGGGCAAGACTCGCGAAACCGCGGCAACTGCCGACAACCATCACGCCGAACGCCGAAATGTCCTGATCATCGAAGACAACGAGATCAACCGTATCGTGCTGAAAGACATGCTTCTTGCGGAAGGGCATCGCGTCACGGAAGCCGTCGACGGGCTGGAGGGCGTGGACCACGCGCAGCAACAGCCATTCGACCTCATCCTGACCGACATTTCCATGCCCGTGCTGGACGGCATCGCCGCCACACAGGTCATACGCGAGAAGCACGGGCCAAATCATACGACGCCAATCTACGCTGTGACCGCCCACGCGATGCCCGACGAAATTAACAGGTTCCTGCAAGCCGGCATGAGCGGCGTCCTGGCAAAGCCGATCAACAGGGCCGAACTTCGAAAAATTCTGGCGTCTCGGCAACTCGAACCAACGCAACAATCAACTCAGACTGTCATCGTGAACGAGAAGAGCGTGGAGGGGCTTCGCCGCGATATCGGGATCGAAACCGTCTCAAATCTCTACAGGAAATTCCGCACCGATGCGTCGACGATCCTGAACGACATGTCGGAACATCCGCCGCAAACCGACCCGCGACCGAAGATCGGACACCTGAGCCATAAACTCGCGGGGAGCGCTTCGATATTCGGCGCCGAAGAATTCGTGCAATCCTTGAGAGACATCGAACAGGACGCCACGTCGAACGAGGACACGACCCTCATTCTGAAAAAAGTCGAAGCCGCGAAAGGCGTTTGGAAAAGCACCGAAGCCGTGCTCGATCGAGCCTTCAAAGAGTAGTCTCGATCAAGCACCGTCGTCGGTCACATCAATACTCACCGATTGACGTTTGTGACGAGACCTTCCTCGGCGATCCTACAAGACCCTAGAAGTCCAGGTTCTCCACACTCAGCGCGTTTTGCTGGATGAACTCGCGGCGCGGTTCGACCACGTCGCCCATGAGCTTGGTGAACAAGTCGTCGGCTTCGGCCAGATCGTCCACCTTCACCTGCAACAAAGTCCGCGCCTCCGGGTCCAGCGTGGTTTCCCAAAGCTGGTCCGGGTTCATCTCCCCCAGCCCCTTGTAGCGTTGCAGCGTCAGGCCCTTTTCGCCTTCCTGCAGGATCGCTTCGAGCAACTCGGTCGGTCCGTGTATCAATTGCTCGCGGTCCTTGCGGGCCAGCGTCGACTGGTCCTTGTAATAGTCACGCGACTCCATCGACACTTCGGAAAGTCGCTTGGCTTCGCCCGAGCGAAGAATGGCCCCGTCCAGCGTGCGAACTTCTTCGACACCGCGCAGGATACGGGCCAGACGGATGCCGTGGTCCTGCGTGATCCGCCCTTGCCAGCCGCGTTCGTATTCCACCGCGACCATGTCGAGCCGCTCGGCCACGCGGTCCGCAACGGCCTGAAGATCGCTGTCCACGGCTCCCGGATCGAACGCGCCTGCAAGTGCGGCCTGCTCGAGGATATTGCGCGGATAATGTGTCGGGAACGCCTCCAGCACGCGCTTGAAGCTGCGTGCACCCTCGATCACGCGGGCAAGGTCTGCACCCGCGATCTCCTCGCCGGTCTTGAGCCGCAGGACGACACCTTCCAGACCTTGATTGATGAGATAATCCTCGAGCGCCGGCACGTCCTTGATGTAAACCTCGGAGCGCCCCCGGCTCACCTTGTAGAGCGGCGGTTGGGCGATATAGAGATAGCCGCCCTCGATGATCTCGGGCATCTGGCGATAAAAGAACGTCAAAAGCAGCGTCCGAATATGCGCGCCATCGACGTCGGCATCCGTCATGATGATGATCTTGTGGTAGCGCAGCTTTTCGATATCGAACTCGTCGCGCCCGATCCCGGTGCCCAGCGCCGTAATCAGCGTGCCCACCGTCTCGGACGACAGCATCCGGTCGAAACGCGCACGTTCGACGTTCAGGATCTTGCCCCGCAGAGGCAAGACCGCCTGATTGTGCCGTGACCGGCCCTGCTTGGCCGAGCCGCCAGCGGAGTCACCCTCGACGATGAAGAGTTCCCGCTTCGCAGGGTCTTTTTCCTGGCAATCCGCAAGCTTGCCGGGCAGCGACGCGACATCATGGCTCGACTTCTTGCGCGTCAATTCACGCGCCTTGCGGGCCGCTTCACGGGCCAACGCCGCCTCGATGATCTTGCCGATGATCTGCTTGGCCTCGTTCGGGTTCTCTTCAAACCAGATCGCCAGCGCATCGTTCATCAAACCTTCGACCGCCGGGCGCACTTCGGAGGAGACAAGCTTGTCCTTGGTCTGCGAGCTGAATTTCGGGTCCGGCACTTTCACCGACAGCACACAGGTCAGCCCTTCGCGCGCATCGTCCCCGGTGAAGGCGACCTTCTCCTTCTTCGCCAGCCCGGACGAGTTGGCATAAAGGTTCATCGTCCGCGTAAGAGCACCCCGGAAACCGGCGAGGTGCGTACCGCCGTCGCGTTGCGGGATGTTGTTCGTGAACGGCAGCACCGTCTCGTGGTAACTGTCGTTCCACCACATCGCGACCTCGACGGTGATATCGTCGCGCTCGCCGGTGATGAAGATCGGCTCCTCCAGCATCGGCTGCTTGTGCCGGTCGAGATATTTGACGAATTCCTTGACGCCCCCCTCGTAGAAGAGCTCGGCTTCCAGCGGCTCTTCGGGGCGCTCGTCGCGCAGGATAATCCGCACACCCGAGTTCAGGAACGCAAGTTCGCGAAGCCGGTTCTCAAGTGTTTTGAAGTTGTAATCGAGGTTCGAGAACGTGTCCGTCGAAGCAAGGAATCGAACCTCGGTGCCGCTTTCACCCGGCGTGTCCTCGAGCACTTCGAGATGCTTGGCCGTCTCGCCCCGTTCGAACCGGGCCGAGTGTTTCTTGTCATTGCGCCAGACGGTCAGCTCCAGCCAATCCGACAACGCGTTCACGACCGACACGCCCACGCCGTGCAGACCCCCGGACACCTTGTAGCTGTTGGAGTCGAACTTACCGCCCGCATGAAGCTGGGTCATGATGACCTCAGCCGCCGAAACCCCTTCCTCGGGGTGCATGTCGACCGGAATCCCGCGCCCGTTGTCGCGAACCGAGACCGAATTATCGCGGTGCAACGTGACGCTCACGAAGTCCGCATGGCCTGCCAGCGCCTCGTCGATCCCATTGTCCACGACCTCGTAGACCATGTGATGCAGACCGCTGCCATCGTCGGTGTCACCGATATACATGCCCGGGCGCTTGCGAACCGCCTCCAAGCCCTTGAGAACCTTGATGGAATCTGCACCATATTCGGAATTGTTCTGCGCGTCGTCGGCCATGCGAGCCTTCCTGTATTTTTGTTGCCTGTTTCTATCTTTTTCGGGGGGGAATGTCACGCGAATGACACCATATTTCGCGGGCCTCCGCGCAAGCACAGACGAAATCGTGTTTGCCGCACAGCAACCCGCAAGACGCGCCCATCACCGGTGTGCCGTACGGCGCTTTTTCGAAGGAATATGCGGACTTCGTATCAGGTAAACGGAATGATCGCCGCAACGACGATCAGCAGCGCACCCGCCGAGATGTTCAGCCGCTTCAGCGCCGTGGGTGACGTGAGGAGAGCCCGCAATCTCCCGATAAACGCCGCCATGATGACATTACCAAACAGCGGCACAGCCATCGAAAGTGCGACGATCACGCCGATATCCGGCCAAGTCAGCGCAGTAAGATCGAAGAACCCCGGCAACATCCCCATGTAGAAAAGGATCGCCTTCGGGTTTGCCAGGATCACGACCACGCCCGCCATGAACCCCGCCCACATACCGGGTCGCGTCAAGCGGCTGTCCGCCGCGATCTGCTTGTCCGCATGGCGAATGATGGTCCAGCCAAGCCACAGAAAGAATGCCGAGGCCACGAACTTCAAGACGACGGTGAGACCCTCGAACTCCGTCGCCACCCAGCTCATCCCGAGGATCGCGAGCAGCGGCCACAGTGCGTCTCCCACCGTGACGCCCAGCGCCAGCGGCCAGGCCGCGCGAAAGCCCCCCGACATGGCGCGCGCCAGGAGCGCCATCCACACAGGCCCCGGTGTCAGGAAAAGAACCAGAAGCGCGAAGGCATAAAGCCCCGCATCACCAAGCGAGAGCGTCACGCGATCCGCCCATCCCCGTCGAGCGTCCAGAATGGATTGTGCGCGAATTCCCAAAGATGCCCGTCGGGGTCCGCGACATAGGACGAATACCCGCCCCAATCCGTCTTGAACGGCTCGCGAACCGCCTCCGCCCCGGCTTCGACCGCTTTCGCGAACATCGCGTCCACACCCTCCGGCGAGGCGAAATTCTGGGCAAGCGTCATCGCCCCGGTCTTGAGCGCCTCGACAGGGCGCCCGGTCTCCGCCGCCAGCCCCTCGAGCGTGAAAAACCCGAACTTCATGCCATCCATGGCATAAAACACGGCCTCGCCCACATCTTCCTCAAGCTCCCATCCCAGCGCCTCGTAATAGGCACGGGCACGCTTCGGGTCCGCGACCGCAAGGGTAATGAGCGTCACGCGATTGGTCTTCATGGGTCCACCTCCTCGATACGGCTCTGCCCCGCATCCTCCGACACGTGAATATGCATGGCCCGGTCGCCGAGCTCTGTAAACAGCTCCGGGCCAGTTCCCGTCATGAACGCCTGCGCGCCCAGCGCAACGATCTCGTCATAAAGCGCGGCGCGACGGTCGGCGTCCAGATGCGCCGACACCTCGTCCAGAAGCAACATCGGCGGCGCCCCGAAATCCTGCGACAGCGCGCGACCGTGGGCCAGGATGAGCGAGACGAGCAGCGCCTTCTGCTCCCCCGTCGAACATTCCTTCGCGGGCATCCCCTTTTCGGCATAGACCGCGGCCAGATCGGCACGATGCGGGCCGACCAATGTCCGGCCGGCCATCAGGTCACGCGGACGGCTTTCGGCAAAAGCATCTGCCAGCGCCTCTTCGCCCTCGGGACCGTCCGCGGCCCCCTCGGCATGAAGCAACTGCAACTCGGCAGCCGGAAATGCGGTCTCCGCCTGCATCTGCGCGCCGATGATAAGCGCCACGGTCCGCGCGCGGTTGGCTTGGATATCACCCCCCGCTTTGGCCATCTGCGCTTCGAGCGCGGCGTACCAATGCGCGTCCCGCTGCTGATCTTTCAAGAGCCTGTTCCGCTCTCTCATTGCCTTTTCATAGGTCAGAACCGCCTGCGCATGGTTCGGCTCGAAACTCATCGCAAGCCGGTCGAGGAACTTCCGGCGTCCATCCGCGCCCTCGATCCAAAGCCGGTCCATCACCGGGACCAGCCAGGTCATCCGCGCGATCCGGCCCAGCGCCACCTGCGCCGCCGCCTTGTCGTCGATCGTCACCTGCCGCGAAGCACCCGGTTCGGCCCATGTGACCACCTCATGCACCTGGTGAAGCGATTGCAGCACGCCGCTGAGCTTCCAACCAACGCCCTCCGGCTTGCGCCCCATATCTTCCGCCGCCGCCCCGCGAAGGCCCCGACCGGGGGACATAAGGCTCACGGCTTCAAGGATATTGGTTTTGCCCGCTCCGTTGGCCCCGAAAATGGCGACGGGCCGCCCGTCAAGCGTCAGCTCCGCGCGACGGTGCGAGCGGAAATGACTGAGCGTGAGGGATTTCAGGTAGAGGCCGGTCATCACCGCCCCGGTTTCCGGTCCGGAAATATCCCCGCCGGAGGCAAGAAAGTTTCCGCGCCGACCCGTGTCACACGCGCATCGGCATGACGACGTAGACCGCGGACGTGTCGTTGCCTTCACGCATCAACACCGGCTGGCCCGAACTGTCGAACATGAAAACAGCATTCTCGCGATCCACCTGGCTCGCGATTTCCAACAGGTACTTTGCGTTGAACCCGATCTCGAGCGGCTCGTCGCCATAGGCCACGACCAACTCCTCCTCGGCCGCACCGGCATCCGGCGCATTGACCGAAAGCACCAGCTTGTCTTCGCCCAGCGCCAGTTTCACGGCACGCGAACGTTCGGATGAAACCGTCGCAACGCGGTCCACGGCCTGCGCGAACTCGGAAGCGTCGACTTCCATCTTCTTGGTATTGCCCTGCGGAATGACCCGCGTGTAATCCGGGAACGTGCCGTCGATGACCTTCGAGGTCAGCGTAATATCCGGCGTCGCGAACCGCACCTTGGTTTCCGACACGCTTACAGCGACCTCGGTGTCGTCGTCGTCGAGCAGCTTGCGAAGCTCACCCACCGTCTTGCGCGGCACGATCACGCCCGGCAGGTTCTCGGCCCCCGCAGGAAGCTCGGCGTCGATCCGGGCCAGCCGGTGACCATCGGTCGCGACGCAGCGAAGCACCTTGCCGCCGTCGGCATCCGACACATGCATGTAGACGCCGTTGAGGTAGTAGCGGGTCTCTTCCGTCGAAATCGCGAATTTCGACTTGTCGAACAGCCGCCGCAAGACCGGCGCCTTGGCCGAGAAATTGGCATCGTATTCCGACGAGGCCATGACCGGGAAATCTTCCTTGGGCAGCGTCGCGAGCGAGAAGTTGGAACGCCCCGCCTCGACCGTGAGCCGCCCGGCGGCCCCATCGTCAGTGAGTTGAACCATCGCCCCATCGGGCAATTTGCGCACGATCTCATGCAACGTCACCGCGCTCACGGTCGTAGCGCCGGCGCGTTCGACCATCGCTGAGGCCTTGTCCACAACCTCGATATCAAGATCCGTGGCACGGAAGCTCACCGTATCGCCTTCGGCTTCGATCAGAACATTGGCGAGGATCGGGATGGTGTTGCGACGCTCGACGACGGACTGCGCCTGTCCCACTGCTTTGAGCAGCGTGGCACGTTCAACGGAAATCTTCATGTCCCACTCCTGACACCAATCGGGACGGCGACCATAGCGGGTCCACCATCCGTCTCAAGGTTTTTTGGCACTTTCTTTGGGAAACCACGGGGGGTCAAGAGGTGCTTAGTGCTCCAGCGCCTTGCGAAGCAGCTCAAGGTCTTCCGCGATCTGCTGGTCGGTAGTGACAAGCTCCTCGACCCGCTTCACGGCGTGCATCACCGTCGAATGGTCACGTCCGCCGAAACGCCGTCCGATATCGGGATAGGAACGGGTGGTCAGATCCTTCGACAGTTTCATCGCCACCTGCCGCGGCCGCGCGATGGAACGAAGGCGCTTCGGACCGATCATGTCCGAAAACCGGATACCATAATGCTCGGCGACCTTGCGCTGTATTTCCTCGACCGTGACCTTGCGGTCCGACGCACGCAGCACGTCTGTCAGACACTCCTGAGCGCGCTCCAGGGTGATTTCGCCCCCGACCAGCGACGCGAAGGCGAATAGCCGCATCAGCGCGCCCTCGAGAACGCGCACGTTCGTGGTGATCCGATGCGCAAGGAACTCCAGCACACCGTCCGCAATGGTGAGGTCAGGATAGGCATCCTTGTAGGCCGCGACCTTGGATTGAAGGACGCCGAGCCTAAGCTCGTAATCGGTCGGGTGAAGGTCGACGACCAACCCGCATTGCAGGCGGCTCTTGATCCGCTCCTCCAGATCCTTGATCTCGCCCGGCGCGCGGTCGGCGGAGATGATGATCTGCTTGTTCTGGTCCACCAGCGCGTTGAAGGTGTGGAAAAACTCTTCCTGCGTCGAATCCTTGCCCGCGATGAACTGCACGTCGTCCACCATCAGCACGTCGACCGAGCGGAACAGATGCTTGAAATCCATCATCGTCTTGTCGCGCAGCGCCTGAATGAAGCGATACATGAACTGTTCGGCCGAGAGGTAGACGACCCGAAGCTCCGGGTTCCGCTCCTGAATCTCCCATGCGATCGCGTGCATGAGGTGCGTCTTGCCCAGCCCGACGCCGCCGTAAAGAAACAGCGGATTGAACGTAACCGGCCCGCCCTCGGCCACCCGGCGGGCAGCGGCGTGGGCAAGCTCGTTCGGCTTGCCGACCACGAAACTGTCGAAGGTGAAACGCTTGTCGAGCGGCGCGCCGGGAAGATCCTCGGCTTGATCGGACTGCGCAACAGGGCGCGGATTGCCGGTCGAACTTGCGGTCGGTTCAGACGGGGCGGCTTGCCTGGTGCGCGGCCCGGACTTCGGAACCTGGAAGTCCAGACGCGTGACGCGGGCCCCCGCATGTGTCATCTGGCGCAGAATCTGGTCTCCGAAATTCCGCTCGACCCAGTTTGCCATGAAGGTCGTGGGCACGAGGAACGTCGCGACTCCCCCGTCGATCTCCGCGAATTCCAGAGGTTCGATCCAGTTCCGGTAATTGTTCTGCCCAACCGAATGCTCGAGCTTTTCGCGAACCTGTCCCCACATGCTATCTGCCATCGTTTATTACCTGTCTCTCGATCTACGTCGCGCAATCACAATCAAACCCCGGACCGCAAGATTTCCGGAACCCACCCGATACAAGCGCACCGGGTCACGACTCATTTGACTGAACTTCAACGGCATATCGAGCACTGCCCGGTGCATGGATTGCACCCGGTCGCGCGATACAGATAAGGGGTTTTCCCCTGATTTTCCTTTGCAGCACGACGAATTTGAGGTCCCCACCCCGTCCTTCGTCTGTGCTCCGTCCCAAGTCAGCGATGTGAATCGCAGGACCAAAATAGAAAGGTGCGCGACCGCACTTCAACTCATCAATGCGCTTGACTCCGACAATGGGAAAACGAATCCCGGTCGCGTTTCACAAAACCGATTATTTCCCTGAGTTTTTGGGCAGCGAGCCGAATCGTGCGACCGGACGCCACAGACCTGAGGCGTGTGAATTGTGGCAGCGGCGCATCATCCCTACGCGGTCGTAGGGCACGAAAAAGGGCGCGGAGAAACATCCGCGCCCTTCATCGAAAAGAATCGTCTTGATCAGGCCAGCGCTTTGACCCGCGCCGACAGACGCGACATTTTCCGCGCTGCGGTGTTCTTGTGGTAAACGCCTTTGGTGACGCCGCGCATCAGCTCCGGCTGGCATTCCTTGAGCGCGGCCTGCGCTGCATCCTTGTCGCCCGAAGCGATGGCTTCTTCGACCTTGCGGAGATGGGTGCGGATGCGCGAACGGCGGGCTTTGTTGACAGCAAAACGGCGCTCGTTCTGACGGGCGCGCTTCTTGGACTGGGGCGTATTCGCCATGGTGTGTTTCCCTTCATCGGGTTGTTTCAAATTCGGTTGCGTGATCGAAACGACCCGACCGGGTTCAGTACCGGCACAGTCCGACCTAAGCGGGTCTCACACGCATGATGCGCGGCGTATAAGGGGAATCGCTTGGCTTGTGAAGCCATAAATGGCGCGCAATCGCCTGTAACCACGTATTCCCCATATACAAAGCGCGTCCGGCGCGTTAAACGGCCCGATCTCAGCGCAGAGAATCTGCGCCCCATGGCGCGCTCCGCGCCGCAGATTTGGACGACCCCATGCACCCCCTGATTTCCGAAGCGCTGGCCGAGCGCGGATACGAGACTTTGACCCCCGTGCAGGAGGCCGTGTCGGATCCCGCACTCGTGGACGAAGACCTGCTCGTGTCCGCGCAGACCGGATCCGGCAAGACTGTGGGTTTCGGCCTCGCCATTGCACCGACGCTTCTGTCGGGCGATGACGGCTTCGGACCCGCCGCCGCACCCCTCGCGCTCATCGTCGCGCCTACACGCGAACTGGCACTTCAGGTGAAGCGCGAGCTTGGCTGGCTCTACGGCAAAACCGGCGCACGGCTCGCCTCCTGCGTGGGCGGCATGGATATGCGAGACGAACGCCGCGCGCTCGAACGTGGCGCGCATATCGTCGTCGGCACACCTGGCCGCCTGCGCGACCATATCCAGCGCGGCTCGCTCGACATGGACGCTTTGCGTGCCGTGGTGCTCGATGAAGCCGACGAGATGCTCGACCTCGGCTTCCGCGAAGATCTCGAATTCATGCTTGGTGAAGCACCCGAAGATCGCCGGACGCTGATGTTCTCGGCCACGGTGCCGCCGATGATCGCAAAACTCGCGGGCGAATTCCAACGCGACGCCAAGCGCGTGAACACGGTCGGCGATGCGAAACAGCACACCGACATCGCCTACCAGGCGCTGCGCGTTGCCGACCGCGATTCCGAAAACGCGATCTTCAACCTCCTGCGCTTCCACGACGCCGAGAACGCCATCGTCTTCGCCAACACCCGCGCCGCCGTCGCCCACCTGACGGCGCGGCTGTCGAACCGAGGCCTCGCCGTCGTGTCGCTCTCGGGCGAACTCAGCCAGAACGAACGCACCCATGCATTGCAGGCGATGCGCGACGGACGCGCGCATGTCTGTGTGGCGACCGACGTGGCCGCACGCGGCATCGACCTGCCGAACCTCGACCTCGTGATTCACGCCGACCTGCCCTCTAACACCGAAGGTCTCCTGCACCGCTCCGGGCGCACGGGCCGCGCTGGGCGAAAGGGGATCTCGGCACTCATCGTGCCCCCGAAGGCGACCAAGAAAGCCGAGCGACTTCTGAAATGGGCCAAGATCACCGCCGAGTGGACGACGCCACCCTCTGCCGACGATATCGCCGTGCGGGACGAAGAGCGCCTGCTCGCAGATCCAGCATGGACCGAGGAACCGACCGAGGCGCAGCGCAGCTTCGCCACGAAACTGCTGGAGCGCTATGACGCCGAAACCATCGCGGCAGCCTATCTGCGGCTCTATCAATCCGGGCAGGGCGCGCCCGAAGACCTGCTACCCCCGGACACCAGACCCGAGCGCAAGGAACGCGCGCCTTTCGGCCCGTCTCGCTGGATCGCACTGTCGGTCGGGCGCGGCGACAACGCAGAAGCACGTTGGCTTCTGCCGCTTCTCTGCCGCGCGGGGAATCTCGACAAATCGGCCATTGGCGCAATCCGTGTTCAGGACAGCGAGACCTTCGTGGAACTCACCGAGGCGAGCCTTGATGGTTTCCTCGGCAATCTCGGCGCGGATGGCGAGCTGGACGAGGGCGTGAAGGCCCGTGTCCTCGACGCCGCCCCCGACCTCGCCCCGCAGCCGCGGCAGGATCGTGGTCCGCGCCGTGACGGACCCTCCGGCAAGCCTCATCGCAAGGGCGGCAATCCCCGTGAAGACCGGGGCGAGCGCAAGCCACGCGACCACGGCGGGGCGAAAAAGAAATTCGACGACAAGCGCCGGACCCAAGAGGCCGAAGGCGTCACCGCTCCATACAAGCCCAAAGGCAAGCCGGGCGGCAAGGATGCCAAGCCGAAATGGGACAAACCAAAGGGTAACGGCCCGAAGGGGGGCAAGCCCAAAGGCGCCGCTGCGAAACCCGCATCCAAGCCCGCCCCGAAACCCGCGCCGAAACCCAAGGGCAAACCCGGCGCGTTGGACACCTCAAAAAGCTTCCGCAAACCCGGCGGAGCGAAAGGGCCAAAGGGCGCAAAAGGAAAGCCGCCCCGGCAGGGCGGCTTCGATAAACCCAAGCGCAAAGGCTGAAGGTTACTTATCCCGGAACTGCGGCTCGCGTTTTTCGACGAAGGCCGCCATACCCTCTTTCTGATCCTCGGTCGCGAACATCGAGTGAAACAGCCGGCGCTCGAACAGCACCGCTTCGGTCAAAGGCATCTGATCGGCGCGGTGCACCGCTTCCTTGATCGCCATTACGGAAATCATCGACTTCTCGGCGATCTTCTTCGCCGCCCCGGTCGCTTCCTTCATCAGCTCCTTGCAGGGCACGACGCGGCTCACGAGCCCGGCGCGCTCGGCTTCCTCCGCGTCCATGAAACGACCCGTCAAGTTCATGTCCATCGACTTCGCCCGACCCACCAGCCGTGTCAGACGCTGCGTGCCGCCCATCCCGGCCATGACCCCGAGGTTCACTTCGGGCTGACCGAACTTGGCCGTGTCGGACGCGATGATGAAATCGCACATCATCGCCAGCTCGCAACCGCCGCCCAGCGCATAGCCGGACACCGCCGCGATGATCGGCTTGCGAATGCGCATGACCGCCGCCTCTTCCGGCGTGAACAGATCGCCAAGGAAAACGTCGGTGAAACTCTTCTCCGACATCATCTTAATGTCCGCCCCGGCCGCAAACGCCTTTTCCGACCCCGCGATGATGATGCAGCGCACCTTGTCGTTCTTCTGCGCTTCGCCCAGCGCCTTGCCCAACTCCCGAAGCAATTCGAGGTTCAGAGCGTTAAGCGCATCCGGGCGGTTCAGCCGCACCGTGCAGATGTGTTCTTCGATTTCGACAATGATGTTGTCGTAAGCCATGAATGCCTGCCCTTCCCGGCGTCGTTCAGAGATGTCACGAAGCCCTGCCTACCCACTTTGTTCGTCGCGGTTCAAGTCATCTTTGACATGCGGGACAATAGAACGACGACCGCCCCGATTGCACGATCCGCGCGACGACACCGCCGCAATCCGGCTTTCGGCAAGTCTCGCCTTCGCGACCGTAGACCCGGAACGTATGTTGAAAATATCCAAGCTCTCCATCGGCTTGCCGGTAATCACGAAGCGACGAACCGCCAGCGGCAATTGCTTCCGTCAACACCTCCCGGATGATCGGAACAAGCGCCGCGACGCGGCTGGAAGAAATCCGACCCGCCTTCCGCGCCGGATGGACACCGGCCCGATGTAGCGCCTCGCAGACATAGATATTGCCCAGCCCTGCAACGATTCGCTGGTCCAGTAGTGCCGCCTTGATCGGCGTGTTCCGCCCCTTGAGCGCCGCGACGAGATAGGCCTCGTCGAACCTGTTCCCCAACGGCTCCGGCCCCAGCCGCTTTAAAAGCATATGCTCGTCTTCTGTGCCGGTCGTCATCAGGTCCAGCGCCCCGAACCGCCGCGCGTCGTTCAACGTCACCCGCGCCCCGTTCTCCATGTCGAGCACGACATGATCGTGTTTTTCGGTCGCCGGATGGTCATGCACGAACTGCCCGAGCGGATCGCCTGAAATCAGGATACGCCCGGACATCCCGAGGTGGAGGAGAAACGTCTCACCCGTGTCCAGATCGCCAAGGATGAATTTCGAACGACGACGAAGACGTTCCACCCGCGCGCCGGTCAAGCGGTCCGCCAACCCGGACGGAAACGGCCAGCGCAACCCCTCGCGCCGCGTTTCAGCCCGCGCGATCCGCACACCTGTCATCGCCGGTTCCATCCCCCGGCGCACCGTTTCAACCTCGGGAAGTTCGGGCATTCAGACGAGATGCGCCCGCAAACGATTGATCATGTCCTGCATCCCCCTGACCTGCTTCATCAGATCGCCCTTGCGACCATCCTCGAAATATAGGCGAAGCCCATGCGGCCCACCATCCTCGATCCGATCAAGTTTGCGAAGGTCATGCCGGGCCATTCGGAAGCCCGGGCGGGAAAAGGTGATCTGCGTCCCGTCAAGCTCGACCCGATAGGTCCAGATGTAATGAACATAGAGAAACGCGACGAAGGCGACCGCCGAAAAGATGTACCATGCGTTCGGCCCCGAAAGTGCAAGTCCGGGAACCCGAAGAAACCCCGGAACACTGCCGACACCACGCGCCACTTCACCCGGCAGATCGGGCCGGACCAGCCACAGAACCGCAGCAGCCCCGAAAAGCGTCAAGAGCTTGATCCCCGACGCCGCGCGGTAAGTCCGCGTGGTCGCACCAATCTCCATCTAGTCCTGACCGACCGTCGGTATGCGGGACGGCTCCGTCATCGGGTCGAGCCGAACGGTTTTCGCGCGCCCGATCCCCACCCGCCTGAGGACGATTTTCAAAAGCGCCGCCGCGAGCAGGACAGCGACAGCAAAACTCACGACCATAAACAGTGGGTTGAAACCCGGCCCATCGACACCGGTGCCCTCGAGCAAATCGAAATTCATGAACGTCCTGTCCGGGTTGTTTTGGTTCAGACGCCTCCTCCCACAGGAACCTGTCGAAAGTTTGGCGCAATCTCCACGTCACTTCCGACGGGGCAACGCCCTGCGGCACAATGAGGATTTGTCCTTTGCGCTCCGGCAATATATCCCCCTGTTTGACCAAAAGGTCGAAGACGAGCGTAGGCAGGACCATGACGGACGAGCAGAAAACCACACATTTCGGGTTTCAGACCGTGGACGAAGACCAGAAGGCCGGAATGGTCCATGGCGTTTTCACCAATGTCGCTTCGAAATACGATGTGATGAACGACGCCATGTCGCTCGGCATCCACCGCGTCTGGAAGGACGCCATGATGGATTGGCTTGCGCCGCGTCCCGGTCAAAAACTCCTCGATGTCGCCGGAGGCACGGGTGATGTGTCCTTCCGCTTCCTGAAACGCGCACCGGGCGCACACGCGACAGTGCTTGACATGACCGAGTCCATGCTCATCGAGGGCCGCAAGCGCGCCGAAGCAGAACAGATGGCCGGTAGCCTCGAGTGGGTCGTGGGCGATGCGATGGCATTGCCCTTTCCCGACAATACGTTCGACACATATACGATCAGCTTCGGCATCCGGAACGTGACCCGCATCCCCGAAGCGCTGTCCGAAGCCTACCGGGTGCTGCGCCCCGGAGGCCGGCTGATGGTCCTGGAATTCTCCCAGATTCCCAACGACATGATGCAGAAGGTCTACGACCTCTATTCCTTCAACGTCATCCCGCGCATGGGCAAAGTCATCGCCAATGACAGCGAAAGCTACCAATACCTCGTCGAGTCGATCCGCAAGTTCCCGGATCAGGAAACCTTCGCCCAGATGATCCGCACTGCCGGATTCGACAACGTGAAGTATCGCAATCTCACCATGGGTATCGCGGCGCTCCATTCCGGCTGGAAAATCTGATGCGCGGCCCGATCAACATCTGGCGGCTGATCCGCACCGGCGCGACCTTTGCGCGGACCGGCGCGCTCGGAGAAATCCTCGACGCGATGAACGCACCCGTTCTGGTGCGTGTGACCAGCCGCGCCGTAAGCTGGGCGTTCGCTTGGCTCGGCAAGAAGGGCGACAAGTCCCTCCCGCCGGTCACACGCGCCGTCACCGCACTGGGCCCGGCCTATGTGAAATTCGGTCAGATCCTGTCGACCCGCCCCGATGTCGTGGGGCAGGAGATGGCCGAACAACTCACCTACCTTCAGGACAAGCTCGACCCATTCCCGACCTCGGTCGCGCGCGCAACGATCGAACGCGAGCTCGGCATCAAGGTCGACGATGTATTCTCGGACTTCTCCGATTCCATAGCCGCCGCTTCCATCGCCCAGGTCCACGCCGCGCATCTTCGGGACACGGGCGAGAAAGTCGCGGTGAAGGTGCTGCGCCCCCGGATCGAACGCGCCTTCCGCACCGATCTCGACGCATTCCACTTCACCGCGAAGGTGATCGAATTCCTCCTGCCCCAGACCCGCCGCTTGCGGCCTCAGGACGTGGTTAACCACTTTGAGAACGTCGTGATGGGCGAGCTGGACCTCCGCCAGGAAGCATCCTCCGCTTCCGAGTTCGCCGAGAACACCAGGAACGACGCCGGCTTCGTCGTGCCCGAGATCCGCTGGCACCTGTCCTCGCGCCGGGTCATGACGATGGATTGGGCCGAAGGCATCGCCGCAAACGAGGAGGAAAAACTCGCGAATTCAGGCCTCGATCTCGAAGACCTCGGGAACCGCGTGCTGCGTCTCTTCCTCAGCCACGCACTTCGCGACGGCCTATTTCACGGCGACATGCACCACGGCAACCTGAAATTCACCAGCAACGGCAACATCGTCGCCATCGACTTCGGCATCATGGGCCGGATCGACGAATACACCCGCCGTGTCTATGCCGAGATCCTCTACGGCTTCATCAAGCGCGACTACAAGCGCGTGGCCGAAGTTCATTTCGAAGCAGGTTACGTCCCGGCAGACAAGGACGTCGACGAATTCGCCCGTGCGCTCCGTGCCGTGGGCGAACCGATCTTCGGCATGGATGCGACGCGTATCTCCATGGGCCGACTGCTCGCCTACCTGTTCGAGGTGACCGAGAAATTCGGGATGCAGACCCGAACCGAACTGATCCACTTGCAACGCACCATGGTAATCGTCGAGGGCGTGGCGCGCTCGCTCAACCCGCACATCAACATCTGGCAGGTCGCCCAACCCGTTGTCGAAGGTTATATCGCCGGCGCGATTGGCCCGCGCGCGGTGGCCGACGACCTGTTGAAAACGCTCAAGGTGCTGTCCCGTTTCGGCCCGCGCTTGCCCGGCCTTGCCGAAGCCGCCCTGATCCGGCAGGCAGAACCACCGAAGGACCTCGACCGCGCCCGCCCGCTCCGCGCAATGGGTTATTTCGCGCTCGGCGGCACGATGGCCCTGATCGGCGTCGCCATAACCGCTTTCCTCTGACGTCAGTTCGCCGTCTGTTCGAGCGCGGCAGCACGCCCGTATCCCTGATCGCCCCGCGCGGCGCGCCATTGGCAATACGCCCGCATCCGCGCGGAATAGAGCGGCGCAAGCGCACGATAGCGCGCCGTGACGTCCTCTTCCCCATACGCTTCGAGAAACGCGTCGACCTGCGCCGCGTCCAGCGGCTCGTTGCCAGACATGAACTGCATCGCGGGTGACAGGAACACCGCCAGATCGCTCGCCGCATCGCCGTAGGCCGGGCATTGCCAGTCGATGAAGGTCACTCCGCTCTCGTCGACCAGCACATTCGCCGCAGTCGCATCGCCATGCAGGAACACCTGCTTTTCCGGCGGCAACTCTGCAGGCACGCGCGGCACTTTCCCGTTCATTGAAAGCGTCTGCCGCGCCATCGCATCCTTGCGCAGGTCCACATGGCTCAATTCGTCGGGGATCGGCTGCGCATGGAGCGCACGAAGCGCCTCGG
This sequence comes from Maritimibacter dapengensis, assembly GCF_019218265.1. Taxonomy (GTDB): domain Bacteria; phylum Pseudomonadota; class Alphaproteobacteria; order Rhodobacterales; family Rhodobacteraceae; genus Maritimibacter; species Maritimibacter dapengensis. Next base: position 185,558 of record NZ_JAHUZE010000003.1, read on the forward strand.
CCACCATCTCGACCCCGTCTTCGGGACGCCACCCGTGCCCGATGACGCGCTCGTAGACGACCGTATCGCCTTTCGCATCCACGAGTTCCGGGGCCAGCCCGGTGCCCTTCAGCGCCTTGAGCGCCAACCGCTCCGACCTCACGTCATTGCCGAAGATCGGCGTCTCGCCGCCCTCCCGAAACCGCTTCACGATCCGACTGCCAACACGCCACGTCTCGTTCGTGTTGCCGCCAGTCAAAAGCTCCCACGTCTCGGCACCATCGACCGCGCCTCGCGCGATCCAAAAATGCCTGAATTCAGCGTCCGGGGATGACACCGCGCTTCTCCCCTTTTCCGGCCCAGTTCTCCATTGCTGCCATCGCCTCCTCGGCCGTTTCCACGAACCGGAACAGTTTCAGATCGTCAGGCGAAATCGTTCCGGCATCAGCCAACGCATCCCAGTTCACGATGGTTTCCCAGAATTCGCGCCCAAACAGCAGAATGGGAATCTGCTTCATCCGTCCGGTCTGGATCAACGTCAGGCTCTCGAACAATTCGTCAAGCGTCCCGAACCCGCCGGGAAACACGGCAATCGCCTCGGCCCGCATCAGGAAATGCATCTTCCGGATCGCGAAATAATGGAAGTTGAAGCAAAGCTCCGGCGTCACGAATTCATTCGGCGCCTGCTCGTGCGGCAACACGATGTTAAGCCCGATGGACACGCCACCGGCATCCAACGCGCCGCGGCTTCCAGCTTCCATCACGCCCGGTCCACCGCCCGTGACGACGACTTTCTCAAGCTCGGGGGTCTTCAGCCCCTCCTCTGTCAGCAGCCGCGCGAACTTGCGCGCTTCGTCGTAATATTTCGACAGATCGCGAAGCGTCTCGGTCCGGGCGCTGTCCTTCTGGCGCGGCGCGGGGATGCGCGCACCGCCGAACATGACGACCGTCGATTTGATCCCGGCTTCGTTCATCACCAGCTCGGGCTTCAAAAGCTCCAATTGAAGCCGCACCGGGCGCAACTCCTCACGCTGAAGAAAGTCCGTATCGTCGAACGCCAACGCATAGGTCGGCGAGCGTGTTTGCGGCGTGTCGGGAATGTGGTGGCTCGCTTCCCGATCCTCGACCGAATGTCGAAACGGGTGCGCGCGCTTGTGTTCTGTCATCTGCTCGTCCTTTTCTGCGCATTGCGCGGGATTGTCACAGCCCTTATAGCCTTGCGCCGAACGAGACGAAAACGCCGATTTTGGGAGAGACCATGTCCAACGAACAGCTAGAAGTCGCCATCGAAGCCGCGTGGGACGCCCGCGATACGATCACGCCCTCCACCGGCGGCGAAACCCGCGAAGCCATCGAAGACACGCTGAACGCGCTGGATTCCGGCAAACTCCGCGTGGCGGAGCGGCAGGCAAACGGCGACTGGCACGTGAACCAATGGGCCAAGAAAGCCGTGCTTCTGGGTTTCCGCATCAAGGACATGGAGTTTCAACCGGGCGGCCCGCAGGGCTCCGGCTGGTGGGACAAGGTCGACAGCAAATTCGCAGGCTGGGGTGAAAACCAGTTCGGCGCAGCCGGCTTCCGCGCCGTGCCCAATGCAATCGTGCGCAAATCTGCTTACATCGCCCCCGGCGTGGTGCTGATGCCCTCGTTCGTGAACCTCGGCGCTTACGTGGACGAAGGCACCATGGTCGACACGTGGGCCACCGTCGGCTCCTGCGCCCAGATCGGCAAGGGCGTCCACCTGTCGGGCGGCGTCGGGATCGGCGGCGTGCTGGAACCCATGCAGGCGGGCCCGACCATCATCGAGGACAATTGCTTCATCGGGGCGCGCTCGGAAGTCGTCGAAGGCTGCATTGTCCGCGAGGGCTCGGTCCTCGGCATGGGCGTCTTCATCGGCCAATCCACCAAGATCGTCGATCGCGAAACCGGCGAGGTCTTCATGGGCGAAGTGCCGCCTTACTCGGTGGTCGTTGCAGGCTCCATGCCCTCGACCGGCGGCGTGAACCTCTATTGTGCGGTAATCGTGAAACGCGTGGACGAGAAAACCCGCTCCAAGACCGGCATCAACGAGCTTCTCCGCGACTGATCCAGCAGATTCGGCACTTTGCCGCCCCGGCCCGGAATTGGGCCGGGGCTTTTTCTTGCGACCCATTGAAAACCGGCACGGCAGGGTCATTTGAAGTTGGCGCATCCCGCGCTGGTTTCCCGGGCACCCCCCCCATGCATGACGTCATCCTTATCGTCCTGGGCCTTTTTGGCCTGATCCTTGCCGGCGACTTGCTGGTTCGCGGTTCCGTCGCAATTGCCTGGGCCGCAGGTCTGTCGCCAATGGTCATCGGCCTGACACTGGTCGGTTTCGGAACATCCGCGCCGGAACTCATGACCTCACTGCAAGCCGCCGCTGCCGGATCGCCGGGGATCGCGATCGGAAATGTCATCGGCTCGAATATCGGAAATATTCTCCTGATCCTCGGCCTCGCCGCCGCTATGGGCGTGATTTTGGTCGACCGGGCCGCCTTGCGCCGAGACGGCACAACGCTGGCCGTGGCCAGCCTCGCTGTCCTCGCGGTTTTCCTCACAGGCGAGATGACGCGCGGCACCGGCGTGGTGCTGTTTCTGGCGCTTGCCGCCTATCTCGCTTACACGCTCATCACGGAGCGCCGCCGCACGGCCGCCGCCGCTGTCTATACGCGCGAAGCGGAATTGCCCGCCCCGCTCTCGACCCCCAAGGCGTTGGTCTTCACCGTCGCCGGCCTCGTGGGCACAATTCTGTCTGCCAAAGTTCTGGTTTCGGGCGGGATCGGAATAGCCCAGGCGGCTGGCCTGTCGGAATCTCTGATCGGCCTCACCTTGATCGCGGTGGGAACATCGATGCCAGAACTGGCCACCAGCGTGGTCGCGATGCGCAGAGGCCAGGGCGACGTGGCCCTCGGCAACATCATCGGGTCGAACATTTTCAACTTGCTCGGCATTCTCGGCATAACCGCGATGGTGCAGCCCCTGACCGTCCCGTCCGAGATCGTGCGTTTCGATATCTGGATCATGCTCGCTGCAACGGCCGCCCTGGTCGTGTTCGCAGTAACCGGCGCCCGTATCACCCGTATAGAAGGCCTCGTGCTCCTTGTAGGATATGCCGGTTATCTCGCTGTCCTGTCACGTAGTGTCTGAAATCGTTTCGGGAACCGTGCCACGAATTCCACGTTGACCCACCACGCCGGGGCGGACCCGGACCAAATTGACGGGAGTTTTGAAATGACTGGTATCGGTTGGCTTGCGGCCATCATCATCGGCGGGATCGCCGGGTGGCTCGCGGAACAGTTCATGAAATCCAATATGGGGATTCTCATGAACATCATTCTCGGCATCGTCGGCGCGCTTCTCTTGAACGCGATCCTCATGGCCATCGTCGGCTCGACCTTGGGCGGCTGGATCGGTCAACTTGTCATCGGCTTCATCGGTGCCTGCATTCTCATTTTCCTCGCTCGGGCCATTCGCCGCTCGACCTGATCGAAGAGACATGCAGCGGGGCGGTCAGAGCCTAAGCCAGCGAAACGCGCTTGCAAGGACAGCCGCCCCGTTCGCCGCCACCGGCGTGCCGTGTGCCATCAGGATACGTTCAGCGGGCCATGCGAGCATCACGCGTGCGGCTTCTTTTACGGACGGCATATTGCGCATGGCGAGCCGGAACTTGCGTGGCACCTGTGGCGCGTCACCCACCATCAGATCAAGCCGCGCAATGAACAGCCTCAGACCCGAAAGCATGTCTTGCGGAACCTGTTGAAGAAGGTCGCAGACAATGACGGTGCGGCTCCGCCGATGAAAGAGCACGACCTCTTTCGTAAAACGCATGTCGAACACCACCGTGTCGAGGTCATCATCAGCGCCGGGCAATGGGTCAACACCCAGAACGCCAGCAAAATCAAGATCGCGGCGCTTTTCGGCAAGCCCTTCGGCGCCCCACAAAGCGGCGTCCGGAAACGCGTCGTGCCAATCGCCTGCATGTATGTGGTGAAAGGAATTGGGACACAGAATATGCGTCACATTGCCCAGCGCCGCGACAGCAGCCCGACGCTCCTCCGTGAATTGCACCGGCGACCAGAGCGCCAGCCCGTCGCCCAGACGGAACACGGCCATTCGCACGGGATAGGAAAGGCCGAAACTCTCCATCGGCATCCCATCGCAAATCCATAGACCTTCGCCGAACGGCTCCATCCCGCCCCCCTTTGCGAAGACCCTAGAAAGCCCCGGCGCGGGGGTCCAGCGGAACCCCGTAGAGGCGCAGAAAGTTAGTGAGCTATGTTCGACCGCCTCGCCGCCCTCCCGCTGTTCGCCATTTTCGCCGTCGCCGGTCTCGTCGTGGTCATCGCCTCCATCCGCGCGACCAAACTTGCCGACACCATCGCCGACCGCACCCGGATGGGCGAGGCCATGGCGGGCGGCATCATCCTCGGCGGTGCGACATCGCTGTCCGGCATCGTCGTTTCGGTGACCGGGGCAGCTTCGGGCGACGCGAGTTTCGCCTTCTCGAACGCGGTCGGCGGCATCGCTGCACAGACCCTGTTTCTGGCGATTGCCGACCTGATTTACCGCCGCGCCAATCTCGAACATGCCGCCGCAGAACCCGCCAACCTGTTCCAGGCGGTGATGCTTCTGATCCTCTTGTCGCTCCCCATCGCGGCCATTGCCGGACCGGATATCGCCTATTTCGGCATCCACCCGATCTCGGTCGCGCTGTTCCTCGCCTACCTCGCCGGCGTGCGGCTTTCGACCACGGTGTCCGAAGCGCCGATGTGGACGCCGGTCGAAACTCGCGAAACCCGGCGCGACGAGCCCGAGGACGAGGCCGAATTGCATCGCTCCGCCCGCGGACCGGCGACCGTATTCGCGATGCTGGTGGTCATCATGGCCTCCGCCGGGTGGGTCATCAGCCAGACGGGGGGGCAATTCATCACCCGCTTCGGCCTGTCGTCCTCGCTGGTCGGGTCGCTCATCACCGCCGTCGTCACGTCCCTCCCCGAACTCGTCACCACGCTCGTCGCGGTCCGGCGCGGCGCGCTTCAGCTCGCAGTGGGCGGGATCATCGGCGGCAATACCTTCGATACCCTGTTCCTCGTGTTCTCCGACGCGGCCTACCGCGAAGGCTCGATCTACCACGCGGTCGGCATGAACGATCTCTATTGGCTCGCCACTGGCATGCTGATGACCGCGATCCTGCTCGGCGGCCTGATCCTGCGCCAACGCGAAGGCCCTGCGCGCATCGGCATCGAAAGCGCCCTGATGATCGGGATCTACGCCACCGCTGTCGCCGTCGAGGTCGCGGCATGAGCCTTGACTTCACCGCCGCCTCCGCGCACCCGTTGGCGCAAAGGAGACGCGCAATGGCCGAGAAGAAAAAGAACAAACAACAGGTCTACACCCTGCTCGTGGAAGTGGGCCGCTCCGCAGATGACGGCCTGCCCAAAGACAGCACTGGCGCCGCGCTCATGTGCTACGCCTCGGGTGTCGACGAAGCCGAAGCCGTGCGCGAGACCGTCGCAATCCTGAAACAGGCCGACCTCGCCCCGCTCGACGTGACCGGATTCGGCACGCTCGACGAAAGGCTCGACGACGGCCACGACATCTCGGACGAAGAACGCGAACTCATGGCCCGCGCGCTTGCGGAAAACTCGGTGATCGTCGCCCAGATGACCCCGTTCTTCGAGGGCGACGATGGCTGACCGCGTCTTGCAGATCATCGTCCCCAAGGACGACGTCGAACGGATCACCGGCAAACTCGACGAGCTGCCCCCCGAACATTGGTATTGCTACCCCTCGGGCGACGACGGCAGGCAGGCGATTGTCGCGTTTCTGGACCATGTCGACCTGCAGGACGTGCTCGACGGCATATCAAAGGAAATGGAGGGCCGCGAGAACTGGTCGCTCCATGCACTCCCGACCGAAGCGAGCCTGCCAGAGATCGAGGATGAGGACGAGACCGAACGCGTCGCCCAGGCCGAACAGGCCAACGCGCGCGAAGAGATCTATTCCGACATTCGGCAGGGCACAGCACTGACTGTCGATTATCTCGTCCTGACCTTCCTCGCCACGATCGTCGCGGCCATCGGAATGATTCAGGATCAGGTCGCCGTGGTCATAGGCGCAATGGTGATCGCTCCGCTTCTCGGTCCGATCCTCGCTTTTGCCTTCGCGCAGACCATCGGGACCGTGCAGCTCATGCTGGTCGCGCTTCGGGCGTTGGGCGCGGGTCTCGCGCTGGCGGTCGTCGCAGGGATCGCATTGTCCTTTGTCGTGCCTTTCAACGGGGAAAGCGACCTTCTCGATTATTCGCATTCGTTGTCGCTGATGACGGTAGCCCTGCCCTTGGCATCAGGGGCCGCTGCCGCCCTCATGGTCGCGGGTGGTCAGACCTCGGGGCTCGTCGGCGTCATGGTCGCCGCCGCGCTCTTGCCCCCGTTATCTGCGTTCGGCCTGCTCCTCGGAAATGGTGACTATTTCGGCGCAATTCGGGCCATCTCGACGGTCATCATCAACATCGCTGCGATAAACCTCGCCGCGCTCGTCGTGTTCTGGATCAAGGGCATCCGACCGCGCTCATGGGAATCCGACAATTACGCCACATCCATGCGCGTCTCTCTCGGCGCTTCCATGGCCCTCGTCGCGGTGATGGCGCTTGCCGTCTACGCCTCGCAGAACGGATGGGCGTGGTTCGGTTGACCTGATTTCACGATCAGGCCGAAACCCTAGCCGCCGGGAACGAGTTCCACATCGAACGCATTCGGAACGTTCGGCACCCCCGCCGAGAACATCTCGGTCAACGGTATCACGAGCTTGGCCGTCGTGCCGTCCGCACTGATCTCGCCATTTGTCGCGATGATCTCTTCGGCCACGACGCTCATCGTGATCGCATGACCATCGAACGCCGCCCCGAACATGGCCGCCACCTGCGCACGCTCTTCCGGGGGCGGCAGATCGCTCGTCATGGCGGTGAGGTCGAAAGACACCGACAGGTTCCCGTCGTTCAGTTCCGTAACCGTGATACCGTCCCCGATCCCCAACTCGTCCTCAGGGTCGTTCATCGCGGCAAGCAGTTGCTCCAGCGTCCTCTGATCGGTCATCGTGCAGGTATAGGACCCGTCATCGTTCACCTTGCTGACGCCCTCCTCGCACGGATCCTGGCCCATGCCCGCGATCATCTGGTAGCCCTCGGCTTCAATTGTCAGGACAGCGTCCAGGGTCACCGCTTCACGATCGGTGAAATCCGCCGTCACATCGGCATCGAAGCAACCTGCCAGCGGCAGGGTGAGGGCAAGAGCGAGGCCCGGAAGTACAGAACGCATGAATGTCTCCAGAATGACTTTCGTGTACTCTGGCAGCGGGACCCGCGGCTGTCCAGTTACGCCTCAGCGATGCAGAACGGCGGCGAGAGACCGCGCTTCCACATCCGACAAGCGTTGACGTGCGAACCCTTGGTGCGTGGGCACCGCCGACGCCGGCATCTCGGCCAGCGCAGTTGCGTTCAATCGGTCCCGATCACCCCCGATTTGACCGACATAGAGACTTTCCGACCACAGGGAATCGTGCAGAAGGCACTCGTGCCGATCCAGCAGAACATGGTAGTACGTGACCATCTTGAGACCAGGTTCGGCAAGCGCCGCATGGCTCCCGATCAGCCGCCGGGCTTCGAGCAGCACTTCGTCGGTGCCAAGCATGTATTCCGCATCGGCGCCATCGACCCGGATCCGGTGATCCGGTGCGACCAGAATGTCCTGCGACAGACCGAAGAACGGGGCCCGCAAACGCACCGGCCGGAACGCACCGAGCGCAGGGACCGTGCGCTTGGTAATCCACCGAACCGGGCGAACGCCCGATGTTGCCGTCCGCACGTGATCGCCCAACCTGAGCCGCTCGACGGGAACGGCCCCGGAAGGTGTCTCGACCGGTGTTCCAGCGGTGATCCCCGCTGACAACCCCACTGGCTCGATCTCATTCGAAATGGCGACAAAGACGGTATTCGACGCAATCGCCGTCGCCTTGCCGTTCCGCATGATCGTAAGCGCATCGAGCATCGGCATAGGCAGCGGATCTCGCACCTTCTTGATGTAAAACGCGCCGGTCTCGACGATCTTGACGGCGAGCCTTGCCCAGCGCTCTGGTCCATTCCAGCTGTAATAGAGCCTAATCCGGGTGTCCCGCTCCGGTGCAGGAAAGTCGATCTCCGCATCGAAAGTCGCACCGCCCTGCCGGAAAAACATCCTCAACCGCCCATCGGCTGTGAGCTCCATGATCAACTCGCGAAGCCACTCCTTGTCGCGGCGATAATGCAGAACGGTCTGGTTCGAGCCAGCGGTCGCGATGAACTGCGTCTCGGCCACAAGCGTGCCTTGCGTCAGGATGTCGTGGCCCGCATTCACCGAATTGTCGACAGGCGCGCCAATGCCGGCCGGGTTGAAAAGGTTCCGGTCGTGGTCCGTCATGCCGATCCAGCTCATGCGGCTACCCTCCGACTGAGCAGGAGTCGCGCCTCGAATTGCTTCAACATGGGGCGTGCCGCGGGCGGATAACCATCCATCGTTTCCCGGTCCAGTTCCGGAAAAAGGGTGCAAATCTCCTCGACCATCTCGCGCTCGAAACTGGCGAGTGTCTGCGGTCCCGGCAAAAAACTCTCGGTCGCCAGACCCTCGGAATAGACCACCTGATGCCGGTCGAAGAGCAGATGAACGTAAGTGACCCGCCCACCTTCCAGAGGCCGAACACTGCCGTCGTTCACAAGGTCCCGCGCCGCGACCAGCACTTCGGGCTCGTCGAACAACAGCTGGGCCACAGCATCGCGGATCAGGATTCTGTGCAAAGGCGAAACCCGAAGCTCTCCGTGCTGCCCGAACGTGTTCGCCCGGATACGGATTGGCGCGAAATGCCCGGTCGCCGCGACCTGTCGCGCACCGATCCAACGCAACGGACGCGGCCCGTCATCGTGGGTTTCGACAAGATCACCGGGCCGCAACGTCTCGACCGGTACGCAACCGGTCGGGGTCGCGATCCGGGTTCCCGCCACGAAACAGGGGATCGAGTTCAACGTGACGAAAGCGGAGTCGGATATTCCGTCAGCATCTATCGTGTACGAGAAATTGACCGCCTCGATGTCGCTGTCCGCGACCACCGTGAACGTCCCGTCGGCATTGAGCGTCACACTCTGACCGGTGGTCAGGTTGACCGTATCGCCCGCGACGACTTCGACCCCGTTGATGTGGGTGATCGTGATGGTCGAACCGCTCGGCGCCTCGTCGTTCGAGATCACGTCCACGACCTTGGTGAACCCCGGCGCGATATCAAAACTGTCGTCATTCGCCAAGACGACGGACTGACCGGATTCCGCTGCAATCAGAAGCGTGGAATCGTAAGAGCTATCGCCGACATCCGCGATACCGATGCGGATCGAGTTCACCTCGCCAGGATTGACGGTCAGCTTCACCGTCATGGTGACAGTAAAACCATCCATCTCGGTGTTGTAATCGTCGCCTGTGTTGTCGACGTACAGGTTTTCGTTCGTGGCGTCGTTGAGGTTCCCGACCGAAGAACTCCCATCCCCGATGGTCAGCTCCGCCGGGGCACCGTTCACCCAGATACCGACAAGGTCGTTGTAGATGGACCCTGCATATTCCGGATATTCTTCCGACGAGAACACGAACTGGAGCGAAACCGTGTCGCCGTCCGGGATGATGTCGACGTCGAGATAGGAAGCATCGTAAGTGTTGGTGCCCGCGAGCGCGTTGAACCCCGCCTCGTTGTTCTGACCGCTGGTGTTCGACGACGTGCTGCCGGACCTGTTGGGATCACCGCCGGAGTTCGTGAAGCTGGTAAGTCGCCCGGTCGACAGCATGACGCCCGAATCCGCAGGCGTGACCCCCGGCGCGACACTGTCGCCGTTGGTATAAATGCCCGACGACCGGAAATCCCCGGTATAGGACGCCGATTCAACGCTGATCCCCGCGCCGAAGATCGTTTCGGCCATTTCCATGGCCGACGCACCCGCATCGATCGGCAGCTCGCTCGCTGTCGCCATATGTCCTGCCTCTGCCCCTCTGAGACAGGACGGAACCAATGGCGCGCGCCATTTCAAGGTATCCGCTCGACCGAACCGTGGACAATTTTTTGCCTCTGGCGGTTCGAAACCCTGCCTCGGGTTTTGTTATTGCCTTCTTTATGAAACAGAAAATCGCTTTTGTTAACGCGTCAGTACAAACAAATTCGCCAAGCGTTGCGGCTGTCGCAGACAAGTCACATTTGCGGCGCACCGGGTAGCACAGTATCACATGGGCAATCAGGGAGAAGATGTCATGAGCAGCACGGACCCGGTAGAGATCACGCGCAGGCTGATCCAATGCCCGTCAGTCACGCCCGAAGAAGCTGGCGCACTCGTTTATCTGCAAGGTCTGCTGGAACAGGCCGGCTTCACCTGCACGCGCGTCGATCGAAACGGCATCGCGAACCTGTTCGCCCGCTTCGGACCCAAAGACGCAGCGCGGACGCTCGGGTTCAATGGCCATACTGACGTCGTGCCGGTGGGCGACACGGGCGCCTGGACGGTTCAGCCCTTCGGTGCCGAAGAGAAAGACGGGTTCCTCTGGGGGCGGGGCGCAACCGACATGAAATCCGGCGTCGCCGCATGGGTGGCCGCTGCGATCGACAGCGCGCCCGACCTTGCTTCCGATTGTGCCCTGATCCTCGCCATCACCGGGGACGAGGAAGGCGACGCGACCGACGGCACCCGCGCCCTGCTCGATTGGATGGAGGCACAAGGCGAGGCGATGGATGCCTGTATCGTGGGTGAGCCGACCTCCCCTGACCGCATGGGCGAAATGATGAAGATCGGGCGGCGCGGATCGCTGACCGCCTTCTTCACCGCCCGCGGTGTGCAGGGGCACGCGGCCTATCCGCATCGCGCCAAAAACCCGGTCCCGGCCCTGGCCCGGCTGGTTTCCCGCCTCGACGCGCATGTACTTGACGAAGGCACTGCGCATTTCGACCCTACGACCCTGGCTGTCACGACGATGGATGTCGGCAACCCGGCCACCAACGTGATCCCGTCAGAGGCCCGCGCCACGGTGAACATCCGCTTCAACGACGCACACACCGCAGTCGGGATCGTCGCTTGGTTGCAGCAGGAAACCGACACGGTCGCGGGTGAAACGGATATCGCGATCGAGATGGAAACCAAGGTTTCCGGTGAAAGCTTTCTCACCCCGCCGGGCCATTTGTCGGATCTCGTCGCCGCTGCGGTCGAGGCCGAAACCGGCCTTAAGCCCGAGATGTCGACCTCCGGCGGAACCTCCGATGCGCGCTTCGTGAAAGACCATTGCCCGGTCGTCGAATTCGGACTTGTCGGCAAGACGATGCACCAGGTGGATGAACGTGTGGAGATCGCGCAAATCGGTCAACTCGCCACGATCTATCGCCGGATCATTCGTGACTATTTCGCCTGAATACGCTGCTCTTGGCAACTTGGCCGGGCCCACCTCGGAGAAGCGTGTCGCACCGCGCCGTTGCGCAGCAGCTCCACTCCAATCCGAACCCACACATTGCGAAACATGACCCGCGCCACACTCGTCATCATGACGAAGTCACCGCGCCCCGGGCGCGTGAAGGCACGCCTCGCGACCGGGATCGGCTCCGTTCCGGCCGCGTGGTGGCTAAGACGTCAACTCGCCCGCATGGCCCGCGACCTTGTCTCGCCTCGCTGGACAACCGCCCTCGCGGTCGCGCCTGATTCCGACCTGACCTCGCCACTTCTTCCCGACCTGCCCCGCCTCTCACAAGGTCCGGGCGATCTTGGCGACCGCATGGCGCACGTGCTGGCGACCGCTCCACGCGGACTGGTCCTCATCATCGGGAGCGACATCCAGGGTGTCTCGCGCACCGACATCGCCGCCGGTTTCCGCCTCCTGTCACGCCATCGCCGGGTCATCGGCCCGGCACCCGATGGCGGCTTCTGGGCTGTCGGCCTCGACACCCGCCGCCCGTTCCCGACAGACCTGTTCGCCGATGCGCGCTGGTCCACCGAACACGCCCTCGCAGACACACTCCGCACGCTGCACGACCCGGCCTTTCTGCCGGAACGCGCCGACGTCGATACGGTTGCAGACTTGTAAGGTGTTTTCGACTGACGCGCCCTGCGCCCCGTGATACGCCAAACCCATGGCACGTATTCCGACGAAAGAGGAAATCCTCGCCTGGATTTCCGAGAACCCGACCCAGACCTCGAAACGCGATATTTCGCGTGCGTTCGGGATCAAGGGGGCTGACCGTATCGACCTCAAGCGGCTCCTGCGGGAACTGGAGGATGAAGGTCACCTCGAAAAGCGCAAGAAAACCTACCGCGACCCCGACAAGCTCCCCCCCGTCTCGGTGCTCGAAGTGTCCGAGATCACGCCGGACGGTGATGTCTTTGCCGATCCGATCGAATGGCAGGGCGAGGGCGACGCGCCTCGCGTGCTTTTCGTCCCTAAATCGGGCGATCCGGCGCTGGGCAAGGGCGACCGCATCCTGTGCCGGATGGCCGAGGTCAACACGGACGAGTATGAATACGAAGCGCGCCTGATCCGCCGCATCGGGCAGAACGCGCGCCGCATCCTGGGCATTTTCCGCCAGGGTTCCGACAGCAGCCGCATTGTTCCGATCGACAAGGGCGCGGACAAGGAATGGATGGTGCCTGCCGGGGCCAGTAATGGCGCGAAGGACGGCGAACTGGTCGAGGCCAAGCAAACCGGACCAAAGGCGCGCATGGGGCTGCCCAAGGCGCAGGTCGTGGCCCGCCTTGGCGACCCCTCCGCGCCCCGTGCCGTCTCGCTCATCGCGATTCATCAGCATGGCATTCCCGACGACTTCCCCGACGAGGTGATTGACGAAGCGGACCGGATGAAACCGGCAGGCCTCGCGGGGCGAGAAGATCTTCGCCACCTGCCGCTCGTCACCATCGACCCGGCGGACGCGCGCGACCACGACGACGCGGTCTATGCCCATGCCGACGAGAACCCCAAGAACCCCGGTGGGTTCGTGATCTGGGTCGCCATCGCCGATGTCGCCCATTACGTCACGCCCGGATCGGCGCTGGACCGCGAGGCACGCAAGCGGGGGAATTCCAGCTATTTCCCCGACCGCGTGGTGCCGATGTTGCCGGACCGGCTGTCGGGCGATCTCTGCTCGCTGCACGAAGGCGTGCCGCGCGCCGTGCTCGCCGCGCGTATCGTGATCGGGGCCGATGGTGAAAAGCGGTCTCATTCCTTCATCCGCGGCCTGATGAAAAGCCACGCCTCGCTGAACTACCGCGAAGTGCAGGCGGCGCAGGATGGTGCCCCGAACGAAAAATGCGCACCTCTCATGGAAGAGGTGATTTCACCGCTCTACAGTTCCTATTTCGCCCTGAAACGGGCCCGCGAAGCCCGCCAACCGCTCGATCTCGACCTGCCGGAGCGCAAGATCGTGCTGTCTGACGATGGGCAGGTCGAAAGCGTGAACGTGGCCGAACGGCTCGACGCCCACCGGCTGATAGAAGAGATGATGGTGCTCGCCAACGTGGCCGCAGCCGAGGAGCTCAAGCGCCTTGGGCGGCCGCTTCTCTACCGGGTCCACGAAGAGCCAAGCGCCGAGAAACTCGAAGCCCTCCGCGAAGTCGCCCAGGCGTCCGGCTTCACGCTCGCCAAGGGCCAAGTGCTCAAGACCCGCCACCTGAACCAATTGCTCGGGCAGGCCGAGGGAAGCGAATTCGACGAGCTCATCAACATGACGACGCTCCGGTCGATGACACAGGCCTATTACTTCCCGCAGAACTTCGGGCATTTCGGCCTCGCGTTGAAGGATTACGCGCATTTCACCTCGCCGATCCGCCGCTATTCGGATTTGATCGTGCATCGCGCACTGATTTCCGGGCATGGCTGGGGCGATGACGGGCTCTCCCCCGAAGACATCGACCAACTCGAAGCGACGGCCACGCATATCTCGCAGACCGAGCGCCGCTCGATGGAGGCCGAACGCGACACGACAGACCGCTACCTCGCCGCTTTCCTGTCCGAACGGGTGGGCAACGAGTTCACCGGCAAGATCGCAGGGGTTCAGCGCTTCGGCATCTTTGTCAAACTCGACGAAACCGGGGCGGACGGGCTGGTCCCGATCTCCACAATCGGCACCGAATATTTTCGATTCAACGAGCGCGAACAATCGCTTGAAGGGGAGCGTTCGGGCACGACCCTGACCGTCGGCCAGCCGGTCCTCGTCCGCATCGACGAGGCGATACCTGTGACTGGCGGTCTCACCTTCCAACTCCTTGAAGTGGACGGAAAAACTATCAAAACGACAGGTCGCGGCGCCCGTGGCTCCGGCGTAAAGAGGAAGCCTTCGCGCGAAGGAAAAAAAGCGGCAAAGACCCGCAAGAAAGTGCGGCGCACCCGGAAGTGAGGTCCGGCCTGTCAGTTGGAGTCCGTCATGCCCCCGGAGAACGGGACCAACGGTGTGGAGCAAAGCTTCCGCACATGGATCGAGCAGAGCCTTAAACCCCGCGCCATGGGTCGCATGATCGCACCGGACTTGTTCGATAGCGTCCTCGCACAGGCCGAGTTTCAAAAAGAGGTCGTCGAGCGCCAGTCGAACCAGACGGAATTCATCGTTCCGATCTGGGAATACCTCGACATCGTCGCGACCGAAGACCGCATCAGAAACGGGCGGCAGGCGCTTCGTCGGAACCGCAGTCTCTTCATCGAGATCGAGCGTCGTTTTGGCGTCGAACCGGTCATTATCGCGGCGATCTGGGGGGTGGAAACCGGTTTCGGCACCAACATGGGCGACTACCACGTCATTTCCGCCCTCGCCTCGCTGGCGTTCTGGGGCCGACGTGCGAGCTTCTTCGAAGACGAGTTGATTGGTGCGCTCCGTATCCTGCAAGCCGGCCATATCGACGCCGCGAACATGACCGGCTCATGGTCGGGCGCCATGGGGCATGGGCAATTCATGCCGACCAGTTTCCTGGATTTCGCGGTCGATCACGATGGCGACCAGCGCGCGGATATATGGGGCACCGCCCCTGACGACGCCCTTGCCTCGATCGCCAATTTCCTGCGCAAACATGGCTGGCGGCAGGGGCAGCCTTGGGGGTGCGAGATCGTTTTGCCGGACGATTTCGATTTCGGGCTCTCGGGGCTGGATTACTTGCTGACCACGAAGGAACTCCACAATCTGGGCGTGACGCTCCCGGGCGGCGGTCGCCTGCCCGATTACGGTTCCGGGTCGATCCTCCTGCCGGGCGGAGCACAGGGCGTCGCGCTTCTGGTGCTTCGCAATTTCCACGTCATCATGCGCTACAATCGTTCCGAAGCTTATGCGATCGGTATCGGGCATCTGTCCGACAGGATCGTTGGCGGGGGCGTGTTCAATGCGTCATGGCCGCTCGATGACCCGATGCTGTCGCGCGACGAGGTGAGCGAGCTTCAGGTCCGACTTAGCAAACTTGGCTTCGATACGCATGGGGCCGACGGCATTCGCGGGCCGAACACGACACGCGCGGCGCGTGCTTTTCAGCAGGAACAGGGTCTTGATCCCGACGGATTCATGACCGTGAACCTCCTTGAACGCCTCCGCCACATGGGGCGTTAGCCTGCGACGGCCTCGCGGATCGCGCGCATGTTCGCACCGTAGACGTCGGGGCAGTCCACCGAGCCGCCCTTGAAGACCGCGCTTCCGGCAACCAGCACATCCGCACCGGCATCGACCGCGAGTGGCGCAGTCGTGGGGTCTACACCACCGTCAATCTCGATCAGCACATCGCGATCCCCGATCAT
The DNA here is from genome assembly GCF_019218265.1 of Maritimibacter dapengensis. Classification (GTDB taxonomy): domain Bacteria; phylum Pseudomonadota; class Alphaproteobacteria; order Rhodobacterales; family Rhodobacteraceae; genus Maritimibacter; species Maritimibacter dapengensis. The sequence continues at coordinate 201,361 of NZ_JAHUZE010000003.1, forward strand.
CTCGCGCAAGCGGGCGATCTTGGCGGTCATATCGATGAACTTCTGCCCCCCGAAGCCGGGGTTCACGGTCATCACGCAGATCAGGTCGGTGAGATCCAGCAAATGCTCCACGCTTTCCGCCGGCGTTCCGGGGTTCAACGCGATACCCGCCTTCATCCCGGCGGCGCGAATGGCCTGCAACGTCCTGTGCGGGTGTGGCCCGGCCTCGATATGGGCGGTGAGCACGTCGGCTCCAGCCTCGGCATAGGCTTCGATATAGGGGTCAACCGGCGCAATCATCAGATGCACGTCCATCACCGTCGTCACATGCGGGCGAAACGCCTTCACGGCGGGCGGGCCGAAGGTGAGGTTCGGCACGAAATGCCCGTCCATCACGTCCACATGCACCCAATCCGCGCCCTGATCCTCGATGGCGCGGATCTCGGCCCCGAAATTGGCGAAATCGGCTGAGAGGATGGAAGGGGCGATCTTGATCGAACGGGTCATGGCAGGTCCTCGGCTGGCAGCTAGGAGCCTATTAGCGTGGGTTTGACCGGGGGTCCACCGTCTCGGTCGGCGCCTACGCCTCACCCGCCCCGGCCCTCCGCGCTGCCCACTCCCATCCCCGGCGTCAGCATATGGCGAATAAGCGCGATGGGATGCGCCCGAAGCGTCAGGCGAAGTGCCGCGTAATCCTCGACCACCGCCTCGCCCTCGCTCATTTCGGGCAGGGTGACGGCGGGCTCCTCGATCCCCTCGCCGTCCATATCGCCCGCGAAAAGCGGCAGGGGCGCATCCCCCTTGATCGCCCGCGCCTCCCACATCGCGTCACGCCGGCTCAGCCCGATCTCGGCAAAAACATCCGCCTCGGCCAACCGGGTCAGCAGCGCGGGCTTGGTTCCCGCCCGCCGCCACACGTCCTCCAGCGTCAGGTACCCGTTCCCCCGCGCCGCCGTAATCCACCGCGCCTCGTCCTCGGCCAGCCCCCGGATCTGCCGAAGCCCGAGCCGGAGCGCGAGCCCCCCGCGACCATCCGGCTCCATCACGTTGTCCCAGTAACTCGCATTGATCGCGACAGGCCGCACCTCGACCCCGTGTTCACGCGCATCGCGCACGATCTGCGCCGGGGCGTAGAACCCCATCGGCTGCGAATTGAGCAACGCACAGGCGAAAATGCCGGGATGGTGCCGCTTGATCCAGGACGAGGCATAGACAAGCAGCGCGAAACTCGCCGCATGGCTTTCGGGAAACCCGTATGACCCGAACCCCTCGATCTGGCTGAAACACCGCTCCGCGAAGTCGAGGTCATAGCCATTCGCCCGCATCCCCCGGATGAACCGCGTGCGAAAATCGCTGACCCGCCCGTGTTTCTTGAACGTGGCGAGCGAGCGGCGAAGCTGGTCGGCCTCCTCCGGCGTGAAACCGGCCCCGATGATGGCGATCTGCATGGCCTGTTCCTGAAACAATGGCACGCCCAGCGTCTTGCCCAGCACCTCGCCCAGCGCGTCCGAGGGAAACTCCACGCTTTCCTCGCCATTTCGCCGCCGGATGAACGGATGCACCATGTCGCCCTGAATGGGACCGGGCCGGATGATCGCCACCTGGATCACGAGGTCATAGAAATTGCGCGGCTTCATCCGTGGCAGGAAATTCATCTGCGCCCGGCTTTCGACCTGGAACACCCCGAGGCTGTCGGCCCGGCAGAGCATATCGTAAACCGCCGGATCCTCGGGCGGCAGCGTGGCGAGCGTGTAGTCGTCGCTATGATGCTGGTCGATCAGCTCGAACGCCTTGCGCACACAGGTCAGCATACCCAGCGCCAGCACATCGACCTTGAGGATGCCCAGGCTGTCGATGTCGTCCTTGTCCCAGCAAATGACGGTGCGATCCTCCATCGTCGCGTTCTCGATCGGGACCAGTTCATCCAGCCGCCCTTCGGTGATGATGAACCCCCCGACATGCTGGGACAGGTGCCGGGGAAAGCCTTGTATCTCGTCCACCAAATCCATGATTTGGGCAAGTTTAGGGTCTGTTGGGTCCAATCCGATCTCGGCCAGCCGCGCCGCCCGCATCCCTGATCCGCCCCAGCCCCAGACCTGGCTCGACAGGCTGGAAATCGTGTCTTCGGTCAGCCCCATCGCACGGCCCACCTCGCGGATCGCCCGCTTGCCGCGATAATGGATCACCGTGGCGCACAGCCCGGCGCGGTGCCGCCCATAGCGCTCATAGATATGCTGGATCACCTCCTCGCGCCGCTCATGCTCGAAATCCACGTCGATATCCGGCGGCTCGTCCCGCGCCTCGGACACGAAGCGCTCGAACACCATCGTCCCTATTTCAGGCGAAACGCTGGTCACACCCAGCGCATAGCATACAACCGAGTTCGCCGCCGACCCCCGACCCTGGCACAGGATGCCGCGCGACCGGGCGAAGGCGACGATATCGCTCACGGTCAGGAAATAGGGCTCGTATTTCAACTTGGCGATCAGCGCGAGCTCATGCTCCAGCATTTTCGTCACCCGCTCTGGTGCCCCCGCCGGATAGCGGTCACGCAGCCCCTTGCGGGCAAGCCGGGAAAGCCGCTGATCTGGCGTTTCGTCCCCGCTGATCTCGGACGGGTATTCGTATCGCAACTCATTCAGCGAAAAGCTGGTGCGCGCCGCGATCTCGCCCGTGCGATGCACAGCGTCCTCGTATCCCCGAAACAACCTCAGCATCTCGGCCTCTGACCGCAATCGGCGCTCGGCATTGGGCTGGGCCAGCCGCCCCAGCGCCTCGACCCGCCGCCCGGTGCGAATGGCGGTCAGCACGTCGAGCATCTTGCGCCTGCGCCCGTGATGCATGAGCGGCTCGGCCGAGGCGACCGTGGGCAGGCCCAGCGATGCCGCCAGATGCGTGACCCGGGCGAACCGGGCCGGGTCGCGCCCGTCATAGCGGGGGGCCATGACAAGACTGAAATCGACCCTATTCTTGCGAAAAAGCGGCTTTATTTGATCCTGCCAGCCGGGAATGTCGGCGGGGCGGTCGGGCGGATGCAAAAGCATCTCCATCTCGCCCAGCGCCTCGACCACATCCGCGATACGGATCAGGCAGGTGCCTTTCTCGACCCGAAGCCGCCCCTTGGAGATCAGGCGGGACAACCGCCCCCAGGCGGCCCGCGTGCGGGGCAGCGCGGTGATCTCGACACCCTCCTCCGTGACCAGCCGCGCGCCGGGGATCAGACGTGGAACGTTTCGGATCGGGGCCGAGGGCGCGGCGGGGATATGGGCGGGCTTTTCCGGCCCAATCAGACCCTGCTCCGCCTCAAATCGATCCCGCGCCGCGATCATCTTGCCGATTTCACGCGCCGCCGTATGGGCCCGCACGATCCCGGCGACCGAATTCTCGTCCGCAATCGACAGCGCACTCATCCCCATGAGCGCGGCACGGTCCACGTATTCCTCGGCGTGCGAACCGCCGGTCAGAAAGGTGAAATTGGAGGTTATGCAGAGTTCGACGAACATGGTGAATCAGCATTATATTCACCTTTTGTTCTCATGTGGAGTCGAAGAAAACAGCCGACCGGCCCTCACTCCGTCGAGGGGCAATCGCCTGCAAGACAGGCCTCCATCGCGCGCAAATCCTCATCGCGCGCATCCCCGAACGCCATCGAGCGGCAGGCTCCGACTTCAAGCACATAGCTCTCGCCAGCCCGTTTCAGAAACATCAGCACATCGTCGCCCGGCGCGACCATGCCGCACCACGGCCCGACGCAGCTGATCTCGAGCGTCACATCCGCCGCCCAAGGCCCCGCGAACCCCTCACGGGTCAACGCCTCGCCCGCCACACGCGCGGGGATCGTCACCGGCTCGGATTCGCTCCCAAGCCCGGTCTGCTCGCGCGATTGCTCGTAGCTCTCCGGCGCCTTGGCTTGGTCGAAGGCCAACGACCCATGCACCACCGTGTAAACATCTTCCGCCGCATCCGCTTCCTCGAACGCCTGAACGGGTCCGAACGGCAGGCACGACAGCGCCAGCGCGGGGGAGGCGGCACAGACCGCGATCAATCCGATAATTCTGCTCAACATGATGTATTCCTGAGACATTGCAGCCCACTTGTCTCGCCTCACCTGCACGACCCGATGAAAACGGCGAAGGTCAGCCGAGCGTCACAACCTGTCGCGAAACTCTGCAATCACGGCGCGGTAGATGTCGCGCTTGAAAGGCACGATCCGTTCGATGATCTCGTCCGCGTCGATCCAGCGCCATTGCGAAAACTCCGGGTGATCGGTCTCGATGTTCACCTGATCGTCGCTGCCCTTGAACCGCATCAGGAACCATTTCTGCTCCTGCCCGCGAAACCGCCCCTTCCAGATCTTCGGCACGATGTCATGCGGCAGATTGTAGGCGAGCCAATCCGGGTGTTCCGCCTCGATCTCGACCAGATCGGCAGTCACCCCCGTTTCCTCCCACAATTCGCGCAACGCCGCGTCGCGAGCATCCTCGCCGGGGTCGACACCGCCCTGCGGCATCTGCCACGCGGTCGCGTCAGTGCCGAGTTTCGGTGCGTCGATCCGCTGTCCGGCGAACACCTCGCCCGCCGCGTTGACCAGCATCACGCCGACGCAGGGGCGGTACGGCAGCTTTTCGATCTCTTCCGGGGACATGGCGCACTCCTTTTGCGGCCACCCTACACGCCGGTCTGCCAAAGGCCAGAGCCGCCGCGCGAAATGAAAAGGCCCGCAGCTTTCGCCACGGGCCTTCGTTTCGTCTCACCTATCGCGGATCACTCCGAGCGGAGCGACGACAGGCCGTGGATCAGGTCCACCGCATAGGAAAGCTGGAAATCCTCGTTGCGCAACTGCGCAGCTTCTTCGGCTTCCGCCCGCTCTTCCTCGATCTGGCGGATCTGGTCTTCGGTCAGGCTGTCGTTGTCCAGCGATCCGCGCAGATCGGCCTCAGTGCGCGGGTTACGCGGAGTGTCCTCGGTCTCGTCCTCTTCGGCCTCAGGGTCGCGCGGCGGCTGCTCCACCACGATATCGGGCGACACGCCAAGCGCCTGGATCGAGCGTCCCGACGGCGTGTAATACCGCGCCGTGGTCAGACGCATCGCGCCGTCGCCCCGAAGCGGCATGACGGTCTGAACCGAACCCTTGCCGAAACTCTTGGTGCCCACGACCACCGCCCGGCGATGATCCTGAAGCGCACCGGCAACGATTTCCGACGCGGACGCCGAACCGCCGTTGATAAGCACGACCAGCGGCTTGCCTTCGGAAATATCACCCGCCGAAGCGTTCATCCGGTCGCTTTCCTGCGGGTCCCGTCCACGCGTCGACACGATCTCACCGCTTTCGAGGAAGGCATCCGAAACCGCCACGGCCTGTTGCAGCAACCCGCCGGGATTGTTGCGCAAATCGAGCACCACGCCCTCGATGTTTTCCAGCCCGCCCATCGTTTCGACGGTCTCTCTGAACCCATCCTCGACGTTCGGATACGTCTGGTCGGTAAACTTCGTCACCCGGATGACGACGGTATCGCCCACCTGCCGAACCGTTGCGGCGGTCAGCTTGATCGTGTCGCGGATAATCGAGATATCGAACGGTTCATCGACATCTTCCCGCACCACGGTGATGATGATCTCAGAACCGATCGGCCCCCGCATCAGCTCAACCGCTTCGTCAAGCGTCAACCCGAGAAGGCTCTCGCCATCCACATGCGTGATAAAATCGCCGGCCTCGACACCCGCCTCGTCCGCCGGCGTATCGTCCATCGGCGTCACGACCTTGACGAAACCTTCTTCCTGCGTGACCTCGATACCAAGACCCCCGAACGACCCTCGCGTCTGCACGCGCATCGCATCCGCATCCTCGGGCGGAAGGTAGGAGTTGTGCGGATCGAGCGCGGTGAGCATTCCGTTGATCGCCGCTTCGATCAACTCGGACTCATCCACATCCTCGACATATTGCGACCGGATCCGCTCGAACACGTCACCGAACAGGTCGAGTTGCTGGTAGACCGAGGCACTGCCACTGTCCTGTGCGAGCAAAGGACCCGCGACCTGGGTCGTCAGAACGGCCCCTGAAATCGTGCCGACAGCGGCGGCCATCAAGAATTTTTTCATCGTCGTCTGCTCTCTCTTTTCGTCGCGTATCGTGCGGATCGTTCCGATCAATCAACCGTTACAGCAAACCACTGGGCGGGGTCCACAGGCTCTCCCTCATGGCGCAGCTCCAGATACAGGCTCTCAGATGCTTCTGCGCCAGACGCGCTCGGGTTTGAAATCAAAACCGCTTGATCGTCCTGTGCGTCAGGACCATCCATGAGCCCGATCGCCGCACCTCCCGGCAGGACGTCCCCGACCTCGCCATAAAGCTCGCCAAGGCCCGCAAGCACCATGAGATAATCCTCGCCCGGCTCCACCACCGCCACGAGTCCGTAGTCCAACAAAGGTCCCAGATAGCGGATCGTGGCAGGCCACGGAAGTGTGACCAGGGTCAGCGGCCGTGTAGCGATGACCCAGCCCGGACGGCGCACACCGGCGCTATCGGCCTCGTTCACGGCCCGCACCACACGGCCCAGAACCGGCAGTTCCAGAGTGCCCCGCGCCTCGGTAAAGTCAGGTTGCGCGATGGAAATGCTGGTGTCCTCGACCGTCGCCGACATCAACCCGCTCGCAAAACTCTCGAGCGTATCCGCCGTGGCGACGAGGTTGGCCATCGCATCCTCATCGGCGATGAACCGTTTCGGAAGATCCGTGCGGTTCGAAATCGCCTGGCTCAGGGCAGTCCGCGCTTCCTGCGCGCCCCTTAACCCCTCCTCGAGTGTCCCGACGGCGGACTCCTGCAACGCCCGAAGAAGCGCGACCTCCTGAAGCGCCGCCCGAAGGCGTTGCGCCTCACGGTTGAGACCCGGCGTCACTTCGGACAGGATCATGCCCGTGCGCGCCGTCCCGATCGGACCTTCCGGATGCAGGAGGAGATGCGGTTCAGGTGCCGCCTCGATGCTTTGCAGCACGCCGAGCAACCGTGCGAGCCGCTCGCTTTCGGCCTCGAAAACGCCCTGAATCGCCGCTTCTCGCACCCGCGCCTGCCGCAAGCCCTCCCGCAGCGCCGCCAGCCCGGATTCATATGCCTGAACCGTCTGGGTCAGCGCCTTGACCCGGTCGCTCGACCGCTCAGCCGATTGAAGCGCCTCGGACGCCGCCTCGAGCTCTTCCATCGCCACACGCGCGGTCTCGGTTGGGTCCGATTGGGCGAACGCGGGCGCGGCGAGCAATGCGAAGATGAGCGCGAGACGTTTCACCGGACGATCAGGCTTTCGCCGGTCATCTCCGCTGGCTTGTCGATCTCCATGAGATCGAGAAGCGAAGGCGCGAGATCGGCAAGGCGACCGTCCTTGATCTTCGCTCCCTCGGGCCCATTGAACAGAGCCACCGGAACCGGGTTCGTGGTGTGTGCCGTATGCGGGCCGTTGGTCACAGGATCCCACATCTGTTCGCAATTGCCATGATCTGCGGTCACGATCATCGCGCCGCCCATATCCTTCACGGCATACATCGCCGCAAGCACCTGTTCGTCCACCGCTTCCACTGCGGCAATCGCCGCTTCCAGATCGCCGGTGTGTCCAACCATGTCGGGATTGGCAAAATTCACCACGATCAGGTCGTAACCTTCGTAAATCGCCTCGACCAGATGCGCCCCGACCTCGGGCGCACTCATCTCCGGCTGAAGGTCGTAGGTCGCCACCTTGGGGCTCGCCGCCATGTAGCGCACCTCGCCGTCCTCCGGCTCTTCCTTGCCGCCTGCGAGGAAGAAGGTGACATGCGGATATTTCTCGGTCTCGGCGATATGAAACTGCGTCTTGCCCTGCTTGGCGACCCAGGCCGAGAGCGTGTTCTCGATGTCCTCGGAGGGAAAGCACGTGGTCATGTAGTCGTTGTGACCCGTGGAATACTCGACCATGCCCAGAAGTGCGGCGAGCTTCGGCCTCACGCCCAGATCGAACTCTGCAAATCCGGCCTCGCCAATCGCCCTGAGGATTTCCCGCGCGCGGTCGGCGCGAAAGTTGATGAAGAACACACCGTCCCCGTCATGCAGCCCCGTGTGGCCGTCGATGACGGTGGGCTGGATGAACTCGTCCGTCTCGCCGCGCTCGTAGGCCTGCGCAATGGCGGCGTCGGCGCTGTCGGCCGTCTCGCCCATGGCCTTGACACTCGCATCATAGGCGCGCTGCACCCGATCCCAGCGATTGTCGCGATCCATCGCGAAATAGCGCCCAGAAACGCTCGCGACAGAGACGTCTTCGGGCAGATCAGAGACGAATTTCGCCACCTGCTCGCGCGCCGACTTCGGCGGCACATCGCGCCCGTCCGTGATGACATGGACGACCACCGGCACGCCCGCCTGCCGGATCGCCTTGGCCGCCGCGACGACGTGATCCTGATGGCTGTGAACGCCGCCGGGGCTGACCAGCCCCATGAGATGCGCCGTCCCGCCCGAGGACTTCAGATCATCGATGAATGCCATGAGCGCCGCGTTCTGGAAGAACGACCGATCCTCGATGGCGAGGTCGATCTGTCCCAGATCCATCGCCACGACGCGCCCGGCCCCGATATTCGTATGCCCGACTTCCGAATTGCCCATCTGCCCGGCGGGCAGCCCCACATCGTTCCCATGCGTGATGAGCTGGGCGTTGGGACACACCATCATCAGCTCGTCGAAAGCCGGCGTCTCGGCCAACGCGACCGCGTTGAAGGAGCTCTCGACGCGCAGCCCCCAGCCATCGAGAATGCAAAGGACGACGGGTTTCGGGGTGGTCATGGGTCAGCCTCGCTCTTGCCTGCACCCGTTCTAGACCCCGCGCCCGGCACGCGCAATGCGGCCAAGAGGTTTCGCGGCGCTTGCGCGCCACGACCAACCGGGGGAGGTTCTACCTCCCCCGGACCCACTCCGAGGTATTTTCGGAACGATGAAATGGCTCCCGTTCACGTCTGGTTGAGGTTGATGCGCCACATTCCAGGGGCGGTACAGGCTGAGGAGCCGATGATCGCGAACGGTGAAACCCCTCGTCTTTCGGGGCGAGGGGCGGATCCCGGACCTGATCCTGTTTCATCGTTCCAGAAATACCTCGGGGGAATCGGAGGATTTGCGTGCAAATGCTCCGATGGGGGCAGCGCCCCCTAGGACGCGCCCGACCCGCGCTTGCCTTCAGACAGGACCGCTTGCGCCCGAGACAGAAACTCTGCTTCGATATCGCCGCGCGCCGCCTGTAGCCCTTCGATATAGGCCTGGTTTTCGAGGATGGGGACGGTGGGATCGTAATGCTCCGCCGCGATCAGCATCGCCTCGCGGTCCATCTTCGCGAACATATTGGCGACGTCTTCGGATTGTTCGCGCGAATACCCCAGCGCTTCGAACGCAGAACGGCCCATCCGCAGCGAGCTGTCATAGGTCTCGCGAATGATGTCACGGCACCCCGCCCACCACAGGTCATAGACATGGGGCCGGTCCACCGCACGCGCGATGACATGCACATCCGGGTGGTGCTTGACCATGTAGCGCACCAGTTCAGTGATCTGATCCTTGTCGTCGATGGCGATCACGAAGAGCTTCGCCTCGTCGATCCCGGCGGCATGGAGCAGGTCGGGACGGGTCGCGTCACCGTAATAGGCCTGCACCTGAAACCGCTTGAGCATCTCGAGTTGTCTGGCGGAAAAGTCGATCACGGTGGGAGACAGCCCCGCGCCGCGCATCATGCGCGCAACAATCCCACCAAAACGCCCGTGACCCGCGATGATGATCCCGCTTTTTTCGTCGATCGCGTCCATGTCGCGGTCCTCCGCGCCCACGAACTTAGGCGCCATCACCCGTTCGTAGAGGATGAAGAGCGCCGGCGTGAGCAGCATCGACAGCGCAACGACGAGAAGGAGTTGATCGGCAAGCGCCTGCGGTAACACCGCATTCGCCACGGTGAACGAGAGGAGCACGAAACCGAACTCGCCCGCCTGCGCCAGACCGAGCGCGAAGAGCCAGCGGTCGGACCCACCGACCCTGAACACGACGGAGAGAGCAAAGAGGACGAGTGTCTTGAGCAGGATGAGCCCGATGGTCAGCCCGAAGATGAGGGCGAAATCATCCCAAAGCAGCGCGAAGTTGATCCCCGCTCCCACCGTCATGAAAAAAAGCCCCAGAAGCAGCCCCCGGAACGGGTCGATATCGCTCTCCAACTCGTGGCGGTATTCGCTGTTGGCCAGCACGACGCCGGCAAGAAACGTCCCTAACGCAGGCGAAAGCCCGACGAGCGACATGAGAAGCGCGATGCCGATCACGAACATCAGCGCCGTCGCCACGAACAATTCGCGAAGCTGTGCCGCCGCGATGAACCGGAACACCGGGCCGACGAGGTAGATGCCCGCCGCCAGCACCACGCCGATCGCCCCGACGGTGACCAGCGCCACACCCCAGCCCGGCAGCCCGTCGACGAGGCTCATGCCGCCGCCATGATCGCCCTCGCCCCCCGCGCCATGCGACATCGTCTCGACCAGCTCGGGCATTGCAAGCAGCGGGATGAGCGCCAGCATCGGGATCACCGCGATGTCCTGAAACAGGAGCACCGAGAAACTCGCCTGCCCCCCGTCGCTCTTCATCAGCCCCTTCTCGCCCAACGTCTGAAGCACGATCGCGGTGGAGGACAGCGCCAGAACCAGCCCCACGGCGAGCGCGACGGTCCAGGGCTGACCGAAGATCATGGCGACCCCCATCACGGCGAGCGCGGTCAGCCCGACCTGTCCCCCGCCAAGCCCCAGAAGCCGCGCGCGCATCGACCAGAGCGCCTTGGGTTCCAGCTCCAAACCCACTAGAAACAGCATCATCACCACGCCGAATTCCGCGAAATGCTGGATCTGCACGACGTCGACATGCAGCCATGCGAGGATCGGCGAAATCACGATTCCCGCGATCAGATAGCCCAGCACCGACCCAAGCCCGAGCCGCGAAGCGATGGGCACGGCCAGCACTCCGGCGATGAGAAAGGTGAAAGCCAGCAGCAGAAAATCGGTCATGAAATGTCCCCCGTCGCGCATGTTCAGCTTGGCGAAATGTGCGGGCTTGTAAAGCAGGGCCCTGCGAAGACCTGCCTGTTGTAACGCGACTAATTGTCGACTTTGGCTAGAATAGTCTCGATTTCAGCCCAATTTCGACGCCAAGCCTTGTTCCGCCCGAAGACTGGACACCGCGCGACCGCTAGACCCGGTGATAGGGGCTTCCGGCCAGTATCGAAGCGGCGCGGTAAAGCTGTTCGGCAAGCATCACGCGGGCAAGCATGTGGGGCCAGACCATCTTGCCGAACGACAGCTTGGCATCGACCGATGCGCGCAGGCTCGGGTCGATCCCGTCCGCACCACCAATGATGAAGGCGACGTCGCCGCGCCCCTGATCCCGCCAGCCGCCAAGCTGGTCGGCGAACTCGGGGCTGGTCATCAGCTTGCCGCGCTCGTCCAGCGCGACGCGCACGGCCCCGTCGGGCAGCGCGCGCTCCAACAACGCGGCTTCGGCGGCCATTCCGCCGCCTTTCTTGTCTTCGACTTCGTGGATGTTCAGGGGTCCGAGACCCAGCGCGCGCCCGGTGCGATCGAACCGGGTCGCATAATCGTCGATCAGGTCGCGCTCAGGGCCGGTGCGCAGCCGCCCCACCGCGACGATATGTACGCGCATCAGGCTTTCGCGTCAGCGGCCGTCTGCGGTGTCATCCACATCTTCTCGATCTGGTAGAACTCGCGCACTTCGGGGCGGAACACATGGACGATCACGTCGCCTGTGTCGATCAGCACCCAATCGCCCTGGTCCTTGCCCTCGACCTTGCAGATCACGCCGAGCTCCTGCTTGAGCGCATCGGTCAGCTTTTCGGAAATCGCCGAAACCTGCCGCGTCGAACGCCCGGAACAGACCACCATGTAATCGGCCATGCTGGACTTGCCAGCCAGGTCGATGGACACGATGTCTTCGGCCTTGTCGTCGTCGAGTGATGTGAGGATACGGTCGAGCAATTCGCTCGTTGTGTATTTGGGTCCGCTCGTCATACGGCGGCCCGATCCTGCGGCCGAGATGTCGGCCACGTCTGGATGATGAGACAGGACATAGTCCTCCTTCGCTGCGCGCTGCTATTCCCCAACGCCGGGATAGGTTAAAAGTATCACCGTTTTCTTGATTTTCAATTCTCGGTTTCGATTGGTTCGGCCACTTTTCGCGGATCGTTGAGATGGCGCACCTCCCTCTGCGGGAAGGGAATGGAAATGTCGTTGGCCTGAAATGCGTCCCAGAGCGCGAGGTACACGTTGCCACGAATGTTCGTCAAACCGCCGGTCGGGTCGTCGATCCAGAAGCGCAGGATGTAATCGACCGACGAGTCCCCGAAGCCGATGATGTGACAGACCGGCGGGCGGAACGACAGCACCCGGTCCACGCTCGCCGCCGCTTCGATTGCGACTTTTCTCACCTTGTGGGGATCGTCGCCGTAAGCGGTGCCGAAGAAGATATCGAGCCGCACGAAGGCGTTCGTGTGGGACCAGTTGACCACCTGCCCGGTAATCAGGTCTTCGTTCGGGATCAGATATTCCTTGCCGTCCCGCGTGACGACCGAGACATAGCGCGCGCCAAGCTGTTCGATCCAGCCGAAGGTATCGCCAAGGCTGATGACGTCGCCGGGCTTGATCGACTTGTCCAACAGGATGATGACGCCCGAGACGAGGTTGGACACCACCTTCTGCAAGCCGAAGCCAAGACCCACGCCAATTGCACCAGACAGAACCGCAAGCCCGGTCAGGTCCACGCCCACCACGCGCAACCCGATGAAAATCGCCGCGCCATAGAGCAGCAGTTGCAGGAACTTGATGACCAGCACCTGCATCGACGGGCTGATATCCTCGTTCTTGTGGATACGCGTCGCGGAATTGCGCGAGATGAACCTCGCGGCGAAGAAAAGTGCGCCCAGCACCGCGACGGCCTGCACCACCATCCAGAGCGACAACCGCATCGCACCTGCGTTGATCGCGATACCGTCGAGCAGTGCGACGGCCTCTTCCTCGAGGTTCAGTATCGAAACCGTGACCCAGATCCAGCCAGCGGTGCGAACCAGACCCCGCAGGAACTTGTTGGCAATCACCCGAGCCAGAAGCGCGATGATGAGCCACGCCAACGCGAGCTGCCCGATGATCGTGAGCAGATAGGATCGTGACGGCCACGTCACCTCCCGCATCACCCAGATTACCGGCCAGATCAGTGCGACGAACATGATAAGCTTCATCCGCCGATGCAGCATGAGGCCCAGTCGAATTCGCCATTTCGGCCAGCCTTCGCGCCGTGCCAGCCAATCGCGGAACACAGGCGCTGCAATGCGCCCGACCACGAACGCGATCAGCGCGATAAGTAGCGCGATTCCAACCTGATAGGCGTTCCAGGGGCGAAGCAGGCCTTCGACGAACGTCTGTGCCTGATCGAAGAGGTCGAGCGCCACGTCCTCGGGTGCGGGCGCCTGTGCAGCACGCGGGATCGCGTCGCCCGCGCCGGTCGCGTTCTGCCCCGCCGTGGTTGCGCCTGCGGACCCATCCGCCGCCGCTTGCCCCTGTTCGCTGCCCGGTCCTGCTGCCGTCTGGTCGTGTGACGCCATTTCGTCTCCTTTATCAGGAGTTTGGCGAATTGCCGGGCCTCGGTCCAGTCCGATGCGTTCACAAGCACCTCACTCACCAGAGCGCGAAACCCTTGCGAGACTCAGCGCCAAAGCGTATGTGACCCGCCATGACACGCGTTTTCGATATGGATGACCGCGCCCGCCTGCCCTGGCGGTTTTTCGGCGCGACCCTGACGATCCTCGCCCGACTTTGATCGGCGCGCGCCTTTTCGCACGTCCAATCACCTGAAAACCGAACATTTCCCCTAGGAGAAAACCCATGGCCGGGAAAACACTTTACGATAAAATCTGGGACGCCCACGTCGCCCACGAAGCCGACGACGGCACCTGCCTGCTCTATATCGACCGCCACCTCGTCCACGAAGTGACCTCGCCGCAAGCCTTCGAAGGTCTGCGCATGGCGGGCCGCAAGGTCCACGCGCCCGACAAGACCATCGCGGTGCCGGACCACAACGTGCCCACCACGCTCGACCGCATCAACGGCGTGATCGAGAACGAGGAAAGCCGCATTCAGGTCGAAGCCCTCGACAAGAACGCCAAGGACTTCGGCGTGCACTACTACCCGGTCTCCGACGTGCGTCAGGGTATCGTTCACATCGTCGGCCCGGAACAGGGCTGGACCCTGCCGGGCATGACCGTGGTCTGTGGCGACAGCCACACCGCGACGCACGGCGCGTTCGGTGCGCTGGCCCACGGCATCGGCACCTCCGAAGTGGAGCACGTGCTCGCCACCCAGACGCTGATCCAGAAGAAGTCCAAGAACATGAAGGTCGAGATCACCGGCAAACTGAAGCCGGGCGTGACCGCCAAGGACATCACCCTTGCGGTGATCGGTGAAACCGGCACCGCCGGCGGCACCGGCTATGTCATCGAGTATTGCGGCGAAGCGATCCGCGATCTTTCGATGGAAGGCCGCATGACCGTCTGCAACATGGCCATCGAAGGCGGCGCACGCGCCGGCCTCATCGCGCCGGATGAAAAGACGTTCGCTTACGTCAACGGCCGCCCCCATGCTCCGAAAGGCGCTCAGTGGGAAGCCGCGATGAACTGGTGGAAAACGCTCTTTTCCGACGATGACGCCCAGTGGGACAAGGTCGTGACGCTCAAGGGCGAAGAGATCGAGCCGGTCGTCACCTGGGGCACCTCGCCCGAAGACGTGCTGCCGATCTCGGCCCTCGTCCCGTCACCCGACAGCTTCAAGGGCGGCAAGGTCGGCGCAGCCCAGCGCGCGCTCGAATACATGGGGCTCGAAGCCGGCACGCCGCTGAACGAGATCAAGATCGACACCGTGTTCATCGGCTCCTGCACCAATGGCCGGATCGAGGACCTCCGCGAAGTCGCAAAGATCGTCGACGGCAAGAAGGTCGCCGACGGTGTCCGCGCCATGATCGTGCCGGGCTCCGGCCTCGTGCGCGCTCAAGCCGAGGAAGAGGGTCTCGCCGAGATCTTCGAGAAAGCCGGGTTCGAATGGCGTCTCGCCGGGTGCTCCATGTGCCTCGCCATGAACCCCGACCAACTCGCGCCGGGCGAACGTTGCGCATCGACATCGAACCGCAACTTCGAGGGGCGTCAAGGCTATCAGGGCCGCACCCACCTCATGTCCCCCGCCATGGCGGCGGCGGCTGCGGTGACCGGTCACCTGACCGACGTTCGCACCTTTAACTGATGCCGCAGGGGGCCGTTTTCCTTATCGACGTATGTATGGGTTCCATACGTATTCCATACGTCGGCCATACGTGGCTCAGGCTCGGCCCCCCGTCGTTAACACTTCAACATATGGTATGACCCAATGGATAAGTTTGAGACCCTGACCGGCATCGCCGCCCCCATGCCGCTTGTGAATATCGACACCGATATGATCATCCCGAAAGGCTTCCTGAAGACCATCAAACGCACCGGGCTCGGCGTGAATCTCTTCGACGAGATGCGCTATGACCGCCAAGGCAACGAGATCCCCGATTTCGTGCTGAACCAGCCGCAATACCGCGACGCGCAGATCCTCGTCGCCGGTGACAATTTCGGCTGCGGCTCGTCACGCGAACACGCGCCCTGGGCGCTTGCGGATTTCGGCATCAAGTCGATCATCTCGACGAGCTTCGCGGACATTTTCTACAACAACTGCTTCAAGAACGGCATCCTGCCGATCGTCCTGCCGCAAGACGCCGTGGACGTGCTGATGAAAGACGCCGAAAAAGGCTCTAACGCCCGCATGATCGTCGACCTCGAGGCACAGACGGTAACGACATCGGACGGCGAAAGCTTCTCGTTCGAAGTGGACAGCTTCAAGAAGCATTGCCTGATGAACGGGTTGGACGACATCGGTCTGACGATGGAGAAGAAACCTTCCATTGACGCGTTCGAAGCGAAAGCCGCTCAGGAACGCCCCTGGGTCTGAGACCTGGGAAAGGAACCAAAGGGCGGGGCCGCGGCTCCGCCCTTTTTTTGTTGGCTATGTCAGCTCGCGGCGCAGCTTCGCCACGACCGGTAGCATCGCTGCGCTCAGCACCAGACACCAGATGCCGAACCCGATGCCCTGCGTCGGAAAGTCCACGCCCGCGTCGATCAGAACGCCCGTGATCCCCGGCCCGATCGCGGTCGAAATGACCATGATGACGGTCTGAAGGGACCGCACCGCGCCGAGGTGCCGCGTGCCATAGACCCTCGGCAGAAACGCCCCCAGAAAACTCTGCGCGGCACCCTGTGTCATCGCCATGATACCCAGCACGGCGAACCATGTCGTGTGGGTCTCGGCCGGGGCCAGCAGGAACAGAGACAGCCCCATCGGGATCAGCAGGATGGGAAGTAGCCGCTCCGGCCCGAAACGGTCGCTGGCCCAGCCTGCGATGAGCGCGAAGGTTACTGAAACAGCGGCCCAGATCACGTAGCCCGGTGCCATCTGCGCCAGCGTCCAGCCTTTCGTCTCAGCGACGTTCACCTGCTGAAAGAAGATCACGGTTCCGATGAACGGCGGGGTGAGGAAAAGCGGCAGGATCGCATAGAACAACCAATGGCGCACAAGGTCCCGGCGCAGCCAGTGCTTGCCACCCAGACCGGCGCTGGCTTCCGGGGCCGCTGCCTCGCCCTGTGGCTGGCGGTCTTGCGCGAGGAGAACCGCGAGAAGCGGGATGACGATCAGCAGAAGCGCCGCCGCCGCGATGCCCCATGACACGCGCCAGCCGAGCGTGCCGATAAGGGCGACGAAGACCATCGGGAGAAGCGCCTCGCCCACCGGATGCCCGAGCGATGCGATGGCGACTGCGCGTCCCCGCGTTGCGATGAACCAGCGGCCCATCGAGGTGACGGCCATGTGCGAAAACATGCCTTGTCCACAGAACCTTAGCAGGAACACGGCACAGCCCAGAACGACCACGTTCGGCGAGACAGCCATGCCGACACAGGCCAGCGCGAACAGTAGACTCACGCCGAGCGACAGGCGCGAAAGCCGCATCGTGTCGACCAGCGCACCACGCGAGAACAGGAGTGCTGCGGAGGCGAGCGTGGCGATCGTGTAGAGCCCACCCCATCCGCCGTTGGTCAGCCCGTGGGTCTCGCGGATTTCTCCCGCGAAGAGGGAAATGAACCATGTCTGGCCGAAAGACGACGCGAACGTGAGCAGAAGTCCGGTCGCGAGCCAGCGTAAATTTTTTGCCAAAAACGTTAACATCTGACTGCCCTTAAATGGCCGAACTTCGAGACAAAACCGGTTTTTCGGCAAGTTGACACGCGTACACGCGCAAACACGGACCGCTCAACCCGCTTATCGTTGCGTGTTCGTCAACGACCAAAACCTATATTTTGTTGGGTTTTCTGCATTAACAGCGACCCATAGTGGAGTCACACAAGCCCGCCAAATTTCTGCCGCCGGATCGGTGCACAAAAGCACCACTCCCAACCCAAAACCGCCCAAAAACTTTCGTTGGGTCAATGCGTTGCTTGATGCGAGGCATAGATTTGGGCAAGATTATGGCAATGATAAGGCAGGCCGTCACATTTGACGGACCCGGAATGGAACAAGCGACGGGGCATCGAATCCCGCGCGGCCAGTACGAGGGAATAGGGCATTGACTTCTCGTGTCGTCGGGGCACTCATCCGTGCGTTCATGGTGGTCTTGCTGATCATCACCCCATCGCTGATGCTCCCAGGAATTCACCAGGAAACATCGCAGATCGTCGCGCTCGCCGCGATTTTCGGTTTTGCCTTGACGACGTTCGAGTACGCCTCGACGTATCCCGGTCTGGTCGAGTTCCGTGAAGCGCCGCCGTTCAACCGCATTCGCTTCTTTTCATTGTTCATCACCGTGATCCTGCTCTCCACCGTTGCGCGCGGCAATCCGGAGGCGTCGACATATGCGCATTTCGTCGCCGCCATTGGCTCCCTTATCGGAAATGCGATTGATTTCCCCTACTCGCCCGTGCGGTTGATCGTGCTCATGCTTCCCGAAGGCGCGACCGCGCAGGAAATCATAACGCTTCGGATGGCAGCGGGCATGTCTTACCTGATCTCGCTGGTCTCGCTGGCGATCTTCATCATCTCGCTGCGCGTGACTGGCTGGCCAAAACGTCGCGGTGGGTTCAACGTCTGGGTCAACTTGCCGATGTTCGATCCGACGGCCGGAGGCGATGTGGTCGATCGGTTGGAGCGTGACGCCCGGTTCAACGTGGCGCTTGGCTTCTTGCTACCGTTCATCACGCCCGCGATCATCAAGGCGGCTTCGGGGATGTTCGGGTCGGTGGTCATCACCAACGATCAGACGATGATCTGGACGATCTCTGCCTGGGCCTTCCTCCCCGCATCCCTGTTTATGCGCGGCATCGCAATGCAAAGGGTGGCCACGCTCATCTGCGAACAGCGAGCGCGCAACTCGGCGAAAGCCGACGCGCCTGGATTACAACCGGCCTGATGCGCTGGGGGGCGTTGATCGTGGTCGTTCTGGCTTTGGCCGGCACGACTGGACGAGCCGACCCGATCCGCATCGCGACCTTCCACACGGAATTGACCCGGGACGGGCCGGGGGTCCTGCTCGCCGATATTCTCGACCGAGACGCACAGGTGGTCGCAGTCGCCAATGTGATTGCGCACATCGCGCCAGACATCGTTCACCTCGCCGGTTTCGATCACGACCTTGAAAGCCACGCACTAGGCGCGTTCACGAAACTCCTGGCCGAGCTGGGCCATGACTATCCCTATGCCTACGCACCTCAGCCCAACACGGGTGTCCCTTCGGGCGTCGATTTGAACGGCGACGGATATGATGACGGACCGGAGGATGCCTTCGGATATGGCCGGTTCACGGGTCAGGGCGGAATGGCCGTCCTCTCGAAGCGTCCGTTGGGGGCCGCCCGGAGTTTCTCTGGCTTCCTCTGGGCCGATCTCCCCGACAACCTCGCTCCCGAAGCTCCGGGCGGACCGTTTCCATCCGCCGAAGCACGTGCCGTGCAACGCCTGTCATCGGTGGGGCATTGGGTTGTTCCGGTCGACCTTGGCGGACGAGAAATCGACCTCATGGTCTGGCATGGCAATACGCCGGTGTTCGATGGGCCAGAGGACCTCAACGGTCGGCGCGGGGCCGACGAAGCACGATTCTGGCGCATGTTCCTTGACGGCGACCTGCCGTTCGACCCGCCACAACGCCCCGTCGTTCTTGCGGGCGTATCGAACATAGATCCGTCCGATGGCGATGGTTGGCACGACGCGATGCAGGCTCTTCTGGATGATCCGAGACTGCGCGATCCGCAGCCGGTGAGCGCTGGAGGCACCGAAGCCTCCAATCCCGAGCACAAGGGCAACCCGGCTCTGGACACCGCCGATTTCGACGATCCTGAGCCGGGAAACCTTCGTGTAGATTATGTTCTGCCGGATGCGGGCCTGACGCTGGTGGATTCAGGCGTGTTCTGGCCCCTGTCCGCCGACCCGATGGCGAAGGTCGTGGCGACGGCGAGCCGCCACAGGCTCGTCTGGGTCGACGTTCTGCTCCCGTAACGCTCAGGCGGGCGCAGGGGATGCGACTTGCGCCTCGGCTTCGGGCAACATCCCACGCACGACGGCGTGAAATGGCGTCGGCTCGAAGTCCGGCAGAACCTCGGCCAGTCGACGGGACGAAAGCGTGTGCGGCGTTTCCCACAGATAGCGCATTTCGCGCAACTCACGGGCAAGTTCCCAAACCGGGCTTGCAAGCGTCATCGCCCACCACGGAAACCGCGTGACGCGCACGTCGTGACCGAGCTGCATTTCGACGGCCTGTCGCAATTCGGCAAGCGTAAAGACATGGCCCGGGAAGGGGATGTCTTCGAATGTATCAAGCTGGTCGCGTCGTTCTGCCAGCATCACGGCGGCGCGGGCCCAGTCGGGCAGGTAGCACCACGGCTGTTTCACGTCCGGGCTGCCGGGATAGGTGATCTTCCCACGCGCGATCCCGTTCAGGATCATGAGCGACGCCACATCGTCGGCGCTGTCCGGGTCGATGAAATTGCCCGCACGCAGGATGATCGTCTTCACACCCGATGCACGATAGGTCTCTTCCATCTCGGTGCGCACGCGGCCCTTCCTGGACACGGGACGATGCGGTGTCTGCTCGGACCATTCGCCCGGTGTGTCTCCGAAATTGTAGACGTTGCCGGGCACGATCACCGTGGCGTGTGAAGCACGAGCGGCGGCGATGACCTGTGTCGTGATGAGGGGAATGATCTCTTCCCAATTGTGATAATTCGGCGGGTTCATCCCGTTGACGATGACGTCGCAGCCCTGTGCAGCTTCGAGCATATCGTCACGGGCGCGGTCGAAGCGGCGCACGTGCCAGCCCGCGGCGGCGAATACGCGCGCGGCGTGGGTGCCGATCTTGCCGGATGCACCGAGAATAAGAACGGTTCGGGTCATTGGTGTCTCCATGAATGTCATGAACAGAACATAAGTGTTCAAATGCATACCGGAATTGCCTCAAACCGTAGGTCTGGTATTCAGGATTGAATGGACAAAATGATTACATCCGTCGACTGGACACTGATCCGCGCCTTCCTTGCGGTCGCGGAACAAGGATCGCTTTCCGGCGCGGCCCGCGTGCTCGGCTCCAGCCAGCCCACTGTCGGACGGCAGATCAGGGAGGTCGAGGAAACGCTTGGGGTCGAGCTGTTCCAAAGACATGCGAAGGGGTTGACCCTGACCGAAATAGGTCATGCCGTGCTGCCCTCGGCGCAGACGATGCGGGACGCCGCGGGACAGATCAACATGATCGCCGCCGGGCAGGATCGCGTGCCCACCGGGACCGTGCGGCTGACCGCGAGCGTGATCGTGTCGCATTTCGTGCTGCCTCCGATCCTCGCCCGTTTGCGCGCCGATGAACCGGGGATACAGATCGAACTTGAGGCGACGGACAGCACCGACAACCTGCTTTTCCGCGAAGCCGACATTGCGTTGCGCATGTATCGCCCGGATCAACTCGACATGGTGACGCGGCATGTCGTGGATCTGCCGCTCGGCATCTATGCCGCGACCTCCTATCTCGATCGCGTGGGGCGACCCGACACGGTCACGGAGATGCTCGAGATGGACTGGGTCGGATACGACCGCTCGGACCTCATGCTCAGAGGCATGCGCGAGCTTGGGTGGCCGGTGGATCGCAATTTCTTTGCCACGCGCACCGACGATCAGGCAGGGAACTGGCGGCTGATCGCGGCTGGGTGCGGCATTGGGATCGCCCAGGTCGCGACCGCACACACCAATCCTGCGGTCGAACGGTTGTTCCCGGACATGGAATTGCCCGCGCTTCCGATCTGGCTCACGGCGCACGAAGCGATGCGAAAGGTGCCGCGTGTCGCCCGCGTCTGGGACATGCTGGTCGAGGAACTGCCCCGCGCCGTTTCTTGACCCTGCCGCTTGGTCAGGCTACGCCCTCGCCAACATTCATTCAGCAAGGACAGTGACCATGAGCGTTGGCTCCATCCTCATCCTCCCCGGCGACGGGATCGGCCCCGAAGTCATGGCCGAAGTGCGCCGCATCATCGACTGGTACGCCGACAAACGCGACCTGTCGTTCGACGTGTCCGAAGACCTCGTGGGCGGCGCTGCCTATGACAAGCACGGCGTGCCGCTGGCCGATGAGACGATGGCGAAGGCTCAGGAGGTCGACGCGGTCTTGCTCGGTGCCGTGGGTGGCCCGAAATATGACGATCTGGACTTCTCGGTGAAGCCCGAGCGCGGCCTTCTGCGTTTGCGCAAGGAAATGGACCTGTTCTCGAACCTGCGGCCGGCGCAGTGCTTTGACGCGCTGGCGCATTTTTCGTCGCTCAAGGAAGAGGTGATTGCCGGTCTGGACATCATGATCGTGCGTGAGCTGACCTCGGGTGTTTACTTCGGCGAGCCGCGAGGGATCTTCGAAGAAGGCAACGAGCGTGTGGGGATCAACACCCAGCGCTACACGGAAAGCGAGATCGACCGCGTGGCGCGGTCGGCGTTCGAGCTTGCGATGAAGCGGGACAAGCGCCTGTGCTCGATGGAAAAGGCCAACGTGATGGAATCCGGCATTCTCTGGCGCGAAATCGTGACGGAAGTGGCACGCGATTACCCCGAGGTCGAGCTTTCGCATATGTATGCCGACGCTGGCGCCATGCAGCTCACCCGCTGGCCCAAGCAGTTCGACGTGATCGTGACCGACAACCTCTTTGGCGACATCCTGTCGGACGTGGCCGCGATGCTGACCGGGTCGCTCGGGATGTTGCCGTCCGCGTCACTGGGCGCACCGATGGAAAACGGTCGCCCGAAAGCGCTTTATGAGCCCGTGCACGGGTCGGCCCCGGACATCGCAGGTCAGGGCAAGGCGAACCCGATCGCCTGTATCACCAGCTTCGCCATGGCGCTGCGCTATTCCTTCGATCTTGGCGAAGAAGCGGATCGTCTGGAAGCCGCCGTCGAGACGGTGCTGGCAGATGGCAAACGGACCGCCGACCTTTTGGGCGATGAAGGCGTGACGCCGGTTTCGACGTCGGATATGGGCGACGCGATACTCGCGGCGCTGGACGCTTCGCTCTAACCCAGCGGGAAGGCGGCTTCGAATGCCGTCCGCCCTTTGCTCGTAAACAGAACCGCGCGACCTTCGGGTGCGCGGTTCGCCCATTTCAGGTCGTAGATCCGGTCGAGCAGGGCAGCGCCCAACGCTCCTGCAAGATGCGTGCGCCGCTCGGACCAATCGAGGCAGGCGCGACATACCGGACGCTTGCTGGTATCAACCGAAGCGGGGTCGATACCCAGCACGGCTATTTGCCCGCGACCTGCATCGGTCAGACGCAAATCCTCACGCTCGGCCCGGATCGCGCCGGTAGTCACGAGGCTGTCGAACATCCGCACGCCCGCCGCGCCCGCAAGGTGGTCGTAGCACACCCGCGCCTCGCGCATCGCGTCGTCGCGCGGTCCGGTCCGGGTGCGCAGGTGACCCATTCCGGCGGCAAAGCCCAAGAGGCTTTCCAGCATGTAGCCGACCTCATCGCCCGCCAGCGCAAAGTAATGGTGCCGCCCCTGTCTTCGACGCCACAAAAGCCCAGCGTCCTCCATGAGTTTGAGATGGCCAGACGCCGTCTGCGCGGTGACACCGGCCTCGTTCGCAAGCTCGGACGCCGTGAGCGCTCGACCCGCCAAAAGCGCGGTCAGGATATTGGCGCGCGCGGGATCGCCGATCAGCGCGCCGAGGCGGGAAATGTCGGGGCCCTCTTTCATGTCATGAGCGTCGCCGGGCCGCCCTCCCCGGTCAAGCGCGGATCGTTCGGCCGCCGCCGAAGCATTGCGATTGCAGCGTGTGGCATCGTCACCGAGAAAGGAGCCCCGCCCATGATAACCTGTTTCATCCGGTACGAGATCGAACCGTCCCAGAAGGCCGATTTCGAGACATACGCCCGCACCTGGGGCCGGTGCATCCCGCGGTGCGGTGCCGACCTCATAGGTTATTACGCGCCACACGAAGGCTCATCCACGCTGGCTTATGGCGTCTACACGCTCCCGTCCCTTGCTGCCTACGAAGGTTACCGCGCCGCACTTGCAGCTGATCCGCTGGGGCGCGAGAATTACGAATTCGCGCAGGCACGACGTTTCATCCGGCGAGAGGACCGAACGTTTCTCAAGCTCGCCAGCGCCCCGCATGGAGACCCGACATGATCGCAGTGATTTTCGAAGTGACCCCGGCCGAAGGTCGCACAGCCGACTACCTCGACTTGGCCGCAAAGATGCGCTCCGAGGTCGAGAAGATACCCGGCTTCATTTCGGTCGAACGGTTCGAGAGCCTGACGACGCCCGGCAAGTTGCTTTCGTTTTCAGTGTTCGAGAACGAGGAGGCGGTGACCGAGTGGCGCAACACGACCCGACACCGGGGCGCACAGGCGGCGGGCCGAAATGGTCTCTTCGCTGATTATCGTTTACGCATCGCGCATGTTTTGCGGGACTACGGCATGAATGACCGTGACCAAGCGCCAGCCGACAGCCGGGAACTGAATGGTTAACATTTCGCGGGTTGAACATCGCGAAAACTTGGGTGTTACGTTCAATTGAAAACGGAGCACCCATGAACCTCGCAGGACCCCTCTACGCGCTTTTGGCGTTCGCGATATTTGCGACCCATGACGTGGTCATCAAATTCCTCGGCGGGACATATTCGCCGTTCCAGCTGATCTTTTTCACCACGCTGTTCTCGTTCCCGCTGGTGATGTTCATGCTGATCAAGGACGCGAGTCACGGGAATCTGCGGCCTGTGCATCCGTGGTGGCTTGCGATCCGCACCGGGTTTGCCACGATCACGGGTTTTACCGCCTTCTACGCGTTTTCGGTGCTGCCGCTGGCGCAGACCTATGTGCTGCTGTTCGCCACCCCGCTTCTCATCACGCTCCTGTCCATCCCCATTCTTGGCGAAAAGGTCGGCGTGCATCGGCTTGGCGCGGTGCTCCTCGGCCTGATCGGCGTGCTCATCGTCCTGCAACCCGGCGCGACGGAGTTGACCCTCGGCCATCTCGCCGGGATCACGTCTGCGGTGTCGAACGCGATGGCCTCGATCATCGTTCGCAAGATCGGGCAGGATGAGCGCCCCGTGGTGCTCATGCTCTATCCGATGGTGGCCGCGTTTATCGTCATGGGCATCCTGATGTGCTTCGTCTATGTGCCGATGCCGCTCGTCGATCTCGGGGGGGTCGTGGTGATCTCGGCGCTCGGCTTCACCGCCGGACTTGTCCTGATCGCTGCCTACCGGAACGGAGACGCGGCCATCGTCGCCCCGATGCAGTATTCGCAGATCATCTGGGCCAGCATCTTTGGCTATTTCCTGTTCGGTGAAGAGGTCGAGCGTGCAACCGTGATAGGCGCGGGAATCATCATCCTGTCCGGCCTCTACATCGTGTTCCGCGAAACCCGTCTAGGCGCGAAATCGCAAACCCCGGTGCTGCGCACCCGGTCGCGCGGCATGACCGCTGCAAGTTTCCGCATATCCGTGTTTCTGCGCCGCCAAAAAGCACGCGGATAACGCTTGCCAAGCCGACCCGCTTGGGCTATCCCGCCCGCCACGGTCGGAGTGTAGCTCAGCCTGGTAGAGCACTGTCTTCGGGAGGCAGGGGTCGGAGGTTCGAATCCTCTCACTCCGACCAATAAAACAAGGCGCCTTCGGGCGTCTTTTTTTGTTTTCTGGGCTCCGACTGCGACAGTTTGGATCGGGATTTTGTTCGATCTAGTCAATATGAACAGGAAGCGCGCCCGGATCACGATGCGGGCGCGTTGTCGGCTGTGTCAGGTGTCACGCCGTCAGGGGCACCGTGGCGGGCAGTGGCGCGGAGCGTCTTGTCTTGCTCCGCCAACGGCAGCCCTTGGACGGACGCGGCACAATCCCGTCCAGAGGGCGATCACCGCTCGTGCTTGCGATGCCACGGGATCACCAGCCGTTCGAGGAAATCGACGGCGTAGGAGAAGCCCAGCCCGAGGATCGCGATGACGAGGAAGCCGACATACATCGTGTCGACCCAGAACACCGTCCACGCCCACCAGATGCGATAGCCGACGCCGCTGTCTGCCGTCGAGAACTCGACCGCCACCAGCAGGATCAGCGCCGTGCCCATGCAGATGCGCAGCCCCGTGAAGATGCCCGGAAGCGCACCGGGCAGCGCCACGGTGAGATAGGTCTTGAGGCGCGAAGCTTTCAGGTTCTGCGCAACCTCGAAATATATCTTCGGCGTGCTGACCACACCCGCGAATGTGTTGATCGTCATTAGGAAAAAGACGTTGATCGCGATGGTGACGTATTTCGACGTCTCACCGATACCGAAGATCAGAAGCAGGAGCGGCAGAAGCGCGATTTTCGGGATCGGGAACAGCGCGGCGATCAGCGGGTTCAGCGCCTCGCGCACGGGGCGGAACAGGCCCATGGCCAACCCGACCAGAACGCCCGGCACCGCGCCCATAACCAGACCCACCGCGATGCGTTGCAGGCTGATGCCAAGGTCGCCCCAGAACTGCGCGGTCTGTGCCTGCGCGAACCCTGTGGCAAGGATGGTGGAGGGCGCGGGAAAGAACGTGACGTTGATCGCCCCGGTCCGCGCGGCGATTTCCCACAGTCCCAGAAGCACGATGGGCGAGATCAGCCCGATCGGCATCCCCAGCACCCGCCGCGTGCCCTTGCGCGGCGCGCGGCTGACGTCGATGGTTTCGATGGTGGCCATGGCTTACCTCCCCGCCGCCTGAATACGGTCGGCTTCCTGCTGGCGCGCGGTGCGCACCTCATGCCCCAGAATGTCCCAAAGCTCGGCGGTGAGCGCCCCGAACTCCGGCGTGCGCCGGATCTCGGCCGATTTGCGCGGACGCGGCAGGTCGATGTCGAGGCTGTGAATGAACCGCCCCGGCGCCGACGACATGACCACGACGCGGTCGCCCAGAAGCACCGCTTCGTCCAACCCGTGCGTGATAAAGACGACTGTAGAGCGGAACTCCTCCCACAACGTCGCAAGCTCTTCCTGCATGATGAGCTTGTTCTGCTCGTCGAGCGCGGCGAAGGGTTCGTCCATCAGCAGCACTTCGGGATTGGTCGCGAAAGCGCGCGCAATGGAGAGGCGCTGTTTCATCCCGCCCGACAACTGGTCGGGGCGAAAACCGCGGAAGGAATAAAGCCCGGTCTTTTGCAGGAAGTAATCCACCCGCTCCTGGCTTTCGGCGCCCTTCCACGTGCCCGACGCGCGCAGGCCATAGGCCGCGTTGTCGGCCACGGTCAGCCACGGAAACGCGCTTTCCTGCTGAAAGATCATCGCGGTCACGGGCCGGTCTGGATTGTCATGCGCGATCTGGATCTGCCCCTCCGAGGGATGCTCCAGCCCGGCGAACATGCGGATAAGGGTCGATTTACCACAGCCCGACGGGCCGACGATGCAGACGAATTCGCCGTCCGCAATCGTCAGGTCCACCTTGTCGATGGCCCGGAAGCCCCGCTGGGGGTCGCCGAACACCTTGGCGACCCCGTCCACTTCGATCTTGCCTGTCATCACGCCCGGACCTAGTTCATCGCCTGTTCGAGAAGCGCGGTGTTCAGATGCGCGTCCAGATCGGGCGCCTGCGGGATAAGCCCAGCGTCGATGAGCGTCTGCATCTGCCAGCGCAGGCCATAATCGCCGTCCACGTTCACGGCGAGGCTTTCGGACGCCGTGCCCATCGCGATCTTCTCATATACGCTCGCGTCCTTCGCGGGGACGTATTGCTGATAGTATCCGGCAAGTTCGGTGCGCCCCTCGGGCGTGGCGAGCGCTTCGCGGATCCAGTCGTTCGTGGCCTTGTAGGCGCGCAGGAACCGCACGGCGACGTCTTCGCGCTCCATCATCCCGTTCGAATAGACCATGAAGGCCTGCGAGGTGCCCGGCATCACCTCGGACGCGCGGACAAGCCGCGTGACGGTGCCGCCGCCAAGCGCGATGGACTGGAACGGGTCGATCATGATCGCGGCGTCGACCGATCCGTTGGTCAGCGCAGGCACCATGTCGGGCGGGGCCATGCCCACCTTGGTCACGTCCTCCGGGTTTACGCCCGACTGCACGATGTATTCGTTCACGATCATGTCGAGGATCTGCCCCGGCGCGGTCACCGCGATCTTCTTGCCGGCAAGGTCCGCGCCGCTATCGATCCCGGCGTCGCTGCGCACCATGATAGCGGTCGGATCACCGCCCGGCGCGCCCGGTTCGATGTTCAGTGCCTCGGCGACGATTGTGAACTCCGCCCCCCGCGCCAGCGCGTTGAACAGCGCCGCGCCCGAGGTGGTGATGGCCGCATCGACCTGACCCGTGGCGACCGCAGGCGCGATCTCGGACCCTGACTTGAAGAACGTCGGTTCCACCGTGATCCCCTCGGCCTCGAAGAAGCCTTTTCCCATCCCGGCATAGACCTGCACCGGCACCCTGAGGCTGCCGAACTTCACCACGTCCTCGGCCAGCGCGGGGGCGGCAAGGCCCGCGGCCATGGCCAGCGTTGCGATCAGTCGTTTCATCTCTCTCTCCCTGAAAATGCGCCGTGTCGGGCGCGGTCACATCGGATGACGTCCGATGAAAAAGTCGCGGAACGGCTCCATCGACGGGGACAACCCGGCGTCGATCAGCCCTTTGCGCAGCGCGTTCATCTGCGGATCGTGGATGCGCTGGGTCGGCATCCGAAGCGGCCCGCCGTTGTAGCCCTGAAGCCAGCCCTGAAACTTCCAGACGTAGCGGTTGATGAAGAACCCGCCGTGCATCTGCTGCGCGACCATCCCCTTGGCCTTTCGCGCCGGGTGCATCCGCCAGTAAATCTCGGTCGCCGCGTCGTATTCGCCGCTCTGCAGATGCTGCATCACCTGCGGGATGAGCGGCCCCCAGTATTCGTGATCGGACGTGGCCGACAATTGCAGCGGCATGACCTGCGACAGCGGGATCAACTCGCCCTCGATCGGCATCGAGATCACCACCTCGTCCCCGAACAGGCGGTGACATTCGATCACGCTCTGGATCGACGGAAAGCCCCCTTCGGCCTTGATCGCCGCCACGTTGGGGCAATCGTCGATGAGCCGCCGCATCACGCTGGTCGGAATATCCGAGGGGTGAACCCGCGTGTTGAAGCCCCACAGGAACATCGGAAACAGCATCACGGCGAGGTTCGTCGCATCGCAGATCGCGCGCGTGTAATCGTAGATGTCATCCTCGCTCTCGGGATAGAACGCGGGCGGATAGGACAGGAGCACGAACTCCGCACCCGCCTCCTCGGCCAACTGGACGGCCTCGATGTTCTGCTCCAGCGTGTTCCAGCTTGCGTGATGCACGATGACCAGATCGTCGCCCGCCTCGGCCTTCATGATCCGCATGAAGTCGATGTACTCCGGCAGCGTGATCGACACTTCGGACACGGCGAGCGAACCAACAAAGCCGTGTTCGATGGCAAGCCGGGTGTCGTGCCGGATCGCGGCCTCGTTGATCCGGGTGAGGTCATTCGAGAACGACGGGATCGTGCAGTTGACCGCGCCCACCAGCGTCTCGCGCACCCATTTGCGCGCCTCATCCTTCGTATATCGTGCCATCAGACCAGCTCCGCCTCTCCTGCCCCGGCCCAGGCCAGGTATTTCTGTTCCATGAATTCATCGATGCCGTAGACCGAACCTTCGCGGCCGATCCCCGACTGCTTGATCCCGCCGAACGGCGCGACCTCGTTCGAGATGAGGCCGGTGTTGACCCCGATCATCCCGGCCTCAAGCGCCGCCGACACGCGCCAGAGCCGCGCGCCGTCGCGGGCGAACAGATAGGCGGCCAGCCCAAACTCGGTGTCGTTGGCCATCGCGACGGCCTCGCCCTCGGTCTCGAATTTCACGACCGGCGCTATGGGGCCGAACGTCTCTTCCCGCGTGATCTTCATCGCCTGCGTGACGCCCGACAGCACGGTCGGCTGAAAGAACAGTGGCCCGCGATTGTGCGTGGCCCCGCCGCAGACGACCTGCGCCCCATGGGCCACGGCGTCTGCGATGTGATCCTTGACTTTCTCGACCGCCGCCGCGTCGATCAGCGGGCCTTGCTGGACGCCGTCCTCGAACCCCTCGCCCACCTTCAGTGCGCCGACCTTTTCCGCAAGCCGTGCGACGAAAGCATCGTGGATACCGGCCTGCACATAGGCCCGGTTCGCGCTGATGCAGGCCTGTCCGGTGTTGCGGTATTTCGTGGCGATGAACCCGTCGACGGCCTCGTCCAGATCGGCATCGTCAAAGACCAGAAGCGGCGCGTTGCCGCCCAGTTCCATCGACGCCTTCTTGATCGTCGCGGCGGATTGCTCGAGCAGCAGCCGCCCGACCTCGGTCGACCCGGTGAAGGTGATCTTACGCACCTTGGGGTTGGCTGTCAGTTCGCCGCCCACAACCCTCGCCCGCCCCAGCACCACGTTGAAGACCCCCGCCGGGATGCCCGCCCGGTCCGCGAGTTCCGCAAGCGCCAGCGCGGTCAGCGGCGTTTGGCCGGCAGGCTTCACGACCATCGTGCAGCCCGCCGCCAGCGCCGGCGCAGCCTTGCGCGTTATCATCGCCGCCGGAAAGTTCCACGGCGTGATCGCGGCGCAGACGCCCACGGGTTCCTTCAGGACGACGATCCGCCGCCCGGCCTCGGGCGCGGCCATCACGTCGCCCCGGATGCGCTTGGCCTCTTCCGCGAACCATTCGACGAAGGACGCGGCATAGGCGACCTCGCCCTTGGCTTCGGCAAACGGCTTGCCCTCTTCCAGCACGATGAGCCGCGCCAGATCCTCGGCGTGCTCGGTCATCAGATCGAACCAGCCGCGCAAGAGCTTCGCGCGGTCCTTGGCCGGTCGCAGCCGCCACGGCCCGAACGCCGCGTCCGCCGCATCCACCGCGCCCCGCACCTGCCCGGCATCGAACTGCGGCAGCTTGGCGAGCATGGCCCCGGTCGCCGGATTGCACAGGTCCATGGTCCCCGCCTTGCCGTCCGACACCCACGCGCCGTTCACATAGGCCGCATCGCGCCAGAGCCCGGTATCAGAAAGGATATCTCTGCCCGTCATTCGCCCCGCCCTCATTTCAGAACCGGTCGGATGGTGTCCGGCAGCATCACGCCCAGACCCATCGCTTCGGCCCTGTGAAAGCACATTGCCGCGACGGCCAGGTCCTGAATGGCCCCGCCGACCGATTTGTAGAGCACGATTTCATCCGCGCTTTCGCGCCCCTTGATGCGCCCGCCGATCACATCGGCCAGCGCGACAATCCGGTCTGTCAGGTCAGCACCGTCGGCCTTCGCGGCGATCAGGTCGCCCGTGTCATGCGCCACCTCGTTCGGCATGTCCGCCACGATCCGCGCGGCACGGCTGAGCGTCGTCACGTCGACCTCGCGCTGCTCCGGCAGGGTCGATCCGATGGAGGCGACCGTCATGCCGGGCGCAAGGCGCGCGCCGTCGAAGAGCGGTTGTTCGTCCCGCGCCCGCGCGGCGCAGATCAGCATGTCGGGGGCGGCGGCGACCACGGCATTCGCATTGTCGCGCCCTGCCACGTCCAGACCCAGATCCGCCACCGCTGCAATGAACCGCGCCCGACTGTCCGGTGACGGACTGAACACCTCGACCCGGACGATGTCCCGCAGGGCGGCAAGCGCGCGCAGATGGTTTTGTGCCTCGAACCCGGTGCCGAGCAGCCCGACCCTGACCGCGCCCGGACGGCCGAGGGCGTCGAGCGCCAGCGCGGTGGTCGCCGCCGTGCGAAACCCGGTGATCGCGTTCCCGTCCAAGAGCGCACGCAGTTCGACCGATTGCTGATCGAAGAGCGGGATCAGATAGCTCACCCGGCCCGCGCGGAAGTTCGCGGCGATCATCTTGGCACCCATCATCCCGCCGTCGGGCGCGATACCGCTGAGGGTGCGCAGCCAAAGCCCCTCGCCCCGCGCCATGGTCCGGTCAGGAAACATCGCCTCGGTCACCTCGCCCGCATAGGCCGCGCGCAAGGCTTCGATGGCCTGCCCCCAATCGAACGCCCGCTCGACAGCGTCGCCGCCGACGAACCGGGTGCCCAAGGTCAATTCCGCGCTTGTTCCGCTCATACCACCCTCATTCCCATGTCGAAGCGTGGTAAATGCATTATTGATGCATGTCAATAAAATGATTGATATTGATTGAGCGAAGCGGCGGCACCCGTTAAAAACGGGCAATCACAGGAGGCCTCTTGGACGGTATCGACGATCTTTCCCGGCTGCGCGCCTTCATCGAAGGCGAGGCCGAACGCGGAAATAACCAGCTTCCGCCCGAACCAAAGCTGGCCGAGGCGCTCGACGTGTCGCGGGGGCGTCTGCGCACGCTTCTGAAGCGCGTGGAGGACGAGGGGCTGATCTGGCGACACGTCGGCAAGGGCACCTTTATCGGCGAGCGCGAAATCGACCCGACCGCGCCCGAATGGGCGGCGGACGTCAGCCTTGGCGACATCATGGATGCCCGGCGCCTGCTGGAACCGATGCTCGCCGGTCAGGCCGCGATCAATGCGCGGCCCGCGGACCTGTCGGCGATGGAGAAATGCCTGACCGAAATGGAAACGGCGGCGTCATACGCACAATGGAAACGGCTGGACGAACGGCTTCACCGCCTGATCGCGACGGCGACCCGCAATCCGCTGTTGCTTTTGCTGCACGATACGCTGCGCGGCCAGGGTCGCAGCGGGCTCGACACCCGGCTGAACGCCGTGTTCGGCCAAGAGACCGCGCCCTCCGCCACCAACCGCCAGCATGAGGCCATCGTTGCCGCAATCCGAAACGGCGACCCCGAAAGCGCCGAGAACGCAATGCGAGAGCACCTGACGTCGGTCCGGGAGCAATTGTTCGGGCTGAGATAGGGCGTCAACGAGAGCTGGCGCCTCAGAAAGAACAGTTGATCGCGACACCAAGCGCTCTGGTGCGCGCCTTGGGCGTCACACCGGTCGCCAATTGGTTTTGCAAGACCCGGCGCCGTAGGCGCGGATGCTCTTCGCGCAGTGCGGCGGCGGACAAGCCAAGCAGGTCGAGCGTCTGGTCACGAAAGTTCTCGACGAAGACATCGGCCGTAGAGATTAAGTTGTGCAGAGCAGCAAGGAGTTGGGGCCTTTGACATCATGCGGGACGGACTTTTTGCCGCGATTGAAGGTCGGATAAAACTCCGATCCCATACCGGTCACGTGCCTCGTCTTGTCATACTCTGGTGGTTCAACCTTGATCACTTCCGCCCCGAGGAAGGCTAGTAACATCCCCGCCGACGGCCCCATCACAATATGGCTCATCGCAACGACGCGATTTCCAGACAATGGCTTGTGCATAGTCACGACATTTCCTCCCACCTCATACCATAGGGAAGGCGGAGTATCTTAAAATCATAACATTTCTAAAGGTTGGTTCTGGGTTTTGGAACGATTGCCGGAACCGTTTTGGATTTTGCAGGAGTGACTGACGGCCCTTGTTACAGTCTCGTTGAATTGGACCACCGGACTGTGAAAGATCGGAGGTTTAGAATGACTATGAAAAGGAAAGACAGAGATTCAGTCGCAACACTGCGGCAGTTCGAGTTGCTTGTCAGTCTATGGATGGCGCAAGTTTCGGTGGAAAACAAACACACGTTCGGCGGGATGCGACCTTACAAAAAACGGTCCACCTACGACACGCCGTATTACCTCTGGGTATTAATGGAAATGGCTTCCGAGATAACGAAAACTCCTGAATCCAACAGGAGCATTGGTTCCCTAAGCGCCATGTCAGGCACATGGTACGCAGCGTAGAGCGTGGCCCTGCGGCATGTGTGCTGCCGGAGAGCGCACGCTTTCAGTTTTGAGATAACATGCAGGGTATAGGATTTCAGGCAGCTCCGGATGGGTCGTGTAGGATATGCGCGGTGCCGGGAGGTCTGTGGGAGTCCGGGGAACGTCTGGGAAACCCGTGGGCGCGGCTCGTCAGAGCGACGTCGGCCATTCTCTCTGCACGGACCCGGCTACACATCCCCGAGAAGCGTTTCGAAACGTTGGACGAAATCCCGGCGGACTTTGACCGGAGGACGGGGTTCGATCTGGATGTCGGAGATCAGGCCTTCGTCGGGATGGCCGAAGAACCTGTCCGATTCCACGATGGAAAATCCCGCGATCTGCGTCGCTTCGAGCCAGGCCGACACGCGATCGGCTTTCTTGATCGCTTTCTTCACGGTCGCGGGGACTTTTGCGGGCAGCCCGAAACGCATGTGGATGGCCGCCTGCAATCTTTCGTCAAGTTCACCATAGCCGGGTCCCACGGCAGCCTTCACCGGCGATATCATGTCTCCGATCACGTATTCGGGGCCATCGTGCAACAAGGCAGCCAGACGCCACTTCACTGGCGCGCTCGGGTTCATCCGGGAAAAGAGCTCTTCGACCAGGATCGAGTGTTCGGCAACGCTGTAGGGAAAATCGCCATGGGTCTGGCCATTCCACCGGGCAACGAAGGCCAGCCCGTGCGCGATATCCTCGACTTCGATATCGACCGGCGTCGGGTCGAGCAGATCGAGACGTCGGCCCGACAGCATCCTTTGCCATGCGCGTGCCATCAGAGTTCGCGCCCCTCGGGCAGATAAACGACGTTGCCGTGAAGCCGGCCGCGGCGTTCATACTTCACGCGCGGGAATTGCTTTCGGATCCATCGCGGCCGGTCGAATTCTTCGAGGACGAGAATGGGTTTCCAGCGGTTGATGATATGGTAAGCGCCCCACAGGGCCTCGATCTCATGCCCCTCGATGTCCAACTGAAGGACCGAAACAGGCCTGTCGAGCGGAACGGCGAAATCGAGCATCACCGAGGCGACTTCTTCGACGCCCAGTCCGGAACCGTCAACGAAATGCGAATGCCCGCCCAGAGCCGCGCCCGCTTCGTCATGGGTCCGGAAATGGATCGAACCGGAGCGGTTTGATAGTGCCGCATTCGTCAGGCTTACATTGGTCAGATCGTTAAGCTGGATAGTTTCGGTGGCGTGGCGGTAGCTTGCCGGGTTCGGTTCGAACGCCCAGATACGAGCATCGGGCGCGAGGGCCGACGACAGGCCGGGGAGAAAATCGCCGAAGAACGTGCCGGCATGAATGATATCCCCGGTTCCGACCGCATCGCGCATGAAGGCGATCGTTTTCGGCTCATACACTTCGCCGGCCTTGATCCTCCTCACAGCGGGTCGTGTATCCAGCTGTTCCGGCACCGAATAGCGCCCATACTCGTTTTCGAAAACCTGCTCAGACATGGATGCAAAAGGCCTGATACGGCAATGGCTGTCAATCGGGATGATGGGAGCGGATCATTCGGTATCGGACAGATACAATTCGCCTTCCGAGGCCTTGCCGCGGTGCGGTTTCGATGCCTCGAAGGTTTCCCAGACGTCGACGCAATCGGTTCCTTTCCGATATACGAGATCCGGGTTGATGGGCGTATACCCCACGGGTGCAAGATCCGATCGGTTGTTTGCGAAATCCAACCCCGCGACACGGAAATCCTGCGCGACCCAAGGTCCATCCATCCAGGTATCACCCTCGTTCGGGATCGCTTGGTCGGTCACGCGACAAACGATGCAAACGCGGCTGATGTTGTCTTTGCTTGGCGCCTTGAAAAGGAGATCGATCGGCTTCATGCGAAGCATCCGAGCGAAGTAATCGAAGCACCCCAGAGAGATCTGGAAATAGTTGGATCCCCCGTAAAATCGGCCTCCGGCATTGAACTGGGCGGCATAGTCTCCGGTCGCGGTCACTGAAGTCTCGAGGAGCATGATACCGCCCTCCCGCACATGCGCACGCGCCGCTGCGAGCCCGGCGAGCGGATCGACCATGTGATAGAGGACACCCGCGAATACGCCCACATCGAACAGGGGAACGTCCTGTGCGCGCAAGCGGTCGGCAAGATCCGTAAGCTCGAGCGAATGGTAGTAATCAAATGAAACGTCATATGCCTCCTGTACCAGCGCGAGTCGATCGGTCAGGTTCAACCTGTCGTAGCCAGACACATTGGCGGCACCCTGACGAGCCATCAGGACAGACAGAAGGCCTTCCTGCATGCCGATATCCAGGCACCGTTGGCCTTCGAGGTCGATGTTGCGCACGATCTGCCTGGTCATCGAACTCGTGCCCCGGACGCGACCACCGGTCATGACATCCGGGCGAAGTTCGATCTTGTAATACCAATCGTCCGAGCGGATCGTTTCGTCAGACAAATCATCAAGTTGTTTCAAAATCAAACCTCCGCAAGAATGTGAAATACCCGCTCTGTAAACACCAGTTCGAGGAGCAAAGAAACCATCGAGCCGAAATATTGCGTCTCATACCTCTGAATGCTGCCGTGAATCCTAGAATGTTGCAGTCATGAGAACGCAATGGTATCGCCGAACCGAATTTCCCAACAACGAAGGGCACAGACCTTGGCAAACGATTACATTGTGAAGGACATTTCACTCGCCGATTACGGGCGCAAGGAACTCGATATCGCCGAGACGGAAATGCCGGGGCTGATGGCGTGTCGCGCCGAGTTTGGTGAAGAGAAACCGCTCAAGGGCGCGCGTATCGTCGGTTCGCTTCACATGACGATCCAGACCGCGGTTCTGATCGAAACGCTCGTGGCATTGGGGGCCGATGTGCGCTGGGCGTCCTGCAACATCTTTTCAACGCAGGATCACGCGGCGGCGGCGATTGCAGCGGCGGATATTCCGGTCTTCGCGGTCAAGGGCCAGACGCTCGAAGAGCACTGGGATTACCTCGACAAGAGTTTCCAGTTCGACGAGGGCCCCAACATGATCCTCGACGATGGTGGCGATGCGACGCTCTATGTCCTGCTGGGCGCGCGTGCCGAGGCGGGCGAAGACATCATCCCGGCCCCGCAGTCGGAAGAAGAAGAAGTCATCAAGAAGCAGATCGCCAAGCGGATGAAGGAAAGCCCCGGCTGGTTCACCAAGGTACGCGACGCGATCAAGGGCGTGTCGGAAGAAACCACCACCGGCGTCCACCGCCTGTATGAGCTTCAGCGTGAGGGGCGGCTTCCCTTCCCGGCGATCAACGTGAACGACAGCGTCACCAAGTCAAAGTTCGACAACAAGTATGGCTGCAAGGAATCGCTGGTTGACGGTATTCGGCGCGCCACGGACACCATGATGGCCGGCAAGGTCGCCGTGGTCTGCGGCTACGGCGACGTGGGCAAAGGCTCGGCGGCATCGCTGCGGGGCGCGGGAGCACGGGTGAAAGTGACCGAAATCGACCCGATCTGCGCGCTTCAGGCGGCGATGGACGGGTTCGAGGTCGTCACGCTCGAAGACGTGGTCGACAGCGCCGACATCTTCATCACTACGACTGGCAACAAGGACATCATCCGCATCGAGCACATGCGCGCGATGAAGGATATGGCGATCGTCGGCAACATCGGTCATTTCGACAACGAAATTCAGGTTGCCGCACTGAAGAACCACAAGTGGACGAACATCAAAGAACAGGTCGACATGATCGAGATGCCCTCGGGCAATCGCATCATCCTCCTGTCCGAAGGTCGCCTGTTGAACCTGGGCAATGCGACCGGCCATCCGTCCTTCGTCATGTCGGCGTCCTTCACGAACCAGGTGCTCGCCCAGATCGAGCTGTGGCAGCGCGGCGAAAATTACGGGAACGAGGTCTATATCCTACCCAAGCATCTGGACGAGAAGGTAGCGTTGCTTCACCTCGACCGGATCGGTGTGAAACTCTCGAAACTCACCCCGGAACAGGCCGCCTATATCGGTGTCACGCCGGAGGGGCCTTACAAGCCTGAGCACTACCGCTACTGACTGATCACTCGCGGGCGTCGAAAAAGCCCGTCATTCGATCGGAACTTGAGACAGGGCGCCGCGCGGAAAAGCGCGGCGCCTAAATTTTTATATATAAAACAGTCCTTTATTCTGGGCTCGCGAAGGTTCCCGCCGCTCTGGTTATGCGCCAGAAACCGCTCAATGGGTCGTGTCTTGCGGGCTGAAATCCGCCACGCAACCGATTCCGCCGCGATGCAGCGGGAACGGAACGCTCACGCCGCCGTTGCCTACCCAAATCGTGTAAAAAGGAGGCACGCTATGGAACTTAAGAAATTTATGATGAGTGCGGGCATCGCTGCCCTTATTGCAGGCGGTGCGATTGCACAGGACACGAATGCTGAAACCGGCACGGTCGAGGCACCCGAAACAGGTGAAATGACTGGCGAAGCGACCGGCACCGAGACCGAAATGGCCCCGGCTCCGTCCTTTACGTCGCTTGAAGAGATGACTGTCGGCGACGTTGTCGGCTTCGTGGCCTACGATCCGGAAGGCAACCGCATCGGTGAGATCGACTATGTGATCGATACCGGCTCCGAGCCTGAAGCCGTGATCGGTATCGGTGGCTTCCTCGGCCTTGGTGAATACACCGTCGCCCTGCCCCTGTCCGACTTCGAACTGACCGACGACGGTATGGGCTTCGAACTGGCGACCGACAAGGAGACCTTGAAGGAAACGCCTGAATTCGACGAATCCAATGTCGAGGGCCTGCCGGACGAAACGCCGATTTCGGACCTGCTCGTCGCGGAAGCGCCTGAAGAAGGCATGGATGCTTCTGGCTCCGACGCCACGGCTTCGGACGACGCAGCACCTGAAGAAGGTGCTATGACCGAGGAAGAAGGCACCATGGAAGAAGGCGCCATGGAAGAGGAAGCCGCGGAAGACGATACCATGGAAGAACCGGCTGCTGAAGGTGACACCATGGAAGAGCCCGCCGAAGAAGAGACCGAAGAGACGACCACGCAGTGATCTGCGATCGTACTTTGGCGATGAGGCGCGTCCTTCGGGGCGCGCCTCTTGCATGTTCGAGCACCCCCGCGCAGGATCGCGCGAAATCGGGGGGTGCAAATGCGGATCATCATATACGGGACCGGTGCGATTGGAGGCGGGATTGCCGCCGCACTCACGCGATCCGGCCATGAAACAACGGCAATTGCGAGAGGTGCGCAACTAAGCGCCATCCGCGAACACGGTCTTACGCTGCGCACCCCGACGGAAACGTTCACGCAACCGCTCGACGTGGTCGCGACCCCGCGGGAGGCGCGTATCGGACCGGACGACGCGATCCTGCTCGCCATGAAAGGCCAGCATACCGCTGCTGCGCTCGAAGACCTGCGCGCGGCCGGTGTCGTAACGCAGCCGATCTTCTGCCTGCAGAACGGCGTCGGAAACGAGCCGCGCGCGCTGCGATACTTCGCAAACGTTCATGGCGTGACGGTCATGATGCCCGCAATATTCGTGCAACCCGGAGAGGTCGCCGTCCAAAGCCAACCCAAGTTGGGCCTTTTCTACATCGGTCGTTACCCTTCCGGTGCGGACAGCGCCGATGACGAACTCGCCGGTGCGTTGACAAAAGCCGGGTTCGCGGCCTTCACCCGCAATGACGTCATGGCGTCGAAACACGGCAAGCTCATCATGAACCTGTCGAATATCATAGGGGCCGCCCTGGGTCACAATGCGCCCGAAGGCGAGGAATTGCGTGAGGCGGCGAAAGCTGAAGCGATTGCCGTGTTCAGAAAGGCCGGGGTGTCTTGGGAAGACGTAGGAATGGATCACCCCGATCGGAAGGCGCATATGAACTGGACGCGCGTCCCCGGTGTCGAGGCGGTCGGCACATCGACCGCGCAAAGCCTCGTCCGTGGGACCGGCAGTGTCGAGACCGATTGGCTCAATGGCGAGATCGTCCTGCTGGGTCGTCTTCATGACGTGCCGACACCGGTAAACGCCGCGCTCACACGTATCGGGGCACGCATGGCGCAGGAGGGGCAGAAGGTGGGATCCGTCTCTGTTGCGGACATTTACGCCGAGATCGACAAGAGTAACGGCTAGCTACAACCACGGGATTTCATTTTGATTGCAAAAATTCTGATGGCCGCGGCAATTTCCGGCGGCGTGTTCCTCATCATCGCAGGCGTTCTGATCCTGAGCCAGAAACCTGATGGCATCGTGGAAGGCGAGAGCCTCGGTTTTCAGACCGGAGGACCGCCGCCCGTGGTTCCCCTCACCGAATTCACCGCGCGCGATGGCGCGACGCTTGCCTTTCGCGATCTGCCCGGAGACGAACCGCCGATCGTCTTGATCCACGGTTCGGGTTGGCATGGCGCAGCTTATGAAACGCTCGGTCGCGCAGTAGCGGATCGCACAGGACGGCGCGTGGTCATCCCGGACTTGCGGGGCCACGGACCGTTCGCGAACCCACGCGGCGACATCCGCTACATTCGACAACTCGAGGACGACATGGCGGACCTCGCGGCGCACATCGGGGCCGAGCGCGCAGACTTCGTTGGACACAGCTCTGGGGGTGGGCTGACCATCCGGCTCGCCGGCGGCCCATACCGCGACCTGATGAACAAGGCCGTCCTGATCGCGCCCTTCCTCCGCTACAACGCACCGACTGCACGTGACGACAGCCACTGGGCGGAACCGCAAATTCGCCGCATCATCGGTCTGTCCATGTTGAATACGGCAGGTATCCGGGCCCTGAACGGCCTCAAGGTGATCGAATTCAATCTGCCGCAAGAGGTTCTGAACAGCGAACAGGGGCAATGGGCGACGCAGTCTTATTCCTACCGGCTCAATACCGGCTTCGCCCCACGCGCCAAGTATCTTGAAGACATCGCTGCGCTTCCGCCTTTCCTGTTGCTCGCTGGCGAACTGGACGAGGCATTTCGAGCCGATCAATACGAGCCGGTGATGTCAGGGGTTTCGGATGCGGGAAGCTATGAGTTGATGCAAGGCCTCGGTCATCTCGACATTCTCAATGATCCCGAAACGGCGCAACGGATCGCGGCATTTCTCGCCGAATGAAAACGCTGCCCGGACCCCGGGCAGCGCCGCTTGAGCGTGAGGCGTACCTCAGGTCTCGATCCGAAGCACCTGTCCGGGATAGATCTTGTCCGGATGCTTGAGCATCGGCTTGTTCGCCTCGAAGATTTCGTTGTAGCGGTTGCCATCGCCCAGGGTTTTCTGCGCGATTGCCCAAAGCGTGTCGCCTTTTTCGACCGTATGGAAAAGCGTCTCCGTCTCCACATCGGCCTCGACCTCGGCGATACCGTCGACGTTCCCGACAGCCAGGATCACCTTTTCTTTCTCGGCGGTCGACATCGACCCGCCTTTGACCGTCACCTTGTCTCCATCGACCTTGATATCGAGCCCTTCGGTCGAGACGCCGAGCTCTTCGACTTCCTTCTTCAAAGCTTCTTCGTTTTTCGCGTCCTCACCGCCGAACAGTGATTTGCCAGCACCCTTCACGAAATTCCAAAGACCCATGATACTCTCCAATGCGAATAAGTCCGGCCCCATGTTGCGCCGTGGCCGAGGGTTGGACAAGTCTCAATTATGGCGCGACAACTTCGCCTGCCTGGCAGCCATGTTTTTTCTTGTTTTTGGCCTCCCTGACCTTAGGCTTGCCTCGGGGCCGGAGGCCCGTGGACAGAAATGGGAGCTATTACATGGGCAAACGTGACGATCTGATCGCGCAATATGCCGACGATCTAAAAAGTAAGTGTGGCATGTCGCCGGACATGGACCTGCTGACGAAAGTGACAATCGGATGCGGACCCTCCATCTATGACGCTGACGCATCGACGGTGGCGGGATCTCAGCAAAGCGAACTCGAGACGGTGAAAAACAACTTCCTCGTCAAGAAGCTCGGCCTCGCGGACGGGCCTCAGTTGATGGACGCGATCAATGCGGTGATC
Source organism: Maritimibacter dapengensis (assembly GCF_019218265.1). Taxonomy (GTDB): domain Bacteria; phylum Pseudomonadota; class Alphaproteobacteria; order Rhodobacterales; family Rhodobacteraceae; genus Maritimibacter; species Maritimibacter dapengensis. The sequence goes on from NZ_JAHUZE010000003.1 coordinate 242,702, forward strand.
GAAACCTATGGCCGTTCCGAACGGAACAAATACCGCACCGTTGTCTATTACATGCTGGTCAAGCATTTCGGCAAAGAGTCGGTCTACAAGTAACGCGCGTTCGGTTTGCAAGATGGGGCGCCCGTCGGGGCGCCCCTTGTCGTTTGGCGGTCGACCGCGTTCGCGACCAGTCAACGCAATTTGCCGAGAATCTTAATCACTCGCTTGTTGAGCGACTCGTTCACGCGAGATATGAATTTCCCGACGACCAGGACGGTCGGACCCTTATTCAAGAGACACGTGCGGTGCTGAGGGAGCGCGTGGGGTGGATGGAGGGTCCGGTCGGGGTGGTCGGGCCCTCCATATTTTTTAGCCGAAAAGCGTAAGCACGATGCCGATGATCGCGCAGCCGAAGACCGAGTATCCGCCGTCGATCACCGACAACAGATAGGGCCGCCCGGCATAGGCATTGTTGATGAGTGTCCAGGGCGCGATGAAGAAAAGTCCGATCCCAAGCCCCGACGTCAGCCCCTTGCCAACCGTGTCGATGCCCGCCATCGCGAATATATGGCGCATGAAGCCGGCGACGATGATCATCACGATGAATGAGATGATGAACGGAAGCGCGCCACCCAGCGGCTTGCCGTCAGTCCCCGTTTTGACCTCGGCGGCCTTCATCCACGGTTTGGACAGCGCCATGTACCAGACCGCGCCGAAGATCCACGACCCGGCCGCGGCGACCAGAATTGCGAGAATACCCATGTTAGTCCCTCCTGAAACGATAGGGACAATATGGAGGGGTGCGACAATTTGGCCTAGTCTTTTTCACCCGCCAGCTCGAGAACGACGTTCCACTCGGCTTCGGTCACGGGCTGCACCGAAAGCCGGGAATTGTTCACCAAGACCATGTCCGCGAGGCGCGGCTCGTCCTTGATCATGTCGAGCGTCACCGGGTTTTCGATTGCGCGCACCGCCTTGATGTCCACGCATTCCCAGCGCTCGTCATCCGTGGTGCTGTCGGGGTGGATCTCGGCGCAGACCTCGACGATCCCGACGATGCGCTTTTCATTGACCGAGTGGTAGAAGAACCCCTGATCGCCCAGCTTCATCTCGCGCATGTTGTTGCGGGCCTGGTAGTTGCGTACACCGTCCCATTCCTCGCCCGCTTCACCCTTGGCAAGCTGATCGTCCCAGCCCCAGGTGTTCGGTTCGGATTTGAAGAGCCAATATGCCATCAGCCGACGACCTTTTTCCATTCTTCGATACGGACGTCCGAGAACAGGCCAGCTTTGGCATAGGGATCGCCATCCGCCCACTCCTGCGCAGCTTCGCGGGTCGTGACGGACAGGATCACGAGCGAGCCGCACATATCGCCATTCACGTCGAGGAACGGCCCAGCCTGAAGCACCAGCCCCGTCTCTGAAACGTAGTCCAGATGAGCGTCCCGGTTTTCCTTGCGGGTTTCAAAGTGCCCGGGCTTGTCGGTGCAGATCAGTGCGAACATTCATTCCTCCTTGAGGGGGCGGGCGAGGAGCAGGTCGCTCGCCTCGTTGATGGTGATATGTCCCGCCATCACGGCGACGACCATATCGGTAATGGGCATGTCGATTTTGGCGTTTTGCGCGGCAATAGAGACTGCTTTCGCCGTCGCTTGCCCTTCGATCGTCACGCCTTCGGGCTGAACCTCGCCCCGGCCGAGATGAAGGCCGTAGGCATAGTTGCGCGACTTCTCGGACGTGCAGGTCAAAGACAGGTCTCCGAACCCCGAGAGGCCCTGAAGCGTGTCCGGCTCGGCGCCACGAGCGACGGCGAAGCGGTTCATTTCGGCAAATCCGCGGGTCATGAGGGCGGCGCGTGCGCTTTCACCCAACCCGGCCCCGATGGCGAGACCGCAGGCAATGGCGATCACGTTCTTCATCGCGCCGCCGATCTCGACACCCGTCATGTCGGTGGCCCGATAAAGCCGCAGGTTGGACCCGGAGAGCGCGGTTTGAAGCGGCTCGGGGTCTGCGGCCGCGATGGTGAGCGCGGTTGGGAGACCGGCCGCGACGTCGACCGCGAAACTCGGGCCGGAGAGCAGCGCGGACGTCGCGTTCGGACAGGTCCGCTCGATGATCTCGGCGGGGCCTTCTCCGGTCGTCAGGTCGATCCCTTTGCAGGTCGCGACGAGCGTGCGACCGGACAGTTTGTTGGCATGATCCGTCAGGAACCCCGCGAGCTTCTGCATCGGCACCGCGATCAGCACGATGTCGGACAGAGCCGCATCCAGGTCGTCCGTGACCGTCAATGCGTCTGGAAAGGCAAAGCCCGGAAGCCGTCGCGTGTTTTCGCGCGTCTCGGCCATGTCGCCGGGGTCACGCGCCCAGAGTGTGACTGGCGTGCCGCTCCGCGCGATGGCGATGGCGAGCGCCGTGCCGAATGCACCTGCGCCGAGGACCGAAACGCTCATGCCTTTGCTCCCTTCTTGCCTGAACCCAACATCGGCTGGGCGGCATTGTCCAGCGGCCATCGGGGACGGGCGGCAAGCGTCAAGTCGTCGGTATGTCCAGCGCGATACCGTTCGATCCCGGCCCACGCGATCATGGCGGCGTTGTCGGTGCAAAGGGCGAGCGGGGGGGCGAGAAACTCGGCACCAGCCTCGCCACAAACAGTCTCTAACGCCGCGCGAATGGCGATATTCGCGGCGACGCCACCCGCCACGGCAAGAAGTGGCTCGGCAGGCGAAAGCGCCATGTATTCTGCAAGTGCGCGGCGGGATTTCTCGGCCAGCACGTCCGCCACGGCAGCCTGGAAGCCGGCGCAGAGGTCGGCCCGGTCCTGCACGGTGATCCCGCCTTTTACGGTCACGATCTTGTCGCGCTCACGCAGAAGCGCAGTCTTCAGTCCGGAGAAAGACATGTCGCATCCGGGACGATCGAGGAGCGGGCGTGGCAGGCGAAAGCGCTTCGGATCGCCCATGGCGGCTTCGGTCTCGACCGCAGGGCCGCCGGGCTGCGGAAGCGCAAGCAGGCGTGCGGTCTTGTCAAACGCTTCACCCGGCGCGTCGTCGATCGTGCCACCGAGCCGCGTGAAGTCCTCCGGCCCCTTCACGATCAGAAACTGGCAATGTCCGCCTGACACCAACAGCATGAGGTAAGGATAGGCCGCCCCATCCGTTAGCCGCGGGGTGAGCGCATGGCCGGCAAGGTGATTGACCCCGATAAGCGGAAGGCCGGTTGCGGCCGACAGGCCTTTGGCCATCATCACACCCGCGAGAACGCCTCCGATCAAACCCGGGCCGGCGGTGACAGCGATGGCGTCGAGGTCCGACAATGTCATGCCCGACTGCGCCAACGCCTCTTCCACGCAGAGATCGAGCTTCTCGACATGGGCACGCGCCGCGATTTCCGGAACCACGCCGCCAAATTCAGCGTGCAGATCGGTTTGCCCCGCGACGACCGAAGCCAGGATTTCGGTTTTATCTCCGGCCCGGACAACGGCTGCCGCCGTATCGTCGCACGAGCTTTCCAGCCCAAGTATGGTGATCGTATCGGACATGGCACGCCGGTTGCGGTGGGGGTCACGTCGGGATACCAACAGGAACGGTTCCAGACAATCCCGTGAGGCCCAATGACCCGGACCCCGACGCTCGTCCTGACGCGGCCCATCGTAGCGTCCGAGCGGATTGCACGGCTCTACGACGGTCCGGTCGTCGTCTCTCCGGTTCTGCAGATCGTGGGCACGGACGCGTCGATACGATTGTCCGGGTATGCCGGCGTTATCCTCACCTCGGCCAATGCCATTCCCTTTCTGCCTGATCTACACGGTGTACCGGCCTACGTGGTCGGGCAGGAAACAGCGGCCGCTTGCCAGGCGGATGTGCGCCTCGTAGCGCGTGACGCTGATGATCTGGTGTCCCGGGTCACCGCCCGTGGACCGCTCCTGCACCTTTGCGGGCGCGAGACGCGCGGTGACATCGCGCATCGTCTGAGTTCGGCTGGAATAGGCACTGATTCCGTTGTCATCTACGAACAGCGCGCGCAGGACCTCACCGAAGATGCGAAGGCCCTGATCGAAAACGGGGAGGCCGTCATCTTGCCCCTGTGGTCGCCGCGAAGCGCACAGCTTGTCGGGCGACAGATCAAGACGATTTCCCCCGGTGTGCGAGTGATCGCCTTCAGCCCTGCGGTTGCGAAAGCCTGGTTTGATGAGACTGGCGGTGATTGCGTGACATGTGCCGAGCCGACGCGGGAAGAAATGCTGCGTCAGGTTGACGTCGCGAAGGTCGGGTAAGTTGCCTTGAGGCCCATTCGGCCCCTCGTTAAGGTCAAAGGCGTAAGCCGCAAAACGCGGCGCGTTGAGATTCGAGAGGTGTGCCGTGGCGAAATCACCGAAAACCGACAAGTCGGCGAAATCCCAGGAGGATGACAAGGATTCTGTCGCGCAGGACGCGATCGAAGATGCGGTGGTGATGGACGATACGGAAACAGACGACAGCGATCCGTCCAACGACGATGCCGACCACGCGCACGAACCCGAAGACGCCGAGAGTTCGCCATCCAACGCACCAAAGGACGCGGCCTCGGACAGCGTCGAAGAGACCCACTCGGATGAAACCGGCGAAGAACGTGAGCGTGAAACCGTCGTGCAGGACGCACCGATGCCCGTTCCGGTCGCGTCTGAGGGACGGGGCGGAAGCGGCGCCTTCATTGGCTTCGTACTAGGTGGTGTAATCGCGGGCGCGATCGGTTTCGGTGCCGCCCAATATGTGTCCGGCGGTTGGCCATTCGATATGACCGGCAGCGATGCAGAAGACCCTGTGGCGCAGGCGTTGGACGCGCAGTCGTCCGACATCGCCGCACTTCAGGACCAGGTCTCGTCCAATAGCGAAGCGCTCGGCGCGCTACAGGGCGACACGTCACTGGACGATCTTGGTGGTCAGATCCGCGCCGACATCGTCGCAACGCAGAGCCGGATCGAGGAATTGAACGGACGTCTGGACGACTTGGCGGGTCGCGTCAGCGACCTTGAAAAGATGCCAACTGGGGACAGCGCCGAAGCTGCCGAGGCTGCTGCCCAGGCGTATGAACGCGAGCTTGCGGAAATTCGGGAAATGCTCGACGCCGAGCTTGCTGCATTGCAGGCCGAGCAGGAAGAAGCCCAGACGCTCGAAGTGAATGCGGCCGAAGCCGCGCAGGCGGCATCTGCACGCGCTGCTATGAGCAGGATCATGGCGGCACTCGACAGCGGCCAACCCTTTGAAGACGCCCTGTTCGACCTGACGACCTCCACCGGGACAGAGGCGCCCGAAGGCCTCGCTTCCGTCGCGTCCGAAGGTGTTCCGACCTTGGGCGAGTTGCAATCCGCATTCCCGGCAGCCGCGCGAGAAGCACTGGATGATGCGATACGAGGCATGGTGGACGCTGGCGAGATCGGGCGCGGTGAGGCCTTTCTACGCACGCAACTCGGCACCCGGTCACTCGAACCGCAGGAAGGCGACGACCCGGATGCGATCCTGTCCCGCGCCGAATTCGCCCTCGCCAATGGCCGCATCGCAGAGACGCTGGACGAACTCGCTGCGATGCCCGAGGCCGCTCAACCTGCACTCGCGGATTTCATCGCCGCAGCCGAAACCCGGCAGAGCGCGCTATCGGCCGGGTCGGAACTCAGCCAAACTTTGAATCAATGAGGACGCACACATGATTTGGTCCCTTTTCAAGATCATTCTATTTGTCGTTCTGATCGGTGCGGCCACGGTCGGTGCAGCGTATTTGCTAGAAACCGATGGCGGTATCCGCATTGATGTGGGCGCTACCGAGTTCAACCTCGGAGCCTTGCAGGCCGTCATCGCACTCATCGTACTTGTCTTTGCGCTCTGGGTTCTCCTAAAGCTTGTCGGCTTGATCGTGGCAACTGTGCGCTTCCTGAATGGCGATGAAACCGCGATTTCGCGCCATTTCGACCGCAACCGCGAACGCAAGGGTTACGCAGCGTTGGCCGAAGGTATGATGGCGCTCGCCTCGGGCGAAGAACGTACCGCGATGACCAATGCCGCGCGGGCGGAGCGTTATCTCCGCCGACCCGAACTCACAAATTTGATCACCGCCCAAGCCGCAGAGATGGCCGGCGACCGAAAGAAGGCCACGGAGGTCTACAAACGTTTGCTCACGGACGAGCGCACCAAGTTCGTCGGGGTCCGCGGACTCATGAAGCAAAAGCTCGAGGAAGGCGACACCGAGACAGCGATGAAACTGGCGGAGAAGGCCTTCGCCTTGAAACCGCAACATGCCGAAACCGGCGACGTGCTGCTGGCATTGCAGGCGACGCAGAACGACTGGCATGGTGCGCGAGAGACTTTGGGCACGAAGGTTCGTCACGGCGCCTTGCCAAAGGACGTCGGGAAGCGCCGTGACGCGGTACTGGCCTTGCAGGAAGCCAAGGGCGTGTTCGAGGAAGGAAACTCGATCCGGGCCAGAGAAGCCGCCATCGAAGCCAACCAGAAATCGCCGGACCTCATCCCGGCCGCGATTCTGGCTGCGCGCGCGTACCTGGAGCAAGAAAACCCGCGCTATGCCGCCCGTGTTCTGTCGAAGGCCTGGAAGGCATCGCCGCATCCCGACCTCGCAGCCGCTTACGCCGAGATCAAACCGGATGAGAGCAGCGCCGAACGCATCAAGCGTTTCCGGACACTGACGAAAGCGCATCCGGACCATCCGGAAACGAAGATGCTTCTTGCCGAACTGCATGTCGCCGCCCAGGAGTGGGACAAAGCCAAAGCAGCCCTGGGCGATCTTGCGACAGAGCATCCGACCCAGAGGGTTCTGACGCTCGAAGCGGCGATCGAAAGGGGACAGGGCGCCCCCGACAGCGACATCCGCGCATTGCTGGCCAAAGCCGTTGTTGCACCGCGCGGTCCTCAGTGGGTCTGCGACAAGTGCAATCACATCCATGGTGACTGGACGCCGATCTGCGGGAATTGCGGTGCCTTCGACACGCTGGCCTGGCGCGAACCCGAAGCGTCCGACGTAAGAATGCCGGGCGGCGCAGGGATGGACGCACTTCTTGTCGGCGCGCCAGATATCGCGCCTGAGCCAGAGACGGTGGTAAGTGCTGAAGAAGATCCCGCCGAGCCAATCCCGGAGGTCGCTGAAGCCTCCGACGACGTGATCGAAGGCGAAGCTTCGGACGCCGACGAGGAAGAGCCCGCAAAAACAACCGGCTAGCACGCCAGTTCGTCGCGAATTGCGCAAGGGCGCCGCGCTTCGTGTGTGATCGGGATTAGTGCAAAAAAGGGCTACACACCCCGCACCGGGAGTGATAATCACCGCGCACCGAAGCGGTGTGCCGCTGTAGCTCAGCTGGTAGAGCACGTCATTCGTAATGATGGGGTCGGGGGTTCGAGTCCCTTCAGCGGCACCACTTCGGGGTTCAGTCTGGATTTTTGAAAGCCAAAAAGGCCCTGTTTGTAGTGGGACTTCAGTGTTTTTCTGTCCCCTATGGTCCTGGAAAATCCGGTGGTATCCGGCTTGTGTCGGGGTAGCTTGACCGAGCTTAGGCTGCTCGAATGGCACTGCATGACACCCGGATTCGAAATCTGAAATGAAAGGATACTCCATACAAAAAAGGAGATTCCGCCCGCTGATACCTGTTGGTGAACCCCAAAGGCTCAAAACTTTGGCCGTTCAAGTATCGGATTGACGGTCGCGAGACGCATTTGTCGATCGGAAAGTATCCGGATGTGGGGCTCGCTCGTGCGCGAAGAAAGCGTGCTACAGCGCGTATCAGCCAAAGCAGTTGCGGGTACGAGGCCGATGGGTCAGTCCCTTGCAGAACGGCCGCTTAATTGAGGCCGTCGAAGCCACAAACCCGGACGGAGCCGCCCGTGCGCTGCACGATCTTGTCGCGGTGCAGGGTGAGAAGTTCCAACTTCTGAAGAGCGCTTGGGATTCGCTGTGGCGAAAAGCACAGCAGGTGTGACACCGTCAGGCGGTTCAGTCTTCGCCGAAGTCTGTGCTACGTGTCTGCGCCTCCCACGCCTTCATCTCGGCGTCCATCCGATCGCGCTGTTGCAGCACACGGTTCAGGGCATCGGTCCCCAGAAGCAGGTGCGTGGGCGGATTTGCGGCCTGGGCAAGCCGAACGATCACCGATGCGGCGCGGGTGGGGTCGCCCAGTTGCCTTTGGTTAATCTGGCGCAGTGACGACAGAGCTTTTGCTGTGGCGCCCCCTTGATCCGCACCAACCTGCCTATCTTCGGGCATTGTCGCGTTGTCCAGAAAGTCGGTGCGGAACTGGCCCGGCGCGATAGCGGTCACGTGAATGTCCGTGCCGTCCAGCTCGGCGGCGAGGGCGGCCGAAAACCCCTCGACCGCAGCTTTCGCGGCGGCGTAGGCGGCGGTGGCGGCACCGGGCGCGCGGCCCGCGACGGATGTGATGTTCAGGATGCGGCCAGCCCCCTGCGCGCGCATGTGGGGCAAGAGCGTGCGGCAGATTTGGATACCCGCGAACACGTCCACCTCGAACAGCACTTCGAGCTGATCGTCGGTCAGATCATCCAGCGCACCGATGACGCCGAACCCGGCGTTGTTTACCACGACGTCGATTTTGCCATGGACCGACAGCGCCTGACGGGCCGCTGCTTCGGCCGCCCCCGGCTTGGCAAGGTCTACGGTCAGAAGATGCAGCCGATCCCCGGCATTCTCAAATGCCGCAGAGCCTTTGCGCACGGTGCCGATCACCTGGTCGCCGGCGGCCAGCGCGGCGACCGCGATGGCGTTGCCCAGACCGCGCGAGACACCCGTGATGAACCAGACTTTCATGTGCGCCCTTTCGCGTCGTGTCGTTGCCCCGAATGGCATTTCGGCCTCAGGCCTTGCGACGGCCCTGAAGCGCGCCGCGCGACAGACGGTCGAGCAGAAGGGCAACCGCAACAATTGCCAGCCCGGCGCGCAGGCCAAGGCCCATCTCCATCCGGGTCAGACCCCGCGTCACCTCGGCGCCCAGCCCCCCTGCACCGACCAGCCCGGCCAGAACGACCATGGCCAGCGACAGAAGGATGCACTGGTTGAGCCCGACGACAAGCGTGGGGGTCGCTGCGGGAAGTTCGATCTTGAACAGGATCGTGCGCGGCTTGGCCCCGATCGCTTGGCCTAGTTCCTTGAGGTCCGTCGGCACGCCGCGGAACGCGAGTGTCGTCAGGCGCAGCATCGGCGGCACCCCGTAGACGATGGTCGCGATGACGGCGGGCACGGTCCCGAGGCTGAAGATGATCACGGCCGGGATCAGATAGACCCAGGGCGGTACGGTCTGCATCACGTCGAGTATGGGGCGTAGCACCGCCTCGACCCGGCGGTGACGCGCCGCGTAAATCCCAAGCGGAAACGCGATGCCGACGGAGATGGTCACGGCTACCAGCACCAGCGCGATGGTCTGCATCGAGGCGTCCCAGAGGTCCATGACCCAGCAATAGGTAAGGCAGAGCGCCGCTAGAATGGTCGTTTTCACGCCGCCAAGGGCATAGCCCGCGACGGCGACCAACGCGATCAGAACGAAGGGCGGCGGCAGCAGGAACAGCCATTCGATCCCGCCCAGCACCGCTTCAATCACATCAGAGATCACGGCGAGGATCGGGTGGAAATTGGCGTTCAGCCAGTCGACGACGGGGGCGATGAAGGCACCGGGATCGAAACGCATCATTTTTTCCTAGCGGCCGATTGCGTTATGCGGTCGAGCACCATGGTCAGCACCACGATGGCGATGGAGGCGTTGATCGAGGTCGAAATGTCCAGCGTGCGGATCGCGCCATAGATCGTTTCGCCCAAGCCGCCCGATCCGACGATCCCGGCGATTACGACCATGCCGAAGGCCATCATCAGGCTTTGGTTAATCCCCGCCATGATCGACGGGACCGCAAAGGGCAGTCGGATCTTGAAGAACATCTGAAGATTGGTGACGCCAGACGCCTGCCCGAGTTCGACGAACTCATGCGGCGTCTCTCGGATGCCGAGCGATGTCAGCCGGATCGCTGGGGGCATGGCGACGATTACTGTCGCGGCAAGCGCTGTCGCAGGGCCGTACCCCAGAAGGGCGATCGCGGGAAGAAGGTAGATGTAAGGTGGCATCGTCTGGATCAGGTCGAGCGTCGGCATAAGCGCCCGGTCGAGCCGCGGAAAGAAACCCGCGAGGATCCCCACCGGAAGGCTGATGGCCAGCGCGATCACGCTTGCGGCGAAGACGAGTGCCAGCGTCTCCATCGTTTCGGCCCAAAGCCCCATGGCGTAGCAGGCCGCAAGAGCAAGGGCGGTGACGATCCCCGGCACAAGGCCGATCATCCGCCACGCGGCAAGGCCGAGAACCACCGCGACCGCATAGAACGGCGCGGCGATCAGAGCCCAGAGCACACCGTCATAAAGACCCTCGAGCGCGTAGCGGGCCGCGTCGAACAGAAAGGCCGCGTTGTCGGTGAGCCAGTACAGGATGTCGTCCACCTGCCTGTCGAAGCTATCAACGAAATCTTCCATGGTTGCGGCTCAAGCCTCCGCGCCGATGGGGTCCGCGCCAGCCTCGCCGCGTACACCCAAAAGCAGGTTGCGCACCGACACCACGCCGACCACGCGCCCGTCCTCTTCGACCGCAAGTGCGTCGGCAGACGTCTCGGTGATCTGGGCGATCAGGGCGTCGATGTCGGCCTCGGGGTCGCAGCGCGGCAAGTCGTCGACGGGTCCGTCCCAATCGGCGACCGGCACCATCACCGAATGAGCCTTGATCAGATGCAGGCGCGAAATTCCGGCGACGAAATCGGCGACATATTGATCCGCCGGGTCCATCACGATGTCCTCGGCGGTGCCGACCTGAATAAGCGCGCCATCCTTCATAATCGCGATCCGGTCACCGATGCGGATGGCTTCGTCCAGATCGTGGGTAATGAAGACGGCGGATTTGCCCAGCTCTTTGGTCAGCTGGCGAAACTCGTCCTGCAACTGCCGCCGGATCAGCGGATCGAGCGCCGAGAAGGGTTCGTCCATCAGAATGATCTCGGGGTCGGCGGCCAGCGCACGGGCCAGCCCGACGCGCTGCTGCATTCCGCCCGAAAGCTCGGACGGATAGTGCTTGGTCCAGTCCGAAAGCCCGACCTTGGCAAGCGCTGCGGCGGCGGCTCGGTTGCGCTCGTCCCGGGGGATGCCCTGCACCTCAAGCCCGAAGGCCGCGTTCTCAAGCACATTGCGCTGGGGCAGCAGGGCGACGCTTTGGAACACCATGCCGATATGCTCGGCGCGGGTGCGGCGCAGCGCGGCGGCGTCCATCTTGGAAATGTCCTGGCCCTTGACCAGAACCGTGCCAAGGCTGGGTTCGATCAGGCGGTTGAGAAGCCGGATCAGGGTCGATTTGCCGCTCCCCGACAAGCCCATGATGCAGAAAATCTCGCCCCGGCGAACCTGAAGGCTCGCGTCCGAAACCCCGACGACACAGCCGTAGTCGCGCAACACGTCGCGTTTGGATAAGCCCTGTGAAGTGATCGCTTCGATGGCTTCGGCGTTCCGGTCGCCAAAGACTTTCCAGACCGATTGACAATCGATCAGAACTTCTGCGTTTTCCATGGTCGTCCCCGTCGTGTCTCGTCTGGCTTTTACCGGATCGTATTGGGCAGGAGGGCCACCGGACAGCGGCCCTCCCAATCGTGTCAGTCGTAGGACTTGATGGTTTCCCAGCGCGACAGTAGATCGGCATGTTCGTCGAGCCAGTCGGACACGGCCTCATCCATGGTCTGGCCGTCTTTCACCGCAGCGTTCATGGCCGTGATGTCCTGCAGTGGCAGAAAGACCGAGGCGATTGCCTCGCGCGCGCCGGGCTTCGTGTCCGAGAACCCGTTCTGGGCGATCCAGTAGTAAGTCTGGGGCGGCGCGAAGATGCCTTTGGGGTCGGCCAAGAACTTGGTGTTATACTTTTGCACCATCCACGACGGCTCCCACAGCGTGACCGCGATCCATTCTTCGCGGTCCACGGCGGACTTGAGTGCGGCGGTCATGCCCGCGGTGCTACCTTCGATCAGTTTGAGATCGAGCTCGTATTCCTCGACCACTTCGGCCGCTTCTCGCATCAGGCCCGAACCTGGCTCGAGCCCTACGATCTTGCCGTCGAACTTATCGGCGTTCTCGTTCAGCTCTTCGATGGAGTCTATCGTCACGTATCTCGGTACTGCGATCGCCTGATACAGCCCATGCGACACCGGCGAGATCTTTTCGAGCCGATTCTTGTTTCGGTCCCAGTAGTCATGTGCGACGTAGTCGACGTGCGAGGTCAGAACCTCGATGTCGCCTTTGGCGAGCGCGGCATAGGCGATGCCCCACTCGGAGAACTCGGTCACTTCGACCGTGTATCCGCGATCTTCGAGAACACGCTTGGTGACCCCGGTAATCGGCGTCAGGTCTTCCCACAACAAGGTGCCCATCTTGATGACATCGTCCTGTGCGACCAGCGGCGTCGCCAGACCCAGAGCCATCGCGCTGGCCATCAAAGTTTTCAGCAGTCCACGCATTTTCAACCTCCATGCAGTTTGCGGCGCTTTTGTTCTTGTTCTGCACGGTATCACGCGAGGGCGTTTGGCCGGCGTCGAAAAAAGGCGACAACCCATAAACTGAATTTATGGGTAATGTGCGTCTTGTTCTGATCTGTATCTTGTTGGATAAGGAATATGTGCGACGCACCGTTTCGCTTCATTGATGAAATCTATGTAAGACCTAAGGGGGACAGCATGTCCGAAACACTGAGACGTCAGATTTCGTCGCCCGGCGCCTTGATCGCGTTCGAGGCCGCGGCAAGGCTGGGAAGCTTCGGGAATGCAGCGACGGAGCTGAACGTCACGCAGCCGTCGATTTCGTATCAGGTCAAGAACCTTGAAAAGCATATCGGCACGCGGCTTTTCGAACGCCGGGGGCGCGCCGTGGCCCTGACCGAAGAGGGCAAGATCCTGTTCCGTGCGGTCGAGCGCGGGTTTGCCGAAATACAGGTGGGGCTTGCCCAGATCGCGCAGCGCGCGAACGAGCATCTGGTCACGCTGTGCGTTTCGTCCTCGGCAGCCGCGCATTTCCTTCTGCCGCGCCACCCCGTGCTTTCGGCGGCGCTGCCGGACGTGGACCTCAGCCTCAAGATCATGAGCCGGGACATCAATCCCGCCGCAGAGAATGCCGACTTCGCGATCCGGCTGGGTCACGGGGACTGGGAGGATCTGACGGCGTGGCGGCTTTTCGACGAGGTGTATTTTCCGCTTTGCGCGCCGGACTTTTTCGAGGGCCGCACGTCGGGCGTGTCGCTGGACGAGCTGAAGGGGCGCAACCTTTTGTTCCTGCGCGAACGGTTCCGGTCGCGCGACGACTGGAAGACCTTTTTTGCCGAGGCCGGGGCGCCTGCGCTGAACGTCCATGCGCGGATGACCTTCTCGGACCAGCAGACGCTGCTACAGGCGGCGGTGGCCGGGCAGGGGATCGGGCTGGGGTGGATGGGGATGACCGACGGGTTTCTGAACGATGGCTCGCTCATCAACCCGACAGGCATTCAGATCAGGACCGACCGCGCGTTCTACCTCGTCACGCCCAAGTCGACCACGCTCACCGCGACCGCCAAGCGGTTTCGCGACTGGATCGTGGCGCAGGGGGCCGAAATTCAGGCGCGGGTGGCCGATGGGGACGGCTCGGCCTAAGGGACCAGCGCGGTGTGGACAAGGCCCCCGGCGTGGCCGGCGGCGTGGTCGATGGCCTGCGCCACATCGCCAAGCGCGAAGGGCCGCGCGGTAAAGACCGACATGTCCAGAACCCCGCTGTCGATCATGGCGATCACCTGATCCAGATCAGCCTTCGTGAACCAGTAAGATCCGATCACCGCGTTGCTGTTGCGCATGAGCGCCCCGGCGTCGAGCATGAGCGGCGACGACAACCCGCCGACGAAGGCCGCTTTCGCGAACCGGCGAAGGCGTCCGATCAGGGTCGTGCTGATGGCCCCGGCGTCCCCCGAGGCGCAGTCGAGAACAAGATCGAGCGCCGAGCCGTTGCCATCGGTGCTGGCCACGATCCGCGCAGGGTCCAAAGCCACGAGCGCGGCAAGCCGGTCCGGGTTTCGGCCGACCACTTCGATGCGCGAAGCCCCCATCGCAAGGGCAAGGACCGCAGCGCTCGCCCCGACGACGCCGCTGGCGCCATTGATCGCGATCCGCATCCCGGGCCGGAACCCGGCTTCGCGCAGGCCCCGCAGCGCGGTGCCGAGCCAGCCGATCCGGCACAAAAGCGCAGGCTCTATGGACCAATTCGGCAGGGGCGTGAAATAGGCGGTGGGGGCGTGGACGAATTCGGCAAAGCTGCCGTTGGGCCAGTCGGCCATCGGCCCCTTGGCTCCCTCGCCCAGCCCGAAACACCCGAGAAAGCCGTGATCCGGCGCGGGATCGTCCGCCGAGCGGCTTCCGGTGAAGGCGTCGAAATACACGCGCTGGCCGGGTTCAAGATCGCCCTGCGCCGCATCGACGATGCCGATGGCGCATTGACCGGGCGTGAACGGGCGCGGCGGTGTGGTCCAGGCGCCCGAAGGCAGCGCCCCCATGTAGGAGGCGACCATGGCCGCCTCCATCCGCACGACGGCAGCCCCCGGCGCGCAGTCGGGTTTCGCAACCTCGCAGACGGCGAAATCGGTGTCGCCTTCGCGGATCTGAACGGCGGTCATCCGGGTCATGCGAGATCGAACCAGATTGTCTTGAGCTCGGTGTACTGCTCATGCGCGTGAATGCCGTTGTCGCGGCCGCCGAACCCGGATTCCTTCATCCCGCCGAACGGCGTCGAAATCTCGCCCTCGCTGTAGCTGTTCACCGAGACCGTTCCCGCGTGCAGACGGCGGGCTAGCCGGTGCGCGGTCCGCACGTCCGAGGTGTAAAGCGTCGCCGCCAGCCCATAGGCGCTGTCGTTGGCAAGCTCGACCGCGTGATCGTCGCTGTCGGCGCGGGTGACGGTCACGACTGGCCCGAAAATCTCTTCGCGGAAGATGGTCAAGTCCGGCGTCACGTCGGCAAAGATCGTGGGCTGGAACGACAGCCCCTCGCCCGGCTCGCCCCCGGTGACCAGCCGCGCGCCTTGCGCCTTTCCGGTCTCGACCAGCCCGGACACCTTGGCGAAATGGGCGTCGCTGACCAGCGGGCCGTTCTGGGTTTTCGGGTCGAGCGGATCACCGATCACCCACGTCTTCGCCTGTTTCGCAAGCTCGTCGATCAGTTCGTCGTACACCGAATGATGCGCGATGATCCGGCTGTTCGCGGTGCAGTTTTCGCCCATGTTCCAGAAAATCGCGCCCGCCTGAATCTCCGCGATCTTGGGAATGTCGCGGGCACCTTCCAGCACGACCGCCGCGCTTTTACCGCCCATCTCAAGGCAGACTTCCTTCATGTTCGACTCTGCCGCGTAGGTCAGGAACCGACGCCCGGTTTCGGTCGATCCGGTAAAGGTCAACGCGTCGACATCGGGATGACGGCCCAAGGGCTCGCCCACGTCCGGGCCCATGCCGGTGACGATGTTCAGAACGCCGGGCGGCACCCCGGCCTCAATCGCAAGCTCGCCCAGCCGCAGCGCGGTCAGGCTGGTTTCTTCGGCGGGTTTCACGATCACGCTGTTGCCGGTGGCAAGCGCGGGGCCGATCTTCCACGCCATCATCATCAGCGGGAAGTTCCACGGCAGAACGGCGGCGACGACCCCGATCGGCTCGCGCACGATCAGGCCAAGCGCATCGGGCGCGCTGGGGGCGATCTGGTCATAAAGCTTGTCCTGAGCTTCGCCGTGCCAACGGATGCAGTTCGCGGTTTCCGGCACGTCGATGGTCAGGCAGTCGGTGATCGGCTTGCCGGCGTCTAGCGCCTCCATCACCGCAAGCTCGGTCACGTTGTCTTCGATCAGGTCGGCAAGCCGTGCGAGCACGGCCTTGCGCGCGCTCGGATGCAGGTCCGACCACACGCCCGCGCGAAACGCCGCGCGGGCCGAAGCGACCGCCGCATCCACGTCTTCGGCGGCACAGGCGGGCAGCTGGGCCAGCGTGCGCCCGGTGGCCGGGTCGACCGTGGCGAAGGTCGCGCCAGAGGCGGCATCGCGCCATTCCCCGCCGATCAGGATCTTGGACGGCAGGAACAGCTTTTCGGCAATCTTGTGATACTCGGACATGGCGCGACTCACGACAGCGGGGCGAGCGTGGCCAGCATCTCGGCGCGCATCTCGTCGCTGATCTGTTGCAGCGGCGCCCGCACGTAGCCGTGGCCGAACCCCCGATGATGAGCGGCGGCCAGCACGCATTGCACGTAGCGATGCGACCAGACGTACAGAAGCGAGGGCAGCATCTTGCCCCACAGTTCGAGCGCGGCGTCGTAATCCTTGGCGGTCACGAGGTCGTAAAGGCGCACCGCTTCGTACGGCATATAGTTCGCCGCGCCCCAGATCGTGCCGACGGTGCCCGCCATCATGGCGTAGACCGTCGTGGGATCGGCGCCGTTCAGAACCTTGCAGTCGGTTTGCAGATAGGCCTGATGAACGGAAAGATCGCCGCCGCTATCCTTGATGTAATTGTAGTTTTCAAGCTGCGACAGACGCTTGAGCAGTTCGGGCGACACCGAAAGGCCGGTCGCCTGCGGGATGTTGTAGCCCACGATATCGACCCCGACCGCCGCGTCGATGGTGCGGTAAAACTCGAAGATGCCGTCGTCGTCGTCCGGGCCTTCGAGGTAGGGCGGCAGGATCATGAGCGCATCGGCCCCGATGCTTTCGGCGTGGCGCGAGCGGCGCACGACCTCATCCATGTTCAGCGCCGAGGTCTGGCAGATCACGTTGCACTGGCCATCGATGCGCTTGATCCCCTTTTCGTAAAGCTCGTTGGCTTCCGCCTCCGTCAGGTACGGATGCTGCCCGGTGCCCGCGCCCAACACCAGCCCGTGGATACCGGCGTCGATGTAGGCGTCGATCAGGCGATCCCATTCCGCAAAATCAATCGAGCCGTCCGCGCGGAACGGGGTCTGCATCGCAAGGTTGATACCAGCGAGATTGGCCATGTTAAGCTCCTTCAGGTTTCTTTGCCGGCCCGCAAGAACCGCCATTTGGTTGTGGCGCGCACGCCGATTTCGGTCAGCCACGCAGGGTAGCCGCGGTTGGGTTTGGTACGGGCGTTCAGAATGTCGATGGAGCGCGAACTGTGGCCCAGCCCCAGCTCGGCCAGTGCCTTGCCGAAGCCCGTGCCGCGCGCGACCCCGGTGCCGTTGCAGAAGGCGGCGCCATAGACCCGGTCGGCCAGCTGGCCGAACACCATGCCGCCGTTCTCGGCCATGGTCAGAAGCCCGCCCCAGCTGTTCTCGTACCCGATCGAGGCAAGGTCGGGATACCGGCGGCGGAACGCCTCTTCGTGATGCGTCTTGGCGTAATCCACGTCGCTCTGGCCCGAGCGGAAGCCGCGGGCATAGGAATAGACGTTGCGCAGGAAAAGCCGGTTGTCGTTCGTCAGGCGCATCGTCGTGCCGAAGCTTTCCGCCGGGATCACGCCGAACGGGCCGCTCGCCCCGACCTGCGCGAGTTCGGCTGGCGTCAGCTGCCGGGTCATCGACGCATAGGTGTACACCGGGATCGCCGTCTTGTCGTAAAAACCGCTCTTGGTCAGGTAGGCCGCGTTGCACAGGAACACCTTGCGCGCCCTGATCTCGCCGCCGGAGGTCCGGCAGACGTGCTGCTGCGGGCGGTAGTCGATGTCGGTCACTTGCGTCTTTTCGTAAACGGTGACGTTCTCGGGCAGCGCCGCGACCATGTTGACCAGATACTTCGCGGGTTGCATCAGCACGGTGCCGGGGGTGTGGATCGCCGCAAAGTAATGCCTGGACCCGGTGCGCGCCTGAATCTCTTCGCGGTCCAGCCAGGTGTGCGGCTTTCCGATCTGGGTCAGCGCGGTCGACATTTCCTTGAGGCAGTCGTTTCCGCGCGGCGTGGCGGCGGCGTGGTATTTCCCCGACGGGTCCCAGTCGCAGTCCACGCCCAGACGTTCGACCGCGTCGCGCAGATAGTCGATGCCTTCGACGTTGACGTGATACTCTTCCTCGTTGCCCTTTTGGTCTTCCGCGAAGTGCTTGTTGCGGGGGTTGTGGGCAAGGTCGATGGCGAACCCAGCGCAGCGTCCGGCCGCCCCGTCTCCGATCCGGCCCGCGTCCACCAGCACCACCCGCGCCTCGGGGTCGAGTTCGCCTAGCCGGCGCGCGCAGTGAAGGCCCATCCAGCCGCCACCGATGACAAGGTGATCGCAGTCAAGATCGGCGCTAAGGACGTTTGCGGGCGGGCGTGGACCGAGGGCGGCGAACCACCCCGACTTGGTCGGCTCCATATGGACAGGCATGATTTTCATGGGCGCACCAGGCTTTCGTTACTCCCCCGACACTACATCGGCCCGGCCCGTCGCCCCATGCTGGAAAAATCACCTCATCCATAAACCCAGCTTATAAAAATTCCGCCTATTAAAGCATTTTGGCCGCCCAAAGATCAGGTTTATCTATGAAATGTGCCGGCGGGTCAGTAGATCGGCGGTGACACGACCCAGATCACGACGGCAGGCTCGGACCCGTCGTTGCGCCAGGCATAGGGTGCGCCCGCGAACTGAAAACTGTCGCCGGGGGACAGGTGAACCTCGGTCTCTCCGATCCACATCGTCAGCGCGCCCGAGATCAGCACGCCGCCGTCCTCGGTTGGCCGGGCCTTGCGCGGATCGCCGCTGGACGCTCCCGGCGCGAACACCGAGCGGATCATCTCGAAGCTGCCTGAGAGGGTCGGTGACAACAACTCCTCGACCAGTCCGGTTTCGTCCGAGCCGATGGTGGGCCGATCCGCCGCCCTCAGGACAAGGCCCTGTTCCTCGGGGGCACGCCGGGACGAGCGGAAGAAGAAGCTGATGTTGACGTCCAACAGATCGGCAAGCTGTTCCAGATCGCGCACCGATGGCGTCGTTCGCCCGCGCTCGACCTGACTGAGCCAGCCGACCGAGCGCCCCGCCGCGCCCGCAAGCTGGGCCAGCGTCATTGCGCGGGTCTTGCGCAACGACCGGATGTCTTCGCCAACGTGATGTGCCACGGCGTTACCCCATTTTTTGCCCAAGCTGCCGATATTGCCGGAAAAATTCAACGTGGAACGACGATTCCAGCCATAAATTCATAGTGCATTTCATTCATAAATGAAAAAATCATTAGATTTTTCATTTTTGTGTGGCTAGCACTGTGAAAGTTGCGCGAGTCGCCCTGCGCTTGCCAGACCTAACACACCGGCCCGAGAGGACGTGCCCATGACCGAACTTCCCAGCAAAGCCCGCGTCGTCATTATCGGCGGTGGTATCTCAGGCTGCTCCGTTGCCTATCACCTTGCCAAGCTTGGCTGGACGGACATCGTTCTGTTGGAACGCAAACAGTTGACCTCCGGCACCACATGGCACGCCGCCGGGCTTGTCGGCCAGTTGCGGGCGAGCCAGAACATGACGCGGCTCGCCAAGTATTCGACCGACCTTTACGGCAAGCTGGAAGAGGAAACCGGGCTGGCCACCGGGTTTCGCCAGTGCGGCTCGATCACCGTCGCGTTGACCGAAGAGCGGCGCGAAGAGATTTTCCGGCAGGCCGCACTGGCCCGCGCCTTCGGCATCGACGTGAACGAAATGTCGCCCGCCGAGGTGCTTGAGCGGTATCCGCATCTTGAGATTTCCGATGTCGTCGCCGGGGTGCACCTGCCCAACGACGGTCAGGCCGACCCCGGCAACATCGCGCTGGCACTGGCCAAGGGCGCGCGGATGCTGGGCGCGAAGATCATCGAGAACGTCAAGGTGTCCAAGGTCGTCACCAAGGATGGCCGCGTGACTGGCGTGGAATGGGAAGCAGGCGAAGACAAGGGCCAGATCGCGACCGACAACGTCGTGAACTGCGGCGGCATGTGGGGTCGCGATTTTGCCGCCCAGAACGGCGTGACCCTGCCGCTTCATGCCTGCGAGCATTTCTATATCGTGACGGAAAACATCCCCGGCCTCGCCCAGCTTCCGGTTCTGCGCGTGCCGGACGAGTGTGCGTATTACAAGGAGGACGCGGGCAAGCTGCTGCTTGGCGCGTTCGAGCCCAAGGCGAAGCCGTGGGGCATGAACGGGATCCCCGAGGATTTCTGTTTCGACCAGCTTCCCGAAGATTTCGACCACTTCGAGCCGATCCTTGAAAAGGCCGTGTCGCGGATGCCGCTCTTGGGCGAGGTCGGTATTCACACCTTCTTCAACGGTCCCGAAAGCTTCACGCCGGACGACCGGTATTATCTGGGCGAAGCGCCCAATCTTGCCGGATACTGGATGGCCGCCGGGTACAATTCGATCGGGATCGTCTCGTCGGGGGGCGCCGGCATGGCGCTGGCGCAGTGGATGCACGACGGCGAACCGCCTTTCGATCTGTGGGAGGTCGATATTCGCCGGGCGCAACCGTTCCAGATGAACCGCCGCTATCTGAAGGAACGGGTCAGCGAGACGCTGGGCCTGCTTTATGCCGACCATTTCCCCTATCGTCAGATGGCCACCTCGCGCGGGATCCGCCGCTCGCCGCTTCATGACCACCTCAAGGCACGGGGCGCTGTCTTCGGTGAGGTCGCGGGATGGGAGCGGGCGAACTGGTTCGCAAACGAGGGCCAGACGCCGGAGTACGAATACAGCTGGAAACGCCAGAACTGGTTCGACAACCAGCGGGCCGAGCATATGGCCATGCGCGAAGGTGTCGGGCTGCTCGATATGACCAGCTTCGGCAAGATCCGGGTCGAGGGGCGCGATGCGCTCGCCTTCCTGCAACGGCTTTGTGCCAACGATATGGACGTGGCGGCGGGGCGGATCGTCTATACCCAGATGCTCAATGGCCGGGGCGGGATCGAGTGCGATCTGACGGTGACGCGCCTGTCGGAAACCGTGTTCTTCCTTGTCGTGCCCGGTGCCACGCTGCAACGCGATCTGGTCTGGTTGCGGCGTCATCTGGGCGACGAATGGGTGACGATCACGGACGTCACCGCCAGCGAAGCGGTGATCCCGATCATGGGGCCGCGGGCGCGCGATCTGCTCGCGCGGGTGTCCCCGAACGATCTGTCGAACGACGCGCATCCCTTTGGCATGGCCCGCGAGATCGAGATCGGCATGGGTCTGGCCCGCGCCCACCGCGTGACCTACGTGGGCGAACTGGGGTGGGAGCTTTACGTGTCGACCGATCAGGCCGCGCATGTCTTTGAAGCGATCGCGGACGCGGGGGCCGATGTCGGCCTTAAGCTGTGCGGGCTTCATGCCATGGACAGCTGCCGGATCGAAAAGGGCTTTCGTCACTTCGGCCACGACATCACCGACGAGGATCACGTGCTCGAAGCCGGGCTTGGGTTCGCGGTCAAGACGGACAAGGGCGATTTCATCGGCCGGGACGCGGTTCTCAGCAAACGCGAAACGGGGCTGGACCGCCGGATGCTGCAATTCAAGCTGACCGACCCCGAACCGCTCTTGTTTCATAACGAGCCGATCCTGCGCGACGGCAAGATCGTGAGCTTCCTGACCTCGGGCAACTACGGTCACGCGCTTGGGGGCGCGATCGGGCTGGGCTACGTGCCCTGCGCGCCGGGCGAGACGAGGGCCGACATGCTTGCCTCGTCCTACAGCATCGACGTGGCGGGGCGCACCGTTGCCGCCGAGGTCAGCCTTGCGCCCATGTACGACCCGAAATCGACCCGCGTGCGGGCCTGACGCCCGGCCCTCGCCCCTTTCAGACGTGGAGACGACCATGACACAGACCGACACACGCAACGATCTTTCCGCCATAGTCGCCGCCGACCGCGCGCATGTCTGGCACCACCTGAGCCAGCACAAGCCGTATGAGACGACCGATCCCCGCGTCTATGTCGAGGGCAAGGGGCTGACCCTGTGGGATGCGACGGGGCGCGAATTTCTGGATGCGGTTTCGGGCGGGGTCTGGACCGTGAACGTGGGCTACGGGCGCGAAAGCATCGCCGATGCGGTGCGCGATCAGCTAGTGAAGCTGAACTATTTCGCAGGCGCCGCCGGGACCGTGCCGGGCGCGCTGTTCGCCGAACGGCTGATCGAAAAAATGCCGGGTCTCAGCCGGGCCTATTATTCCAACTCGGGGTCCGAGGCGAACGAGAAGGTCTATAAGATGGTGCGCCAGATCTCGCACCGTCATCACGCGGGCAAGAAGTCCAAGATCCTCTACCGCGAACGCGACTATCACGGCACCACCATCGGCACGCTGGCCACATCGGGTCAGAAGCAACGCGCCGAGCAGTACGGCCCGTTCCCCGAAGGCTTCGTCGAGGTGCCGCATTGCCTGGAATACCGCGCCCAGTGGGATACGGCCGACTATGGACGCCGCGCGGCGGATGCCATCGAAGAGGTCATCCTGCGCGAAGGGCCCGAGACGGTGGGATGCCTCGTGCTCGAACCCGTCACCGCAGGCGGCGGCGTGATCGTGCCGCCCGAAGGCTACTGGCCGCGCGTGCAGGAGATTTGCCGCACGTACGACATTCTTCTCCACATCGACGAAGTGGTCTGCGGTCTTGGCCGCACCGGGACGTGGTTCGGGTATCAGAACTTCGGGATCGAACCGGATTTCGTGACCATGGCGAAAGGCGTGGCGTCGGGGTACGCCGCCATCGCCTGTACGGTCACGACGCAAGCCGTGTTCGATCTGTTCAAGGACGACGCCGCCGACCCGCTTGGGCATTTCCGCGATATTTCGACCTTCGGCGGCTGCACGTCCGGCCCCGTCGCCGCGCTTGAGAACATGCGGATCATCGAGGACGAAGGGCTGCTCGAGAACACGAAAGCGATGGGCGCGCGGTGTCTGGCCAACCTTCGCGACCTGATGGACCGTCATCCGGTGATCGGGGACGTGCGCGGTATGGGTCTGTTCTGCGGGGCCGAGCTTGTGGTGGATCGCGACACGAAAGAGCCGATGGACGAAGCGCGGGTTCAGGCCGTCGTGGCGCATTGCCTGTCGCAGGGTGTCATCATCGGGGCGACCAACCGTTCGCTTCCGGGTTACAACAACACGCTCTGCCTGTCCCCTGCCCTGACCGTGACCGCCGCCGAGATCGACCGCATCACCGGCGCGATCGACGCGGCCCTGACGGCTGTCTTCGGGTAATGTGCGCCGTTGGCCTCGCCAAAAAGACCGTCCTACGAGAAAACCAAACATGCGTCATCGGGCCTGTCTTCGGCCACAAATAGTTGCAATATACTGCACAAATGGCACTATAGAGCAGGAATCGATTCTCTCCACATTGCGACGATTGAGGTTCGTTGTCGGCGGGAAAGATGACTGACGCGCCCGGCCCTTGAGCCAGGCGCTTTCTTCGTCCTGTCGAGCCGAGCGTCCTGCGCGCTTGATTTGCGGGACGGCCGAGGACGCAAAGGAAACGCTCATGAGCGCTTTCATCCCCTACGGTGCCTACTGGTCCACCCCCTTCGCCCGTTGGCAGGGCTCTTTCGCCCATCTCCATTCCATCGAGTTTGCGGCTCATGTAACGAAGTCGGCGCTTGCCGAACGTGACATCGGCGTCGAAGCGTTCGATTTCGCAGCCTATGGCCTTACGGTGCCGCAATACCGCAGCTTCTACGGCACGCCGTGGTTCACGGCGATGATCGGGGCGACCCACCTTGCAGGACCGACGGTGAACCAGGCCTGCGCGACCGGCGCCCGCCTTCTGTCGACCGCGATGGGTGAAATGGCGACATCTGGGGTTCAGACCGCTTTGATCGCCAGTGGCGATCGGA
This sequence comes from Maritimibacter dapengensis, assembly GCF_019218265.1. Classification (GTDB taxonomy): domain Bacteria; phylum Pseudomonadota; class Alphaproteobacteria; order Rhodobacterales; family Rhodobacteraceae; genus Maritimibacter; species Maritimibacter dapengensis. The sequence continues at coordinate 266,474 of NZ_JAHUZE010000003.1, forward strand.
CATCGAACGGACCCCATGCCTATTACCCGGCCCCGGACAAGCCGGGCGGCACCGGCATCGGCGAAAACATCGTGATGGAAAGCTTCAATCGCGATCCCTTTGCCAAATGTGCGATGGTGGACACGGCCGACAACGTCGCGCGGAAGGTCGGGATCACAACCGAGGAACAGCATGAGGTGGCCGCCTATCGGGCGACCCAATACGAAGATGCGCTTAAGGACGACCGCGCGTTCCAGAAACGCTACATGGCGGCCGCGTTCGCCGTGCCCGACGCGGGGTTTCGCAAGACGATCAAAACTTTGAACGGTGACGAGGGCATATATCCCTCGTCGCCCGAAAAGATGGCTTCGCTCAAGCCGGTGATGCCTGAAGGGTCGGTGACGTTCGCCGGGCAAACGCATCCGGCCGATGGCTCGGCGGCCCTTGTCGTCTGCGCGACCGAGGACCGTGCGCGCGATCTGGGAAAGCCGGGCGCGCCGATCATCGAAGTGCTGGCGGTGGCGCAAGGTCGCGACGACGTGGCCCATATGCCCGCAGCCCCGATCCGCGCCGCGCATCGGGCATTGGATCTGGCTGCACTCACCATCGACGACATTGACGTAATCAAGTCGCACAATCCCTTTGCCGTTAACGACATCGCCTTCGCGCGTGCCTTCGACCTCGACTGGAAAAAGATGAACAACTTCGGTTCGTCCCTCGTCTGGGGCCATCCGCAGGGCCCGACCGGCCTGCGCGCCCTGATCGAAATGATAGAAGAGCTTGAGATCCGCGGCGGAGGAACCGGGTTATTCCAAGGCTGCGCTGCCGGAGACAGCGCTATGGCCGTGATCCTGAAGGTTCGTTGACGGCAGTGGTGTCCGCCGGTTCCTAAGGGGTCCGGCGGAGACCGACAACAACACGGGGTGCGTCAGACCCGTGATCCGGTTGACGCAGTTTCGCCGGGTCAGGCCGAAGCGGCGGCTTGTTTCAACTCAACGTTTTCGCGCCACAGGGTCATGGCCAGACTGAAGGCCCCGTTCACATAGTTCTGGTAAACCGTCATCTGAGCGGCGGGCTTGCCCGAAAGCGCCTCGAGCTTGGCGATGATGTCGTCAGATTCATTGATGAAGATGCCCGGCGCCATCTGCGCGGCGGGAAAGGACACCTTGTCGAGGTGGGCCGACAGCTCGGGTTTGACCGACGTTTCGCCCTCGGTACCTTCGGTGAAATCGCGCACCGTCACCTGATCCGCGCTGCCCGATTCCAGCACGAAGATACGGACCTTCAGACAGAAGGGGCAGTTTTCTTTCAAATAAAGAACAGGTTTGAAATCGTCGCTCATCTTTTCGTTTCCTTTTAAGGTGCAGCCGCACAGGGCCACGGTCAGGGTTATGCGTTGCGCGGTGCGGCCTTGCAGGGCGCGCACCGCGCGGGGAACGGGCCACACGAGGAAGGACGGCGGCCCGCTCATTCGGCGCCGCACCATCCGGCGCGGCGGTGTTTGGGTGATGATCCGTCGCAGTAATTCAGGCCGCCGGGTAGATATTCCCCTCGTCTTCGGAGAACAGAAGCTCGACCTCGGCCCCGCGGTTCTCAAGGATTTGCCGCTGGTTGAGATAGGCTTTGTCGGTGATTTCGCCGGTGTCCGGGTTGGGCGGCGCGACAAGGAACCTGGCGCGTCTGGCGTGCATCGAAGACCCGGATTGCGCGGATTTGAGTGCCTTCAAACCCTCGCGCACCTGCGCGCGCACCGCGTCCGCCGCGAGCACATCGGCCAGCGGCGCGCCCTCGGCCAGACCGGCGATGCGGCGGCAGGCAGGTTCGTTCGGGATCAGAAGAAAGCCGACCTCGTCGCGGTTGTGACCGGCCACCACGATGTCCTGCACGCAGGGGCTGAGGTGGTCGATCGCCGTCACCCGCAGGCTGCCGACCGATACCCATGTTCCCGTCGTCAGCTTGAAGTCCTCGACGACGCGGCCATCGAAGAACAGACCCTTGGACGGATCATCCGGGTCGGCCAGCCGCAGCGCATCCCCCATCATGTAAAAGCCTTCGTCGTCGAACGCCTCGCGCGTCTTTTCGGGGTTCTTGAAATAACCCGGCGTGATGTTCGGCCCCTTGACCCGTACTTCGAGCTTGGTCCCGTTCGGCACCAGCTTCAGCGTCACGCCCGGCACCGGCAGGCCGATGTTGGCAACGCTGTCCACGGGGAAATGGCAGTGGGTGGCGAGCGGTGCCGTTTCTGTCGACCCCCAAGCGGTCGCGACCGGCAATTCGCGCCCGGTCGTCTCGGTCGATTGGCGGCGCAGCTTGGTCCAGGTCGACGCCGGAAGGGCTGCCGCCGCGCAGAGGCATACGTCCATCGCATAGAACGCTTCACGCAGCTCGGCATCCTCGTCCATCGCTTCGGTCAGGATTTCAAAACCGCGCGGCACGTTCAGCGCCATGTTGGGCCGCACGTCTTTGATGTTCGCGATGGTGCGCGCGATGATCCCCGGCGCGGGCTTGCCGTCGTCGATGTAGAGCGAACCGCCATTGCGCAGCACCATGTTGAAGGCGAAGTTGGCGCCGAAGGTATGGCTCCACGGTAGCCAATCGACGATCACGGGCGGTTTTTCGCGCTGGTAGACCCAGATTTCCCGATGCGCTTCCTGGTTTGAGGTCAGCATCCCATGCGTGTTGATCACCGCCTTGGGCGTCCCGGTCGAACCCGACGTGAACAGCAGTCGGGCAAGCGTGTCAGGCCCGATCGCCGCGTTCGCACGGGCCACCGCGTCCTTGTCGTCGCGGCTGGCATTCTCGAACAGCGTGGCGTCCAGATCACCGTCGGTCTTGGAGGCAAGAAGCACACCGGAATGGTGCGGCGCGATGGCGGCAAGCGCTTTGGCGTAAGCAGCGGTCGAGGATACAAACACCACCGCCGGGTCCAATAGCGTGACCATCGCCTTCAGCTTCGCGTGGTCGGATGAGATCAACGAATAGGCCGTCGAGATGGTGGCGATGGGGATGCCGACATGAAAACTTGCCAGTGTCAGAAGCCCCAGATCGACCGCGTTTTCGGACAGGGCCAGAACCGGGCCATCCTTGCCCTTGGCCTGTTCAAGCAGCCACGCGCCAAGCGTTTCGGCACGGGCAAGCGCCTGTGCATAGGTCACGCTACGCCAACCGTCGCCCATCCGCTCGGCCAGAAACACGCGGTCGGGGTGCGCGTCTGCCCCGTCGACGAGCCAGTCGGACACCCGCTCCGAAGCCGCCGGAAGCGTGTAGCCGCTGCTCAGATAAATCGTGCCGTCCTCGGCGGTGCGCGAGACCACGTTCGGCCCAGCAAAAAGGCCGCCCTCGGCCGCTGTCATGTCGTTCATTGCTCTCTCCCCCAAATGCGCGGTCACGTCGAAGCGCCGTGACCCGCTGTGAGTTTCACGTCTTCAAGGATGGTAAGTCCATAGCCCTGAATACCCGGCACTTCGTGGTGCGTGTTGGTCAGAAGCCGCATGTCCCGCACCCCGAGCGCCGCAAGAATCTGCGCGCCGGTGCCATAGGCCCGCGCGTCCATCGCGACAGGGCGGCCAAGGCGGACCTCGGCTTGGACCTCGTCCGGGCCGTCGGGAACCAAGAGGACGACGACGCCGGACCCAGCCTGTGAGATCTGCTCCATCGCGCGGCGCAGAACGGCCGAACCGGCGTCGCCCTGTCCCAGCAGGTCCCTGACGATGGACAGGTGGTGCATCCGCACCAGCGTCGGCGCACCCTCGCGCACCTGCCCCTTCTGAAGCGCGACGTGCGTCAGGCCCGAGGCCGCGTCGTGGAAGCTCTTGACGGTCCATGTGCCGCCCACCTCAAGTTCCATCTCAGTCTCGGCGGTGCAGGTCACGAGGTGATCGTTCTGAAGCCGGTATTCGATCAGGTCGCGAATCGTGCCGATCTTCAGCCCGTGTTTGCGGGCGAACGGGATCAGATCGTCCAGCCGCGCCATCGTTCCGTCGTCGTTCATGATCTCGCAGATCACGCCGGACGGCTCCAACCCGGCAAGCTTCGCGATGTCGACAGAGGCTTCGGTATGCCCCGCGCGCACCAGAACGCCGCCGTCGCGCGCGCGCAGCGGAAAGACGTGACCAGGCGACGAAATGGCCTCGGCCCCGTTCTGCGGGTCGATGGCGGCCTGAATGGTGCAGGCACGGTCGGCGGCGGAAATCCCCGTGGTCACGCCGTGGCGCGCCTCGATCGACACGGTGAACGCGGTCTCGAACGGCAAGGCGTGAGTCTGCGGCATCGGAGCCAGCCCCAGCGAGTCGCACCGCGCCGCCGTCATGGCGAGGCAGATCAGACCGCGGCCGTGTGTGGCCATGAAGTTGATCGCCTCCGGGGTCGCTTTCGCAGCCGGGATGACAAGGTCGCCCTCGTTTTCGCGGTCCTCGTCATCGACGAGAACGAACATCCGGCCCTTGCGCGCCTCTTCGATGATTTCCTCAGCCGAGGCGAGCGGGGAAAAGGTGTCGGTGCCCATGTACATGTCAGGCGGCCAGAATCACGGGGCGGCGCGGCAGACCGTCCACGGCTATGCGGCGCGGCGCGCGACCATTCATGTATGTCATCTGTATGTGGTTCATCGCAATCAGCCCCTCCCCGAGCACAATTCGATTATCGTTCTCCGGAGTCGTTGATATATCTTTAGCTGCGTTTCGTCCAGAATGAACTTCGCTGGCGCTATGAAGGGAGGCTGTCGGTTAACGCTCCGCTCGCCAGCCTGCGGCCCCCGGCTCGACCCCGCTCACGATGCGAGGCGCCGTCTGCATGCAGATCGAAGTCTTAAAATACATCAATAATATATCGCTCTATAGCTGTTGCAGGCCCTGCCGATGAGGTGATCCTCAGACGCGTATGCGCCAAAGCCCCCACCAAATTTCGCCGCCTCGTAGCGGCGCGCGCCACACCCAGCGAGTCGCCCTCACAAAAAATTCTCTTTGCTGGAATCATCTTTATGATATATCAGAAACGAAGTCCGGCACCGATGAGGAGATCGCGCCGCCGGACAGGACAACTGGGAGGAATACCAAATGAATATTTCCGTTAGCGCAGACGCGCTGTCGGCCGATCTCGCGCGCGAAAAGCAGGACCATCAGAAGATCGTCGATGACATCCTAGCGAAGGTCGAAGAGATCAGCGGCGCTCTGGAAGAAGAAGCCGCACCCTCGGAAGAACTTGGAAAACTGACGGACAAAGCCGTCGATCTTCTGTTCTCGACCGGGATGCCGCAGGCCTACATCCCCAAGGAACTGGGCGGCAAAGGGCTTTTTCCCGGCGAAGCGCAATCGTTCCTGAGCCGCGTCGCCTATTACGACGGCTCGCTCGCCTGGGTGAACACAATCTTCGCCTGCGCCGGTCTGATGGTGTCATACCTGCCCGAAGACGTGTCCGAAGAGCTGTTCTCGGGCGGCAAACGGATTTCCTTCAGCGCGGTCAGCAACGGTCAGGGCACCGCGGTCAAGACGGACGACGGCTGGGTCGTGTCGGGTCGGGTCGGTACCGCTATGCCAGCGCGATCAAGCACGCAACGCACGTCTTCATGCCCGCGATGAAGGTTATCGACGGCAACCCGGTCCCGCCGCCCTTCGGTATGGGCTTTTTCCTGATCCCGATCTCGGCGGTCACGGATCGCGGCAACTGGGACACCATCGGTCTGCAAGCGACCGGCAGCGTGGACATCGAGGTCAAGGATCACCTGATCCCACTGAACCATGAGGTCGACGTGATGTCGCCGCCGAAACGGGGTGGCCGCGCCGTGTCGGGCGGTATGAACGTGTTGATCCCGACCATGCACCTGGGTTTCGCCATCGGCACCGCCGAGCGCCTGCTGGACGAGATGAAGACCGTGGGCAACAAAAAGCCGCCGGTGCCGGGCGCGAAATCCATTGGGGAAAAAGACCCGTTCCGCATCGAATACGCCCAACATGCGATGAAAGCGGCGGCGGCCCGTGCGCTGGTCGACGACGTGATGGAAAGCGTGGACAACACCCTTCGCAAGGGCGAGCAACTGTCGACCCGCCAAAGCACCATGCTGCGCGCGGTCAACATCCACGCCCACGACGTGACGCGCGACATTGCCGAATGGGCGTTCCAGCGCGGTGGCGGCGATGCCCTGCGCGAAGGCCGGCTTCAGCGGATCATCCGCGACACGCTTGCCGGGTGTCAGCATTTCTTCGCGAACGACCAGAACTACGTGAACGTCGGCTTCGAACTGATGGGCGCGCCGGACGACCACATCTGGCTCGGCCTGTTCGACTTCGGTCCCATGCCGTCGGCTCCCGCAGCCTGATCGCCCACGAAAGGAACACATGACATGAGTTTGGGTGAAAATTTCACGCGCGGCGTGGTCGAGGCCTTCGGCTACAAGGTCCCCTATATCGAGGCTGGCGAAGGCGAAGTTCTGATCAGCCTTCCGGGCTCTGCGGGGCTTGAGATGTCGACGGCCAAGGACGAGCTTGCCAAATCCTATCGCGTCATCGAGCTGGACCCGCCGGGCTGGGGCGAAACCACGCCGCTGGAGGGCCGGATGCGCCAACGCGACGTGGCCATCGTTCTGGCGGCGGCCATTCAGGAAATGGGGATCGACAGCTACCACCTGCTGGGCACGTCGATGGGCGGGACCAATGCTTATTGGCTCGCCTCGCAGTATCCTGATCGGATCAAGTCGATCATTCTCGAGGCGCCGATGCTGTTCACCGGCCCGGACGAGTTGATCGACCCCAGCGGGCTTCAGATGATCGAGGCGTTGGTCGGCGGGATGCCCATTCCGGATATGTCCGGCTACCCGGCCCCGCCGCCCCATCCCAACAAACCTTGGGCGGACGAGGCGTTTTTTCGCGAACAGATGCGGCGGCGTTTCGTCATGATGGCGAAGTCTGACCATTCCTACGACGCGCCCGAGCTTCGGGCCTTCGCGCAGACGTCCGAGATCCCGACCCTGCTTCTGTTCGGAACCGAGGAAGAGATCCTGAACCAAGGCTACCCCGAGCATTTCAAATCGCGCGTGCCGAACGGCAAGGTCAGTATTCTGGAGGGCGGGATTCACGACCTTCAGAACTCGGTCCCCGATGCGTTCGTGGCCGAAGTGAAAGCCCATATCGGCTAAGCCAAGGGCCGGGGTGCGCGCGTTGCGCCCCGGCCACCCTGCCCCGCCTCCCCTGTACCGGGCAGACCACTCCGATCAAAGGACTGTGCCGTGACCACGCCCGACATCGACCCCGCCCTGTTTCGTGACGCGATGAGCCGTCTGGCCGCGTCCGTGAACATCATCACGACCGAACTTGACGGCACCCGCCGCGGCTGCACGGCCACTGCCGTCTGTTCCTTGTCGGACACGCCCGCGTCCCTGATCGTCTGCCTCAATCGGGGCAGCAGCACCGGGCAGCTCATTCAAGCCTCCGGCATCGTCGGCGTGAACCTGTGCGAAAGCGCCGACAACGACACCGCCGCCCTGTTTGCAAGCAAGGCGGATGACAAGTTCCGCCCCGACATGTGGGACGAAGGCCCGGTCACCGGCGCGCCGCTCCTGCGGACGGCGGTCGCCGGATTCGAAGGCAGGGTGGTCGAGGCCAAGGCTTTTGGCTCCCACATCATCTTCATCGTCGAAATCGTCGCCGTGAACGTGGCGGATCAGACGCGCGCGCCGCTTTTGTACCTGAACCGGGCCTTCGGGGCCTTTGCCGCGCACTGACCGCCGGGCCCCATCGGGCTCCTCCCTTGAAGTCTTGCGCAATGTCGCGGATTTTAGGGCCGGACCCGACAGAAAGCTTCGCCCAGATGAACCTTGAGACCACCAAAATCAGCCTTGCCGAGCAATGCTACGAGCATATCCGCAAACTGATCCTTGACGGCGAGATCGAGGCGGGGTCGCGGTTCAACGAAAAGGAACTGATCGAACGAGTGGGCTTCGGGCGCACCCCGGTCCGCGAGGCGCTGGCACGGCTCGACATGGAAGGCATCATCCAGACGATGCCTCGCGCCGGTTACGTGCTGTCCAAGATCGATCTTGCCGCGATCGAAGATCACTTCCTCGTCTGGCGTTTCGTCGGCCCTAAAATTGTGCGCAAGGCGGCGGAGAATATCACTGACGATGAGAAGAGCCTGCTCGAAAGGTACTCGCGGGAAATGTCTGCCGGCACGGAGCTTGACGAATGGCTCCGCGTGTCAGCGATCATCTTCGACATCCTGACGGAAGCGACCCGGAGCCCCAACCTGACCTATATCAACCGGCGGCTGTCGTGCCAGATGCACCGGATTTACGGGCTGTATTTCCGTTCGGAACATGGCGCACGCTGGCTGCGGGACCAGTCCGATTTTTTCCTGCGTGGCGACTGGACAGCCGACCCGGAACTGGCCGAATTACAGATGAAAGCCGCTATCCGCCACGCCTACGTCGAAATCCGCGACATGGTTGCCGAGAGCCTTGCCAAGTCAGCCTAACCGATGACCCATGCGGCGGCGGCGGGCAGGCCCGTCAAAGCCCGCCCTGTGTCCTGTCACATCCCGCTCAACCCTTGGGCGCGCCGGTTTGCAGATCGACCTCGCTGTTGCGAACGCCGTCGTAGTAGGGAAAGCGCTCGACCGTTGCGCGGATTTCCTTGATCGGGCCGCCATGATCGCCCCAATGGACCGAAACGGTTTCCCCGATCTCCGTCTCGGATATGTCGAGACAGCCATGGGACAGGTATTCGCGATAAAACGGGCTGTAGACGGTGCCCGATGACCAGCCGATCTGACGACCGCCCTTTGTCACATGGTCCGCATGAGCCATGGGCCAGCGTTGCGGCGCATAGGGAAAGTCGATGGTCTTGTACGGCTCCGGCTCCCGCACCAGCGAGGCATAGAGGTCCAGCACATCGTCGTGGTTCCAGCGCAAAGTAACGGTCCGGCGTCTGGGGTTCTCGATCTCGGCCGCCACGGCATCGCGCCCGGTAAAGTCATGGTCGAACTTTACCATGTTGTCCCAACGCACTTCGACGGGCGTGCGCAGGCGAGGGCGTAGCTCTGCAGGGTCCACCGACCCCGAGACTTCCCAGCGCCGCCGCGCGCGCGGCCAGATCTCTTCGGGCATTGCCGAAATGAAGGTCCATGTATGTTGCGGGAAGCCGCCTTCGATGTGGTTGACCAGATAGGTGCCCCAACCAAGCCGCTCCATTCCGAACGCTTTGCCCACCTCGTAGACGGCATCATAGACGTCCGCTGCGTCCGCCATGGGTCCGCGCAATTCGAACGCGAGGCTTCCGACCATCCCAAGCCGCGCCACCTCTGTCGTGTGGCCCGCGACGGCCGTGTTCCGGAATCGCAGAAATTTCAGATCGCGCAGATCCTCGCCGGTCACCTTCTCAAGGACCTCGAGTGACTTCGGCCCGGCGACCTGAAACAGGTACTTGTCCGTATCCGTAATCTCAACGTCGTAGTCGACCGACTTCGGCACCACGGGCCCGGGCGGGCCGCCGGCCCAGGATTCGAACTCATCCTCCCCGAGACGCGAAAGAATGCCGTGCGCCGTGATCAGGCCATCCGCATTGCACTGCACCGCGTGTTTCATCGACCCCACGGGGAACTTTTCAAGGCTGTTGACGACGATGGACTGCAGGTATTCCTTGGCCTGCGGCCCCTTGATCCGCAATGGCCCGGACCCAGACAGGCCTGCGTGGATATAACAGCCCTCGTGCCATGACAGACCCTCTTGCCGCCAACCGTTGAACGCCCAGGCCCGCACCGTGGGAATGGTCAGCCCCTTTCCGTGCGCGTGATAAAAGACGTGGTCGGTGTAGAACGGATGCGCGAGGCGGGCGTCGATCTTGCTGGACATGTGAAAATCTCTCGTTCGTGCTAGGTCTATGTTTCGAAAAGGGAACTAGTGCGCCGCGATCCCGACGGCGCGCGACAGGATCGTACCTTCGGCTTCCAGCTCATCCGGTGTGCCGAGGAAGGCGCAGCGCCCGCGTTCGATGACCATGACGCGGTCGCAGAACTCCAGCACCGTGCGCACATGCTGCTCGACAAGCACGCAGCCCAGCCCCTCGTCCGTCACCATGCGGCGCACCGCGTCCATCACCGCGTGGGCGACGGTGGGCGACAGGCCTTCGAGCGGCTCGTCCAACATCAAAAAGCGCGGGGCGGTCATGATCGCCCGCGCGATCGACAGCATCTGCTGCTCGCCGCCCGACAGGTCGGCGCCAAGGTTGCGCATCCGCTCGCCGAGACGCGGGAACACCGCGACGGCATGATCCAGCCGCCCGGCATCCGCGCTGGCCGAAAGCAGGTTCTCGCGCACCGTCAGCGAGCGGAACACATCGCGGGTCTGCGGCACCACGGCGACGCCAAGCTTGTTGCGCTGGAACGCGGGGCGCTGGGTCACATCGGCCCCGCCCACCTGGACCGTGCCGCGATGCACCTTGGCGTCCCCCATCATCGCGCGCAGGATCGTGGTCTTGCCCGCCCCGTTGCGCCCAAGGATGCCCAGCTTTTCACCGGGGGCGACACTGACCGAGATATCCTCGACCGCGACGGTGCGCCCGTAACCTGCGTGAACGGCGTTCCATGCGATATTGTCCGTCATTCGTCCGCCTCACCCAGATAGATGGCCCGCACATCGTCATTCGCCGCGATTTCGTCCGGTGTGCCGGTGGCGAACACGCCGCCGTTCACCAGAACGACGATGCGTTCGGCGAAGCGGAACACGAGGTCCATGTCATGTTCGATGAACACCACGCCCAGATCGCTGGGCAGCCGTTCGATCGCGTCCATGATGATGTGGCTTTCGCTTTGCGGCACGCCCGCCGCGGGTTCATCCAAAAGCAGAACGCGCGGCTGCATGACAAGGGCGACACCCAGCTCGACCAGCCGCTGCTCGCCATAGGCCAGAAGCGTCACGGGACTATCGCGCCGATCCTGCATCTTGATGTCCCTGAGCACACGCTCGACGTCGCGCTCGACCAGATCGGTGCGCGCGCGGCCCCAGCGCAGCTTCAGCCCGGCCTTGTGCTTTTGCACCGCTGCGACACAAAGAATGTCGGCCACGGTCATGCTTTCGAACAGCCGGGTGATCTGGAACGTGCGGATCAGGCCGCGATGGGCGCGGTCCTGCTGCGACATGTGCGTGACGGTGTCGCCCCCGATCAGAACCTCGCCCGAGGAGACGGGCAACGCGCCGCTCATCAGGTTGACGAGCGTTGTTTTGCCCGCCCCGTTCGGCCCGATCAGCGCCACGCGGTCGCCGGACGAGATTGCCAGATCGACGTTGTTGGTGACGTTCAGACCGCCGAAGGATTTGGACAGGCTCCGGGTTTCAAGAAGTGCGCTCATGCCGGGGCCCTCCCACGCAGGCGGTTCACCAGCGCCTCGAGCCCGCCGAACAGGCCCTTGGGCAGGAAGAGGACGATCACGACGAGGATCGCGCCGACGAACAGCATCCAGCGGACCGGGTCGATCTCGGCGGCGTAGTGGTGGATCATCATAAAGACGAGCGCGCCGAGCAGGCCGCCCCAAAGCCGCCCGGCCCCGCCCATCACCAGCATGACAAGGATATCGGCCGAGAAGGTGACGCTGAGCGAATGAAGGCCCACGACCTGCACGGTCTGCGCCGACAGCGCCCCGGCCAGCCCGGCGATTGCGCCCGACAGCGTGTAAAGCGCGACCCGGTGGCCAAAGATGTTGCCGCCGAGCGTGGCGACCCGGTCGCCGTCATCACGCACCGCCCGCGCGGTCAGCCCGAAAGGCGAGGCGACGATGTGACGAAGGAGGAGGAACACGAGCCATAGGACGACGGCGGCATACCAGAACGCGAGCCGTCCGTAGAAATCGAACTCGAACACCCCCAAAAGCGGCTGCATCACGATGCCATAGAGCCCGTCATCCCCTCCGGTCACGGCGCGGGACTTGTTCACGATCTCATACAGGATCTGCGTGATCGCGACGGTCATCATCAGGAAGGTCAGGCCATGCGCCCGCATCAGCATCAGCGCCGAGAGGAACGCGATGGTCGCCCCCGCCAGCCCGCCGACGATCAGGCCGGTCAGCGGCTCGGCCCAGACATGCAGCGCATAAAGCGCAGCGCCATAGGCCCCCGCCCCGTACATCGCCGCATGGCCCAGCGTGGCAAGCCCGGCGAAGCCCACGACAAGGTCGAGCGACAGGACGACCAGCGCGGTGATCGCGATCTGCGCCAGAAACGCCTGCTGGTTGGGAAAGATCAGGGCCAAAGCGACGGCGGCAAGCGGGATCACCGCCGCGGCGCCGATGGATCGGTGAAGGTTCGTCATGACGGCCTCAGGTCTTGGACGTCCGCCGGAACAGACCCTCGGGCCGCCAGCTGAGTACGAGAAGCATGAGCGCGTAAAGCGCGATGGTGGCGAAGTCGGGGGCAAGGTATTTGCCCGCCGTCTCGACGATGCCCAGTAAAAGCGCGGCCACGAAGCTGCCCAGCATGTTACCTGGCCCGCCCACCGCGACGACGGCGAGGAACAGCACGAGGTATTTCAGCGGATAGTATGGCTCGACCGGCAAAAGCTCGGCCCCGGCCACACCGCCCAGCCCGGCCAGCGCGGCCCCGATGGCGAAAGCGGCGGCATAAATGCGCCGGGTGTTGATCCCCAGTTCGCCCGCCGCGCGCGGGTTGTCGACCGTGGCGCGCAGGCGGATGCCGAACCGCGTCCGCTCGAACAAAAGCCAGATACCGATCAGGGTCGCCAGACCCATAACCAGCGGCACGAAGCGTTGGGTCGGCACCTGCCGGAACCCAAGGTCGGTGGCACCCCTCAGAAACTCAGGCAGCCGGACGGGCACCAGCGAATTGCCGAACATCATGCCCGACAGCGCGATGCCCATGAACACCAGCCCGATGGTCAGAAGAACCTGATCCAGTTCGGGCCGGTGATAAAGGCGCCGGATCAGCGCGATCTCAAGCCCGTAGGCAATCGCGCCTGCCGCAAGTGCGGCACAAATCAGCGCCAGACCATAAGGCAGACCCAGCGCCGTGATGGCGGTTGCGGCCGCATATCCCCCGATCATCGCGAAGGTCCCGTGAGCAAGGTTCACGAAGCGCATCAGGCCGAGTGTGACCGTCAAACCGACCGACACCATGAACAGAACCAACCCGTATGCGATTCCGTCGATCAGGATGCTTGCGATAAGGGAATACATGCGGCCGCCCCCGTCTTATTGCGCCGCGCCGTAGTCGGGCTGCGCCTCATAGGTCTTGATCTCGCGGTTCACGAGACGACCGTTCTCTTCCTGCTCGACGACGCGGATATAGACGTTCTGAACGATGTCGCGCGTCTCGGCGTCGATGCTGATCGGTCCACGCGGGCTTTCCCAGCTTGCCCCGGCGATGGCCGCGATGGCCCCGTCAGGATCGGCTTCGCCCCCGGTCGCGCGTATCATTTCATAAAGCGCATGGGTGCCGTCGAAGGCCGACACGGTAGCCGGGTTCGGTTCGGCGTCGGGGTAAAGCTCTGCGAGTTTCGCCTTGAACGCGTCGTTCTCGGCGGACTCGTGCGCGGCCGAATAGAAATACCCAGTCTCAAGCCCGATCGCGGCCACGCCCAGCGACTGAAGGTCCACTTCCTGCGTCTCGGACGTGCCGACAAAGGCAATGCCCGCATCGTCCAGACCGTTGTCGCGGTAGGCGTTCACGAAACTGAAGGTGGGCGGCCCGTAGGGCAGGAACACGAACAACGCGTCGGGTTTTTTTAGTTGGATCGATTGAAGGTAGGGGCCGAAGTCGGTGGTCGACAGCGGCATCCGGATCGATTCCAGCACCTCGCCGCCGCCCTCGGTGAAGGCTTTGACAAAGCTGGTTTCCGCATCGACGCCTGGGCCATAATCGCTCACCGCCGTCACGACGGTCTTGTAGCCCTTGTCCAGCGCGTTCTGCGCGGTCGGCACCGACACCTGCGGTAGCGTGTTCGAGGTGCGCACATAGTAAGGCGACTGCGACACGACCGTCGAGGCGGAAGCGTTGAAAATCACCGTGGGGATCTTAGCCTGCGCCGAGATGCCAGCCGCGGCGATGGCGTTCGGCGTGAACACGAAGCCCGCAAGGTATTGCACCCCGTCACGCGCCACCAGTTCCTGCGCCAGCGCACGGGCGCGGCCCGGATCGGGCGATTGCAGGTCGCGGTAGATGAACTCCACCTCGATCCCGTCGGCGGGCTGGCCGTTCATCGCGACATAGGTTTCGATCCCCTGCCGGAACGGTTCCCCGAACGAGCCGGAGAAGGGCCCCGAGAACGGGCCGACCACGCCGACCTTCACGGTCTCGGCAAGGGCCGGCAGGATTGTCAGAGCAGCGACGAGCGTGGCTGCCAATAGTCGTTTGGTCGTCATTGGTTCCTCCCAGTTTTATGAGGTCGGGCAGCCCGCGAAGGGCCTGCCCCGTTGATCCGGCCTGGCGTCATGACCAGGCCGAAGAAACTCAGTAAGACGCGCGCCGGTTGTCCTGCTTGTAAGGCGCCGGCTGCACGGTCGCGCGGATCTCGATCTGCGGGTTGCCGGGGGCGCCCCACAGGACCGAGACTTCGTTCCCGATCTCGGCCTCGGCCACGTCGATGGTCGCCAGCGACAGCATTTCGCGGAAGAAATAGGAGTAGCCGCGCGACGTGGTCGTCCCGATGTCGTGCCCGTTCTTCAGCACGCGGTCGCAGTACATGAAGCCGCGCTGATCGCGGGGGATCTCCATCCAGTCGTAGGGCTGATCTTTGCCGAAGAGGGACGCAAACACCTTGCCAATGTCATCCGCGTTCCAGACCAGCGTGCGAATGACGCGGCGCGGGTTCGCCTTTTCCTCGGCCAGTGCGTCGCGCCCGATGAAGTCGTGACCCAGATGGATGCGGTTGGCCCAGCCCAGTTCGACGGGCGAGCGATACCAATCGGACACCTTCTTGCCCTCAAAGCTGCCCGCGACGTTGAAGGTCGAGGCGAAGGCGGGCATGGCCGAGCGGAACTCGTCCAGATACCCGGCCATGTCCGGCTCGAAGATCGCGGGTAGGTAGTCGGTGACGATGGTCGGGAAGCACGCCTCGAGATGGTTGATGAACGCCGCACGTCCGCCAAGCTTGCGAATACCGAACTCTTTACCGGCTTCGATGATGGCATCGTAAACGTCTTGGCTTTTCTTGATGTCGCCCTGAAGTTCGAACCCAAGTTCGCCCGCCATGCCCTGACGTAGCGCGACCACGTCGCAGCCGGCGATCTTGATGTGGCCGTTGTACATGAACTTCACGTCGCGCATCTTTTGCCCGCAGGCTTTTTCGACGACGTGGATCGCGTCCGGCCCCTGCACCTGAAAGTTGAACCAATCGTCCGCTTCCGAGGTGGCGTTGTAGTCGCCATGACGCATCTTGTAGTCGACCCAGAAGGTACCGCGCCCGAAATGCATGAACTCGTCCTCGCCCAGACGGGTCAGCACGCCCTCGGCAATCAGCTTGCCGTTCTTGTCGGTGTGAATGACGTGCTTGGACTGGTTCAGCTCGAACTTTTCGAAGTTGTTGACGGACGTATCCGCGAACAGCTTGAGCGCATCCGGACCCCGGAACCGCCGCTCCCACAGGAACGACCAGTCACCGATGTAGCAGCCTTCCTTCCACGACATGCTTTCGTCCTGCCAGTCGGTGTATTCCGGCTGGCCCCAGCGCGTGGTGAAGTAGCCTTCCGGCGTTTGCCGAAGCCTATTGATTGCGGTCATAGTTCGTCCTCCGTGTCTTTCAGGTACAAGCTCTCCGTTCACTGCCGAGAATTCGGAGCGTCAGAAGAATTAGAGATTTCGATGTTTATTTACGTCTGGCGCGCTTCGCCTTTTCAGTAATCCAGGGTATGGGCTCGTCCTTGGCGCGCAGGAGTTGCAAGTATCGCGCCGCACAGAATGAGTGTTCATGTGCCAGTCGTTCGGCGCGAGTGGCATCGCCGGAACGGATACAATCAACAATGGCGCGATGTTGCTCCTGCGCCATGATAAGAACCTTCTTCACCGCGACGTGATTCAGGGTCAGGCTTTCGACGAATGCATTAGGTGAACCAAAGGGTAACGCTTTGATACGGTCGAGCGACATCTTGAGCATTTCGCTGTCCGACGCTTCCTGCAAGAGCCTGTGAAATTCGTTGTTCAGATGGACATATTCGGTCTGCTCGCTATCGGTCGTCAGGCGGGCGACGACATCATCGAGTTGCAACACAACACTGTCCATCTGCTGTATTGTCGAAGCGGAAACGTCACGACTTGCGGCGATACGCGCCGCCATACCCTCGAGCAAGCCGCGGATTTCGATAGCCTGGAAAACATCCTGCTCGGTATACGATTTTACCTCGTAACCGCTTTTTTCTCGCTTCGCGAGCAGCCCCTCTTCGGCCAGTTGAGCCAAAGCGGCGCGCGCTGGTGTTCGCGAGACACCAAAACGCTCCACAATGAGCGGCTCATTGACACGAGACCCAGGGGCAAGCGTGCCGTCAACGATAAGGCCCCGCAAACCAAGAAATGCTGCGAGGGTCTGTGAGTTTGTGCTGTCTGATTCGTTCACTCTTTTGCTCTCCCTATGATCTTCGTTACAGCATAGAACGCTTCAGAGAAAGAAAAACGTATACGTTTTTTGCAGCTCAGCGCCACAAAGAGCAAAAACATGCACGATGCGTATACGGATACTTGCTGACTTCGGCACTTCAAAGAAGCCATCAGATTCCATGACCAACTCTATCTTTTGTGAGTGGTTGGAGCGGGGAGAGGCTGGGAAACCCACGGTTTTTTGCTGGCGAAAAGGAAATGGTGTTGGATACACGCACGGATGGCGCGGGCCAGAACCTGCCTGTCTTACGTTCCGACGCAAGGGCCCATAGCTGTTTGCTCGATGCGCAAGGCTGATGCGCACAACGTCATGTTCAATAATCGGCACTTTGCCCATATCGGCGGGTATGAAATAGAAGATCGCCCCAATCAGCTTACATCTGCTCGAACACCTAATTTCGGGGTTGGCCACATTGAACGAAGGTGGGATGAGTAGTTGATGTCGGTGATCTTGCCGGCCATTGCGTGACACATCTCGTCGCACAAGGTTTGCATATAGCACGCCAGCAAGATCGGTGCCGCGCCGGCCCTTCATGAACGACGATCCAACCTCGGGCTTGTTCCCCGTACTAACCTTCATGCAATTGACGGGAATGCCATCGTTAACCACGACCTTCGAATTTTTCGCCCGCCATAAACCGCATTGCCCAATTCAAAGTCATTTGCGGTCGCCGCGGAGTCCTCGGTCTGGACGGTCGACAAGACCACGGATTCGGCAACGAAACTACATGCACCAAAAATCAATCAGTGCCCGTGTCGTCGAATGGCAAGCTGTCGGTGATGTTGCAGCCTTGATCGGCGGGGAGATTTGCAATCGCAGCGACGATCCCTCGTGTCGGGAGGCACGCGACCTACAGAGCATAACGGGTCACTTGTCGTTTTTTGCCGCGACCCCACCGTGCACTACCTCGCGGTCCATCATCCAATTCACGGCTGGGACGGGGATAGGGCGCCATTTGCGCAGCGGGCCAGCCATGGTTTTGAAGTAGAGCATTTCGAACTTGTAGGGTGCGCCGCAGGGGTGGTAGCCGCGCAGTTCATCCGGAGTAGGCATTCCAAATAGACGGTGTCGTGATCGGTTGAGCTGACGCTTTTCTTGATAACAGCTGTAGCAGGCGCAAGAACCCTCTACTCCGGATCGTATACGTTCTGCGGATTTGATTAGGAAGTAATACTAGCTGTCGTATACATATGCCTGACGAAAACCAGTTTCTGTGATTTCGGTTGGAAGTACTCGGGTGCAACCGAGGTACCCGAAGAAAACACGTCATACAATCCGCCCAAAGCCTAGGTTTGAACCATGGTCAAGCACACTCGACAAGGATCGCCCGAAAGTCGTTTACATTTGTAAGGGTCGGGCCAGTTTTGACGAGTGCGCCAATCGCGGCGAATGCAGCATAGCTGTTGTGGTCCGCGAGAGCCGCTACAGGATCGATGCCCGCGCGTCGCATGTCCCGAAGAGTGTTTGGACCGATGATCGCACCTGCCGCATCCTCGGTCCCGTCGATGCCGTCGGTATCACCCGCAATTGCGTAGACAGCCTCCGTTCCATTCAGCTCAAGAGCCAAAGACAAAAGGAACTCGGTGTTGCGGCCGCCCCGTCCCGGCGTCTCGTCACCAATCGTGACGGTTGTTTCGCCACCTGAGATAAGTACCGCGGGCGGATGCCCCGGCGTGCCGTGTGTTGAGACCGATCGGGCGATCCCGGCCATAAATGCCCCAAGGTCGCGCGCCTCTCCCTCCAGCGCGTCTCCCAACAGGATCGGAAGAACACCCGACTTCTTCGCGAGTAACGCAGCGGTTTCGAGTGACTTTTGTGGCGC
The DNA here is from genome assembly GCF_019218265.1 of Maritimibacter dapengensis. Taxonomy (GTDB): domain Bacteria; phylum Pseudomonadota; class Alphaproteobacteria; order Rhodobacterales; family Rhodobacteraceae; genus Maritimibacter; species Maritimibacter dapengensis. The sequence goes on from NZ_JAHUZE010000003.1 coordinate 284,858, forward strand.
GGCGATCAGACGGAAATCGACACTACCAATGGTGTCGCTTACATTCGTCTGGCTGAGGATGTCTTTCACCTTTGTAGGCAAGTCTTGCCCCAGAGCTTTTGCCAGGGACGACAAGTCCTCGGATGCCGAGGGGTCCGGCACCGTTGGACCAGAGGCAATCGCTGCTGGATTGTCGCCAGGCACATCCGAAATGGCCAAAGTCACGACCTTTGCTGGGGTTGCTGCACGCGCAAGTCCGCCGCCTTTAATCGCGGAAATTCGACGACGCACCTTGTTCATGTCGTCAATGGCCAAGCCGGATCTCAGTAACAGTCGGTTGACGTGGACTTCGTCCTCAAAGGTCAATGGAGCTTTGGGACATGGGAGGAGTGAAGATCCACCACCCGAGATGAGCGCGAGCACGACGTCCTCGGCTGTCGCTGAAGAGGCGATATCCAAAAGGGTCTTTGCTGCCTCAAGGCCAGCACGATCCGGGACCGGATGTGCAGCCTCCATGATGCAGATGCGCTGGGTCTGGACTACGTGACCGTAGGGTACGACCACCGCGCCTGTCACATCTGCATCAGGCCAAAGGTCTTCGACCGTTTGGGCCATCGCAGCGGATGCTTTCCCGGCGCCTACGACGATAACGCGGCCCGTCGGCACCTCCGGCAGGTAGTGCTTCAGTACATCTCGGGGATCGGCTGCCGACACGGCGGCCCGAAACATTGTCAGGAGAAGTTCCTGCGCTTTCTCACGGCTCATTGTAGTCGAGTCAGATGTTTTCGCCACGTATGGCTTCGCAGACCGCGTCAGTCACCTGTTGCGTCGTGGCCGTCCCACCGACATCTGGTGTCAGAACCCCGTCGGCACAAACCTTTTCGACAGCTCGCATGAGACGCGTCGCCGCGTCTGCCTCGCCCAGATGATCAAGCATCTGACTAGCGGTCCAGAAGGTCGCGACCGGGTTGGCTATCCCTTTGCCGGTGATATCGAAGGCAGACCCGTGGATCGGCTCGAACATCGAGGGAAAGCGCCGTTCGGGGTCGATATTGCCCGTCGGTGCCACCCCAAGCGAACCCGCCAGCGCCCCAGCAAGGTCCGACAGGATGTCGGCGTGCAGGTTGGTGGCGACGATGGTATCCAGCGACTTCGGATCCTTGACCATGCGCACGGTCATGGCGTCGACCAGCATCTTGTCCCAGGTCACATCGGGGAAATCCTGCGACACTTCGGCTGCGATTTCGTCCCACATGACCATGCCGTGACGCTGCGCGTTGGACTTGGTCACGACGGTCAGGAACTTGCGCGGACGCGACTGCGCCAGGGCGAAGGCGTAGCGCATGATCCGTTCGACGCCGGTCCGGGTGAAGATTGACACCTCGGTTGCAACCTCTTCGGGCATCCCGCGGTGCGCACGCCCGCCGACGCCCGAGTACTCCCCTTCGGAGTTCTCGCGCACGATGACCCAATCCAGATCGCCCGGCCCGACGCCTGCGAGAGGCGAGGAAATGCCGGGAAGGATCTTGGTCGGGCGCACGTTGGCGTATTGGTCGAAGCCCTGACAGATCGGCAGACGCAGACCCCAAAGCGTGACGTGATCCGGTACATCCGGCGCGCCGACGGCCCCGAAGAAGATCGCGTCGAAATTTTTCAGCTGGTCGCGGCCGTCTTCGGGCATCAGGGCGCCCAGCTTTTTGTAACGTTCCGACGACCAGTCAAACTCGGTCACGTCGATGGTGAAACCGCCATCGCGCCGCGCGAGGGCTTCGAGGGCCTGCAATCCGGCTGCGATCACCTCGGGCCCGATCCCGTCTGCGGGAATGGCTGCGATCTTGTAGGTCTTGCTGGCCGAGGTATCGCGCGTCGCCTCGCCCGCCTGCCCGGATGTGCCATCGGCCGGCGCTCTGTAGACCTTCGACATGTTCGTCCTCCCGACGGTTATTTTACGTTCGCTTTGCCCAAACGTCTAAAGAAGGATCAAGGCGCTTCTCAATTCGCAGCCGATTATATACAAATCTCGTATAATTCCGAGGTGCGGCATGGATACCGACCAACTCAGGTGCTTTCTGGCAGCAGCGGACACGCTGCATTTCGGCCGTGCGGCGCGCGCGCTCGACATGCTTCCGGCCTCGCTGGGCAGGCAGATCAAGGCCCTTGAGGCGCGGCTGAATACGCCCCTTTTCCACCGCACGACGCGGGCCGTGTCGCTGACCGAAGCAGGCCAGACGATACTGGAGGACGCCCGCCACCTTGTCGCCCTGTCCGACGCGTTCGAAGAAAAGGCGCGCGCGGTTCGGCTGACCGCAGGACATCCCTTGCGTGTCGGCGTCATCGACAGCGCCGCCGCGGGTCTGATGCCCCAGCTCTTGGCCCACCTCAGGGCCGAAGCGCCCGAGATCGAAGTGCAGCTGATCGAGCAGAAAACGATTCACCTTTTGCCCAAGCTCTTGAGCGGAAGCCTTGACCTCGTGATTTGCAGGCCGCCCGACGTGCGCGACCCCAAGATCATCTTCCGCACCCTGTTTTTCGAAACGGCGGTCGTCGCCTTGCCGGAAACCCATCCACTTGCCTCGCAATCCGCGATCCGCATCGAAGACCTCGATGATCAGGATCTGATCGTGCCGGACCGTCGCTCGCGCCCCCATTCGCACGACCTGACCATCAAGCTGTTCATGGATGCCGGGCTGACCGCGCGCATTGCCCAGATGGCCGAGGAAAAGCACACGATCGTCAACCTTGTCGCCTCGGGCGCCGGGCTTGCCATCGTCCCGCGCTGGACGGAACGGCTGCGTGTGGCAGGCGTCGTCTTCGTGCCGCTTGTCACGCGCGAAGGCGTCACCCGTTCGAAACTGATCCTGGCCGCCGCTTGGCCGCAGGGGGCGCGTGACCCAAGGCGCGATCAGGTGCTTGACGTGCTGGAACGGCACCTTGACGAGATAGAAGCGTCGGCCTGACCGAGGCGGATCACGCATCCGGCGGCGCATGATAAATTATATCAATCTTGAATATAATCTCACATGCATTGAGCGAAATCCGCTCCGCTGCTCATGTTTGAACGTCACTTCCTTGCTGGCTTGGAAATGCCCGCAGGAAGGCTAACGGAGGAGGAAAGCACGATGAAAATGAACGTAATTCTCGCGGCTGGCGCGCTTGCCGTCAGCGCCGTTGCCGCCACGGCTCAGGACCGTGACGGCTGGCCCTCGTCGATCACTATCGGCACCGGGTCGCAGGGCGGCACGTACTTTGGTTATGGCTCGGGCTTCGGCGCGATGATCACCGAAGCGCTCGGCGTGAACGCGGGTGCCGAGATCACCGGCGGCCCCGTCCAGAACGTGACGCTTGTCGAAACCGGCGAGCATCAGCTTGGCTTCGTGACGCTCGGACCGGCGGACGAAGCACGGAAGGGCGAAAGCCCCCTCATGCCCGGCGTGCCGCATGAAAACGTGCGCGCCCTGTTCCCGATGTACCAGACCCCGCTGCAAGCCGCCGTGCTGGCCAGCTCGGATATCGAGAGCTTTCAAGACATGGCAGGCAAACGCGTGGGCGTCGGCCCGGCGGGCGGCACCTCAGCCACCTACTGGACCCGCTTTTTCGAGAACGCCGAAGGCTATGACGGCGTGAAAATCTCGAACGCCGGTGGGTCGGACACCGCAGGGCAGCTGAAGGACGGCCTGATCGACGCCTTCGTTTATGCCGCCGGTCTGCCGACGGGCGCCTATGCCCAGCTTGCGGTCGAAAACGACGTGCGCTTCATCTCGATGGATCAGGAAACGCTCGACGCGATGATGGAGATCGTGCCCGCCATGGCGCCGTTCACGATCCCGGCCAACACCTATGAGGATCAGCCCGCCGACCTGCAGACCGTGTCGCTTTGGAACTTCGCCATCGCGCATCAGGACATGCCGGACAGCCTTGCCTATGAAATCACCGCGCTAGCCATGGAAAACCATGACCGCATGGTGACCAACCACGCGGCGGCCAAGGAAACGCTGGCCGAAAACGTGCTGAAAAATCAGGTGATCCCGTTCCATCCGGGGGCCGTGAAGTGGTTCGAGGAAAACGGACATCAGATCCCCGACAACCTCAAGTAACCTAGCCACACCCGCGGCACGGCTGGCCCTTGCGCTGGCCGTGTCCGCACCTGAACTCTCTTGAGAAGTAGGTTTCCATGACCCAGCAGCCGAGCAACGCCGCGTCGGGCGCGTCCGATCTGTCCGAGATCGAAAAGGAAACGGCCCGCGCGAATGTCGATACCGATCCGATCTCAGCGAACCAACGCGACTTTGCGGGTCTTCGCGGCCACGTCATCGCGTGGCTCGCCGTCGGATATTCAGTCTTTCACCTGATGGTGATGAACGTCTATCCGCTGGAAACCTGGAGCTATCGGCTCAGCCACGTCGGGGGCGGCCTGATCCTTGGGTTCCTCCTGTTCTCGGCGCACAGCTATCATGGGGATCGCCATGGCGGGCGGCCCCTGTGGGCCAAAGGTGCGGTCGCTGTCGGCGGCGCAGGCATCCTTTACGGCCTGCTTTGTGTGGTTGCCATCTGGATCAACGGACGCGTGTTTGGCGAGGCATTGCCCCCCGCCTGGGCCATGAGCACCTTCGGCATCCCGCTTGCGGGCGGGTCCGCTCTGGTGATCGCCGCCGCCTGGTTCGCGCCCGGGCCCAAACGGCAGGTCTATGACCTTGGCGATACGCTGCTGGCGCTGGCCGCACTGGCCGCGACCGCCTATCTCATCTTCTTCGCCCGCCAGCTTCAGCTGCGCGCGGGGATGCCCATGGCCCTGCCAGGCGATATGTGGGCCGCCGTCACGGGCGTTCTTCTGATCATCGAACTGACACGGCGTCTTGCGGGCCTTGCCCTCGTGATCATCGCGGGCGTCTTCGTGGCGTACGCCTTTCTCGGGCCGTGGCTGCCGGGGATATTCGAGCATCGCGGCTATGATCCGAAACGCTTTTTCTCGTACATCTTCACGGACAACGGCGTGTTGTCCGCGCCCATCGCGATTTCGTCGACTTATATCATCCTCTTCGTCATCTTCGCGGCGTTCCTGCAAACCACGCGGGTCGGAGAGTACTTCGTCAATCTCGCCTTCGCGGCCGCGGGCCACCGGCGCGGCGGCCCTGCGAAAGTGGCGATCTTCGCCTCGGGCCTCATGGGCATGATCAACGGCACCTCGGCGGGCAATGTCGTGGCGACCGGATCGCTGACCATCCCGATGATGAAGAAGGTGGGCTATAAGCCGCAAACCTCGGCCTCGGTCGAAGCGGCCGCCTCAACCGGCGGTCAGATCATGCCGCCGATCATGGGCGCCGGTGCCTTTATCATGGCCGAGATCACAGGCATCGCCTACATGGACATCGTCTATGCCGCGATCATCCCCGCGATCATCTACTTCGTGTCGGTCTATTTCATGGTCGACATGGCGGCCCAGAAGGCCAACATGAAAGGGCTCCCGCGCGAGCTCCTGCCCAAACTCGACGTTCTCATCAAGCAGATCTACCTGTTTAGCCCTATCGTGGTGCTGATCGGGGCGCTGTTCATGGGGTATTCGGTGATCCGCTGCGGCACGCTGGCCATGGCGACGGCGGCGGTCGTGTCGTGGCTCACGCCGCACGCGATGGGGCCGAAGCAGCTTTTCAATGCGCTCGACAACGGGGCGCGGATGGTCCTGCAACTGGTCGCGGTATGCGCCACGGCGGGGATCATCGTGGGTGTGATTGCGCTGACAGGCATCGGCTCCCGGTTCTCGACCGTACTTTTGACGCTGGCGGATCAGAGCCAGTTTTTGGCGCTCTTCTTTGCGATGGTCGTGTCGATCATCCTTGGCATGGGGATGCCCACGACCGCGGCCTATGCGGTTGCGGCCAGCGTTATCGCGCCCGGTGTCATCAACCTTGGGGTTGAGCCGCTCACCGCTCACCTGTTCATCTTCTACTTCGCCGTGATGTCGGCGATCACCCCGCCCGTGGCGCTCGCCGCCTACGCCGGTTCTGCGCTCGCAGGTTCTGATCCAATACGCACCAGCGTAGAAAGCTTCAAGATTGGACTGGCCGCCTTTGTCGTGCCCTACATGTTCTTCTTCTCACCTGCCATGCTTCTCGATGGAAGCTGGATCGACATCGCCCACGTGACTGTCACAGCGGTCGCCGGAGTCTTCCTGTTGTCTGCGGCCGTTCAGGGTTGGTTCTTCGGACGTGCAGGATGGGCGGCGCGTGTCGCGCTCTTGGTCTCAGGCCTTGCCATGATATATGCCGGTTGGACGACCGATCTGGTCGGGGCCGGGATCGCCTCTGCGCTTCTTGTAGTGCAGAGAAAGGTGGGTTTGTCTGCCGGTGTTTCACCCGGCACAGACTGAAAAATGGTGCGTCGGAAATCCCGCCCGTTTGTGGGCCTCCGACTGCCCTAAAGGCCCTCCTTTTCAATAGCCTATGCTACTAGACAAGCAAACCTTAGGCACAGTCTCCGCACGGCCGGACCGACGTGAGAGACGCAAAGGCGGCGGGCGCGATCCTCGCAACCGTCTTTTCGACCAAACGATCCCGCAATGTTCTGCGTTGTTCCCTGCCGTCCACGACATCGTGGGTCCGATGGACCTAAGTCCGGTTAAGAATTGGCGCTCAAATCAGACAACTTGAGAAAGGGCGGCAATGTGCGCGAATTGATTCAGAAGAGTGGTTCTCGTGTCGAGTTCCAGCAAAAGTTGCACGCGTCTGCTGAGTTTCTGAAAAATATAGGATATCACTATGGGGGTAAGTTTGGGGGTATGCTTTGAAAACATCCTGAATTTAATAAACTATTTCAACAAATTACAGATACCAATCTAGTCCCTTCAGCGCACCACTTCGGGGTTCATGAGAATAGTTGGCTGTCATCAAAGCCGGAACGCCGCGCCAACACTCATGGCACACGAAACACGCGATACCGCTCGCCATGGCTTTGAGTTGTGCGACGCTCCTGACCGTTGGGGCCGCGCGACAGTCCCGCTTCAGCGTTTCTTTACGTCGAACGAGACGCTCAGCGGGCCGTACTCCGGCCAGTTGGTCATCTCGATCTCACCGCGTTGCTCCAATCGCACGGATTTCTGTGTCAGTTGCAAAAGCGTCTCGCGAAGCAGAACGCGCGCAAGCGGTGCGCCGGGGCACATATGCGGACCGCGTCCGAAGGTCAGCAGGTCGCGGGCTTCTCGGTCCAGTCGATAGGAATCGGGGTCGGGAAAGACCTCCGCATCGCGATTGGCCGAGGTGAACACGATGGCCACCGGATCGCCCTTGGAAATCGGACAGCCCGAAATCTCGGTATCCTCCCGCGCCGTGCGCGCAAACCCCCGATACGGGGTGTAGAGACGCAAGAGTTCCTCAAGCGCCTCGGGTACGAGATCGGGGTTTGCTGTCAGCTCTGCGTGATGTTCCGGGTGTCGTGCAAGGTGCACCGCCATCGAGCCGATGAAAGTCGTGGGCGCAATGATGCCCACCAGCAGGAATTGACGCAGCGCGCCAAGAATCATGTCGTCGGGCAGTGGCTCACCCTCGACGCGCACTGCGAGAAGGCTCGCCGCCGGATCAGTCTCCGGGTCGCGCGGAGTGGCATGGCGGTCCGCGATCAGATCGGCAGCGATGTCATAAAGCTCGTCCGACTTCGCCCGCAACAGATCGAAATCCATTCGTTGCAGCGCCATGTTGAATTCCGCTCCGACCACGCGGATCAATTCGGCCTTGTCTGCATCGAGATTGAAGAAATCGGCCAGCATTGCGATGGGCAAATGGAACGAGAAATCCTTGCAGATATCGCCGCCCGCCTCGATCCAAGGGTCGAGGAACCGGGCCACCATCGGCTTCATCCGTTTTTCCCAGTCGCTTAGTTTCATCGGGGTCAGGTGACGCTGGATCGCGTTGCGATAGGGTTTGTTGTGTGGCGGGTCGAGGTGCAGCGGGGGCCGGCGCTGGGTCGTCGCCACACGCGGCACCACGTTCTGGATCGTGGTCGTGAACATCTCCCAGTTTTCTAGAACGTGCCGTGCATCCGCGTGTTTCGTCACCGCCCAAAACCCGCCCATGTCGTCGCTCCACGCGACCGGGCAATGGTTGCGAAGCTCGGCGAACAGCGCGTGCGGGCTGTCGAAATCCTCAATCTCAGGAACCGTGAAATCCACCTTGTGGGTCATGCGTCGCCTCGCAGGTCGAGTGTAAGGGTGTTGATGCCGAACTCGGTCCAGCGCCCCCATGTTGGGGTACCGACGACAGCCAGCCCCGGCTGGACGATCAGCGCTTCGATCATCACTTCGAGTTGCAGTTTCGCCATCGCTTGCCCCATGCACATATGGGTGGAATACCCAAAAGTGATGTGGCGGTTCGGGCTTCGGCGTGGGTCGAATGTCTCGGGATCGTCGAACATCCGCGGGTCGCGGTTGGCCGAGGCATAGTTCATCGCGACGGGCGTGCCCTTGGGAATGAACGTGCCGTTCAGGACAGTGTCCATGGTCGCCACGCGGGCAAGGCTCTGGTTCGCCGGATAGAACCGCAGGATTTCATCGCGGAAGGTGGCTTTCACCTCCGGTTCGTTGCGCAGGAGCCGCACGTGCTCGGGGTTGGTGGCCAGATGCCAGGCGAGTGAATTCATCAGGCAGCGCGACGCGATGTGACCGCCCACGAGCAGCAGCCGCACCATCCCCGCAAGTTCGCGCTCATCGAACGGCTCGCCTTTCCCGGGATAGGCCATGATCGAGGACACCATGTCTTCGTCCGGGTCGCGCGGCTCTTCCATCCGGCTTTTCGCCAGCTTGGTCGCGAAAGCGTCGACGCCTTTCGACATCCGCGCGGCGGTGCCCATGTCGCGGTTCTGGATCGCGTGAACGTAGGTGGCCGATAGCCGCCCGATCTCGAGCGATTCCTCCGTGTCGAACCCTACGAGCAGGCCAAGCGAGCCCTGGCTCATCGGCTCGCCGATCTGTTCGGGGAAATTGACGTTGCCCGGATCCTCGGCCTTCGCCTCGGCAAATAGCCGGTCCACCAGATCGCGCAGCTGCGGCGCGAAGGTCGCGACCTTGTTGGCCTTGAACGACGGGTTCATCGCCTTGCGATAGCGTTCGCTCTCTGGTGGGTCTTTCTGCAGCGGCAAACGCGGCAAGCCGAGTTTGGGCGAGGCGGGCACGATGGACAGTTTGGTTGCCGTGAACGTCTCATGATCCTTTTCAACCGTCTGGATGTCCTTGTACCGCATCACCGTGAAGAACCCGCCCCATTTATCGCTGTAGGCGACAGGATGGGTTTCACGCAATTCGCGCCAGACCGCCGGGTAATTGTCGATCGTCTCCTGATCGTGCGGGTCCCACACGGACCTCAGTTCATCAATCTGTTCGGCAGCCATAGAGTGATCTCCGGAACGTAGGTGATAAGGATGAGGAAGCACGCCATGATCAGGACGAAGGGGATCATGCCGCGCATGGCCTCCGACATCGGCGCCTTCGAAATCGACGACAGAACGAACAGGTTCAGGCCGATTGGCGGTGTAAGGAATGCAATCTCCATGTTCACGATCAGCACGATGCCGAAGTGAACCGGGTCGATACCCAGGGGTGCGAGGACCGGCAGGATGATCGGCGTCACGATGAGCATGACCGCGATAGCATCGAGGAACATACCGAGGATCAGCATCATGATGTTGAGGGCGAGCAGGAATTGCCAGGGCTTGAGGTCTTGCCCGATGGCGAACTCGACCAGCTTTGTCGGGACCCCGGACCCCGTGATCCAATGCGCGAACAGGAGCGCGAACATGACGATGAACGAAACGGCCGATGCGGCTTTCATGCCCTCCGCGGTCATCGCGAAAACGTCCTTCAACGACACCTCCCGGTAGACGAAGACCGCGACCAGCATACTCGCCACGGCCGCCACTCCTGCGCTCTCGGTCACGGTCGTATAGCCTGAGTAGATGCCCACAAAGACGAACAGCGGGATCGAGATGGCCGGGATCGCCCTGATGTTCTTGCGGATGAACTCTTCTCGCGTCGCCCTTTCGCCTGAAGCGTAGCCTTTGCGGCGCGAATAGAACATGACCCACGCGGCAAGTAGTATTGCCTGTATCAAGCCGGGTACGACCCCGGCGATGAACAGGCGCGGCACGCTTTCCTCGGCGATCAGGCCGTAAAGGATCATCGAAAGCGACGGTGGAATGAGGATGCCCATCGTTCCCGATGCGCCGACAAGACCCAAAGCGAAAGGCCGGTCATAGTTGCGTGCGACCATAGCCGGGATCAGGAAAGTCCCCATCGCCATCGCGGTTACGACGGACGAACCGGAAATGGCAGCGAACAGCGTCGTCGCGATCACGGCGACCAGCCCGAGGCCACCTTTGAAATGACCGACCCATGTCTCGGCAGCGTCGATGATGATCCGCGCGATACCCCCCTTTTGCATAAAGGTGGCAGCGAGGACAAAGAACGGCACCGCGACGAATGTTGGTGAGTTCAGTCCCGAAACCGTATGCGCAGCAGCGTCCATCAAGGGGCGGCCCTCGATAGCGATCATGATCATCGCCGTTGCGCCCAGTGCGACGAAGATCGGTGCGCCGAGCGCCATGAGGAAGAGCATTCCCCCGAGTCCGATAAAAGCATCCATCGGTTACTCTCCCCGTTCCGGCGTACTTGAGAGATGGCCGAACGGGCGCTGACCGTTCATCAGCATCAATGCGCAGCGAACGAGGATCAGCGCCATTCCGATTGGAAGCGGTAGGAATACCGCAAACCCCTGGGGCGCTCGCAATGACGAGCCGGAGCGTTCATCCAACAGGTTCGAAAACTCATAGGCTTGCCAGCCATAGACCAGCATCACGGCGATGAAGGCGATGGACAGGATCGACATGGCCCAGCCGAGGATCCGGCGTAGTTGCGGGCTTAGGGCAGCAATGAACACCTCGGTGTGCAGGTGGCGATCCTCCTGCACGATGGCGGCCCCGGCCAGAACTGTGGCCCAGATGATGAAGTAGATCGAAACTTCCGTCGCCCAGTCGATCGCATAGCCGGGTGCGACGATCCGCAAAAGACCGCCACCGAGGAAAACCACGAGCGCGATGATAAGCAGAATGCCGATCAGGAAGGTCTCGACCCGAGACCATACGTTGAGAATGCGGGGGATCATTCGATACCTGTCAGGTGTTTGGTCGCGCCGCCCCGAAGGTCAGGGGCGACGCGAAACTCGCATTACATCGAGCCGTCGAGCGCCTCGGTCACACGTCCGATGAACTCGGCGTCCATGCCGCCGTCGGCCACGATCTTGTCCTGCAGGTCCAGCAGGGCCTGACGCTTCTCGGCCACCATGTCGGGGTCTGCATCCACCACCGTCACGCCGTTCTCGGCCAGCGTTTCGCGTGCCGTCTCCAGTTCTCCGGCGGCGTGGGCAGCGGCCCAGTCATGCACTTCGACCCAGGTGTCGCGGATGATGGCCTGCTGCTCCTCGGTCAGCTTGTCCATGGTGCGCTGCGACACGACGGGCATGTAAAAGCCCCAGCCGGCGTTGTCGGCAAAAACGTTCTTGATGCCCGACTCCCAGAGTTTGCCGCCGATGATGGTCAGCTCGGTCACGCCGCCCATCCCGTCGATCTGGCCTTGGCTCAGAAGCAGCGGAATTTCCGACCGGCGCGCGGCTTGCGGTGCGCCGCCCATTTCCTTGAGCACGCCCACGACAACCGGCGACGGCGGTGTGGCAAGTTTCAGGCCGGTGAGGTCGTCATAGCTCTCGACCGGCGTTTCGGTGGTGAAAGCCGTGTGTTGCGGCGCGAACAGGAACGCGGCACCCGGCACATGAATGCCCTTGGCGGCGAGCATCTCGCCCGTCTCATCCGCAATCGGCCCCTCGAGGATGGCACTCGCCTCTTCGGCCGTGCGCCCGAAGAAAACCGGGAGGATCGAGAACGACAGGTTCGGCTCGAACTGGCTCATGGTCACGTTGGCCTGAATCGACATGTCCAACGCGCCTGATGCGAGCGCGCGGATCGCGTCGGCGGACTTGTAAAGCTGTGCCGCCGGGAAAACCTCGACGGTCAATTCGCCGCCAGAAGCTTCGGAAATGGCGTCGGCCCAACGTTCTGCTGCGAGGTTTCGGACGTGGCCCGGCGGGGTTTCAACCGACAGCCGCATTTCCGTTTCGGCCATGACGGCGGATCCCGCCGTTGCCATGAGGGCGCCAAGCACCGTGGTCTTGATGAAGTCCTTCATATTCTCCTCCCTGAAGGTCGTTGATATTTGGCGGTTTCAGACCGCCACTTTTGGTATTTTCTCGTTCTGCGCGCCCAGTTCCGGCGCGCCCCTTTCGGTCCCGGGCCCCCCGGTCTCCATCCGAAAGCCTGCGTTCAGCACTCGCTCGCCTGCAATGTCGAGAAACAGATCCCGGCCTGCCAGATGCGGCATCGCAACCGTCTCTTCGATATCCATGACCCGCGCCGCAGAGAGGCCCGCTTCGCGAAACGCGGCCTCCCATTCGACGGCACCACGCGTGTCGAAGGCCGCGGCCAGTTCTACCCGCATCGCATCGGCGTTGGTGAGCCGGTCGATCCGCGTCGCAAAGCGTGCATCGTTCAACAGATGCGTCACCCCCAGCACTTCGAGCATCTTTACGACGTGGTGATCCTCAACCGCCCCGACAGTGATCTCGCCGGTCTTGCAGGCGAATGTGTCGGCGGTCGGCGCGCGGCTGAAACCCCTATTCCCGGTGCGTTTGTGTCTTTGCCCGGCCATGACCAGCGGATTGACCACCGATGAAAGCATGACCAACGTCGCATCCAGCATCGCGACATCGACGTTCTGGCTTTCGACCAGACCGCGCTCCTTCTGAATGACAGCGGTCTGGATCGCAAAAGCGGCCAGAAGGCCGGAATAGGTATCGACGATGGGAAAGCCGACCCGCATCGCCGGATCGCCCTCTTCGCCCGACAGACGCATCAGACCGGACAAGCTCTGAACGATCTGGTCGATTGCGGCCACGTCGCGCATCTCGCCGGTCTGGCCGAACCCCGAGATTGAGCAGTAGATCACGCCGGGGTTCAGCGCTTTCGCCGCATCGTATCCAAGCCCGAGTCGATCCATCACGCCGGGGCGGAAGTTCTCGACCACGATGTCTGCATCTTCGATCAGCCGCTTTGCTGTGCTCAACCCCTCGTCGGACTTCAGGTCCAGGGACACGCTTTCCTTGCCGATGTTGATGCCCCGGAATGCGGGCGCCATTCCCCACTCGTCACGGTTGGGGGAATAGTTACGCAAGAGATCGCCCGTCGGTGTCTCGACCTTGATGACCCGTGCACCGTTCAGAGCGAGAAAATGGGTTGCGAGCGGACCGGCCACGACGTGGCTGAAGTCGACAACAGTGTAGCCCTCAAGCGCGCGCGCCATGACTCGTCCTCCCTATTTATGTATCTTTGTGAACTATTATCCGCGAGTCAATGACATTATGTCGCACCCAGAACGCGGCGAATTCCGTCCGCGACATCGGCCTTGGCCCGTGCTCCGTCCCACTTGCGCGCATCCACCATGTCGGCATGTATTTCGACCACCTCGACCCCGGCTTCCCGCAGGTCTTCGGTGATGAAGTTGGTGGCATAGCCGGACTGACGGTCAGCCTCGGGCACCAGAACGACCGCGAGGTCGATCCGGTAATCACGCGCCTGTTTTACCAGCCACGCATTCGCCCAGGGCGCTTGGTGCAACTGCTCGTTCATCGTCACGACGCGAGCGGCGAGCGCGCGCAGATAGTCGCCCTTTGAGCGACGGACATAACCGTCGGCAGCGAAGGGGAGATACATCGACCACGCAAAGACCGCCCCAAATTCGTCCTCGAACGCGGTGTAGAACCTGGTGTCGAACCACAGCCCTGCGCCGATCCACATCATGCGCACGCGTTCGTCGTCCACCACCGCCCGTCCGGCCTCGATCCGTTCGCCCACAGCGTCGCGAAACCTCCCGGCATGGGCGACGGCCCAATCCGAACCTCGGTGCCACTGCGGGATCATCACGTTCGGGATCTGCTCACCAATGCGCACAGGCATCCGCTCGGCCCCAGCGATCATCCTGCTCGCCTCTTCGAAGATCAGCTCCTGCGTCTCGATTTCTTCCATGTAAGCGCCAAAAGCCTCGTGGTCGAAATCCCGCCCGGTGATCTCCTCGACCTGGCCGATAAGGTCCCTGATTTGCGACTGCATGAGGTCAAGCCGCTCGGTGCCATAAAGCCTCTCCCAATCGTCCCGTGCCAGGTCCCACCAGGGGTTCAGGTTCTCAGGCGGGGCAGGACAGTGAAGCAGGGCGAGGGGCGCATCGGCTTTGTCCGCATACAATTGGAACAGACGCTGCTGGTCGTCGGAAGACTGGCGCGCGCACAAGATCGCCGGGTCCGGCAAGCCGCCCCACGGTTGCTTATCCGGGTCGCCGTCCAGAGCCGAAATCACGCCCATTGCCGAGTATTTCGCGAGGCTGTCGTGAAACCCCATCGCCGCCCCCCGGTCGAGCGTATGGCTTGAAAGTTGCTTGGCCGCGATCACCGATGACCACCACTGGTTCACGACGACCGGCATTTCCATCGCATGAAAAACCTCGTGCGGCGTATCGGCATTGACGAACGCGTATCTGGCGCCGCCCTCGATCTGAAAACGAAGGGATTTGACCCAGTCGCGCTGATACGCCATCGCGTCGGCGGAAATGGAAAGCGGTTCATAGGTCATCCGATGCCCTCCCCAATCGGCAGATCGGCCCTTTCTGGCCAACGCGGCAGGAAGCCCAGATCGGTAAACCCGACACCCCGCGACAAACACAGGTCGCGCACTTGCGGCATCAACCATCCCCACAGATCGTCGTTCGGATCCACCTGCCAGACCACGCGGTCGATGCGATGAGTGACCAATGTGTTTCCGATGGCCTGCCCGAAGATCGGCTTGGGTTGACGTGCGGCGAAAGGGTTCGCAGCCTGCGCCGCAAGCGCCGCATCCAAGCCATTGCCCCGCGCGGCTTCCGCCTGATCAAGCGCCTGCTGGTCCAACGCGAGCACGCCGATCCCGTCCAGCGCGGCATGGAGCGTCGCGTTGCCGAGGGGAGCGCCCAGTAAGGCAATCCGTTCACCTTCGCGCGCACGCGTCGAGATCGCCGTGTCTTCACCCGTGGACAGCGCGGCCCGCGCCTCGAACGCAGCAGCACTGGTGATTTCGCCGTTGGTTTGCGCCGCGATCAAGGCGTCCAATTCCTCGGCCATCGACCCGACCGCCGCATCTGCCACCCACCCAAGTCGGCCCAGCGTATCGGCCAACCGGGACAGTTCCGCCCGGTTGAACCTATCCGCCGCCGGATGATCGGCAGGTAAGATGTTGAGCATGATCGGCGCTGGCGCAGTCGTGGGTATGACGCCACGCCGCCGCAGTTCGAATGCGTATTGGCAGGAAATCATCGCCCCCGGACTTTCGCGCAGAAAAATGATTGCGGCCATATCATCGAACGCGCCGGTCGACATGCCGCGCAGCACCGATTTGGCGAAAGGGTCAAGGAAGGGTTCGAGATACCGATCGACCGGTGTGCCCGGTTCCGCGCTGTTCAGCGTTATATCGACCGGTCGAAGTCCGATCGCCGCAAGGACGCCGTATGGAACGCCGAAGCCGAAAACACCGATGCGCACGATTTCCTCCCTCACCAGATCGTTCACTAAATGAACCACCATGACCCGTCAACGCCCCGCCAGTAACCGGTGTCGTCCGTGACAGGTCATGCAGAACGGATCAGGTTGCACCCCGGCACTTTGGCGGAACGCCCTGTTCGGAAACAGTTGCGGATATCGAGTAATCGTCGACGAGGTGAGACAGAGTTGCGCCTATTGCGCCTAGATGAACGTCCACGGCGCGAGAGACGGAACTTTGACGGCGGACAATGGGACCTGCTGAAGATGGTTCCGCATGTCATTGAACAACCAATGTCCGTAGGGGATCATGCCCCGGGTCGCCCCTCCGGCCTTCGGAAATTCTTGTGCCGCCCCTTTCGGTGCCGCATTTTCATTCGCCGCGATGCGCGACCCGCGTGGTGCGACGCCGGTCACCACCATGGCGAGCGCAATCGAATCGCCCAGGAACACCGACAGGTCAACGGTCACAATGCCGGATTCGTGCTTCAGGAACACCCTGAGAGCGGACTGCGTATTTCTCATCGGCCAACCCCCCTCTCGGACTCATCAATTCGGCTAGGCATGGTGAAGACCTACCTCTGGCCTTGGGCAAAAAGATGATGTGAGTTTGCCGAAGTCGGGGCAGACAGCTCGGCGCACCATGTCCGCATCCTGGTGGACGGACTGGCTGTTGGTCGTCTGCGCAGTGTTGCGAGGGTGACGGGACTACGCGCCGATCTGTTGTCGATTCTGCGGGGAACTTCTCGCGAACGATGTCGCGTCGTCCCGGATTGTGCCGGAATCCTCTACAAATCGACCGTTTTTCGCATCGTCGTTCGTCAGTTTGGGCGACAAACGCCGTTCGCAGCGAAACAGTGAGTTTCGAATTCTGGTGGTTCTGAAAATGGCAAGAATGTGTCCACAATGCGGTGGGTTTGAGGAAAGGGGTTTGCCATGTTCGGCAACAAAACGAATTTACACACCATCATCGCGACGATGGGAATCACATTACTTGCCGGTTCCGCTTCTGCGGCACCGATCTCATTGGTCTACAACGGAACGGATGTCGCGCCCGGCGACCGGGAAATCGTGACATTCTCGACGGCTCCCGTAAGCCAAGGGACCCGGGCATATGCCTACGGCTTCAACATGTCCGATGTCTCTACACCGAGCACGCTCGGCGATTTCATGGCGTGGTGCCTCGACATCGGCAGCTACCTGTCGACGTCTTCGACTGCTGGCCGTCCGTACACGACGACCGATGCGCCGTTCAGCAACAGCTTCGGCGTGACGAAGTCGCGGATCCAATCTGTCTTCGACGCCAATTTCGCAAGTGTCGACACTTCGGATGGCAAACAGGCCGCCGCGTTCCAGGTCGCGCTCTGGAACATGGTTTATGATGACGATGCCGACGCAGGAAGTGGCACCTTCGCCGTGACCGCCGATTCGGGCGTCATGTCACTCGCGAACGACTATCTGGCCGAAGCAGCGAGCTTCACGGGGGACAAGGCATACCGCCTCACGTTCCTCGAGAGCACGCCTGGCCGCTACGAGAAAAAGTATCAGAACCTCGTGACGATCGCGCCGGTTCCGATCCCTGCGGCAGGTGGATTGCTCATCATGGCGCTCGGCGGGCTGGGTTTTGCGTCACGGCGTCGCAAATCCAATTGACCTAAGGGGGCATTTTTCAGGTCGCACCTTTTTTATCACGTATCAGGAGCCTGCAGCACACCCGGTGTTGCAGGCTTTTTTCATGTCTCGAGAAACCTTCCTGCAACAAAAAGAAAATTCGTTTCGCCCGCGCCGTCGGACCGCTTCAAAAATGCGTAGTTGAATCTGCACTGCTATTTCACTAACTCATGAGTTAGTCAAAGGAGCGCAGTCAGAACATGCCGAAACTTCATGCCGCCCTTGCGATGGCCCTTCGTGACCATGGTGTGAAAGACCTCTTCGGAGTCTTGGGTGATGCGAACGCTTATTTCGTCGACGCTTTCTCGCGCCTTGATGGTACGCGCTACACAAGCGCGGCGAACGAAAACGGCGCTGTTCTTATGGCGATCGGTTACGGGATGGTGACCGGCGACGTGGGGTTCGCGACCGTCACACATGGCCCCGCCCTCACCAACTGCGTCACGGCTTTGACCGAGGGAGTTCGCTCCAATACGCCTATCGTTCTGATGTGCGGGGACACCCCGACCAATGATCGCGAAAACCTCCAGAACACGGACCAGAAAATGGTCGTGCTTGCGGCCGGCGCAGGTTTCGAGCAGTTACGCGAACCAGAAACTGCTCTTGAGGATCTCGCCCGCGCCGTGCGACGCGCGAAAGCCGAACGCCGCCCCATCGCGTTCAATATGCCTGCGGATTTTCAATGGCAGGACGTCGATCCCCAAGACCATCGCTGGGATTTGCCCGATCTTGGACCTACGGTGATTGAAGGGCCTGCACTCGACAACGCAATCGGCATAATCGCGGCGGCACGCAGGCCCGTGCTTCTTGCAGGACGCGGTGCGATAGACGACGCGTCTCGTGCATCCCTTCTCCGTCTCGCCCGCAGGCTCGATGCGCCTTTGGCCACGACGATGCGGGCGAAAAACCTGTTTCGGGATGAAGACCACGTACTCGGCGTTTGCGGCACGGTGTCTACACCACAGGCGACCGAGGTGCTCATGAGCGCGGATTGCCTCATCGCATTCGGTGCTTCGCTCAATTTTCATACGACGGGCGACGGTGGCTTCGTGGAGGGAAAGCGCGTGATACAAGTCATGGATCGCGCGCAGGATCTTGGGACCGGAGTTGTCGCTGACGTGTCGATCCTCGGACAGCCCGCGTCGGTTGCGAATACGTTCCACCATTGGCTCGATGAGGCCGAAGTTCCCGGATCGGGGTTTACAGCCGACATACCGGCACGCGGCCTCGACAAACCCCCAACGCCGAAACAGACCAAGCCCCGTGAGGGCACGGTCGATTTTCTGAGCACGCTATCGCGTCTGAATGAAATACTGCCCGCGGATCGAACAATCGTGACGGATGCCGGGCGGTGGATGGTCAAGAGTTACGGCTTCCTCACCGCACCCGGTCCGCGCGACATGGTCACGTCGGCGAGTTACGGAGCGATCGGTCTGGGCCTCGCCACCGCCATCGGCGCAGGCGTGGCGAACCCATCCCGGCCTACGATCCTGTTCAACGGTGACGGTGGTTTCATGCTCGGCAACCTTGGCGAGTTTCATTCAGCGGTGCGGGCCGATCTGGATCTGATCATCGTGCTATTCAACGACGGCAGCTATGGCGCCGAGCACATCCAGTTCCGGGACAAGCAGCTCGACCCGGCCATCACCCTCTTCGACTGGCCCGAGTTTCTGCCTCTTGCCCGCGCGCTTGGCGGCGACGGAGTCACGATTACGACTGCCGCCGATCTGGACGCGCTGTCGCGAAAGATCGAAGCCCGGGACCGAACACGGCCTTTCCTGATCGACGTGAGACTCGACCCGGATCATGTGGCGATGTGGTAGCGTATTTCCCACAATACGGGACAGCTAAAACAATAGCGTCTCACAGAATGGGCTGAAAATGGCACCGACTTTTCGAATAATCGTTGATTTATCCGCAAGAATCTCTGAATCTCCAAGACTAAGCAGTGTGTATTGATTACTTATCTTGTCCCACAAAGTAGGAGATGTTAACTTTTCACAATCGCAGCGTCATGCTGCGCCAAAAAAAACGCCGGACACGGCGCAGGGAGGAAAAAATGAAACTCAACACGATACGGACGCGCATGTCCGCAGCCGCGTTGCTTGCCGGCGCAACCATGTTGGCGGGGGCTCAGGCACATGCGCAGGAATGGCTCGACAATCTCGAGCCCATGACACTCAAGCTTGCCGATTTCTCGGGCAATCAGGATGCCAATTTCGGCAAGGCGATGGTCGCTTGGGAGGAGTCGATCACTGAATTCACAGGCGGCAAGATCACGTTCGAGAACTACTGGTCCTCGTCCCTTCTGGGCGCGTTGGACACGTTGTCGGGCGTCGGTGATGGCGTTGCGGATATTGGCCTCATCATCCCATCCTACATGCCGCAGGAATTGCCTGTCGGCTCCTGGCTGTTCGGTATGGGCGCAGCCCTGTCCGGCTCCACCGTCCATGACGTCGCCGCTGGCGGGGCGACTGCTCTGGAAACTGTGCTGACCTTCGAACCACTCACGGAAGAATACGCACGCCACAACGTCAAAGTGCTCCAGGCCACCGCGACGCCCGCCTACAACCTCTTGTGCAACACGCCGATTTCGTCGCCGGAAGAGGCTGAGGGCAAGCGTGCAAGGGCGATCGGCGCCGTCTGGTCGCAATCGGCCGAGGCGCTGGGCATGACGCCTGTCTCGATTGCCTGGGGGGAGGCGTATGAGGGTCTCCAGCGTGGCGTGTTCGATTGCATGGTCATCAACCCGAACCAGTATGCCGATGGTCTTGTCCTGAAGGACGTCGCGCCGGAATTCGTGCCGGTGACGATGGCGCAGCTTCAGGCATCGACCTGGGTGATGAACCTCGAAGTCTGGAACGATTTCCCGAAAGAGCTTCAGGATTTCATCACTCAAGCCAACGTGAAAGCGGCCTATGACATCTGGATGGGCTACATGGAGATCGAGGCAAAGGCCGGCGACCTGATCGCGGCGGGTGAGGAGATCAACACAAATGATGTCTCTACCCTTGAACCAATCGTGCGTGAGCAGCGGGCCAATTACGTGGCCGGACTGGCGGACACCGCGCCGGACGCCGTGTCTGATCCGCAGGCCTTCGTCGACGAATATCAAGCTCGCATCGACTACTGGACCGAGGCGCTTGTGGCAGATGGCTACGAGGTGGCCGAACGCACGCCGGAAGCCATTCTCGAAGCCTTCGCGGGCCTGTCGGACGTCGACCTTTCGAGCTTCTATGAGAAGTTCAATTCCGAGGTCACGCCCGAGTTGATGAAATGAAGCCTCCCCGCTCGTCCCGCGTTTCGCGGGGCGGGCAACCTTTACTTGCCCGCGCGTCCCGCCCGCGCGACACTCGACCGAGATGACCCACGTCGATCACTCCAGCCATAGCTCCCCGCGCCCCGTACCGCGCGCAATTCGTCTAATCGACAGGATTGCAATGGTGCTCGCTATCATCGCGGGAATTGCGCTGGTGCTTCTTGCGCTCAACGTGCTGGTCGACGTGATCGGACGCGCGGCGTTCAACAGGCCTTTCACCGGCACGCTGGAATATACCGAGAATTGGTGGATGCCGACGCTGACGCTTCTTGCCTTCGCGTTCACGGAATACCGGCAGGAACATATCAAAGTGACGATTCTTCTCGACACATTACCCCCGACGATGCGGCGGATCGTCGAAGGCATCTTCGGCGCGATTGCCACGATACTTCTCATCGTCCTCGCCTGGCACGGGCTATCTGAGGCGATGGAGGCCGCTGAATATCGACAGACGACAGCATCAAGCCCACCTGTCGCAATCTGGATGTTCAAGTTCGCGGCTCCCCTCGGCATTCTGGCACTCGCCCTGCAAACGGCGGCGACGAGTTTCCGTTATCTCGCAGGCCATTTGCCCCAGGACCTGACCGGTTCGGCAGGCGAAGCGGCATGACAAGCGAGACCAACACCATACCCCTGCGTACAGGCTCCCGGATTGGCGTCGCGATCTTCGTGATCGGGCTGTTCGTGGCGGCAGGGTCGCTCTGGGGCATGCTCGGGGCGGACCTGCCGAAAGAGATCGTCGGCATCCTGGTCATACTGCTTTCCATCGTGCTTCTGCTCATGGGAATCCCGGTGGGCGTCGCAATGCTCGGCGCGGCGGTGATCGGGCTGTACGCTCTTTCGGGTGGTCGCGTGGTGCGCTCCACGATGGAAAGCGTCGCCTTCGACGCGACCGCGTCATGGTCGCTCTCGGTCATTCCGATGTTCATTCTCATGGGCATGATCCTGTGGAAATCGGGGCTGACGACATCGGCTTTCGGCGCCGCGCGCATGTGGCTTGGATGGATGCCCGGCGGGCTGGCCGTCGCGACCAACTTCGCGGGCGCAGCGCTGGCTGCGAGTTCCGGGAGCACCATCGGCATCACCTATGCGCTCGGGCGTGTCTCGATCCCGGAGATGCTCAGGTCCGGCTATCACCCGCAACTCGCCGTGGGCAGCGTGGCCGCCGCCGGTACGCTGGGTCAGATCATTCCACCGAGCCTTTTGCTTGTGGTCTATGCCGGAGCCGCGTCGCTTCCTGTCGGTCAGCAATTGCTCGCGGGCGTAGTGCCGGGCGTAATCCTCGCGCTCGCCTTTGGGGTAATGATCGTGGTCCATGCGCTCCTGCGCCCCGGCCTTGCCCCGCGCGCGGATCTATCGGACGTGACATGGCCGATGCGCTGGCGCGCGCTGATCGAGGGGCTGCCCATCGCCATCGTGATCATCATCGTGATCGGCGGCCTGTTCGCCGGAATCTTCACCGCCACCGAGGCCGGCGTCTGCGGTATGATCGCGGCCCTGATCCTTGGCGTTATCCACCAGCTTCGTCTGCGGACCCACGTGCGCGAAATCCTCGCCATGCTGCGCGAGGCGCTTATCGGCACCTTGACCGGCACAGCCTCGGTCTTCCTGCTGATCGTCGGCGTCGCAGTCCTGACACGCGCTATGGCATTGAGCCAGGTTCCGAACTTCATCGCGAGCGGTATCGCCGAGATGGGGCTCGGCCGCGTGGAGCTTCTGTTCATCCTGATCGGCGCCTACCTGATACTCGGCATGTTCATGGACACGCTGGCGATGATGCTCCTGACCATCCCGGTCCTGCTCGCACCGCTCGCCTCGGTCGGGGTCGATCCGCTTTGGTTCGGCGTTTTCCTCGTGGTCATGGCCGAAGTCGGACTTCTGACCCCGCCACTTGGCATCCTGACCTTCATCGTCCATCGCATCGCATCAGATCCCGAGGCCAATCTCGGCAAACCCATCTCGCTCGGAACCGTGTTTCTAGGAGTCCTGCCCTTCGCGCTCACTGCGATTGGCGTCGTGATCCTGATGATCCTAATCCCCGACCTTGTCACCTGGTTGCCGGGCGCGAGCACGGGCCGATGACGTCTTGCACCACGACCTATGTCACGTGCAAATGCCCGGACGAAGCGAGGCGACCATGACGGCAACAGAACTCGGACCAAAGAAGGAGCGGCGCGAAGCCTCCGACCGCAGGATGCTGCGCGCCGCGACGACGCTCATCAGCCGAAACGGAATCAGCGGCGCGAAGCTCGCGCAGATCGGCGTTGACGCGGGATATAGCCCGAACCTGCCCGTGCAACGGTTCGGGACGAAGACGGCCCTTTTGATTGCCGTACTGGACGGTATCGAGGAACGCTTTCTCCGGCACGTCGAAACACGTGTGGGCGCTCGACGCGGAGCCGCGGCCCTGGCAGAGCGCATCACGCTCCAGCTCGAGGCCGTGCGCGACATGCCCGAAAGCGCGATCGCGCTCTACCACCTCATTATCGAAAGCACCGGATCCATGCCGGATCTTCGGCCCGGTGTCGTGCGGCTTCAGGCTGCATATCGCGACAATCTGATCATCTATCTTCGACAGGCCGAAGACGCGGACGAACTTGCCCATGGCACCGACGTCGAACAGGCAGCACGCGTCATTTCCGGGGCGATCAGCGGGATGTCGATACAAGCAATCGTGGAAGACCGAACGAAGGCGCTTGGCGATGAAGCCTCAGACCTCGCCACCCTGTTGCTCGCCCCGGTGCTTACTGCGCAGATCCGTTGACCGAGTCCAACCGGGATTCCGTCTCGTCGATTTCTTCCCTCATGATCGTCTTCCAGGTCTCGATCCGGGTTGCATCCACACCCTCGGCGTGGACCGCTATGGAAATGGCAAGCTCTGGTTCATCGCCAAGAGAACGCACCACCGTTCCCAGTCCGTAGATCGAGCGGTACGCCCGCCCGCGACTTTCCGAGAACCCGGTCTCGCGCGCCTCCGCCACGGCCGCCCTGACGGTATCCGCGTCAAGGTTTTCGAAAGACACCAATTCCGGTGCGATGGTTTCGATAACCCTGTCCGATGTTTCATCCGGAAGACCCGCAAGCAAGGCAGTCGCACCCGCGCCAACACCAAGGTATCTTCGTTGACCAACTTCGACAGGGATCACCCGGATCACAGCCCGGCTTTCCGCTTTATGAACACAAACGGCTTCGAACCCCGAGCGCCGCATGAGGTAGGTCGTCACGTTCGACCGCTCGGCCACCCGGTCAACACAGGCGGTCCAGGGCGAGAGCTCGAGAACACGGTCGCTGACCGCAAGCCCCAGTTCGTAGCTCAGCATCCCGACTTCGTAGCGCCGCAACGCGGGATCGTAGGCTGCCAGACCTGTGTCTGCGAGGCTCTTGAGAATCCGGTGCGTGGTCGAGCGTGGCAACCCCACGGCCTCCGAGATCGAGCGCAGGTTGCGCGGCGCGTCACCTGAAACATGCGCGATCTGCTTCAGGATCGAGGCCGCGCGTCGGATCGCCTGCGTTCCATCCTGATTCTCGTCCTTCATGCCCCGTCCTCTTGTGGTTTCGGCCAAGCTACATGCTCTGAGCACGCGCCGCCACCAACTCCGCCGCGCGTTTTCGGAGGTCCGGCTTCTGAACTTTTCCAATCGCATTCATCGGAAGCGCCTCGACATGTTCCAGGTGCTCTGGAAACTTCTGGCGCGCCATACCCGCCTGGTCCAGATACTCGGTCATCGCCGTCATGGAAAAGTCAGGCCTCGCAACGACGAAGGCGACCACCATTTCGCCGCGCGCGGGGTCCGGTGCCCCTACGACCGCGACCGCATGAACATCCGGGTGGGCGAGGATCGCGTTCTCTATTTCGAGCGGGCTGATGTTTTCGCCCTTTCGGATGATGATGTCCTTCTTCCGGCCGGTGACGACGACAAACCGATCATCGACGAGTTGACCGAGGTCGCCCATACGGAAGAACCCATCATCGGTGAAAGCCCCGAGGTCGTGTGCGGGGTCCAAGTATCCAGGGAACATCTGGGGCCCGCGCAAAAGGATTTCCCCGTCGTCGAGCCGAATATCTAACGCCAATTCGCCGTCGGTATCAGCATGGGCCTCGGCAGAAGCCCGGTCGCGGATACCGGGGCAGGCCAGCGGGATCTCGGTCGAGCCATAGGCCCGCGACACGATGGTACCCGGCCAGGCCTCCAGCGCCGCGCGGACCAGCTCCGGCGGCACTGCGGCCCCACCGCATACGAAACGATCGAGAGACTCGAGCGTTCGCCCTGACGCCTTCGTCGCCGACAAGAGCCCCGCCAGAAAAGGCGTGGCCCCCGCCATGAACGTGACCCCCTCCTCCTCGATCCGGGCGGCGGCCAGGTTCGGATCCCAGTGGTCTTCGAGGATCGTTCGGCACCCGGTAATCCACGGAAACTCGAACGCATAAATCGAACCACCGATATGTCCGATGGGGGACGGAACGTAGAGCACATCGTCTGCGCCCATGTCCCAGAAATGCGCCGTGCGCCGCACGACGGCGTCCATGCTGTCATGGGTGTGGATGACCCCCTTGGGCTGGCCGGTGCTTCCCGAGGTGAAAATGATCAGCTTCGCGTCGCGGCTATCCGGCAGTCTCGGTTCGGCAGGAGTCGCACGCACAAGCTGCGAGAAATCTCTGGCACCCTCGCCACGCACCGACAGAACGAACTTTGGCGGCGCGTCGAGCGATGCGACAAGCGCAGCATGGTCGATCTTGCCATCTGCCGGAATAAAAATTGCCTCGACACCGCAGACCGGAAGAATCGCGTTCAACTCGGCCCGGCGGTACATCGGCAAGAGTGGCACCACCCGGTACCCGGTAAGGGCAGCCGCGAGGTTGATGATCGTCGCCTCCCACCAATTCGGAAGCTGGAACGCGATCGCTGCACCCGGCGTCAGCCCAAGCCGGTCAAGCGCCCCGGCCAGAGCGCGGGCCATATCGACCATCTCACGACGAGTCAGTCGTCGCTCGCCTTGACGCAGGACCTCTTGCTCGGGAGCTTCTTCCGCGAGCGCCAGCGCAATCTCACCCAGCGTGGGGCGTCGCTCGGCCCGGTGACGTCCGGCAACGGCAAGCGCGTCCATCCGTCTCGCCAACCTGCCCGGCGCGTCCGTCATGACTTTGCGGATTTCGCAAGGAATGCCTCGACCCGTGCGCGGTGTTCCTCGCTGCGCACGGTCTCGGCTTCCAGCACGAGGCCCGGCGCCATCAACGCTTCCGCGAGACGACGCAATTCCATATTCAAGAGCCGTTTTGTTCCCCGGATTGCCGGTCTCGCTCCGCTGACGATCCGTTCGCAGAATCCGTCCACTGCGGCGTCGAGTTCGCTATCCGGCAGCACATGGTTCACCAAGCCGATCTCAGCCGCAACCTTGGCGTTCAGGATGTCGCCGGTCAGCAGAAATTCCTTGGCGCGATTGAGCCCGATCAAAGCTGGCCAGATCACCGCTCCTCCGTCTCCCGCGACAAGTCCGATCGAGACATGAGGATCACCGATCCTGGCACTTTCTGCTGCGAAACTGACGTCACAGAAAAGCGCGATCGTTGCCCCGAGCCCGATGGCGGGGCCGTTGATCCGGGCGACCACGGGCTTTTCAATGTCCAACAACGTGAGGATAAGTGCCTGCGCCTCATCCATCTCCTGATCGAACAGCGCGGGGTCTTCCATGACGCGGGCCATGCCCTCGATGTCGCCCCCTGCCGAAAACGCGCGCCCCTCGCCGGTCATGACCACCACGTCCGAGTTTTCGTCGTCCCGCGCGTAGGCGAACGCTTCGACGATCTCTCGGTGCATTTGTCCGCCGAAGGCATTGAGCACATCGGGCCGATTCATTGTAATGGTCAGCCGCCGCCCGGATCGTTCGAGCCGCAGCGTCTCAAATTTCGGCGTGTCGTTCATCGGCCTCCCCACTTCGCATCAGCATAGTCGAGAAACGCCTGCGACGCGCCCCCCATCTCTGAGCGCAGGGAACGGGCGCGATACGTCCAGCGGTGCAGCGGATGTTCCAGCGTCAAGCCCATTGCACCGGTGAACTGGTGCAGATCGTAGCCGATCCGCGTAGCCCGTTCCTGAACCGCCCCCAGCGCCAGTGCGGCATCGGCAGGATCGCGGCTCGACGCCGCCCTGAGCGCTAGAAGCTGTGCGGACTCGATCCAGACCGCGTCCTGCGCCAGCCGATGCTGCACGCCCTGAAAGCTGCCCAGCGCCTGCCCGAATTGTTCCCGGTCACGCACATATGCGAGCACCGCCGCCAAGCCGCCTGAAAGCACACCGGCAAGCTCAGAGGCGAGTGCGATTTGCCACAGCGTCCTGACCTCGACCGGGTCGGTGTCGAGCGCGGTCCAATCCGGCGACACGTCTAGACAACCCATCGGATAGGCGAAAAGGCTTTCGACCGCGCGGCACTGCCCCTCGACCGGAGCGACCCGAAGACCTTGGTCGCTGATCGACAAGAGCGTCTTCGCTTGCGGAAGAAAACGGATCGCACCCGGTGCATCATCCACCACGACTGCGAGTGGCCGAGGAACCTCTACCCCGAGGAATGGTCTCACAAGTGCCGAGGCCGCGCATTCGATCACCACCGGCGCTTTCGCGATCTCATGCACCATCATCGCCGCGGCAACCGGGCCAAGGTCCGCCTCACGCGCGGCTTCGAAGAAACCCGCTTCCCCAAGCCGGTCATCGAGTGCTTCACCGTACTCGTAGCGCGACCAGTTCGCTACCGTATGGAACCCGGCAATGCCGTCGTCTTCGAGCAGCCGCGCCAGGACACCGGCAAAGATCGTCTGATCCTGATTGGGTGCGAGCCGCATGGTCAAAGGCCTTTCGGAAGATCGAGGTGCCGCCGCGCCACGATATTGAGCTGGATTTCCGCAGCGCCCGCGGCGATGCCGGTCACGATGGCGCGTTCATGGTGCGACAGAAATCGGGAATGCTCCGATCCCGAAAAACAATCCGGCAGAAAATCCATCCCGAAATCAGTCACCTTGTGATCGGCCTCCACCACAGCGACACGCGCGAGGTTTGCAGCCGTTCCGGGCGCCACGCCACGGGCGCGTTCATCGACGACACGGTAGACCAGCATCCGGGCCGCCTCGCAGGCCGCAGCCGCTTCGGCCGCACGGCTTCGGATCACAGCATTGCCGAAACCACCTCGTCCCTGCAACTCGGCCACCATCGCGTCGAGTTCGCGCGCCGACATCTCATACCGCGGAATCCCGACCCTTTCGTTAGAGAGGGCGTAAGACACGATTGTCCATCCTTCGCCCTCTTCGCCCAAACGGCAGGTTTCCGGCACTCGGACATCGGTAAAGAAAACCTCGTGGATATCGCCATGTCCGATCAGGCTGGGGATCGCGCGGACTTCGATACCGGCCGTATCCATTGGGACAAGAAATACCGCGATGCCCGAACGTCCCTCGCCGGTTCGTGCCAGTAGGAAACAGGTCTCGGCAAGACCGGCGTATGAAGTCCAGATCTTTTGCCCGTTGATGACGTAGTCGGCCCCATCCCGGACCGCCTTTGTGCGCAGCGACGCAAGATCCGACCCCGCCCCCGGCTCGGAAAAACCCTGACACCAGATCGCTCTGCCTTCCGCCATCTGAGGCAGATACCTCTGTTTCTGATCGTCCGATCCAAATCGCATAATAACCGGGCCGATCCAGTTGACGTTCATGTATTGCCCGCCGCGCGGCTCACCCGCCGCCCACATCTCTTCACCGAGAATAAAGTGCTCCCACGTCGGACGATCCCTGCCGCCCCATTCCTCGGGCCAATGCGGGACCAGCAGACCGGCTTCTGCCAGCTTCGGGCAAAAGGACAGGCTGAACTCGGTCTGTTCGTGCGAACCGGGTCCGTGGCGTGCTATATCAGACCAGTCGACCGGCAATTCGCGGTCGAGGAAGCGGCGCACTGTCATGCGGAACGCGTCGCTCTCCTCGGTCCACGCGAAATCCATACTGCATTCCTCCCATATTGTGAGACACCACGTCGTGCCGCACACTATCAGAAAATGGCGCTGGTGTTTGGCACTGTCAACACTGCACAGCTTGACCACGCCAATTTCATAGGTGTAGCTTGGCAGCAATCGGTGGCCAAAGGGTCGGAAGGCCGATCCGGATTGCCATATCACAATATGGAACAGCGATGATGGGGGGGAGCGCATGGACCTGACAGCGACGCAGCAAGACGAGGCGTTTCGTGCCCGCGCCCGCGACTGGCTTTGCGCGAACCGCCCCGCTGAACCCGCCCCGTACGACGGTCCTGTCTCACGCACATACGCGACCGACTGGCTCGCGCGCTGCCACAAGGGCGGATGGTCCGGGCTCGCCTGGCCAGAGGCTTACGGCGGACAAGGCCTTCCCCCGGCCCGGCTCATGCTCTGGTATGAGGAATACGTCCGCGCCCGAGCACCCTCGACCCTCGATTGCACCTTTGTCGCGTTGAACCACGCAGGCCCTACCCTGATCGCACGCGGCACGGATGCTCAGAAGGCGTTCCACTTGCCTCGGATTCTCGGAGGCCGCTCGATCTGGTGTCAGGGCTTTTCTGAACCAGGCGCGGGGTCGGACCTTGCCGCCTTGCGCGCCACGGGCCGCGTTGAGGGCGACGAACTCGTTGTGAACGGGCAGAAGATCTGGTCGAGCTATGCCGACATCGCGGACTACCAGGAGCTCTTGATCCGCACAGACCCGGGCGCATCCCGTCACCACGGGCTCTCTTGGGTCATTTGCGACATGAGCCTACCCGGTATCACCGTGCGCCCGATCAAGAATATCGCGGGCGTCACGCATTTCGCTGAAGTGTTCTACGACAATGTCCGCATCCCTCTTACCGAAGTCGTCGGCGATCTGAATGATGGGTGGTCGGTCGCCATGACCACGCTCGCGTTCGAGCGGCGGACCGCCGCGCTCGCACTCCAGGTTGAATTGTCGGTGAAGGTGGAAGACCTGATCCGGCTGGCCGATGCGCCCGCAGGTTCTGCCACATCCGCGCGTCTTTCAGACCTCCGGGCCGAAGCCGCCGCCTTGCGCGCGATGACGTGGCGCACAGCGCTGCGTGAGCCGGACACGCCCTTCGATGGCTCTCTCGTTCGCCTGGCCTTCGCCGAGCTCGCACAAGAGATCCACCGCGCCGCAATGGACATACTCGGGCCCGCTGCCCTCGCCGACCCGCGCTGGTCGCACGACTATCTCGAAAGCTTTTCCGAGACGATCGCGGGCGGTACGGCCGAAATACAACGCAACATCATTGCAGAGCGTATCCTTGCAATGCCGCGGGAGCCACGGGCATGAGCTTCGATCTAACACCGAGCGACGATCTGCGCCAAATCCTCGACGCAGCGCAGACCATGCTGGACACGCATTATCCTGTCGCGCGGCTGCGGGATGGGTCTGATGACAGCCTCGCGGCGTTGGACGAATTCGGCGCCTTCGATCTTGCCCGACCCGACACCGAAGGTGGTGCCGGCTTCACTCTGGTCGAAGAGGCGCATCTGCATGTCGCCTTGGGCCGCCACCTCGCCCCGCCAGCAGCCCTCGCCACCGCCATCGCGCGGCGCATCGACCCGACTGCGACCGCTGCGCTCGGTTTTTCGCAAGAAGATGCGTGGCTTTGGCTGCCTCAACCAGACACCGCACAGGCGCTGATACGCGTCGGAAACGGTCTGACGCTCGCACCCGCCAAGGCGACGGAAACGACCCCGGCACTCGGTGGCACTTATGCCTTCGCAAAGGCACCGCCTTCACAAAATGCGCGACGGGCCGATGCCGCGACGCACCTCGTCGCGCAGGTTTTGACATCGGCGCAGCTATTGGGTGTCGCGATAGGCGCACGCGACCTTGCCTTGGCCTACGCCCGGGACCGCGAGCAATTCGGACGCCCGATCGCCAGCTTTCAGGCAATCAAGCACCGGGCCGCCGACATGAGCATCGGGATCGAGAAAGTGTCCGCGCTTCTCGATATGGCCGCGATCGCGACACGTGACGCGTCACCCGACGCGGGATTCCTGTGCTCAGCCCTCGCCCGGCTCGCGCCACGTACCACGGTGGAAACGGCCCGAGGCGCGATCCAGATACATGGCGGGATCGGCTTCTCTGCCGAGGCCGATGCTCACCTGTTCCTCAAGAGAGCGCACATCCTGCGCGCGTTTCTCGGACCCGACGATATGCTCGAACACAAGGCCCCCCTCGCCCCCTACTGAAAGGACAGATCATGCCCACCGCGATCATCACCGGCGCATCCAGCGGAATCGGCCTCGCGACGACGCTCAAGTTTCTGTCGCAAGGGATCACGGTGGTCGGTGTCGGGCGCGATCAAGGCAAACTCGACGCGGTCAGCGCCAAGACCCGAAGCCATAGCGCGGACTTCCTTCCCTTTGCCGCAGACATCACCGATGACGCGGCGCCCCTCGAGATCGTAAAACACGCGACGAAAAAAACCGGGCGCCTCGACCACCTCGTTAACAACGCGGGCGTGGGCAGCCCTGAGCCGGTCCATTCCACCGATGACGAAACGCTGGACAGGTTCCTGGGCCTCATGCTGCGTGCGCCTTTTCGGCTTGCACGCGAGGCACTGACGGCCTTCGGAGATACCGCAACCATCGTCAATGTCTCGTCCACCTACGCGCTTGTGGGAGGATTGCGCGGTGGGGCTTATTCCGCTGCCAAGGCCGGGCTGAACGGGCTGACGCTGCACATGGCGGCGCAATACGGGTCCGCTGGTATTCGGTCGAACGCGGTCGCACCGGGTGTGATACCTACGCCGATGACGGAACATCGTCTTGAGGTCGAGGCGTTCCGCCGGATGAATTACGACATGACCCCCGCCGCCCGATGGGGCACAGCCGAGGATGTAGCGGAAGCAGTATGGTTCCTGTCTTCGCCTGCCTCCGGTTGGATCAACGGACAGGTTCTGGCAGTTGACGGCGGATGGAGTTCAACCAAGTTCCTGACCGAATCCGCGCTTTCGTCGGAGCGGAACGATCAACCCGCGGACTGGACGCACTCCGGGAAAAGGCGGACCTGACCCGATCTTCGGGCTTGGCTGCCCTCAGGCCTCGTCCTGATCCTCGGAGCGCCTCTCGATTTCCGGGCCGGACAAAAACTCCTCGATAGCCCAAAGCTGAGGCACATGTTTGCAAAAGACCCGGAAGGTAACCAACAGGGGAACCGCCATAAGCATTCCCATGACCGACCAGAGCCAGGCCCAGAATGCGACTGAAATGATGATCACGACGGTATTGAGCCGCAGATGTTTGCCGACCAGCATTGGCGTGATGAATTGCCCTTCGATTGCCGTCAGCCCCCAATAGGTAAGCGCGGCGAGGATTGCATCGAACGACGTATCCTGGGAGACCAGACCGACCGAGAAAACGAGAGCGGCCCCGACCAAGGCACCAATGAAGGGAACGTAGTTCAACGCGAAGGCCAGTAACCCGAAGATAAGAGGGCTGGGCATTCCGAGCAGGGAAAGCGCAATCGCAACGGCTACACCAAGGCCCGCATTGATGATCGTGATCGAAAGCAGGTATCGCGAAACCTCGCGCTCGACATCATACACGATGGTCAGGGCCCGCCGCTTGTCTGCGAACGTCGGCATGACCCGCACGAGCCGCTCGTAGAATAGATTGCCAGAGGCGAGGACGAAAAAGAGCACGATGAGAACCAAAGCGGTCTGTGCGGCGACCAACGGCGCTTCGAACGCGATCCGCGACATTGGGCCGCCCTCCCTGACGACCACTTCCGTCGCACCTTCACTGCCGGACGCGGCATCTGCGGCGTTCTCAATTTCCTTGCCTGCATCCGAAACGGCTTCGGCAACGCCTGACCATGACTGAAGCTTCTCCTCGATTTCCCGCATGTGATCCGGCGCATGCTGCACCCAATCCGAAATCGGCATCGCGAATGCCGTAATCGCAGCCGCCAAACCCCCAATCAGCGCCGCGACGATGACGGTCGCTGAAACGGGCTCGGGGATGCCCCGGCGGCGAAGCCAGCGGCACATCGGCGAAAATACCAGCGCAAGGAGAAAGGCCATGAGCACCGGGACCAGAAACTCCCGTGCCAAGGCGAGGGCCGTAATCAAAGCAAGCAGAGCCAGCACGACGATGGCCCACTCCGGAGGAGAAAGCCTGAACCCAACAGGTTCTTTTGCCGAAGACGGAATATCAGGTCGGCTCACCATCCGGCGCTTCTCAAAATGTCTGTCTCCGTCGCACCCCGTGACAGGGACAGCGCCGGGCTAAGCACTTGCATGGCCTTCGACTCCCATCCCCGGCCTGTATCTCTAGCTATGGCAACGCCTCCCGGCGGTAACCAGTTCCGCCTGATGTTGGCCCCGGAACACACGGCGGCTCAAGAAGAACCTATCCGTTGGCTCTAATCCGACCTCCAGGTCCTGGAAGTCTTGATGTTGGAAAACCCGCCAACAGGCACTAAAACAACGTCGCGCAAAGCGTTTGGTCGATTTGGCACTCGAGAAACCGCAAATAGGTCGAGCGGATCGTGCACGGTCCGTAACGGCTCTTGGGACGAAAGAAACATTACAATGAAGATCGCAGTAGCGGGTATCGGTTACGTCGGGCTGTCTAACGCCGCCCTCTTGGCCCAGAACCACAAGGTCATTGCCGTCGATATCCTACCTGAACGTGTGGAACTCGTGAACGCGAAGAAGAGCCCGATCGTTGACGCAGACCTCGAAAAGTTTTTTGGCGAAGTCGCACTCGACCTGACTGCGACGACGGATGCCATGAGTGCTTACGAAGAGGCGGATCTCGTGGTCGTCGCCACTCCAACGAATTATGACCCGAACCTCAACTATTTCGACACGTCCTCGGTCGAAACGGTGATTTCGCAGGTTCTGGAAGTCAATTCCGAGGCCCTGATCGTCGTCAAGTCGACCATTCCTGTTGGCTATATCGAGGATATTCGCGCGAAGACCGGCTCGCAGAACATCGTCTTCGCGCCCGAGTTCCTGCGCGAGGGGCGAGCGCTGTATGACAACCTGCATCCCTCCCGTATCATCGTCGGTGAACGCACAGATAGAGCACGCCAATACGCCGAATTGATGGTCGAGGGTGCAGTGAGCAAAGACGTGGAACTCCTCTTTACAGGCCCACGCGAAGCCGAAGCGATCAAGCTTTTTGCAAACACATACCTCGCCATGCGTGTCGCTTTCTTCAACGAACTCGATAGTTATGCGCTCTCGGGCGGCATGGATTCTCGGGAGATCATCCAAGGCGTTTCGCTCGATCCCCGGATCGGGGCGCATTACAACAACCCGTCCTTCGGCTACGGCGGTTATTGCCTGCCAAAGGATACCAAACAGCTTCTCGCAAATTATAACCATGTGCCTCAAAACCTCATCCGTGCGATCGTCGACGCCAACCGCACCCGCAAGGATTTCCTGTCCGATCAGATCCTCATGAGGGGACCGAAGGTCGTCGGCGTGTATCGACTTGTGATGAAAGCCGGGTCCGACAACTTCCGACAATCGTCCATTCAGGGGATCATGAAACGCATCAAAGCCAAGGGGATCGAAGTCATCGTCCATGAGCCGGTGATGGAGGAAGACCATTTTTTCCATTCGCGCGTCGTGAACGACATCGAAGCCTTCAAAGCCGAAAGCGATCTGATCGTTGCCAACCGTATTACCGACGACCTGCACGACGTGTCGGACAAGGTGTTCACACGCGACCTGTTCGGCGCAGACTAGGACCAGCCAACGCCTTGTTTTCGAAAAGGACTTTGTAGATGCCCACAGCACTCGTCACAGGCGCAGCAGGTTTCATTGGCTCGTACGTAGCTCAAGCTCTCCTCGACGAAGGCTGGCGCGTCGTCGGTCTCGACTGCATGTCGGATTACTACGACGTGTCGCTGAAAGAGGCGCGTGAAGCGCGGCTTGTCGGGTCGGACCAATACCGCTCAGTGCATGACATGGTCGAGACTCCGGGGCTGCTCATGAGCCTTTTCGAGGAGGAGAGGCCAGATGTGGTGATCCACCTCGCCGCACAGGCTGGCGTGCGATATTCGATCGAGAACCCCCGCGCCTATCTGGAAAGTAACATCGTCGGCACTTTCGAGCTGCTCGAAGCCGCTCGCGCCCATCCGCCCCGCCACATGCTTCTCGCATCGACCTCGTCAGCTTACGGGGCGAACGAAACGATGCCTTACCGGGAAACCGACAAAGCCGATCACCAGATGTCGTTTTACGCCGCGACCAAGAAATCGACCGAAAGCATGGCGCACAGCTATGCCCACCTGTTCAACCTGCCGATAACAATGTTCCGGTTTTTCACTGTCTATGGCCCTTGGGGGCGGCCTGACATGGCGCCGTCCAAGTTCACCAAGGCCATCCTCGAAGACAGGCCGATCGACGTCTACAACTTCGGCGACATGAAACGCGACTTCACCTATGTCGTTGACCTGGTGCACGCGATCCGGCTGTTGATGGACGTCGTCCCGATCCGTCCCGAGGACGGCGTCGTGCCCGAGGGCGACAGCCTGTCGCCCGTCGCGCCCTTCCGCGTTGTCAACATCGGCAATTCCGATCCGGTGCAACTCACCGACTTCATCGACGCGATCGAGGAGGCGACCGGCAAGAAATTCGTCAGGAACCTCCTCCCGATGCAACCTGGCGACGTTCCAGCGACATGGGCCGATGCCGGGCTTTTGACTGCACTGACCGGATACACCCCCAGGACGGGCGTGAAGGATGGCGTTAGCGCGTTGGTCGAATGGTATCGAGACTACTACGCAGTCTAGACCCTCAAGAGGTCCAAAAAAGACCCCTCAGATCGCAATCAGATGGTTGTCCCACGAGCAAGGCGCACGCGACAGCACGCGCGGGCGGTCATTGTCCAGTGCGATCAATCCGCCCAACCCATCCGAAGCAAGGTAGCCGTCGCCCAGTGCGGCAAGACCACAGACATCTGAACGCCGAAACGCGGCTATGAATTCGCCGCTCGCGCTGAACCTGTGCAGCCGTCCGCCTCGCGGTGATGTGATGGCGATTTCCGCGCCCGTTCCGGCAAAAGCCACGCTTCCAGCATAGCCCTCCATCGCACGCTCATCCTCGGATGGCGCAGCGGCCAATGTCGGCATCTCGCCCACGCGATGCAGACCGAGGAGCGGCACGGTCGCCCCCAGTTCGCCCTGCCATTGCATGGCAAAGCCAACCAGCCCGTCCTGCCGGATGGCGAGGTGTCGGATCGAGTTGCGAGCAAGGCTCGGTTCCAACTCGACCCTATCCATCACCCGTCCGGACAGATCGGTATAGACCAGCGACGGTCGCATTCGGTCGAGATTGACCTTCTCGCGCCCGACCGTCTCGATCCCGCCGTTCGCAATGACGAGCGATCGACCATCCGGCATGAGCCGAATTTCATGGGGCCCGATCCCGGTGGTCGCAAAACTGTCGATCCGCCGGTAACCATCCGTCTCCCACACGCCGATGTGTCCAATGCTACCCTGCTCCTCCTGCTCGCAGGTGAACAGAAGTGAACCATCACCAGAATAAGCGCCATGCCCCTGGAAAACGCGTCCGTCCGGCGGGCCGAGTTGATGGATCACCTGCCCGGTCGCACAATCGAGCACCAGCGCGAAGCGACCCGGCCGACGCGCGAACCCGATCGCCTCGGCGCGTGTCGGATGACCACAGGCCGCATGTCCCCGGTCCGGGAGCGGAATAGAAAACGTCTCTATCCCTGCAGAAGTCAGGCCATGGAGCGCGTAACTTCCATCCGGTTCACGCGCCGCCGCAAGAAAGGCCGGCGAGCCGACGCTCGCCCATCCCAGCCGGGGGGCGGTGCTGGCCGCAAGCAATCCTCCGATGAAGCCGCGTCGCGTTGTCATGTCAGTCGCCATCCGTCGAATTGAATCCCGGCTGGATACCTAATCTCACACCCAGCTCGGCTTCGAGCGCGTTCTCCACACCGTCGATCGCCTGTTGCAGGATTTCGAGGTCAAACCGACTGGAAAGGTCGTCGATATTCTGAAATCCCGGATCTTCGATCTTTTCCGCGGCCGCATGAACCTGTTCCATTGCGGCGGCGGTTTCAGGCAACTCCCAATCCGCCAGTTCCACCGCGAGATCGTATGCCGATTGCGTGACGATCATGGTGTTCGCGAGGCTCCTTTCAGACCGCCACGCTTCGGCCCGGCTCGGTCTCGGGCGCGTAGGCTCGCCCAATGGTCGTCCCAACCGCGTATCGGCGGTCACTTCGAGGGATGACATCACCTGTGTATAGATCGCGCGCACCACCTCGGTTTCGTCGAGGTATGTCGTGTTGCCTTCGACTCCGGGATTCAGGATCACAGGGACAAAATCCTCGCGCCACGCATTCTCCAGCGCAGCAGCCTGCTGTGCCAGATCATGTGTCATGGCACGGGTCAGGGCGCAGGCATAGCTCGCTTCTCCATAATCGGAATAATCCTCGTCATAGAGCATCCGCTCGAGCGCGAAAAACCCGCGCGCCGCAACCGAAATCTCCGCGAAGTCCTTCTGGTTTTCAACCACCGGATCTTCGGCTTCGATCAGGCGTTTCAACGTTCGTTGAGTGTGCCCCTTGGTGTCTGGCCAGAAGGAAATCGTCAGCACGCCCTGCTCCGACGGCCCCAATCGAATATCCGCGATGCGCATCCATGCGTCGAACGCAGCGTTATACGGACCCTTGAGCGCGTCCGCCTCGCAGTTCGCCTGCGCCACATCATCGAGCGCCCCGGCCGCTTCCGTGAAAGCGGTCAGGTTGGGCAGGATATGGTTCTCGATGGCCTCTTGCGGCCCTGCGAGGGCAGGTGAGGCGACAAGGGCAAGGACGAGGGCATATCGCATCAAAGGGACTCCAGGAATGCCACGAGCGCGTCGCGGTCAGGTTTCGGTCGGGCGACGATGGCATCGCGGCTGGCCCGAGCTTCGCCGCCATGCCAGAGCACGGCTTCCAGAAGACTGCGAGCGCGACCGTCGTGCAAATAGGCTGCGACACCCGACACGGTTTCTGTAAGTCCGATACCCCACAGCGGCGCGGTGCGCCATTCACGACCTGTTGCACGGCCTTCGACATACCCGTCCGCAAGCCCATCGCCCATGTCATGCAGGAGCATGTCGGTGTAAGGCCAGATCAGCTGAAAGCTCTGCTCGGGCCGGTCGGCAAGCCGATGGGTCACGAATTTGGGGGTGTGGCAGGCAACACAACCGGCTTCGTAGAAGACCTGTTTGCCACGCAGAACTTCCGGCGCGTCGGGTGCGCGACGTGCTGGCACGGCAAGATTACGAGCGTGGAAGGCGAGCGCTTCCATTCCGGCGACGTTGATCTCGAGCCCGTCGTGTATCTCGTCATCGCCTTGAGGTGCGGCGAGGCACTCGGCTTGCGCCGGGGTGCAATCTCCTGCGGCTGCGGGAAACAGCATATTTGAAATGCCGACATCCGTGGAAAAGGCCGCAGCACTTTCGTGCATCACCGTGACTGATGAGGCCTTGCGCCCGAACCGGCCCAGCATGACGCGGCCATGTTCCGGGGAATACTCGAAATTCGCGCGCCCCGAAATGCCGTCTCCATCAGCGTCGTCCTCGTCGACGTTGGAAAGTATGTCCGCCTCCGGGATCGCTTCGAGCAACCCCAGTCCGACCATCTGCGGCGCAATTCGGGGTGACATCATCACGTCTTCGCGCAGAGGGCCGTATGCAAGCCCGGTCAGGGAATAAATCGGCTTTCGCAAGGTTACGACCTCGCCCCCCGCAAGCGGCACATCGACCTCGTCCCAGTCGATACGTATCTGCGCCTCTGCCGGGAGGCCGGCGGCCGCGAAATCCTGGATCTGCCGACCGTATGTCGGCTCAGGGTCTCGCGCGACGTAATCCTCGATTTCGGCTGTATCAGGGTCTGTTTCTGCCAGAACCGCAAGCGCCATGACGAACGACACCGCGTTGTCGTCGGGGCCTTCGGGCAAATGCCCCCGCCCATTGCGGATATGGCAATTCTGGCAACCGCGGGCATTGTAGAGCGGGCCGAGGCCGTCACTTGCCCGAGTGACCGTCGGTGCCTGCACCCAGATCTTCTCAAAAAGCGAATGGCCCGCGACGAAATCGAGCCGGCGCGCCAGGTTCATGTTCGCCGACGGATGGGTAAAGGACTGCTCCGTCACCGGCGCAAGCGACGTCGCTGCGCCTGCGGGCAAGAGTTCGAATTGTTCAGGGGTGCTGAAATCGTCGGTCGGGCGCGTCACCGCTTCGATACGTGCGATTTCCTCGGCCGTTCGCGGGATGACGTTCAGATGACCATCGGCAGGGAGCGAGCCGGAAAACGCGGGTGTGGCGGCGACGAGCGCCACCACGCGCGCAAGGTTACTCGCCTTCGTCCATCGTTGCGGCATTGATCTGGGCATAGCCCACATCGCCGAGACGCGCGTAAAGGTCGAGCTGGGTTTCGAGGAAGTCGATGTGACCTTCTTCGTCGGCCAGCAGATCTTCGAAGACCTTCTGCGAGACATAGTCTTTTGCGTCGTTACAGACATCGCGGGCTTCGCGGTAAAAAGCTGCGGCTTCCTGTTCGGCGGCAAGGTCGGCTTCCAGCGTTTCTTTCGGCGTTTCGCCAATTCTGAGCGGGTCGAGCTTCTGCAGGTTCGGATGACCCTCGAGAAAGATGATTCGCTCAATGAGCTTGTCGGCGTGCTGCATCTCCTCGATGCTTTCTTCGCGCGACTTTTCGGCCATCTTCTTGAGCCCCCAGTCCTCCTGAAGACGATAGTGCAACCAATACTGGCTGACTGCGGTAAGTTCCATGCGGAGTGCCGTGTTGAGGCACTCAATAACCTTGTCGTTGCCCTTCATGTCGATGGTCCTTCTTCTGGCGGTCGCGGAGATTCCGCAACTCTGCTGGAACTTCTACCTTATCATTCGAACGCATGGTCGCAACGAAGTGGGACATGCAGCCGCCACAGTCCGCTTTTTTTCCGAGCGCATGATAAATGCGCCCGGGTGTGATGATCGTCTGTTCATCCGCTGCCCGCATCCAGTCGATGGCGGCATGAATGTCGCGGTCGGTGATGTTTTGGCAGTGGCAGACGATCATCTTCTTTGCTCCAAACTTACTGGAAAACAGCGTCCGGGTTGTCCAGGCTGTCGGACCCTTCAAAGTCGATTGCGGACAGACCGAGGTCGGCAACGATGCGCTCGATGGTGGCGGTCTGGTCGACGAGGCCGTTAATGGCGTCCATCATCAACTTTTCGCCTTCCTCGTTACCCGGCGCGAGCATCTGGTCCACGGCCATGCCACCTTCGGCGGCATCGGACAGCGCGGTCATGGCGCCCATCGTGGTGTCCAGCTTGCTCTTCATCTCCGCATCGAGATCGGCGTTCGATTCCGCGACGAGGTCGGACAGCGATGGCCCTTCGACGGTGGAGCCGTCAACCCGGGTGTAGGAGCCCAGATAAACGTTTTGAACGCCCAAACCGTCGTTGTAGTGCGACCGATGGGTATTGTCCGAGAAGCAATCGTGCTCTTCCTCCGGGTCGTTCAGGAGGAGGCCAAGGCGCATACGTTCGCCAGCCTGTTCACCGTAGGAGAGTGAACCCATGCCGGTCAGGATCGCGGTAATGCCTGCGTCCTCGTCTTCCATCACGGCTTCGCGGGCTTCGCCGCCTTCGGCCCAGTAACCGACCATTTCTTCGAGGTCAGCGATCAGAAGATCCATTGCAGCTTCGAGATAATCCACGCGACGATCGCAGTTGCCGCCGGTGCAGTCCTCGCCTTCGACGAAGTCGGTGTAGGGGCGTTCGCCCGCGCCAGCTTCTGTGCCGTTCAGATCCTGACCCCAGAGCAGGAATTCGACGGCGTGATATCCGCGTGCCACGTTCGATTCGATGCCGTCGATCTCATTGATCTCTTCGCCGATGAGCGAAGCGTCGATGGTCGAGGCGTCAATCTCGATGCCACCCACGGTCGGGTTCGGGTTCGCGATCACGTTGAGTGTGGCGAACGGGTTTTCGTCGGTCGGTTCCTGGTTCTCGGTGTAATCGATCAGGCCCTCGTCCAGCGGCCAGGCGTTCACTTTGCCTTCCCAGTCATCGACGATCGCGTTGCCAAAGCGGTAGACTTCCGTTTGCTGATAAGGCTCGCGCGCGGCAACCCATGCTTCACGGGCGGCTGCCAGCGTCTCTTCAGACGGGTTGGCGATCAGAGCGTCAACGGCTTCATTGAGCGTCTGCGCAGTGGTCAGGCTGTCCTCGTAACCTGCGTGCGCAATGTCGGCATAGGTGGTCAACACCTCGCCCTTGGTCGCGGCAAACGCGGGAACAGCGGCGAGGATAAGTGCCGATGCCGTAAGAGTTGTCCGTTTCATATCCATCCCTTTGGAGTCTTTGTTTTCGAATGTCCCACGTTTCCTGATAGATTTAGTATGGAATGTCAATCCGACAAATTTAGTCGGATTTGGAATCGTTCCAAACAAATGGGGGCTTTAAAGCGGAATGGGCGGCCCGAAGCCGCCCATGCATTTTCCTTGAATAAGAGGGGCGTTGCCCCTCGCCGCGCCCCGGGGGGCGCGTCTCACCCCAGGATATTTTCACGACCGGAAAGAGGTCACAGGAAGGAAGGGAGCCACAGAACGAGCGCCGGGAACGCAATAACCACGGCGACGACGGCGATGTCCGACAGAATGAATGGGATCACGCCTTTGAACACCTGAACGACAGAGACATATTTGCTCGCCACGTTCTTGATGACAAAGACGTTGAGCCCGACCGGCGGTGTGATCATCCCAATCTCGAGCAGTTTCACCACCAGCACGCCGAACCAGACGAGGTTGATTTGCTGGGCTTCGAGGACCGGCAGGAACACAGGCAGCGTCACGAGCATAGCGCCGAATGGCTCCATGAAAGTGCCGAGCGCGAGGTAGATCGCGACGATGATCAGCATCAGCATCACATAGCTCAGATCCGCATTCGCGACGGCCTGCGCGATGAAGCTCTGTAGCCCGGAAAGCCCGAGGAAGCGGGTGAACATGGTGGCCGCGAAGCCGATAATGAGCAGCGAGCCGGTGGTCGTCACGGTTTCGATCAGCGAACGGGAGATCGCGCTTCGGGTCAGTTTTCCGGTGGCCCCGGCGACGACGAAGGTGCCGAACGCGCCGATGGCACCCGCCTCCGTCGCGGTGAAGAGGCCCGAGAACAGCCCCCCGAACACGATGAGGATCAGGACGAGCACGGGAAGGAGCGAGACGAAGACCTTCATGCCTTCGCCTTTTTCCACGTCGGCGCTGCGCGGGATGATGTCGGGCCGCAGGAGGCTGATGATCAGCACGACGATGGTATAGGCGATGGCCGTGGCAATCCCGATCGAGACGCCGCCGAGAAATACCTGCGTCACCGAGGTTTCCGCGATGATCCCGTAGATGATCATCAGGATCGAAGGTGGAATGAGCGCGCCGATGGTGCCGCCTGCCGCGATGGCGCCTGAGGCAATTGACGGGCGGTAGCCTGCGGTCACCATTTCAGGGATCGCGATCCGGCCCATGGCGGCCGCCGTCGCAATCGACGAGCCGGAGAGGGCCGCGAAGCCGGAACAGGCGAAGATTGACGAAATCGCGAGCCCGCCGGGCAATCGGGCGAGAAACACCTTGGCCGCGTCGAACAGCCCCGCTGTCAGCCCCGTATGGAACGCGACGAAGCCCATCAGCAGGAACATCGGCACCGCGCTCATCGTCCAGGAGGCGACGAAGCTGTAGGGTGTATTCTCGAGGATACCCAGCGCCGGTTTCAACCCGATCATGGCCCAGATCCCCGAGAACGAAACGAGGATCAGCGCCAACGCCACCGGGAGCCGCATGATGAGCAGGATGCCGAGCGCGACGACGCCCCAGATACCGATCTCGACGCTCATTATTCTGCCTCTTCCAATTTGGCGCCCAGGTTCGGAACGAGATACCCGAAAGCGAGCAATACCGAGACGAAGGCCGCAAGGGTGAAGCCGATCGGCGCGAAATAGAAACTATGCCAGACCGGCATTTTGTAGGTCGCGATTTCCACCAGAGTACCGACGCGGGTTTCCGAGATCGCCTTGTCCCAGTTGGTCCAGGCGAGGAAGCCGTAGATCACCGCGGCAATCGCCATCACCGAGGTATCGGAGATGCGGCGCAGATGGTCGGTCAGCACGAAGTCGATCAGCTCGACAGAGATCATCTGCCGTTTCAACTCGAGCCATCCCAAGGGAAGGAAGGCGAGCGCGGTCATGTAATAGCGGGCGACGATTTCGGGCACCGTGTTCATCGAGATGTTGAACAGGTTGCGCAGGATCACGTCGAGCGTGATGTGAAGCATCATGGCAACAACGGCGAATGCGCCGATATAGCCCATGATCCTTGCGGTCCACATGGCGGTCGTGATGAGCTTACCCATAAGGCACCTGAAGCTGGAAAGCCCCGGCCCTCTTCGGGGGCCGGGGCGATGGTCTTACATACCGTAGGTCGAGAAATCGACGTTCGCCCAGATCTCGTCCCAAGCGCGGGCAGCGAGTGCTTCGGGGTCGGTCCCGACTTCTTCGACGATGCCGTCCCACTTTTCGATGAGTGCCGCGAAATCGGCGGCAAGCGGGTTGGCGTCGATGCGCGACTGCACGTCCTGATCCGCGAAGGCGTTGGAGGCGGCGAGGAACTCTTCCGACGGCTCCATGTCGGTGATCCCGGCCTCGGCCACGGCAGCGTTCGCCTCTTCCGGCATCTGGTAACCCCAGCGGTCGGTGAGCTGCGGGTTGCCGCGGTTGGCCGCTTTCGCGAACATCTCACGCTGCTCGGGGGACATGTCCGCCCATGAGTCCGCGGCCACGGTGAAGTTCGACGTCACGTGGTAGGTGCCCAGCGGCACACGGAGCACGTTGGTCGCAACGTCCACAAGGCGGTAAGACAGCATGTCGGCGATAGACGCCATGGTGCCGTCGATGGTCCCTTGGCTCAGCGCTTCAAAGGTCTGACCGACCGGCAGGTTCACCGGGGTCGCACCGAAGTTTTCAGCCCAGCGCGAATAGGGGGCGCCGCCCGACCGCAGGCGCATGCCTTGCAGGTCTTCGATGCTTTCGACCGGCTTGGTCGTCATCAGCACGTAAACGTCCGACGAGCCGGAGCCGAGGAACACGCCGCCGAAGGCTTTGTATTCTTCCTGGCAGGGTGCGCAGTTGACCACGAACTCGGTCATCGCCCAGCCCATCGCATGCGGGCTGCGACCGGCGAGTGCGAGGTCGCCGGCCACGCCGGTTTCCGGGAAGTCCGCCGCGAAGTAGAGCGGGAGCGAGTTGCCGACGGCGGCAAGCCCGGTCTGAAGTGCGTCTTTCATCTGCGGAAGCGAAACGACTTCCGGCCCGACGATGTTCGCGGACATTTCGCCGCCCGTTTCCTCGTCGAGGAAGGTGGCGAATTGCTGATACATATAGTTCGCCGGGTGAGCCGGCGGTGCAGCCGGAGCGGCCACGAACGACTGCGCCTGGGCGACTGCGGTGAACGAAAGCGCGGCGGCGAAGGCCGTGCCGGTGATTGTCCAGAGTTTCATGTTTTTTCCTCCCAATTGAACGTCCTATAGATCAAGGAGACGCTTGGCGTTTTCCTTGAGGATGAGCGGACGTACCTCATCCTTGAATGGGGCTTTCTCGAAATCGGCCAACCAGCGATCCGGCGTGATCGCCGGCCAATCCGAGCCGAACAG
Source organism: Maritimibacter dapengensis (assembly GCF_019218265.1). Lineage (GTDB taxonomy): Bacteria > Pseudomonadota > Alphaproteobacteria > Rhodobacterales > Rhodobacteraceae > Maritimibacter > Maritimibacter dapengensis. The sequence continues at coordinate 329,182 of NZ_JAHUZE010000003.1, forward strand.
CATCTTTTTCTTCAGCATCGAATTCGCATACTTGATGAGAATCTCGGGAAAATACTTCGGCGACCAGCCGGACAGGTCGATATAGACGTTCGGCTTGTGCTGAGCGACGGCCAGCGCCTCTTCCTGCCAAGGGAACGAGGGGTGGGCCATGATGATCTTGAGATCGGGGAAATCCACTGCGACATCGTCGATGGACATCGGGTGCGAGTACTTCAGCCGCATCCCCATGCCACCGTGCATCCCCGAACCCACACCGGTCTGTCCGGTATGAAACAGCGAGATGACGCCTTCTTCTTCCAGTACCTCGTAGAACGGATAGGCCATTCGGTCATTGGGCCAGAAGCCCTGCATGGTCGGGTGGAACTTGAACCCTCGCACCCCGAAATCACGGATCAGGCGACGCGCTTCGCGGGCGGCCATCTTGCCCTTCCACGGGTCGATCGACGCGAAGGGGATAAGGATGTCGTCGTTCTCCGCGGCGATTTCGGCAACTTCCTCGTTCGAATAACGCCGGAAACCGGTTTCGCGTTCTGCATCGACCGGAAAGATCACAGCGCCGATTTTACGTTCGCGGAAGTATGCGGCGGTCTGGCCCGGCGACGGCAGCATCCCGTCCGCCCCGGCGGGGTTATTGAAATACCGCGCCATGCCGGCCTGGAATTCCATATAGCCGTCGTCACGCTCTTCGCCGTGCTTGCACGGCTCCTCGGCATGGGTGTGAATGTCGATGGCGATGAGTTCGTCGATATTAAGAGGCATCGGCTTCTCGTCCTGTCAGTTTCCGAAGCAGCCCGATGAGCGTTTCCATCTCCTCGGGCGACATCTGGTTTCGTTCGAACGCGTTCTGCGCGAGAAACGCGGACTTGTTTTCGGCCACGAACGTTCGGCCCTGATCCGTCAGCGTCAGGCGCACGGCACGTCGGTCGTCTGCCGGCGTGGTTCTTGCAACCAGACCCTGTTTCGCCAGCCGCCCGATGAGCTTGGTCATGTGTGCGGGCTTGATCGAGAGCGTGGCGGCGATGGTGCCCTGACGCAGGCCGGGGTTCAGACCTATGACCCAGAGAACCGTGAATTCACCGGGCTTCAACCCGTAGTCTCCGAGCGTTTCGAAGAACCGCTCGAAGGTCTGGATCTGAGCGACCCGCAAAAGGAAACCGAGCGAGTTCTGGATCTCGCCCATGCGAACGGTCGTTTCGTCCGTGGTTTCCGTCAGCGTGTCCTGCATCAGCCCTCCGGACGGGCGACCTTGCCCACCTTCTTGTTGAGGAACGCGTTGAGCCGCTCTTCGGCCTCGGGGCTGGTTGCCGTGAACGAGGCTATGAAGCTCTCCACGAACAGGCCGTCGTCCGACCCCATATCCTGAATCCGGGGAAGAGCGTTGATGATCGCATAGTTGGAAATTTCGGCATTGGTTGCGGCGTGGGCGGCCAGTTCGACAGCTTTGTCGAGCGCCGCGCCCTCGTCGACAACGTATTGCACGATGTTCCAGCGTTCCGCCGTATCGGCGTCCACCGTGCGCCCAGTCAGCATCATGTCCTGCATACGCGCCACGCCCATCAATTGCGCCGAACGGACTGAGGCGCCGCCACCCACGAAGATGCCGCGCTGACCTTCGGGCAGGCCGAAAAACGCGCTGCGGTCGGCCACGCGGACCTGAACGGAAGAGGCGAGCTCGAGACCCCCGCCCACGACCGCACCATGAAGCGCGGCGAACCACGGCAGCTTGCCTTTCTGTATCCATCCAAACACCTCATGCCAGCGGCGTGAGCCGTGAACACCCTCGAACGGCGTTTTCTTGACATGTTCGGCAAGGTCGAGCCCGGCGCAGAAATGCGGACCATGGCCATGGATCACACCCGCCTTCGCTTCGCTCTCGGCGCGGCGGATGAGCGTCGCGAGTTCTTCGACGAAGGCGTCCGATATGGCGTTGCGTTTTTTGGGGCGGTTCAGGCCCAGTATCGCGACGTCTCCCCGGACCTCGTAGGTCAGGTAGGTAAAGCTTTCCAATTGTCCTCCCTCGCGACTCATACCGGCGAGTCGCAGATTCACTATTGACGTATTTAGTTTCCGCGTAAACTATTTTCTCGATGGTGTCGGACCCGGCACCAAGGGAGGAAGAAATGGCAAACGCACCAATGCGCCCCGTGGCGCTCTGGGACCCCGTGATCAAAACCGAGACGCGGGACGACGGCACGACGCTCGTATGGCAGGACGCGCCGCTTGGCGACTATCCGGCGAAAATCACTGACAGAATCGATCATTGGGCTGCCGAAACGCCGGACCGTGTCTGGATGGCGGAGCGGGGCGTCGGAGAAACCGAGTGGCACGAAGTCACCTACGGCGCGCTGCGTGAACGCGTCCGCTCGATCGGCCAGGCATTGCTGGATCTCGACCTTTCCACCGAACGGCCGTTGGTGATTCTATCCGGCAACTCCATCGCGCACGCGCTCATGGCGCTGGGCGCGCAATACGTTGGCATCCCCTCGGCCGCAATCGCCCCGGCCTATGCGCTGGTCTCGACAGATTACGCAAAGCTGAAGGGCGTAAACGAACAGATCACGCCGGGTGCCGTGTTCTGCGACCACATGGAGCCATTCGTTGCGGCCATCGAAGTCGTGTTCCCCAACCTTCCCCGCCTCGGCGTGGACGGCCCCGGACTCGCCATATCGTGGGACGACCTGAACGCAACGCCGGTGACGGATGCCGTGGACCAGGCCAACGCGGCCATCACACCAGATACTGTGGCCAAGTTCCTGTTCACCTCCGGAACCACCGGCACGCCGAAGGCCGTGATCCAGACCCAACTCATGCTCTGCGCGAATATCGAGATGGTCACGGATTGCTACGCATACCTGCGGGATGAGCCGCCGATGGTGCTCGATTGGGCGCCCTGGAACCACGTCGCGGCGGGCAACCTGATGTTCAACATCGTGCTCTACAACGGGGGCACCTTCCACATCGACGCCGGTCGGCCGACCAAGGACATGATCGGAGAGACGATCCGCAATCTGCGTGAAATCCAGACGAACTGGTATTTCAACGTGCCTGCGGGGTTCGAGATGATCCTGCACGAGATGGAGAAAGACCCGGAGTTCGCCAAGTTCTTCTTCGCAGAGATGAAGCTGATGTATTACGCGGGCGCGGCAATGGCGCAGCACACATGGGACGACCTGAAGAAACTCGCGATCCAAACCACGGGTGAGGAAATCCTGCTCGCGACAGGTCTCGGCGCGACAGAAACCGCGCCATTTGCGTTGTTCCAATGCGAACCGCAGGACAGCCCCGGCAACATCGGCGTTCCGGCCAAAGGACAAACGCTCAAGCTTGTGCCGAACGAGGGCAAATTGGAAGCACGGGTGAAGGGCGTGAACGTCACGCCCGGTTATTGGCGCAACGAAAAGCTGACCGAAGAAGCGTTCGACGAGGAAGGCTTCTACAAGCTGGGCGACGCCCTGCGTTACGCGATCGAGGGCGACGCGTCCAAGGGGTTCTTCTTCGACGGGCGCGTGGCGGAAAACTTCAAGCTTCAGACCGGTACCTGGGTGTCGGTCGGCGCTGTCCGGGCCAAGCTCACCGATGCGTTGGGCGGTCTGGCACGTGACGTGGTTCTGACCGGGGACGGGGAAGAGAAACTGGGCGCACTCCTGGTGCCGTTCCGTCCCGAGATCGAGAAACTCGTGCCGGGTGGCAAGGATATGGCAGATGCCGATCTTTTCACCGACCCAGCTCTGCGCGACGTGATCGCGGAACGCCTCGGCAGCTACAACGCCAAGGCGACCGGGTCCTCCATGCGCGTTCCGCTTGCGATGGTGATGGTCGAGCCGCTCGACATGGACAAGGGCGAGGTGACGGACAAAGGGTCGGTCAACCAGCGGGCGGTCCTTCGCGAACGGGCGGATCTTGCACGGGCGATCTATTCCGACGATCCACGGGTGATCCAGTCGAAGCGCACCTGACGCTGCGCCTCAGCCTTCGGTCGCGCGGTCGGGAACCGAGCGCATGAGCTCGGCAAGCAGCGCAAGCTCGGTGCCGCTGCCGTCCTCGATACGGTCGGCAGCGCCGCGTCGCGCCAGATCGGGCTTGTTCTGGCCCAGCTTCCAGGTGCCTTCGACTGCGTCGATATTCAGGCGGACGAGGACGATGCCGCGCATCATCCGGTCGACCAAACCTTCGCTCATCTTGTCAGACGTCCACGGCGCTTTGCCCGCGATCTTCGCTTCGAAATGTGCGGAACGACCGTCGATCTGCGTCCGAAGCGCGTCGGATGGGCGGCGCTCGAGCCGACCCCGAAAATGCACGGCAACGTAGTTCCACGTCGGCACTTGATCATCCACGCCGTACCAATCGGGCGAGACGTAACCATCCGGGCCAGTCGCGGACAGAACGGCGGGCTGCGGCTCTGACAGGAGTTTCAGGATAGGGTTCGATCGCGCAAGGTGCATCTCTGCCACCCGGCCCTCCGCATCCATCAGAAACGGCAAAAGGGACAGGAGCGGGCCGGTCTCATGGTTCACGGCCAGAGTCCCGAACCCGCGCGACCGGGCGAAGGCCACGTTCTGCTCACGCGTGGCTTTGTCGAACAGCGGATAGGTGTGCATGGCAGTGGCCTCAAGCGGTGAGTTGAACGCCATCGTGCCCCGTAATCACCGCATCCACAATCGCACCCTCGACCTGATCGACCGCGAAAGTGACCTCTGCGAACTGCTCGGTGCGGCCCATACGCGGGTTCTCCATGAGCACCTTGTGCGCCCGACCGTGCTGCGCCGCCAGATGGCGCGCCACGGCCCTGTTACCTGCGTCCCGCAGACGAGCCGCACGTTCCTTGATGACAGCGCCATTCACCTTCTGCGGAATACGCGCGGCGGGCGTACCCTCGCGCACGGAATAAGGGAAAACGTGCAGCCACGTCAGGTGGCACTCTTCGACAAGGCGCAGCGAGTTCTCGAAATGCGCATCCGTCTCGGTCGGGAAGCCCGCGATGATGTCGGCTCCGAAGGTGATGTCGGAGCGAAGCTTCCGCGCTTCTTCTGTAAACGCAATCGCATCGTCGCGCAGATGCCGCCGCTTCATCCGTTTGAGGATCAGATCGTCGCCGTGCTGCAAGCTCAGGTGCAGATGCGGCATCAGGCGCGGCTCGGTCGCGATAGCGAGCATCAGGTTGTCGTCCGCCTCGATGCTGTCGATGCTGGAAATCCGCAGACGCGGAAGGTCCGGCACCAGCCGCAGGATCCGCATGACAAGGTCGCCAAGCCGCGGCTCACCCGGCAGGTCCGCGCCCCAGCTTGTGAGATCGACCCCGGTCAGCACGACCTCGTTGAACCCCTTGTCGACCAGCCGCTTTATCTGATCGACCACAACACCCGCAGGCACGCTGCGCGAATTGCCCCGACCATAGGGGATGATGCAGAATGTGCAGCGGTGATCGCAGCCGTTCTGAACCTGTACATAGGCACGGGACCGCGTACCGAACCCGTCGATCAGGTGACCGGCGGTCTCGGTGACGGACATGATGTCGTCCACCTGTACGCGCTCGGTCTCGCCAATGAAATTCGGCCCAAGCTTCGACCAGGTCGCAGGCTCCATTTTCTCGGCGTTGCCGACCACGAGATCGACCTCGTCCATACTCGCGAATGTTTCAGGCTCGGTCTGCGCGGCACAGCCGGTGACGATCACCCTGGCTTCCGGGTTTTCGCGTCGCAGCCGCCGGATTTCCTGCCGTGCCTTGCGCACCGCCTCGGCGGTCACGGCACAGGTGTTTACAACCACGGCACCCTCTACCCCTGCACCTTCGGCGAGGGTCTTCATCGCCTCGGTTTCATAGGCGTTCAGACGACAGCCGAGCGTCGCAAATATAGGAGCTTTCGCGTCCATCACAGGGACTCCAGAAACGCCTCGGTCAACACCGCATCAAACACATGCGCAGTCGGACCGGTCATCCACACGCCGTCATCACGCCAGTCGAGCGCGAGCCACCCTCCATCGACTTCCATCCGTACGCTGCGTTCCGTCAGACCACGGGTCGCCGCCGCAACGGCAGTCGCGCAGGCGCCCGACCCGCAGGCCAGCGTGATGCCCGTGCCCCGCTCCCACACCCTCATACGTATCTCATCCCGCGCGCGCACCTCGGCGAATTCCACGTTCGTCCGCTGGGGAAAGAGCGGATCAAACTCCACCGCGCGGCCACGCTCGGCCACGTCTACCGCGCTCACGTCATCGACGAAGAACACCGCATGCGGGTTCCCCATGCCGACCGCCATCGGGTCGCCGTCGAGCGGAAGATGTTCGGTATCCATCGGTTTTGACAGAGGCACCTCGTCCCACATGGTCTGAGGTTGGCCCATGTTCACATGCACGTCGCCGTCGATCAGCCGCGCCTCGAGTACGCCCCGCTCAGTGCGGATCGTCAGTGCATCGCGCCCGGACTCGTCGAACAGGTACCGGGCAACACATCGGGTCGCGTTGCCGCAAGCCCCCGCCCGGCTTCCGTCACTGTTCCAGAAGTCGAGTTCGACGTCGGCCGTATCGCTGTCACGAATTTCGGCCAATTGGTCGAAGCCCACGCCCCGGTGCCTGTTCCCCAGCCTCCGTGCGAGCGCTTCCGTGGTCACGGCATCCCGCCCCCGTGAATCGAAGATCACGAAGTCATTTCCGGCCCCATGCCATTTCATGAAGGCAAGGCCCGTCTGGTCGCGCACGGTGCTCATGGGGCGGCATATACGCCCCATGGTCCCGCTTTTCCAGAAGACTCCGCATAAGCCGCGACAGAGCCATGCAACGCCTTGGAAAGATTCCTGTGTTTTTGCTGGATAAGGGGCTTGACCAGCGCAAAGGGCGGCGATACCTAGCGCGCCACAGTGGGCCGTTAGCTCAGTTGGTAGAGCAACTGACTTTTAATCAGTGGGTCGCAGGTTCGAATCCTGCACGGCTCACCACTTACATCAAAGCGTTACCCGATGGGCCAGACGCCCACGATGCGTTGACACCAGAAATCTGACCTCCAGATGGGGCCACTCCACGGCTACCCAGACGACCCTTCGGTTTGCGTCATTGGACGTTCAGAACTCCCTGCTGGATCCAATCGTCTATCTGGCGGAGCGCCGCCCGCGCGAAGCCTTCGTCATTGATATGGGCCTCCAACTCGATCAGCTCCGCATTTTCGGGGCAGACGTTTCGCAATTCCTCTATGAAGACGACGAGCCCTTCCGGGTCGGACAGCGGACCGCCGGGCCGGTCCCATTCGTTGCCCCCGTGCATAGGCAGCAGGAGCGTGGTCGGACCAAGAGCTTGCGCCAATTGGCCCGCCATCGCGCGAGCCATCTCACAGCGTTGGTCGGGAGTCATCATGACGGAGGACAAAAGACGATTGTGGGCGTGCACCTCTTGCCCATTCAGTTTGGGCGGTACCTCTTGCCAGCCGACGAAATCGACGAGGTCGTAGCAGCCGATCGACACGATTTGTGGAGTGCCGGATTTCCCCGCTCCCGTCATCCGGGTTGCCCCGGCACTGATGGACGACCCCATGATGTGGTTGCCCAACTCCTGGGGAGCAAAGTCCAGCACTGCGGCGAAAGCCCCTTCTTCGGCGAGGCTCTCGAACGCTCGACCACCCATTCCGGTGGCATGAAATACCGCAACCTCGAAGCCGCGCGATTCGAGCGCGGGCTTCAGTGCCACCATGTAGCGCAGCACCGTCTTGCCGAAACTGGTCATCCCGATCAGAGGGCGGTCACGCTTGGGGGGCTCGACCGCGCGGGCGGCCCCGAGAACGGCTCCGGCTGCCTGCGAAAGAGAGGCTCTGCAAACAGAGTTGAGGCCGTAGAGACCTCCAGCCCAGAGGATCATCTGAACGTCGGCGGGCAGACGTTCAGGCGGAATGAGCGGCGAGAAGGAGACCGTCGAAACAATGTATTTCGGCACGCCAAGCGGCAACGCTGAACAAACGTCGAGGGCAAGATCGGTCCCCATCGTGCCACCGAGAACCAGGACCCCGTCAAGAGCGCCCTCATGGTGGAGGCGCGCAGCCAACGTCGCGGCCCCTTTGGCCATGATCTGCATGGCGAGGTTTTCGTCACCTCCGTCGATGGCCTCCTGAATCGAATGCCCCCCGGCTTCGGCCACATCATGTTTCGAGTAATCTGCCGGCTTTGACGGGTCGCCCAATACGCTCACGTCCATGGTCAGAACGCGCCCACCCTGCCCCCTTATGACGTCGGCGATATAGTTCAACTCGTCGTCCTTGGTGTCATAGGTGCCAACGACCAGAATTGTGCGCGTATCACTCATAACTTGATCCAGGCCGTCTTAAGGTCGAGGTATTTGTCGAAGGCATGGAGAGATTTGTCATGCCCGTTGCCGGATTGTTTGACGCCGCCCAGCGGCACCGTGTTGTCCGATCCGCCGTAGGTGTTCACGTGGACCACACCCGCCTTGACGGCGCGGACCATTCGATGGGCTCGGCCAAGGTTCGCGGTCCAGATAGCCGCGGCCAGCCCGTAATCCGTGCCATTGGCGATTGCGATGGCCTCGTCCTCGCTGTCGAACGGAATGATCGCCGCGACCGGACCGAACACCTCGTCACGTGCGATGCGATCCTCGGGGGTCACGCCCGTCACGATGGTCGGCTCCATGAAATATCCGCCGGTATCCTCAAGTATGCGTTCTCCCCCGATGACGATGCGCCCGGCCTCGCGTGCCTCGGCCACGAACCCCAGGTTTTGCTCCAACTGGCGCAGAGAATTAACGGCACCTGCGTTGGTCGTCGGGTCCAGCGGGTCGCCCACTTTCATGGTCTTCGTGAATTCTGCCAGTTTGGCGACGAACTCGTCATGGATCCCCCGCTCGACCAGAATACGGCTCCCCGCCACGCAGACCTGTCCCGAGTTGCGGAAAATCCCGTGGGCCGAGACTTTGACCGCCTCGTCCAGATCGGGGCAATCGCCGAAGATGATGTTGGGGCTCTTGCCGCCCAGTTCCAGATAGACCCGTTTGAGGTTCGAACGCGCGGAATACTCAAGCAGACGTCGACCTACGCCCCCCGATCCGGTGAAGACCAGCACATCGACGTCCATCGACAAACCCAGCGCCTCGCCTACCACGGCGCCAGCACCGGTCACCACGTTCAAAACGCCAGGCGGCAGTCCCGCTGTCAGCGCCAGTTCCGCCAGCCGGATCAGCGTGAGCGAAGCGGTTTCGGCCGGCTTCAACACCACCGAATTGCCAGCGGCCAGCGCAGGTGCCAGCTTCCACGCGCCGATCATCAACGGGAAATTCCACGGAACGATCGCCCCGACCACGCCCACCGGCTCTCGATGCACAAGCGCGAGAACACTTGGGTCCGTGGGCGCGATTTCGCCGTAGATCTTGTCCAGTCCCTCGGCGTAATAGCGGATCGTGCCGGCTGCCGACAAAGGCTCGGCCTTCAACGCCATTCCGATCTCGGTCCCGTTGTCGCGCACACCCAGCACCGCAAGTTCCAGCGCGTGTTCCTCGACCAGCGCGGCCCATTTCAGCAGCACCGCCTTTCGTGCCGCCGGAGGCAACTCTGACCAGCGCCCGTCATCGAACGCCCGGCGTGCAGCGGTGACCGCATCGTCCACATCCGCCTTGGTTCCGGCCGGGATCGTGGTCAGAACCTGGCCGTCGAGTGGGGAAATAACCTCCATTGTCGCGCCGTCGGACGCATTGCGCGGCTCGCCATCGATCAGGAGAGTGGCGGGCGGCACCGGGGCGTCCCTGAGCGCTTCGATCCGGGTCTGGTCCAGCATGGCTCCTCCTCAGCGTGTCTGGCTGTCGTGAATGTCGTGATCGTGCGCGTCCTCGGCCAGCCCCACGCGTTTCTCACGGATCAGCCCGACGAAATGTCCGATGATCAGGAGCACGATGACGATGGCGAGAATGGCGGCGATGGGTCGGCTAACAAAGTCCAAAGGCGTATCGACCCGCGCCATGGCCGCCCGCAGCTTCACCTCCATGATACCGCCCAGTACCATGCCGAGCACGATCGGCACGACCGGAAGGTTCTGACGCTTGAGCACGAGGCCAAGCACACCGAACCCTGCCGCAATGGCGCAATCGATCACCGAATTGCGCAGCGAATAGACGCCCACGAAGCTGAGCGTCAGGATCATGACGCCAAGAAAGCGGGTCGGGATGCGGATGATCTGGATCAGCAGGTTCGACGCGAACAGCATGAATACGACGACCAGCACGTTAAGCAGGATCATTGCGACATAGAGCGCGTAGACGAAATCCATCTGGTTCTGGAACAGCCCCGGTCCCGGCACGACGTTGTGAACATAGAACACCGACAACATCATGGCCGTCAGTGCCTCGCCGGGTATGCCCAGCGCGAGCAGGGGGATCATTGCGGCGGCCGGAACGGCGTTGTTGGCGCTCTCTGAGGCGACGAGGCCCTCGGGCGAGCCCTTGCCGAAGGCATCCGGGTCTTTCGACGTCTTCTGCGCGTAAGTGTAGCTCAAGAACTGCGCGGTGAACTCGCCCACGCCGGGGATGATCCCCATGAGCACGCCGAACCCCCCGCCGGACGCGGCGATGCGCTTGAACTTGAACACCCCCAGGATCGCGGCCCACATGTTGCCGCTCACGCGCTGCGTGGTGGGCGCGCGCTCCGGATCGGTCAGCAGGACGAATGCTTGCGACAGGGCGAACAGACCAAGCACCACGACGATCAGATCGACGCCGGACGAAAGCCAGTCCTGCCCGAAGGTGAAGCGCTGGGTGTAGCGCACCGGCTCCAACCCCACAGTGTTGATGAGAATGCCGAAGGCGGCGAGCGACCCGGCGACCAGCGTCTGGCCGCGATGCGCGATGACGACGAGCACGATGCCAAGCAGGGCGGCGAGAAAGATTTCTCGACTGCCGAACAGCGGCGCGACCTTCGCCAGAACGGGCGACAAAAGGATCAACGCGACGATGGACAGAACCCCGCCCACGAAAGACGCGCCGTAGGCCAGACCGAGCGCGCGAAGCGCCTCGCCCCGTTTCGTCATCGGGTAGCCGTCATAGGTCGTGAGCGCATTCACGGCGGTTCCGGGGGTGTTGATGAGGATCGCCGGAAGCGAACCGCCATACATCGACGACCCGTAGATGCCGAGCAGCATCGTCAGACCGACCAGCGGTTCCAGCGCGAACGTCGCGGGCAACAAGATAGCAATGGCAACCGCCGCGCCGACACCGGGGATCGCGCCGATGACGACACCGCCGACGGAACCGATCAACAGTGCGAACAGGACGGCGGGATCGGCCAGAAGCCCTAGGCCGGAGACGAAATCACCCATGATACGCCCTCAAAGCCAAATCATCGCGAACAGGCGAAAATCACCCGCCGGTAGGAGCGAGTAGATGTCCCCCGCCGGGATCTTCACTTGCAGGAAGCCCTTGAAGATCACGACCACCGCAACCGAGAACACGGCCGCGCCCGCGAAGTACCGCCAGTTCCGGTATCCCAGCCGAAAGGTCAGTGCGGCGGTGAAGAGCAGGGTGGAGGGCAGGTATCCGATCACCGGCACGACCATGACATAGGCGATGAACCACACCGCAAATTCCAATGACCGCAACCAGTAGAGGATCTCCTGCGTGCGGCCCCGGATGCGCTCCGACACCATCGCGCCGAACAGATGAAGCCCCGAAAAGACCACCATCGCGATCACCGCGACCGTCGGCCAGAACGCAGGTTGGGCATAAAGCGCCACGCCGTCGACCCATTCGACCTGCTCGGGCATCGTTGCCAGCAGCACCAGAGCGAACACGAACGACATGAGCGATATGACGAAATCGCCGGGTCGGCGGTATCGTTTGAACAAATCCTGAAAGGTTTGAGAACGGCTCACATCTGCCCCCATCAAAAAACCCCGGCGCATGAGCGCGCCGGGGCGTCTTTTCTTACTCGGCCAACATGCCGCTGATGGTCCCGAGCGTCTCGGTGTCCTTGGCGATCTGGTCGGCTGAAGCCGCCGCGTCCTGCCAGTAAACCAGCGCGCCGGTTTCCTCGGCGAGCTTCTTCGCCGCGTCCGAATTCACGACCTTCTCGGCGATCTCCGCGATCTTGTCGCGCGCCTCCTGCGGCGTATCCTTGTGAACGAACAGGCCGTTCCAGAGCGACACGTCCAGCGAAGGCGCGATCTCGCCCACGGTCGGCGCGTCCGGGGTCAGCGGAATGCGGTCCGCGCCGATCGAAGCGAGGATATTCACCTCGTCGAGGCAGGGCAGGATCAGTTGAAGCGTCGTGTTGATCACGTCCGCATCGCCCGAAGCGAGCGTGTTGCAATCCAGTGCATCGAAGGCGGCGTCTGAGCCGAAGGAAAAGCCCTGATCCTTGGCGAGTGCCAGCGTCACCTGCGTCGGGACCAAAGGCGCGCCGAAATGGCCGAGCGCCACGTCGTTGTTCTGCGCATAGGCAGCCAATTCCTCGACGCTGCTGTAGGGAGCGTCGCCCGACGCCGCGATCACGAAGGGATACGTCAGGAAGATACCGATGGGATCGAACGGGTTCGGAGACAGCGCAGGAATGCCGACCTCGGGGCCGACGATCGGCACGGCGATCACGAACGACCCGATGGTGTAGCCATCCGCATCCGCGCTTGCGACTTCCGCAGCACCAGGGAAGGGGCCACCGCCGCCACCTGGCTTGTTCACGACCGCGGCGGGCACGCCGTAGGTCGATTGGAACTCGTCCGCGATCATGCGGGTCAGCACGTCTTCAAGGTCGCCGGGCGGGAACGGCACCACGAATTCGACGGGCTTTTCGGGGTATTCCGCTTGCGCGGCCATGGGCAGGGCGGCAGCCGTCGCGAGGACGGTGCTGGCCAGAAACTTTTTCATCACGTGTCTCCCTGTTGTAGGTTCATTATTTGAACCCGTGGTATCAAAATTCTTGCAGATAGATTCTCTTTCTGTCAACGATTGGATTCGAAAGCGGCGCAGATTCATTGCGCTTGAAACGGAAAATGCCATGGGAACGATCACCAAAGCGTTGGAGATGCTCAATTTCTTCTCACGTTCGCAGCCTGAACTGGGGTTGTCGGACTTCGTGCGCCTGTCGGGCCGTGACAAGGCGACGGTGCATCGCCACCTGACCGAATTGGCTGAAAACGGATTCGTCGAGCAGAATTCCACGACTCGCGCCTACCGACTTGGCCCCGCGATCCTGCGCCTTACGGCGGTGCGCGAGGCGACAACCCCGACGCGCTCCCTGGTGCGCCCAATCGTCGAAGCGATGGCCGAAGATGTGGGCGAACTCGTTCACTTTTCGCTTCTGCAAGGCGCTTTCTTATCCCCGATCTACCACAAGGATCCGGGGCGTCACGGCACACAGGTGCATTTCGACGAAGGCGAAGTGCTTCCTCTTCACGCCACATCATCCGGCCTCGCCGTGCTCGCATTTGCGCCCGATGCGTTGCGAAATGACGTTCTTCATGGACCGCTGACGCCGTTTACCGAAACCACGGTCACCGACCCCGGCACGTTGTCCGAGCTCATCGCGCAAACCGCGCGCACCGGCTGCGCACGGGTCGAAAAAGGGTTCGACGTCGAAGTGGCCAGCCAAGCGGTGCCGATCTTCGGGCCGGAAGGTCAGGTCACCGGCGCGCTTGCCATCGCGGTGCCCGCTGGTCGCCTGACAGCTGAAACAGAAATCCGACATGCCGACGCCTTGCGTGCGGGCATGGCCCGCATCACGGCTGCTCTTGGTGGCAGCTTTCCCGAGACCTATCCCGCCTGAACCGGAGACGAAGATGAAAGACGCCAATTTCCTCAAGGAACACAATGCACGCCACCTCTGGCACCCGATGGCGCATCCGGCGGACAGTCAAGCAAACCCGCCCGCGATCATCACCGGCGGTGAAGGGGTCGAGATCACCGATGTCGACGGGCACCGCATGGTGGATGCCGTGGGCGGCCTGTGGAACGTGAACCTCGGCTATTCCTGCCAGCCGGTGAAAGATGCCATCGCGCACCAGCTCGACCGGCTGCCCTATTACTCGATCTTCCGTGGCACCTCGAACGACAACGTGATCGAACTGGCCGAAATGCTGCGTGACTTCTTCGCCGAAGACGGCCTGACGCGCGCGTTCTACACCTCCGGCGGCTCTGACAGCGTCGAAGTCGCCCTGCGCCTCGCACGACAATACCACAAGATCCGGGGCGAAGCCGGTCGCGTGAAATATCTTTCGCTGAAGAAAGGCTATCACGGCACCCACACGCTGGGTGCGTCCGTCAACGGCAACGCCAATTTCCGCACGCAGTACGAACCGCTCATGCCCGGCTGTTTCCATGTGCCGGCACCCTACACGTACCACAATCCGTTCAACGAAACCGACCCCGAACGGCTGGCGCAGCTTTGCCTCGCCGCCATCGAAGACGAGATCAAGTTTCAGGACGCCTCCACCATTGCCGCCTTCATCATGGAGCCGGTCTTGGGTGCTGGGGGCGTCATCCCTCCGCACCATAGCTTCATGCCCGGAGTCCGTGCGCTCTGCGACAAGTACGGCATCCTTCTGATCGCGGACGAGGTCATCACCGCCTTCGGGCGCACCGGCGACTGGTCGGGCTCGCGTCATTGGGGGGTGCAGCCGGATCTCATGTCGACCGCGAAAGCGATCACCAACGGCTATTTCCCCTTCGGTGCGGTATTGATTTCCGAAAAGGTCGCGGAGGTCTTTGAAAACGACACGTCCGGCGAGGCGAATATCGGCTCGGGTTACACCTATTCAGGTCATCCTGTCGGGGCCGCCGCTGCGATCGCTTGCCTGAAGGAAACTGAACGCTTGAACGTCAAAGACAACGCCTCTGCGCGGGGCGCACAATTGTTCGAAGGGCTTCAGGATCTCGGCCGAAGATATGACGTCATCGGCGATGTGCGCGGAGGTCACGGGTTGATGTGCGCACTCGAACTCGTATCGGATCGGCAAGCCAAAACACCCATCGACAAGGCCACCATCGGAAAGATGCATCAGACCGCCTACGAGTCGGGCGCGATGCTCCGGGTTTCGGGCAACAACGTCATCTTCTCTCCTCCTCTCGTCATCGAAGCCGACCAGATCGACACGATCCTTTCTGCCGTCGACGCGGGCCTTGCCTCTATCTGACGTGAAGGCCCGTCCAAGCTTTCGAGCAGGCTTTGGTTCGCTCAATCAATTCGTCGCCTTTCGTTTGCCGCTCTTTTGAATGAGCGCGCAGAGCAGCTTCCTGCGACCGCTTGCATCCGTTTGCCCAACCGGGTTCGTGTCAGATATCTGCCGTGCGCTGCGCGTGTTGCGATGTCAATTAGTTGTTGACATTGCAACTCAGCGCGGGAATCCTGTTTCTCAAGCCGGAGCCAGAGTTCCGGCGCAGGGAGGACATCATGAAACGTACTATTTCCGGCCTTTCGGCCGCCGCTATGCTTTTGCTTGGAACCAGCCTTGGTGCCCAGGCAGATACCATCAAAGTGGGCGTGGTCGCGCCCTTTTCCGGCCCCTTCGCGCTCTACGGCAAACAATTCCAGGAAGCCATTCAGGTCTACCAGGCCGAGCATGGCACAACCGCAGGCGAGCATGAAATCGAATTCATCTACAAGGATTCGGGCGGGCCGAACCCGGATCAGGCGCGCAGTCTGACACAAGAACTGCTCATCAAGGATCGGGTCGACTATCTGGCGGGTTACGTATTCACGCCGAATGCGATGGCGGTTGCGCCGCTGCTCGATCAATCCGAGACACCGCTCGTGATCTTCAACGCCGCGACCAGCGCGATCAACGCGCAGTCGGACTACTACCTGCGCACCTCCTACACGCTGTGGCAGGTGTCGATGCCAATGGCGGAATGGGCCTATGACCAGGGGATTCGGTCGGTGGTGACTGCGGTCAGTGACTATGGCCCCGGAATCGACGCCGAGAACGCATTCGTCGCTGCATTCCAGGAGGCTGGCGGCGAGATCAAGGATTCGATCCGTATGCCGATGAGCACCACGGACTTCACCCCCTTCATCCAGTCGATCCGCGATCAGGCGCCTGACGCTCTGTTCACGTTCCTGCCCGGTGGGCCTCCGACCTTCGGCTTCACAAAGACCTACAACGAAAACGGTCTGCGCGACGAGGGAATCATGTTCCTGGGCACGGCTGAGACCGAGGAATCGAACCTTCAGGCGTTCGGGGATGCGGCAATCGGGTTGACCACGGCCTATCATTATTCCGCCGACCACGACAGCGACCTGAACCGCGCGTTCATTGCGAAGAACACCGAGATGCACCCGGATAGCGTAACCAATTGGGCGACCATCGGAGCCTATGACGGCACGCACCTGATCTACGAAATGGTTGAAGCTGCCGGCACCGATGGACCGGCCGCGATTGAGGCCGCCAAGGGACTGGAGTGGGAAAGCCCGCGTGGCCCGCTGGTCATGGACCCGGAAACGCGGACCGTCGTGCAGAACGTATATATCCGCGAAGTGGAACGCGACGAAGAAAGCGGGCTTCTGGTCAACCGCGAGAAGGGCGTGATCGCCACCGTGGGCGATCTCGGCTGGGGCAAGTAACAAACGCAGGGCACGCGGGGGAATGATATCCCGCGTGCCCGACGCGCGTGCAGGCAGGACTGAAGGGGCGGCATGTCTCTCTTTCTCAATATTCTGATCGACGGGGTCGCCTACGGCATGATCCTGTTCATGATTTCGGTCGGTCTGTCGGTGACGATGGGCCTGATGCGGGTCATCAACCTTGCTCACGGCGGGTTCGCCATGGTCGGCGGTGTCGTGGCGCACGTGCTGATGAGCGAGGCGGGCATCGGATATGTGCCGGCGGCCTTGCTCGGGATCGTGGCGACCGTGGCGCTCGCCTGGCCACTGGAGCGGTTGATCTACCGACGGATTTACGGGTTTGGAGATTTGCAGCAGGTGCTGGCGACCATAGGGCTGACCTTCCTGATGATCGCGACCGTGAACCGGCTTCAGGGTTCGTCGTTGCTCGCGTTGCCGCTGCCCACGGTGCTGGCGCAATCCGTTGATCTTGGCTTCCGCACGTTGCCCTTGCATCGGGTCATCGTGATCGGCGTGGGGGCAGTGGTGATCGTTGGCCTGTGGCTGTTGATCGAACGCACGCGCTTCGGGATCAAGCTGCGGGCTGCTGTCGATAACCGAGCGACGGCAGGGGCCATCGGGATCAACACCGGTCTGATCTACACCGCAACCTTCTGTCTGGGTGCCGGGCTTGCCGCGCTTGGCGGAATTCTGGGAGCCGAGATGTTACCCATCGAGGCCTACTACCCGCTGCGATACATGGTGCTGTTTCTCGTCGTCGTGGCGGTCGGTGGCATGGGGTCCATCGGCAGGAGTTTCCTGGCCGCGCTCGGGCTCGGATTGATCGAGACCGCGTCGCGTTATCTGGTGCCCGAGTTCGGCACGATTTTCTACTTCGCCTGCATCATCCTGTTTCTGGCGCTTCGGCCCAAAGGGCTATGGGGGAGGTTGGCATGACGCGGCTCATGCGTATTCCCTTTGCTGTCGAGGCGCTGCTGATCGCGCTCCTGGTGATCGCGTTCTTCGCATTTCCGTACAACCTCGCCTTCGTGACCCGCATTCTGATCATGGTGCTGTTCGTGCTGTCCATTGATCTGGTGTTGGGGTTTGCTGGCATCGCCACGCTGGGACAGGCGGCGCTCTACGGGACCGGCGCATATGCTGCAGGGCTCTTTGCCGTTCATGTGACAGCGGCGCCCCTGCCCGGACTTTTGATCGGCATGGTCGCCGGGGCGGCATTGGCATTCCTGTCGGGGCTTGTGCTGCTTCGGACCAAGGGTTTGACGCTCATCATGCTGACCATCGCGGTTGCGCAGATTTGTCAGGAGGTCGCCAACAAGGCACGGGACGTGACCGGCGGTGCGGACGGTCTGCGTGGTATTCGCATGGAGCCGGTGCTGGGATTGTTCGAGTTCGATTTCATCGGGATCACCGCTTATTGGTATGTCGCGATCGTCGTGTTCATCGTCTTCCTCGCGCTCAAGCGACTGGCAGCGGCGCCTTTGGGCCTGTCGCTGAGGGGAATACACGAAAGCCCTGAGCGAATGCTGGCCATCGGTGCGCCTGTCTATCGGCGTCAGGTGTTGGCCTATACTCTGGGCGGGGGCATCGCAGGCATCGCGGGCGCACTGGCAGCTCAAGTGACACAACTCGTGAGCCTCGAGGTCTATTCCTTCACCCTCTCCGCCGAAGCTCTGATCATGCTGATCCTTGGCGGGACCGGACGGCTCTGGGGGGCGATCGTGGGCGTCGTTCTGTTCATGACCGTGCACCATGTCGCGGCGAGCGCGGACCCATACAACTGGCTCTTCTTCATCGGGTTCATGGTGCTGGGCGTCGTGTTCTTCCTTCCGGGCGGGATGATCCGACTGCCACAGGCGCTCTTGCGGCTTGGGAGGCAGCGATGAGCGCGGGGTTGCAGGTCCGGGGGCTGCAAAAATCCTTTGGCGGGATCATCGTCGCCGATGACATCAATGTCGACCTCGCGCCGGGTGCTCGGGTCGCGCTGATCGGTCCCAACGGGGCGGGGAAGACGACGTTCTCCAGCCTTATCACTGGCAAACTGACGCCGAACGCGGGAGAGATCACGCTCGATGGGCAGGACATCCGCCCACTGGGCGAGGCGGATCGTGTCAAGGCGGGGATCGCCAAGACCTTTCAGATCACCACGCTGTTCCGCGACCTGACGGTGCGTGACAACCTGCGCCTTGCCGCGCAGGAGCGGGACGGACGAGCGCGGGCATGGTTCAAACGAGCCGACAGCTGGGCCGAGGTTGAACGCGAAATTGACGCGCAACTTGCCGCCTTCCGGCTGGAGGCGCTCGGCGACAAACGGGTGTCTGATCTGGCCTATGGTCAGCAACGGCTGGTGGAAATGGCGATGACGCTGATGCTGAAACCCCGTGTTCTTATACTCGACGAACCTGCCGCCGGTGTGCCGTCATCGGACAGCCATCTGATCACCGACGCGATCGAGCGGCTGCCCGATGATCTGGCCGTGCTCATCATCGAACACGACATGAAGCTCGTTTTCCGCGTCGCGCGATCCATCATCGTTCTGGTGAACGGGCGTATCCTGACCCAAGGCGCACCGAATGAGATTGCCGCCGACGAACGGGTCCGAGACCTCTACCTGGGGGCGCGCCATCATGACTGAGCCGGTTCTCAACCTGAAAGGTGTAGTGGCTGGGTACGGTGACACGACCGTGTTGCATGGCCTCGACCTGACCGTGGCGCAGGGCGAGCGCTTGGCCATAATCGGACGTAACGGGGTGGGCAAGACCACGCTTCTGGCGACCGTCATGGGGCTGACGCGGCTGCATTCCGGAACCATCTGCACGAACGGACAGGACGTGAGCGGACTGGCCGCTCACAGACGGGTCTCGGCCGGCCTCGGGCTGGTGCCCCAGACGCGCGATATCTTCCCGAGCCTTTCGGTCGAGGAAAACCTGATTGCAGGGCTACGCGAGGATGCGCGGCTCGAAGAGGCGTACGAACTGTTTCCCAGGCTCGCGGATCGGCGCACCAACGGGGGCGGGCAGCTTTCCGGCGGCGAGCAACAGATGCTCGCCATTGCGCGCACGCTTCTGGGGCGCCCTTCGCTCTTGATGCTGGACGAACCACTCGAAGGGCTGGCTCCGGTGATCTGCGACATGCTGATGGAAACGTTCGAGCGGATTGCGGCGGACGGGAAACACACGGTGCTTCTGGTCGAACAACACACCGAGCTGGCGCTGGAATTCGCCGAGCGGGTGGTCATTCTGGACGCAGGCGAGATCGTCGAGGACGCGAACACCGAGGAATTGCGCCGCGATCCGACGCGGATCGAACGGCATGTGGGCGTAGGAATGGGCGCGACGTAGCCGCCCATTACCCTTGACTTGCCGCGCGTCACAACGCAGTTCGGCACGAAACATGGCTATGGGGCCGAAGACATGGCGAAGGACGACAAGACCAGCACGGGCAAGACATGCCCCGAGGCGCGGATTTCAAGCCCGACCAAAGTGCTGGATGACGGGCACACGGTGTTGGATATCAACACCTACATCCCCTACTTCCTGTCTTCCGTAAACAACGCCCTGTCGTCGGGGGCCTCGGCTCAATACCTGCGCGACTACGGAATCGGGATCGTGGATTGGCGCGTTATTTCGATGCTCTCCATCGAACCGGGCATTCCGGCGGCACGGATCTGCAATGTCGTGTCCCTCGACAAAGGGGCCACAAGCCGATCTCTGTCGAAACTGAGCGACATGGCGCTTGTGACCTTCGAGGCGATGGAAAACGATCCGCGCCGCCGCATCTGGACGCTGAGTGAAGCGGGATACGAGATGCACGACACCATTCTTGCCGCCGCGTTGGAGCGCGAACGCCAGTTGATCGACGGAGCGGACCCCGACGATCTGGAGGCTTTCCTGCGCGTCATCCGCGTGATGCGTAGGAACGTGGACAACCTCTGACGCGCCCCTTCACTCGCCTTTGAAACGGGCCACGAGCTCGGCCGGAATCGGCGCGGATTTGATCCCGCGTTCAGGGTCTTTCACGGTCCAGACGCGGGTTTCCGTGCCTTCGACACAGATCTTGCCATCCTTGGTCAGTGTATGGGTGATGTCGAAACTCCGGTCCTTGATCTCGGAAAACGCGGTCGTGATTTCCACATCATCGCCGTATCGACAGGGCGCTTTGAACACCGCACGGGTATCGACCAGCGGGCAACCGGCGGCGCCAAAATGGGCCAGCATCTCTTGCTTCGGCCAACCTGCGGCTTCGTAGAGCATAGCGGTGCCATGATCGAACCAGCGGAAAAACTGAGGATTGAAGACGATTCCGGCAGGGTCGCAATCGCCCCATTCCACGCGGCGGGTCAGGGTGCTGGACAGCATCATTTGTTCCTCTCGTCGAAGACGCGTTTCGCCTTCATCTCGGATTTGGGGAGCGTGTTCGGCGCAACGGTCTCGACCGCGCAGCGCACCTCACACCGCGAGCGGATTTCGCGGGCCACCTGATCGGACACGTCGCTGTCGTGTTCGACCAGGACGGTCATGACGTCCAAGCCGTCGTCCTTGGTGGTGAGGCGGATCTGGAATTCGTCTCCGGTGCCGGACACGGCGCGCACGGCCTCTTCGATCTGGACGGGGAAGAACTTGATCCCCCGCAGGTTGATGAGGTCGTCCGAACGCCCCGTCATGCAGCCGAGTCCCTTCACGTGATTCCGACCACAGGCACAGGGCTCATACGACAGGCGCGTGTAATCGCCGACAAGGAACCGAAGCTGCGCCGAGCTTTCGGAATTGAGATTGGTACAGACCGAAAGCCCTTTTTCGCCAGCGGCCACGGGGTCCAGCGTGTCGGCGTCCACGGTTTCCCAGAACTGGATGTCCTCCATCAGGTGGATGAAGGGTTCATCGCCCTCCTGATATTCCGGGCAGGAGTAACCACCGCAATGGGGCGACGCTTCGGTGCAACCGTAGAACTCGACGGCTTTCGCAGCCCAGAGATCCTGCAACCGTTCGAGCGTGCCCGAGACACCCGAGAACGGCTCGCCCCCCGTGACCATCCATTTCACCGAAGTCTTTGCGGGATCCATCCCCATATCCTGCATCACGCGCCCGAGATAAAGCGCGTAGGACGGGGTGCACACCAGTACCGTAGGTTTGAACCTGTCGATGAACGAGGCGCGGGCGTGACCGTCCACGCCTCCACCGGGCACCACCGGCAGGCCCATCTTGGCCAAGGTGTATTGCACGCCCCAGGCGAACACATGCGGGCCGAAACCGACCATGGGTATCGCGCTGTCACCTTGGCGCAGCCCACCGGAGTAGAGTGCGCGGGCGTTGGCCTGTTCCCACATGGTGCGGTCGAAATGGGTATAGCGGAACACCCGCGGCGTGCCGGTCGAACCGGATGAGGAGAAAAGCATCCAGCCGCGATCGTTCCAGTCGTCATCCGAGCAGGTGGTATAGGTGCCGAAGGGCGGGTTTTCGGTCGCGTCCTCCATCATCTCCTGCTTGGTGACGATGGGCCAGTTGGCGACAAGGCTCGCGGTGTCCGTCAGATCCGTAGGCGCGACACCGAGCGTGTCGAAACGGCGGCGGTAAAAGGCGCTGTTTTCGTACAGAAACGGCGCAACTGCGGCAATTTTCTCGTTCTGAACCGCTTCGATCCGGTCGCGGGACCACGTGTCTTTGTCCGACCAGTAATCGGCGGTGAGCGGGCTCGAGCGGTCTTCGTGATATTTCGAGAGCACCGCTTTCCACGTCTTGCGCGTCTCCTCCGCGCGGGCGCTGGTATGCGTCATCTTTTCCCTCCCTAGAAAAGCCCCGGCGATGAATGCACCGCCGGGGGAACGTGGCTTAAGCGTCTTCGAGCGAGCCGCGTTTGATACCGATATCCGAGCGGTAGCTTTGCGCCGCTTTCGATATCGGACTGGGAGCGACCGTGGCGCGGATTTTCACCTGACGGTGCGGCTCGATATTGCCGGCCGAACGGTCGCCGCCGCCATCCTCGCCCCAGACCAGCACCACCTCGGTCCCGGGTTCGGCGAAGTCGAGATCGACGGACGCCAAGGACATCATCGCGCGTTCGTTGGTGGTGTAGCCAGGATAGGTAGCCATGCCGATCATGTTGCCGTCCTTGTCCTCGACACGGTCATAATGCATCCGCGCAATGGCCGAGAGCGGCATGGTGATCGGCAACGGGTTCACCTCGCCCGTGTCCTCGAGCATCGACTGCTGCACGCCCATCACGTCTTCGGCGTTCCACACCAGCGTCACCTTGCGACGGTGTTTCTTGTCAGCCATGGCTTCCAGCGCATCGCGACCGATGAAGTCGTGGTCGAACTTGATGATATGGCCGTAATTCACGTCATAGGGCGTGAGGTAGTAGTCCTCGATATTCTCGGAATAAAGCGAGCCGCCGAGCGACATCCGCATCGAAGCATTCTTCGCCGACATCCAATCGCGGTAGCCCTTGGTGCCTTGGCCGGTGTAAACGGCGGACACCGGAACCGCCCACCAGCCGGATTCGATAACGGTCGTGAAATACGCGATGGAGCCGACCATGCGAAGGCCGTATTTCTTGCCCTCTTTCATGATGAGCCGCTTCACGTCGCGGTAGTCGTCCCAAGGCCCGGAAATTTCCAGACCCGGCATACCGCCCATCGAATGGCGCATGCCGCGGGCAGTGAAGTCGCCCAGCTTGATTTCGGCGGATTTGAAGAACTTGATCTCCGGCAGAGGGCCGCCGTTCAGCTCTTCGAGCAGCTCCCATGCTTTCGGGCCTTCGACCTGGAAGCGGTAGAATTCGCGCCGTTTGCCCCGGTTCAGGGTCCACATCGGGTCGCTTTCGGTGGTTACATCGAAGTCGAGCACCTGCGCGTTGTATTCGACCCATTCGTTGGTGGCGGGGTTGCCGACCACCATGTAATCGTCTTCGCCCATCCGGTAGAGTATCGCGTCGCCGATGAGGTAGCCCTCGGGCGAGCAACAGACAAGCTGCTTGGCTGCGCCGATTTCGAAATTCTTGAAGCTGTTCACCGACAGGTACTGCGTGAAGGCGAGCGCATCTGGGCCGCGCACATGGGTCGAGTTCATGTGATAGCTCTGGTCATGCACCGCGATGGTGTTGCGCCATGCCCATTGCTCATCGCGCCATGTCGTGAACTCGGGGCGTACACCATCGCCCGGCATCATCTGGCTGTAGATCGTCAGCGCCGCTTTAGGCGCGTTCTTGAACAGGTGGTCGGTGACGTTGGGAATCGTTTCGAGAAGATCGGAGAGCGATTGCCCTTTTTCATCTTGTGCCATGGTTTCCTCCCTCTTGGCCCGGCATCGCGGCCGTGTCCGGATAGACCGACACAAGCTTGTTGCGATGTCAACGCCGTGACAATGTCGGGATCGAGTTGCAATGTCAACACGTCATTTTCCAGCCTGCGCCCCGACCGCGCGTAACAGGTCGAGAAACGCCCGCGCTGCAAAGGTCAAAGACCCGCGACGGCGGCGGTAAATGTAGAGGTCCCGCTTCCACGCGAGCGCGGGAACATCGAGTTTCCGGATCAGGCCGAGGTCCACCTGATGGGTGAGAAGCGATTCCGGCATCAAGGTGACCAGGGGCCCGGCAAGAAGCGCATTGATCGCCACGGTGAGTGAACGGGTCTGCACCGCCAACTCCGGCGCGGGTGCGGATTGGGCGTGATAGACCTCGCGCAGCTTGTAATGCGCGATGCTGTCCTCGGTGACCATGACCCAGCGATAACGCGACAAGTCCGCAAGCGTGGGACGGGCGTGATCGCACAGCGGATGGTCGCGGTTCACATAGACCTGCCACCAGTCGCTTGTGATGTATTCTTGCTCCAGATCGAACTGGCTGGTCCCCGACACCGTCCCCGCAATGGCGAGGTCGATCTTCCCAGCCAGAAGATCGTCGATCAAACGGTCCTCGATGGCGTCCGTGATCCTGAGATGGATGTTGGGATGCGCTTTGAACATCTCGTCCATGGCGCGCCGCAGAAGCGGATCGACCGCCCCTGCCACACAGCCGATCCTGAGCGTGCCCGTGGTCGCGCCCGAGATCGACCGAAGCTCTTCCAGCGCCGATCCCCAATCCGCGAGCAACAGCTCGGCGCGCGGCAGAAGCGCCTGACCATGGGGGGTAAGCGTCATGCCCAAGGGGTGCCGTTCGAACAGCTGCGCTCCCACGTTTTCCTCAAGATTGCGGATGATCCGCGATAGGGCAGGCTGCGTGATATGCAGGTGTTCGGCAGCCCGTCCGAGCGAGCGGACCTGCGCGACTGTGACGAAGGCCGAAAGGTGACGATTGTTGAGAGTCATAACGTTATTGCATGGCTTTTAACGAGATAAGCAGTTGCGCAATCAACCCGTCAAGGAAAGACTTGAGCGCATCCGGGCCAAAAACAACAGGAAACCGGAGAAAGATCGGGGCTTGATGGTCTTGCCGGCGACTTAGGAGGAGTTGCCGTCAGAACGAAAAATCATGAGTCCCACCATTGGGAGGAAAACCATGTTCAACAAACTTGCACCGGCTCTGGCCGGAGCCGTTCTGGTCGTCGCCAGTCAGACGGCAACCGCAGAGGTTGCCACGCTGCGCGTCGTCACCGCCTTTCCGCAAAACACACCACAAAACATCCCGCTGACAGGATTTGTGGACCACGTGAACGAAACCTGCACCGATAGCGTTCAGCTCGATTTCGTCGGGGGTCCCGAAGCGGTGCCCACCTTCGAACTGGGCGAAGCCGTGCGGCGCGGTGTCGTGGATGTGGGATACAGTTCGCAGTCGTTCTACGCCTCGATCGTACCCGAAGCCGCCGCGATCAAGCTGTCCACCAACACCGTCGCCGAACAGCGCGAGAACGGTGGCCACGAGCTGTTGAACCAGATCCACCAGGAACGGATGAACGCGGTCTATCTCGCACGGACTCACGAGGACGTGCCGTTCTACCTGTATCTGACCGAGGAGGCCGATCCGCTCGACCTCTCCGGCAAGAGCCTGCGGATCGCCCCCGTCTACCGCGCCTTCTTCGATACGCTCGGCGCGCAACTCGTCCAGACTCCTCCGTCGGAGATGTACACTGCGGTCGAACGCGGTGTCGTTCAGGGGCTTGGCTGGACGAGCCTGGGCATCTTCGATTTCGGACTTCAAGAGCATCTGAAATACCGGGTCGAACCTGGCTTTTACCTGTCGGACGGCAACGTGCTGGTGAACCTGGACAAGTGGAACGGCCTGTCCGAAGCCGCGCAATCCTGTCTGAACGAAGCTGCCGTCTGGATCGAAGGTCAGGGGCAGGAGATGGCGGACCTGTCCGTGGAGGACCTTGCCAGACAGGCCGAAGCCGGGATCGAGGCCCTGGAATTGACAGGCGAGGAGCGGGACGAGTTTCTGCGCCGCGCGTCTGACGCAGGCTGGGCGGAAATCGAAGAGCTCGCACCCGACAACGCCGCAAAGCTGAAAGAGCTTCTTGCTCCTGAGAGCGCCAGCTAAACCGTGGCGGTGTTTCTGCGTATCTTCGATGCCGTGCTGAAAGGTGCGGCCATGATTGGCGCGGCGCTCATTGCCCTCACCGTGGTGACCACGGTGGGGGATGTGATCGCCCGTCAGATCGGATCGAAGCTGTTTTACTGGCAGGTCGATTTCGTCGAACTTGCGCTGATGGGGTCGGCATTTCTGATTGCGCCGTGGCTCCTGTCGCTCGGCGCCCACGTGCGCGTGGATGTGGCTGTGACAATGCTGCCCATGCGGATGGGCGCGGCATTGAACCGTATCGCCAATCTGCTCGGCACCCTCATCTGCGCGGTTCTTGCTGTCTACGCATGGCAGGAGGTTACAGGCTCGGCCACACGCGGGAGCCTGATGATCCGCAGTTTCGTCATTCCCGAATGGTGGGTGCTGACCGTCGCACCCTTCGCCTTCGTCACCCTGACCGTCGAATTCGCGCTGCGCACGCTGGGCGTGCGAGACAGGCGCGAAACCGTGGGGATTTGACCATGGAATGGTATTGGGCGCTTTCGCTTCTCGTCGGGCTGGTCGTGTTCCTGATGGTCATCGGGCTTCCGGTCGCCTTCGTGTTCCTCGGTGTGAATGTTGTCGGAGCCTACCTGTTTCTCGGCGGCACGATGGGGTTGGGGCAGGTGGTGCGCAACGGCGTGCAATCGCTTCAGAACTACTCGCTCGCGCCCATACCCATGTTCATTCTCATGGGCGAACTCATGCTCCATTCCGGCATGGCAGGGGCCGCGATCCATGCGGTCGAGCGGCTGATCCGAAAGGTGCCCGGACGGATGCCGATTGTCTCGGTCGTGGCGGGTACGCTTTTTGCCGCTCTGTCGGGGTCGTCTATGGCGAACACGGCGATGCTGGGAAGCTCACTCTTGCCGCAGATGTTGAAGTCCGGCTATGCCCCGCGGCTGGCCATCGGCCCGATGGTGGCGGTCGGCGGGATCGCCATCCTCATTCCGCCGTCTGCCTTGGCGGTGCTTCTGGGGTCGCTCGCCAAGATCTCGATCGCCGCGTTGTTGGTGGCGGGGATTGTCCCAGCGCTCATCATGGCGGTGCTCTTTGTCGGATACATCCTGATCCGTGCCCTGGCCGGCGACGACGTGAAGGAGGACGTGGCGCCGGACGGGGGTGGCTTCTTCCAACGCGCCTGGCCGTTCCTGCGCGACGTGTTGCCGCTGTTTCTGATTTTTGTGGCCGTGGTCGGGAGCCTACTGGCGGGAATCGCCACACCAACCGAAAGCGCCGCCATCGGTGTGGCCGCGACGGTGATCGCCGGCCTCGCCTATCGCCGTCTGAGCATTGGCGTGATCGGCAAGACGATGATGGAGACCGCCAAGATCTCGGCAATGATCCTGTTCATTATCGTTGGGTCGATTACCTTCTCGCAGATCCTCGCCTTTTCCGGCGCGGCGTCTGGCCTGCTGTCGGTCATAACCGCATTCGAACTCACGCCGCTCGAAGTCATCCTTCTGGTGCTGGTCGTCCTGCTGCTTCTGGGCTGCTTCATCGACCAGGTGTCCATGATGATGATTACGCTGCCGTTCTTTCTGCCGCTGGCAAATTCGGTCGGGGTCGATCTCATCTGGCTGGGGCTGGTGTATCTTCTGAGCCTCGAGATCGCGCTCATCACGCCACCCTTCGGGCTCCTGCTTTTCGTGATGAAAGGCGTGGCACCGAAAGAGATATCCTTCGGCACCATAACCATGGCAACGCTTCCGTTCCTCGGCATTCAAATGGCGGTCCTGGTGCTGATCGTGATCTGGCCCGAGATCGCGCTGTGGCTACCCAAGCTGCTCCTCGCAAACTGACGAATTAGAGACTGATATGGCTGAACGTTCCTTCGCAAAAGAAGTCCAGGACCTGTGGATCGGGGAAGGCGAGACCTTTCGCGGTGAGGGGATTCTCGGCATCACCAAGGCGCTCTTGGAGTGCGGTGTGGGATATGTGGGCGGCTATCAGGGTGCGCCGATTTCACACCTGATGGATGTGCTGGCGGATGCGCAGGACATTCTTGGCGAGCTTGACGTTCGGTTCGAGGCCAACGCATCCGAAGCCGCCGCGACCGCGATGCTCGCCGCCAGCGTGCACTACCCGATCCGCGGCGCCGTGGCGTTCAAGGGGCCAGTCGGGGTGAACGTGGCCTCGGATGCCCTGGCCAACCTGGCGTCGGGCGGGGTCACCGGTGGGGCGATGTTGATCGTGGGCGAGGATTACGGCGAAGGCTCGGCCATCATGCAGGAACGCAGCCATGCCTTCGCAATGAAGTCGCAGGTCTGGCTTCTGGATCCGCGCCCAAATCTGGTGTCCATGACCAAGGCGGTGCGCGACGGTTTCGAACTGTCGGAGGCCACCAATACCCCCGTCATACTGGAACTCCGCATCCGCGCCTGTCACGTCCACGGCACGTTCGAGGCCCGGGACAACCAACGCCCGCCCTTGTCCGTGCGCGAGGCACTGTCGGCCCCGCGCCGCGATCCCAGCCGCCTGGCCCTGCCCCCGTTCGCCTATGCGCATGAACATGAAAAAGTCGAAAGCCGCTGGCCACGTGCGATCGAGCACATCATGGACAACGGGCTGAACGAGCGCATGGGACCAAAAAACGCCAAGATCGGCGTGGTGGTGCAGGGCGGTCTCTATAACACCCTGAACCGCGCGTTGGAGCGTCTGGAACTGGCCGATGCCTATGGCAATTCGGACGTGGAAATCTACTGCCTCAACGTGACCTATCCCTTGGCCGAGCCGGAGTTTCTGCGGTTCTGCGAAGGCAAGGACGCGGTGCTGGTGGTCGAGGAAGGCCAGCCCAATTACATCGAACAGGCGCTCGGCGGGATGCTGCATCGAAGCGACCTGCCAACACGCGCCTATGGCAAAGGCTACCTGCCAATGGCCGGGGAGTATCAGGCGCCTGTGATGTTGGAGGGTCTGCGCGGGTTCCTCGCCGATCATGCGCCCGACATGCTCTCGCCCGCGCTTCGTGCGCCGAACCGGAGCGAAACCGAAGTGCCGGAGATTGCCGACGCGGTGCCCGCCCGCCCGCCGGGGTTCTGCACGGGGTGCCCCGAGCGTCCGATTTTCGCAGGGATGAAGCTGATCGACGAGGAAATCGGCCCGCACCAGATCGCCTGCGACATCGGCTGTCATCTGTTCTCCGTCCTGCCGCCCTTCGATCTTGGCGGCACCACGATGGGGTTCGGTCTCGGCCCTGCCTCCAATGCCGCCTTCGATGGCGGCGGCGAACGCAGGGCGATCTCGGTGATGGGCGACGGGGGGTTTTGGCACAACGGGCTTGCTTCGTCCGTGGGCAACGCCGTGTTCAACAAGTCCGACAACGTGATCGTCATCGTCGACAATTACTATGCCGCGGCGACAGGGGGGCAGGACATTCCCTCGTCCCGCTCGAAGAACCCGACCAAACAGACCGGCAATTCCATTGAAGGGGCCGTGCGCGGAATCGGCGTCAACTGGGTTCGCACCATTGACCGTACCTATGACGTCGCCAAGGTGCGCGACACATTGCGCGAGGCGCTGACCACCGATGCCGAAGGCCCCAAGGTCATCATCGCCTCGTCCGAATGCATGCTCAACCGTCAGCGCCGTGAGCGGCCCGAAAAGGCAAGGGCGATTGCCGAGGGGCGACGGGTCCTGCGCCCGAAATTCGGGGTGGATGAAGATGTCTGCACCGGCGACCACGCCTGTATGCGGCTATCGGGCTGTCCGTCTCTGACACTCAAGGAACTGGACGATCCACTGCGCGATGATCCGGTCGCGTCGATTGACGAAAGCTGCGTGGGCTGCGGCAATTGTGGCGAGGTGGCGGATGCCGCCGTGCTGTGCCCATCGTTCTATCAAGCCGACGTCATCGAGAATCCGGGCCGGTGGGAAGCCGCGCGCGACCGCATGACACGCCGGATCATCGTTTGGCTGCAGAACCGCCGCGCCGCCAAGCGGCTGATGTTCGAGGAGGTCGCGGCATGAACGATCAATTCATCCTGCCCGTAGGCAGCTTTACCCACGCCGAGGGGTTGTTGAAACTCTCGGTTCATGCCGTCGGCGGACAAGGCGGGGGTGTGCTGACCAACTGGATCGTCGCCTTGGCCGAAGCCAACGGATACTACGCGCAATCCACGTCCGTGCCGGGTCTGGCCCAACGGACCGGTTCCACGATTTACTATGTCGAGATGATGCCCGCGACCGAAACCACCCCGGTGCTGGCCCTGATGCCCGCGCCGGGAGACGTGGATGTGGTCGTGGCGTCCGAGATGATGGAAGCGGGGCGCGCGGT
Source organism: Maritimibacter dapengensis (assembly GCF_019218265.1). Lineage (GTDB taxonomy): Bacteria > Pseudomonadota > Alphaproteobacteria > Rhodobacterales > Rhodobacteraceae > Maritimibacter > Maritimibacter dapengensis. Next base: position 359,481 of record NZ_JAHUZE010000003.1, read on the forward strand.
CGAGCGCGGGTTCGTCTCGGCCGGCCGTACCACGGTCATCACCTCGACCCATAGGGTCTATGCCACCTCTGAAAAGCTTATCCCGGGTGACGGTCGGGCCGACAGAGAACGTGTGCTCGAGCTGACCCGCGCGTCCGCGAAACGTACGGTTGCCTTTGACATGCACGACTTTGCCAAACGGTCGAAAAGCCATGTCTCGGCCAGCCTTTTCGGCGCGCTTGCCGGTTCTGGAGCACTGCCCTTTCCGGTTGAGAGCTACGTGTCCGTGATCGAAGCGTCAGGGCGCGGGGTCGCGGCGTCGCTCGATGCCTTTCACAAGGCGCGGGAGGCGGCGCAAACCGGTGTAGACGAGGCCGCGAACGCGCCTGTGGCCAAACGCGCGGAAGTGCGTGGACCCGAGAAAAAACGCGCCGAATGGCAGCGGCTTCTGACGCGCGTCGAGGCTCTTCCTGGGCCGGTTGCCGAAATGGCCAAGGCCGGACTGCGCAAAGTGGCCGAGTTTCAGGACGAACGACTTGCAGGCGACTACCTGACCACCGTCGAAGAGGCCGTAGCGGGCGATGATGCGGATCATATGTGGCTCTATTCCACCACGTTTGCCAAGTATCTTGCGAACGCACTGTGTTACGACGACCTGATCCGCGTCGCGGACCTCAAGACCCGCGCGGCGCGGTTCGCCCGTGTGCGCGACCATGCGGATCCGAGTGACACTGCCCTTCTACGCACGACCGAATACATGCACCCCCGCGCCGAGGAAGTGGTCGGGATGTTCCCTGCTGCACTAGGCCGCAAGGTCGAAGCGTCGCCAAAGCTCTTCGCGTGGATCGACCGGCGGGTGAACAAGGGGCGGCGCTATCGCAGCGACGGGATCGTTGCATTTGTCGCGCTCTATATGCTTGGCGGGTTGAAGCCTATCCGGCGCTTCACGCTACGGGACGCACAGGAGCGGGAACACCGCGAGGCGTGGCTCTCCTATGCCCGCCACCTGCTGCCACGCGACTATGATTTGGCGGTCGAGGTCCTCGCCTGTCGGCGATTGATCAAGGGCTATTCTGACACCCATGCTCGGGGACTATCCAAGTTCGATCTGGCCATGCAGGGCGCGCGCAAGCTCGAGGGTCGTGCGGACGCCGCCGAATGGCTGCGCCGGCTCCGCACCGCAGCCCTGTCGGACCCTTCAGACCAACCTCTGCGCGATGCGCTTAAAACCGTGGACAGTTTTCTCGACGCCGGTTGAGCGTCGCAGGACACGACGGAGCAAACGACAGGTCGTTTTTCTCTTCGCCTAGAGCGGCGAGACCCCCATGCAGGGCCGGTCAGGCATCGTTCCGGGCAGTCGAATTTCGCCCGAGGCGAGAAAGCGAGACCGATAGCACGAAAAGAATTGCGGTGATGCAGACTATGGTTGGACCGGTCGGCGTATCGAAATGGTAAGACGCCCGAATGCCGCCGAAAACGGACCCCGCACCGATCGCAGCGGCCAGAATCGCCATGACCTCGGGGGTGCGGCTGAAGGATCGCGCGGTTGCTGCAGGGATGATCAACATCGCCGTGATAAGAAGCGCGCCGACCACCTTGATCGCCACCGCGACGACGATGGCGAGCGCGATGGTCAGCACCAGTTGCTCGCGTTTCGGGTCGACACCTTCGGCGTAGGCAAGGTCGGGGTTCAGAGTTCCGGTCAGGAGCGCGGACCAGCGCCACACCACGAGTCCCACGACGATCGCCGCACCACCCCAGATCACCGCAAGGTCATCGGGCATGACGGCAAGGATGTCCCCGAAAAGATAAGCCATGAGATCGATGCGGATACCCGACAAGAACGATGCCGCCACCAGCCCGAAAGCGAGAGCGGAATGGGCGAGCACGCCCAGCATCGTGTCCATCGCGAAGCCCCGCCCGGTCAAAGATGAAACGGTGAGCGCCATGGCGAGAGACACGACCAGCACACCGGCGAAAATCGACACCGAGAAGGTGAGCGACAGCGCGACACCCAGGATCGCGGCATGAGCCGTAGCGTCCCCGAAATAGGCCATGCGCCGCCAGACGACGAAACAGCCCAGCGGTGCCGCGGCCAGGGCGACACCGACGCCCGCAAGGATCGCGCGGATCATGAAATCGTCCAGAAAGCTCACTCGGCAGCCTCGTGTGTGTGGTTATGATCGTGATGATGGGCATAGAGCGCGAGCGCGCCTTTCGTGCCTTCGCCGAATAGCGCACGGTATTCGGGCGCACTGGCCACGTGACTGGGCTCGCCCTCGCAGCAGATATGGCCGTTGAGGCATATCACCCGGTCGCTCGCGCTCATCACGACATGAAGATCGTGGCTCACCATGAGAACGCCGCAGCCCATGTCCTGCCGAACCTGTTCGATCTGGCGATAAAACGACGCGGTTCCAGGTTGATCGAGCCCCGCCGTCGCCTCGTCGAGGATCAGAAGCTCGGGACGACCGAGCAACGCACGGGCCAGCATCACCCGTTGGAACTGTCCGCCCGAAAGCTCGGACATCTGGCGGTTTGCCAGCGTCGGAATACCTGCTTGCTCCAGTGCATCGGAAACATCCGCCCGACTCACCTTGCGCCTCAGACGCATCATCCGGGACACCGTCATCGGCAGCGTCGGGTCGAGTTGAAGCCGCTGCGGCACGTAGCCGATCCGCAATCCCTGCTTGCGGATCACCTCGCCCTCATCGACGGGCAGCGCACCGACGAGAATGCGCAGAAGCGTGGATTTCCCGGACCCGTTCGGACCGACGACTGTCACGATCTCGCCCGGTTCCATCGAAAGCGTCACGTGACCCAGAATCCGGTTTCCGCCGAAACTGATGCCCACGCCTTTCATCTGGAACAGGTTCATTGCGCGCGCTCCGCCTCGGCGCAGGCCGGGCAGACGCCGAAAGCCTCGACCACGGTCTGTTCGATCTGAAAGCCCGCATCACGCGCGGCGGCACCAAGCAAACCCCTGGACGGTGCCGCGACGGCTTCCGCGACCGACCCACAGACCCGACAGATCATGAAAGCGGGAGAATGTGCATGGCGCGGATCGGCACAGGCAATATAGGCGTTCAGCCGCTCGATCTTGTGCGCGAATCCGTGGGTCACGAGAAAATCGAGCGCACGATAGGCAACCGGGGGCTGTGCCGCCCGCCCCTCGTTCTTCAACCGGTCAAGGATTTCATAGGCACCGAGAGCCTTGTGATCGTCCAGCAGTATTTCCAGAACCCGCCTGCGTATCTCCGTGAACCTGAGTTCGTGTTCCGCGCAATGCTGTTCGGCATCCGCCAGCGTTTCGGCGACACAGGTGGTGTGATCATGATCCGTGAAACCCACAGCAGGAATCGTCATGTCTTGCATCTCCACTTCTTCGGGTTGCAACGTAATAATATATCATCTATCTGTCCAGAATGTTATAATCTAACATGGAGCATCCCATGACAAGAAGCCTCATTCTCGGGACTGTGTCGGTCCTCGGCCTCAACACCGCGGCCAATGCAGACGTTCCTGTTGTCGTCGCCGACATTCCCCCTGTGCACTCGCTCGTGGCGAAAGTGATGGATGGCGTAGGTTCGCCGGTTTTGCTTGTCCAGCCTGGAGCATCACCGCACGGCTACTCTCTGAGGCCTTCCGAAGCCGCTTCGCTGGATAAGGCAGACGTGGTGTTCTGGATCGGCGAAGGGCTGGAACCCTGGCTCGAAGGCCCGCTGGAAGCTCTCGCAGCCAATGCGCAGAAGGTCGAGCTTGCCGAAGTCGACGGCGCAATCGAACTTCCTTTCCGCGAAGGCGCGACGTTCGAAAAACACAGCCAAGACCACGACGAAGAGGGCCATGACGATCATCATGACGATCATGCCGAAGAAGGTCACGACGACCATGACCACAGTGGTTCCGACCCCCACGCGTGGCTCGATCCCGAGAACGCCCGCGTCTGGCTGTCGGTCATCGCCGCGGAGCTGTCCGAGCACGACCCGGGCAATGCCGACACCTACCGAGCCAATGCCGAAGCAGGCCGCGCAGAGCTTTCCGCGTTAATTGACCGGATTTCGGGTGAGTTAGAGCCTTTTCGGGATACCAACTTCATCGTTTTTCACGACGCCTACCAGTATTTCGAGAACCGTTTCGATATCCCGGCGGCAGGCTCGATCACGCTGGGTGACGCGACTGATCCCGGCCCCGCACGAATCGAAGAGGTTCACGACAAGATCAAGGAACTCGGTGCCACCTGTGCCTTCGCGGAACCGCAGTTCAACCGGGATCTCGTTGAGACGGTGTTTAGGGGAGCGGATGCCAAAATCGGCATCATGGATCCGCTCGGCACCGAGCTGGAACTCGGCCCGAACCTTTACCCTCAGCTGATCGCGAACCTGTCGGCAACCTTTGCCGGCTGCCTCGAGTGACCCATTCCGGAGCGTCGGATGGCCGGCGCTCCCTCTTGTGCACGTGCGCCATTGCGGCCCCTTGGAGCTACTTGATACCACTTACCTCATGCGTCTTGCTCGTTTCCTTCTGATCGTCATCGTGGCTGCTGTCGTCATTGCGACAGCGACGCGTCTCTTCGATGCGCCTGCCCTATTGGCTTGGGCCTCAGACGTTCAGCGCGACGTTCAGAATGCGATGGCGGACAGCCTTCGCGCCATCCGGGCCGGAGACCCCTGGGCACTTCTAACTTTGTGCTCACTGACCTTTGCCTACGGGTTCGTTCACGCAATCGGTCCTGGCCACGGCAAATTCCTTCTCGGCGGCGCGGCCCTCGCCAATCGCGAATCCTTGCGTCGGCTGACAGCACTGACAGTGATCTCAAGCCTCGCACAGTCCATGACAGCGATCGTCCTCGTCCTGATCGGCGCGGGCCTCCTGTCCTTCACCAGTTCCTACCTCGTGTCCGTCACCGAGGACATCCTTGCACCCGCCAGCTACGGCGCGATCGGTCTGATCGGCGCATACCTCGTCCTGCGCGGTGCGCGCAGCCTTTGGCATGCCCTCGCGTCGATGCCCGCAACGCCGACGGAACACGACCACAGCCACAAGGGACATCACCACGACGATTTGGATTGCGGTTGCGGTCATGCCCACGGCCCCACGCTCGAGCAGGTTCGCGACCGGATGAGCCTGCGCGAAATGGCGGCGCTCGTCGGAAGCATCGCGATACGCCCCTGCACCGGTGCCTTGTTCCTCCTGGTCATCGCCTGGAGCCTCGGGCTTTTGCCCGCCGCCATCCTCGCGACATTCGCAATGGGTTTGGGGACCGCCAGCTTCAACCTGATCGTCGCTGGTTCCGGGTTTGGTGCCCATTCACTCCTGTCTGTGGTCGGCACGAGCGCCCGCATCTCACCCCTCGTGTCGCCCGTCGCGCAGCTCACCGCCGGTCTGATCGTCGTCGCCGCATCGGTGGGCATGCTCGTTCTCTACATCTGACGCGCGGAATGCGGCCGGCGCGCAGCGGCATATGTTGCCGTGCTGCTGCTTCCACCCTATGCCTTGTCCATGCGAAAAACGTTGTTGCCATGCCTCTTCGTCGCCTGCTCGCCTGGCCCGAGCCTCGCACATCCCCATATCTTCATCGACACCGCATTCACGCTGGTGATCGAAGACGGGATGGCAACGGCCGTCCAGATCGACTGGGCCTATGACGCCTTCTATTCGATGCTGATGATCGAGGAATATAGGCTCGACGCGGACGGCGACGGGTTGCCGGAACAGACCGAACTCGATGCCCTAGCCGGGCATGACGTCGATTGGGACGCTGGATTTCCCGGACACTTCGTACTTTCCCTCGACAATGGAGCGGTTTCCTTGGGAAGTGCCGTGCACCATCAAGCCCGGTTCGAGGACAATCGCGTTATCACGTCGCATGTCCGCCCGATCGAAACCCCATTTCCGATAACGTCACATCGCGTAACCGCCCGCGCCTATGACCCGACGTATTTCGTGGCCTACGACGTGCCGAAGCCTCCCGCCGTCACGGGCGCGAACTGCACGTTCGAGCGCGAGGAAGCCGACCGAAAAGCGGCACAGGCGGAATACGGCGAGGCGCTCGACGCCATCGACAGAACGGAAGATCCGTTCGAAGTGATCGAGGTTCCGGATATTGGCATTCTTTTCGCCGACAGGTTCACACTCCGGTGCGATAACTGAGGAAGCCCAGACAGGCCCAGAACATCGAGCGAGGCCGAGATGACCAAACTCACCTTTCCTGACAAACGCCACACCGCGCCGTTTTTCAAGCGGGCGCTCATGTACCAGACGTTCGATGGAAGCTGCGATGCCTGCGGGCAGGTCTTCGAGCATCGTACAACCGATCCCGCAAAGGACGTGGCCTGTCTTCTGTGCTACTTTGTGGACCGGATTGGGCAACTCGAAGTTGCCATGATGGAGGGCTACTGATGAGCGATCGGCGCGAAACAGTCACCATCACACCTGTGCTGCGCAAGGCCGCCGACGATCTGCTGGCGTTTTCAGACGGGGACGCGAACGAAGCGGCTGGCATGGCGGTCGCGAATGCCGACCGCGACGATTTCTCAAGCGATGGCGAGTTCTGGTTTGCCTACGATCTCAGGTGCCTCTGTATGCTCCGTGCCAATGCAGCTTACGAAGGCTACACGCTGATCGAAATCATCGACGTGAACCCGCCGCCCCATGAACTGCGCAAAATCTACGATTTAGAGATTCCGACATGAAACGCCGTACCTTCATTGCAAGTGCTGCCGCCGCAAGCCTGGCACCTGCCCTACCCGCCGTTCCCGCGCCGCTTGGCCTCCCGCGAAAGGACTCATGGGAGTTGGCGTTGCATGCGATGAGCGTTCAGGATCGCGCGATGCATGGCCTTTGGCTGTACAGCTTGGACCTCGCGAACGAGAATGAGTCGCGCGGCGAGTTGACCTCGGCAAACGCCAGCATGATCCGTGAAACGACACGGGCCACGATGCGCGCGCACGGGACACCGGACATCACACACGCTCAGCTTATGGATTGGGAGCGCCGGCAGGCGGAGGAACGACGCACAGGTTGAAGCCGCAGTCGTCTCGATGCAATGTGTCGGCACTGGGATTGCGTCGGGGGCTGGCAACGATCCAGCCTGCTCTTTGATGAGTCAGAGCGAACCGAACGGACGGTTCTGCCGGATGCTGTCATGACAACTAGGCCCGCCCTTGCGGCGGGCTTTTTGCGTCAATGTGATGGGTCGCACCCCCATCGACCTACGTCCAAACAGCTTTGGAGCGAGCCGGAACCAGAACGTTTGGAGGATGACCGGCCAAGTAAAACGCTGCGATGGAGCGATCACCTTCGTCTCGGCCCTTGCCTGCTGACTGGCGGGGTGACGCGGCGCGGAATTGCTTCGGCGTGCCTATCCGCCCTTGCCCTTGTGTCTGAAAGCGGCGAGCGCGCCGCGGCCACTGACCTGTTTGAAGAATTATGCGCAGACCGAGCCTGATTGCTCAGAGCCCTTCTTCCAGCCGACGAAACGCTCGCGACCGAATGTCAGAACGAGATCGCCCCACGCAACTTGCCTGACCACGCCCGCAGGACAGCCGGCGACCCCGAGCTCCTGTCGATTCCCGACCTCGCGATCCATGATCGGAATGACGCCGCGCGGCGATCGTCCGAAGTCGATCCTCTCGCTGCGCCCTGAGATTGCCAGGCCTTGCGCATCCGGCACAAAAGTCACGCCCTGACGGGCATTTCCCGCCGCACGGTTGCCGGTCATGTCGTTACCGCATCCCGATAATGCGGCGGCGACAACCAGACCTACGTATGTACGCTTTCCATACGTATTCCATACGCGAAACATACGCGTCATTTGGGCGAGCGTTTGGCCAGAATCCGCTGCAGCGTGCGCCGGTGCATATTGAGTCGCCGGGCGGTCTCGGACACGTTACGGTCGCATTGTTCATACACCCGCTGAATGTGCTCCCAACGCACTCGATCCGCGCTCATCGGGTTCTCCGGAGGCGGCGGAAGTTCATCGCCACGATTGAGAAGCGCCTTGGTAATGTCGTCGGCATCCGCCGGTTTCGACAGGTAGTCATTGGCCCCGATTTTCACAGCCGCCACGGCCGTCGCGATTGCGCCGTATCCGGTCAGAACTACCACCCGCGCATCTTGACGCCTCTCGTGAATCGCCTCGACGACATCGAGCCCGTTGCCGTCCCCGAGTCGCAGATCGACAACCGCGTAAGCCGGCGGACGTGCCGTCGCGATCGCGCGGCCGGCGGCCACGCTATCCGCTGTTTCAACCGAAAAGCCGCGTTTCTCCATCGCGCGGGCAAGTCGCTTCAGGAATGGTTCATCATCGTCAAGAAGCAACAAAGACTTGTCTTCGCCAATATCCAGTTCAACGGCCTCGCTCATGGCGTGCCCTCCTGCCTGTTCGCATTCACGAAGCTTTATGCATCAACCTGTGCCCGGTCAAATTGATGTATGTCAAAGGCAGGAAATCTAACTGCTACCGTATCCGGCCGCATCCGCGTAACACTCGACCGTTTCGCGAATGCTCTGCGGGCTGTCGTCGCGCTTGAAGAACTCGACAAAACCGACTTCGGGCAGCACCAGGTACGTGAAGGTGGAGTGATCGACCAGATAGTATTCCGGGTCCCCGTTTTCTTCTTTCTTGTAGTACGTCTTGTATGCCTGCGACGCCGCTTTGACCTGCTCGGGAGACCCCGTGAGACCGATCATGTCGTCGTGGATATAGGATGTGAAATCAGCCACTTGCTCGACGGTGTCGCGTTCCGGGTCGATTGTGATGAAGGCCATCTGCGCGTCGTAGCCATCGCTCTGTATCATATCCAGCGCTTCGGCGTTGCGGGTGTTGTCCAAAGGGCAGACGTCGGGACAGAACGTGTAGCCGAAATAGAGAAGCGTCGGCTTTGTGAAGACGTCCTGATCCGTCACCGTCTCGCCGTCTTCCCGCACAAGTTCGAACGGACCGCCTATCGCGGCGGCCCCGGACGCCACTGTACTGGAGCTGCACTGAGCGAACTGGTTGTTGCGCCCGTTCTGGTAAACCCAGACGGCACCACCCGCCACCACAGCCGCCAAAACGACGGCCCCAATGATTGCCACAGTTCTATCCATGTCGCGCTCCTCGAAATTTCCGCGCATTGATCGACCATCTGCCAGGGTCTAACAAGGTGAGAATTTGTCCCACATGCTCACAAAGGTGCGAACATGCCAGAGACAGGCGCGGCATTGTTTGACGAGGACCAGCGGCGAAGCTGGATTCGGCTTCGCACGCTGACGACACTCCGCTGGGTTGCCATCGCCGGTCAGGCCGGGGCTATCGGCGTGGCCGACCGCGTCTTCGATCTGAGGGTCGAGCTGGGCTTTTGTGCCGCGGTTATCGGGTTGTCGATCATTCTGAACATCGCGCTTCACTTCATCTATCCCGAGAACAAGCGGCTTGATGAACGCGAAGCTATTCTGATGCTTCTTTTCGATACCGCGCAGCTTGGTTTGCTCATCATCCTCACAGGCGGATTGAACAATCCATTCGCGGTGTTGATAGCCGCACCTGTGACGGTCGCTGCCACGGCTCTCTCGCTGCGATCGGCTCTGCTCGCGGGTGCGGTCGCGGTTGCTCTGACCAGCTTCTCGGCTGACGTATATCTGCCGCTCCTGCGCGCTGACGGCACCGAAATGCTCCTGCCGGACGTCTTCATTTTCGGATCCTGGGTCGCAATCGTCGTCGCCATCGGGTTCATTGCCGCCTACACCCGACGGATTTCCACGGAAACCGAAAGCATGAGCCAGGCCCTGCTCGCCGCGCAGATGGCGCTGGCGCGGGAACAGAAGCTGACTGACCTCGGCGGGGTTGTCGCCGCCGCGGCACATGAACTCGGAACGCCCCTTGCAACGATCAAGCTGGTCTCTACGGAAATGGCGAGAGAGCTTGAGTCCGGCTCCGACTTGCGGGAAGACGCCGAACTGATCCGAGACCAGGCGGACCGCTGTCGGGATATCCTTCGCGACATGGGTCGTGCCGGTAAGGACGACCTTCACTTGCACCAGGCGCCCTTCATTGCCGTCGTGGAAGAAGCCGCCGAGCCACATAGGGACCGCGGCAAGACAGTTTCCATCGACGTGACGAAAGGCGAGGCCCCCATGATCGTGCGCCAGCCCGAAGTCATTCACGGGTTGAGAAACCTGATACAGAACGCCGTCGATTTCGCCGCCACGACGGTCTGGGTCGAGTTGAGCGCGAGCGATCGAGCGATGACGGCGAAAATCATGGACGACGGTCCGGGATACCCGCCGCACCTGATCGGCAGAATCGGGGACCCGTTCATACGGCGGCGCCGATCGTCGCCCGACAGGAGCCGCCCGGAATACGAAGGCATGGGACTTGGCCTGTTCATCGCGAAGACGCTCCTTGAACGCACGGGTGCGACGCTCACCTTCACGAACGGGACAGAGCCCTACACGGGGCGTTCGCAGCCCGGCGAACGTAGCGGGGCCATTGTCGAGGTCACGTGGCCTCGCGGGAATGCGGGGATAGAGGCGACAGAACGGCTTCCCGCGCTTGGCGAGAACCTGCGGTTTTCCGAGCATTGACACGAACCACGCCTGATCGTGGCACATTAAAACTTCGTTAACCAACGCGGCGTTAGGGTTTCAGGGAACAAAGAACCTGGCCTCGATGATAACACCTCTGCTCGCCATCACTCTCGTGCTCGCCGCCTTTCTGGTCGCCTATTCGATCCTTGTCGTGATGGGACACCTCGAGACACGGCACATTTCCGCGATGCGCGACCAGACGGCGGAAGAACGGACCTCCATAACGTTCATTTTCGATGACGAAACGTTGTGCGATGCAACTCCGGCGGCGCGCGACCTGCTCGCCAGCGGACCCGCGCGCGGCAGCGATTGGTCGCGTCTCGTGTTCCTGCTCGAACCCCGGTTTCCCCGGTTGAATGAATGGATCGGGGATCTGGCCGAAACGGGCGTGATGGACAGACCTTCGAAAGACGGAACGAGCCAGCTTCATGCGGAATGGCACGATGGTATCGCCCGGATCACGCTCAGGTCGACCGGCACTTCTCAGATGACGCTTGCGCTTGATCAACACGCGCTCGCCGCGATGGACCGAGAGCTGGAAACCCTTCGGGCGGCCACCGAGCGAACGCCTTTTGCAATTTGGCACGAGGCCGCCAACGGGAATATTTCCTGGTGCAACAAGGCCTATCTGGACCTTCTGGATGCAATTGACGGTCCCGAAGAGACCACCAACTGGCCACCGCGCCGGATTTTCGACATCCCGCTCTCAGGCAATACATCGAATGACGGGGAGAACCGCGTACGGATCGCATTGTCACCCCCGGATGCGGAACAACGGTATTGGTACGAGGTGGACCGCCGCCCATTTTCGGACGGCCAGCTTTGCACGGCGTTACCGGCAGACGAAATCGTTCGCGTGGAGGGCTCTTTGAACGAATTCGTCACGACACTGACCAAGACCTTTGCGACCCTCCCCATCGGACTCGCGATTTTCAATCGCGAACGGGAACTGGCGATGTTCAATCCTGCCTTGCTGGATCTCACCGCTCTTCCGGTCGATTTCCTGTGCGCCAAGCCGACGCTTTCGTCCTTTCTCGATCGACTGCGTGAGTTGCAGATGATGCCAGAACCGAAGGACTACAAAACCTGGCGTCAGCAGGTAGCAGAGCTTATCACGCAGGCGCGAAACGGAACCTATGAACAGAACTGGACACTTGTGGGCGGGCAGACCTACCGGGTCACCGGGCGACCACACCCCGATGGCGCGGTCGCGTTCCTGTTCGAAGACATTTCAACCGAGATCTCTCACGCAAGACGTTTCCGCGCGGAAATCGAGACCATGCAGGCGGTGCTCGACGCCAATCTGAATGCCACGGCGACGTTTTCGAGCTCAGGTATGCTATCGGTCTTCAACCGCGCATATGCGGATTTGTGGGGCTACGATCCGAATGGCTTCGGGGGTAAGGCGTCCATTCTCGATGCGACGACACGTTGGACCGCCGAAAGCACCCCGACGACAGCCTGGCAGGATGTTCGTGCCTTCATCACCCAACTCGGCCCACGAGAGGCTTGGAGCACGAACGTATCACTGACCGACGGCCGTGCGCTCAGAATACGAGTCGTTCCTATGCCCAACAACAATACGTTGGTGGAGTTCAGGCGCATCGTGCGGGGAAACCGGGAAGAAGGCTTGCCACACGAAGGGCTGTTGCAGGAACGTTCCGGCTGATCTGGGCTTGTCCTGCTGGGTCGGCGGGCTACAAAGATCACATGAATTCGCCGGCGATACGTTCCGTGACATTTGACAGCCCGGAGGGCACCTCCGAATTCGCCGCCTGTCTGGGCGAGTTGATGGCTCCCGGCGATGTCGTGCTCTTGTCCGGTCCGGTCGGAGCAGGCAAGTCGCATTTCGCACGCAGCCTCATACAGACTCATCTGAAACGATCCGGCTGCTTCGTCGAGGACGTCCCCTCGCCCACCTTCACGCTCGTTCAAACGTACCATTCTGGTGAAACCGAGATCTGGCACGCGGATCTTTATCGCCTTACGCATACCGACGAAGTCGAGGAACTTGGCTTGATGGACGCGTTCGACACCGCAATCTGCCTCGTCGAGTGGCCCGACCGGCTTGGCGATCTGGCGCCCTCGAATGCTCTCTCGCTCACCCTCGAACCGGAAGATGTCGACGTTTTTCCGGAAAGGCGCGTTATGACGCTCACATGGCAGGATCCGAAGTGGACGACAATCCTGGAAGCCGCTCTGAGAAAGGCCCACGCATGAGCGGCCGGGGCACGATCATCACCGGCTTTCTGGAGCGAATTGGCTGGGGCGACGCGACGCGGCATATGCTGGCCGGTGACGCATCGAACCGAAGATATGAGCGGCTCGATCTGCGTGGCCAACCCGCGGTGTTGATGGATGCCCCGACAGACAAGAACGAGAGTGTAGGGCCATTTGTCGAACTTGCCCGGCATCTTTGCGGCATCGGATTGTCTGCGCCCCGCATTTTTGCAGAGGACCGTAAGAACGGGCTTCTTCTGATCGAGGATCTTGGCGACGATCTTTTCTCATCCGTCCTGCGCCGGGACCCATTGGCAGAGCAGCCACTCTATCTTGCAGCCACCGATGCCTTGATCGCGCTGCATAGCGCAAACCACCCAGAACACGCGCCGAATTATGGGCCCGCTAAGATGGTCGAGACCGCAGGGCTCGCGTCGGACTGGTACGCCTATGGCGCGACCGGGCGGCGCTCTACGGCAGGAAAGGCGGCCATCGCAAATGCGCTCTCGAACGCGTTCGCTTGTCTGGCACCGTGGTCGCCTGTTCTCGTCCTGCGTGACTATCATGCAGAGAACCTCATCTGGCTTCCGGATCGGGAACCTTCTCATGCGAAAGTCGGGCTTCTCGATTTCCAGGATGCGGGTTTGGGACACCCAGCATATGATCTCATGTCGCTGGCCCATGACGTACGCCGCGAAGTGGCACCGGAGACCCGCGCCGCGATGATCCGTCGATATGCTGAAGCCCGAAACTTGGACCGTGTCGATTTCGAACAGGCCTGCGCCACGGTTTCGGCCCAGCGCAATCTTCGCATTCTTGGCGTCTTTGCCCGACTATCCATGCATTTCGGAAAGCCGCGATATGTCGACCTGATCCCGACGGTCTGGTCGAACCTGCTTGGCGATGTGTCGCACGAAAACCTGGCCGACCTGGACCGAACGGTGCGCATGCACCTGCCAGAACCCACCGAAGCGATCCTAAACGAATTGAGAGCGAAATGCGCGACCGTCCCGACGCTGTGATGATTTTCGCCGCCGGTTTCGGAACGCGGATGGGGAGCCTGACGCAAGACCGGCCCAAACCGATGCTCGAGGTCGGCGGGCAACCGTTGATCGACCATGCGCTCGACCTCATCCGTGCAGCAGGGATTAAGACCGTCGTAGCCAATCTCCACTTTAAACCCGATGTCCTTGCTGCGCACCTTGCCCCCAAGGGCGTGGCGCTGTCACTCGAACCCGAACGCATCCTTGAAACTGGCGGTGGCCTGCGGCAGGCAAGAACCCTTCTTGGCTCGGATCCGGTCTTCACCCTGAATTCCGACGCGGTCTGGACAGGCCAGAATCCACTGACCCGTTTGGCGCAGGCCTGGAACCCACAAGAGATGGATGCGCTTCTCATGCTGCTCGAGCCGCAGGATGCGAATGGCCACACCGGGCCGGGGGATTTCCTGCGTGACGGCGACGGTCGCCTGTCGCGGGGACCCGGGCTTATCTATTCCGGTGCGCAGATCATCAAGACGGACGGGTTGGACGCGATCCGAGAGGACGTCTTCTCCCTGAACCTCTTGTGGGACCAGATGCTCACGCACGACCGCCTGTTCGGAATCGTGCATAAGGGTGGCTGGTGCGACGTCGGTCGACCGGAAGGGATTGCGCTGGCAGAATCGCTCCTTCAATCTGCCGGAGATGTTTGACCCCAGCCCGATCCCCCGCGTGTTCGCTCAAGCACCCGGCGTTGACTTTCCCAAAGCTGTCGTCGATGGCCTGCGCAAGCGACTGTCGGATCAACCACCCGAAGCGATGTCCCGCGTCACGCTGTTTGTGAACACGACGCGGATGGCACGGCGTATGGCTGCCCTCTTCGATGAGGGCGAAGCGAGTTTGTTGCCCCGGATCCGGCTCATAACGGATCTTGGTCAGGATGCGTCCATGGCCGACCTGCCGCCCGCAGTCTCACCGCTCAGACGTCGACTTGAAATTTCGGCGCTTGTCTCGCGGCTGCTCGAAAGTCAGCCCGACCTTGCCCCGCGCGCAGCGATCTATCCTCTGGCCGACAGCCTTGCGCGGCTCATGGACGAAATGCAGGGCGAGGGCGTCCACCCGTCGGATTTGAGAGAGCTCGACGTTTCGGGACATGCCGACCATTGGAGACGGAGTCTGGCGTTCGTTCAGGTCGTCGAGCGCTTCTTCGGTGCGGACGGCGATGAGCCGCCGGATCTGGAGGCACGTCAGCGAATGGTGATCCAGCGGCTGGTCGACAATTGGGGCGAGACGCCGCCGACCAACCCGGTCATTGTTGCAGGTTCGACCGGATCCCGTGGCGCGACTCGCATGTTCATGGAGGCGGTCGCCATGCTGCCGCAGGGTGCTTTGATCCTGCCCGGCTTCGATTTCGATTTGCCGCGATCTGTCTGGAATTCGATGAAGACCACGCTTACCGCGTCCGATCATCCGCAATTTCGTTACCGGTCGTTGATGGACGCGATCGGTCTGACACACAGCGACATTCGAACGTGGCATTCCGTCGACGCACCCGCGCCGCGTCGCAACGCATTGGTGTCACTTGCCCTGCGCCCCGCACCGGTCACGGACCAATGGCAAGAGGAAGGGCCGGCATTCGAAGGCGTCGAACAGGCAACGAAGGGACTGACCCTTATCGAGGCGCCATCGCCGCGTGCCGAAGCTGCATCCATCGCGCTGATCCTGAGGCAGGCCGCTGATGCAGGTCGGACGGCGGCCCTCATCACGCCGGATCGCGTTCTCACGCGACAAGTGACGGCCGCGCTCGATCGCTGGGGCATTCGACCCGACGATTCGGCTGGTCGCCCTCTCCCGTTGTCCGCTCCAGGCAGATTGCTGCGCCACGTTTCTGACATGCGGGGAAGAACCTTGTCAGGTGTCGATCTGCTGACCCTTCTCAAGCACCCCCTGACCCATTCGGGTGCAGACCGTGGCGATCACCTTCGTCTGACACGCGACCTCGAGCTTGAAGCGTTGCGCAAGAACATGCCCTTTCCAAATGAGCGAAACCTGTTCGATTGGGCAAAGCACAAGGAGGATCGTGGGCCTTGGGTCAAATGGATCGTCTCTATTCTAGCTGAACTCGCCGATTCAAGCTCGGATGCCTTGACCGATCACGTCACACACGTGATCGACATTGCCGAAAAGATCGCCGCTGGATCCGCGGCCAGTGGCAGCGGTGGATTGTGGGAGAGAGAAGCCGGGAGAGAGGCCGCACACATTTCGGGTGAATTGATGCGCGAGGCGGAACACGGTGGTGATATGTCGGTCGCGGACTTCCATAGCCTGTTCACCGGCGTTCTGAACCGAGGAGAAGTGCGCGACCCGAATGAACCGCACCCTTTGATCCGAATTTGGGGGACACTGGAGGCCCGCGTTCAGGGGCTAGATCTCGCGATCCTCGCCAGCCTGAACGAAGGTGTCTGGCCCGAGAAACCTGGCGCAGACCCTTGGATGAACCGCGACATGAGGGACAAAGTCGGGCTCTTGCTCCCGGACCGGGAGATCGGCCTTTCCGCGCATGACTTCCAACAGGCCATCGGTGCGCCGGAAGTCGTCCTGACACGGGCGACCCGTGACGATGAAGCCGAAACCGTTCCGTCACGTTGGATGAATCGGATCACTTACCTTTTGCAGGGCATGTCGAACGAAGGCATGGCTGCGTTGCAGGGGATGCGTGATCGCGGAAACGCCTGGCTCACGCTCGCGCGGCGTCTGGATGCGCCGCAGGAACATGTGCATCGCAAGCCGCAAGCGAAGAGACCTGCACCAAGACCGCCTGTGGCTGATCGCCCGCCCGATCTGAGCTTCACCGAAGTCGCGAAGTTGATCCGCGATCCATATGCGGTTTATGCAAGCCGGATTCTTTGTCTCAGGCCGCTTGACCCGTTGCATCAGGAGCCTGATGCCGCCCTGCGCGGAACTGCAATTCACGATGCGCTGGAACGGTTCGTAAACGAACGGGTCGAAGGTGAAACGCCCGTCGAGCAGCGTTCGCGCCTATTGCAGACCGCGCGCGACGTATTCGAGGAAAAGGCACCCTGGCCTGCTGCGCGATTGATGTGGCTAGCGAAGCTCGAAAGGGCGGCCGACGCATTTCTGGCTGATGAGGCGACCCGCATGAACGCGGCGAGAACAATCTTCACGGAGCAGAAAGGGCGAGCACAGATCGGCCCGAACGGGTTCATCCTGCACGGGCGCGCGGACAGGATCGACCGGCTGAACGATGGAAGCCTTGCCATTTACGATTACAAGACCGGTTCGGTGCCGACAAAAAAGCAGCAGCTGGCCTACGACAAGCAGCTTCTGCTGGAAGCGATGGTCGCGCGGCACGGTGGTTTCGAAAACGTCGGTCGCGCCGCGACGTCCATGGTCGCCTATATCGGTCTGGGTTCTGACGCGAAAACCACCGAAGTTCCGGTCGACATTGATACGCTGGATCGCATTGAAGAGGAATTTGTCTCTATCATTGCCGAATTTGGTGTTCGGAGCCGCGGATACGAGTCCCGCCGTGTCGTTTTCCGAAGCAGCGCCCAGTTCGCTGGCGACTTCGACCATCTCGCCAGGTTCGGGGAATGGGACCACAGCGACGCGGCGCACGCGGAGGATGTCGGGGGATGAAATTCGACGATGCAACGCAGGCCCAGATTGACGCCGCGGATCCTGACACCAACACCTGGCTCTCGGCGAATGCAGGCTCGGGCAAGACCAAGGTATTGACCGACAGGGTCGCCCGGCTCCTCCTCTCAGGCGTCGTGCCACAAAATGTGCTCTGTCTCACCTACACCAAGGCTGCGGCCAGCGAGATGCAGAACAGATTGTTCAAACGCCTTGGCGAATGGGCGATGCTCGAAGATACGCGCCTCAGGACACAGTTGGCCGCGCTCGGTGTTTCCGGCGAACCGGACCTGAAGGAAGCACGACGCCTTTTTGCCAGAGCGGTCGAGACGCCCGGTGGGCTGAAAATCCAGACCATCCACGCTTTCTGTGCGTCGATCCTTCGCAGGTTTCCGATGGAAGCAGGGGTTAGCCCGGATTTCCAAGAGATGGACGAACGATCGGGCGTTCTTCTTCGAAACGAAGTGGTCGAAGAGATGGCGCTCGGTGGAGATCGTGAACGTGTCGAAGCGTTCTTGCGGCACTTTACGGGAGCGGAGCTGGATGCCTCCCTCGCCGAAGTCTCCTCAAACCGGCTCGCATTCGTTGATGAGGTTTCATACGAAACCGTGGCGGGATGGTTCGGGCTTGGCCCCAGGGACACGCAAGCCGAGTTGATCGCAGGCGTTTTCACGTCGGACGTAAAAACCCTGTTCGAACGCGCCGTGCCAATTCTTTCAGGCTTGTCTTCGACCATGCAGTCACAGGCGGCGCTGCTTGCCGAGATCGACCTCGACGAGCCCGGTATCTCTGACTTGCAGTTACTGTTCGACGCCGTGCTCATCAAGTCCGGCACACCTAAGAAGACGCTCCTCACCAAGGACGCGATTGCCAAGATGGGGGACGACGCGGAGCGCTACCGCGACCTTGCAGAAGATGCTGCCGACGCGTTCGACCGCTTGAAAACGTTGGGCGCAGCCGAGCGCACATTGGCGCTTCATCGATTCGCGCGTCGTTTCGTCCAGCTTGTGGAAAGCCGAAAGGCAGAACGCGGATGGCTCGACTTCGACGACCTCATTCAATTCACCGCGCGCCTGCTGACGCATTCCGACCTGGCCCAATGGGTGCTCTTCCGGTTGGACGGCGGCATCGACCACATTCTTGTCGACGAAAGTCAGGACACAAGCCCGGCCCAATGGCAAGTCATCGCACGCCTTGCCGAGGAATTCATGTCCGGTGAAGGCAGCCATGCGGGAAGGACCTGGTCGCTCTTCGTCGTGGGCGACCCGAAGCAATCCATCTACTCGTTCCAAGGCGCGGACCCGGCAGAGTTCCTGCGGATGAGGGACTGGTTCCGCGAAAAGCTTCTGGCAGTTCAAAGCCCGCTGAAGGAACTCCCCCTAAAGCATTCCTTCCGTTCATCGCCGGCGATCCTTTCCTTGGTGGATACGGCCTTGGAAGCGACGCCCGGGTTGGGTGACGCAAAACCGGATCATCTTGCCTTTTTTGGCGACAAGGCCGGGCGGGTCGACCTGTGGCCGTTCTTGGAGAAGACCGAAGAGCCGGAAGCGAAGCCGTGGCACGAACCGGTAGACGAGGCCGCCCCGACCGACCACAACGTCGTGCTGGCGAAAGCGGTGGCGGATGAAATCAGCCGGATGCTCGAGTTCGAACAGGTCCCCAAGGAAATCGGCTTTGCGCCAGTCACTCCCGGCGACATCATCGTTCTGGTGCAGCGCAGGTCGGAGCTGTTCCATCACATCATTCGAGCGTGCAAATCCCGGGGTATCGCTGTCGCCGGTGCAGACAGGTTGAAAATCGGTGGCGAGTTGGCCGTCAAGGATCTGACCGCGCTGTTGAATGTGCTTGCCACGCCGGAGGACGATCTTTCGCTCGCCGCGGTCTTGCGTTCGCCCCTGATAGGCTGGTCCGAAAACGAATTGTATCGACTTGCACGCGGTCGCAAGAGGTACCTTTTCCGGGCATTGCGGGACGCCGGGCCCTCGGCCGCCCTGAATATGCTCTCCGACCTGAGGGACAACGCGGATTATCTGCGACCCTATGACCTGATCGACCGGGTTCTGACGCGTCATGACGGTCGTCGGCTGCTTACGGGACGGCTTGGCGCGGAAGCGGAGGACGGGATAGACGCACTGCTGGCGCAGGCACTTGCCTACGAGCGAATGGAAGTGCCCTCATTGACTGGGTTTCTGACGTGGCTTGCGGCCGATGACGTAGAGATCAAGAGACAGATGGACACGGATGCCAAAGAAGTTCGTGTCATGACAGTGCACGGTTCCAAGGGTTTGGAAGCGCCCGTCGTAATCCTGCCAGATACCGCCAAGCGCGATATTCGTGGCCGGGGCGAGATTTTTGACTTCGATGGGCATGCAGTCTGGAAGCCGAAGGCAGACGAAACGCCCCAGATCCTGTTGCCGGGACTGGATGCCGCCAAGGACCGCGAGCGCGAAGAGAGAGCGCGTCTGCTTTATGTCGCGATGACCCGTGCAGAAAGCTGGCTCATCGTGGCCGGGGCGGGAGACAATGGGAAAGAGGCCGAAGATTCCTGGCACGGCATTATCGGATCAGGGTTTGGAAAGCTGGAGCCAGAGGCGACCGAAACACCTTTGGGCACCGGCCAACGATACAGCAGAGGGTCGTGGCCTGCACCGGAGCGCCACGACATTGTAGCGGATGCGGACCTCGTGACGGCCTTGCCCGATTGGCTGGAACTGCCAGAGCAGGGACGGGCCAAACAGCCGAAGCCTCTGATCCCGTCACAACTGGGTGGTGACAAGGTCATTACAGGCGCTGGAGCGACTTTGGACGGTGACGCCGCCATGAGACGAGGACGGCAGTTGCACAGATTGCTCGAGTTTCTGCCAAGCTACCCCACAAGCGAATGGGACCATCATGCATCCGCTTTGCTCGCTTTCGGCGAAGATGCGGCGCGGGAGGACGAGTTGGAAGATCTTATCCTCGAGGCGCGTTCCGTGCTGGAAGCCGAGCACCTATCACATCTGTTTGAGGACCGGACCTTGGCCGAAGTCGGAATTTCGGCGCCGGTCGATATTGCCGGACACACCCGCATGCATGGCGTGATTGACCGGCTGGTCATCGAGTCAGATCGCGTCATCGCCATAGATTTCAAGTCGAATCCGAACGTTCCCGAAAGAGCTGAAGACATCCCGGAGGGCATATTGCGACAACTCGGCGCTTACGAAGTTGCATTGGCGGCCTTGTATCCGGACCACGAAATCGTCTCGGCCGTCCTTTGGACAAAGACCGCGACGCTGATGCAGGTGCCCGAAGGGTTGGCCCTGCGCGCATTTGGTCGCCTTGACGCGGATGATGTCGCTACCTAGTTTCCTCATCAGCTATCATTCAAGGAGAACTCCTCATGTCGACCGTCGCTGTCACCGACGACACTTTCGAAGCGGAAGTGCTTAAATCCGATGTCCCCGTCGTGGTGGACTTCTGGGCAGAGTGGTGCGGCCCGTGTAAGATGATCGGACCCGCTCTGGAAGAACTGTCTGCCGAATACGGTGACAAGGTGAAGATCGCCAAGGTCAACGTGGACGAGAACCCGAATTCGCCGGCGCAGCTTGGCGTTCGTGGCATCCCGGCGCTGTTCATGTTCAAGGACGGTCAGCCGATCTCGAACAAGGTGGGCGCGGCCCCGAAAGCGGCGCTGCAAAGCTGGATCGACGAATCGATCTGACGCTTATCCTGCAGGATCAACTTGAACGCCCGGACCGATTGGCCCGGGCGTTTTTCTTTGCGTCATTCTGATGCGCAAAAAGAAACCCCGGCCGATTGGCCGGGGTCTCCGATCGAACCGGGGTGGCCCCGGAAGCGATCCTTAGCAGATGGTGGTGTTCACCGCGCAGAACACGCCCACGCCCACGAGAGCGAGGAAGATCAGCGGAACGATGATGCCGGCGTTCGACGACGACGACGACTGTTCCACGATGATTTCCGGCTCGACGATCGGGTCGACGAGTGCACCAGCCTGAGCGGCAGTGGCGGCGAGAGCTGCAACGGCAGCAACGATCATGACTTTTTTCATTTCGGTTCTCCAATGTCCCCCCGGATTATCCGGGAATGTTTCGGTTGCGCTTGGATAAGACCGAGAAAATCAGGAATTTTAGGGATTTGCAAAAGAAAAGACCCCGCCTGACGGCGGGGTCCCGGAATTTTTCGGAACTGTGTCCGAAAAGAAACCTTAGCAGATGGTGGTGTTCACTGCGCAGAACACGCCCACGCCCACGAGGGCGAGGAAGATCAGCGGAACGATGATGCCGGCGTTCGAGGACGACGACGACTGTTCCACGATGATTTCCGGCTCGACGATCGGGTCGACCAGGGCACCGGCTTGAGCGGCGGTAGCGGCGAGAGCTGCAACGGCAGCAACCAGCATGACTTTTTTCATTTCAATCTCCAATTGTCCTTCCGACGCCTACACGCCGGAACAAGGGTAGTTCTGTACCTCGTAGTTTCGCAGAAAACAGGAACACCGAAAAAATGCAACTGGTTTAGGGCGAAACAGGTCCGGGGTGTCAGATAAGCAACACCTGTGTTCCCACATTCGCGAGGGCAAAAAGCTGTGAGATATGCTCGTTGTAAAGGCCGATACAGCCGTTCGACGAACGCCGCCCGATCTTGCGGGTGTCGTGGGTGCCGTGGATGCGATAATACGTCCAGCTGAGATAAAGTGCGTGCGAACCCAAGGGGTTATCCGGGCCAGGGCCGATGAACTCTGGCCATTCGGGATTGCGCTTGCGCATCGCCGGGGTCGGACGCCAGGACGGGCCTTCGACTTTTTGCACGACGCTGGTACGCCCCTTGCGGGTCAAATCCTCGGTCAGCGGGACCGAAGTCGGGTACAGCTTGTAGACCCCGTCATTGTTCCAATAGTGCAAGGCGCGCGAGGTGATATCGACCAGGATCGCGCCGTTGTCGAGATTGGAGAAATAGGGCCGCCAGTCGAGCGACCGGAAGCTGGAGATATTGCGCCGCACAACTTCGGACAGATCGCGCTCGACCTCGGTCGAGTTTTCGGTCTGCGCGAGGGCCGGAGCGGCCGACGCCGTGCCGAGAGCGGCCACGCTGGATGCGAGAAACCCCCGGCGGCTGAATTTGTAGTCGAATGAGCCTGTCATTGCTCGAGACCTCAGGTTTTCTGGAATTCACGGCTTCGTATATGGCGGAGCACCGCCGATCGCAAATCAATCCAATGTCAACGCGCCGATTTTTGCGCATCCGAAATTGAATGTCGGGATGAGAACGGCTAGGACGACCCCGTCATCAGGATCACTGCCGGACGAACGAACATGATCACCCGAAGCGCACTTCTCGTCACCCTCATGCTGGCCCTCGTGGCTTGCAGCTCGACCCAGCCGATGCGCATGGGCGCTGACGGTCGGCCCATGCCGACGGTGAATCGCATCTCGGCTAGCGACGAGAGCCGCATTCCTTATCGCGTCCTCGATTCCGTCAATGAACTTCGCCGGGCGGCCGGGGTCGCCCCGGTGCAGTTGAACAGCCAGTTGACCGCCGCCGCCGCCACCCATGCGCGGGACATGTCGGTGCAGAACCGTCCCTGGCACTTCGGTTCGGACGGTTCGTCGCCAATCGACCGGGTCCGTCGCGCGGGTTACGGCGGGATGATGATCGGCGAAACGATTTCCGAAACCTTCGAGACCGATCTCGAGACCCTCTCGGCCTGGATGAGCCAGCCCGACACCCGTGCCATCATTCTGGATCGCCGCGCGACCAACATGGGTCTCGCCTGGTATCAGGAAGAAAACGGCAAGATCTGGTGGACGCTGCTCATGGGTGGTTGAGCCTGCGAACTGGTCGAACCGAAATTCAAAAAGGGGCGCCGGGCGCCCCTTTGTCTTTTCCGCCGATCCAAATGCGGTCACTCGACGGGCTCGCCCTCACCGATCAGGTCGACGTCTTCTCCGATAACGACCGTGCCGGTTGCAGAGCCGGCCTCTGCCGCCAGAACATCGTCTATCGAAGGAAGTTCGTCCGTGACGATCGCGGACTCGCCCGTCGCCGGAACCGGAGCCAGTGTGCCTTCGACTTCTGGTGCCATTCCCGCAACCAAAACGGTGGATTCGCCACCTTCCATCACGGGAATCGGGGTCGAGGAAGGAATGATGTGGATTGGCGTGCCATTCCGCACCATCGCATAGATATCCTCGATCTCCTTGTTGGTGACGGCGATGCATCCCGCCGTCCAATCCTTTTTGTTTCGGTCCGACGACTTGGTTGGCCCACCATGAATGAAGATATCACCGCCGGGGCTGACACCCGCCTCTTTCGCCCGTTCCCGATCTTCGGTGTTGGGATAATTGATGCCCACCGACAGATGATAGGCGGAATCGGGATTGCGGCGGTCGATGTAATACGTGCCTTCGGGCGTCCGGCCATCGCCCTTCTGTTCCTTGTGACCATCCGGGGCGAAGCCAAGGTCGATATCATACGTGGCCAGCGCCCTGTCATGGTGCATCAAGTACATCTTGCGCGTACCCTTGAAGACGAAGATTTCGGTTACTTCCGGCCCGTTGTATGTCTTGAACTTCGACGAACAGGCCGCAAGCCCGAATGCCGTCACCACAGCCAAGACTGCCATAATTCCGCGGGTCATCATATGTCCCATTCTCATTGAACTGCCTGCTTCCATTTACTCTATTTTCCACAGGCTGAGAAGGCTTTCAGCGCGTGAACGTCGCCGCCAACTCGACATGCGCAGACCAGCGGAATTGGTCCACCACGACCAACCACGACAGATCGTATCCGGCAGTCGTTAATATTTCTGCGTCGCGCGCGAAAGTCACGGGATTGCACGACACGGCCGCGATGCGCGGAACACCGCTCTTCGCGATTTCACGTACCTGGGCCTCGGCACCTGCGCGAGGTGGGTCTATGACCACGGCGTCGGCGGAAAGCTCGTCGGAGAGGAGCGGGCGTCGGAACAGATCCCGGGTCTCGGTCGTGACGCTATGGAGACCGCTCGAATGACGCCATCCGGCATCCAGCGCGGCAAGCATCGCCGCGTCGCCCTCGACCGCATGCACCTCGGCCGCTGCGGCGAGTGGGAGGGTGAACGTCCCCGCGCCTGCAAAAAGGTCTATCACCCGTTTTGCATCGCCGACCGCTTCGCGCACGGCGGCAAGTAACGCGGCTTCACCTTCACGGGTCGCCTGTAGAAACGCGCCGGGTGGCACCGTGACGGGCGCAGTGCCGAACTTTTGCGCTGGCGCTCCCGTCATCGCAATGACCTCGCCGTTCCAAGTGAGGCGCGCAAGTCCATGCTCCCCGACGATCTGCGCAAGAGCGGTCTCCAACGTCAGGTCGAGCGGCTTGCCCCCGGTGACCGCGATATCAAGTCCCGCGACGGATTCCGTTAACGTCAGCCGCAATTCGCCCTTCCGCGACCCTCCGGCGATGGTGAGTGCCCGCGCGGTTTCGATCCCGGCAAGCAAGGCCGGGGAAAGCAAATGGCAATCGGGGATCTCAGTCAGGACATCTGACCGCGGGGCGTGAAACCCGACCAGCGCACCTTTCTTGGTCCGGCGTGCCGTGAGAGTCGCGCGCCGTCGACTCTGTGGCGGCGATGTCGCTATGCCCCGGACGTCGGTCGCGAGCCCTCGCGCCGCCAGCGCCGCCTCGACCACAGACACCTTCCAATTCGCCACGAATTCGTCGCTGGCGTGTTGCAACGCACATCCGCCGCAGGATTTGTAGTGGCGACAGGGCGCTTTCACCCTATCCGGAGAAGGAGTGAGCACTTTCGGCTCGGCAATACGGCCGTCATGCACGCTGCCGTCGACTTCCTCGCCCGGCAGGGTGCGTGGCACGAAGACCGGACCTGCCGCGATCCCGTCGCCCTGATGCCCGAGTCTCTCGACGAAGATGCTCATGCCCGATCCATCAGAGATTGCCGATCCAACGCGAAATCTGACGCGATCCAATCGGCCTCCAGCCGTTTGAGCGTTGCGCCCAGCGCGGCGCCTTCATGGCGCGGCATGAGGTCGGCGGCGGAAAGCGGAAATCGCGCTTCGGCCCCCCGCGCGATCTCGGCGGTGAGGTTGGGCGGCAGTGGGGATTCCAGTAGGGCCGCGTTCAACAAAACCACGTCGAGCGCCGTATCACGGCCCAGACGGTAGCCCAGCGCGGCCGGAGGTTGGGGATCACCACGGTGGGCAAGCAAGAGCCCGAGTTGTCGGTCGTCCACCTTGGACAGGCGCAACGCTTCCCGGTGGTCTGTGCCGCCCAGAACCGCGAGGCGCCGCAGCGCGGCGGGTTTCGCACCTGCCTCCTCCTCGAAATGCACAAGGGGGGCAAGCGCCACGGTCGTCAAGCCCGTCATTACCTGACCCAGTGCCCCGGTATGTTCCATTGCGGCGACGGCTGGTGCGGGATCGGGTGCGGCGAGCAACTTGAGCATCTCGGCCCCAATCCGTTCCCGGCTGAGTGTTTTGATCCCCTCGGACAGCTCGGCGATCGCAGCCAGAGCGTCAGGGTCAAGACCCTCGTCCTCATTGCCATACCAAGCGTGAAACCGAAAAAAACGAAGGATACGAAGGAAATCCTCACGTATTCTTGCATGTGCATCGTCGATGAACCGCACGCGCCGGGCCTTGAGGTCCGTGTATCCGCCAAGCGGGTCGACCAGCGTGCCGTCAGGTTCCGCATAGAGCGCGTTCATTGTAAAATCGCGCCGATGAGCGTCATCTTCCAGACGGTCTGCAAACACCACGACGGCCCTTCGACCATCGGTGTCCACGTCGCGCCGCCACGTAGTGATCTCGAACGGAGTATCTTCGGCCACAACCGTGATCGTGCCGTGCTCGATACCCGTCGGGACCGGGTGAAACCCTGCCTTTTCGGCTAGCTTAGTGACCATTTCCGGTCGCGCGTTCGTTGTGATGTCCAGATCCGTTACCGGCTTGTCCATCAGGGCATTGCGCACACAGCCTCCGACGAAATGTGCCTCATATCCGGCTTCGGTCAGCATCGCACACACAGCTTGGGAAACCGGCGCCTCGATCCAATCCGCCTCGATTCGCCCGGGCGACATCATGACGCCACCCGATCGGCCAAGACCCTGAGCATCCGGGCCGTCGCGCCCCAAATGTAATATGGTCCCCACGGCACGGTGAAATAGTGGCGCTTCACGCCCCGGTAGTATCGACCTTCAACGACATACCTTTCGGGGTTCATGACGTGGTCGAACGGGACAGAGAAGATCTCGGCCACTTCGCCGCGCTCGGGACGCCAAACAAATGGCTCTCGAACCAGACCAACGACCGGCGTCACGTTGAACGCCGTGATCGTTTCATGAGGCGGCAAAGTACCTATGATTTCAACGTTGTCCGGCGCAAGTCCGATCTCTTCATCAGCCTCTCGCATTGCGGCGGCGATCTCATCGGTATCGACCGGGTCGACCTTGCCCCCTGGAAAAGCGATCTGACCTGGATGATGCTTCAGCGCCGAGGACCGCTGGGTCAGGATAAGCGACAGACCGCCCCGCGTATCCCGATAGAACGGGACGAGCACGCCCGCTGGCCGAAGCGTCTGTACCTTTGGACGGAACTGGGGATTAAGGTCGAAATCGGACGACCCGCTTCCCCGGCCACCCCGCACCGCGCGTTCGAGCGCGGCCTGTGCCTTGTCCGCGTCAGTCACCGCCACCCGGTGCATCCTTACCCAGAACCTTTGGATCGAATTCGTAATGCGCGCCGCAGAACTGGCAATCCGCCGTTACGATTCCTTCATCCGTGGTCATCGTCGCGATGTCTTTTTCCGAATAGATCGACAAGCTCTGGATCACCTTTTCGGATGAACAGGTGCAGCCGAATTCCACGGATTGAGGATCGAACACGCGCGGTCGCTCCTCATGGAACAGGCGCACGAGCAGTTCGGTCGGCTGAACTTCGGGACCAATCATTTCGTCCTGTTCCACGCTGTCGAGAAGGATGTTCGCGCGGCTCCAATTCTCACGCTCATTGTCGTCCGAGAATATGTCTTCGGCGGTCAGTAGCCCCTCTTCACCCGATCCGCCGTCTTTCATCAGGGGCGACGCCTTGGGCATATGCTGGAGCATTACGCCGCCAGCGCGCCACATGCCGGATTCCTTGAGAAACGACAGGATGAACCGTGTCGGCAATTGCTCGGACTGGGCGAAATAACTCTGAGCGCAATCGGACAGGCTTTGCCCGGCAATGGGCGTGAGCCCGGAATAGGGCGTCGTGCCTTTGCCCTGGTCAATCAGGATGGCGAAATACCCGCGTCCGATCTGCGCGAACGGTGCACCCTCAGGGTCGAGCCGCTCCTCATCGAAGCTTGCGTAGGCCCGCACGCGTCCGGGCTCACCTGCGCGCTCGGGTGCGTAGTAATCCGTTGCGATCAGACGCGCGGGCCCATCGCCGCGCACCTGAAGTGACAGCTTCCAACGCAGCTTGATCGTCTGGCCGATCAGCGCGGTCAGGAGCGTCGCCTCGGCCACTAGTGCCTCGACTGCTGGCGGGTAGTTGTGCTGCACAAGCACTTCGTCGAGCACGCCATCAAGACGTGCGACGCGACCGCGGACATCGCTTGCATCGAGTTGAAAGGGAAGGATCGTGTCATCCCATGCGATTTGAGAGCCTAGGCTCATGGTCGGTTTTCCTTGCTGTTCTGGCGTGGCATACCGCACCGATATAGGGGGGGCAACAGAGCGAGGTCGAGCCGTGCGCCGATTTGGTGAACCGATCGTGAAGGGTCAAAGCTACCGCCCAAGACCGGGTGCCTATGCAATCCTGCCGCGACGCGGCCGGCTGCTATTGACCCATCAGGCAGAACCGACCCCGGAATTCCAGCTTCCGGGTGGCGGCATAGACCCCGGAGAATCCGTCCTCGCGGCACTGCACCGCGAAGTGCTTGAAGAGACCGGATGGCGCATTGCGCAACCTCGTCGGCTCGGCTTTTTCCGCCGTTTTACCTATATGCCGGAATACGAACTTTGGGCCGAAAAGGTCTGCCATATCTATATTGCGGATCCCGTCCGACAACTGCACGAGCCCACCGAACCGCTTCATGAGGCCGTATGGATGGATGCCGACCTCGCGCTTGTGCAGCTTGGGAACGATGGAGACGCCCAGTTCGTCGCCAATCACGTTCTGGCGTCTGGTTCGCGATAGGTCACGACGGCGCAAGACAGATCGTCCATCAAACCATCCCCTCCCGCGAAACTGTCGAGATCCCAGACCATCGCCTCGATCATCTCTTGCGCAGGCAAAGCTGCGCTTTTCGCGACGATGGCCGCGAACCCGGTTTCTTCGAGTTCCTGTCCAGACCTGTCAGGGCATTCCGTGAAACCATCGGAGTAAAGGATCAAACGATCCTGTGGCTCCAAGACCAGCGAGAAACTCTCATAGGAAGCATCGGTTACGAGCCCGATTGGGAGCCCGCCATTCCCATGGAAACTGACCGATTCATCTGCGTGAAGCACGACTGGGTTCGGATGCCCGCACTGCGTGATTTCGGTTTCGCCTGTCGATAGACACACATAGGCGAGCGTCATTGTGAAATAGAGATCCGATTTCATGTCAGAGAGCATGATTTTGTTCAGCATGTCGGCGACTTCCGCTGTCGGTCTGACGCGAAACCCGCCCTCTGGCTGTTGGATAAGGGCGACGTTCTGCGCCGGGGCCGCGTCCGACAGGTAGCCGGCAATCCGCGCGGACAGCAAAGCAGATGCAATGCCATGCCCGGAGACGTCGATGGCGAATATGCCGATCCGATTGTCTGGAAGTTCGAACGCGCCGACCAAATCGCCGCCAACATGCCCCGATGGTTTCAGGAGAAGCGCAACCTCGGCGGTGCCGAAGGTCCGAAGCCTGTCGCGCACGAGTGACTGCTGCATCTTGCGAGCTTCTATCAGGTCACGATTCAGTGCATCGTAGAGTAATGAAATCTCCTCCAACGTTGCGACGACCAGCCGGTTCTTTTCGTTCAACTCCCGCTCCATCCTGAGGATGCGTTCGCCCGCGGCGATTCTCGCCCTGAGTTCTTCGGAATTGATTGGTTTGGTCAGAAAGTCGTCTGCTCCGATGTCGAGCCCCTGCGCCACTGCACCCTTTTCGTTCTTGGACGTCAGCAGGATGAAGTATCCATAAGTCTCACGCGGTAAAGCGCGGAACTTTTGGCACAGCGTCAGCCCATCCATACCCGGCATCATCCAATCGGAAATAACCAGCTCGATTTCGGTGCTTCGGGCAATGGCCAAGGCTGCTTCGCCGCTCTCGGCCTCGATCACGTCGAAGCCTAGCTTCGTCAACGTCGCGACAAGAAGGCGGCGCTGGGCGCGGCTATCATCGACCACAAGCACGCGTCGGATCACGTTGCCGGAGGGGCCCGCATCATCAGGTTTGATGTTCTTCGAAAGCAGCGGCACGAACGCCCCCCGTCTTGCTCGGGACCAACCGCCCGTGCGCTACTTGTGACAGTCGCCGATTAATGCCGGTTTAAACGTAAAACTTGAGCTTTCCGGGAGTAGGTAACCGAGTTTTAAGCCCGTGCCGCCAACATGAGCGAAGGAGGTGCCTATGATCGACTGGTCCCGCGTCAACGAGCTCAAATCGGAAATTGGGGAGAATGATTTCACAGAGGTCGCCGAGATGTTTTTGGAAGAGGTCGAGGAGGTGATCGACAGACTACGCACCGCTTCGGTCGCATCCGAACTGGAAAAAGATCTGCATTCCCTGAAATCCTCGGCGCTCAATCTGGGGTTCAGTAGGTTTGCGACCCTGTGCGCCGAGGGTGAAAGCATCGCGGCAGCCGGCAAAGACGTAACGCTTGGTCCGATAATCGACTGCTACATTGCGTCCAAGGCGGATTTCGCGACCGGTGCGCCAGCTTAGGCGGGGCTTTTCGGGCTCCCGCTCTTGCCCAGCTTCGCACCTGCCGATAAACCGCGCCGGACAGTGAACGAACGGAGTTTTCCATGTCCGCGCCGAAAAAAGTCGTGCTCGCCTATTCCGGTGGCCTCGATACCTCGATCATTCTGAAATGGTTGCAGACCGAATACGGCTGCGAGGTCGTGACTTTCACCGCAGATCTCGGACAGGGCGAAGAGCTCGAGCCGGCGCGCGAAAAGGCGATCATGCTTGGCATCAAGCCTGAAAACATCTTCATCGAGGACCTGCGTGAGGAATTCGTGCGCGATTACGTCAACCCGATGTTCCGTGCCAATACCGTTTACGAAGGTCAGTACCTGCTCGGCACTTCCATCGCCCGTCCGCTGATTTCCAAGCGGCTGGTCGAGATTGCCGAGGCGACCGGGGCCGATGCCGTGGCGCATGGTGCGACCGGCAAGGGGAACGATCAGGTTCGATTCGAGCTGGCCTGCTATGCGCTCAATCCCGAGATCAAGGTGATCGCACCGTGGCGGGAATGGGACCTGACGTCGCGCACCAAGCTCATCGACTTTGCGGAAAAGAACCAGATTCCGATTGCCAGGGACAAACGCGGCGAAGCACCGTTCTCGGTCGACGCGAACCTCTTGCACACCTCATCCGAAGGCAAAGTGCTGGAAGACCCGGCAGAAATGGCGCCCGACTATGTGTTCCAGCGCACCGACAACCCGGTGACCGCGCCGGATGAGCCGGAATACATCGAAGTTACCTTTGACAAGGGCGACGCGGTGGCGATTGACGGGAAAGCCGTGACGCCTGCCGAGATGCTCACCAAGCTGAATGAGCTTGGTAAGAAACATGGGATCGGGCGGCTCGACTTCGTGGAAAACCGCTTCGTCGGCATGAAATCCCGCGGGATCTATGAAACGCCCGGCGGCACGATCCTGCTGGAAGCGCATCGCGGAATCGAACAGATCACGCTCGACAGCGGCGCGGGACACCTGAAAGACAGCCTGATGCCGCGCTACGCGGAAATTATTTACAACGGTTTCTGGTTCTCGCCCGAGCGTGAGATGCTTCAGGCCCTGATCGACAAGAGCCAGGAGCACGTGACCGGCACCGTTCGCCTACAGCTGTTCAAGGGTTCGGTGTTCTGCGTGGGACGCTGGTCGGATCATTCGCTTTACTCCGAAGCGCATGTCACGTTCGAAGACGACGCGGGCGCGTATGACCAGAAGGACGCGGCGGGGTTCATCCAGCTCAACGCACTTCGGCTCAAACTCCTTGCGACGCGGAACCGCCGATTGAAATGATCGAACGCCGCCCGATCCACCGCGACCACCTGCGCGACCTGTTCGCGCTCAAGGTGGCGGAGGATCAGCAGCGCTTCGTGGCCCCGAATGAGATCACGCTCGCGCAACAGGCATACGAGTCTGGAGCCTTTGGGCTGGGGACACGCTCGTCGGCCTGATCGCGATGGTCCATCCCGGCGAGTATCCCGACAACGAACCAGGCGACGATCTTGGCGCGGCCTTTATCTGGCGGCTGATGATTGGCGAGGCCTATCAGGGCCGTGGATATGGCCGGCAAGCCATCGAAATCGCGCGCACAGTCGCCCGCGAGTGGGGTCTTCCTCGCGTGAACCTGTCTTTCGTTGACGCGCCCGGCAGCGCAGAAGGATTCTATTCTGCCTGTGGTTTTCGCCGCACGGGGCGCATGATGGACGGCGAAGTCGAGATGGTTCGTGACGCCTGAGCCGATTGGTTGCGGTCAGATTTGGCTCGCCTAAACTTGGGCCAAATGCAGGAGGCGAAATGGACCCCGACGAAGCGGAAATGTTCATCGAAGCGCAGGACGGTGTATGGTCAGACGTGATCGCAGAGCTCAAGGCCGGGCGAAAAACGACCCACTGGATGTGGTTCATCTTTCCCCAACTCGCGAGCCTTGGCCAATCCAACATGTCGCAACTCTTCGGTCTGCACGATCTGGGTGAAGCCAAGGATTACCTCGAAGAACCCACGCTTGGCCCGCGGTTGGTCGAGGTATCAACGCTCATGCTGGATCATGTCGGAAAGCGCGCTGAAGATGTGCTTGGCAATGTCGATGCAAAGAAACTCCGCTCGTCCATGACTCTGTTCGCAGAGGTGCCCGGTGCGCACGAGGTTTTCGGGAATGTGCTCAACGCGTTCTACGGTGGCGAACGCTGCCCTCAAACGCTGGACGAAATCGCATAAAAAAGGGCGGCCTCGCGGCCGCCCCGTTCACTCGTTACCAGCACAACTTTATTGTGCAGTGATCGTCGTCATCACCAACTCGCCGTCAGGCTTGATCGGGCCGTCTTCGGTCGCGCCCAGTGTATATTCGAACACGCCCGTGGCAGTGCCGCCTTCTTCCGAGTGGATCATCAGCATCAGCATGTCACCGGCCGCGACTTCTTCTTGCAGGATCGCAGCGACGTCGGTGTTTTCGCCCATGCGCAGCGGCGCATAGCCGACGACCGGCCCAGGTGCCATTTCCGCGTCTGTGCGGTGTACGACCAACCAGCCGTTTGCAGGCGCGTTGACCATATCTGCGGATACAACGCCGTTCTCGACGGATTGATCCGAGGCTTCCACGGCGGGCGCCATGGAGTGGCTCGCCGCAAAGGCGGTCGTGGCGACGGCGGTAGCTGCGATAGTTGCGAATGCGAATTTCATTTCCAAACTCCTTCTGTTGCAAACTGCGTCTTGTCCCGCGCAGTCGAAAGAAGGCACGTAAATGCTGATGAGAAAGTTTTTCCCGGCGCCTTCACGGTTGATCACAGCGGCGTGAGTATCTGCTAAGTCACTAATCGGTGGTCAAAAAGTCGCTCATAATATGGAAGCGCTTGCGCCACAAGGTCCGCCTGTCGCCCGGCGAGGACCGGCAGATTTCCTTCTGGTCCTGCAAACCCAGTGGACTTGTGGGCGCTGTCGTACCAATGCGACGCCCAAACGCCGTCGACGGACTTTGGTCCCGGTTCCCATTGGAGCATGGCGGAGTCCCAACTGAGGCAAAAAGCCTCGCAGATGCGGCGGAGCATAGCTTCGGGATTCCGACGCAGGTCGACGCTGTCCACGACCAACGGTTCGTGTCCGTCATCGGTCAATTGCTGGAACAGCTCCGCTTGTTGCGTGAATCCTATGTCTGCGAGCGTTGGATCGTCGAACTTCGCCGAAAAGCTTGCGACCACTCGGGCGGGGTGTCGGATCAGAATGAGGTGGCGGAAGCCGTCGAACCAGTCACGAGGCACCTGCGGGATCATATGTTGCGCCATGTGCTTGTGGTAAACATGCGGCGACGCGTCCGGCGCTTTGAGATTGGCGATCACTTGCGCCGGATCTTGCGGTTGGCTCGCCAATATCGCGTCCCGCATCGGGTGCTCGAGTCCGGTTGCGTCAAGGTAGGCGGCGTAG
Source organism: Maritimibacter dapengensis (assembly GCF_019218265.1). Taxonomy (GTDB): domain Bacteria; phylum Pseudomonadota; class Alphaproteobacteria; order Rhodobacterales; family Rhodobacteraceae; genus Maritimibacter; species Maritimibacter dapengensis. The sequence continues at coordinate 393,213 of NZ_JAHUZE010000003.1, forward strand.
AACGGCTCGTCCACTCCCGTGCAATCGCGCCGATTGGAAAACGCATACATCATCGCAGTCGAGATGTTGCGCGGTCCTGACCAAGCAGCGATTTTCACAGCGTATTCCGCTGGATTAGAGACTTATAGAGGCTTCGGATATGTTCGGTCATCGGTCCGATCTCGCCCGTCCCGATTTTGCGCCCGTCAATCTCGCTGACCGGTGTCTGCGCGCCGAATGTGCCGGTCAGGAACGCTTCGTCCGCGCCGTAAGTCTCGACCAAGGAGAAGTTCTTCTCGAACACCGGGATGCCGTTCTCCCGGCAAAGCGAAATGACCTTGGCCCGCGTGATCCCGTTCATGCAGTAGTCGCCGGTCGAGGTCCAAACCTCACCTCCGCGCACTATGAAAAAATTGCAGGCGTTGGTGGTGTTCACGAAGCCATGGACATCGAGCATGAGCGCCTCATCGGCCCCGGCTTTGTCCGCCGCGATACAGGCGAGGATGCAATTCAACTTGGAATGGCTGTTGAGCTTGGGGTCCTGCGACATCGGCAGCCCGCGAATGTGCGGCACAGTGGCCAGTCGGATGGGACGGCCCAGCGCGGGGACTGAATGTTCCATGATGATTGCCACGGTCGGCCCCGAGCGTGAGAGCGACGGATGCTGAAAGGGCCGCGATTTGCGTCCGCGCGTGACCATCAGGCGAGCATGGGCGTCGGTTTCCATGCCGTTCGCCATTCGGGTGTCTTCGAGCGCTGCGAGGATTTCGGCGCGCGTCATGCCGACATCGAGGTCGATCGCCTTGGCCGCCTCGAACAGCCGGTCGAGATGTTCATCCACGAATGCCCAGCGCCCATCGTACAGCCGGAGTCCTTCCCAGACACCGTCACCGAGCATAAAGCCGCTGTCATAGATCGAAACGACCGCCTCATCGTCGCCAACGATCCGTCCATTCAGCCAGAATTTAAGGTTATCGTTGCGTGGGTCATGTTCGGCGTCGTGGGTGGTCTGTTCTTCGGTCATAGGGCGCTCCTTTGGCGCCACGCTACGACCCCGACAGAAAAGCGTCTACCTCGGCCCGCGTCGGAATCGCATCCGCCGTGCCGGGGCGCGTGACCTGGATGGCGGACGCGGCAGCGCCGAGCCGCAACGCATCCGCAATCGTCAGATCCTGGTCCAGCCCCGACGCCACGGCTCCGATAAAGCAATCCCCTGCGCCGGTTGTGTCGACCGGATCGACCGGAAAAGCCGGTTGTTCGTATCGCTCGGTTCCTCGCCATTCCGCGCCCTTCGCGCCGCGGGTGATGAGGATGTTGGGCACGTCCATCTCTTCGATCGAGACTCCCAGATGCCCGGCGATCTGATCGGCCTCGATCTGGTTCACGACGAGCAGGTCGACAAGCGGCAGCATCGCTTCGGCCTTTTCGGCTTTGAACGGCGCGGCGGAATAGATCAAGAAACATCCGGCCTCGCGCGCCAGCCTTGCTGCGTCAGCCGTCAGATTTGCCTCGTTCTGAAGCAGGAACAAATCTCCTTCGCTGGCCTCGAGCAAAGCCGTTTTCAGTAGAGTTAGAGACTGTTGATGGTTCGCGCCGGGCATGACGACGATCTGGTTCTCGCCCGCGTCGTCGACATAGATATTGGCATGACCCGTGACACTGCCATCAGTCCCGGTGAACCGGACATTGACACCGAACCGCTCCAACGCGTCGCGCCCTGCACCGTCCGGCCCGACCATGCCGATGTGCACGACTTCGGACCCCATGCGCCGCGCTGCGACGGATTGGTTCGCCCCCTTACCGCCCAAACCACTGGTTAGCGAAGTGGCAGTGAGCGTTTCCCCAGCCACGGGCAAATGCGGCACGCGGTAGACGTGATCCACATTGATTGACCCGAAGTTATAGATCGTCATCACTTCACCTTGCAGGCCGCCAGAACCGCCATGTTCAGTATGTCGTTCGCGGTCGAGGTGGTAGAGGCGATCTGGATCGGCTTGTCCACACCCGTCAGGATCGGGCCGATCACCGTTGCTCCGGCCAGTTCCTGCATCATCTTGACGCTGATCGAGGCCGAGTGACGGGCGGGCACAACAAGGATATTTGCCGGGGCGGACAGGCGACAGAACGGGTATTGTGCCAATACGTCAGGGTTCAGCGCCACATCTGCGGCCATTTCACCGTCGAATTCGAAGTCCACGCCGCGCGCTTCCAAGATCGCGGGCGCCAGGTGCATTTTCTCCGCGCGCTCTGATCGCGGGTATCCGAAGGTCGAGAACGACACGAACGCCACGCGCGGCTCGAGCCCGAGATCCCTCGCGACCGCCGCCGCGCCCTGCGCGATATTCGCGAGGTCTTCGGTCTCGGGCCACTCGTGCACCAGTGTATCGGCGACAAGCACGATCCGCCCTTTGTGCAGGAGCGCCGTAACCCCGGCAGCACCATGTTCCGGCCCCGCGTCGAAGACGTGGTTGATCAACTCCATCACATGCGCAGATTTTCGGGTCGCCCCTGTGACAAGGGCATCGCCATGCCCATGCGCCAACATCAGGGACGCGAAGACGTGGCGGTCACGGGCCGCGAGCCGATGAATGTCGTGGCGATCGAAGCCGCTTCGCTGAAGCCGTTCGTAGAGAAACGTCTTGTAGCTGGCGAGGTGATGGGTGTTGGCGGCGTTGATCACCTCCAACTCCGTCACCGCATCGCCCAAACCGGCCCCTTCGAGCTTTTCTTTCACATCCGACTCGCGGCCAACGACCAATGCCTTGCCGAACCCGTTGCGCTGATACGCCACGGCAGCGCGCAGGACGTGGGGATCGTCGCCTTCCGCGAAAATCATGGTTGCCTGCGCAGCTCGTGCGCGGGCGTTGAGCGACCGGATGATCGAGGCAGTCGGGTCCATCCGGGCCTTGAGCGTATTCTCGTAACCCGGCATGTCGATGATCGGCCGACGCGCGACCCCGCTGTCCGCCCCCGCCTTTGCCACCGCTGGCGGAATGGTGTGGATCAGGCGCGGGTCGAACGGCGTCGGGATGATGTAATCCCGCCCAAATGTCAGTTTCTTGCCATAGGCAATGGCGACTTCATCGGGCACATCCTCACGCGCGAGTGCTGCAAGCGCCTCGGCGCAGGCAATTTTCATCTCGTCGTTGATGGCACGAGCGTGGATATCGAGCGCCCCGCGAAAGAGATAAGGGAAGCCGAGGACGTTGTTCACCTGGTTCGGGTAATCCGAGCGCCCAGTCGCAACGATCACGTCCTCGCGGACCTCGTGCACCTCTTCCGGCGTGATTTCCGGGTCCGGGTTCGCCATGGCGAAGATCACGGCATCCGGCCCCATCGACTTGACCATCTCCTGTGTCACGGCGCCTTTGACGGAAACGCCAAGGAACACATCTGCGCCGTCCATCGCCTCTTCGAGTGTGCGCAGATCGGTGTTGGCGGCATGCGCCGATTTCCACTGGTTCATGCCCTCCTTGCGGCCTTGATAGATCACACCCTTGGTGTCGCAGACGATACAGTTGTCGTGCTTCGCCCCCATCGCCTTGAGCAGTTCGATACAGGCGATCCCGGCGGCCCCGGCACCGTTCAGAACGATGCGGCAATCCTCGATCTTCTTGCCCGAGATATGGAGTGCATTGATCAACCCGGCAGCACAGATGACCGCGGTCCCGTGCTGGTCGTCGTGAAATACGGGAATGTCCATCTCTTCCTTGAGCCGCTGCTCGATGATGAAACATTCCGGCGCCTTGATGTCTTCGAGGTTGATCCCCCCGAAGGTCGGCCCCATCAGCCGCACCGCATTGATGATCTCGTCCGGGTCCTCCGTGTCGAGCTCGATGTCGATCGAGTTGACGTCGGCGAAGCGTTTGAACAGAACCGCCTTTCCCTCCATCACCGGCTTTGACGCCAGCGCCCCGAGATTGCCGAGACCCAGCACTGCGGTGCCGTTCGACACAACGGCGACGAGATTGCCCTTGTTCGTGTAGTCATAGGCGGTTTCCGGGTTCTCGTGGATCGCCTCACACGGAACCGCCACGCCGGGGGAATAGGCCAACGACAAATCGCGCTGTGTGGTCATCGGGACGCTTGGCGAAACGTCGAATTTACCCGGTCGGGGCTCGATGTGGAACGCCAACGCCTCTTCGCGCGTGATCCGGGGTTTGCCTGCCATGTCCTGTCCTCCGTGGTCTCGGCGTCCTTAACTTTGCAGCATTGATCACACAACCACGTTGCTGCGTCTGGCTTGCGCAATGCCAAGGCTCGGAGCAACATCCCTAAAGTTTTGAGTTAGAATGAGCAATATCATTTCACAGCAGTTCTCGGTCGTGAACAGCATTCCCGGGGTGAATCCGACGCCACATCGCCATACATTGCTGACGAATCATTCGGGGAACGAGATGGCGAAGACGATCCTTCTGACCGGGGGCGCGGGTTATATCGGCTCACACACCTATGTGGAGCTGAAAGCGGCCGGCTATGACGTCGTCATCATCGACAACTTCTCGAACTCTCGCCGGGACGTTGCGGACCGACTCGCGCAGATCACCGACGGGCCTGTGAAAATCCACGAAGGCGACGTTCTGGACAAGTCATTCCTGGCGAGCGTCTTCGCGCAGCAGGAATTCGACGCCGTGATCCATTTCGCGGCCAAGAAAGCTGTGGGCGAAAGCGTCGAGAAACCGCTGGATTACTTCGAGACGAACTGCACCGGCTTTTCAAACCTCCTGATGGCAATGAGAGACGCGGGCGTTTTCAGGGTGGTCTTCTCATCCACCGCGACCGTCTACGGTGAACCGCAATCGCTTCCCTATACCGAAGATCACCGCCTTGCGCCGGTTTCACCGTACGCGCAATCGAAAGTGACCTGCGAAACCTTGCTCCGCCAACTGAAGGAGTCGGACGATCGTTGGAGCTATGGCGTTCTTCGGTATTTCAATCCGGCGGGCGCTCACGACTCCGCGCTTATCGGCGAAGACCCCAATGACATTCCCAACAACCTGATGCCTTACATTGCGAAGGTCGCAACGGGTGAACTTCCGCACCTCAATGTATTCGGGGACGATTACGACACGCCGGATGGAACGGGCGTGCGTGATTACATCCATGTCGTCGACCTCGCCCGAGGTCACGTTCAATCCGTCGCCAAGCTGATCGACGAGGACGCTACGCATGTTCTGAATCTCGGGACAGGCACGGGGTATTCCGTGTTCGATATGCTTCGATCATACGAGAAAGCATGCGGCGAGACGCTACCCTTCAAGATCGCACCGCGCCGTCCGGGCGATATTGATTGCTTTTATGCCGATCCTGCATCCGCGCGCGACTACCTTGGGTTCGAGGCCCAGCGTGGGCTGGACGACATGTGCCAAACATCATGGAACTGGGTCAGCCGACTGCGGAATTCCTAGTTTAACCCCGGCTCGTCCACCGTTAGATTCGGTGAAAATCGCCTGGGGGCATTCGTGAACAAACCGAACACCGTCACGCCGATGATGGCGCAATATACGGAGATCAAATCCGGGTACCCGGATGCGCTCCTGTTCTATCGGATGGGCGATTTCTATGAGCTGTTCTTCGATGACGCTGTGGCGGCGGCACAAGCGCTCGACATCGCGCTGACCAAAAGGGGCAAGCACCTTGGCGAAGACATTCCAATGTGTGGCGTCCCGGTTCATGCCGCCGAAGGCTACCTTCTGACCCTGATCCGCAAGGGGTTTCGCGTCGCTGTTTGCGAACAAATGGAAGATCCGGCAGAAGCGAAAAAACGCGGCTCGAAATCGGTCGTCAAACGTGACGTGGTGCGGCTCGTTACACCCGGGACGCTCACCGAGGATTCGTTGCTTGATGCGCGGCGGCACAATTTTCTCGCCGCTTATGCCGAGGTCCGTGACGAAGGCGCGCTGGCCTGGGTTGATATCTCGACCGGCGCGTTTCGCGTCATGGCCTGCTCGCGCGCCAGGTTTGGTCCAGAGCTTGCGCGCATTGCCCCGCGCGAGGTGGTGGTGAGCGATGCGGAGGAAGCGAGTTTAGCCGAAATAGTCTCTGATATGGGCGCTTCGATTACCCCCTTGGGCCGAGCGGCCTTTGACAGCACGTCCGCCGAGAAGCGCCTATGTGAATTGTTCGAGGTCGGCACGCTCGAGGCCTTCGGCAGTTTCGGGCGCGCTCCGTTGGGTGCCATGGGTGCAATCGTCGAGTACCTCAATATCACGCAAAAAGGAAACCTGCCGCTCTTGCGTCCTCCGGTTCAGGAAAAGCCGGGCGGAACTATGCAGATCGACGCTGCAACCCGCCGAAACCTTGAGATTACCCATGCACTCGCTGGCGGGCGCGACGGATCGTTGCTGTCGACCATCGACCGCACCGTGACGGCCGGCGGCGGACGGCTTCTCGAGCGTCGACTCTCAAGCCCCTCCTGTGATCTCGCGACGATCATCGCACGGCACGACGCGGTGACCTACCTCGTCGAAGACACGAGGTTTCGGACCGACCTGCGCGACGCCCTTCGGAAAGTGCCAGACATAGACCGTGCCCTATCGCGCCTCGCGCTTGACCGCGGCGGTCCTCGAGACCTGACTGCGATCCGCGATGGGCTCGGCGCTGCTCAGGAAATCGCCGACCGGTTCCGTGAGCAGGAAGCGCCGGAGGTGTTGACCCGCTCCGCGGCCAGTTTGAGCGGACACGACGCGCTGCTGGACCTTTTGGACCGTGCATTGATTGCCGAACCGCCATTGCTTGCCCGAGACGGTGGGTACATTGCCGAAGGTCACGACGACGAGCTGGACGAAGCGCGCAAGCTGCGGGACCAGGGGCGCGGCGTTATCGCTGGGATGCAATCGGATTATGCTGCGCAAACCGGGATCAGTTCGCTGAAGATCAAGCACAACAACGTGCTGGGCTATTTCATCGAAACCACCGCGACCCACGCAGAAAAAATGCTCTCGGCCCCGCTTTCGGAAACCTTCATTCATCGGCAGACCACAGCCAGTGCGGTACGGTTCACGACCGTGGAATTGTCGGAGATGGAGACCAAGATCTTGAATGCTGGAAACCGGGCGCTCGAGATCGAGAAACGTCTCTATAACAGCCTGAAAGGCGCCATTCTTGACCGCGCAGGACCATTGGGGGAAGCCGCGCGATCGTTGGCTGAGCTCGATCTCAACGTGGGGTTTGCCGATCTTGCCGTGACCGAGAACTGGGTGCGACCGAAGGTCGAGGACAGCCGTGCATTCGAGATCACGGGCGGGCGTCATCCAGTCGTGGAACGCGCCCTTCGCAGCCAAGGCGGCGAGCCGTTCATCGCCAACGACTGCACTTTGTCCGATGGTTCTGACGGTGCCGATATCTGGCTGCTGACCGGACCGAACATGGCGGGTAAATCTACATTCCTCCGCCAGAACGCGTTGATCGCACTTCTCACGCAATCCGGGAGCTTCGTGCCCGCGACGGAGGCCCGTATCGGGATTGTCAGTCAGTTATTCTCACGCGTGGGCGCGTCCGACGATCTCGCGCGTGGCCGTTCCACGTTTATGGTCGAGATGGTGGAGACCGCGGCCATCCTGAACCAGGCAGACGACCGTGCTTTGGTTATCCTCGATGAGATCGGGCGCGGCACCGCGACGTATGACGGTCTGTCCATCGCTTGGGCAACGCTCGAGCACCTGCACGAAACCAACGTTTGTCGCGCGCTCTTCGCCACCCATTACCACGAACTGACCCAACTTGCCGACAAGCTTTCCGGTGTCGACAATGCGACGATTGCGGTCAAGGAATGGAACGGCGAGGTGATCTTCCTGCACGAAGTCATCAAGGGCGCAGCGGATCGGTCCTATGGAGTGCAAGTCGCCAAACTCGCCGGCCTACCCGAAAGCGTGATCGCCCGCGCGCGAGTCGTGCTTGACGCATTGGAAAAGGGTGAGCGAGAAGGCGGCACCGCGCAAAAGGCGCTCATCGACGATTTGCCTCTCTTCTCGGCGGTCACACCCCAGCAAGCCCCTGCACCCGCCGGGCCCTCACCGCTCAAGGAAAAGCTCGCCGAGGTTCACCCCGACGAGCTTACGCCTCGCGAGGCGCTCGATCTGATCTACCAGTTGAAGGATCTCAGCCGGGATTAGACGAAACGCCGACCTGCGCCGGTCGCAACAAGCGGTCGTGCAAAAGGAAGCCTTCGGCCATCACCTGAATAATGTGGCCTTTGGTGGTGTTCGGGACCGGAGCCTCGAACATGGCTTCGTGGTGTTCCGGGTCGAATTTGTCGCCGACTTCCGGGGTCAGAATGGTGATCCCGTGCTTCGAGAAAATGTCGAGAAGTGACCGCATGGTCAGTTCGATGCCCTCGGTCAGGCCAGTCGCCTTTTCGCGCAGTTCGTCGTCAATCGCATCCAGCGCCCGTTTCATGTTGTCATAGACAGGGAGCATGTCGCGCGCGAGTTTGGAGCCGCCATAGTTCTCGGCTTCGCGACGGTCGCGGTCGGCCCGTTTGCGCACGTTCTCGGCATCCGCCAGCGCGCGCATGAACTTGTCGCGTAACTCATCGCGCTCGGTTCTGAGCGCGGCGATTTCTTCAGCATCGGCCGCGTCGTGATCGACTTCTTCCTCGGCCATTTCATCCAGGCTCTGGAGCTTTTCGTCGCTATCGCCCTGTCCCTGGTCGCCCATGATTTCCTCGATTGCCGCTTCGATATCGTCAATCGGCTCTTTCTTCGGATCTGCCATTATCGTCCTCTTCAGCCCCGGTCCGAGATCAGTTTCCCGACCAGTTGCGCCGTGTAATCCACAATCGGCACGATCCGCCCATAGTTGAGCCGCGTGGGGCCAATCACCCCGACCGCACCGACGATCTTTCGGTCAGCGTTCATATATGGAGAAACCACCAGAGAGGAACCCGAAAGTGAGAAAAGTTTGTTCTCGGACCCGATAAAAATGCGCACACCCTCGCCATCTTCGGCGAGTTCGAGGAATTCGGCGATGTCCTGCTTACGTTCGAGGTCGTCGAACAGCCTTTTGATGCGCTCAAGCTCGGCCTCGTCCGCCGGGTCGGTGAGCAGATTCGAACGACCCCGTACGATCAACCGGTCCGGACCGGACCCCTCGGTATCCCAGAGCGCCAATCCGCTTTCGACAAGGTCACGTGCAAGCGTGTCGATCTGCTGACGCCGTGCCGCAATCTCGCGTTTCATCACGTCGCGGAGTTCGGAAAGCGTTCGTCCCTCGGCCAGCGCATTGAGGAAATTCGCGGCCTCGCGCATCGAACTGGGTGTCTGCCCCGGTGGAGGCGTAAACACCCGGTTCTCGACGTGCCCATCCGCAAAGACCAATACCACGAGCGCCCGGTCGGGTGCCAGGTTGACGAATTCGATATGCTTGATCGGCGCTTCATGCTTGGGCGTCAGAACGAGGCTCGCCCCGGAGGTGATCCCCGACAAGGCTTTGCCGACGGAGTTCAACAGACCCGGCACGTCTGCGGCATTGGACCCAAGCGTTTCTTCAATCTTTCCCCGGTCGTCCTGCGTCAGGTTTCCTACCTCGAGGAACCCATCTACGAACATTCGCAGCCCCAATTCGGTCGGGATACGCCCCGCAGATACGTGCGGGCTGTCCAGAAGCCCCATGTATTCGAGATCCTGCATCACGTTCCGGATCGTAGCCGCCGAGACCTTTTCGTTCATGCCACGGGTCAAGGTCCGCGACCCTACGGGGTCGCCGGTTTCCAGATACGCCTCAACCAGCTTGCGAAAGACTTCCCGCGAGCGATCGTTCAGCGCGTCCATTTGCGGTGAGCCACCAGTCATCCATTCTCCCTGCCCTTGCTTTTTCGCACGTCGCATGAGACGCAAAGCGCGAAAAACAAGGAAGGACACGTCCATGCGCCCCTCTGGGAGAAATGTAGATGAAATGCGGTCGGTTTCAATCGAAACGGATGTGACCAAACACGCCGAAGGATCATGTTTGATCAAGATGGGCGACACGCATGTACTCTGCACCGCCTCGCTCGAGGAACGCGTCCCGCCGTGGCTGCGCAACGCAGGCCAAGGCTGGGTGACAGCGGAATACGGGATGCTTCCCCGCTCAACATCGTCGCGCATGCGCCGTGAAGCTACTGCTGGTAAGCAGGGCGGAAGAACGGTTGAAATTCAACGGCTTATTGGTCGTTCGCTACGAGCGGGCGTGGACCGGCAGGCTCTTGGCGAACGCCAGATCACCGTGGATTGCGACGTGATTCAGGCTGACGGCGGCACGCGTTGCGCGTCGATCACCGGCGGCTGGGTCGCGCTTCGGCTCGCGGTGAACAAGCTGATGAAGGCGGGCGACATCGTTTCTGACCCGCTGCTTGATCCTGTGTCTGCCGTGTCTTGCGGCATTTACGCCGGTCAACCGGTGCTGGATCTCGACTATCCAGAGGATAGCGAAGCAGGCGTTGACGGGAATTTCGTGATGACCGGCACGGGCCGTTTGATCGAGGTGCAAATGAGTGCTGAAGGCTCGACCTTTTCCCGTGCACAAATGGACGAGCTTATGGGACTGGCCGAAAAAGGCGTGGCCGAGCTTGTCGCCGCACAAAGGGCCGCCTGCGCATGACCCGAAAGTTCGACGCCGAAACACTGGTGATCGCCAGCCACAACGCAGGCAAGCTGCGTGAAATCTCGGCGCTCGTGGCGCCCTTCGGCGTGACCTGCAGATCGGCGGGCGAATATGGATTGGCAGAACCGGACGAAACCGAAGACACCTTTGCCGGGAACGCACGGATCAAGGCACATTTCGCGGCGAGGGAAACCGGTCTCCCTGCCCTTTCTGATGACAGTGGAATCATGGTCGATGCGCTCGACGGCGCACCCGGTGTCTATACCGCTGATTGGGCCGAGACCCCGAATGGCCGTGATTTTCCGATGGCGATGCAGAAGACATGGGACTTGCTCGACCAACGCGGCGCACCAGAGCCGCGCACAGCATCATTCAACTGCACCCTATGCATTGCATGGCCTGACGGGCACGACGAAATTTTCGAGGGCCGCGTTTCTGGTCGTCTGACCTGGCCGATGCGGGGCAATCAGGGGTTCGGCTATGATCCGATTTTCATTCCCGATGGACACGACATCACCTTCGGCGAAATGGACCCGTCCGAGAAACACGCGATGAGCCATCGGGCCGTGGCCTTTGCCAAATTGGTCGAGGGCTGTTTTGACCGCTGAATGGCGGCTCGGGGGCTTCGGGCTATATGTCCACTGGCCATTCTGCGCTGCCAAATGCCCATATTGCGACTTCAACAGCCATGTTTCGTCATCGATCGACCAAGACAGCTGGCTTGCCGCTTACTTGGCTGAAATCGACCGCGTCGCGGCCGAAACACCCGACCGGGTGCTGAACAGTGTCTATTTCGGAGGAGGCACGCCGTCTTTGATGGAGCCTCGGTTGGTTGAGGCGATCATTGACCGTGCTGTTTCCCACTGGACCGCCGCCAATGACATTGAAATCACGCTCGAGGCGAATCCTTCGTCGATCGAAGCCGATCGTTTTGCAGGATACCGCGCCAGCGGCGTGAATCGTGTGTCGATGGGGTTCCAAGCTCTCAACGATCGCGATCTTAAGGCGCTCGGGCGACTCCATGACGTGGAAACTGCATTACGCGCGCTCGATGTCGCACGCCAGAACTTCGATCGCATCAATTTTGACTTGATCTATGCACGGCAGAACCAGACGCTCGCGGATTGGAAAGGCGAGTTGGAGCGTGCGTTGTCGTTCGACCCGGACCACTTGTCGCTCTACCAACTCACCATCGAAGATGGCACGGCATTTGGAGATCGCTTCGCGCGTGGTCGTCTGAAGGGTCTGCCTGACGATGATCTGGGCGCGGACATGTTTTTTCTGACGCAGGATCTGACCGAAGCTGCTGGCCTGCCGGCTTACGAGGTTTCGAACCACGCACGCCCAGGCGAAGAAAGCCGGCACAACTTCATTTACTGGTCCGCAGGCGATTACGCCGGAATTGGCCCCGGCGCGCACGGCCGACTTACGTTGGATGACATTCGATATGCCACCTGGACCGAGCTGTCCCCGAACAAATGGCTTGCCGACATCACCGCAGGCCGAGGCGAAGCGGGTCGAAGCCGCCTCAGTCGTCAAGATCAGGCAGCGGAATACCTGATGATGGGGCTAAGGACGACGAGAGGGCTTGACCTGGAACGCTACTCTATCATCGCGGGCCTGCCAATTGATGATAATAAAATCAAAGACTTAACTGAAATTGGGTTGTTAAGATCGGACAGAGACCACCTTATCGCCACCCGAGACGGAAGAGCGGTGCTGAACGCAGTCATTTCCGATCTATTGCCGGATCAAACATCCGCTCCCAGCCGCTGACAGATATCGTCCAGCTCATCGAAATTGCCGTATCGCACTGTCACAGCCCCGGCCTCCCCGCCAGCTTTGTGATCGATCGAAACCTTCATGCCGAGCGCCGCCGACAATGTTCGCTCCAATGCCACCGTGTCAGCATCCTTCTCGGACTTCTTTGAGTTTTTGGACGAGTTAGAGCCTGATCCACCGGGAACCCCGGTCTTCACCAGCCTTTCTATTTCGCGCACAGAAAGGTTCTGACCAACCGCGTATTTGGCAAGTTTCTTCGGATCATCCGCTGTGATAAGCGCCCGCGCTGCGCCCGCCGATAGCTGTCCTTCGCGCACGTATTCAAGAACTTCCCTCGGCAAGTTCAGAAGCCGCATCATGTTGGCGATGTGGGATCTCGATTTCCCCAGGGCCTCGGCCAGCTTTTCCTGTGTGTGGCCGAACTTCTCCATGAGCTCTTTGTATCCAGCTGCCTCTTCCACCGCGTTCAGATCTGCACGCTGGATATTTTCGATGATGGCGACCTCGTAGGCTTCTGTATCATCGTATTCGCGCACCAGCGCTGGCACTTCGTGCAGCCGCGCCTGCTGCGCCGCCCTCCACCGACGCTCGCCCGCAACGATCTCGTAACTATCTGTTTTTTCGGGGTGAGGCCTTACGATCAGCGGCTGAATTATACCCTTTTCCTTGATCGAATCCGCGAGTTCATTCAGCGCGTCCTGAGAGAACCTCCGCCGCGGCTGATCCGGATTCGCACTGACCCTTTCAATTGGGATCATCATGTCCGGCTTGCGTGGTGCACCCGTTTCAGCGCTCTGTCCCGGCTCGGTCTGAACATCCGCCATCAGCGCGGACAGGCCGCGCCCAAGGCCCCGATTCGGTTTTTTTGCTTCAGCCATTCTGCCTCCTCATCCCGCCTTCGCGGTCAATTCCTGTGCCAACGCAACATAAGCCTGGCTGCCTTTCGATGTCGGGTCATAAGATATCACCGGCAGCGCGAAAGACGGGGCTTCGCTGACCCGTACATTGCGCGGCACGACCGTCTTGAACACCAGTTCGCCCAAGGTTTCCCGCGCGTCCGCTTCTACCTGCTGGGCAAGGTTGTTCCTGCTGTCGTGCATGGTCAGCACCACACCCTCGATCCGCAAACGCGGATTGGCCGCTTCGCGAACTTCGCGGATCGTCAACATGAGTTGACTCAAACCCTCGAGCGCAAAAAACTCGGATTGGAGCGGGATCAATACCGAGTGGCTGGCCACCAATGCGTTGACCGTCAAGAGGTTCAGCGACGGCGGGCAGTCTATCAGAACATAATCGAACGAAAGCGCCTGCGCATCGACCGCTCGAAGGGAATCATGGAGCAGATGCGACCGCTTCTCATTGGCCACCAGTTCGATGTCGGCAGAGGAGAGATCGGTGGTCGCTGGCGCAATCATCAAGCCTTCGATGCCTGTTTCTCGAACTACATCTTGTAGAGGTGCCTCTTCCAGCAGCAAATCATAGGTCGTCATCAGCCGGTCCTGCGGCTCGATGCCGAGCCCGGTCGACGCGTTTCCCTGCGGATCGAGGTCGACGATCAAGACCTTCTGACCGGCCATCGCCAGAGCCGCAGCAAGGTTGATGGCCGTGGTCGTCTTGCCGACACCGCCCTTTTGATTGGTAACAGCGATGATCTTGGGATCAGGCACGCTCGATCTCTCCAACTCTCAAAATGACGGCTTCTGAATTCGTCCGGCTCGGTATCTTATCGACCTGAAAACGCCACGTTTCAAGCGCATCCTGGAACTCTTTCTCGTAGCCCTCACCTTTAGAAAACAGGGCTGTCCCATTCTCGGCAAGATGTCTGTCCGCAAAATCCAACAACCTGGGTAATGGAGCGAGTGCCCGTGCGCTGACGACATCGGCAGCGAGTGGCTCGACCGCCTCAATCCGTTTGTTCAGGACCGTCGCCGAAACGCCGGTTTCTCTGAGAACCGTGCGCAGAAACGTCGCCTTTCGCGAGTCGCTTTCGACGCAAGTCACTCGCAAGTCGGGTCTCACATCTGCCGCCATGATCGCAACGATAAGGCCAGGAAATCCGCCCCCTGTCCCAAGATCAGCCCACGTCGAAGCGTTTAGCGGCGCGGCATCAAAGACCTGCGCGGAATCGAGGAAATGACGGTTCCAGAGATCGTCCAGGGTTCTGCGCGACACCAGATTAATTTTCGGATTCCACCGCTCGATAAGTCGCGCGTAGATCTCGAGCCGCTCCAGTGTTTCACGTGAAACATCGACCTGGTCCGCAAAAAATTCCGCTGTCATGCGCTCTTGGCGCGTTGCGCCTGACGAACTTTTGCAAGGATCAAGGTCAATGCCGCGGGCGTCATCCCCTCGATCCTGCCTGCCTGTGCCAAAGTTTCGGGCCGGGTTTGCGCTAGCTTGCCTGCCAGCTCCTTTGTCAGTCCATCCAGCGAACTATAGTCAAATGACTCGGGAATGGCTTGGCCTTCGTCGCGTTGCATGGCTTCGACTTCGCGTTTCTGCCGTTCGATATACTTCGCGTATAAAGCATCTTTCGCTACTTGAGCCCGCGTTCCCGCTTGGATCGTCGCAAAGGAGTCGTCCAACTTTTCAATGTGATCGAAAGTCAGCCCCGGAATAGACAAGAGGTCGTATGCCGAGCGACGCGTCCCATCTTCACGCACATTCCCCCCGACTGCATTCACCTGCTGCGGCGTAAAGGTTTGAGCGGTCAAGGCATGTGTTGCGGCCGAAAGCCGTTCCATTTTCCGATTGAAAGCTTCCTGGCGTTTCGCGGAGATCGCGCCAAGCTCTATGGCAAGCGGGGTCAGCCGTTGGTCCGCATTGTCAGCCCGCAAGGCAAGGCGAAACTCGGCGCGAGACGTAAACATACGGTAGGGCTCGGTCACACCCCGCGTCACGAGATCGTCGATCATGACACCGATGTACGATGTCGCCCGCGAGAAGATTACGGGCTCCCGCCCGAGTGCTGCCCTAGCTGCATTCAGACCAGAAACCAGACCTTGCGCCGCCGCTTCCTCATATCCCGTGGTCCCGTTGATCTGACCCGCTAGATATAGGCCCGGCACGTTGCGAAGTTCGAAAGTTTGCCGCAGCGCTCGAGGATCGACGTAGTCGTACTCAATCGCGTACCCTGGTTGGAGAATTTTTACATCCTCCAATCCAAATATCGAGCGTACATAGGCCTCCTGCACGTCGACAGGCAACGACGTCGAAATCCCGTTGGGATACACCGTGTGATCGTCCAATCCTTCGGGCTCGAGGAAGACCTGGTGGGATTCCTTCTCGGCAAAGCGAACCACTTTGTCTTCGATCGACGGACAGTACCGCGGACCGACACCATCGATGTGCCCGCCATACATGGCGGACTTGGTTAAATTGGCCGAGATGATGTCATGGGTCCGGGTATTCGTGTGGGTGATACCGCAAGCGATCTGGCGGACAAACGGCCTTTTGTTCAAGAACGAGAACATCTCCGGCTCTTCATCCGCCGGCTGCAAGTCAAGCGCATCCCATCGAATCGTGCGACCATCAAGCCTTGGTGGCGTTCCTGTCTTGAGCCGGCCAAGCGGCAATTGGAACGAATCGATTTGCTCCGCCAAGCGTATCGACGGTCGGTCACCCATACGTCCGCCTTCACGCCTTTCTTCACCGATGTGAATAATGCCGCGTAGAAATGTGCCAGTCGTGAGCACCACAGCACGCGCGATCAGCTCCGATCCATCCCCTAGGCGAAGCCCGGTGACCTGATCACCATGCATTACGAGTTCTGTCGCTTCGCCTTCGACGATCTCGAGGTTCTCGGTCGATGCGACGATTTCTGCCATCGCTGCACGGTATAGCTTGCGGTCTGCCTGCGCACGTGGACCCTGCACGGCTGGTCCCTTGGACCGATTGAGCAGGCGGAACTGAATTCCCGCCCGATCTGCCGCCTGCCCCATTGCGCCGTCAAGCGCGTCGACCTCGCGCACCAAATGACCTTTGCCCAGCCCACCGATTGCAGGGTTGCAAGACATCACGCCAAGGTCGCTGCGCCGAAGAGTCACAAGCGCGGTCTGCGCTCCACTCCGCGCTGACGCCAGGGCGGCTTCTGCACCGGCGTGACCTCCACCGACGACAATGACATCGTATGAATGTTTCACGTGAAACACTCCCAACCTTTCGCCTATTTCCCTAAGCAGAAACTGGCGAATATTTCATCCAAGACGTTCTCGACATCGACCCGCCCGACCAGCGAATCCAACGCGCGTATCGCGGACCACAATTCTTCGGCCGCAATCTCCGAGCGATCAGAGCCGCTCTCTACCTCGATTCGGGCTTTTTCCAAAGCCTCTCGCGCATGTATTATCGCGTGGCGATGCCTTGCGCGGATTGCTGTACCGGACCCAGCAGCCCTCTCGGACAAGATCTTGGTTACCTGGCTCACAAGGAAGTCGATACCCTCCCCTGTCTTTCCAGATACACCACGGCCCGTAATATCCGCCTTACCTTCAACCAGGATGTCATCGTCAAGCGGCTCGAGATCCAGAGGCTCACCGGACAAAAGAAAGATCCTGAGGTCGGCGCCAAGCGCGCGTTCCTTGGCACGCTCTACGCCCAGGCGCTCGATCTTGTCCGTGCTGTCGCGAAGTCCTGCCGTGTCCAGCATCGTAACCGGCAAGCCCTCAAGGTCCATCCGCACCTCTATCACATCGCGCGTCGTGCCGGCGATGTCTGACGTGATCGCTGCCTCGCGCCCTGCCAGCGCATTCAGCAGCGTTGACTTGCCAGCATTGGGTGCTCCGACAATGGCGACTTCGAACCCCTCGCGGATGCGTTCGGAAATCTTGGCGCCTTCAACCTCGGATTCTAGGCTCGAACGAGTCCGGTCGATCAGGTCGAACACGTCCGGCGAAACATCGACCGGCACCTCTTCATCGGCGAAGTCGATGGTCGCCTCGAGCAGAGCCGCAGCCCGGATCAAATCGGTGCGCCAGGATTCAGCTTTTTGTCCCAATGCCCCGGATAACACGCGCAGCGCCTGGCGACGTTGAGCCTCTGTCTCGGAGTCGATCAGATCGGCAAGGCCTTCGACCTGTGCCAGGTCAAGGCGCTCATTCTCCAACGCTCGTCGGGTGAACTCTCCTGGCTCCGCGTGGCGCAATCCGTCGATCCGCCCCAATGTGTCGAGAAGGGTATTCACCACGGCCGTCGAGCCATGAACCTGAAATTCCACCACGTCTTCACCGGTGAAGCTATGAGGGGCAGAAAAAGTCAGGATCAACGCTTCGTCGATCGGGCCGTCTTCACCTTCCAACGTCCGCACTGCGGATACGCGCGGTGATGGCAAAGACCCCGCGATCCGACGACCCGCAATCAGTGCGTCTGGACCGGATACCCGGATGACGGCAACGCCGGACTTGCCACGTGATGTAGCGAGTGCAAAAATCGTATCCATGTTTAACCTGTTGTTTTAAAACAGGGATTAAGCATTCATCGAGTCGAAGAACTCGTCGTTGTTCTTGGTCTGCTTGAGCTTCGAGATCAGGAACTCGATCGCATCTGTAGTCCCCATTGGATTGAGGATGCGACGGAGCACGTAGGTTTTTTGCAGATCTTTCGAGTCGACCAACAGCTCTTCTTTTCGAGTTCCCGACTTGAGAATGTCGATAGCCGGGAAAATGCGCTTGTCCGAAACTTTGCGGTCGAGAACGAGCTCGGAGTTACCAGTGCCCTTGAACTCCTCGAAGATCACTTCGTCCATGCGCGAGCCCGTGTCGATCAGGGCGGTCGCAATGATCGTCAGTGACCCGCCTTCTTCGATATTCCGTGCAGCACCAAAGAACCGCTTCGGGCGCTGGAGCGCGTTGGCGTCTACGCCACCCGTGAGCACTTTGCCTGACGAGGGTACGGTCGTGTTAAAAGCACGACCCAGTCGGGTGATCGAGTCGAGCAAGATGACGACATCGCGCTTGTGTTCAACAAGACGCTTGGCCTTCTCGATGACCATTTCTGACACCGCGACGTGGCGCGAAGCCGGTTCGTCGAAGGTCGATGCCACGACCTCGCCTTTTACCGACCGTTTCATGTCGGTGACTTCCTCTGGCCGCTCGTCGATCAGGAGAACGATGAGATAGACCTCGGGGTGGTTGAGCGAGATTGACTGGGCGATGTTCTGCAAGAGCACGGTCTTACCCGTGCGTGGCGGCGCGACGATCAGAGAACGCTGGCCTTTACCGATAGGTGCCACAAGGTCGATGATCCGGGCCGAGCGATCCTTGGACGTCGGATCATCCAGCTCCATCTTCAGCCGCTCGTCCGGGTGCAGCGGCGTCAGGTTGTCGAAAGCCACTTTGTGCTTGGCTGTTTCCGGATCGGTGAAGTTGATCTTCTCGACCTTGGTAATCGCGAAGTAGTTTTCGTTTTCGCCCGGTGCGGCGATCACGCCCTCGACCGTATCGCCGGTGCGCAACGAATGTTTTCGGATCATGTCGGGCGACATGTAGATATCGTCCGGGCCGGGAAGATAGTTCGCTTCGGGGGAACGCAGAAAGCCGAAGCCGTCCTGCAGAACTTCGAGAACGCCATCTCCGCCGATTTCCCAGCCGTCCTCGGCGCGTGCCTGAAGGATCTGGAACATCATTTCGCCTTTGCGCATGGTCGATGCGTTCTCGACCTCAAGGCCTTCGGCCATCGCAAGGAGGTCCTTCGGACTCTGCGATTTCAGGTCAGACAGGTTCAAACGTTCAGTCATTGGTATCACCAGAAATCGGCGTCAAAGCGCCTTGTCTATATTGTTCGTGGAAAGACTTCGGTCGGACGACCGCTTGGCGCAACGATATAGGGCGCAGTCTTTCACAAGTCAATCTGGCCCTTCTTAGCAAGGCGTTCTTGGATACGCGCTGATCCTCACAAAAAATAAAAATGATATTTAGAAAAGGTTTTTGAAGATTGTAGGGCTTGTGGATTGTGGGGATTACCGAGTTGTTCCCTGAGCTGTCCACACACTTCCAGAGGCTGGGAAAGGCGGGCGATAAATCCAGATAGTATCTAAATTTCCTATCAAAATCAAATATTTAACAGAAATGAAGTGTGTGGATTATGCAATGCAACTTTTTGGGCACAAAGAGAACTGTCCACGACCCACATGATTCAGAGTTCACATGTGGCGTCGGTGAGGGATGAAATGTCGGAAAGCTGCGAACGGGCTGGGATTCACTTTTTCTCCCATCGGGTGCACAATCGCGCACGCCGGAACAAACAGAGATTTTCCACAAGGTTGCCAACATGCCTGCAGACCTGATCCTTGCCTCCGGGTCCGAAATTCGTGCCACGCTTCTTCGGAATGCAGGGCTTACGTTCTCGGTCGTGCCCGCGCGAGTCGATGAAGAGTCGATTCGGGCGGGGATGGAGGCAGAAGGCGCAAGTCCGCGGGACATGGCCGACACCCTCGCGGAATACAAGGCGCGCAAAGGCGGAACGAAGAACCCTGAGTCGCTGGTATTGGGGTGTGATCAGGTCGCAGCGCTTGGAAAGAACGTGCTGGCGAAACCTGCGACCCCCGACGAAGCATGCGATCAGCTTTCTCGGTTATCAGGAGAGACTCATCAGCTTTTGTCAGCTGCGGTGATCTATCACCAGAACGAGCCATTGTGGCGACATGTCGGCGTCGTACGCATGACGATGCGCGCTTTGAGCCAGTCCTACATCGAGGATTACGTGTCACGAAACTGGGATTCCATTCGGCATTCGGTCGGTGCCTACAAACTCGAGGAAGAGGGTGTGCGGCTTTTCGCCCAAGTTTCGGGGTCTTACTTTGATGTACTTGGCTTACCGCTCATTGAACTGTTGTCCTATCTCATCGCAAGAGAAGAGGTGGCGATATGAACGAAGCAGGCAGGCCACTTGCGGCCGTGCTGGTTCCGCCGGGCGAAACCAGCGTGTTGCCGAGCGTATTCCGGGCCTGGTTCACTGCGACCGGAGTGCACGGACGTTACCTGCTTCTCGAAGTGATGCCCGAAGACTTGGAGCAGGTCATCGCGGCCTTGCCGAAAGCCGGTTTCATGGGGCTGCATGTCGCGCCCGCCTATCAGCATCAGATCATGGACGTTGTCGACATCATCACCGACCGCGCTGCGCTCATGTCGGGCGTCAACACCATCATTTTTCGTAAGGACGGAAAGTTTCACGGCGACAATACTGATGGGTACGGCTTCATCGAGAATCTGCGTCAATCGGTACCGGACTGGAATCCCAAGGCGGGCCCCGCTGCAATCTATGGCGCCGGTCGTGCTGCGCGGGTCGTGGTCACGGCTTTGATGGAGGTCGGGGTCGAAGAGATCAGGATAGCGTCGCGGAACCGACCGAAAGCTGAAATGCTCCGGCATGAATTCGGGTCCAGGATCAAGGTGTTCGATTGGTTGAAAGCAGGCAATCTTGCGGATGGTGCCGGGCTTGTCGTCAACGCAACTCCTTTGGGGCGTGAGGGAATGTCCGAATTCCGCGTGCCAATGGACGGGCTCGCTCCGGGGGCGGTCGCTTGTGACCTGACCATCAATCCTCCTGACACCCGGTTCTTGCGCCAATCGGCGGCGTATGGCTGTCGCGTGGCCGATGGGGTCGGAATGCTCCTCTATCAGGCGGCTCCAAGTTTCGAGCGCTGGTTCGGGCAACGTCCACCCGTCGATGACAATATCCGGCAGGCGTTGATGACATGACCTTCATTCTCGGCCTGACCGGCTCCATCGGCATGGGTAAATCCACCACAGCGCAGATGTTCGCGGAAGAAGGTGTACCGGTCTGGGATGCTGACGCTGCGGTGCATCGGCTATATGCACGCGGCGGCGCGGCGGTCGCACCGATCCGTGAACTCTGCCCCGAGGCGGTCGTGGATGGAGCCGTAAATCGGCAGGCGTTGAAGGACTGGATCGCACGGGATAGCGCTGCTCTCGCCCAGATCGAAGCCGTGGTTCACCCACTTGTTGCACAGGATCGTCAGGCGTTCTTGACCGAAACCGACGCAGACATCGTGCTATTGGACATTCCGTTGCTTTTCGAAGGCGGCGGCGCGGCGGGTATGAATGCAGTCGTCGTTGTCACAGCGCCGTCTGACGTACAGCGCGCGCGCGTGCTCGACCGTGGCACTATGGACGAGGCGACGTTCGAAACCATCTTGTCCAAACAAATGCCGGACGCCGAGAAACGCGATCGCGCAGATTACGTGATCGAGACGGTGACACTTGAGAAAGCCCGGGATGCCGTGCGATCAGTGCTCGAGGATATTCGAGGTAAATTGAATGCGTGAAATCGTGATGGATACGGAAACCACGGGTTTCGATCCAATGACAGGCGACCGTATGGTGGAAATCGGCTGTGTCGAGTTGATGAACCACATGCCGACCGGTCGCACGTATCACCAATACATAAACCCGAAACGTGACATGCCCGATGGCGCGTTTCAGGTTCACGGGCTGTCCGAAGAGTTTCTACGGGACTTTCCGGTGTTCGAAGAGATCGCCGACGCGTTTCTCGAATTCATCGGAACGTCGAAGCTGGTCATTCACAACGCGAAATTTGATGTGCCGTTTCTCAATGCCGAACTCGGGTGGTGCAAACGACGTTTGATACCCGACGATCAGGCGATCGACACACTCATGATTGCGCGAAAGAAGTTTCCCGGAGCGGGCAATTCTCTCGACGCGCTGTGTCGCCGTTTCGGGATAGACAATTCGCACCGTGAGTTGCACGGGGCGTTGCTTGACAGCGAGATCCTCGCAGAAGTGTACCTGGAGTTGATCGGCGGGCGTCAGCCTGATCTTGTGCTCGGTGGTGGCGTTGAACGGTCAGCCACGTCTGGCGTGGCTGACAGCAATTGGCGCCCGCGCCCTAGGCCAGATGCCCTTCCGCCTCGGCTTACCGAAACCGAAACGTCAGCTCACGAGGCTTTCGTCGAGAAGCTGGGGGAAAACGCCCTTTGGAAAAGGGCGTGATCCTGGAAAAAGGTCAATTCGTCGGCGTTGCTTCAGCCTGCTGCCGACGCGCGAGCTCCTGACGGTAGAGGGCCACGAAGTCGACGTTGTCGAGATTGACCGGGGGAAAGCCGCCATCCCGGGTCACGTCCGATACGATACGGCGCGCGAAGGGGAAAAGCTGACGCGGACATTCAATGAGCAGGAATGGGTGAAGCTGATCGTCCGGCACATTCTCGATAAGAAACAAGCCGGCGTATTCCAGCTCGAGAATGAAGAGTTGCGCACCACCGTCTTTGTTCGTCGATGTAACCTTGTATTTCGTCAGCACTTCATACTGATTTTCAGCCGTGCGTTTCTTGGCATCCATTGCGACTTCAACCTTCAGCTCTGGCTGAACTTCGCCCGTGACACCCTTTTGAACGAGGATGTTCTCGAAGGACATATCGCGAATATACTGACCGAGGATCTTCATCCCGATCTGGGGTTGTTGCTGTGCGGCGCCCGCGCCGTTTTCGTCCGCCATTTCCGGCCTCCTGAATGAAATCTCGCGACTTTCTATCAGCTAGGCTGACGGGCCTCAACGCCCACCCTTTCCTCGCCGATCGTCGCAGGCTATCAGCGAAGAATGAAAGACATGATACCCGCCTGGATCGACGGCGAACTGAGGCCGGTCGAAAAAATTGCTGCTCACCTCAATGGGCTGCGCCACAGGGCGGTGTCGGTGTTTCTGGTTCACGACGACGAGATCCTGATACAGCAGCGTGCGGCCGGAAAATATCATACGCCGGGCCTCTGGGCGAACACCTGTTGCACCCACCCATCATGGAACGAAACGCCTGAAGACTGCGCGGTGCGGCGATTGGCCGAAGAACTTGGAATCTCGGGAGTCTCACCGATCTGGAGAGATCAGATCGAATACCGAGCCGAGGTCGGCGGAGGGATGATTGAACACGAGGTCGTGGACCTGTTTCTGGTTCAGACCGACAAACGCCCGGCGCTGACACTAAACCCTGATGAGGTTGATGGCGTGCGCTGGATCGAGCTGGCGGAACTTGAGCGAGAAGTTGCAACGCATCCGGAACGCTTTACGCCCTGGCTGCGCATTTACCTCGCAGACCACAAGTTGTCAGTGTTTGGTCCAGCCTGACGGGCCCTGGACCGGCGTATGTGTCGGCTTTTTGTCGGGCGTCACATCTTCGAACTCACCGTCAATCACATCCTCGCCAGGTCGATGCGGGCGATGGGTCTCGTGAACCGTGAAACTGGAATAGCTCTGCACTTTGATCCGCTTCTTGATTTCGCGAAACGCGAAGGCGCGGAAAGCCGGTATCAAAAGCAAGAACCCGACGGTGTCGGTGAAAAAGCCGGGAGTAAGCAGGAGTGCGCCTGAAAAAAGGATCATTGCGCCATGCGCTAACGGCTCGGACGGATCGGAAAGCTGGTTGAAGCTGTCACGCACCTGACCCAAAGCCAACGCACCCTGTTGACGAACCATCCAGGAACCGATGATCGCCGTAACCAGAACGATCAGCAGTGTCGGCCACAGGCCGAGCCAACCACCGACCTGAATGAACAGGCCGATTTCAATGAGCGGAACCGCGATGAACGCAAACAGAAGCCACATGGCATCCTCATTCAAGTATTGCGGGCCAGTGGACTTGGCCCGAGCCAATGCCTACATATGGCTCAACGGCGCCCGTTTCAAACCGCGTCCCGAAAAGAGGTAAGAATGTCAACTCCCGTCATCCAACTGATCGTCCTCGCCGCGATCGCAATTTTCCTGATCCTGCGCCTGCGTGACGTGCTGGGAACGCGCGAAGGGTTCGAAAAACCCGTGGTGACACGCGACGAAGCGACGCGCATCAAGAACCGCGACCGGTTCGAGGTGATTGAAGGTGGCCCGGATACCGACATCACAGACCACGTTGAAGACGGAAGCGACAATGCCGAGGCGTTGGCTCAGATGAAATCCGCCGAGCCGAGTTTCTCGGTCAGCGAGTTTCTGGGGGGCGCACGTGGCGCATACGAGATGATCCTGATGAAATTCGAAGCCGGCGAGATGGCTGCGATCCAGCCCTTCCTGTCGACCGAAGTCTATGAAAGCTTCGCGACAGTGGTCGAAGAGCGCGAGAAACAGGGGCTGACTATTGATGCGAATTTTGTCGGCGTCCGCGAGATGAAGCTCGTAGAGGCCGAGTTCGATCCGGAAACCAGTGAAGGCGAAATCACCGTCAAATTCGTGGGAGAACTGACCTCGGTCGTGCGTGACAAGAGCGGCGAGATTGTCGAGGGAAGCCCGAACGAGGTGAAGAAGCAGAAAGACATCTGGACTTTCGCCCGTATCATGGGATCGGACAACCCGAACTGGCAACTGGTCGCAACGGGCGGTTGAGATGCGCGCGGTCGCGTGTCTCGTCGCCGCGGTCATCGCGTTCGCAGGGCCCGCCCGCGCCGAATTGGACGAAGCCGAGATCGCAATTCTCCCGTTCGAAGACCTGAACGGTTGGCAACAAGACGACCACCATGCCGCGCTCGAGGCTTTTCTGCACACCTGCGAATTGTTGGACGATCCTCAATGGCGGCCAGTCTGTGCGCTGGGCTTTGGGTTCCAGGGACCTCCGAAGAATTTTTTTGAACTTTTCTTTCGTCCGGTCCTGATCGAGGACGGACAGCAACCCCTTTTCACCGCATATTACGAGCCGGAAATCCCTGGCTCGCTTTCGCGAAGCTACCGGTTCAACGTCCCAGTCTACCGTATGCCACGCGAGGTCGCGTCGGGGGCGCGGAACTATACCCGTCAGCAGATCGAAGAGGATGGAATCCTTGCCGGACGTGGGCTGGAAATTGCCTGGGTCGAAGACCCGGTCGATCTCCAATTTCTGCAAATTCAGGGTTCAGGGCGGATCAGGCTGCCTGATGGATCGTCGCTGCGTCTGGGCTTCGGTGGGCACAATGGCCACACGTTCAAATCGCTCGGCGATGAACTTGTGCGCCGTGGCGTATATGACAAGCACCAGGTCTCGGCGGCGGTCATCAAGAATTGGGTGCGGCGCAATCCGACGGAAGGCCGCGGTCTCCTGTCGCACAACCCCTCCTACGTCTTCTTCGTGAAACGCGAGCATTTGCAGCCCGAAAGTGGCCCGGTCGGCGCGATGAACCGGGCAATCACTGCGCATCGGACGCTCGCCGTTGATCCAGCGTTCACCCCTTTGGGCGCACCGGTTTGGATCGAAAAAGAAGGTGCACAACCATTCTCCCGCCTCATGGTCGCGCAGGACACAGGATCGCGGATCAAAGGGGCGCAGCGCGCTGATATTTTCTGGGGCACGGGTGACCTGGCTGGAAAGGAAGCCGGGCGGATCAAAGACGCCGGACGAATGGTCGTACTGCTCCCGATACAACGTGCGTATGCGATCGCACCGGAGGAGGACTAGTTTGGCCCGTCGAACGCCTCGTAATTTGAGTGATGAGGAGCGGGCCTTGTGGGAGAAGGTCGTGCAAGACGCAACACCGCTTCATCCAACGCAGCCCGCGACGGAAAGTGCAGAAAAGGCTCTTATCCAGCCTATAACGGTTACGAGTTCACCACGTTTCAGAATCGGGCAGAAGGCCAAGGTTGCTCCTCCCGCGCATGACACCGCGGCCCCGATCAACGAGCAGGTCGCCGCCCAACCGGTGGTGATGGATCGAAAACGGTTCCAAAGAATGAAGCGTGGGCAGATGAAGCCGGAGGCGAGGATCGACCTGCACGGCATGACGTTGGCGCAGGCGCACCCGGCGCTGATCGGTTTCATCCTCGAGGCAGTAGCGGATGGTCGGCGGTTCGTCCTGGTCATCACCGGAAAGGGCAAACCGCGCCACGACACTGGACCAATCCCCGAACGCCACGGCGCGTTACGTCATCAGGTCCCCCACTGGCTGAGAACCCCGCCTCTCAGGCCACATGTGCTGCAATATACGGAAGCGCATGCGAAACACGGTGGCATGGGTGCGTACTACGTTTACTTGAGGCGGCAGCGCTGAAACGTACGGGACGGGGGCCTAAGCGCGACTTTCTCCTTAGGCAGGTCAAAGCATGTAGCGGCTGACATCCGCGCTTTGCATCAACTCGCCGAGATTCGCCTCGACAAAACCTGCGTCTACAGTGATTTCCTCGCCCGCCTTGTCGGGGGCGTTGAAGCTGAGTTCCTCGAAGACTCTTTCCATGACGGTGTACAGCCTCCGAGCGCCGATGTTCTCGACCGACGTGTTCACCTCGGCAGCGATCCGGGCGAGCGCCTTGATCCCGTCTTCAGTGAACGTCACGGTCACTTCTTCGGTCCCCATGAGCGCGGAATACTGGCGGGTCAGCGCGTTGTCGGTTTCTGTCAGAATCGCAACAAAGTCGTCTTCGGTCAGCGCGCGCAACTCGACCCTGATCGGTAACCGGCCTTGAAGTTCCGGCAAGAGGTCCGAGGGCTTGGCGATGTGAAAAGCGCCAGAGGCGATGAACAATATGTGGTCGGTCTTGACCGGACCATGCTTCGTCGAGACCGTCGTGCCCTCGATCAAAGGGAGCAGGTCGCGCTGAACGCCTTCGCGACTTACATCACCACCACGCGCATCGGAGCGCGCACACACCTTGTCGATTTCATCGAGAAATACGATGCCGTTCTGTTCGACACTTTCCAACGCCGCCTTGTTCACGCTCTCGTCGTCCAAAAGCTTGTCGGCTTCTTCACCCATAAGAATGTCGTAGCTTTCCGCCACGCTCATCTTCTTCCGCACGGTTCGACCACCGAAGGCTTTTCCGAAAATGTCGCCCAGATTCATCGCGCCCATCGACATTCCGGGCTGGCCGGGAATGTCCATCATCGGCAGACCGCCGCCCGATTGATCCTGAACGTCAAGCTCGATCATGGTGTCATCGAGCTCGCCACTTCGAAGCTTCTTTCGGAACATCTCGCGCGTCCCGTCGCGAGCACCGTCGCCTGCCAGAGCCGAGATCACGCGTTCCTCGGCATTGTGCTCGGCCGCGGATTTGACCTCGTCCCGCATATATTCGCGCGTCTGGATGATCGCACTATCCACCAGATCTCGGACGATCTGCTCGACATCGCGTCCAACGTAACCCACCTCGGTGAATTTGGTGGCTTCAACTTTAATGAACGGAGCGCGGGCGAGTTTGGCAAGTCGCCGGGAAATCTCGGTCTTGCCGACGCCCGTCGGCCCGATCATCAGAATATTCTTCGGGTAGACTTCGTCGCGCAGATCGTCGGACAGCTGCTTGCGCCGCCATCGGTTGCGCAGCGCCACGGCGACCGCGCGTTTTGCGTCACGTTGGCCGATGATGAAACGGTCGAGCTCACTCACGATCTCGCGGGGGGTCAGGTCGGTCATATCCGCCTCTTATTTGGAGATTTTTTCAACGGTCAGGTTGCCGTTGGTGTAAACGCAAATGTCAGAGGCAATCGCCATCGCTTCGCGAGCGATCGTCTCGGCGTTCTTGTCGGTGTCGATCATGGCGCGCGCCGCGGCGAGGGCATAGTTCCCGCCCGATCCGATCGCGGCCACGTCATGTTCCGGCTCGAGCACGTCGCCTGCACCGGTCACGACGAACAGATCCGTTCCATCCGTCACGATCAGCATGGCCTCGAGTTTCTGAAGGTATTTGTCGGTGCGCCAATCCTTGGCCAGTTCGACACAGGCACGAGCCAGCTGGCCAGGCGTTTGCTCAAGCTTGGTTTCAAGCCGTTCAAGCAAGGTGAAGGCATCGGCCGTCGAACCTGCGAAACCTGAGACAATGTCGTACCCGCCCGGCGAAAGTCTACGGACCTTACGGGCCGAACCTTTGATTACGGTGTCGCCCAGGCTTACCTGCCCGTCGCCTGCAATCACCACTTCACCACCCTTGCGCACGCCGCAAATCGTGGTGCCGTGCCAACCCGGGAATTCGTTCTCGGCCATGATGCCTCCTTTGG
Organism: Maritimibacter dapengensis; assembly: GCF_019218265.1. Classification (GTDB taxonomy): domain Bacteria; phylum Pseudomonadota; class Alphaproteobacteria; order Rhodobacterales; family Rhodobacteraceae; genus Maritimibacter; species Maritimibacter dapengensis. The sequence continues at coordinate 421,465 of NZ_JAHUZE010000003.1, forward strand.
CTTTTCGCTTATATGGACCCCCGGTGATGCCGCGACAACCACCGCGCTTGACCCGGCGCGGCGCACGGCTAGGGTCCGGCGCATGAGCGAGGCGAAAATCCTGCGGATCTATCTGGACGAAACGATGCTCTGGCAGGCGCGCCAGGGGACATTCGGCTTCTGCGCGAGGGTCAGCAAAGCGTTCAAGGAGGCCGGATATCGCGTCGAACTGCGCCGAAATTCGTTTGAAGAGCGGATGAAATCGGGAGCGCGGAACGGCTACTCGCTTTTTCTGATGGATGACCCGTTCCACTCCAAGGCGCTGACCATGCGCAAAGCCTATTATTTTCCATTCTGGAGGATCGAGAAGACCGCCAAGAGGTGGGAGTTCGAGGTCGCCCGAAAACCTTTTGATCCGGGCGGAATAGACACGGTTGTCGCGCAACAATGGTTCGAGAAGTGGCGACGCTGGCTCTTCAAGCGTGGCCCGGAAATCGCGGAACAGAGCGGCATGGTTTACGTCGCACTGCAAGGTAGGCTTGCGGACCATCGCTCGTTTCAGACCATGTCGCCGCTCGACATGGTCCGCGACGTGCAAGAGCGCGCGGGGGACCTGCGTATTCTTCTGGGGCTTCACCCCGGCGAAACGTATTCCAAGGCTGAACGAAAAGCGCTTGAGGAGACTGCCGCCGCCGACTCTCGTGTAAAAATCCAGACCGGTGGGATGGATGACGCGCTTCGATCCTGCGATCTGGTGGTGACGCAAAACTCGGCCGCAGCATTGTCAGGGTTCTTCTTCCAAAAACCAGCAGTCCTTTACGGCGAGAGTGATTTCCATCACCAAATGCAGCGCGTCGCGAAACTCGGGGCATCGGAGGCGTGGCGCAGGGCACAAGAGGTGACGCCGGACTACGCCAGGTACCTTTTTTGGTTCCTCCAACTCAATTCGATCAAGGCGGATGTCGAGGGTGAAGCCGAGGCGAAGATCCTCGCCACGTGTCGTGACCATGGTTGGATGGTTTAGTCTCTAATCCAGCCAACCGTTGAGGTTTTCTGTCACCACGCTGGTCAATGCCGTAATATGCGCGTCATCATCGTTGAGGCAGGGAATGTAAGTGAAACTCTCGCCCCCCGCCTCTTCGAACGCCTCGCAGATCTCGCCCTGAATTTCTTCTAGCGTTTCGATGCAATCGGCCGAGAATGCAGGCGCCATGACCGCGATGCGCTTCACGCCTTCTTCCTTGGCGAGGCGCGCGACTTCTTCGACCGTGTAGGGTTTCAGCCATTCTTCGGGTCCGAACACCGATTGGAACGTAGTCTGGATGCGGCTTGCCGACCAACCCAGTCGCTCGGTCAATAGCCGTGTCGTTTTCTGGCATTGGCAATGATAGGGGTCGCCCTCCATCAGGTAGCGCTCCGGCATCCCGTGATAGGAGCAGATCAGGCGTTCGGGCGCGTCGACTTCGCTCGGATAGACACGCTCGACCGATTTTGCGAGCGCGTCGATATAGTCGGCGCGGTCGAAATACTCGGGCGCGGTTCGCACTGCGGGTTGCCGGGTTTGCGCCATCAACGCTCGGAAAAACTGGTCGTTCGCGGTGCCCGAGGTTGTAGCGGAATAATGCGGGTAGAGCGGGAAGAACAGGATGCGGGTACAGCCGGCTGCCACCATCGCATCTACCTTGGAGCGGGTTGATGGGTTGCCATACCGCATGCAGAAATCGACCATGACCTGTTCGCCGAAGCGTTCGGTGAGGACGGCGTCGAGCTTTGCCACCTGGTTTCGGGTGATCGTCATCAGCGGGCTCTCGCCCTTGTCGTGGTTCCAGATCGTCTTGTAGTTCGCGCCGGAACGGAACGGGCGGATCGTCAGGATCGGGCCTTGCAGGATCGGCTGCCACTTCCACGCCGGATAGTCGATGACGCGCTTGTCCGACAGGAACTCGTTCAGGTAACGGCGCATCGACCAGTAGTCGTAATTGTCGGGCGTCCCGAGGTTGGAGAACAGTACGCCGGTCTTCGGCATCGGGACCTGCGGATGGTCTTCGGGCATGTGATCAGTTTTCATTCTCTGTCCCTGGCTTGGCTTCGCCTGTTACGGCCCGTCTTTCAACTTGGTTTCATCGACCCGTAGCGCATCGGCAAGCCGGGCCTTGGCAGACCCGGGTCGAAGCGGTTTCTGCTGGCTTTCATGCGGAGCCCAACCTGCGAGAAATACAAGGTCGAATGTCGCAGGTATCCGCCCTTCCGCGTCCTGAAACGCTTCGGCGTATCGCGCGGCTGCGGCTGGAAACAGAGCGCGTGGGGTTCGGCTCGAGCGGGTGGCGAGCGCGTTGCCTTCGCCCATTTTCCGAAGATCGTGAAGCAGCGCCAGTGCATCTGAATATGTGACGGTTCGTTTGGAATTGTCGGCCACCGGTTGCGCGAAGCCCGCTCTTTGGAGGAGCGCACCCAAGTCGCGCAATTCGCCCATTGGCAAGAGCCGGGGCGACAGTCCGCCGGAAAGCGCGATTTCGGTCTCGGCCAGCACGGCACGCAGTTCGGAAAGCGTTTCTCCCCCGAACATCACGCCCAGAAAGAACCCGTCCGGTTCCAGCGCCCGGAAACACTGGATGAGTTGTCCCACGGGATCGTTCGCCCAATGGAGCGACAGACCATGGATGACCAGGTCATGCGCACCCGGAGTCAAATCGAGCGTCTCGGTGTCCGCCACAATCCGCGCCCCACTGAAAAAGCGCCTCCAGATTTCTGGAAAAGCCGTCACGACGGCCGGTCTTGTAAACCGTTTGTTAACCTCAGCTAAGCGATCCTGAGCCTCGAATGCCGCTTCTTCCTGCAGGAACATGCCGTCCTCCGTGGCACGGGCGCGGGTCAGGGAAAGTCGGTCAGGGTCGGTCAGGCGCTGGGTCATGGCGCGTGACCATAAGAGGAGGCGCGTGAAATGCAATCGCTCGTCCGGGCCATCTACCCGGCTCAATGCGCCAGTTGCGGAGAGATCGTTGAAGGCGACGGCGGGTTGTGCGGCCCGTGCTGGCGTGAAACGCAATTCGTGCTTGGGCATGTCTGCGACAAATGTGGGGTGTCGTTGCCCGGCGAAACTGACGGGGAAGTGGACTATTGCGATGACTGTATCGCCATTGCACGACCGTGGTCGAAGGGCCGAACGGCGCTTGTTTATAGCGGGAAGGGCCGGAAACTCGTACTCGCTCTGAAACACGCAGACAGGCTCGACATCGTTCCCGCCGCAGCAGAGTGGATGGCCCGAGCGGCCGAGCCCTTGATCGCGTCCTCTTCGGTTGTCGTCCCGGTTCCCTCACATTGGACGAGGATGTTTCGCCGCAAATACAATCAGGCTGCAGAACTCGGTCGTGCGATAGCGCGATCGAAAGGCCTTACCTTTGCGCCAAACGCCTTGGTCAGGGTCAAAAGCGGTGAAACACAGGAAGGAAAGGATCTGGATTCCCGGTTCGCGAACATGCAGGAAGCGTTTCGTCCCCATCCCAGCAAGAGCCTCGTGCTAGACGGCAAAAACGTTCTGATCGTTGACGACGTCATGACATCGGGCGCAACATTGGCGTCCGCAACGGAGGCAGCACGATCTGCCGGAGCATCGGAAGTCAATATTGTGACACTGGCGCGCGTTGCGAAGGATACCTAGATGTCCCACAACGGGCGTATCGCCCAGCGAGGATATCTTATGACAACAGTTACGATCTATACCACGCAGTTCTGCGGGTTTTGTGCGGCCGCGAAACGTCTGCTCAAGGCCAAAGAGGTCGAGTTCGATGAAATTGATGTGGGTCGCGATTCAGCGTTGCGGCAGGAAATGATGCACAAGTCCGGCCGCCACACGGTGCCCCAGATCTGGATTGGTGAGACCCACATTGGCGGCTGCGACGAGCTCTATGAACTCGACCGTGCCGGGAAACTCGACTCCATGCTCGTGCCCTGATGCGCGTAGGTGTCGTACAGCTTTGTTCAGGTGATGATCCTGCAAAGAACCTTCCTGCAACGGTGGGACTCGTTCGACAGGCCGCTTCCGCGGGCGCAACATTCGTGCTTACTCCAGAAGTAACCAACTGCGTGTCCACCAGCGGCATCCGGCAGCACGAAGTGCTCAGGACCGAAGCTCACGACGAGACGTTGGAATGCTTGCGGACCGAAGCAGAAAAGGCGGGCATATGGCTTTTGATCGGCTCACTCGCCTTGAAGCCGGACGACACGCGCGGGAGGTTCGTAAACAGATCCTTGCTTATCGACCCGCTTGGTAACGTGGCGGCGCGATACGACAAGATTCATATGTTCGACGTCGATGTCTCCGAAACCGAAAGCTACCGTGAGAGCGCGGGCTATCGTCCGGGATCCAAGTCCGTCCTAGCAAAGGTCGACGGAACCGACGTTGGCCTGAGTATCTGTTACGATATCCGTTTCCCGCATTTGTATCGAGCGCTTGCCAAGGCGGGTGCGCGCTTTCTGACCGTCCCCTCAGCATTCTCGCCTGTAACGGGCCGATCACACTGGGAGGTGTTGCTCCGGGCCCGTGCAATCGAAAACGGCTGTTTCGTTATTGCGCCGGCCCAATCCGGGCAGAATACGCCGAAGCGGGCGACGTACGGTCATTCTCTCGTTGTTTCACCCTGGGGCGAAGTCATTGCGGATGGCGGAACCGATCCTGGAATAACTTTGGTTGATCTTGACCTTGCAGACGTGGAAAGGTCGCGCCAACGCATTCCCTCCCTTGCACATGACCGGGAGTTCGACGGTCCCGCATGAACGACAATCCAAAAGACAGCCTGCCGGTGGCCTTGTTCTCAGAGATGTTCATGGCCGACCAATTGGCCCGCACGGCGCTGTCGAAAGCGTTGCCTAAGGGTATGGAGTTGAGCCATTTTTCGGTCCTCAACCATCTGGCACGAGCCGGAGAGCCTCGGTCGCCGGCACAACTGGCCAAATCGTTCCACGTCACAAGAGGCGCGATGACCAATACATTGAACAAACTCGAATGGGCCGGCCATGTTCACATTCACCCGGATTGGGATGATGCGAGGCGCAAACAAGTCACTATTTCACCGGCTGGACGCAAGGCGCGTGATGCGGCGCTTGCCGCGATTACTCCAATCATAGGAGATGTGGTGGAGCAGATCGGTTCCGAAAAGGTGCGTTCGGTTCTCCCGGTGCTACGCGAAGTGCGCACGAAGTTCGACGAGTTGGGCTAGCGTTCGAGAAACGCAAGGAGCGCGCCTTCGCCTGCGACCAGACCCGGTAGACGTGCCGGTTTCGGCAGTTTGGGCGCCTCCACGCCCGCAAGGTCAATCACATCCGGGTGGATGTAGCTATTGCGCGCGACGGTGACGGTGTTGTTCAACCGTTCCGCCGCTGCTTCTGACATGGACTTTATGGTGTTTGCTTCGCCTGCTTCGACCAGTCGAAAAGCAGCCAAGGTCCCCGCCCAGGTGCGAAAGGTCTTGGCTGTGACCCCGTCGCACATTGACGCCTCAGAAAGATAGGCGTTGAGGGCATGAGACGAGACGCCGTGCGCAACGCCGTCATCGTCGAGCCACGTCAAAAGGTCAGCACCGGGCAAGTCGCGGCACGCTTCGAGAGCTTTCATGAGACGTTTATCGTCCACCTTTTCGCGGACCTTTTGTCCGCCCTTCGCGGTGAAGCTAAGCGATATGCCGTCTTTGGTCGCGCGTACATGACGTCTTTGGAGCGTGGTTGCGCCATACGATCCGTTTTCAGTGGCATAGCTCTTGTCGCCCACCCGGATCGCCAGTTTGTCGACGAGCGCGACGCAGGCGGCGAGGGCAAAATCACGTTCCCCCGCGTCGTCAGCCAAGTCACGCGCAACCCGACGGCGGATCGCGGGCAGGCAGCGACCGAACGATGCGAGATCGTCGAACTTGGTGCGCGACCGGGCTTCCGTCCATTCAGGGTGATAACGGTACTGTTTGCGCTCTCGGGCGTCATAACCAGTGGCGAGGAGATGTCCATTCTTGCGAGGTGACATCCATACGCGTTCGTAGGCAGGAGGGACCGCCATCGCTTCGAGACGTTTGCGTTCCGGGCCGCGTGCGATGGTCGTGCCGTCCGGCCCGCGATAAGTAAAGCCGCGACCGTGTCGATGGCGTGAGATGCCAGGCCGGGAATCGGGATAGTAAATAAGCCCGTCGATCATGTGCGGCGCACCTCGGATGCGAGCTTCAAGACGCCGTCCCCGTCATCCTGTTCGATATAGAGCGCCGGGTTATCATCAGAACCCTCACGCGTCAATTCCGAGCCTTTCAGTTTCCGGGTGATCTTTTTCGTGTATGTACTCCGGACTGTGCCGCACGCGGTGCCGTTGCCCCAATCCCATTCTACTTTATCGCCGGTCTTAACGCTCATTTCTTATCCTCCCGGCGTGAAACGTCGAATGCTGCGTCGGGGTTCCTGCCGTTCGGAAGAAGCCCCAAACAAGCTCGTGACTTGGGATACCTCCGATTCGCTCTTATCTATTTGTGAACAGACAGCTGAGAGGGCTCGATTTGACCAAGCAAGAGGACCGTGCGCCGGGACGTGAGCGCGAGGGGGTGGTTTATGCCAGAGAGCTGGGACGCCACCTGACGTGGTTGGACAGCTTCACCGGCCTAGCGCTAGGAGTCCTGGCGGCGGCTTCGGGAATTTATACCTACTTGGGCGTCAGATCGCTTCTCGATGACATCGGTGCCTGGACGACCTTTGCCGCACTTTCCTATTCGCTCGCCGTCTCTGTGGGTATCTTCGTGTTCTGGTCATACATGCTGCGCCTCTTGCCGGCGATGCGGTCCGCCGCGTCGCGGATCGGTCTGATGCTGTCGATGGCGCTGGGATCTGTTGCAATTGTCGCCATGTCGTCTTGGCTGAACGCTGCCGCCCTCGCTGGGGCCGCGGCGGTCGAGCAGCATCTGGCACATACCACGCAATCTTATCAAACGGCTCTGGAACGCGCCCATTCCAAGACCATCGCCGGTCAGTCGCTCGAACGCGACGTGGCACGGGCGCGCGAAACCTTTCAAGACCTGTCGGCACAAGAGGCGACTGGCGATCTTTCGGGACTTGCCGGTCGCGGCGCGGTGTTCCGCGTGCTTACCCAGAAATCCGACGAATTGGCTGGTCTAGAGACGCAAATCGCCGAGCAGGACAGTGCTGTGAACGACGCGTTTTCCCAAGGCAACGCGATCTTGTCGAGGATGCGCGCGCTGACGGTCGAACCGGGTGCGGTCGAAGACCGTTCGGTTCGTTTCGCGGAAGAAGCAGTTCGTTTGCAGGGCATCATCTCAGAGCTCAGACAGCTCAATGTCGCACCTTTGGTTTCGCGAGCTGCGGCTGACTTGCGAGACTCGGTCGTGCTGCCCGATCTCGACGCAAGCTCAGATACTGGACGTGCCGCGCAACAATCGACAATCGATTCGGTGATGGGCCTTCTGGCTGACCGCGCGAGCACGCTTGAAGCGGCGGCGAACGAGGTGCAGGCGTTGCCTGACAGCGAGGAGATCGAATACACGCCTTTGTCTGCCGCCGATGCAGTCATCCGCTATGCTGGCAATTTTGTTCCGTCTTGGGCTGGAGCGATCGCGATCGACCTGTTGCCCGCCGTTCTGGTCTTTGTGCTCATGGTCACTCAGGCGGCGATCCGGCAGGGCATGGGCGCACAATCCATAGAGGATCGCATGACGGTGTCCGAGATGCGGGCAGCACTGGAGGCAGCGCGACGGCTCGACTTGACCGACCATCATCCTGATCCGACACCGCCGGACGATGGTGAAAAAGAAGACCGCGTGCTCAGGGCGGCGGAATAGTCATGGACACGACTGATGCGCAACCAACCGGTATCAAGCGTGCGATACTGGGAATCGTCGGGGCACAGGTTGCCATCGCCGCCGCTTTGATCGTGATCGACCTCGCCGACGCAATGCCGCGGATCGACCCGCTTACCCGTCAGGTGCCGTCCGGCCCCGCCACACGGCCCTATTCACCGGACCGCGCCCCGACCACGTCGCCCGATGGGGCACCGTCCAATGCGCCGATGCCGGAACGGTTGGAAATCAGCGGTGAAGGCACGACCGTAACCCTGACCGGACAAATCGCGGTTGGGGACGGCGATCGGATTACCGGGGAGCTGGCCACCCGCGCCAATGCGGGCCAGCGGGTCGAGACGATACGGCTCAACAGCACTGGCGGGTCCGTTTCTGATGCGCTCGAGATCGGAGACGTGATCCGCGCCTCTGGAATGTCCACCACTTTGGAGGAAAGCGCCGTCTGCCTTTCAGCCTGTCCCTACATCTTTGCTGGCGGTGTTGCACGAACGGTCGCGCAAACCGCGAAACTCGGCGTGCATCAGCATTATTTCGGGGAAAGTGCGATCCTGCCCGCGTTCATGGCGGTCGAAGACGTGCAGCGCGGTCAGGCCGAAGTCATGGCGCACCTCGCGCGCATGGGGATCGGGTTGGGCGTGATGGAACATGCTTTGCGCACACCTCCGGAACAGATCTACATGCTCTCGCGTGAGGAACTGACGGAGTATTCTTTCGTCACGGAATAAAGTCTATTTCGGCTTCACGCTTGCGGTCACGTAGTTCACCGACAGGTCTCGGGACGAAATCGACCAACTCCACAAGATCGGATTGAAAACAAAACCTTTGCGATCGACCATCCGAAGCCCTGCGCGGGTGGCGAGGTCTTCCAACTCGTCCGGCGTTATGAACTTGTCCCACTCATGCGTGCCCTTTGGCAGCCAGCGCATCACATGCTCGGCGCCTACAATAGCGACCATAAAACTCTTGGGGTTCCGGTTGATCGTCGAGGCGACCATCAGTCCGCCCGGTTTCAGAAGTTCCTGGCAGGCGGTGAGATAGGACTGGGGATCGGCCACATGTTCGACCACCTCCATGTTCAGGACCACGTCGAATTGCTCTCCGTCCGCCGCGAGTACTTCGGCGGTGGTGTGGCGGTAGTCGATGGCCAGTCCCGATTGCTCCGCATGGACCTGCGCGACAGGTATGTTGCCCGCTGCCGCATCCGCACCAACGACGTCGGCCCCAAGCCGCGTCATAGGTTCAGACAAAAGTCCACCGCCGCATCCGATGTCGAGCAGCCTGAGACCGGCGAAGGGTTTGTCGTCGGACAGATCACGGCCAAACTCCGCTGCGATCTGCGACGTGATGTAGTCCAGCCGGACGGGATTCATCATGTGCAGGGGCTTGAATTTCCCGGTTGGGTCCCACCATTCTGCTGCCATCGCTTCGAACTTTGCGACTTCGCTGGGATCGACTGTCGTTTCTGCGGTGGTCATGGTATTCCTCTTTCATTCTGGCAAGCCTGTGCCTGCCCCCTATATTAGGTCTAGATGGAACACGCCGCAGGAAAAAACAGCGCAGGGGCCAAGCTCTATCCTCCGATAGAACCTTGGGACCGCAGGATGCTCGATGTCGGAGATGGTCACTCCGTCTATGTCGAACAATGCGGTGCCGAAGACGGTATTCCCGTCATTGTGTTCCACGGCGGACCTGGCGGAGGTTGTTCCCCTGCCATGCGCCGGTTCTTCAACCCGCAACGTTACCGTATCATTTTGTTTGACCAGCGCGGCTGCGGTCGTTCGCGCCCTCATGCCAGTGTCACGTACAATACGACGTGGCATTTGATCGAGGACATCGAGCTTATTCGCACTACGCTGGGGATTGATCGTTGGATCGTATTCGGCGGTAGCTGGGGTGCCACTCTTGCCCTCATATACGCTCAGACCCATCCGGGTCGGGCTGCATGGCTGGTGCTCAGGGGCGTATTCCTTGCAACCGAACGCGAATTCGACTGGTTCTATGGTGGTGGCGCGGGGCAGTTCTGGCCGGACCTATGGGCGCGTTTCAAGGAACCGATCCCAGAAAACGAGCACGGCAACCTCATCGAAGCCTATCATCAGCGATTGTTTTCAGGAAACCGCGCCGAAGAGTTGAAACACGCCCGGATTTGGGCTGCGTGGGAAAACGCTCTGGCAAGTATCGAAAACGACGGCGCGATGATCGACAGCCCGGCCGATTACGCCCTCGCCTTTGCGCGGCTCGAAAACCACTATTTCCAAAACCGGGCGTTCCTGAGCGATGAACAGCAGATCCTGTCCAACATGGGCCGGATCGCGCATATCCCAAGCACAATCGTTCAAGGTCGCCACGACATGATCTGTCCGCCGCAATCGGCCTGGGCGCTGCATCAGGCCTGGCCGACCTCGGAGTTCCGTATGATTCCGCGCGCGGGCCACGCGGTAAGTGAACCCGGGATTGCGGCCGAACTGGTTCGCACCACCGACAAGCTGTCACGCCAACGCGCGACTTTGGGCCTGTGAAGGATCAGGGCGCGATATGGGACAAGTTGTCCAAGCGCTACATTGCCTCGCCGATCGGTGATCCCGACGCTTACGAACATAAGCTCGACCTGACGCGAAAGTACCTGCGCTCCGACATGGATGTGCTCGAGATCGGCTGCGGGTCGGGTAATACCGGGCGCAAGCACGCGCCCCTGGTCGGCAGTTACACAGCGATGGACATATCGTCCGAGATGATCGAACGCGGACGCGCGCTGGGCGATGTGCCGGCGAACATGCGTTACGTCCATGGCAATTTCGACGAAGTCGAGACGACACCGGCAAGGTACGATATGGTGCTGGCTTTGTCGGTCCTGCACCTATTGCCCGACCCGGCGGCAACGGTCAAAAAGATCGCCGCGAGCCTTAAGCCGGGTGGATATTTCGTGTCCTCCACAGTGCGCACGGGAAACATCGCGATACTCCGGTTGATTGCGCCCGTCGGACAGGCACTTGGACTGGTCCCGCATCTCTCATTCATCAAAGGTGACGACATCCGCCGCTACATAACCGAAGCCGGGCTTGAGATCGTCGAAGAGTGGGAGAAGAACCCAAGGTCCGCTTTGTTCCTGATTGCGCAGAAAATGGTGTGACAACATTCTCCTTGCAGACTCACCCACCTTTCCCTATATCCCGCCTCAACAGCGGAGGCGCTGGGGTCCACACCCGACGCTCCACCGGAAATCACCGACGGGCCGCTGGCCCGTTTTTTTGTGTCCGAAAGGATTTCATGACCGATCTTGTCGCCCGCACCGCGATCGACCGCCGGCTTGCCGATCTCGTCCGTCCCGTGATCGAGGATTTGGGCTATGAGCTCGTGCGCTTGCGTCTCATGGCGGGCAAGAGCCAGACCTTGCAGATCATGGCGGAAAAGCCCGATGGCGGGATCGAGGTTGATGACTTGGCCGAGATCAACACCGCGCTGGGCGCGACGCTGGACGTCGAGGATCCGATCGACGGGGAGTACACGCTCGAAGTGTCGAGCCCCGGCATCGACCGCCCGCTGACCCGTTTCAAGGATTTCGATACCTGGGAGGGTTGGTCGGCCAAGCTCGAAACCAGCGAGCTGATCGACGGCCGCAAACGGTTCAAGGGTATTGTTCGCGGAACAGAAGACGGCGAAGTCCTGATCGAGATCGAAGAAGACGGTGCTCTGGTGACAATTGGCCTGACCTTCGACCTGCTTGCGGATGCCAAGCTCGTCCTCACGGATGATCTGATTGCCGAGATGCTCAAACAGCGCAAAGACGCGGGCATCATCGACGAAACCAAATACGATGAAATCGAAACGGACGAAGAAGCGTCCGAGGAGGACTGATAGATGGCCATTACCTCTGCCAACCAACTCGAACTCCTGCAGACTGCGGAAGCCGTCGCGCGGGAAAAGATGATCGACCCGAGCCTCGTGATCGAAGCGATGGAAGAAAGCCTCGCCCGTGCGGCGAAGTCGCGTTACGGCGCAGAGATGGACATCCGTGTCGCCATTGACCGTAAGACCGGGCGCGCGACCTTCACTCGGGTTCGCACTGTCGTGGACGAGGAAGAGCTGGAGAATTACCAAGCCGAGATGACCGTGGCTCAGGCCAAGCCTTATTTCGAGCCGGCCAAGTCCGGGCGTGAGGAATATTGGTACCGCGAAGGCCAGCTTCTGGACCTGAACGAAGTGAAGGAACCGCAGATCGGCGACGAGTTCCGCGAAACCGTGCCGCCGGTCGATATGGGTCGGATCGCTGCGCAGTCGGCCAAGCAGGTTATCCTGCAGAAGGTCCGCGAGGCCGAACGTGATCGCCAGTACGAGGAATTCAAGGATCGTGCGGGCACCATCATCAACGGTGTCGTCAAACGTGAAGAATACGGCAACGTTATCGTCGACGTAGGTGCGGGCGAAGCGATCCTGCGCCGGAATGAGAAGATCGGCCGTGAAAGCTACCGTCCGAACGACCGCATCCGCTGCTACGTCAAGGACGTGCGTCGCGAGACGCGTGGACCGCAGATCTTCCTTTCGCGCACCGCACCGGAGTTCATGGCAGAACTGTTCAAGATGGAAGTGCCGGAAATCTACGACGGCATTATCGAGATCAAGGCCGTGGCCCGTGACCCCGGTTCGCGCGCAAAGATCGCCGTGATTTCCTATGACGGGTCGATTGACCCGGTCGGTGCCTGCGTTGGTATGCGCGGCTCGCGCGTGCAGGCCGTCGTGAACGAACTGCAAGGCGAGAAGATCGACATTATCCCGTGGAACGAAGACGTGCCGACCTTCCTGGTGAACGCGCTTCAGCCAGCGGAAGTGTCCAAGGTGGTTCTGGACGAAGACGCCGGTTCGATCGAGGTCGTGGTGCCGGATGAACAGCTTTCGCTCGCCATCGGCCGCCGTGGTCAGAACGTGCGTCTTGCATCGCAACTCACCAACCTCGACATCGACATCCTGACCGAAGAAGAAGAAAGCCAGCGCCGCCAGGCCGAGTTCGCCGAACGCACGAAGCTTTTCATGGAAACGCTCGATCTGGACGAGTTCTTCGCGCAGCTTCTGGTCTCCGAAGGCTTCACCAACCTAGAAGAGGTCGCCTATGTGGAGCTCGACGAGCTTCTAGTGATCGACGGGGTGGACGAGGACACGGCGAACGAGCTGCAAGCCCGTGCACGCGACTTCATCGAAGAACAGAACCGCAAAGCACTTGAAGCCGCCCGCGAAATGGGTGTGCAGGACAGCCTTGTGTCGTTCGAAGGCTTGTCACCCCAGATGATTGAAGCGCTGGCCAAAGACGGCGTGTTCACACTGGAGGATTTCGCGACCTGCGCTGACTGGGAGTTGGCGGGTGGTTGGACCACCGTTGACGGTGAGCGGGTCAAGGACGACGGGGTTCTGGAGCCCTTCGATGTCGGCCTCGAGGAAGCCCAGAACATGATCATGACCGCGCGCATCCAGCTTGGCTGGGTCGATCCCGCTGATCTCGTCACCGACGAAGAAGAGGGCGAAGACGGCGAAATTACCGAGGAGGCCGGGGCCTGATCCCAGGCCCTGGAGTGGCGCGTGACGCGCGGGGGTGCACCCAAGGATCGAGCCGCAGGGCCAGAGCGCCGCTGCGTCGGGACGGGAGAGGTGCGCCCTGCGGAAGGAATGATCCGGTTCGTCGTCGGCCCTGACGGGTCTGTGGTGCCGGATCTCCTTAACAAGCTGCCCGGACGGGGGCTGTGGATCACCCCGACCCGCGCCGCGTTCGCGCAAGCTGCCAAGAAAGGCGGCTTCGCCCGCGCAGCCAAGGCGCAGGTTACGGTGAGCGATGATTTGGCGGATCGCGTGGAGGCAGGCCTTGCAGATCGCGTAATCCACCTTATCTCTTTAGCCCGTAAAGCGGGCGGAGCTGTGGCCGGATACGAGAAGGTCAAGGATTGGCTCGCCAAGGACGAGGCGCATGTTCTTTTGCAAGCCTCGGACGGGTCTGAACGCGGAAAATCGAAATTGCGCCCGCCGCGGGGTCAAAACAGCCTGTATAGCTGCCTGACCGCAGATGAATTGGGTTTGGCATTCGGTCGCGATCATGTGATACATGCCGCACTCGCGGGTGGCGGACTCACGAAACGTGTTGTAGAGGAAGCCGCGAAGCTTGCCAGCTTGCGCGACGAAGTGGACGGTGGGAAGGCCCGCCGGAAAGGTACGAAGACTAGATGAGCGATACGGACGGCAAAAAGCCTCTTGGGCTGAAAGGGGGCCATTCTGGCTCCGTGAAGCAGAGCTTCAGCCATGGGCGCACCAAGAACGTGGTGGTCGAGACCAAGCGCAAGCGGGTCGTCAAACCCAAGCCCGGTGCGGGCGCGGGCGGCGGCGCGGGTGCGGGCTCTCCTGCGACGGATCCGTCCAAGCGTCCTGCCGGTATCTCGGATGCCGAGCTGGAACGTCGGATGAAGGCGCTGGCAGCGGCCAAGGCGAACGAAGCCGAGGAAGCACAGAAGCGTCAGGAAGAAGAGAAAGCGCGCGAAGAAGAGCGTGACCGTCGTCGCCGCGAGCAGGAGGAGAAGGAGCGCGAGGAACAAGAGCGCGCCGAAGCCGCCCGTAAGAAGTCCGAAGACGACGAACGCAAAGCCAAGGAAGCGGCAGCGGCCAAGGCCAAGCCTGCGCCTGAGGCTGACCCCGCCGCTGCGCAGGCTGCCGAAGCCCGCAGCGCCAAGACCCAGGCGCGGAAGCCGGAACGCGACAAGACGACGGTTGACGACCGGAACCGCGGCAAAGGCAAAGGCGGTGATGGCCGCCGGGGCGGCAAGCTGACCGTGAATCAGGCGCTTTCGGGCGGCGAAGGCGGGCGGCAACGCTCGATGGCCGCGATGAAGCGCAAGCAGGAGCGTATGCGCCAGAAGGCGATGGGCAACGCTGAACCGCGCGAGAAGGTCGTGCGCGACGTCCAGGTGCCGGACGCGATTCTGGTGCAGGAACTGGCCAACCGTATGGCCGAACGTGCCGCTGACGTAGTCAAGGCGCTCATGCAGATGGGCATGATGGTCACGCAAAACCAGACAATCGACCAGGACACCGCAGAACTGATCGTCGAGGAATTCGGCCACAACATGGTGCGCGTCTCGGACGCGGACGTGGAACAGGTGATCGACACCGTGGATGACAAGGAAGAGGATCTCGTATCCCGTCCGCCGGTCATCACGATCATGGGCCACGTCGACCACGGCAAGACCTCGCTTCTTGATGCGATCCGCAACGCCAAAGTCACGGCGGGTGAAGCTGGCGGCATTACGCAGCATATTGGTGCCTACCAGGTGACGACCGACAGCGGGGCAGTCTTGTCCTTCCTCGATACGCCAGGCCACGCCGCTTTTACGTCAATGCGGGCCCGCGGCGCGCAAGTGACGGACATCGTCGTGCTTGTGGTGGCAGCGGATGACGCGGTCATGCCGCAGACGATCGAGGCCATCAACCACGCCAAGGCCGCGGAAGTGCCGATGATCGTGGCGATCAACAAGTGTGACAAGCCCGATGCTAACCCCGACAAGGTGCGCACCGACCTGCTTCAGCACGAAGTGATCGTCGAAGGCCTGTCGGGCGAAGTGCAGGACGTCGAAGTCTCGGCGCACACTGGTCAGGGTCTGGACGAGTTGCTCGAAGCCATCGCGCTTCAGTCGGAAATCCTCGAACTCAAGGCGAACCCGAAGCGGGCCGCCCAAGGTGCGGTGATCGAAGCTCAGCTCGACGTGGGCCGCGGCCCAGTCGCGACCGTGCTCGTGCAAAACGGCACGTTGCGTCAGGGCGACATCTTCGTCGTTGGCGAACAATGGGGCAAGGTCCGTGCGATGGAGAATGATCGGGGCGAACGCGTGAAGGAAGCCGGTCCCTCGGTGCCGGTCGAGGTGCTCGGTCTGAATGGGACACCCGAAGCGGGTGACGTTCTGAACGTGGTCGAGACCGAGGCGCAGGCGCGCGAAATTGCGGAATACCGCGAACAGGCCGCCAAGGACAAACGCGCCGCCGCCGGTGCCGCCACGACGCTCGAACAGATGATGCAGAAGGCCAAGGAAGACAAGGATGTGGCGGAGTTGCCGATCCTCGTCAAAGCCGACGTGCAGGGTTCGGCTGAAGCGATCGTTCAGGCGATGGAGAAAATCGGTAACGACGAGGTGCGCGTGCGCGTGCTGCACTACGGTGTGGGCGCGATCACGGAAACCGACATCGGTCTCGCCGAAGCGTCGGGCGCGCCGGTCATCGGTTTCAACGTCCGGGCCAACGCGCCCGCGCGAAACTCGGCCAACCAGAAGGGCGTGGAAATCCGCTATTACAGCGTGATTTATGACCTTGTGGACGACGTAAAAGCGGCGGCCTCCGGCCTGTTGTCCGCCGAAGTGCGCGAGAACTTCATCGGCTATGCCGAGATCAAAGAGGTCTTCAAGGTCTCCAACGTTGGCAAGGTCGCCGGTTGTCTCGTCACCGAAGGTGTTGCGCGCCGCTCTGCCGGCGTGCGTCTCCTGCGCGACAACGTGGTGATCCACGAAGGTACGCTGAAGACACTCAAGCGCTTCAAGGACGAAGTTCCCGAGGTTCAGTCGGGTCAAGAATGCGGGATGGCGTTCGAGAACTACGACGACATTCGCCCGGCCGACGTGATCGAGATCTTTGAACGCGAAGAAGTCGAGCGTCAGCTGGACTGATCCGGGTTACGTTAGTGATGCACAGGGCGGCCGTCGGGCCGCCCTTTGTCGTTTTCGCTCAGAGCGTATGCCCTGCCTTGAGCTCCATCTCGTATTCGGAGCGGGAGCCCTTCACGCCGAGTTTTCCGTAAAGGCTGACGACATGGCCGATCACAATGAGTGCAGGACCGGGGAGGTCGGCCTCCACCACCTTGGCTTCGATTTCGTCCAGCCGACCGATTATGACGCGTTGATCGAGCCGGGTGCCATTGTCGATCACGGCCACCGGCATGTCCGGATCGACACCCTGTGACAGCGCCTTTTGCGCGACTTCGCCCAGCGCGTTGAGACCCATGTAAACAAGCACCGTCTGACCCTTGCGGGCATAGCGGGTCCAATCGTGATCCAATACGCCGCCCGCGCCATGAGCGGTGATAAAGACGCAGCTTTGTGCGTGGTCGCGGTGCGTGAGCGGGATACCCGCCGCCGCGCCACAGCCTGCCGCGGCTGTGATCCCTGGCACGACCTCGACCGGGATGCCGTGGGCAGCCACATCTTCAAGTTCTTCGCCACCGCGCCCGAATATGAAGGGATCACCCCCCTTGAGTCGCAGAACGCGCTCGCCCCTGCTGGCGCGTTCAATCATTAATTCGGTTATTTCACGCTGTGTTAGAGTATGTTCCCGGGGCTTCTTGCCCACATAGATCCGCTCGGCATCCCGGCGCACGAGGTCGATGATCCCATCGCCAACCAGCCTGTCGTAAAGCACCACGTCCGCGTGCTGCATCATGCGAAGCGCTTTGAAGGTCAGAAGGTCCGGATCCCCAGGCCCCGCGCCCACCAACCAGACTTCGCCATGTTTCAGATCAGCGGAACCGCGGGCGAGGTCTTCTTCCAGCCGCTCTTCAGCCAGCGCTTCTTCACCCGCAAGGAAGGCGTCCCCAACCGGCCCTTCAATCAGGTTTTCCCAGAAGCGCCTCCGGTTCCGGCCATTGGGCACCGCTTCGTAGATTCGCCCACGGAAGCGCGCGAGAAACAACGCGAGACGGCCATAGGCTGCGGGCAGCATCGCCTCCATCCGAGCGCGCAGAATGCGGGCGATCACCGGGGCGGCGCCTCCTGTCGATATGGCTATCGTGATGGGTTCCCGTTCCACCACAGAAGGGGTGATGAAGTCGCAATAAGTCTTCTCATCCGCAACGTTCACAAGAGCGCCCGCGGCCTTGGCTGCGCGATGGAGGAGCGCATCGCGTTCCGGCACTTCCGATGCGCCATAGGCAATGATGCATTCGGCGAAATCGGCATCATACGGGAGACGCGCGATATGCGTCAGGTTCTCGTGCTCAAAAAAGGCACGGACCTCGTCGCCCGGTTCAGGGTCGAATACGGTGACGAACGCACCTGCATTCAGCGCACGTTCGACCCGGCGAGCAGCCACGGTATTGCCGCCGTCCACGACAATCCGCTTGCCGGCGACTTCAAGAAAGATGGGAAGAAAATCCATGATATGCCCCTGTCTTTGTCGCCCATGTCCTGCTTTGGCTGTGCGTTGTCAAATGCGGAAACATGCATGTTTTCTTGGCCTACACGCCCGCTTGGATCAAGCTTATGATGGGAGACATGAACATCCAACGCCCCTTTACCGCCGAGAACCCGCACCCTTTCGCGCCGTATGTCGCGATACTTGCCCGTGGCAAGACCAAGCAGCGGCCCTTCACCTTCGAAGAGGCCCGCGATTCGATGGCGATGATCCTGCGGGGCGAGGCTTTGCCGGAACAGATCGGCGCTTACCTCATGCTGCTTCGGCTGAAGGAGGAAACACCCGAGGAAATTGCGGGCTTCGCTACGGGTACGCGTGACACATTTCCGAAAATCGAAATCCCGCCGGTCGATCTCGACTGGTCGTGTTACGCAGGCAAGCGTGTGCAACTTCCGTGGTTTCTCTTGTCGGTTTCCGCCCTTGTGCAGTCGGGAACCAAAGTGGTGATGCACGGGGCGGAGGGGCACACGCCCGGGCGGATATACACCCGCGACGTGCTCGCGCGGTTCGGGCTACCCATCGCGGAAAGCTTCGAAGAAGGCGCGCAACAGGTGGAGAGCGGGTTCACCTACCTTCCGCTGGAAGTCCTGAACCCGATGCTGCGCGACCTGATCGAGTTGAAGCCCGTCTTGGGTCTTCGATCTCCGGTCAACAGCTTCACCCGACTGCTCAACCCGTTCAACGCGCCGAGTGTCATGCAGGGGATATTTCATCGTGGTTTTCTCGACATTCATTCAGGGGCCGCGCGTATCCTGAACATACCCAACATGGCGGTGTTTCGCGGGGACGGGGGCGAGATCGAGATGCGCCCAAACAAGCCCTGCCCGGTCTGGACGACACATGCCGATTCCGAACCCGAAATCGAAACATGGCCCGCCACGCTCGACGACGGCCATGCTCCGGCGGATAGCGAGATGAACCCCGACCGCCTGCTCGACGTGTGGGAGGGGCGCGATTCGGACGTTTATGCGCGCGAGGCAGCGATCTCGACCCTTGCCGTGACAATTGCGACCATGCAGCGCGCGGAAAATTCGCAGGCCGCCCGCGAATTGGCCGAAACACTTTGGGGTGACCGGGACAAAACCCGCCTGTTTTGACCTGATGGACAAAATCTGTCGCCCGGATGTCGTGTTCCATGCCTAGCTATTGGCAAAACGCCAACAGGAGGACGACATGTCACGGGACTTCAAGATCAGCCGCCGGGGATTCATGGGTGGTACAGCGGGTGCAACCCTGATCGCTCTTCACCCTTTTTCGGCCCGCGCCGCGGGTGCTCAGGCGCATTTACGCATTATGGAGACGACGGACCTGCACGTTCACGTCTATCCCTACGATTATTACAGCGACAAACCCATCGACACGGTCGGGTTGTCGCGTACTGCGTCGATCATCGAAGAAATCCGTGCGGAAGCGACCAATTCGATGCTCGTGGACAATGGCGACTTCCTGCAAGGCAACCCGATGGGCGATTACATGGCCTACGAGCGCGGTATGAAAGAGGGTGACATGCACCCGGTCATCACCGCGATGAACACGGTGGGCTTCGACGCCTCGACCCTCGGCAACCACGAGTTCAATTACGGGCTGGATTTCCTGATGAAGTCGCTGGCCGGGGCCGAATTCCCTGTGGTCTGCGCCAACGTCGTCAGTGAAATGGGCGGCAGTCCTCGCGACGACAAGACGCTACTTAAGCCGTATGTCATTCTCGACCGTGAAGTGACCGATGGAAACGGCGAAACCCATGTGGTCAAGGTTGGCCTGATCGGCTTCGTGCCGCCACAGATCATGACTTGGGACCGTCGGCATCTGGAAGGCAACGTTGAAGCGCGTGACATTGTCACGACCGCCGAGGCCTGGGTCCCGCAAATGCGCGAAGAAGGCGCTGATCTTATCATCGCACTCAGCCATTCCGGGATCGGATCAGCCCAGCGCGAGGACGGTATGGAAAACGCCAGCGTTCCACTTGCTGAGGTCGACGGAATTGACGCGTTGATGACGGGCCACAGTCACCTCGTCTTTCCGTCGCCCACCTACGCCGATTTCGTCGGGCTCGACGCCGAAGCAGGCACCATCCACGGCAAGCCGGCGGTGATGGGCGGCTTCTGGGGGTCGCATCTGGGTGTGATCGACCTTCTGCTCGAGAAAGACGGTAACGAATGGCGCGTCCTTTCGGCCGAGACCGAGGCACGGCCGATTTCGAAGCGGAACGAAGATCGCTCGGTCACGGCGCTGGTCGAGGATGTGCCCGCTGTGCTCGCAAGCGTCGAGGCCGAACATCAGGCGACACTTGAATATGTACGCCGGGCCGTCGGCGAAACCGCCGCGCCGCTACACAGCTATTTCGCTTTGGTGGCTGACGACCCCAGCGTGCAAATCGTGTCGAACGCTCAGCTTTGGTACATTGAACAGATGATGCAAGGGACCGAGTACGAGGGGCTTCCCATCATTTCTGCTGCCGCGCCGTTCAAGGCCGGTGGGCGTGGTGGGCCCGAGTATTACACCGACGTGCCGGTCGGCCCGGTGGCGATCAAGAACGTAGCTGACCTGTATCTCTATCCAAACACCGTGCGTGCGGTGAAGGTGACGGGGGCGGAAGTCAAAGGCTGGCTCGAACGGTCGGCCGGCATGTTTAACCAGATCACACCGGGCGAGCCTGACCAGGTTCTGCTGAATCCCGATTTCCCATCCTACAATTTCGACGTGATCGACGGCGTGACCTACAAGATCGACCTGAGCAAACCGTCGATGTTTGACTCTGACGGCGCCGAAGTGTCGGAGGGTGGCCGGATCGTGGACCTGATGTTCGAAGGCGCGCCCGTGACGGACGATATGGAGTTCATCGTCGCCACCAATAACTATCGCGCGGGTGGTGGCGGCAGTTTCCCAGGAGCGAACCCGGAGAACATCATTTTTGAAGGTCCGGACACCAACCGCGACGTGATTGTGCGCTATATCGTGGACAAGGGGACGATCGACCCCAAAGCGGATGCGAACTGGACCTTCGCGTCGATGGAAGGGACCACAGTCTTGTTCGATACCGGACCGGCGGCGACGGCATACGCAGATGCGGTCGAGGGCGTCACGATCGAGCCGGCCGGTGACGGCCCAGATGGATTCGCGCGGTTCCGCATCACGCTCTGACAAATCAATGCCTGCGTGAGAGGCGCCCGGCGCCTCTCACACACGCCGTTTCCTTCGTTGAACCTCACTCAAGGTCGCACTATCACCAACGAAAAGCGGAGGCGCATATGGCGAACCATTTCTACAAGGGCGATCTACCAGACGATCTCGACATGGGGCCAGTCGTGGCGATCGACTGCGAAACGATGGGACTCAACCCGCACCGCGACCGGCTGTGTGTGGTTCAGATGTCGGGCGGAGACGGTAACGCCCATGTCGTTCAAATCGCGAAGGGACAGACCTCCGCGCCGAATCTGGAAAAGATGCTTACCAACCCAGAAGTGCTCAAGATTTTTCACTTCGGCCGGTTCGACATCGCTGCTCTGCTCAATGCCTTCGGCGTCCTCACCGCGCCGGTCTATTGTACCAAGATCGCCTCGAAACTGGTTCGCACCTACACTGATCGTCACGGACTCAAGAACCTGCTCGATGAAATTCTTCGCATTGACATATCGAAGATGCAGCAGCAATCGGACTGGGGCGCGAGTGTTCTGACTGAGGCGCAGCTCGATTATGCGGCGTCGGATGTGCTATATTTGCACCGTCTGAAAGACAAACTGGACGCGAGACTCGCACGCGAAGGGCGAGCCGAGATGGCTGAGGCGTGTTTCGCGTTCCTTCCAACGCGCGCGCAGCTTGATCTGGCCGGTTGGCCGGAAATCGACATCTTCGCACATTGAGCGATCGGTCGCTTTGATCCGATCCCATTGACAAGTCACAGGTTCAGGCGCTCAATATCCAAGATGCATGAAGCACGCCAATCCGCTTCGTGGCGTTCACCGAAAGGTGGACAACACGTCGGCCGCCACGGGAAACCGGGCGTGGCGCTTAGCATAAACTCCTGTTATCCGTCCCTTTTTCCGGCCCCGTCGCATCCCGCGGCGTGAGTCAGGGACCATCTATCCATAAGGAGGAAAGATGCAGTATCAAATCAGCGGCAAACAGATCGACATCGGCGAGGCGCTCCAGGTCTATGTGAAAGACGGCTTGGGGACTGTCGTGGAAAAATACGCCGAGCGCCCGACGGATGCGCACGTCATATTCTCGAAAAACGCTGGGGAGTTCTCCTGTGAAACGATCGTGCATCTGTCCACGGGATTGACTGCGCAGGCCAGTGCGCATGCGCACGATATCCACGCGGCTTTCGATCAATGTGCTGAAAAGATGGAAAAACAACTGCGCCGATACAAGCGCAGGTTGAAAGATCACCACAAGGAACGGTCCAACCCGGTTGATGTTTTTGAAGGAGCCTCGTATATCCTCGCGTCTGAAGACGGGCCCGACGAGTCGGAACCGGAAAGCATGGAACCGATGATCATCGCAGAGATGGAAACACGGATCCCGGCGCTTTCTGTCGGCGAAGCGGTCATGCAGATGGAACTGGCTCATGCGCCAGTGCTTGTCTTTCGGAACGAAAAGTCAAAGGGCGTGAACGTCGTATATCGCCGCGAAGACGGCAATATCGGCTGGATCGACCCGGGAAACCAAGCCTGAGTGGGGCGGGCGCGAAAGACCTAAGGTCGGGTAGTAGTTGAACTGATGGATCTATCGGAAATTCTTCGGCCCGCCGCTGTAAAGGTGGTGGCCACGGTATCTTCCAAAAAGCGCCTGTTTCAGGATCTCGGCGACATCGTCGCCGGGACCTACGGCATTGATGCCAACGCGGCCTTCACGGCATTGCAGGAGCGTGAAAGTCTCGGACCAACTGGCGTTGGCAAGGGGATTGCACTCCCGCACGCGCGGATCGAGGGGTTGGACAGGGTGGTCGGGGCGTTCCTGCGCCTTGAAAAACCCGTCGATTTCGACTCGGTGGATCGGCAGCCTGTGGATCTCGTCTTTGCGCTTTTTGCTCCTGACGGAGCCGGTGTCGATCACTTGAAAGCGCTCGCATTGGTTTCACGCACGATGCGCGACCAGTCGGTCGCTTCGAAATTGCGGGCGAACAACGACCCCGAGACCCTTCACACCATCTTGACGGACGCGCAGGCAATCCGCGCGGCCTAGCCCGCCTCGTTGCCTTCGCGGCCCCATTTCCGAAATCCGAAAGCCATATAGTCGCGCGCGTAGCAATTTCTCACGGCTTTCTCCACTTCCTCGTCATATATCGACGCAAGTGAATACGGCTCGTCCTTCACAGCTTCACCCAACGGCGGCGGGTCAATTCCGATTTCTTTCGAGAGAAATGCGAGACCTTCTTGAACCTGGGCTTCCCGCAGGACATGGTCCGGCGCGACGAAACCTGAAAAACCACGCAAGAGCACATCCTGCGTCGCCCAGATGGGTTCAACCGGATGCGCACTCGAACCTCCCAGTGTTCCGGCGACAAACTCCAGGAATTTCAGGAACGCTGCCCGATGGCGCGGTCGGTCGTACTCCTCGCCGATAGGCGTATCCCACGGAATATCCAACCCGTATTTTTCGATCAGCCCGTGCCGCAACTCCCACATTGTCCAGGGTGTTTGATTGAGCACGTAGCGACAGAACACCGAGTGAGACCTTTCCGCAGGATGGCGCAACACGGTGAAGCTACGGCTCCCTTTGTTTCGGTTTTTCCATTGGCGAAGGTCTTTTTGCGTAAAGCCGGTCGTCAACTCGTCCCGTTGGACACCGTCCACCGCACCAAGCCAGTCCCTGATTTCCTGATCCATAGCCCCAGGTATGGGCATGAAACACAGACCGGCTTCTCTGGCAGTCACATAGCTTGGCACGGTCGGCCCGCGTTTCGGTTCGAAGTTGGGCAAACGACCAAGGTCGTACCGGTCGATGTCATTGACCGTCTTCTCGACCTCCTCGAAATTCCGAACTTTGTCGGCCAGCGGCTCAGGATTCTGCTTTTTGAACTGGCCCGAAAGGCGCTCGAGCTTCTCGGTTTCTCCGAGGTATGCCGCTAGCCCATTCACCACGCGAATATCTTGGATATCTTCATAGTCGATATGAAATCCGGCCTGCCCGCTGATTTGAAGTCTCCGAGCAATATTCTGTTGTCGTTCCTTGACGGTGAAATAGAAGTGCTTGAAGTCCTTTGGATCGAACTTCACGCGCCATGTCTTTCGGTCTACATCATCGCCAAGCTGCCATTGTTTCGTCGACCATGCGATCCGTTGGCTCACCCATGCGTCGACGAGGTTCCGTGTCAGGACAATCTTCGCGCACCGCCGATCCTCCATTACCAGATCGAAGACACGAGGATCGTGGTCGTGGAAAAGGCGGAAACCGGGGATTCCGTCGGCATTTGCCTTCATCGCCTCGATAAGCGCGATGGGGTCGGCATCACGCTGCGCCATCGTGATACCGAACAGTTCTGTGCGGTCCGGATCGACCAGCAGCCAGGGATTGAACGCTTCGCCGAAACAGGAGATGCCGGGAAACTGCTTGAGGTTCGACTCGAGGAAATTGGACCCGGTTCGCATTTCCGCGAGGATTACGAAATAGTCGAACTGCCGATCCATGATGTCCTACTTGACCAGATAAGGTTTGCGCGGTTTATGGCGGCTCTGCCGATCCGAGTTATCCACGGGGAAATCGCCCATCAGATAGGGCTGCATACCCTGGTTCTTGAGGTTCTGAAGAAACTGTCCGAACCCATCGAGCGACACCATGCGCGGTGCCTCCGTCAGCCGGTTTGCCTGACGGGCGCCAATCTCGTCGATAATGGTCTGAAGCGGCTCCATCGGGTTCTCAATAAAGTCTGCCAAGGTCCAAACACGAACACGGGCTTTCGTCCAGACGGACCGCAGGACCTCGATATGCTGCGTTTCGATACGCTGTAGCCGCGCCGCCTCGCGGCGAATGTCCGAAAAATTCGCATTGGAATAGAAAAGTGGCACTGCCCATGCACCACTGATGACGCTGATCTGAGCGTTCGGGTCCTTGGCCACATCCCAGGAGATATCCTGATTGTCAGCAGGGCCGAACATGAAACACTGCCTTTCGCCACGCGTGTTCCAGATCAAGTTGGTCAGAAAAGCGCGGGGGTTGTAGTCGCGGAGATCCGCGCTATCGACCATGGCACCGGCAAACACCTTCTGCCGACCAGAGTACTCCGCTCGTTCCGGTCCATATAGATGGCCATGAACCCTCGTCTGCGTCACCCGGCCAAGCCATTCTTCGAAGTCCTCGAACAATTCAGTGAACCCTTCGAAGATCGAGTATTGTGACGAGGTCAGCCCGTTCTCCCAGTTTTCATTTGGAAAGCGGCTTTGCATGTAAAGCCCCGGGCGCCCCTTCGTTCGTCGTTCAACGGCCTTCGAGAACACCCGGTCAATTTTGCCGGGGTTGGGCTCCGCTCCCGTAAAAATCGAACCATCATCCGACAGAAACCCGTTGTATAGCTTCTCGGCATGCGGCCAGATTTTCCGAGCAACGAAACAATCCGACCGTCGCAGGAGCTGCATGTGATCGTCGTAGAAAATGTGCGGCTTGCCTTGGAAATCGAACTTCGACAGCGTGAGCGATCGGCTTTCGATATTGGTGGAATAGAGCCTGGTCAGGGTCTGGAAGTAGCTTTCGTCAGGTATCCAGACCTTTGAGAAATACCGATCATATTTCTGACGATCTGGGTCCTCCAGGATTGCGGTCAGCGTTTGTCTGGTGAGGCACCACCACTGGCTACCAAGATGCGGTACCAATCCCTCGGGCACTTTGCGTTTGAAGTTCATCCGGCGTTGGAATCTGACGTAGCCGTCGAACGCGCGGCGATGCCTTTTCCAAGAAAACGGAAAACGAAAAATGAACCGTTCGATATCCAACCCGCCTACGGTCCATGGGACATCTTCGGTCGTGACGCTTTCGATGAAATTCGTCATAGGGCGCGCAGCAAGGTATTCCTTGAGTTCGTCGATTGGTCGAAGCGGAAGGCATGATCCTGACGCGAGATACACATGGCGAACCTCGGGAAACTCGGCGAGGAGCACCTCGGATGCTGTCTGACTCGCGGCCACGAGCGACCAAGTGCCCCATTCACAACTGAAGCGTTTGCAGAACTTGACGTTCGGAAGATCACCAAGCTGGGCTGTGAAGGACTTGTAGGCCCGTCGATCCACCTTCTTGTCGACATGTATCACGACCGGACACTTGTTGACCGCCCAGTGCCGCGCCACCTCTGCAGCCCGGTCCAGCGAGGTGTGGACGAGCATCGCGAAACCGACGCTCACGCCCAGTTTCCTTTGGACATGAGCCCGAGAATCTCAAGCTGCCTCCAGTTAATGTATTTCTCGGACCATTTGCACCAGAGGTCGGGGTCGCTATCCAGTTTCTCGGCGTACGCCCGGTACTCGTGGCTGGCCGCGTAATGCTGGCGCCTCTCCAGCTCCTCGGCAGCCTTGGGGGCGAACGTGTCGAGAAATTTTGCGTGGAGGAGACATCCTGATGCCTTTTCTCCCCCCCATTCGTCGTAAACCAGATTCAATCCGCGCGGGAGCAAGTTGTGAGTCGAGGAAACGTAGGTGTAACTGCGTTGCCATTTGACCAGTGGGATTTTGTTGAGTGCCGGTGCGCGGGCCGGATTGTCCGGAAAAAACATGCGGGCGCGCGGACCGCCCTGTATCCACAGGTTTCCGAATTTCGTGTTCTTCTCGATCATGTAATTCCCGGCATCGAACCAGCTCGCGATCTCGAAGGGGTCCTGACCTGCGGAATACGGTTGCGACGACATCGGGCCCTTGGGGTACATATCCAGGAGCATGGCGCCGAAGCTCTTGATCGACGAAGCATCGAGCCAGTCGGTGAGGGCGCGAAGTCCGCGCGTGTCGCAAAACGGGAATACCAGAAACTCGTCCGGGTCCACTGTCAGGCACCAATGACCGTGCGCGTAGCGCCGCATCAGCCAGTTGAGCCAATCGACACCGAAACGAGCCCTTTTATAGCCCGCCTTCGAAGTCCAGAGCGACACGTCCTCTTGCTCGGCAAGATACTCGCGCGTCCCGTCATCGCTGTCGTTTTCGACAAATACGAAATGGTTCACGCCCATGTTTCGGTAGTAACGCAGGAAATAGGGGAGCCGTATTCGCTCGTTCCTCGCCGTGCAGAAAACCAGAATGTCGTTGGGTTTGATTGTTTCCGTGCGGTTGACGACAGACTTCATCTCGCGTCGCTTGCGGAACGCGCGGATGCGCCATCTCTTGCGAAGCATCCGAAGCCTGTATGTCCGCGCAATGCCCAAATCTGCCCTTTCGACGCCTCGGCGCTCAATCCCGATATCATAGGCAGTTTAAGACAATATTGAAATGAGCCTCCCAAGTTGGGAGCTTGCCCGTCACCACCAACGCTTCGCGTTCTTTCCGCGCGATTTTCTGTATTTCGTTCACCCAAGGATACAAAGCCTCTGGATCAAGGTAAATGACATTGTTTCCAAATACTTCACGATAGACCGGCAGGTCTGAGGCCAGGACTTTCGTCCCCAAGCTGAGCGCCTCACCTGGAGGAAGACCGAACCCCTCGACGAAGCTGGGCATGAGGAGACCGTGCGCGCCTGCAATCAACGATGCCGTCGCCCCATCCGAAAGCGGCCCGAGTTCAACGACATTGGACGGTTCGAGATCGAGACGGGCGAACACCTTCGCGTTGTTCCAACCCCGCGCACCGACAATGAACAACTGTGGAATCGCATCGGGCCTCATGGTGTCACGCATCGCTGCCCATGCATTGAGTAGCATTGCATGGTTTTTTCTCGGCTCGATCGTGCCGAGAGCTACGAAATAGGGTCTATCCAACCTTAAACCGATAGGTATTTGCGCTTTGTCCGGGGTTGGTCGTTCAATACCCAGCCGGGCGACTTCACCGGGCGGCACACGACCGAAGCGTTCGAATTGCGCTTCGGTCACGCCGCGGGTCGCATTGGACGTGTGGATCACAAGGTCCGCCTTTGCAGCGACCTGTCTCATCCGCGCTTCGAAACTGCTGACGGTCCCTTCCCGCTGCCAATGCGGATGGTCGAGCGGTATCGTATCGTGAACAAGCACCACGCAGTGTCCATCGCAGGACTCGTGAATGTTGTCGAACACGCTCGCCACAAGGTTCGAGTGACCGACATTGAACCAGATCGTTCCGCGCGGAAGATGTTTTGCAAACGTCTGACCGAGCGTGCGCCGCCCGGTTCTTGCAATCGCGAACCGGCGTAGGTCGGCCTCCGCGCCACGACGACCGGTTCCGGGCCGCATGAAAACCTTCGTCAATATGTCCGGCTCACCCCACGGCACGTCACCGAGAATTCTCTGCGCCAGATGTCCGACACCCTCGCGGTCGAACAACGTGAACCCGAAGGAAGAACGCACTAAGGCAAAGAGCGGTGCATTTTCGCTAAGAAAACGTTTGAGATATGCGGCCTCGACCCGGTCGATCCCTGTCCACGTTGGTCGACCGACGCGAGAGACCAGGCGCGACAAGTCGATCAGGCGCGCGGCCTCGGTCATCCCGGGCCCCTAGCCCTTCTCGACCACCGTTTGGAGATACTCCATCAGCTCTGTGCGCAGTTCCTTGCGCTCCAGCCCAAAGTGAACCGTCGCTTGCAGATAGCCGGACTTCGAGCCGCAGTCGAAGCGTTCACCGTCGAAAAGAACGCCATGAACGGGCCGGCCCTGAGTAATTTCGTCTGCGATCGCGTCGGTCAACTGAATTTCGCCGCCTGCACCCTTTCGAAATTTTCCAAGGTTCGCGAGGACCTCCGGGGTCAGGATGTAACGCCCGATCACGGCATAATTCGAAGGCTGTTTGCCGGTCTGCGGCTTCTCGACCATTCCCTTCACTTTGATGAGATTGCCAACCTGCTCTTCCGGGTCGAGCACGCCGTAGGCATATGCCTTCTCAGGGGCAACCTCCATTGCCGCGACCATGGAGCCACCGGTCTCTTCATGCGCATCGACCATCTGTTTCAAACACGGCTTGTCGCCCGTGATAATATCGTCCGGCAGAAGCACGGCGAAAGGTTCGTCCCCGATCAGCCGGTTCGCACAATAGATCGCATGACCAAGGCCAAGCGCCTTGTGCTGCCGGATATAGGCGATGGCGCCCGAGCCCATATTGGTCGAGCGCAGGACATCGAGCAATTCGTCCTTCCCCTTGGCCACCAGGTCAGCTTCGAGCACCGGAGCGTTGTCGAAATAGTCTTCGAGCGCACCTTTCCCGCGCGACGTGACGAAAATGAACTCCTCGATCCCGGCTTCGCGCGCCTCGTCGATCGCGTATTGGATCAGAGGACGATCGACGAGCGTCATGATTTCCTTGGGAATGGATTTCGTAGCGGGTAGAAACCGTGTTCCGAGCCCGGCCACAGGAAATATCGCTTTTGTCACTTTTTTTGTCATATCGCGTACCTACAATTTTTTCTGTCACGGACCGGGGTAACAACCGCAGGCTTCCCCGTTAACATTAGGTGGTTTTGGGCACAGTGATATTTTGTGCGCGGCCAAACGTCACCCAGTTATTGCGCGCGCTGCCTAAAATCCGCGCACTTGCCCGATCATTGCACGTTCACGCGCGACGCGTCGGGCAAAGCTTGTGGCGCAAACCAAGGGGTCGGCACGGTCTGATGGACCGAACACTCCACCGCGTTGCTCCCAAAACCCGTCAGAGTGGAATTTGACCTGATGGGGGCGCGCAGTCGCGGATAGCTCCAGAACAGTTATTACTTCACCGCGCGCGACCCGTTCGCGTGCCTGTGCCTCAAGATCGCTGCGCGACCATCGTCTCCCGGCGATCAGTGTCGAGGAACCCGTGGCGGAGGTATCGAACGGTAGGAAAGGCGCAGAAGCCGCCTTGATTGGCACCAGGTCGGAAAGAACACGAGATAACCCGTCTGCGAAGCCGCGCTCGAAACCCCGCATCAATCGTCCCACGTCGCGAGGTTCCAACCGGCCGTCATTCAGATACCGGATAAGCCGGGATCTTTGCTCCAAAAAGGCTCTATTTCGGCCGAAATCTATCAAATCGGGCGCATGCTTGCGCAGGAATACGGCCGATGACGCGGCGATTTCCGAAAGGTCCAACGGGGCGCGGCCTGCCTTGCGCGTGGGTGAGGCGGCAAAGCCGTGGTGCACTTGCGCCAAAGGCACCAGCATAGTGCGGGCATCCGCGAGACGCAGGTTCACATCCGTTTCGTCGAGAAAGAAACGAAATGCGGGGTCGAATCCTCCAATGCCCGCAATCACGTTTCGGCGCAGGGCCATGTTGGTGCCTTCTGTCTTTGCCGCTTCGCCACCGCCGACCCGAGGCTGATACGGCAAGTCACCCTTCTCCACGAGCGGCCTTGCGACGCCAGTCCGGTCCACCACCCGGCCCCGCCATTGGAAGCTGATACCATTGCGTCCACGCACGTAACCGCCGGTCTGCACCACTTCGGGATCGTCGAACGGCGCGGTGAGAAAGGACAACCAGCTCGGCTCCGGTACAGCGTCATCGTCAATGAACGCAACAATCTCACCTGCCGCGTGTTGGATGCCAAGATTGCGGGCTGACGAGATGTTCGGCTCGTCGAACGGCACGCATTTGATCCTGTCTGCCCAAGCATCCACCGCAGCGCAACCTGCCGGATCCGCGACCACCACGACCTCGAAAGCGTCGTGCCAAAGCTGGCTGATGCCAGCAAGACAACGCGCGAGGAGTGCGGGGCGTCCCCGGCTGACGACTATGATCGAAACCCGAAGGGGCCCGGTCATTCGATACCCATTTCGGCGAGCATGGCTTCGATGCGCGGCACGTCTTCGGGATTGTTCAACTCCCAAAAGCTCCGCCCGCGGGCGTCAACCTCGACGCACAGCATCGGCTGCTGGCGCTCCAGAAATCGCAACTGCTCCAACCCCTCGAACTTTTCGAGCGGTCCGGGCACCCAGCGCGGATAGGCAGCAAGCGCCGAGGGGCGATAGGCGTAAACGCCGACGTGGTGAAAAACCGGTGTCACGGCATCCGGTGCGAAGTTTTCAGTGGTGTAGGGAATGACTTCTTTCGAGAAGTATAGTGCCTGGCTCTCGATCCCCATGACCGCAGTCGTTGCTCCTACTCGTCCCGCGCGGCGATCTTCACGAAATCCATCCAGCGCGCGGCCGGAACAGCGAAGGACCGGTGTGGCGACTTCTGCCGTCGGGTGCGCCTTGAGCGCGGCAATCAGATCCTCGATGAACCAGGGCGGCGTCAGCGGCGCGTCGCCTTGAAGATTGACAACGATCTCATAGCGCGCACCAAGCGCATCCAGCGCTTCGGCGCAGCGTTCGGTCCCATTGGCGCAATCGGGAGATGTCATGACCACGTCGGCCCCGAAACCCTGCGCGGCGTCTCGGATGCGGGCATCATCGGTTGCGATGACCACCTTTTCGACGCCAGCCACCTGTTGCGCAGCATCCCAACTTCTGCGGGTAAGTGATCTCGCCTCGCCGGTCGCCCCCACAAGCCGTGCCAGCGCCTTGCCCGGATAGCGGGTTGAAGCATAACGCGCCGGAATGACGAGTAGAACGGGCATCTCAGGCGTGTTTTAGGTCCACGCCGGGCGCGTAGGCGATGAAGAACGGATTTTCATAGATGTTCTTCCCATACGTCAGCGGCTCATGATCATCGAAACGCACGACCTTGCCGCCGGCGCCATGCAGCACGGCCTGACCAGCCGCCGTGTCCCATTCCATCGTTCGGCCAAGGCGCGGATAGATGTCTGCCTCGCCCGTGGCGACGAGACAGAACTTGAGCGACGAACCAGCACTCTTCATGTCTTTCACGGAATATTTGCCGATATAGTCATCGGTCGCCTGATCGCGGTGCGATTTCGACGCCACGACCATAAGCGCGTCATTATCTGGATGGGACACACGGATCGGGTGACACTTGCCTGGGCGGTCCGGGTGGAAATCACCGGTTTCCTCTACTGAAGAGCCGTCCTCCATCGTGTAGAACATCCGCGACTG
The DNA here is from genome assembly GCF_019218265.1 of Maritimibacter dapengensis. Lineage (GTDB taxonomy): Bacteria > Pseudomonadota > Alphaproteobacteria > Rhodobacterales > Rhodobacteraceae > Maritimibacter > Maritimibacter dapengensis. Next base: position 453,548 of record NZ_JAHUZE010000003.1, read on the forward strand.
CGCCGGGGCATAGACCACACCGCGGATCGGCGTGCCGTCCTTCACGAACGCAATGTTCACCGTGAAATCACCACGCCTGTTCACGAACTCCTTTGTCCCGTCGAGCGGATCGACGATCAGGAATTCGTCCGCGAAATCCTTGTGACTGTCGGCTTGTTCCTCGGTCACGATCACCATGTCCGGGAAGGCGTCGCGCAATCCGGCATGGATCAGAGCGTCAGCGGCTTCATCGGCCTCGGTCACAGGGCTGTCGTCGGATTTCGACCGCACTTCGAAATCGTCGGCGTTATAGATTTCCATGATCTTTTCGCCAGCTTCGATCGCCAGACGGCGCAACACGCCCATGAGCACTTCGTAATTCAATGCCGCTCCTTTCGCCGGTCCCTCCGGCGTTGTTGATAAGTAAATCCGCCTCCCTTATGCTGATCGCTAAAGGGAACGGCAAGATTTCCCTGTAAAAAACGCGAGTGCAGGCACAGGAACGGCGCATGTTTCAGGCGAACACACAACCAAACCGGACGGCCCGGATCGTGGGCGTGTTCGAGCTTATCTACCATGTGACCGTTCACGGATTGCGCAAGAGCCATGCGAACGCGCTGATGGGTCTGTTCATCAACATGCTGCAGACCATGATCCTCGTCGCGGTGTTTTACATCATGTATTCCGTTCTCGGATTGCGGGGGTCACTGATCAGGGGCGACTTCCTGCTGTACATTATGTCCGGGATTTTCCTGTACATGACGCAGACCAAGAGCATGGGTGCTGTCGTCGGGGCCGACGGACCAGCAAGTCCAATGTTGCAGCACGCGCCCATGTCGACCTTCGTTTCGATCATCGCGAACGCGCTGGGCGCATTGTATATTCAGATCCTTTCGGTCGTCGTGGTGCTCTACATCTACCACATCGCCTTCAATCCGGTGGAATTTCAGGACATGTCGGGGGCGTTCTTCATGCTCATTCTCGCCTGGTTCTCGGGCGTGTCGATCGGCATGATCTTCTATGCTTTGAAACCATGGTTTCCGCAGTTCGCGACGGTCGGATCCACGATCTACAGCCGCGCGAACATGATCGCATCGGGCAAGATGTTCGTGGCCAACTCATTGCCGTATACGATGCTCGTGCTGTTCGATTGGAACCCGCTTTTCCATATCATCGACCAGGCGCGCGGTTTCGCCTTCATCAATTACAACCCGCATTACTCGAATTGGCTTTATCCGCTGATCGTGTCCGCGGTGCTTCTGGTGATCGGGTTCATGGGCGAAAGCTACACCCGCAGACATGCCTCGCTGTCCTGGGGCGCACGCCGCTAGGCCACGCTCAATCCACCACGCGCAGTGTAAGGTTTATTCGTCCGCCTTCGGCCAAGAGCGTGGAGGTGCCGAACTTGATCCGGTCGATCCCGTGATAGGCGAGCCGCGCGGCACCGCCGAGGACAAGGACATCACCGGACCGAAGCCAGACCGATTTCGTAGGACCGCCCCGCTCGGACCCGCCAATGCGAAACAACCCATCATCGCCCAGCGAGATCGACACCACGGGCTGTGCGAAATCGGTTTCATCGCGATCCTGGTGCAGCCCCATTTTCGCGCCTTCCCTGTAGAAGTTCACAAGGCAGCAGTCTGGTGCGTGGGCATCTGCCGCAATGGCATTCCAAACCGCCAGAATGCTGTCGGGTATCGGCGGCCATTGATTGCCTGAGGGGTGCCGGGGTTCGTAACGGTATCCCCGCCCGCGATCGGAATACCAACCGTATCGACCGGCCGATGTCATCGCCACGGTCATCTTTTTTCCGAAGCGTGTTTCGGGCGAAAACAAGGGCGCACGGGCCACCACGTCTCTCAGGTCCGCCACCATCGCGTGCTGGGCCTTGGCATCAAGAAAGCCGGGATAGACCGTGGCTCCGCCGATGTCGAACGAGGGGCTTTCTCCGGTTTCTTGCCTTTTCATTGCCAAAACCCTGAAAACGAGTCGCTTTTTTCGTCCAGAACGCGGTTTGCACCGCCTTGCAGGCCTGTTTTCCCCTCCTTATATACGCCGAGACGCCGGGACGGCACCCTCGTTCCGGCCAGCTAGTGGGATCGGGCGAAGGTGCCTTTGGGGCCTGAGCCCAAAACATCGCCAAAGAGAGGAAAAGAGCATGGGTAAAGTCATTGGTATCGACCTGGGGACCACCAACTCCTGCGTCGCAATCATGGACGGCTCGCAGCCGCGGGTCATCGAAAACTCGGAAGGTGCGCGTACGACGCCCTCCATCGTCGCCTTCAAGGACGACGAACGCCTCGTGGGCCAGTCTGCGAAACGGCAGGCGGTCACGAACCCGGATAACACCGTTTTCGCAGTGAAACGTCTGATCGGCCGTCGCGTAGGCGACGCTGCCGTCGAAAAAGACCGAAAACTCGTCCCTTACGCCATCGTCGATGGCGGCAATGGTGACGCATGGGTCGAAGCCGCGGGCGAGAAGTATTCGCCGTCGCAGATCTCGGCCTTCATCCTGCAGAAAATGAAAGAAACCGCCGAAAGCTATCTTGGCGAAGAGGTGGATCAGGCCGTGATCACGGTGCCCGCCTATTTCAACGACGCTCAGCGTCAGGCCACGAAAGACGCCGGCAAGATCGCCGGTCTCGAAGTGCTGCGCATCATCAACGAACCGACTGCAGCCGCGCTGGCTTATGGCCTCGACAAGAAAGAGTCCAAGACCATTGCGGTCTACGACCTTGGCGGCGGTACGTTCGACGTCACGATCCTCGAGATCGACGATGGCTTGTTCGAAGTAAAATCCACCAACGGCGACACGTTCCTCGGTGGTGAAGACTTCGACATGCGGATCGTCAATTACCTCGCCGACGAGTTCAAGAAAGAGAACAACGTCGACCTGACGAAGGACAAGATGGCCCTGCAGCGGCTCAAGGAAGCCGCTGAGAAAGCCAAGATCGAGCTGTCTTCGGCCTCGCAAACCGAGATTAACCAGCCGTTCATCTCGATGGGATCTGACGGTCAGCCGCTGCACATGGTGATGAAGCTCACCCGCGCCAAGCTTGAAAGCCTCGTCGGTGATCTGATCAAGAATTCGCTGAAGCCGTGCCAGGCCGCTTTGAAAGATGCGGGCATCTCGACCAGCGAAGTCGACGAGGTGATCCTCGTCGGTGGTCAGACCCGCATGCCGAAGGTTGTCGAAGAAGTAACCAAATTCTTCGGTAAGGAACCCCATAAAGGTGTGAACCCGGATGAGGTCGTTGCTCTGGGCGCAGCCATTCAGGCGGGTGTCCTTCAGGGTGACGTCAAGGACGTGGTCCTGCTCGACGTGACCCCACTGTCGCTCGGCATCGAAACGCTCGGTGGGGTGTTCACGCGCCTGATCGATCGTAACACGACGATCCCGACCAAGAAGAGCCAGGTTTTTTCGACCGCTGAAGACAATCAGAACGCCGTGACGATCCGGGTGTTCCAAGGTGAGCGCGAGATGGCGTCCGACAACAAGATGCTCGGTCAGTTCAACCTCGAAGACATCCCCCCGGCACCTCGGGGCATGCCGCAGATCGAAGTGACTTTCGACATCGACGCCAACGGTATCGTGTCCGTCGGTGCCAAGGACAAAGGCACCAATAAGGAACAGAAGATCACGATCCAGGCGTCTGGTGGGCTTTCGGACGACGAGATCGAGCAAATGGTCAAGGATGCCGAGGCGAATGCCGACGCCGATAAGGAACGTCGCGAACTCGTGGAGGCCAAGAACCAGGCCGAGGGCCTCATCCACTCGACCGAAAAGGCGATGGAAGAACACGCCGACAAAGTCGATCCAACTACGATCGAGGCGATCGAACTGGCAATTTCTGCCCTCAAGGACGATCTCGAAGGCGACAATGCCGACAAGATCAAATCGGGCATCCAAAACGTGACCGAAGCGTCGATGAAGCTTGGAGAGGCGATCTACAAGGCGCAGTCGGATGAAAGCTCCGACGACGTGGGTGGCGAAGATGGCCCGTCCGAAGTGGATGACGACATCGTCGACGCCGATTTCGAAGACCTCGATGACGACAAGCGGTCGTAAATCCTGATACCGAAGGCCGGCCCGCCCACGGGTGGGTCGGCCTTCGTATTCCCAAGGGGGAATGACCGATGTCGAAGCGTGATTATTACGAAGTGCTGGGCGTTCAGAAGGGCGCGTCGGCCGACGAGATTAAGAAGGCCTATCGCACGAAGGCCAAAGAGCTTCATCCAGACCGGAACGCCGACAATCCCGACGCCGAGGCGCAGTTCAAGGAAGCGAACGAAGCCTACGACGTACTCAAGGATGCCGAGAAGAAAGCGGCATACGACCGTTTCGGCCATGCGGCCTTCGAAGGCGGCATGGGTGGCGGGCCGCGTCCCGGCGGCGGATACGGTGCGCAACAGGGCGACTTCGCAAGTGCGTTTTCGGACGTCTTCGATGACTTGTTCGGCGACTTCATGGGCGGTCGACCAGGCGGCGGACGCTCGCGTGCCATGCGTGGCTCGGATCTGCGTTATAACCTGCGAGTGACGCTGGAAGAAGCCTACGAAGGACTTCAGAAGACGATCAATGTCCCGACGTCCGTAGCCTGCGATGAATGTAACGGCACTGGGGCCGAATCCGGCGCTGATCCGACGACTTGCCCGACCTGCTCCGGATTGGGCAAGGTCCGGGCCCAGCAAGGTTTCTTCACTGTCGAACGCACCTGCCCGACCTGCCAGGGCACGGGCCAGATGATCAAGAATCCCTGCAACAAATGCCATGGTCATGGCCGCATCGAACGCGAGCGCGCCCTTTCGGTTAACATTCCGAAAGGCGTGGAAACCGGCACGCGTATCCGCCTTGCCGGCGAAGGCGAAGCAGGTTTGCGAGGCGGCCCCTCGGGCGATCTTTACATATTTATCCAGGTGACAGAGCACGATCTGTTCGAGCGTGACGGCGCGCATCTTCATTGCCGCGTCCCCGTTTCGATGAGCGCAGCAGCCTTGGGCGGAGACATCGAAGTGCCGACGATCGACGGCGGCCGGTCACGGGTCAAGATCCCTGCAGGAAGCCAATCCGGGCGTCAGATGCGCCTGAAAGGCAAGGGTATGCCGGCCCTGCGCGGCGCGGGTCATGGCGACATGTATATCGAGCTCGCGGTCGAGACGCCGGTCAATCTCACGGCCAAGCAGAAGGATCTGCTGAAGGAGTTCGAGAAGCTTTCGGAGGAAAACAATCCCGAAGGCCGTGACTTCTTCTCTAAGGTCAAGACGTTCTGGGACGGCATGAAGGGCTGACCGCTTTTGACCGTCGTCTTTTAACCTTACGCTAACCGACTCAGGTGAGACTGCGGGAATGTCACCGCCGTCTTCGCATATGTCTGAAGCTTCTCTGCCGCTCTTTGCGGCAGACGAAGCGCAACCGGTTCCCGTTGTCGGGACGAAAGCCCGACTGCCGTCCTACATAAAAGATCACCGTGCGCGACTACGCGAACGCTTCATGTCCGGCGGGGCAGAGGCGCTGCCAGACTACGAACTGCTCGAACTACTTCTGTTTCGCGCAATCCCACGGCAGGATGTGAAGCCTTTGGCACGGCGGCTTCTGGACAGGTTTGGGGACTTCAATGGGGTGCTTTCTGCTTCCCCCCAACGGCTGAAAGAAATGCATGGTGTTGGCGACTCGGTCGTGCAGGAGCTCAAGATCGTGGAAGCAGCGGCACATCGCCTGTCCCGTGCAAAAGTAATCGGGCGGCGGGTAGTTTCGTCGTGGAACGATCTTCTCGACTATTGCCATACCACGATGAGTCACCGTGAAACCGAACTCTTCAGGGTGCTTTACCTCGACCGCAAAAACACGTTGATCGCGGATGAGACGCTGGCCGAAGGCACCGTGGGTCATGTTCCGGTTTATCCGCGCGAAGTGGTGAAGCGGGGGTTAGAGGTCGGCGCATCGGCGCTGATCCTCGTGCATAATCACCCATCGGGCGATCCCACCCCGTCGCGGGACGACATCGACATGACCCGTCGCATCGCCGAAGCGGCGGCCGCGCTGGAGATTCAGCTTCACGATCATATCGTGATCGGCAAGTCGCGTGAGGTGAGCTTTCGTTCGGATGGTTACCTAAAGTAGGCTCTATTTCACCCAAACTTCCACACGTCGGTTAATTCGGCGACCCCAATCGGTGTCGTCACATGCCATGGGGAGCGCCTCGCCAAAAGCGTCCGTCGCGATTTCGACCCGCGCGGGATCATAAGTCTCCGCGGCTTCGACAACGGCTTGACGGACCGCTTCCGCGCGACGTGTGGCCAGCCTCAGGTTCAACGCCGCTGCGCCTTGCCCGTCCGAGAACCCGACAAAGGTCAGCTTTCGTCCATCGAAATCTCCCGCCTCGAGCGCCTCTGCCAAGAGACCGACGTTGGACCGAGACGTCGCATCGAGCGCGGTCGACCCGCCGGTGAACCTGTAGGTGAGCGTCAAACGACGTGTCCCGCTCATGAGCGTCACCATGCGCTGCAACTCGGACAACGCGACCTCGGGTCCAGCTTGGGCAATTGCATTGGCAAGCCGCGTGCCTTGTTCTGATAGCGAAATCTCGTCGATCCCCTGATCGACAAGCCCGACACGCTGGATCACGCGTTCGGCAGACCCTGTTCTCAGGAAACGCAAAAAGTCACGCCCGACCTGCGGCAGCCGAATGGCCGGGCGATAGAGAAACACTGGCGCGGTCAACGGATAATCCCCGGCCTTGATCGCCGTATGCGACGGCGCGACTTCGAAGGCACAGTTGCCCGTCAGCGTCACGGTTTCTGTCAGCCCGGTTTGCGAGAAACTGGTGATCCCGAGTCCGAATGGGTCCTCTTCGACCGCGAGCGTGACACCATCGTTCGACGCCTTCTTTAAGATGGCATCACTCAGCGTCTCGCCCTGCGCCCGGACCACTGCACGATCGAACACCATACCGAATCCAGCTTCAGGATCGCGCAGGTATGTCGTAATCGGCGCATCTTCCCCGCCAAGTTCACTCCAACGCTCGATAAGGCCAGCGTAAACTTTGGCAAGCGTTTCGATCCCCAGATGGCGCACGGGATTGCCGGGGTTCACAACCGGAACCAGCGCGTCGAGTGCCAGGACGCGTGATTGCCGCACGGCATTCAAGTCCCCGAGCGCGGCATCGCGTGCGATCAACCGCTCTTCGCGGGTGGGCTCGCGAAGCGAAACGACGAAATCCGCGATCTCCGTCACGAGGTCGCCAAATGCATCCTGCGACGTGGTGAGCCTGACACGAAATCGTGCGACCTCCTGCGCGCCTTCGCCGGTGTAGAGCGTGTAGAGAAACCCCTCGCCCGCCACTTCTTCTCGCGTCGCCGCATACCCTTCGGCGCGCGCGAAGCTTTCGATCAACGCTGGAAGCAAGGGCTCGGCCACAGCATGTGCCGCCGAGATTGTCATATCGGCGACGAAAGATGTGAGGTTCGGGCATCCAGGTCCGTCGCACGAAACGCCCGAGCCGTCCACGGTCAACACCCCGTATTCCGTATCGACCCTGTAGAACTCGCCATCGAACCCGAGAAGCACGCCCGAAATTTCGACCGAGCCGTCGCGAGACGTCAACGTCACGTCATCTGCCGCTGCAGGAAAGATCGCCAGAACCGCTATCCATGCAGCGCCGAACGCCGCACGAAACCTCGCCATGAAATCTCCCCCAGCCCCTGGTTTCGCCCGCTAGTTGCGAGCAATTGTCAGGTCTTGCGGGAGGTTTTTCAACACAAGATATTCACCGATCGCGTCGCAGTCGGGAACCGACATGCCCACAGTCGTCACAAACGGTGCATCGGTGGGCGAAGACCGAAGGTACTCGCCAACGATTGTCGTGCCACACGTCGTCTCGAGAACCTGTGCTTCGATCGAGATCGTGGGCGCGTTCAACATACCTGCTGGATAGGTGTAAATATCGGCCGCGTATCCGTCAGAGGTCGAGCCGAGCACGGAAATGTAGCCACCCTCGCCCTTGGAGGCGCGGTCCGGCGTGCCGGGAACCTCGGACCAGACATGACCGGCTTCACCGTAATACGCGCCATTTTCGAGTGCATGAAGCTGTAGCCCCGTGCCGCCTTGCCAAACCAGCGCCACACGATCGAAATCGGTCATGTCGGGCACGGCGACTTCTCCAACTTGGGCATAACCGCCAACTTCCGTCTTGACGCGAGCCAGACCGGCCAATGCCGGCATTTCCAGAATAAGCAGTCCGTTTTCGTCCAAAGCCTCGGTGAACCGAAGCCCGGCATGGTCGAAGGTCACCTCATCTCCCGCCTGGCAGGGAGCGGTCAGGCTGACGCCGATCATTGCGCCCGATCGAGCTGTCAATTGAAAGTCGATCTCGCATGCGTCCGGTCCATCATCCATCCCATCAGGCATCGGTGCACCCGCCGCCGGTTCGATATCAGGCAATTCCTGCGGCGCAATCAGGTCGGATTCGGTTTCGTTCCGCGTGACTTCGGCAAATGTGATTTTTTCGGTTGGGTTCGGTTCGTTCGTCTCCGTGCTCGCCTGTGCCTGCTGCAACACAGGGGCGTCGACCGGAACATCAACCCGGACTCCCGACGGAAGCCCGGAGACCGACATGGATTGCAGACGTGGTGCCTGATCCACCTGCAATGTGGTGCTGTCTTCAGTGAACACTCCGTTACCGCTTGTCGCGGACGCGGCGGCTTCTTGCACAACGTCGCGTTCTGCTTCTGCACGCGCCACGTCGACGGGCTGAGGCGTGGCGCCGTCTATGACCTGGTCAGCAGAGGCCTCAGCGGTTTCGTTAGATTGCGGGTCTTCGCCTCCAACCACTTCGCGCTTGGGCGCGCCATCGACGGGGACGACCACGGGTGCGGTCGAAGCCATACGCGCTTGTTGCGGCGGCGTGGACCCTCCGGTGATAGGTTGAACGACATTTCTTTGCATGAGGTGTCCCGTCGCGAGTGCCACGACGAGCGCGCCCACGGCCGTGTAGACCCGTTTCTTGTCTATCCTGGTCGAGAACTCTTGGATCTTTCCGAGCATATCGACAGTCCTTTCCCACAAACTCAGGGAAATCTGACCGACCAATACGGTGACAGAATGAACAAAACATGACTAAAAAACGATGCGTTTCCAGACCGAAAACAGCTCAGTTATCTGGAATCACTACGAAAAAAGCGCCTGCGTCAAGGTTTTGCCTGATTAGGGCCGGTCAAGCTTGCCCGTGCGCCATTCCTCGATCATCGACCGGTTCAAAAGACCCATCACGCCCAATTCGTTGCGGCTCATCGCCGTCACACCTTCGGTGCGAAAGTCATGCCAGAAGCGAATGCGCCGGATCAGATGCGCGTCCTTCCGTATCTTGATCCTCGAAATCTCACGCGTGTACATTTCCGCGTCGGCGGATTTTGCATCTCGGGTCGCATCAATCACGGCCTTCAGAAACCGGTTCCCGACTTCGAACCGCATCCAGCCAGCCCAGCGCTCTTCGTGGCGAAGATGAAAGATGCCGGAGGGCTCCAAGAACACCGACGTCATGCCTGTCATTCGCATGATGAGCGGTACGAAATGATCCCACCAAGGAACGCCCAAAGCGAAGAGATCGCTCTCGAAGCGGGCCAGGTCGCGACTGTGCATGGCAAGAAAATCGTAACCGCCTGTGTATTCCTCAGGGTTGTTTCGATCCAGATCGTCTATGTCGATCCGCCGCAGGACTATCGCCTCGCCAGGTCGAAGGTTTCGGATCTTATCGACCTGTTCGTCGGTGAAGTCGAAGAAGATGTCCGCATTCGCGAACACCATCACGCCATCCGTATCCTCCGAAATCTTTCCGTAAAAATCGTCGAGATAGACAAAAGGTTTGCCATAGTCTTCTGCGGCATTGCGCGAGACCTCGATCTTGCGAACGCCCCATTCTTCCAGGGGAAGCTTTAATACCTCGACCTCGGAATTGACCGTGACGGGTTCGAAACCGTGATCGCGCCAGCTGTCGAGGCAATACTTGAGGTATTCGAGGCCAAACTCTTCACCAGCCGCATTCACCCGGCTCATGCGAGGGGGCAGCGATGTATAGATCGAAATGGGTTGCACCACTACTCCGCCTAGGCTCTTGCTGGTGTTTCAAAGCCCCAATAGGTCAAGACTTCGTGCAGGATGTCATTCAGGGCTTCGACTGTCTCCGGCTTCAATTCGTGCGCGAACTGACCCGAACGGCCAGATCTCTTGTGACTCAGATCGTCTGTCTTCACGTCTTTCTGCACAGGCGTCGCCTGAGCAGAAATCTCGTCGATGGCCGTCTCCGGGATATCCATGTCCATGAAGGTAAACAGCTTGGTCAGGAATCCGCGCGTGTCGTCCTTGTATTCGTCATAGGACAGGAAAAGCGCGTTCGGGCTTGCTTCTCGAAGTTCCTTGTACCGCGTGAGGTAGGGAAGCATCCATTCCTCGGCGCGACGAAGTGCGAACGCGTCGATGCCCTCAGCCTGAATGCGTTCGCGTTGGCGATGAAACGCTTCCACACGATCCGGATTGTTGGGTGGCTTGTGCGAAAAGCCGAAGGAATAGAAGGCGCTTACCAGGACGTCTCTGGGATCGCGGAGGAAAAACACCATCCTATACTTGTCTGCATCCGGGACCTCGACGGGCCCCCGGAGCGGTCCATAGACCTCGCCAGTCGGAAAGAAGAGATCCGACGCCGCCTGAGACATGAACTCCTCGGGCTCATTCGTCCGTACACTCGGTACATTGAAGACGGCTTTTCCAAGATTGAGATAGTGGAAATCGGTATGCTTGCCTGCCGTCCTCAGAATAGCGGCGACAAAGACGCTGGCGCATTTGTGTGTCGTGAAGAACAGAACGGACGGTTTTTCGATACGTGGAGGGTCGGGCGTGTAGTTTCCGGGAACGCCCGCCGCACGCCTGGCACGGGAATTCACAAGCGTCACACGTGGCGTCTGATCCTGACCGGCAAACGCATGTTTTATCCGACGGGCCAATGTGCGGAAGGTTGGCATGTGTTACTTACCTTTCGGCGTTTCGCTCAGATCGCGCCGTGACAATGCTTGAATTTCTTCCCGGATCCGCAAGGGCAGAGCGCATTCCGGCCTGGGTTGCCCCAGGTCGAAGGGTCGTTTTCGTCAAAGCCATCGCGGGGCGTGCCCGGCTCGGACGGACCCGAGGCTTCGGCATCGTCCGCGGCCTTGGCCATCGCGGCCTGCTGCTGTGCCATTTGCGCCATCATGGCCTTCTGCTCTTCTTCCGTCATCGGCCGGACTTGGCCGAGCTTTTGGGTGACGTCCGCGCGCAGTCCGTCGAGCATACCCTCGAACAGCTGAAATGCCTCGGTTTTGTATTCGTTCAGAGGGTCGCGCTGGGCATATCCTCTGAAGCCGATCACCGATCTCAGGTGTTCGAGCGTCAGCAAGTGCTCGCGCCACTTCGCATCAATTGTCTGGAGCAGGATCTGCTTTTCGATGTTGCGCATGGTCTCAGGACCAAAGGCTTCGGCTTTTTCTGCCATCTGCTTGTCGGTGGCGTCCTGAAGCTTTTCGCGAACGCTGTCGTCATCCGTGCCTTCTTCGGCGGCCCAGTCCATCACCGGAAGGTCGATGTTCAGCTTTTCAAGGACCGCGGCATAAAGCCCCTCGGTATTCCACTGGTCGGCATAGGACTTGGGCGGCATGTATTCCGACACCAGATCGTCGATCACCTGGTGACGCATGTCTTGCGTGACGTCCGACAGGTCCTGGCTTTCCATGATCTCGCGCCGCTGCGAGAAGATCACCTTCCGCTGGTCGTTCATCACATCGTCGAATTTCAGAAGCTGCTTGCGGATGTCGAAGTTCCGGCCCTCGACCTTCGCCTGTGCGCGTTCGAGAGACTTGTTCACCCACGGGTGGATGATTGCTTCGCCTTCCTTCATGCCCAGACCCGACAGCACCTTGTCCAGCCGCTCCGACCCGAAAATGCGCATCAGATCGTCTTCCAGTGACAGGAAGAACGACGAACGGCCAGGGTCGCCCTGACGCCCCGAGCGGCCGCGCAGCTGGTTGTCGATCCGACGGCTTTCGTGTCGCTCCGTGGCAAGCACATAAAGCCCGCCCGCTTCCAGAACCTTCGCTTTTTCGTCGCTGACTTCGGCTTCCGCCTTGGTTCGCAGGGCCTCGGGGTCGGCTTCGGGATCGGAGGCAAGAGCATCGAGCACTTTCATGTCGACATTGCCGCCCAGCTGGATGTCGGTGCCCCGACCGGCCATGTTTGTGGCGATCGTAACTGCGCCCAGACGCCCGGCTTCCGCGATGATCTGCGCTTCCTGTTCGTGCTGGCGGGCGTTCAGCACGTTATGCTGGATACCTGCGCCGTTCAGGAGCTTGCTCAGCTCTTCGGATTTCTCGATCGAGGTGGTGCCCACCAGAACTGGCTGACCCTTCTCGTTGGCTTTCTTGATCTCGTCGACAATGGCCGCGTATTTCTCGCCAACGGTGCGATAGACCGCGTCATGTTCGTCCACACGCGCGATCGGCTTGTTGGTCGGAATCTCGACCACGCCCAGCCCGTAGATGTCGTCGAACTCCTCCTCTTCTGTCAGCGCCGTGCCGGTCATGCCCGCAAGCTTGCCATAAAGACGGAAGTAGTTCTGGAACGTCACTGACGCCATTGTCACGTTCTCGGGCTGAATGTTGCAGCCCTCTTTGGCCTCAATCGCCTGATGCAGACCGTCGGCGAGCCGGCGACCAGCCATCATGCGCCCGGTGAACTCGTCGATCAGCACGACCTCGCCGTTGCGGACGATATAATCTTTGTCCTTCTGGAACAGCTTGTGCGCGCGGAGCGCGTTCGAAACGTGGTGCACCACCGTGGTCGATTCCGGGTCATATAGCGTCTGCTCTTCGGGCAGGACGCCAATCTGATGGAGCCGTTCCTCTAGAAAATCGTTGCCCTCGTCGGTGAAGGTCGCAGAGCGGGCCTTCTCGTCCAGCGTGTAGTGCTCCTCGGTGATCTCGGGAATGATCCGGTCGATGGTCACATACAGGTCGGACTTGTCTTCGGAGGGTCCAGAGATGATCAGCGGCGTGCGCGCCTCGTCGATCAGGATCGAGTCAACCTCGTCTACGATGGCGAAATGGTGGTCGCGCTGGTTCATATCCTCGATCGAGGCTTTCATGTTGTCGCGCAGATAGTCGAAACCAAGCTCGTTGTTGGTTGCATAGGTAATATCGGAACCGTATGCGCCCTTCTTCTCGGCGTCCGGTTGCTGCGGATAGACAACCCCCGTGGTCATGCCCAGCGCGGCATAAACCTTGCCCATCCATTCCGCGTCACGTTTGGCGAGGTAATCGTTCACGGTGACGATATGCACGCCCTTGCCCGTCAGCGCGTTGAGATAGGCCGGAAAGGTTGCGACGAGCGTCTTGCCTTCGCCGGTCTTCATCTCGGCAATGTTGCCACGGTGCAGGAAAAGCCCGCCTATGAGCTGGACGTCGAAGGCGCGAAGACCAAGGGCACGGCGCGCGGCTTCCCGGCAATTCGCGAAGGCTTCGGGGAGCAGATCATCAAGCTTCTCACCCTTTTCGATCCGCGTGCGGAATTCGGCGGTCTTCTCGATCAGCCCCTCGTCCGAAAGCTTTTCGAACTCAGGCTCGAGCGCGTTGATTTTCTCGATGATCGGGCGCGTGGCCTTCACTTTGCGGTCGTTGGGGGTGCCAAATGCTTTTTTGGCGAGTGTTCCTAGACCCAGCATAAATACTCCGCTGCCTTCAGCTCGATGCGCGACTTTGCGCTTTGACGTTCTCGTGATCCGATGAAGGGTGGTTGCCCGGCCCCCAAAGGCCCCATATCAAGGGCGCGAGACGGCCCTCTTCAAGGACTCTTGCGATGTAAGGTCCGGGGCCAAGATAGTCAACGATGCCGGGTGCTCCGGCACGATCAGAGGAAATTTCATGACCTATACACCCACCCGCGCCTCGCTTGTGAAAGCGACGCTTTTGTCCGTTTCTCTGGCCCTCCCAGGCTGGGCGCAGGAGGAAGAAACCGTCACCGAAGAGCCGACGTCGCCGTCTGTGACCGCCGAAACGGTCGTTGCCACCGTCAATGGCGAGGACATTACGGTCGCACACGTCGCCGCAGCGCGCGCGACATTGCCTCAGCAGTATCAGCAGCTTCCCAACGAAGTGCTTTTGCCGGGTCTCGTCGATCAACTCGTGCAGCAAACCGTTCTCAGTCAGGCGATCGACCAGATCAGCCCGATGATCGAAATTCAGCTCGACAACGAACGGCGCCAGATGGTCGCCGCCCAGAAGATCGAGAGCGTGGTGTCCGACGGCGTCGACGAAGCTGCGATCCAGGCCGCTTATGACGCGAAATACGAAGGTGCCGAACCGACGACCGAATGGAATGCAAGCCACATTCTCGTGGAAACCGAAGCCGAAGCCGCCGACCTTGTCGAACAGGCGCGCGAAGAGGATGCGGACTTTGCTGCTCTCGCCAAAGAACACTCGACCGGCCCCTCAGGCCCCTCTGGTGGCGAGCTTGGCTGGTTTTCGACCGGCATGATGGTCGAACCGTTTGAAACCGCTGTGGCCGACATGGAAGCAGGCGATGTCCAAGGACCGATCCAGACCGAATTCGGCTGGCATGTCATCAAGCTCAACGAGACCCGCGAGAAGGGTGCGCCTGCGCTAGAGGAAGTGCGGCAGGAAATCGTCGCTGAGCTTCAGACATCGGCTGTTGAAGAAGCGGTTGCGAAGCTCCTTGAAGATGCCGACGTTGAGCGTATGGATATCGAGACGCTTGATCCGGCCATTTTGACGGATCCGTCAATGTTCCAATAACAGGGCCAAGGGGCAGGTCATGGGAAAGAAGAAGAAGATCAAGAAGCTGAAGGCGCGGATCAAGAAATTGAAATCCGCGCTGAAAGCCGCCACCACGCATACGCACAAGGTGGCTCCGCTTGCACCGCCTTCCTTTCCTGACCTGCCCGTTATCGAAGGTGTGCGGTTCGCCGCCGCCGAAGCCGGTGTGAAGTACCAGGGCCGGCTCGACGTGATGCTGGCCGTCTGCGACCCCGGCACATCCATCGCCGGGGTCTTTACCCGGTCGGCCACCCGCTCTGCCAACGTGCTCGACTGTCAGGACAAGATCGGGTCGGACGCAACTGGCGGAGCCGCGATTATCGTGAACTCCGGCAATTCGAACGCATTCACGGGCCGGGCCGGAGAAGGCTCGGTCAAGGCCATCAGCGAAGCGGTGTCCAAGGCCACCGGAGTGCCCGAAAACAGGGTCTATTCCGCCTCGACTGGTGTAATCGGTGTGCGGCTTCCGCATGATCGGATCACCGCGAAGCTGGACGAACTGAACGCTGGCCTCGATCCGGCTGCGCTCGATCTCGCCGCGCGTGCTATCATGACGACCGACACGTTTCCCAAGGGCGCGGCCGCCGAGGTTTCGATCGACGGAAAGCCTGTGAAGATCGCTGGCATCGCAAAAGGTTCCGGCATGATCGCGCCGGATATGGCGACGATGCTCGTCTACATCTTCACCGATGCCGAAGTGGAGCAACACGTGCTTCAGGGCATGCTCGGCAACCTGACCGACATGACTTTCAACAACATCACCGTGGACAGCGACACATCCACCTCCGACACGCTGATCCTCGCCGCCACCGGCGCGTCCGGGGTCAAGGTCACGGACAAGACTGACCCGTTCCGCGACGCGCTCCACGGCGTCATGCTGGACCTTGCCCATCAGGTGGTGCGCGACGGAGAAGGCGCGACGAAATTCGTCGAGGTCCGCGTCACCGGCGCCGCCTCAGACAAGGACGCGCGGACCCATGCGCTGGCTATCGCCAATTCACCGCTTATCAAGACCGCCATTGCAGGCGAAGATCCGAACTGGGGACGCGTGGTCATGGCCATCGGCAAATCCGGTGCGCAAGCCGACCGCGACCAGATCACCATTCGCTTCGGCGACATCCTCGTGGCCGAGAAAGGCTGGGTGGCGGAGAGTTACCGTGAGGAAGACGGTGCGGCCTACATGAAGCAGGACGAGTTGGTGATCGACGTCGATCTCGGTCTTGGGCAAGGCGATGCAACCGTCTGGACTTGCGACCTGACGCATGGCTACATCCAGATCAACGCGGATTACCGGTCGTGAACACGATCCTCGTCTCTGCCGTCGCCCTCGTCGACCGGGACGGGCGTGTCCTTCTTGCTCAGCGACCTGAAGGCAAGAGCATGGCGGGGCTGTGGGAATTTCCGGGCGGCAAAGTCGAGCAGGGAGAGACGCCCGAAGCTGCCCTGATCCGCGAATTGCACGAAGAGCTGGGGATTGAAACTTGGAACAGTTGCCTCGCTCCGCTTACCTTCGCGTCCCACACTTATGACGATTTCCATCTACTGATGCCGGTCTTCGTCTGCCGCAAATGGCAGGGGACGCCGCAGCCGCAGGAGGGCCAGTGCCTGAAATGGGTGGCCGTGAACAGGCTCCGCGACTATCCGATGCCGCCCGCCGACATACCCCTGATCGCCATGATGCGGGACATGCTCTGAAGTCGTGACATCTGTCATAAGCCTGTTACATCCGTGTCCTACGCGCGGAAGAAACCAGGCAAGGGGGCCGAATGACACGCATCGCCATCAACGGAATCGGAAGGATCGGCAAGCTCGTTCTTCGTGAGCTGATCGACAACGGCGTCAATGCCGAGATCGTGCTCTTGAACGACCCGGTCGGAACGCCCGAGATCCACGCGCATCTCCTTGAATTCGACACTGTGCACGGGCGCTGGGCAGCCGATTTCGCACATGGCGAGGGCT
The DNA here is from genome assembly GCF_019218265.1 of Maritimibacter dapengensis. Classification (GTDB taxonomy): domain Bacteria; phylum Pseudomonadota; class Alphaproteobacteria; order Rhodobacterales; family Rhodobacteraceae; genus Maritimibacter; species Maritimibacter dapengensis. The sequence goes on from NZ_JAHUZE010000003.1 coordinate 470,336, forward strand.
TTGTGTCGGTCAACGGGCATCGCATGGCAATGACCCATTCCCGGACGCTCGAAGACTTGCCCCTCGAGAATATAGACTTGGTCATCGACTGCACCGGTGCGTTCAAGACGAACGAAAAGCTTGCACCCTACTATGCGGCTGGGGTGAAGAAGGTCGTCGTCTCAGCTCCGGTAAAGGAAGACAACGCGCTCAACGTCGTTTTTGGCGTAAATAGTGACTTTTATTCGGATCAAGACCTCGTCACCGCCGCCTCGTGCACGACCAACTGCCTCGCACCCGTGGTCAAGGTCATTCACGAAGGGCTTGGCATCAAGCACGGGTCGATCACCACGATCCATGACGTGACCAATACCCAGACCATCGTCGACCGGCCCGCCAAGGACCTGCGCCGTGCACGCTCGGCGCTCAATTCGTTGATCCCGACGACGACCGGCTCGGCCAAAGCGATCACGCAGATATTCCCGGAACTCTCGGGGCGGCTCAATGGCCATGCCGTGCGCGTGCCGCTACTCAATGCCTCGGTCACAGATTGCGTCTTCGAGGTCGAGCGCGAGACCACCGAGGAAGAAGTGAACGCCCTGTTCGAAGCCGCCGCCAATGGCCCGCTCAAAGGCATCCTTGGGTACGAGACGCGACCCCTGGTCTCGGCGGATTACACGAATGACAGCCGGTCCTCGATCGTCGATGCGCTCTCGACGATGGTGGTGAACGGGACGCAGGTGAAGGTCTATGCATGGTATGACAACGAGTGGGGCTATGCCTGCCGTCTCGCGGACGTGACGCGGATGGTGCTCGCCTCGCTCTGACTGGACGCACCGGGGAGGCAGCATGACGGACAATTCGACACGCGCTGACAATCCGCTGGCCGCCTATATAGCGGTGACAGCCGCGTATTGGGCGTTCATGCTCACCGACGGCGCCCTCAGGATGCTGGTGCTCCTGCATTTCCATCACCTCGGGTTCTCGCCGATTACACTGGCTTGGCTTTTCTTGCTCTACGAGATCGCGGGGATGATCACGAACCTCTCTGCGGGCTGGATCGCAGCCCGTTTTGGGCTGACCACCACGCTCTATGTCGGGCTTGGGCTTCAGGTCGTTGCACTTCTCGCCCTGTCGCGGCTCGATCCTGGCTGGGCCATCGCGCTGTCGGTACCTTTCGTCATGGTGGTCCAGGGGCTGTCAGGCGTGGCGAAGGATCTGGCCAAAATGTCTTCGAAATCGGCTGTCAAACTGCTCGCACCGTCGGCGGACGGCGGGCTGTTTCGCTGGGTCGCGGCACTGACTGGATCAAAGAACGCGGTCAAAGGGGTGGGCTTCTTCCTCGGCGCTGGACTACTCGCGCTGATCGGGTTCAAGGCGTCCGTGATTGCGATGGCAGGTGTGCTTGCTCTGATCCTTGTTGCGGTCATGGCCTTCATGCCGTCAGGCCTGCCAAAAGGCTCTAAATCAGCCAAATTCAGCCAGGTTCTCTCAAAAGACCCGAAGATCAACCGATTGTCGCTTGCGAGAATGTTCCTGTTCGGCGCGCGCGACACATGGTTCGTCGTCGGTATCCCGATCTTCTTTCACAGCCGGATCGAAGAGCTTATCGGCACTGACAGCGCGTTCTTCATCGTCGGTGGTTTCATGGCGGCCTGGATCATCGCCTATGGCGCGGTGCAGGCGGCGGCCCCAAGACTGCTTGGCCCCGCCGCGCATGAAGGGGGCGAAGCGACCCGACTTGCGGTGCGATGGGTCGGCATCCTGACGTTCATTCCGGTCGCGCTGGGCATGGCGGCGCTCTGGCCCGACGCGTTCTGGCTACTGCCGGTTGCGATAGTCGTATTGCTCGCGTTCGGCTTCGTTTTCGCGATCAACTCGTCGCTCCACAGCTACCTCATCCTCGCCTTCACGAAATCCGAGCGGGTGACGATGGACGTTGGGTTCTACTACATGTCGAACGCAGCAGGGCGACTGATCGGAACGTTGTTGTCCGGCATCAGTTACCAAATCGGCGGTCTGGCGCTCTGCCTTCTCACAGCTGGGGCAATGGCCGGCGCAAGTTGGATTGCCGCGCGCCGCATTCAGGCGGTTCTTTAACGCGGGATCACGTCGTGACGACCCAATCCGCAATCGCCTCGGCGCATTCCTCCGCGGTCAGTTCCGTGGTGTCGAGTTTCAGCACACGTTCAGCGTCATCCCCGATCAGGATGCGCCCCTCTTCGTGATACTGCAGCGCCAGCGCCCGTTTGCGCGACTGGCGCATCGCTTCGCGTCCAGCAGAGCCGATCCGCCGCGCGTTTTCGTCCGGGTCGCAGTGCAGGTGGACCACGTAAAGCGGCCCACGGGTCTGGGCGATGTGCTCAACCCGCGCCCACGCTTCGGCGGACCAGTCCGAGCCCTCGCGCAGTGCGTCGGTCATGATAAGCGGGACCTCGGCGGGAAGCTCGGTGATCCGCTTGTCCGCAACTTCCCAGACCGCGCGCACGGTGTCGTAAAACGCATCGCTTTTGAAATCCGTCAGCGCGTAGGCCAGGTTCATTTGCGTGTAAACATCCAGTAGTCGACCGCCCAGTTTGTCCATGAGCGCCTGGCCGACCGTGAGTTTGCCCGTTCCGGGGAATCCGTTGATGAATATCAGCATGGCGGCATGATGCCTGACCTGAGTGAAAGGTCAAAAGAAAACCGGCGCGGGGGTTGCCCGCGCCGGTCTTGGCCGATCCCCGTGGGACGGGATCAGAAGTTCAACGACACATCGCGGTGGTTCGCCGTGCAGCGGGCCATGGCAAGCGCCTGAGCGCGGGTGAAGCGATCCTGCGTGCGGATGCCGAACGTGCCCTTCACACCTTCAACATAGGTCCGGATGCCGGGCAGCGCGCCCTCCGCATCCATTCGCCACTGTTTCTGCGCGGCGTACTCTTCCAGAGCTTCCTCATAGTCAGCCACTGCCGCTTCTCGATCCACCTCGTCCTCGTCGATTTCACGGCGAGCCGAAGCCAGCGCCGACTTCACGTCGCCCGCGCCTTCGACTTCGCCGATCAAGTCTTCGACATTCTCGATCTCGGCGGCGTCGGCCTCGCCTTGGCCGTTTTCGATCAGACTGCGGACGTCGGCCAGCGGCCCTTCCAACGCCATGAATGCGGCATTGTCACCCAGGACCGCATAGACTTCCGCCGGGCCGGAATAGGCATCGTCTGCCGCGCGTCGATACTGGTTCCGGGCCGCGTCTTCGGCAGAGGTCAATTCCGCGAAGCGATCATGCACCTCATCCCAATCCGCAGGAATCTGCGCTTCGAGTGTCGCGATCTCTTCGTCGATATGCGCGATTTCCTCTTCCAGCGCCGGAGCCCGTTCGCTGTCTCCACCGATCCGTGAAAGAGTGGTCGCAGCCACGTCCCGTTCTTCGCGCAAACGGCGGATCTGCTTCTCAAGCCCGCGCACGAGGGTAAGCTGGGGCCGATATTCGCCCGCGGCCGCATTCACTGCCGCGTCCGTTTCGGCAATTGCTTCGATCTGAGCGATCGCTTCGTCCGCTGCGTCCAGACCGGAAGTGAAGTCCTCTGCAAGGTCCTCAGGCAAAGCCGAGAGGTCGACCATCCGTCCGGTTTCGATCGCGTCCTGCGTGACACTGGTCGACGCCAGCCGATCGGCGACGTAATCCTCGAGACAGAGCTGAAGCTTGGGATTGCGTGGTGGCGGCGCTGTTTCGGACAGGAAACTCACCCGGTTCGGCAGATAGTTCACAAGCGGCGGGTAAAGCCCGACGATGCCCAGCGCGACAAGCTGAAGCACGATGAACGGAATCACGCCCTTATAGATCTGGAGCGTCTTCACGACCGCCGGAGCGACCCCGCGCAGGTAGAATAGTGCAAACCCAAACGGTGGCGTCAGGAACGAGGTCTGCATGTTCAGGCCGATCATCACGCCAAGCCACACGGCGGTGACGTTCGCGCCCGGATCAGACAACAGGATCGGCGCCACGATTGGCACGACGACCACCGCGATCTCGATGAAATCGAGGAAGAAGCCAAGAACGAAGATAACCGCCATCACGATCACGAACTGGGTCCAGAACCCGCCCGGTAGGCCATTCAGGAACTCGCGCACCAGCTCTTCACCGCCGAACCCGCGGAATGCCGCGGTCAGCATGGCAGCACCGAGCAGGATGATGAAGACAAGCGATGTTGTCTTCGCCGTCTCCAGCATGACCTGTTGCAGCGTGTTGTCGATGCGGATGGCCCGGAATGCCGACATGATCAGCGCGACCAGAAGGCCGACGGTGGCGACCGCGCCGATGGCGATGCCGATGCTGTCGGCGCTTTCGTCCATGGCTTTCACGTTCATCTCGAAATTCGCCAGAGCGAAGCCGATGGCGACGAGCGAGACGATTGCGATGATGGCGGGAAGAAACAGGCCGCGCGATCCTTCGGTTGGCAGTCGGTAAGACGCCATGATAAGCGCACCCGCCGCCCCGATAGCGCCAGCTTGGTTCACCGTCGCGATACCGCCGATGATCGAACCCAGCACGAGAAAGATGAGAGCGAGAGGCGGAACCAGCGTCAGAGTAACCCGGCCCCAGAAGGCGAGGTTGAATTTCTGATCCTTGTCATGCACCGCAGGTGCAGCTTTCGGCTTCAGGATGGCATAGACGAGAATATAGATCATGTAGATCCCGACCAGCACAAGGCCGGGGATCAACGCACCAAGGAACATTTCGCCAGCCGATGTGCCGGATACGTCGAAGATCGACGGCATCGAAAGCTCGCCGGTCGCGTCTTTGTGCAACGACTTACGCAAGGTTGAGGCTTGGTCGGCGGCACTGGCCAACTGGTCCGCCAGAATGATGAGTACGATCGAAGGCGGAATGATCTGCCCCAATGTGCCCGAGGCCGCGATTGTGCCGGTGGCCAGCGATTGCGAATAGTTCGAGCGGAGCATGGCGGGAAGCGAAATCATCCCCATGGCAACAACCGTCGCGCCGACGATGCCGGTGGTCGCCGCCAGAAGTGCGCCGACGAACACCACCGAAATGCCAAGACCGCCCGGCACCGGGCCGAACAATTGCGCCATGGTGACCAGCAGGTCTTCCGCAATCTTGGACCGCTGGAGCATGATGCCCATGAAGATGAAGAGCGGGATGGCGATGAGCGTATCCCTCTCGACCTCCCAATAGACCCCTCGGAGGTTGGTCACCCCCGCCGTCAGCCATTGCTGCGGTCCGCCGGAGTGGAAATAGGCGTCGGTGTTACCCTCGAACGCATAGCCCGCGAGCGCGGCGAGCCCGATTGAGATGATCGCGGCACCCGGAAGCGCGAACGCGACCGGATAACCCGAGCCGAGCGCGGTCGCCATTATGACGACGAGGAGAAGAAGGAAGAAGAGTTCCATGAAGCGTTCTCCTTAATGCGCCGCGGCCTGAGCCGGTTCGCGGTGGCCGGGTTCGTCCCGTTTGTCAGCAACTGCGTCGAAGAAGTAGCTGACGAATTCGATCAGCATGGTGATCGCGAACAGGCCGATGAATGCTGCCATCTGATACTTCACATACATGCCGTAAGGCCCGGCCTGGCTCACCTCGTAGTTGGCGAGCGGTGCATTGATGATCGACTGCGGCCCGTTCAGACCGATGAACAGGATGACCCAGGTCGTCGACATGCCCAATAGGATCGTGCCGATCGCGTTAATGAAGCCGCGCTTTGTGCGCCCGAACCCGGCATAGAGCACGTCGACCCGCACGTGGCCCTCGTCGAACAGCGTATAAGCCGAGGCAAACAGGAACAGCGCGGCGTACCAGTAACGCACCAGGTCGCCCATCAACGCTTGCTCATACGAGAACACGAAACGCGAAATCACGATCAGAAGCTCGGCGGCAACGATCAACAACGCAAGCCAGACGAAGCCCAGCGTGCGGGTGAACAGCGCAATGACGAAGGCGACGATCACGAGGGGACCATGGACCCAAGGCCCGACCCAGTTCGCACGCGCGAGGTTCCGCGCGAGATCCTGACCGAGAAGAGGCTCGATGAAGTCTTCGGTCCGCATGAAGGCGATGGCTGCGTCGAAAACGCCCACGAGGAACACCGTCCAGAACAAAGCACGGATCAGGTAGGTGTTGAACTTGTGGATTTGCAGCGCGTCCCAGCGCAACGACCGATCCTGCGTCATGAGAACGAAAGCGGCCCCAACCGCGACCGCGACAGCGTAAATCGCAAGGTGGACGTAGGGGAGTGTCCCGCCTCCTGTGCCCAAGGCTTTTATCCCGGGCCAGTCGAGATAGACGACGAGGATGTTGTTCAGCAGAAGTGCCGCCAGCACCGTCAGACTGATCCACCCGAAAAGACGTGGCAGAACCGCCGGCTTTCCGTGGCGCGGAATCTCTGTGTGATCGAAGACCTCGGTCATTGCCCCTCCCATCGCAATTATTGCGTGAATGCGCGCTCGTTTATCAGAAAAAAAGCGGGACAGAAGCCCCGCTTTTCATTTTTTCGCTCAGATGCACAAAGTGATTACTCGATACCGAGAATCCGGTTCCGGTTGGCCACCAGTTGCCCTTCGAACAGGGCAAGGCCACGACCATACTCGCGCATGGCGGCCTGGGCGCTGTCGTTGACGCGCGCGGCCAGGTCGGAATGTGCTGCTGTTTCCTCGAACACTTCCGCCGCGGCTTCGCCCATCGCGTCCCACACGTCCTCGTTGAACGATTTGACCTCGACGCCCTGCTCCTCCTGCAGTTTGTTGAGGTATTCGCCGTTCAGAGCGGTCGCTTCGTAGTAGCTGTTGGCGTTCTCTTCGAGCGCTGCCGCGGTGATGACAGCACGCTCCGTGTCGGAAAGACCCGACCACCACGACTTGTTCGACGTGAGCGAAAGCTGCGCGCCCGGCTCATGCATACCACCGGTGTAATAGAACTTCGCGGCCTCGTAGAACTTCATGAAGTAGTCGTTGTAGGGACCGACCCACTCCGTCGCTTCGATCGAACCGGAGACGAGGTTTTCGTAGATCTGACCACCCGGAAGCGACACGGTCGACGCGCCGAGTTTCGACAGAACCTGACCACCAAGGCCCGGAATACGCATTTTCAGACCCTTGAGGTCGTCAGCGCTTTCGATTTCCTTGTTGAACCAACCGCCGGCTTGCGTGCCGGTGTTGCCGGCCGGCAGGCCGTAGAGACCGAATTCGTCCTGCACTTCGTCCCAAAGCGCACGGCCTTCACCGTAGAGGCACCAGGCGTTGATCTCGGCGAACGTCATGCCGAACGGCACTGCGGTGAAGTAGGCCAGGGCCGGGTGTTTGCCCGTCCAGTAATAGTCGGCGCCGATATAGGCTTGCGAGTTTCCGCTCGCGACTTCGTCGAACACGTCGAGCGCGCCCACGCGCTCACCCGCTGCGAAGTACTCGGTCTGAATGGCACCTTCCGACAACTCGGTGATGCGGTCGGCCAGACGCTGTGCCGATACACCGAGACCGGGGAAGTCCCGCGGCCAGGTCGACACGATGGTCATGGTCTTTGCACCCTGCGCAACCGCCGGGGCAGCCAGTGCGGTACCGGCGGCGCCGAGTGCGGCACCTTTCAGAAACTTACGACGTTCCATGAGTATCCTCCTCCGTATGACGTCAGTCATGTGTTTTATTGGGTGCGCACCTCCCAGCGCGCAGCCTGCCACACCCTAGCCAGTAGAAGAGGGATTTCAAACGGTTTCAGTCGGACCAGCCGGTTAAATTCGCGTCAACGGGCCAAAAAAGTGGCGGCACTACGGGAATTTACGTAGTGCCGCCGGTTTCCGTCTAAAGCGCGATGTTAGATCGCGAAGAATGGCTGCAGGATTCGCGGGACAAACGCACTGAACCGAAGCGGCGCGTCCGTGGCGGCAAGGCAGATGCAATCTTCGCCTTCGTCTGCCATGGGTACGTGTTCAAGATCGTCGGTCGCGACCTCGACATCGCCGACATCGAAATGACCTGTCGAGTCAGAGAACCCGCCCTGCAGCACCATTGTCAGCTCCAGCCCGCCATGGCTGTGCTCAGGCACCGGCCGGCCAGCGGGGATATAGAGCAACCGCGCAGACCCTTCGTTGCCCATGTCCAGAATGCACTGACGCACGCCACCGCCGAGCTTCTTCCACTTCGGGGGTTTCCCGGAAAGCGCATCGACGACCGGGCCGGGGTAGATGCCCTGTCGCGACGCCGGCTCGGGTTCCACGTCGATCGCATCGTCCAACGCACCCATCACGCGGTCGCGCATACCACCGGACAGCTTTTCTTCTGCCATGCCTTCGAGCACCGCGCCTCCTGCCGCCTGATGCGCCAGCAGATTGGCCCGGCATTCGTCACACATGGAAACATGGCTCGCCACCACCAGCGCGAAGGGCCGCGGCAGGTTTCCGGCGACATAAGCCGCCATGATTGCATCCGGGATATGGTGCGAGATCTGTTCGCTCATCTCTCTACCTCAGATCCTTCAATTCATGCCTCAGCCGTTCCAGACCCAGCCGTATCCGGGATTTGATCGTCCCGAGAGGCAGGCCCGTCGCCTCGGCGATATCACTATGAGTCAGCTCACCAAGGTATGCCTTCTCGATCATGTCGCGCTGGTCAGGGTTCAGCCGGTCGAGCGCATCGCGCAGCACATCGGTTTCCTGCTCCAACGCAAGAACCTGACCCGCATCGGGCTCGGTCTCTTCCGCTTCCGCCTTGAGCGCCTCCGGCATAGGACGGCCCTCCTTGCGGATGATGTCGATCTGGCGATTGCGGGCGACCTGATAGATCCAACTGGAGACCTGCGCCCGCTCGGGATCGTATAGGTGCGCTTTGCGCCAGACCGAAAGCATGACGTCCTGCACGATGTCCTCGGCCTGTCCGGCCGGGGCACCCGCGCGAATGACAAAACCCTTCAGCCGTGGTGCGAAATGATCGAACAACAACCCGAAGGCGCGCTTGTCGCGGTTGTCCCTGATCGCAAGCATCCAGAGCGTTTGCTCGGAATAGGCTTTTTGATCCGCTTTCGTTGCCACGTGCCGGGCTTTCTCAACTGTCTCCATGCCAACGGGACGCACGCATCGCGTGCTTGGTTCCTCGGCAATCAGGTCGTCACTTAGCCTCAACATAACCCGATTACGCGCCGCGTTGAAACTTGGATCAGTAGTGATCCGTATTTTTTCCCGACACGTAATCGAACGGAAAACCAAGAGGATATGACGAGTATGTCTTTCGATGCCCCCCTGACACGGACCCAACGCATTGCCATCATCGGCGGAGGCGTGTCCGGTCTTGCCGCTGCTTACACGTTGGGCGCCACCCATGACGTGACGCTCTTCGAGGCCGAACCGCGCCTCGGCGGTCATGCGCGGACCAAGATGGCCGGCCGGAACGGGGATCAGCCGGTCGACACCGGGTTCATCGTGTTCAACTACGAAACCTATCCGCACTTCACCCGGATGCTCGACGCACTCGATGTGCCAGTGGCGAAATCGAACATGAGCTTCGGGGCGACCGTCGACGGTGGCGCAATGGAATACTCCCTGCAGTCCCTGAACGCGATTTTCGGTCAGCGGCGCAACATCGCCCGCCCGCGCTTCGTCAAGATGATCCGCGACCTGACGAAGTTCAACGCCGAAGCCGAGGCTCATGCCGACGACGATGACATGACCATCGCGGATCTGGTCGACAAGATGCGTTTGGGCCAGTGGTTCGAGCGCTACTACCTCATGCCGATGTGCGGCGCGATCTGGTCGACCTCCACGGACGAAATCCGGGGATTCCCGGCCAAGAGCCTCGTCAATTTCTTTCGCAACCACGCGCTTCTGGGGTGGCAGCAGCACCAGTGGATGACGATTGACGGAGGCTCGGTCGAATACGTGCGGCGTCTGACCGACAATCTGCGCGCAAAAGGCGTGGATCTTCGGCCAGCGACTCCGATAGAAGCCGTGACGCGACTTGCCGGTGCAGCGCAGGTCAAGCCCTACGGCCAAGCGCCGGAAATCTACGACCATGTCATATTCGCGACCCATTCCGACGATGCGCTGAAGCTGTTGAAAGACCCTACTTCTGCTGAAAGCGCCGCGCTCGGCAATCTGAACTACCAGGACAACGAAGTGATCCTTCACGCCGATGTAACGCAGATGCCACGGCGCAAGCTGTGCTGGTCATCGTGGAACTATCAGGCCGACACGCGTGCCGCGCGGGATCAAATCGGCGTCACGTATTGGATGAACCGGCTTCAGAACATTCCCGAAGACGACCCGCTCTTCATCACGCTCAACCCCGCCGAGTCGATCCGGGAAGACTTGATCTACGACCGCGCCAATTTCCGCCACCCTGTCTTCGACCGTGCTGCCCTGCGTGCCCAGCACGCCCTGCGCGAGATGCAAGGCGAGAACAATACGTGGTTCGCCGGCGCGTACACACGCTACGGTTTCCACGAGGACGGCTTCGCCTCAGGCGTGGCGATCGCCGATGCACTGTCGCCCGCAAACATGTTGGTCGCAGCGGAATGACGGGACACAGACATATGCGCGGGTCAACGACCCATGTCCGTAAGGGGTCCGTCCGAAACGCCTTTACCTACGGGGTCGACTACCTATTGATCGATCCGAATGAAACGGCGGATCTGCCGCCGCTGTTCTCGAGGAATTCCTGGGGCATCTTCGCCCTGCATGACCGTGATCACGGCGGTCCGCGTGGTGATGGTGACGGCGTAGCATGGGCGCAGACGGTATTTACCAATGCCGGACTTGAACTCGACGGTGTCGAGATCCTGCTGCTCGCCCAGCCCCGGTTCCTCGGTTTCTGGTTTAACCCGGTCGCGTTCTGGCTCGCCCGCCGCGACGGCGACCTCATCGCTGTGATCGCGGAGGTGAACAACACGATGGGCGACCGGCATTCCTACCTATGCGCAAAGCCCGGTTTCGAACCAATCCTGCCATCCGATCACCTGACCTCGCAAAAGGTGTTCCACGTCTCGCCGTTTCAGGAAATCTCGGGCGACTATCGGTTCCGTTTCGCGATGAGCGAAGACAGGATTGCCATTACCATCGACCTTATCGACGGCAACAAGGGGTTGACCGCGACCCTCACGGGCCCGCTTGCCCCGTTGACCTATCCACGTTTCGCAGGGGCCGCGCTGCGCCGCCCGGCCGGCGCTCTCAGGGTCATGGCGTTGATCCTGTGGCAGGCCGCCAAACTCACGGCAAAAGGCGCAGTGTTTCGCAAGAGGCCAGCCCCGCCTGCCGAGGAAATCAGCTAGGGAACAGGCCCCTCGGGCCTGCGTTATTGCTACATGTCCAAGGAACTTCCCGCCAAACGATACTGGATCATCGGCGCATCCGAAGGGTTGGGGCGCGCACTTGCACATGCGCTCGACAAACGTGGCGCGTCGCTCGTTGTGTCGGCCCGGTCAGAAGATCGCCTGAAAGACCTTGTGGGTGAATTACGCGATGCAAAGGCGGTGATGGTGGATGTCACCGACCCGGATTCAGTTTCTCATGCTGCCAAACAGGCGGGTGATTTCGACGGGATCGTCTATTCCGTCGGTGCCTATGAGCCGATGAAGGCGACAGAATGGAACGGTGATGCTGCGCGTCTGATGGTGAATACGAACATCACGGGCTGCCTCAACATCCTGGGCGAGGTCGTACCGAAGTTCGTCGAAGCCAATCGTGGCCACATCGCGCTTATCGGATCTCTCTCGGGGTTCCGCGGCCTGCCCGGCGCGGTTGGGTATGGGCTATCGAAAGCCGCTGTGATGCATACCGCGGAAAACCTGCGTATCGACCTGTCGAAGACCGACATCCTCGTGCAGAGGATGAACCCCGGTTTCATCGAGACACGCCTGACCGAGAAAAACGAGTTCGATATGCCGCAGCTCATGTCGCCCGAAGCCGCCGCGAATCACGTCATGCGTGCGATCGACTCGCGGCGCTTTTCCTACAGCTTTCCGCGACCGTTTTCGTGGCTGTTCACCGTCGGACAGCACCTGCCGCTTTCGTGGTTCCAAGGGTTCTTCAAAGGACTTGTCTGATTTGCGCCGCGTGCGTGGCACGCGTCGCGACGCTGGAGGGGCGCTGCCCCTCTAGACCTCCCCGAAGTATTTTTGAAACGATGAAGCGGATCAGGTGAGCGGGATGGTCATCTCGGCGATCACAGGCGCCGTATCGGGCCGCTTACCACGCCACCAGAGATACGCTTCGGCCGCCTGTTCCACCAACATGCCGACACCATCCGCGATACCGACACCACTCGCTTGCGCGTCTTCAAGAAAGGGGGTCAGCCCCTTGCCGTAGACCAGATCGTAGGCAAGCGCGGCGTCTTCGAAAACCGACATAGGCAGAGGCGGTTTCTTGCCCGTCAGACTGGTTGTGGTCGAGTTCACCACGATGTCGTATCCACGCGTAACCTCATCGTAGCCGATCGCGTGGATCTCACCACGGTCTCCAAGGCGTTTGACGATGTCGCGGCCTTTCGCGACGGTACGGTTGGCGATGGTCACGCTCATCGCGCCCGCGGCAAGAAATGGGGCGACCGCGCCACGTGTTGCGCCGCCAGCCCCCGCAAAAAAAATGCGTTTGCCGGTCAGATCATGACCGAGATTGGCCGAGATGTCGCGCACGAGCCCGACACCGTCGAAATTTTCGGCCACGATCTCATCGCCCACGAATTTCAGGCAATTCGAGGCGCCGCAGATCGCGGCCGCATCGCGCGCGGTGTCGGCGAGTTCGAACGCTTCGACCTTGAACGGCACTGTCACGTTGACTCCGAGCCCCCCTGCCTCCCGGAATGCGTGGACCGCGTCAGCGAACCCGTCGAGCCCGGTCTCTATCGCGTCATAGGTCAAGTCGTCGTGGAACTGTCTGGCGAACGCGTTGTGGATGAAGGGCGATTTCGTGTGGCTCAATGGATTGCCAAGCACAGCGTAGCGGGCCGTCATGCGAGAAGCGTCGCCATCCTGCGAAGCGCGAGTTGGTAGCCTTCGACCCCAAGTCCCGCGATCACACCGTCCGCCCGGAGCGAGACGTAAGAATGATGGCGGAAGCTCTCGCGCCTGTGGACGTTCGAAATATGCACCTCGATCACCGGACCCTCGAACGTGTTCAGTGCGTCGAGGATAGCAACAGAGGTATGCGTGTAAGCGGCAGGGTTGATGATGATGCCCTCCACCTTTTCCCGTGCGGCGTGGATCATCTCGACGATTTCGCCTTCGTGGTTCGACTGAGACAGCGCCACCTCCAGCCCAAGCTCACGTCCGAGCTTGGCACAGGTGGCCTCGACATCGGCAAGCGTGTCGGCGCCGTAAATCTCCGGCTGCCGTTTGCCCAGCAGGTTCAAATTGGGACCGTTCAGGATATGGATCGTCTTGGCCATGTGCTTCGCCCTTCTTTTCGGTCGTCCTACACGGCTTTTTGGCCTTGTCACAGTCGGCCCGGCGCGATTTCCGCCGCGCCGTGGCGTTTCGGTCAGAGCCAGCGGCCAACGGCGAGCAACGAGACGTCCGGCGTCACACTGTCAGACCCGGAGAGGTCGAAACTCACGATCTCGACGTCCGTAGCACTTTGGGACGAAATCGTAATCACGCCAGGCGTTGCACCCAGCACTGTGGCGGCGACCGAGTAAGCGGCGCTCGCGAAGGTTTCGGGCAGGGTCCATGTCGCGGCAGCGCCGTCCGCGGTGGTGAAGGCTTCGATCTGGCAAATCAGCGTGCCGTCCGCGAATTTCGTGTAGCTGCCGTTTGCGCCATCCCCGGTTTCGATCACCGCGTTCCCGGGGCCGGGGGTGGCGGCCACCACACCAACCATGTTGGCGGTCGTCACGATGCCACTCCCCGCAGCCAGCGACAGGGCTTCTTCCCAATTCACGCCATCAGCGCTGAGCTTGACGGAAAAGGCGTCGGTGCCGGCAAGCCCGATTTCCGCGCGTCCGGACCAGTCGGATTGAAACAGAAGCGACGCGGTATCGCTGGCAGACGACTTGTTGATCTTGAGCTGATGCCCGGCACCTTCGTGGGTAAGAAGCGTGGCTGGAGCGCTCACTGAAAGCCGATTTGTCGCGTCGGAGGTCGTATTGACCCCGACACCGGGAAGGTTGTCGAAGTCCACGCTCGTCGATGCCGCGACCCAGCCGGACCCATCGTGCACCATCACATCCGTCGAGCCGGCCTCTACCGCGAGCCACCCGGCGGACGGCGTCACGAAATGCCATGCGCTGTCGAACCAGAAGGCGACATCACCGTCATGACCGGCCCACGCGTCGGTGGCTGAGGCACCGATCGCATGGCTCTCACCGTCATCGGGGTTAGCGGGAGGCGTGACGGCGTCGAACGCGGTGACCGAAAGCTGCACGATGATGTCGAGCCGACGCAGCGCCTCATTATGCGTGACATGCTTTTGCGCTTGGGCAGGCTGGATGAACGGAAGCGTTAGTCTGGGCGACGACTGGGGCATATTGGATCTCGCAATGAAGAGTTTTCATGGTGGATACACGCCCCCGCATTGCGAATGGTAAACGAACCGTTCCTTTCACATAGCCCCGTTAACCATTTGTTAATAAAGGCCACTTCGGCTTGCGAGGCAGTTCGGGCAAGCCAAAGTTAAGCTATTGATCATAATAAATAATTCGATAGACAGTAAGGAAAAACTGCCTTGCAGACCTGACTCCACCTGCTAACTCTTTCCACAAGAGGGCGGGAAAAAAGAGAGCGAGCAGCGTGCAGATGAAAGACGAAAGACTACGAAAGACTTGGAAACAAGACGCCGAAGGTGTGAAGCACGATATCCTGTCGGTCGCCATGCACGAGTTCGCGGAGTTCGGCCTCGCGGGTGCACGGATCGACGAGATTGCCGAGAAAACCAAGACATCCAAGAGGATGATCTACTATTATTTCGGCGACAAGGAAGGTCTCTACATCGCCTCGATCGAAGCCGCCTACGCCCTTGCGCGTGATGGAATGGACGCCATCGACATTGAGGGCCTGGCGCCTGATGCGGCCGTCAGGGAAATCGCCGGCTACATGTTCGATTTCTATCGCGCCAATCCCGAATTGGTGAGAATGGTCATGAACGAGAACATGCATCATGCCCAGTTCGTCCAGAAGTCGGCGTACATATCAGACATGGTGATGTCCGTGGTTGACCGGCTGCAACGTGCCGTCCGCCGTGGACAGGATCAAGGCGTTTTCCGCTCCGATGTCGATCCGCTTCTCCTGTTCTGGCAAATTCAGGCGCAGAGTTTCTACAACGTGTCCAATCAACCCAGCTTCGCGGCGAAGTTCGGAGCTTCCGTGTTCACCGAAGACGGTCAGCACGCGATGCGGACGGCGATTATCGAGAGCGTGTTGCGTTACCTAAAGGCGTGAGGTGTCGACGTCCTCACGCCGCCTGAGGCTAGGGGTCTTGTTGGAATCCTAGTGGCTTTGCCCGTTGTCCGAAACTTTGTCGCGCCGCAGAAGACCCTGAAGCCAGACATCGTTCCCGGTTTCTTTGATGGTATCGTTCAAGAGCGCTTCGTAGGACCGTTTCTCAAGGTGCTTTTGTTCCTGACCCACCCGGCGTCCTCCAAAGAAGAGCCGCGGAACGTTGAAGAAATTGGTCAGAAAGGCATTGCTGACATCGCCGTTTCGAGCTTCGGCATTCTCCACCGCGCGGGCAAGCGAAGTCATGGCTTCCGCCTCGGAATGCTTGGGCAAGAGCACCTGCTCGCCGATATGCAATTGAACGGGGACCTCGTCTCCGGACGAAAACACGCTCCGCAGGCGTTTGTTTAATTCCGTTTCCTGATTGCGGTGCCGCAGCGTCTGGCCTTTTTCCGGGATGCACAGGAAGGTGCCATTGCCGCGATACGAAAGCACACCTCCGTCGGCAAGCAGGGTATCCTGCACCGCCGCGGCGGTTGCGCCGAGCATCAGCTTGAATTGTTCGGATGTGTACTCGGCATACAGATGGTCAACCGATCCGATTTTCACGGCGACAGTCGTCAGCCGGGCCGTGCGACGACGCAGTAACTCTCGCAGATAATTCTCGAACTCGCTGTATTCGAGCGCGGATTCAATGCCTGGGAGCGTTATCGGATCGTTGAGCATGATCTCCTTCAGCTCTCCGCCCATGCCCACCAGCTCACCGGCTTTGTAGGTCCGATGTTCGTTTCGGGACTTCTCCAGCGAAAGCTTCTGAGCCGCCTGCATTCTCGGCGGAAGGTCCACGCAGTCGAATGGTTTTGTCACGTAATCGGTAGCGCCCGCGTGGAATGCGCGGTCGAGATCCTGCTTCGCGTGCATCGCCGTCAGCATGATGATCGGCGTCTGTTTGTGACCGGGGCTTTGGCGGATCAATTTGACGAGCGATATCCCGTCCACTTCGGGCATTTGAATATCGCAAAGGAAGCACTCGAAAGGTTCTTCTGCGTCCGAAATGGCCTCGAGCGCCGCCTTTGCCGAAGGCACGGCATTTACTTCGTGCTTCGTTGAGAAATCCAGGTACTGAACAACGATATCGAGGATTGTTGGATCGTCATCGATGACTAGGACTCTCATTTCAACTCCAATTCAAAGTCTCGACGCACTTCTGTGCGCGTTTTTCCCGTGTAGGTTACTCGTTGCGTTTTCGACCAGAAATGAGGCAGCCGTCGGTCATCTTTGTGGCCTTTACCAGCGGTTAACTATACAAAGTGATATGCGGTTCGATGGGTTGCGTGGTTTGCGAGTCACTACGATAATTTTTCCAAGCGGTTTCGCCCGTGATGTCTTTGGTAACTGCGCGATAGGCCTTATTTCCTTGTGTGTTCCTGCGCTGGATCACACTGCGGCCTGGACAGATATGGCGTGTTCTTCGGGTTAAGAGAACGCCTCGCTCGGGAAAATTTTTTCCCAACCGAACCCATTTTCGCACATCACCACGGACTAGAGCGATTTAGGAAACAATCCCGCCAAATCGGCCAAATTGTTGACATATTTCCTTGTAAATGCACTTTTCCAATGTAACCTCAGAGTTGTCTGAATGATTCTTGTGCCTGCTTGCCGCGAGAACGTAAAATCGGGAGTCGACTCTGATGGCGTCGCGCGTTCAATCTGGAAATTCTTGGTCCCTGAAGGCCGATCGTCGGGAAAATACCGACCAGAATGACGCGTCTCGAATTGCGAAGCAGACTGCGGACTGGACGGCCTACGCAACGTCGTACGACCTGCTCGCCGACTACAATCCGGCGTATCAGGAGCTCGTGAAGGAATGCGATGAATTCCTTTCCGGGATCGAGCCGCCGCGCGTCATTTTCGACGTTGGCGGTGGCACCGGGACATACTCGCTCCTGGCCGCTCAGAAGTTCCCCGAAAGCGCCATTTACCTGATCGAACCCGACCAGGGTATGAGAATGCGTGCCCAGGAGAAGCTGTCTGGTTTCGACAACATCACGTATGTTGGTACCGGTCTGGAAGACGCCGAAATTTCGGTCAAAGCGGATACCATAATCTGCGTTCACTCGCTGTATTCCATGCCGGATCAAACGGAACGGTTGAAAAACCTGCGTGATTTTCTTGAGCCTGGCGGCCTTATGTTCCTTGTGGATCTAGGGCGAACCATGAACGTGACGGATTGGCGATCGTACTTGTTTTCCCACCTGACCAGGGAATACGGCCTCATCAAAGCACTGAAAGTGTTCTGGCAGGGTCGGGAAATCGCGAAGCAGAACAAAGCGATTTTCGAAGCGCAGAAAAACGGCCTGTATTGGACGCACACCGGAGCAGAGCTTGCAGCTTCGGTCGAGAATGCAGGGTTCGAAATCATAAAACAGAAATCCGTCTACCGCGACTACAGCGATCTGCTGTTGTGTCGCGCTGCGATGTGAACGGGCAGCGATTGGGGGCTGGAGAATTGTACGAGCAGGTTCTGGAAACGCTTAAGCATTGCCGATACACCGTCATGACGAACGGTGACGACCTCGATAAGGTCTTTCGGCTTCGCTACGAGTGCTATCGCGCCGAGAATTCGATTCCGCGAAACGAAGACCGGGTCATGTCGGATTCCTTCGACGAGAGTGACAATTGCGTGCACGTTGCGGTTGAAATGGACGACACGGTTGTGGCCGCCGTCCGTCTCCACCTCGTGTCGCGTCTGAACAAGGAAGCGCCTACGATTGAGGTGTTTCCGGAAATCATGGAAACAGTCGACGCGGGCAACACGCTCCTCGATCCGACCCGGTTTGTCGTGAACCCGGAGGCGCGGAAGGCGCGGCTGCCTCTCCACTTCTTGGCACTGCGTATTCCGTTCCTCGCGACGTCGTTTTACGACGTGGACGTTGCCCTCGCACCGGTGCGTACAGAGCATTCCGCGTTCTATCTTCGTTACCTGGGGTATGAGGTCTATGCACCTCCCCGCCAGTATCCGGGATTGAAAAAGCCCGTTTGCCTCTTGACCGCGAAGGTGAAAGAGCACCGTGACGAAGTCCTTCACAGATATCCGTTTTTCGGCAAGATAGAGTCTATTCCGCAGTCCGAGATCAATTTTCCTAGACTACGCGAATCCTACGTTGCATCGGGCCGGAACTCTTTTCGCGCCGCCTAGTCGCGCCGCTGGCAAGTACCGTAAATGACGACCGCGGCCTCGTTTTTAGGCCGCAGATTGATGAAATGTTTATCGTGCCTTCATGCGTGTGCACGTCCTGACGACCTTCGAAATACACGCCGAAAGGGCGATTTGCCCGAAAACCGTCCGATTTCTACCAAAATTCATGTGTAACGTGCCCGGTAGCGGGAGTTTGGAAAGAGGCAAGGATGCAACGCCTGGTAAGAGCGGCGCGGTCGGAATGGTTCGACTGGGAAGACCGCGAAGAACGGATCAAGGATTATATTGATCTAACCAACAAGCTCATTTGGCAGCGGCAGGCGAGTTTCCTGGCGGCGGCACTGCTTGCGGCTTTCTACTTCGATCCGTTCTCGACCATTGCATGCTACATCGGCGTGTTTCTGTCGGAACTTCTTGATCAGATTCTCGGAGCGAGAGCGAAATCCTGGGATGGGAAGGACCCGGAAATCGGCCGGCGTTACCTCAGGCGGATCACGTTCAACACGGTCGTCAGCGCCGGCGCAATCAGTGTGTTCATTCTCAACATCGCGTGGCAGCAAACCTCAGGCGGGCACTTCACGCCCCTCTTTTTCCTGTTTTCCGCGTCTCTTTTCGCCGCGATGTATAACAGTCAGATATTCACGGTGCTGCTCCTGAGATTGTCGATCTACGGGGCGACCTTTGTGGCTATCGCTTTCCTGGACGTCTTACGATACCGGCCTGAACTCTCCTCCGTGGTCTGGCTGGAATTTTTCACGATTCTCTTCGTGCTGTATTTCATCGCGGACACCTCGGCGAAATTCTACAAGAACTATCAAGAGCGGCTCGAACAGCTGAAACTGATCCGCGAAGAGAACGAACGCACGAAGGCCGCCTACGAAATCAAGTCGCAATTCCTTTCGACGGTCAGTCACGAGCTTCGCACCCCCCTGACGTCGATCAAGGCTTCGATCGACCTGGTAAACGCCGGCGTTCTCGGCGAAGTGCCCGAAACGCTCAAACCGCCCCTCGCCATCGCGGCGAAGAACGGCCAGCGTCTGGCCAACCTGATCGACGACCTCCTCGACCTTCAGAAAATGGAGGCGGGCGAGATGGACTTCCACTTCGAAGCAATGAGTGTCAACAGCTTGGTGAAAGAAGCGGTTGAGGCCACGGCTGGCTATGCAGAAAAGCTCGGCATTCACGTGACAACGATCATCCCTGCCACGGACGTGATGATGAACGGCGACCATGACCGCTTGATACAGGTCATGAACAACCTTCTGTCGAACGCGCTGAAATTCTCGGATGAGGGCGGATCCGTTCAGGTGCGTCTCGAGTCCAACGGAAACCGTGTGCGTATATCGGTGGAAGATGAGGGCGTTGGGATACCAGCAGATGCACGTGAGCGTGTCTTCGGAAAATTCAGCCAGGTCGACTCCTCCGATATCCGCAAGGTCGGCGGCACCGGATTGGGCCTCAACATCTCCAAGCAGATCGTCGAACGACACAAGGGCACGATCGACTACGAAAGCGAACAGGGCGTCGGCTCAACGTTCTTCGTAGAATTCGATCAGGTGCAACAGGAAGACACCGGTGAAACCGGAAGCGACCCGTTGGCCCTTTCGGCCTGATCTGTCCCACTATCCGGGATCAACCTGCGATATGTAGCCTTTCGGCAGGTGGAATCCCGGTTGATGCGAAAGGATAGTGTCGTCTAGAGTATATACCAATGAGGGTGTGAAAAGACTGCTTCCTGTTCCCGTTCGGTCCGCTTCAGGCCCCATGCTCGGGAGGATGCATAGGATGAGTGCTTCGACGAAAGTTGTCTCCGCGTATGAGGAAAGCTACGTGCACGGTATCCGCGAATGAACAAGCTAGAGAGAATCCTTCACGTCGATGACGATGAGGATATCCGCGCGCTCACGAAGATGGCGCTCGAAATGGTCGGGCATTACCAGGTCCAGCAGTTCGAGTCCGGCGAAGACGCACTCAATTCATCCGAGGATCTTGTCCCTCAATTGTTCCTGCTCGATTACATGATGCCGGGCATCAGCGGGGTCGAGCTCTGGCGCAAACTACGTGATATTCCCGGTCTCGAAGATGTGCCGGCCGTATTCATCACGGCAAAGTCGGAAGACACCTTCGCGGAAAACCTGGTCGATGAGGGCGCTTTGGCGGTAATCGTGAAGCCGTTCGAAATCGCTCGGCTCTGCGAACTGATCGAAGAAGCGTGGCAGAAGCATCAATCCGACGCCTGAGGCCGGACCGTTACCATCCTGAATGAGCGCGTGAAAGCTGCGACGTCGGTCCGCACAGATCGCGTAGGCCGCTGCAGGACCGTTAGTCGGCAGTTACGCCGTACTCTGCCTTGATCGCTTCGATCATGACCATAAGTTGCCGGATCTGCGCTATCACGACATCACGTCCCACCGAGACATCGTTCGACTTGTAAGCGGCAAGCGTTGCCTCGGTCCGTCGCGCTGCTGCACCCAGCTCCGAGTACCCAAGCGTGTGGCCCACGCCGGCGATCCGGTGCGAAACAAAAGACGCGTCGTCGAAAAGGGCTTTTTGCTGCTCTGGCTTGGCGTCCGACATGATCGCCGACCTGAGCCGCGCGTGATATCCCGTCAACTTGCCTACGAACTCGCCCCGGATCTTTTCGACAGCGGGGGAAAGCGCAGCGAGGGCGGCTCTGGATTTCTCCTGATACGAGCGGGAAGACCCGCCGACATTCCTGCCCAAAACCTTGTCCCTTTGTCCTAGTCTCAGTCCCCGCGCCGTGGGTTGATCCCGCAACACTTTGTCCCCGCGGGGAAAATCGTCCGACCGCATAATACCCTCACCCAATATCGTATCGCCATTGAATTGCGATAACCGTTTCAGGACCATCAAAGGTGCAGCCCGCAACGTGGCCAGACAGCCGAAGTCAGGGCGGCCCGCGTTCAAAACGCGCTTCGATCATCCATTAGAAAAATTTAGTTTCTTCGACTTCCCCTGTGGTCTGCTGTTATCTCCCCCGGCTTCGGGAAGCATCCCTGTCGCGTCACCGGAGCCCGGCCTGAAAGGGTTTTCAACCTTTTTTGATTTTCCGCCCGGGAACGCCTTCGACGGATCTCCGGACCCCTGTCTCTTGGCCTTGTTCTGACGTTTCTTGAAAATGCTGGGCGGAGACTTCCGGTCGCTTGCGAGAGAAAGCTTAGGGTGTTCGCCGACTTCCGTGTTCAATTGCTCGCGCAGTAATTGTGCGAATTCGGCCCTCAAATCGTCCTGCAGGTCCTCCGACCCGGAACCACCCATGGCACCTTCATCCCGGAACCCGAGCGAGAACCGCCGTTTCGGTTCCGGCGCGGCAACAGGGTTGGCTTTTAGGCGAACATTCTCGATCGCGGTCCACGTCGCCTTGCTCAGTTCACCGCGGGTCGGGAGGCGGATCGGCGAGCCGGGGGCCAGCACGACCGTTGCGGCCGGCGGCAGTTTGGCCGTGTGCTTGCCTTCGCTCTCCGCAATCGCGACGGTGATTTCTTCTCCGAGAGCCTTGATGACGTGTTGCCCCTTGCGTGGGATCACACCCCCGAACTCACCCGCGCCACGGTAGGCGATATAGGCGTCATAGCTGTCGAGACGATCAATGATCGCGGCGGCGACCGACCTGAGGAAGTTCTTGAACTCGAGCGGAGGCAGAATCCTGTGCAGGGTCTCCACATTGCGGATTTTCGCGGCAAACACTGTGGTCCGGAAAAGCGCGCTCCGACCGGACTGATACAGGTAGTTCTCGAAGGCCGGATACCGAAGCAGCCGATCCATCTTGCCGAGGTCGATCGCCTCGTCGAGATCGTGCTGCGTCGTGCGATCGAGCACTTCGATCAGCGAGTCGATGACATCCGCACTCTCTGCCAACGACTTACGCTCGTTGATAAGCTGCTCCGCGATACCCAGGCGAACGATGATCTCGGTCGCATCCAGTGGTTTGGTCAGGTAATCGCTCGCACCGGCCGAGAACGCACGGTCGATATAGGATTTCTCCGACATGGATGTGAGCATCAGGATCGGCGTTTCCGCGTGCTGGGGCGTTTCCCGGATCTTCCGGCAAAGCTCGATCCCGTCCATGCCCGGCATCTGAATGTCGAGCAGGAAGCAGGTGTAGGGTTTCTTCGCTTCGGCGATCAGCTCCAGCGCACGCTCGGCGGATTCACACGTTTGCACCTCGCCGTATTCGGCGCTCACAAGGATTTCCTTGAGCAGGTCACGAACGATTTTATCGTCATCGACAGCAAGAATTTTCATTGTTGGGCCGTCCGATTTTGCAGGGCGTCCGCTCGTGCGGCCACCACGGTAGGTTGAGAAGAGCGTCATGCGCTCGTTGATTGATTAAGAGTTTCCTGCCGGAATTCGCCGATACTTGGGCAAGAGTGCGACCAGATCGCGGTGGCACGTCCTTTTGAGCGCGGATATCAGCCGATCAGCGAGAATTCGCGCATTACGTGAGGGTCAGGTAACATGACCCGCGCACGGGTTGTGGGAAACCGCGAACGCCCGTCATCCGCCTTTCGGCGCGCGGCTGGTTCGACGCCCGCTACGGCGTCTGAACCACCTGTGTTGACCCGTCCGGCGCAATTACGACCGCCGACAAATGCCCGGTCGCGTAGGCGCCGGTATCGACACCGATCTTGCCGCGATAGGCCTCGACCTCTGGAACGATGGTGTGACCATGAATAATCCATGTCCCATCCGCCCTGGTCCGCGCCTGGAATTTCCGATGGCCCCAATGCAGGTGCCTGGTCTGTTGCATGGCGATTGGAACATCCGGGTCCGCTCCGGCGTGTACGACCGCAACGTTGCCCGACTGGAAGCGGTCAGGAAGCTCTTTCAACCAGTCGACCGTTCCCCCCAGAGCATTCACGAACCGATCCCGCGCCGTGACAAGGTCGGTGCCCGACGAAATGTCCGATATGCCCCCGACTCCGAAACTCGCAAGTGTTTGCAGCCCACCATTTCGTAGCCAACGAGCACCATGCTCCTCCGGTCGGTCGACGAAATCGAGCAGCATCGCTTCGTGATTGCCCGAAAGACAGATCATGCGGCCCGACTTCGCTTCGCTTTGCAATCGGTCCAGCGTTTCGCGGCTCTGTTCCCCTCGGTCGACATAATCGCCGACCGTGACGATCGTCATGTCCCTCTCGCCAACCGCATCCAGCTTATCGAGTAGGCGAGACAGCAGTTCGTCGCATCCGTGAATATCACCGATGATCGCAATCGTTCGCTCTGGCGCAAGCGGCGCCGTGAAGGCGGGACCGGGATCAGCGTCATCGGCCCCACGACGCCCACTACCTCCGAAAAGCCTGCCGAAAAGTGACATCGTCCTACCTTCGTTGCCCTCATGCGATCTAGCTCAACCGCGCCTGAGCATCAAATGAAGATCCCCCTGGAGTGTCGAAGCAAACTCTGGTCCTCCAGTTGAACGGTCCTTCCCCTTCCATCGCAACAGCGCCGATGCACGAAGTCCGACCTTTGGCTCTCTCAACGCAGAACGCGTTGACGGCGAAAACATAACTATTTAACTCAATCTATGATTGTGGGCCAAAAACGGCCCGAGATCCAGGCGGAGCGATTGGATGAATTACGGGTCACAGCGGGAATTCGAACGCGGCATACAGGAGCCCGCCCCGCATGAGATTGACCTGCTCGAACTGTTCGCAACCATCTGGCGGGGGAAAGGCCGGGTCTTGGCCGCGGCAATCGTCGCCATGATCGCGGGCGCATATTACGCGTATGGAGTCGCGACACCCACCTACACCGCGCGCGCCAGTGTCGCGTTGGAAAACCGGCAGGAACAGATGATCGAGCTAGAGTCGGTCATGTCCGGGCTGTCCGGCGACCAAGCGACGATCAACACCGAAAGCGAAATCCTCCGCTCGCGCCGGCTGGCGCAGAAGCTCGTGGTGCAACAGGGCCTTACCGACGACCCCGAGTTCAACCCTTTCATCCGCCCGTCACGCACCTACTCGATCTCAGGCCTGAAGGAACGGCTACTTGGCCAAGTCCCTCAAACGCCGACCGAAAAGCGCGTCCTTGACGTGACAACGAACAACCTCATGTCCGCGATCTCTGTGTCCAATGTTCGCTCGAGCTATGTTTTCAACATTCAACTGGTCACGACTGATCCCGAGAAATCAGCACGCCTCGCGAACGGGTTGGCGGACTTGTATATCGAAGATCAGATCGTTCTGAAGAACGAAGCGACCGAACGCGCCATCTCGTGGCTTTCGCAACGAGTTGCCACGCTTCAATCTGAGCTGGAGATCGCAGAACAGAAGGCACAGGATTTCGCCGCGCAGACCACTCTGGTCAATTCCGAAACGCTCGAAGCTTTGGGCCTGCAGGTCAAGAATGTTCGGGCGCGCATCGCAGACGTCCGCGCCACACGCGACGAAGGCGCCATCAGGATTGCCGAAATGGAAGCCGCCCGCGAATCCGGCGAAACCGAAGTCATGCGCTTGGCCGCGTCGGACAGCAGGTTTGACCAGCTCGCCGATCAACGCACGTCAAAGGCCGCACTTCTGATCCGCTTTGACGAGGTGCTGTCCGCGATAAAAGCGGATCACCAGCGAGCGGCACTTCAATTGTCATCGCTCCAGTCCGGCCTCGCGCGGCTCGAGTCCAACTTCGACGAACAATCCACCGACCTCGTCAAACTCGAACAGCTCCAGCGCGAAGCGGGCGCCGCCCGGTCGCTTTACGAGTTCTTTCTGACCCGAATGAAGGAAACGGCCGTCCAGACCGGGATGCAACAGGCCGACAGCCGGCTTCTGTCCGAGGCGATTGAGCCTAACGGCCCCTCCGCGCCCCGGACGTCGCTCGTGCTCGTTCTGTCCGGGATGCTCGGTTTGATGGGCGGGGTAGGCTCGGTCCTCGTGCGCGAAATGAAGCAGGATTCGTTCCGTACCGCGGAGGATCTCGCACAGACGACGGGGGCCTCCGTTCTCGGCCAGATTCCGTCGATCCCCGAAAAAGCGCGCAAGAACGTGCTTGAGTTCTTCATCAGGAACCCGACGTCGCCCGCAGCAGAAGCGATCCGAAACCTCCGCACGTCTCTCATGCTGTCCGACCTCGACAACCCGCCGAAAGTCATCATGACCACCTCTTCCATTCCGGGGGAGGGCAAGACGACCAATTCCCTCGCCCTGGCGCTGAATTTCGCCGGTCTGGGCAAGAAAGTCCTGCTTCTGGAAGGAGACATTCGCCGCAGGGTGTTTGCCGAGTATTTCGACATTACGAACAAGTCTGGATTCCTGGGCGTGCTATCGGGCGAATCCGAGTTCGAAGACGTGGTCACGCACCATGAAGGTCTGGGCATCGACGTGCTGATCGGTGTCAAAAGCGACACTAACGCAGCCGATCTTTTTTCGTCCGAGCGGTTTGCCGAGTTCCTGAGTGAATGTCGTGACCGCTACGACATTGTGGTCATCGACACCGCCCCGGTGCTCGTCGTCCCCGATTCCCGCATCATCGCGCATCACGTGGACGCCATCGTGTTCACCGTGAAGTGGGATGCGACAACGAAGGTGCAGGTTACCTCGGCGCTGCGCCAGTTCGAAATGGTCGGAAAGCCGGTGACGGGTCTCGCACTCAGCCAGATCGACCCCAAGGGCATGCAACGATACGGCTACGGCGGTCGCTACGGCGCTTACGCCGCCTATGGATCAGACTACGACCAATAATCCCGCTCAATTCGGTCCAGTTGATGCGCGGCGCTCCGCCGACCGCGACCCCCAGAAGGGAAAAGGACTGGTTTTCCTTAACGTGTTTGGTGGGTCTCGTTAACAATTCTAGGTTGAATCAAGTTTGACCGCATGAGAGTATCTGCCTCAAATCTCCTTGGAGATGTTTTGCTCGGTATTTACACACGCATAAAGTGCAAATGCCGAAGTCACCGCGGACAGGAAAACCCAGGGATAATGTTGAGTGCGTAGTGCCAATGACCGAATACATTCCGGGCTTGATCCATCGTCGAACTCGCTTTTGCCGAACCCTTTGGCCGGTCTCGGTCCTCTTGCGGCTGTCGCTCGCATTCGGTTCGCGTCCAGCGACAGCGAACACGGCGGCAATCCTGCCATGACGCGCCGCGACCAAACACTCAAACGCGCGATGGATCTGACGTTCTCCGTCGCCGGACTGATCGTTCTTTGGCCGGTCATTCTCTTGACGGCGGTCCTCGCGCGTTGGGACACCGGAGCCAGCGGGATCTTTCGGCAGGAACGCATCGGAAGGCATGGCAGACGCTTTCGGTTGCTGAAAGTGCGGACGATGCGCCCGGTCGACGGCACGACGATAACAACCTGCCTTGACGATAGGATCACACCCCTCGGCGCGAAATTGCGGCGCCTGAAGCTCGACGAGTTGCCTCAGCTCTGGAATGTGCTGCGCGGCGACATGTCTCTCGTCGGTCCCCGGCCCGACGTTCCCGGCTGGGCGGACCGGCTCGAAGGCGACGCCAGAGCACTTCTCGCCTTGCGCCCCGGCATCACCGGTCCGGCCACCCTTCGCTTCCGTGAGGAGGAAAAAATCCTCGGTGCCGCAAGCGATCCCGAACGCCACAACGCAGAAGTCATATGGCCCGAAAAGGTCCGTTTGAACCTTGCATACATGGAAGAGTGGAGCCTCCGAGGTGACGTCGACTACATCGCAAGAACGGTGTTCGGATGAACCGAGCCTGTGATGTTACCCTGCCGTTCACGCCGATCGTCATCATCGGCGCCGGAAGGTCAGGCACCAACGCATTGCGCGATGCGATCACCCGTCTCGACGGCTTCGCGACGTGGCCGTGCGACGAGATCAACCCGATCTGGCGTCACGGAAACCTCGATCATCCGGATGACGAAATCCCTCGGTCAAAAGCAACGCCGCAGGTGCGCGCATACATCAGGGCCGCATTCCTTCGCATCTGGCGTCAACGAGGCAAGCCGCCGTTCGTGGTGGAAAAAACCTGCGCCAACGCATTGCGTGTGCCGTTCGTCGATGCCGTGCTTCCCGAAGCGCGCTTCATCCATATCCTGCGTGATGGCTACGACGTCGTTGCCTCCGCGCGCAAAAGATGGCGTGGCGAGCTAGAAATGCCGGGTCTTCCTTATTTCATCGCAAAGGCACGATACGCGCCCGCCTCCGATCTGCCGCGTTACGCCTTCTCGGCCGCCAGCGCGCGCCTGGCCCTGCGAACCGGAAAGCGCACACATCTTGGAAGCTGGGGTCCGCGTTTCGCGGGAATGCAGGACCACTCCGACCGCCCATTGGACGAACTCGCAGCCCGCCAATGGGCTGCCTGCGTGACCAGCGCGGACGCCGCGTTCAAAACGATCGACCCGGCCCGCTTCACCACGCTGCGATACGAGGATTTCACCGCAGATCCGGCGGGCACCCTTGCGGGCCTGCTTGACTGGCTGAGTGAAACGCGACCCGGCGAACAGATCGCCGCAGCGGCAGGGTCCGTGCGTCGATCTTCGGTCGGCAAAGGCGCATCCGCCGCCTCTGCCTTCGCTGAAACGGTCCATCAGGTGCTCGCACCGCCAATGCGACGTCACGGTTACTAGGTTCAAGGAGAAACGTATGAGAATCTGGCTCTCCAGACCTCACATGTCAGGGCGCGAAAAGGCCTACATCGACGAAGCGTTCGCGTGCAATTTCGTGGCACCGGTCGGCCCGCAACTGAACGCTTTCGAGGATGCGGTTGCCGACTACCTCGGCGGCAATGTCCACTGTGTCGCGCTTGCGTCGGGATCGGCCGCGCTTCACCTCGCCCTGAAACTCGCGGGTGTCACAGACGGTGACGAGGTGTGGATATCATCCATGACCTTTGCCGGCGGTGTCTTTCCGGTACTCTATCTCGGCGCAAAACCGGTCTTTTTCGACCTTGACCCCGAAACGTGGACTGTCGACGTCGAACTGATCCGCAATGCCTTCGCCGTCGCCGCCCGCGAAGGCAGATTGCCGAAAGCCATCGTTCCGACCGACCTTTACGGACAAAGCGTCGATCTCGCCCCGCTTGAGGCATTGGCGGAAGACTACGGGGTGAAGCTCGTCGTGGATTCCGCCGAAAGCCTGGGCGCGGAATACAAGGACGGTCGCAAATGCGGGACCGGAGGCGACATCGCGATCCTTTCTTTCAATGGAAACAAGATTATCACGACCTCCGGCGGCGGTATGCTCGTGACCCGTTCCGCCGAAATCGCCGACCGCGCCCGCTTCTTCGCAACGCAGGCCCGCGACCCGGCCCCGCACTACGAACACTCCGCCTTTGGCTTCAATTACCGCCTCTCCAACGTCTGCGCCGCAATTGGTCTCGGTCAGATGGAGGTCCTGAACGATCGTGTCGAACGTCGGCGGAAAATCAATCGCCGTTATCGCGAAGCCCTCCGGCATCCCGGCATCCGGTTCATGCCCGAACCTGACGGCTACAACTCGTCGTTCTGGCTCACGGCCGTTTCCGTTGATCCCGATCTATGTGGCATCACGCGGGAAGCCATTCGTGAAACCCTTCTCGAGCATGACATCGAAGCGCGTCCCCTTTGGAAACCGATGCACATGCAACCTCTCTTCGCGGGCAGCCGCTATATAGGCAACATGGTCGATGAAGACCTGTTTTCGACCGGCCTCTGTCTGCCATCCGGCAGCGACATGTCCGAAACGGAACAGGATGAGGTCGTCGGTCGAATCAACGCGCTCCTCGCAGCGGCCTGACCGACATGAAAGTCCTGCTCACCCACCGCTTCTTCTGGCCGGACACGCCCCCCTACGCGACCCTTCTTCGCGCAATCGGCGACCAGCTCGCGCAACAGGGGCATCGCGTCCATGTCTTCGCGTCGATCCCATCATACCGCGCAGACGGGAACGCGGCACCACGGCGCGAGCAACTCGGGGCGTTGAGTATTCGGCGTGTCGGCGTGCTCCGGAATGAAAAGTCGGCGGCGTGGCGCCGTGGAGCAAACGTGCTGATATACTGCGCGGCGCTTTTTCTCCACATCCTCAGAACACGCCCGGATGTCGTGACAGCCTCTACCTTCCCCCCGGTTCTCGCGGGATGGAGTGCGAGCCTTGCCGCCCGGATATGCGGCGCGCGCTTCGTATACCACCTTCAGGATATCCACCCGGAAGTCTCACAAATCAGCGGGGCGGCGTTCGGTCGGGGCGCCATCTACCGTCTCCTCCGATTACTCGACAATCAGACCCTGCGCCGAGCCTCCGCCATCGTCACGTTGTCACCCGACATGGCGAAAACCTTGTCGAACCGTGGCCTCGGGCCGCTCCCGATCCGCATCATCAACAACTTAGCTTTGGACCAGTTCGGCGAAAACAGGGCCGCGCCTGAGCATCTTTTGAAACCTGCCGGGGTTTGCCGCGTGATCTTCGCCGGCAATCTCGGCCGGTTCCAGAACCTGTCGAAGCTGGCAGACGGAATCGCGCGGCTCTTCGAGACGAACCCGCAGATCGAATTGTTTTTCCTGGGGGACGGTGCGGCACAGCATGACCTGAAATCGCGTTGGGGAAAGCATCCGCAGGTCAAGTTCGCGCCCTTTCTTCCATTCGACCAGGCGCGCGACCTGATTGCCGGTGCTGATGTGGGACTCGTATCACTGGAACGCGGCATCTACCGGGTCGCCTATCCTTCGAAACTCCTCACCTATCTGGGCCTCGGCGTTCCCGTTCTCGCACTCGTCGAGCCGGAAAGCCACCTTGCACGTGATCTGGTCGCATCGAGTGTCGGTGTCGTTCCCGATACCGATCATCCCGAGCGTATCGCTCAGGCACTGGCTCGGCTGATTGCCGCCAGACCCGAGCGCCGCACCGTATTGAAGGCCCACGACCGCCTCGCCAACCGTGACGAAATACTCGCGACATGGTGTCATTTGATCGCGTCGCTGGACACCGGCGCAGGACTTCATCCCGCACCGGAGACGAGCTGATGCAGCCGGCCCCGCACGTGATGATAGACGCTCTGAACCTCAACGCGGGCGGCGGGTCCGTTGTCATGGCGCGGCTCGCTAAGGCCTTGGTGCTCAAGGGAAGCCGCGTCACTGTCTTGACGGCTCGTGAGCTTCCCGAATGCGACCTTGCCGCGAACGGCGTAAACATCCTCCCGATACCCGGCGCGCACGGCGCTATTCGCGCCTACATCTACCGCGCCACGCGGCTGGACCGTCTTGCCCACGACGCGAAGGCCGACGCTCTCGTGAGTTTCAATTACTTCAGCCCTGTCACGCTTCCTCAGGCGACCTATCATATCAACGTCATCCCGTTCCTCCCCTTCCGCCAGCGCCGCGCGGCCGTTGGGATGCCCCGCGCCCTGCTTCAACCGCGCGCTGCCCACGCCGCGCTGGGCCAAAGCTCGATCAACCTGTTCGAATCCGCGCATCTTCGCGAGCTCGCGCGGTCCAGCGCGCCGGAACACGAAACCGACCACGTTGCCTACGCGGGCATAGACATTCCTTCGCAGTCAGGGCCCCGCCATTCGCCCCCGCGGGTCGAAACCGTCTGCATGATCACCAGCGGCGCACCGCACAAGCAAAACACGATCGCTCTTTCCGCATTTCGTGCCTTCGCGGTATCCCGGCCCATGGCCCGTTTGGAGATTTTCGGAAACACCCAAGCGATCCGTTCGAGTCTTTCACCCGGCCTGCGATCCTTTTGCGACAATTCCGGACAAGTCGCATTTCGCGGCTATGTCGACCGCGATACCCTGTATGGCACGTTGTCCACTGCCTTCGCGCTTCTGACCGCATCGGAGCTGGAAAGCTTTTACATGGTTGCGCTGGAAGCGATGATTGTCGGCTGCCCGGTCATCGCCGCCGACATTTCGTCGGTTCGCGAAAGCACAGGTGAAGCCGCGCAGCTTTTCCCCGCCGGCGATTGGCGTGCCGCGGCTTTCGCGCTGGATGATCTGACAGACCCGGATTGGTGGTGCGCCGTATCGCAGAATGGCTACGAATGGGCACGCCACTTCGACGCCAGGAAACTTTCTGCAAGCTTCGCGGACAAAATCCTCTCGCTCATAGATCGTGAGGCCGCATGACCGCCAACAGGATCAGGATCGCGAGCAATTACCTGCGCCTTCTCGTGACGTTCGCGAGCGGTCTGCTCATCGTCCGACTGCTCGCAGAAATCGGCGCTTCGGCGCTCAATATCTACCTGATCGTCATCTCAGGCACGGGTTTCGCCTTCTTCATGAAGATCGTGATGCAGGAAAGCGTCGTCCCGCTTCTTGGCCTCTCGTTCGAAGACCGGTCTTTCGCTCGCACATACTGGATCAGCTTTCTTTTTGCCGCGTTCGCGAGCCTTTTTGCCTGCACAATCTTTCTTGTGCTCTGGCTGCTTCGCGACAAATTCGACACCGGCAACCTGCCCGACACGACCTTCGCGCTCGCCTTGGCATCCGGCGCCCTCAGAACCGTGTTCTCGTCGCTCGCAACACCGCCAACTCAGGCCCTCCTCGTGGTCGGACGCGTGGTCGCCTACAACGTCATCCTCGCGTCGGAACGGCTCGCAGACCTTGTCGCTGTCGTTGGGCTTCTGGTTGTTGCGGGCGATGCGGGCGACGTGAAACTGGCGAACGCGTTCTTCGTGACCTCTGCGGCGCTCTACATTCTGGTGCAGGTCGCGGCCTTCGCCGTCGCCCGTGCGGCCGACGCCCGTTTCGGATTCCGACCCGTCAGGATCGGCGCACGGGATCTTCGATGGACGCGTCGCATCTTCGGCTGGAACATCGCCATCGTCGTCGCCTTCCTGCTCTATCTCCGCTTCTCGACACTCGCGGTCAACGTCGCATTCGGTGAAGGCCCGACGCTTGTCCTTGGCCTCGTCTTTCTACTCATCGGCTACCAGCGGCAAATCTCCATGGGACTCGTGATCGGCCTCGACGCGGCAATCGCCCGGCTCTACGGCGCCGGAAAACCCGGCCCGAACGCCGAGATTCGCGCGATCGTGCTCCGCTCCACCTATGTTCAAAGCGTCTTCAGCTTCGGCTCGGTCACGATCCTCTGGGTGCTGGCCGACCCGCTTTTCCGCTACTGGCTGGGCGACAGCTTGCGCGGGAGCGGATGGAACGTCGAAACGGCTGCGACCCTGTTCCGGATCATGTCCCTCGGCGTCCTCGCCCGCTCCTTGTCGGAGAATTGGATGAAAATCCTCAACGGCCAAGGCCGCGTTGGAACCTACGCCCCGTGGCTGCTCGCGGGGGGCGTGGTCTATGGGGTCTTCGTCCTGATTGGAATAAACCTGAATACATCTGCCGACACCGTTCTTCTGATCCTCGCGGTGGTGTTTTCCACGCTCTACGTCCTGAACCACGTCGTCGTGGTTCCCTGGCGCCTCGTATCCGAAATGGGCGTCCATGCAAAAGAAGTCGGCTTGGCGGCATTGCTCCCGGGTGGCGTGCTTGCGCTGGGCCTGATGACCTTGTCCGTAATCCTCGACCCGACTCAGTCGCTGTTCGCCGCCGTGGCTTGGGTTGCATTCGGCAGCCTCGGGGGGCTCGCGCTGTTGCACCCGACCGCAACGCGCAGGTTCATAAACCCGGATGAAATGAATTTGGCGAGGCAACCAAGATGAGTGCATTGCCAACGAAGAGAACGCGCTTTCGCCGATTGCGTCGTGAGCTGCTGCCCGAGGCTGTCATAGAACTCATCGCCCGGTTCGGTGGATGGCTGTCAGAACTCATCCGGGAAGACAGCGGGTATTCGGCAGAAGTCCGACTTCGCGCCGCGCTTGTAAACGCGCGTTTGGGCTTCGGGTTCAGGGAACTGGCGCGCGGCACAGTTCTGGCGCGCCCAGGGCAGATCGCAATCGGACACGGCGTGGTGTTTCGCAACAATGTGGTCGTGATGCCGGGAGCCGGGACCTTTTCAATCGGTGACGGCTCGCACATTTCGCATCACGTGCTGATGGCGGCGGGCGGCGGGATATCCATCGGCAGGGACTGCGCGATTTCCAGCGGTGTCGTCTTCTACTCCGTGACCAACAAACGCGCTCAATTCGGGCAGCGCCTGGCCGATCTTGCACCCGAAAAGGCTCCGATAACGATTGGCGATCATGTCCACGTCGGAGCGAACGCGACCATCCTTCCCGGTGTCGTAGTCGGCGATTACGCGGTGATCGGTGCTGGTGCCGTCGTCACCCGAGACGTTGCGCCGGGTGCCATCGTCGTCGGTGTTCCGGCGCACCCCGTGAAGGAGAAGTGACATGGGAATCACAGCACGCGCGATGGCCTTCACCGAACGAAACCGCGGCGCACTCGTCGCGAATGCCTGGCGGCAGGCCCTTGTGCGACCCTGGGTCAGGTTCCGCCTGTGGACATCGGTGGGACGCCTCTTCGCGCCGCGACTGC
Organism: Maritimibacter dapengensis; assembly: GCF_019218265.1. Taxonomy (GTDB): domain Bacteria; phylum Pseudomonadota; class Alphaproteobacteria; order Rhodobacterales; family Rhodobacteraceae; genus Maritimibacter; species Maritimibacter dapengensis. The sequence goes on from NZ_JAHUZE010000003.1 coordinate 504,203, forward strand.
CGGATCGCTGGCTGTTCATCGGCGGATGCTACAATTCCGGCACAACGATCCTGCGCGAAATGCTCGGCGCTCATCCTGAAATCGGAACACTCCCGCGCGAAGGCGTCGAGCTGACCTCGGTCTTCCCGGATATCGAGCAAGGTGGGTGGCAGCGGATGTGGCACCGCAACGCTGACCTCACGGATCTTTCCCATGCCGACCCCAAGACCCTCGCACGTCAAGCCGCCCGTGACTGGGCGCCGTGGTGGCCGAATGGCAAACGGGTGTTTCTCGAAAAATCCATCATCCACGGTGCATGGATGCCGGTGCTGGAAGCGGGGTTCGAGAACTGCCGTTTCGTCGGCGTCGTGCGAAATGGATTGTGCGCGGCAGAAGGTATCCGGCGTCGCGCCCACCCGTCCGGCAACGCAGCCGACGAATTGGGTGCCAACACCTACCCGATCGAAGAAGCGGCCGCGCAATGGGTCGCCTCGAACCAGCGTCTGTTGGAAGACCGTGAGAAAGTCTCGAACTTCCTTGAAATCAGGTACGAAGACCTCACGGCCGACCCCATCGCGACACTGGTCAGGCTCTTCCGTTTCGTCGGCGTCGATGAACACGCCGCCCGCGACCTCGGCGGGGGCGTCATCGCCGTGGGTAAACGCCGTTTCACGATCCGTGATGACAACCCGGCGAGTATCGCGCGACTGACATCCTCGGACCGCGCGGCACACCGCGACGTGGCAGGTCCGATGATGGTGAAACTCGGCTATGACGGAGCGCCTCGATGACAGGAGCAATCACTCTATCGCTGGATTTCGAACTCGGTTGGGGCGTGGTGGGGAATGGCATGTGGCGCAGGCGTGAGGCAGCGGGCGTCTATCGCGATCTGCGTCCCAGTCTCAAACGCTTCGTCGCTTTGCTCGACGATCTTGAAATCCCCTGCATCTGGGCGGTCGTCGGCGCGATGATCGAAGCGCCACCCGACCGCGATCTCGGCCACCTCCGCGGCAGCTTTGCGAACCGGACCCGCGCCTTTCTCGCGACGGCGGAGCAGGCCACCCACGACGGGCGCGACCTGCTCGACACTGTGCTGACCTCCCGCACGCCGCACGTCTTCGGCACCCATGGCTACAGCCACGTCCTTTTCGATGACGCCGATCAGGACGAAATCGTGCTCGGGCAAGACATCTCAAAAGCGACCCGCGCGAATGAGAAAGCCGGACTGGATCACAGGTTCTTCGTCTTCCCCGAAAACCGGGCAGCCCATTTCCATCTTTTCTCAGGGTCAGGTGTCGAAGTCGCGCGGATGCATGCCCTGAATGAAGCCGCCCCCGGCCAACGCGGCAACCTCGCATCCCGGTTCTGCGCGTCGATCATGCGGCCGGTCAGCCCGGTTACCGAGATACCCTCGAACGATGGACCGATCCTCCACCACGCGAGCGAACTTGTGAACTGGGGCGAAAATGCGGGTCGTCTGAAAAGAACCATGACCAAGCGCCGCCTGAAGTTGGCGCTGAACCGGGCACAGCGCGGCGATCATGTGCATTTCTGGCTTCACCCCTTCGATCTCGTCGCAACGCCTGGTCTGGAAGACTATGTTCAGAACTGGGTGAAAGATATCGCCAAGGGCAGAGATCGGGGTTCGTGGTCCATCGACGCACGGGAGGCGGCCCGTGCCGCATAAGGGCCGAACATCCAGCCGTCGAGCGACAAGCATAGGCGGACAAGACCGACCGGGGAGTGAAGCGTGAGCGCCCAAGCCTCAGGTTTGGCCTTGCGCCCGACGTTGGGCTCAGTTTCCGGCGTTTTTGTAGCGGCAATTTTCCTTCTTGCACCGTTCACATGGAGCTACGTCGCCTCCGTGGGAGGGATGCTCGTTCGCGCCGTTGACGTTTGCATCCTCGTCCTGATCGCGATCGTCGCCATGAAAGGGCGTCTCACGGTCGTATCTACCGTGGTCCCCCTGGCGCTCACGGGCCTCATCATGTTGTCGTTGCTACGCGCGATCATCTTCAGCGACGCCGGGTCAGTCGTGTCCGCCATCAAGATGAGCTATTATCTCGTTGCCGCGCTTGCCGTCGCAACTGTAGTTTCCAGCCGGTCCTATTCCACGTCCCGCTCGACCGCCGCCGCGATCCTTCTCGTGTCCCCGGTCTTGCTCACATTTGGTATCGGGGTATTCGACGTGTTTTCCGAACTCGTCGCATCGCGATCCATTTCAGCCGTATCCAGCATTCTCTTCCGCGGTTGGAACGAGATCTTTTCGAACAATTTGTTCGGCGTTGCAGGCGATCTCGAAGTCCACGGCGTCGCCTTTCGGAACTCTGCCGGAATGGCGTTTCTTATCTCGTCGCTGTACTTTTTTCTTGATCGCAGCCGGGCGAGCAAGGTCGCTTTCATACTCCTCATGGTCGTCGCGACGATGATGTTCTCAAGGTCGGTCTGGCTCTTCCAGTTGATTTTTCTCGCGCTCCTTTTGCTTACATCCCGAAGAAAGGACCGCTTTGTCGGGATCTTCCTGATCACCCTCGTTGCGGCACTCGTGGTCGCAATTCCGGATTTGGGGGTCGCTTGGCTCGAACGCATCGCATCATCCATCGGCAGAGAAGAAATGATTTCCGCTGCATTGCGAGAATTCGAAAACGCGTGGGTGCTGGGCCGTCCCGAAGGCGCTGAACTCGGGCTGGCGAGCGGTGACATGAAAGACGTTCACAATGTGCCACTGGCATTCGGACTAAAGACCGGTCTACTCGGCCTGTCTCTGAGCTTGCTGATCGCCGGCTACTTTTTCTTCCAGATGACCATACGCACGATAACGCTGATGTCGGGTCGGGTCGAAAACCGGCAATCCGAAATCGTTTGCATCGTGTTGTGCGCAGTCTTGCTCGTTCGGCCGCTGGTGTCCGCAAGCCACGACATTTACTTCTCGATTGGCGAATGGTGCGCTTTGGGGCTTTATCTCGCGCTCGCGCAAAACCGAGATGAAGCGGTTAAGAGGCGCACCCAAAAGAGAACACAAGAAGCCGTGCACTCCGCGCCCAACCGCGCCACCGCCTAGCTCCGCGCGTAGATATCCTCGTAACGGACAATATCGTCCTCACCGACATAAGCGCCGGTCTGCACTTCGATCAGAACCATCGGCACGCGTCCGGGGTTCTCCATCCGGTGAACGGCCCCGAGCGGGATATAGACGCTTTCGTTCTCGCTGACGAGCTTGACTTCCTTGTCCACCGTCACCTTCGCCGTGCCTTCGACCACGATCCAGTGTTCCGAACGGTGGAAATGGCTTTGCAGCGACAGCGACGCGCCGGGATGGACGAGAATACGCTTCACCTGGAACCGACCGCCGACGACGAGGCTCTCGAACCAGCCCCAGGGGCGGTGATCCTTGGGAAACATCGTCGCCTGATCCGCGCCCTTCGCCTTGAGCGCGTTCACCGCTTCTTTCACGTCCTGCGCGCGGCTCATGTCGGCGACCAGCACCGCGTCGTTCATCGCCACCGCCATGATGTTATCAAGCCCGATGCCCACGACCTCCAGCCGCTCGTTCTCGGACCGCAGAAGCGAGTTGGTGCAGTCGATCGCCGTCGCCTCGCCCGAGGTGACGACACCGTTCTCGTCCGGCCCGCTGTCACGCCACACGGCGTCCCAGCCACCCAGATCCGACCAGCCGCCATCATAGGGCACGACCGACAGGTTCTCGGCCTTCTCCATCACGGCATAGTCGATGGAAATATCCTCGGCCTCGCCCCACGGCCCCGGTGCGAGCCGCAGGAACCCGAGATCCACCTCGGCTTCGGCCAACGCCCCGCGGACCGGCTTCATCAGATCCTTCGCATGGGTCTTGAACGCGTCGATGATGTCGCGCGCGCGGAACAGGAAGATCCCTGCATTCCACAGGAAGTTCCCCGCCTTAACCATCTCCTCGGCCCGAGCGGCGTCAGGTTTCTCGACGAAGCGGTTCAACTTCACCGCCGCCCTGTCCTTGCCGGGCTTGTCCGACAGGTCGAGGTAGCCATATCCGGTTTCCGCCCGATCCGGTGTGATCCCGAAGGTCACGAGGTCGCCGGCCTCCACCGCCTCCAGACCCCGCGCCACGGCATCGCGGAACGCCTCCGGGTCCGGCACCACATGATCCGACGGCGCGACCAGCATGATCGCCTCCGGGTCCGTCTCGGCAACCCTGAGCGCGGCGGCGAGCACAGCGGGCGCGGTGTTGCGCCCCTCCGGTTCGATCACGACCGCGCCGGGGTCGATCCCGACGCCAGCAAGCTGCTCGGTCACGATGAACCGAAAGTCCGAATTGGTCAAAACCACGGGCTTCTCGAAGCTCAAAGCCTCCGTCGCACCCGACAGCCGAAGCGCGGACGCCTGAAACAGCGTGTTGTCTCCGATCAGCGGAACGAACTGCTTGGGATAGGATTTTCGCGACAAAGGCCAGAGCCGGGTGCCGGAGCCGCCGCAGAGCAGCACGGGAGTGATCTTTGCAGGCGCCATGGGCTCCACCGTCTTTGTTCCGTCGCGTCCAACATACATCGCAACCCAAACCTTTGACCACAAGATGATTTCTGCACTCCCAAAGCCGGATTCCCGCCTTGCGGACCGCCCCACGCATAGGGCTATGGTGGAGCGATGCTGCGCCTTGCGACCATATGCGCCTGCCTTCTGGCGGCACCGGCCATGGCCGACGACCTCACGGTCTTCGCCGCCGCAAGCCTGCGTGACGCGCTGAGCGACGTGGCCGCGCTATATGAGGCCGAGACGGGCACAGATGTTACCCTGTCCTTCGCAGGCTCGGGTCTTCTCGCACGTCAGATCGGGTTCGGCGCCCCGGCGGACGTGTTCATCTCCGCCAACACCGAATGGATGGACGTCCTCGACGCCGACGGCGACATCGTCTCCGACAGCCTCCGTGATATCCTTCAAAACAGCCTCGTTCTGGTCGCCCGAGCACCGTCGCCGGACGTGGAGCTCACCGCCAAGGCGTTAATGGGAGCGCTCGGGCCGGAGGGATACCTCGCGATGGGCGTCGTCACGTCGGTTCCCGCCGGTATCTATGGCAAAGCCGCGTTCGAGCATCTCGGCATTTGGCCCATGCTCGAAGGCCGGGTCGCACAGGCCGACAACGTGCGCGCCGCGCTCGCACTCGTGGCGACAGGTGAAGCGCCCCTGGGCGTCGTCTACGCCACCGATGCGAAAGCGGATGACAGGGTCGCGATCGTCGCCCGCTTTCCCGACGACAGCCACGCACCGATCCGCTATCCCGCCGCCCGCGTGAGCCGAAGCGAGGCCCGCGACGCAGATGCGTTTCTCGCCTACCTCACCGGCGAAACCGCGCGCAGAATATTCGCCGATTATGGCTTCGACGCGGTCGAGGATACGCCGTGAACTGGCTCGGCCCAGAAGAGTGGCAGGCGGTCGCGCTCTCGCTCAAAGTCTCATTCTGGGCCATGTTAGGGTCTATTCCGTTCGGACTTCTAACAGCCTACGCACTGGCGCGCTGGCGTTTTCCTGGCCGTCAGGTGCTGAACGGCCTCGTGCATTTGCCACTCATCCTGCCCCCTGTCGTGACCGGCTATCTCCTGCTCCTCGCCTTCGGAACCCAGGGACCGCTTGGCCGCCTTCTCGATCCGCTCGGCATCACCTTCGCCTTCCGCTGGACCGGGGCCGCGCTCGCCGCCGCGATCATGGCTTTCCCGCTTATGGTCCGTGCGATGCGTCTGTCCATCGAAGCGGTCGACCCGAAACTCGAAGACGCCGCCGCCACCCTCGGCGCATCCCGCCTTCAGGTCTTCGTCACGGTCACCCTGCCGCTGATCCTGCCGGGCATCCTGACCGGCGCGATCCTCGCCTTCGCGAAAGCCATGGGCGAATTCGGCGCCACCATCACATTCGTCTCTAACATACCCGGACAGACGCAAACCCTGCCCTCTGCAATCTACGCGTTCCTACAAGTTCCCGGTGGTGAAAGCGCCGCATTGCGGCTCGTCGCGGTGTCGGTTGCCATCGCCTTGGGCGCGCTCGCATTGTCCGAATGGCTCGCCCGCCGGGTGGCGCGGAGGGTTGGCGGATGAGCCTCAAAGTGTCCATCCAACACCGCCTCGGGGATTTCGCCCTCGACGTGGCCTTCGAAGCGCCTCCTGGCGTCACCGTTCTCTTCGGACGGTCCGGATCGGGCAAGACCAGCGTCGTGAACGCCGTCGCCGGACTGATGCGCCCGGAACAGGGTCTGATCGAGCTCGACGGAGAGGTTCTGCAAGACAGGACGTCATGGACCCCGCCGCATCGGCGCCGCATGGGCTACGTGTTTCAGGACACGCGCCTGTTCCCGCATCTGACGGTGGAACGAAATCTTGCCTACGGTCGCAAGTACGCGCCAAAAGGTGCAAACCTTCCCAAGTTGGACACTATTGTTGAGCTTTTGGGTATCGGCGCGCTGCTCTCTCGCCGTCCGGCCGACCTGTCCGGCGGCGAGAAAAGCCGGGTCGCGATCGGGCGCGCGCTCCTTTCAGGGCCAAGGCTTCTACTGGCCGACGAACCGCTCGCCGCGCTCGACGATGACCATAAGTCAGAAATACTGCCATATTTCGAGAGGTTACGGGACGAGCTTGATGTGCCCGTGCTTTACGTGAGCCATTCCGCCGCCGAAGTCGCCCGCCTCGCGACCACGATAATTGTCCTGGAACAGGGTCACATATTGCGCACCGGCCCAGCGCAAGAAGTGCTTGCCGATCCGCAGATCACGCCCCTCGGACCGGGCGCGGCGGGCGCGATGCTCGAGGCCAAGGTGGTCGCGCATCACGCCGACGGGCTGTCGGAATTGTCCGCCGGCTCAACCCGGCTCCTCATCCCTCATGTCCCGTGCGATCCCGGCCAGACATTACGCGTACTGGTCGAGGCGCAGGACGTCATGCTCGCCAAGACCCGGCCCGAAGGCATATCCGCGTTGAACGTGCTCGCCGCGACGATCCGCGACGTCCGCATTGGCGACGGCCCCGGCGCGATGGTGCAGCTTGATGCTGGCGGGAACCTCATGCTGGCACGGGTGACGCGCCGGTCGGTCGATGCCTTGGGTCTTGCACCGGGACAGGAGATTTTTGCCATCCTGAAGGCCGTGTCGGTAGCGCGCGAGCATCTGGGCAAGACCCGCGCCTAGCGCGCCGCGCGAAACCCGGACAAAAGCGTCTCTTCTTCGTCCGCCGCGATCGGCGTAATGCCCTGCGCTTCAAGCGCCCGCGAATATGCGTCCCGCATCCCGTCGCGCCCGATTAGCGCCACCTGCTGACCAAGCCAGAACGGTTTCATCGCGGCCAGCTCGAGGCCAAGAAACGCGCCGAGAACCGCCTCGCGGCTATCCTCCGCGCTGGTGTTTCCAAGCGCAACTTGAGCAGCGTTAGAGCCTATTTTCTGCCCGATCCGCTCAGGCCGCGACATCACGTCTTCCATCGAGGCGAGGCCGATCTCGCCCAATGTCGCGTCCATCGGCTCTACGTTCATCGCGCGAAGCGACCCTTCGGTCAGGTCGCGGGTCAGCACGGTCTGGAATGACACCACCTCGCCCGCGCTCACATGCACCCAATGACTGCGCGCACCGGGCAAACACAGCACCCCGTCGAACCCTTCGTTCGCGGCAAGGTATCCGGCCACGCGAAGCGTGTCGGCCAGCATGAGCGCGGGGGGCGCGGCCTGCACCAGCCCGGGCACCACCCGCACATCGAGCCTCGCGTCACGCATCGCCACCCGCACCGCGCTTCCCGGCTCGACGGGACGACAAGGCACCTTGCGCCCCGCAACATCATCCGACCAGAACCCGGGCCGCGCCGGGTCGCCTGCGATTAGGATCTCGGTCGGCGCGTCATCTTCGAGATAACCGGCGATCAGCCCGCCCAATGCGATCTCGAACGCTTCGGGGCCAAGTGCGCGCGTGTCTTCGGTCCCGTCCAACCGCGCCTTTACCTGACCCGCGTCGTCCATCACCCAGATCCGAAGTGCCCCCGGCCGCCATTCGACTGCCATCCAGTCGGTTTGCCTGTCGTTCATCCCGATATCCGATGCTCTTGAAACCAGAGGTATCTAGCCTGCAACGCCTCCCGCGGCAAACCCCGCTTGCACGACTGCCCCGTGCGTGAGACATCGGATCGACCCGAACAAGGAGCGTGGCATGAAATTCCTGATGGTGGGCGCCGGGCTGTCCGGCGCGGTGATCGGTCGCGAAATGGCGGAAGCGGGCCATGATGTCACGGTGATCGACGCGCGCGACCACGTCGCCGGGAATTGCCACACCGAACGAGACCCCGAAACAGGCGTGATGGTCCATGTCTACGGCCCCCACATCTTTCACACCGACGACGACGAGGTCTGGGAGTACGTCAACCGCTTCATGTCGTTCGAACCCTACAAGAACCGGGTGAAATCCACGACGCAGGGCGCGGTCTATTCGCTCCCCGTCAACCTGCACACGATCAACCAGTTCTTCGGCAAGACCATGCGCCCGGATGAGGCCCGCGCTTTCATCGAAGAACAGGCCGACACCACCATCACCGATCCCCAGACGTTCGAAGAGCAGGCGCTGCGTTTCGTCGGCCCTGATCTCTACGAAGCGTTCTTCAAGGGCTACACGGAAAAGCAGTGGGGCTGCTCCCCGACCGATCTTCCCGCTTCGATCCTCAAACGCCTCCCCGTGCGCTTCAACTACGACGACAATTACTTTTTCCATCGGCATCAGGGCATGCCGCGTGACGGCTACACGCCGATGGTCGAGGCGATCCTCGATCACCCGAACATCACCGTCCGACTTGAAACGCCCTACGACCCCTCCATGCGCGACGACCATGATCATATCGTCTGGTCCGGCCCGCTCGATGGTTATTTCGGATTTGAAGAGGGGCGTCTGGGCTACCGCACGCTCGACTTCGAACGCTTCACGGCCAAGGGCGACTGGCAGGGATGCGCGGTGATGAACTACGGCGACCGCGACGTGCCCTTCACCCGGATCACTGAGCACAAGCACTTCAGCCCTTGGGAAAGCCACGAAGGCTCCGTGCTCTACCGGGAATTCTCGCGCGAATGCGGCCCCGATGACATCCCCTACTACCCGATCCGGCTGGTGGAGGAGAAAGCGATGCTGGCGGACTATGTGGCTCGTGCCGAGGCCGAAACGAATGTCACCTTCGTCGGGCGTCTCGGGACCTATCGCTATCTCGATATGGATGTGACGATCCGCGAAGCGCTCGACACCGCCCGCGCGTTCCTGAAATCCGACGCGACGGGCGCGGCTTTTCCGATATTCGTGAACCATCCGCTCTGACCAGTTAACCCTGCCTGATCGGTTAGGTCCCATTTGACCTAAATGAATGATAAATTGCTCACGGGGTGTCCATTGCAGGGCCGGGAGATGAGCGAATTTCGCGCCGAAAAACCTGTTGTCGCGGTTGCTTATGCAACCGATGCCTCGGGTCATGCCGATTCGGGCGACGGATCGGAAACGTCCGGCCGGGTTGCCGAAACCCCTACAGCCGCGATCGACTGGGGTGATACGCTCTCGGACACGGAAATCAGTGTCTATTTCGCCCAAAATCGCGACTACGTCGTATCCGATAGCGGCACCGTCTACTATAGCGAGGGCTGGAACGCATATGAGGTCCAGCAGGTGACCCGGGCGTTCCGTCTTATCGAGGCGGTTACCAAAGTAACATTCACACAGGTCGACAGTTTCTTCAGCGCGGATTTCGTTCTGGGTCTGGACGCCGACGAACAAATGGCCCCGCACAGGCTCGGTTTCTTCAACCCCCCTTACTATCCGGGCCACGGGCGCGGCATGTTCAACGGTGCCGCATGGGATCGGGAACCGGGAGGCGATCTTGAAATTGGCGGTGTCGGTTTCGCCACGATCGTGCACGAGCTCTTGCATGGTCTCGGCCTCGCACACCCGCATGACGAAGGCGGCTCATCCGGCGTCCTGTCCGGCGTCAGTAACGCGTTCGGTGACTATGGCGATTTCGATCTCAATCAGGGCGTCTTCACAGTGATGTCCTACAACGAAGGCCTGAACACTGGAACCATCGGGCGCGGCCCCGGCGCAGACGGTCTCTGGGGTGTCGAAGCGGGGCCGATGGCGCTCGACATCGCCGTTCTACAGGCGGCCTACGGCGCGAACATGACCCACGCGACGGGTGATGACACCTATGATCTGCCCGGTCTGAACGGAACTGGAACCTATTGGGTCTCGATCTGGGATGCCGGAGGCTACGACACCATCCGTTACGGCGGCGTGTTCGACTGCGTGATCGACCTTCGCCCCGCCAAACTCGACTACAGCATTGGGGGAGGCGGCTTTCTCTCTGCGGCCGATGGCATTGCGGGCGGCTTCACCATCGCCAACGGGGTGACGATCGAACGTGCGATTTCCGGGCGAGGCAATGACCGGGTCATCGGAAACGACGCCGACAACCTGATCGTTACGCGGGCCGGACATGACACCGTATCAGGAGGAGCTGGCGACGATGTCGTGCGCTCAGGCGGCGGCAACGATCTGTTGCGGGGGCAGGATGGCAACGATCTCCTCCTCGGGGGCGAAGGGGATGATCAGCTCTTCGGACAAGACGGCAATGACCGGATCAAGGCCGGGACCGGCGACGATCTCGCGACAGGTGGCGCGGGCGACGATCTCATCATCGCGCACGCCGGGTCGGATCAGATCATCGCCGGCGCTGGAAACGACATTATCCGCGCGAACGCGGGCGACGACCTCGTGAACCCGGGAACCGGTGATGATACCGTCCAACTTGGCGCTGGAAGTGACAGGTTCGTGTTTCGAAGCGGCGATGGGTCCGATGTGATCCAGGACTTCGATCCAACATGTGACAGGCTCATCCTCGATCCGCATCTGCTACCGAACCCAACGGATCCACGCGGAATCCTGGATGTCGCGTTTCAGACCTCGTCGGGTGTGCAGTTGAAGTTCGATTCAGGTGACATGATCCAGTTGCTGGGCGTAATGAACAGTCACGACCTGATAAGCGCGTTTCATGTCGCCGATCACCTCGGCTAGCTGAAGTTGATATCGTCGAACCAAAACCCGCGTCCATCGTGATTGACAAGGACGACGGACCCCTCATCCCACTCGACCGTGACATGTGGACCAGCCTTCGAGATCGAAACGTCACTCTTGTCGATCCCGCGAAACAAGAGCCTATCCTGCCTTAAGTTGAACCCGCGAACGAAGTTTTCGCCGCTCGTCTGTGTGAAGATGAACCTGTCACGACCAGCCCCGCCAATAAGAGTATCCGTACCACTTCCTGCGACGAGCAGATCGTTTCCGCCGCCGCCAATGAGCCGGTCATTGCCGGATGCCCCATAGAGTTTGTCGTGACCGCCCCCTCCATTTAGAATGTCATCGTCCTGTTGCCCGCATAGCCGGTCGTTCCCGTCCTGACCCAACAGCACGTCGTTACCCGCATTCCCAAAAAGCACATCGTCATGTTGCCCGCCGATCACACGATCGTAGCCGTCACCACCATAGAGCCTGTCTCGTCCCGCATGGCCGAACATGACGTCGCGATCCGCGTCGCCGTACATCCGATCATTGCCGCCATGTCCGAAAAGCCGATCCATGTCATGCCCGCCGTGAATCTCGTCATGTCCAGCGCCGCCATAAAGGCGGTCGTTTCCTGCCCCACCATCCAGTATGTCGTCTCCGGCGTTGCCGTTGAGCACATCGACGCCCGCGCCACCCTCCAAGCGGTCCTCGCCCGTGTCTCCGATCAGCACATCGTTCCCCGCACCACCATCAAGCGTGTCGTTATCCGCGCCACCGTGGATCCAGTCGTGGCCATCACCGCCTCGGATCAGGTCGAGGCCCGCCTCGCCGTGCAACGCGTCATCGTCGCCTCCACCGTCGAGGATATCGTCGCCCGCACCGCCATAGAGTGTGTCCGCGCCTGCGCGACCATAGATCTCGTCATTACCCGAAGCGCCATAGGCCTGATCGGCGCCGTCCCCCGCGTCGATCAGGTCATGCCCGGTCTTTCCGCCCAGCGTGTCATTACCGTCTTCGCCATAAAGCTGGTCATTGCCGCCCCCGGTGACGATGTAATCATTTCCGCCCCCGCCGAAGACGATGTCATTCTCGCCCGGCCCCTCGCCGAGGCTGTCGAAATACCTGTCGTTTCCGTCCCCGAGATAGGCTTCGTCCGATCCCGCCCCTCCGGTCACGTCGTCATGACCCGCGCCAGCATGGATCACGTCATCTCCGCTGCCGCCGTCGATCTCGTCTGCGGAAGCGCCGGTCCTGATGGTATCGTCGCCCGCCCCGCCATGAACGTTGTCACCATCGGCTGACCCGCTCTGCCCCAGGTCGTCGTAGCTGTCATCGCCTGCATCAAGAAAGACCCTGTTTCTGCCAAAACCGCCATCTACCTGGTCATTTCCCCCACCGGCGTGGACTTCGTCATCACCCGCGCCAATCAGGATGGTATCGGCGTTGCCGGTGCCGTCGATCAGATCATCACCGTCGGTGTCCTTAAAATCATACGGTTCCGGATCATCATCTCCTCCACCGCCCCCGTCGTCTCCCCCCGTCGGGTCGTCGGGGAAGCTGTACCCCGACAAATCCATCGGGCGGTCCGGCGTCGTCATCACGGCGCCACGAATTTGATGGGCCGCCAGCGTGCCGCCGTTTGCGGACCGCACCATCAACGTCTCATCGCGCCACGTCACCTCGGCACCATCGGCGTTCGGTAGGATCGTCAGGGTTTGCGGGACGTAGAAAAACGGCCATGACGAAAGGTCGAGCCGGTCGACCGAGGGATCGAAATCTATGATGACGTCGCGTTGCCCGTCATCGCGCAGAACGAACACATCCGCGCCCGCACCGCCGGTCAGAACATCCTCACCTTTCCCGTCGACCAGAATATCGTCACCGCCACCGCCGGAGATCGCGTCGTCTCCCGCGCGACCGACAAGAAGATCATCGCTACCCCCACCGGTCACTGCCTCGCCCGCGTTGTCCGCAAGGAACTGCGCGCCCTGACCCGATACGTCCCATGACAGGTCACTCAGCCCGCTTTCCGCCTGGCTCGCCACGATGATTCTGATTCGGTCGTTCAATAAACCAGCCGCGATTGCCGAAACATTCGCGATTGCGACCTGGCCCGGTCCGCCGCCGACCCAGTTGTTCACGATCGTCTCCAGATACTGAAGCGTCCCGCCCGGCATGACCACGAAGAGCGTTACACCGTCATCCGCCCCACCTGCGGCCACGAACTGCCTGCCATCCACTTCGACCGTCGCCAAACTCGTGACCCCGCCGAACCGCGTGAATCCATTGTCGATGACATGGTCGGTCCGGGTCAGGGACCCGTCCGGCTCGAGCAGAAAAACGGAAAGCGCCCCGGAATTGTCCGTAGCAGAACTGGCGATGACGAAACTATCGCCCAGGACTTCGACAATGGCGACCTGCGTCGGGTCCATCATACCCGATCCGTCTGCCTTGCCGAGATTCGTGACGAGCGTTGCCGTGTCCGCACCGAGCACGTAGCTCTTGATCCCGTCGCTCCCCGCGTCGCCCACGACGAGGATATCCGCGCCGCCTAGAGTGACTTGCGCCGCGGCGGTGACGAAACTGTCGTAGGAAATCGTTTCATCCGGGATATCGGCAAACCCGACAAGATCGCCGCCCGCGTCCCGCCGCGCCCAGGCGAGCGCGCCCTCCTGACTGACGAATGCCAGTATGCCACCGTCGCCCGAAATCGCGGACGAGCGCCCAAAGCTCGCACCCAAGCCGTCGTAGGTGACATGAGTGCCAATCTGCCCGTTCTCCGTGAAAGAAAAGGCACTAACTTTGCCGAACTCCGCAGAACCGACGACGATCTCCAGCCCGCCGTCGGGTGCATTGACGACTGCGAACACATCCGACAGACCCTGAATCCACCCGCCGTCAAAAACCTCCAAATCGACGAGCACGGGGGGCGCCAACGCGTCGAGGCCATAGGTCGCCAACCCACCATTCCGCCCGGACCCGGAAATCAGTGTCAGGCCACTTCCGTTTTCGACGAATTCAAGACGGTCGATCCCGGCATCCAGAACCCCAAGCCCCGCGTAAAACCGCCCCTCGACCTTGATCGACACACCACACCTCCGCTTCCCAAGCGGGTGTGTTGTGGCCGGCGGAACGGGCAGGGTGCGGAGCGCAATTGTGACGCCACAGCGGAGAATATCGCCAAGTTTTCGGTATTTTCAGAACCCGTTAAGGAACCCGGTTCGGCGGCATCCCGTCAGGATTGCGCCATACGTTTCTCATGCACCTCGATGGCGTCTTCGATGTCATCGAAATATTCGATCTTGCCGTCATTCAATACGACGCCGGCATCGCAGAAATCCCGAAGCTCACCCATGTTGTGGCTCACCATGATCGCCGACGCGTTCTTGACCCGGTCGAGGAAAACCGCCCGACTCTTGCGCCGGAACGACGCATCGCCGACCGATGTGACCTCGTCGACCAGATAGGTGTCGAACCTGATTCCCATCACCGTGCCGAACGTGATCCGGGATCGCATACCGGAGGAGTAGGTGCTGAATGGCATGAAGAAATGGTCGCCCAGCTCTGCGAAGTGACGCACGAACTCGACAAGCTCGTCACTGTCGACGCCATAGATCCGCGCGACGAACCGGACATTCTGCGCGCCGGTCATGTCCTTGTGAAATGATGATGCGAGTCCGACCGGCCAGGAAATGGAGCCATCGGTCAGAACCCGCCCCGTCGTGGGTTTCTGTGCGCCGGAAATGATCTGCAACAGGGTCGATTTCCCCGCACCATTGCGCCCAAGCAGGCCAAGCGATTTGCCGGTCGGCAGGGTCAGGTTCAGGTTGTCGATGACCACCTTGTGCCGATTTCTCACCCAATAGGTCTTCGACAGGTTCTCGAACCGGATCATCCGGTCACCCCCTGTCGCGGATCGAGTAATACATCAAGACGAACAAGGCCCACCCAAGCGTCAGAAACAGCGTCGCCATGAAGATGATCTGCCCATGCCGAGGGTATTCGGCAGTTTCGGGTAGAGTGGGGAGGACATAGGTCGCCAGATATCGTGATTGGCGGGTCGCATTTGCGACGGCGGCATCCCGTTGCGCCAGAGCGGCGCGGTAGGTCTCTTCCGCGAACTCCCGGTCCACCGCAAGGCTTTCGTATTCCGCAATCAGGGTCGGATAGCCCTCGACACCCTCATAACTCTGATCCGAGGCGAAATTCTGCCGCTCTTCCCGAAGCCGCTCACGGATGACGTCGATCCGCCGCTGCGCCTGCACGACCCGCTGGTCCTCCTGACTGGCCTGCTGAACGAGCAGATCATAGTCGATCAATGCCTGCGCCAGTTGTTGCTGCAGGGAATTCTGCACGCCCATGCGATTCTGAATGTCCGCTTCCGGGTCGACGATCTGCGTGCGGGTGCGGAACCTGACCAGTGCTTCACGCGCCGTCTTGAGCCGCTCGACCGAAGTTGCCAGATCCTCCTCCGCCGCCTGAAGCATATCCGCGCGCGCCTGTGCGTTGAGATCGTTCACAAGAGCCTGGCTCTCCTGCAAAATCTGATCGGCCAACGACTGCGCGAAGTCTGCGCTGAACGCCTGAACTTCGAGCCCGATAAGCCCTGTGTTGCTGTCGAAATCGACATGCACGACGCGGCCCCAGAAATCGTGAAGGTCCTCGATCGTGCCGCCGGGCTTCAGCGCGAACAGCGGATCCTGTTCGTAGTGCTGGGAAAAATGCGTCCAGAGATCCAGTGACTCGTTGACCCGACGGACAAGCTCCTGGCTCTGGATGAACTCGTAAAGGATGTCGGAATCCAGCGCCCCCGAGACGCCCGCAGCCCCTGCGAACTGAGCCAGTCCGGTGAGAGCCATACCGCCGCCATCGTCCTCCTGCCGGACGGTGAAGCCCACATCCGAAGCGTATTTGTCGGCAGCTCGCTCGAACACGTACCAGGTCACCGCCGCAACCGGCAGCGCAACAATCAGGAAGAATGACAATATGAGGCCGAAATGCCGTTTCCGAGTCTTCGCCTTCTGAGCCATGGGGCGCACCACGACCCGGGGCATGGGCCGCGCCCGCGTGCGTTCGCGCGCCCGCTCCTGCCGCTCTTCTTCGGTCAGCTCGGCGTTCTCGGCGGCAATCGCGGCCTTCCGTTCGGCCCTTGCCCGAGCCTTCGCGTCATTCTCCGTCGTCGTCGCTTCCGATCGCTCGGAAGTGTCCGCGTCGGGCGCGTCATCCTTCTCAGGCGCAGCCTTCTTTCGCGACGAGCTCGTATCCTCGGCCAAGAGCGCTACCTTTCACACGCAATTGAGTTTTTCCGGCCCCTTCTACATAATAGACCATTGCAAGGCCAGACAGTAGGACTGCACTCACATGAGCGCGACGGCACCTCCCGAAATCGAGATTCCCAAAGCCCTCCAGCCGATCGGCTCGACGGGCCGAATGCGTTCGTTCCCGACTTTCAGGTCGGTCTTCGCACTGATGCTGCGTGAGATGGGGCAAAAATACGGGAAATCCCCGGGCGGCTATCTCTGGGCGCTGGCCTCTCCCATGATCTTCATCATGGTGATGACGATCGCTTTCAGCCTGCTCGCGCGGACCCCGCCAATCGGCAAGACGTTCATCATGTTCTACGCGTCGGGCTTTCTGGTGTTCTCGATTTTCAACCAACTCGCAGGCCCGGTTTCCGGTGCGCTGACGTTCAACAAATCTCTGCTCCAGTTTCCAACCGTGACATGGATCGATTCCATTATTGCACGCTTTCTCCTGAATTTCCTGACCGCGCTCATCGTCTATTTCATCCTGCTCTACGCTATCGCGTTCTTCTCACCGGAATCTCCGCGGTTCGATGTGCCGCTGATGCTCGAGGCGGTCGTGCTGGCCGGCGGCATATCGCTCGCCTGGGGTGTGTTCACCTGCTACCTGTTCGCCGAACTCCCTGTCCTCGGTGACTTCTGGAAATTCGCCTCACGCCCACTCTTCATCGCGTCCGGCGTGCTGTTCATGTATGAAGACTTCCCGGAATCGGTGCAGAACATCCTCTACTGGAACCCGCTCATGCACGTCGTTTCGCTCGGTCGCGCGGCCGTCTATCCCCGCTACGACGCGGCCTTCGTCAGCACGACCTATGTGATGCTGTTCATAATGCTCTTGCTCGTTCCCGGCCTGCTGCTGGTGCGCCAGCACCACGACCGCCTTCTGAACCGGGGCAAATGAAAAACGGGGCCGCGAGGCCCCGTTTCCCGTCATTTCTCTGTCGTTCGAACCTTACGCGCCATTCTCGCGCATGTATTCCGCGCTCGTCTTGATCCCGCCAAGCGGGAAGAAATGGATCTTGTCGATCAGGCTGTCGGGGTTCTCGGCCTTGTATACGGCGAGATCGTTCAGAACTTCGGTCGGCTCGAACGGACGCATCAGCTTGGTCAGATCCTTCGCACGCTTCTGAAGCACGCCAAGGCTCGGACCCACGCCGCAGGCGATGGCGAACTTGATCAGCGTCTGAAGCTTCGCAGGCCCGGCGACACCGGCATGAACCGGCATGGTGATGCCCATATCGGCCAGCCGTTCGGCCCATTCCGTCACCGGCTTCGCGGCAAAGGCGAACTGGGTGATGATCGCCATCTCGGCATCCGAGCGGTCTTTGTAGGCCTGCTTCCAGCGCAGCGCTTCGTCCACGTTCGTCGTCGTGCCCTTGGCGTCGATGTCCTTGTTGCCTTCCGGGTGTCCGGCAATGTGAAGCCTCTTGAACCCGTCGAAATACCCGGTCTCGAGCAATTGGATCGAGCTGTCGATCTTACCCACCGGAGTCGTCGGCGACCCACCGAGCAGAAGCGCGGTTTCCACACCGGCTTCCGACACGTAGCGGTCGATCCACTCCTTCAGTTGCGCCTCGTCGCGCATGATCCGCGCCGGGAAATGCGGCATGACCTCGAACCCGCCTGCGGCAAGCCGCTTGGCGGTGTCGGTCATCTCTTCGATCGGCGTGCCCTCGATATGCGCGATGTAGACGCGCGTGCCGGCGGGCAGGATCGCGGTGAAATCCTCCACTTTCGCCGCAGTGCGCGGCATCACTTCGATCGAAACGCCTTCCAGCAACTCGGCAAGCGGGGCGGCATTGTTTTTCGTCAGGGAAACCACAGACATCGACCTCTCCTCAAGTTTGGCTACGATACGTCAGGCGGGACGCTTCGTGAATGGGCCAAGGATGCACTTCGGCGCGGACCTCCGCCTGACGGTGCCGCTCGACGGTCGGTTTAGAGGAACCGCCATCGGGCTCACCCCACGTTACCGTCACTTCAGTGCCGTTTTCCGCCACTTCCGGGTTCAGAACGGCAAGGCTGATCCAGGCGCGTTCGTTCGCGGAATAGGCGGGCGCGATGCTGATTCCCACCGGCTTGCCGTCCTTGGTGGCAAGGTCGTAGGGGTAGGAGGCATAATGCGCCGCCGGGAAATCCATGTTCTTCGTCGGCAGGTCTTCGTGACCAAGCTGACCGGCATAGACTTTCTGCACGTCGTCATGGTCCCAGACCAGTGTGACCTTTTTGCGGTGCGGACCGTCGGCCATCTTTTCCAAAGCCTCGCGGCCAATGAAATCATGATCGAACTTCACAACGCGGCCATAATCCACATCCCACGGCGTCATGTAGTAATCTTCGACATTTCCGGTCTTCATGGACCCGCCGAGCGTCGAGATCGCCTCGAACGCGTTGGCCTTCAACCACTCGCGGTAAGGCTTCATCTTCTCGCCAGTGTAGATCGCCGGAAGCACCGAAGGCACCCAGCCTGATTCCGCTGCGGCCGACGCATAGGCGCGGCTACCGACAAGGCGCAGGCCGAATTCCTTGCCTGCTTCGATCAACGCGGCCTTGACCTTTTCGCCCTCGTCGAACGGCCCCCAGATTTCAAGACCTTGCGCACCGCCCATGCCGTGCGACAGCGTCTGCGCCTTGCATCCCGCGATGGTGATCTCGCCCATGTTGAAGAACTTGGTCGTCAACTCGCCGCCTTCGTTCACCTTGTTGAGAAGGTCGAGAGCAAGCGGCCCCTGCACCTCGTAACGATAGGTCAGGCGGCGGTTGTCGGGATCGTCCAGCTTACGCTCGTCGCGGGTGATGGTGACGTCATATCCGCCGGTTTCCGCGTGATACTGAACCCAGTTCGGCACGATGGGGCGACCGACGATGTTCACTTCGTCATCTTCCAGACCGAAGACGATCGAGTCACCGATCAGGTAGCCGTCATAGTTGACGCAGACGATCTGCTTGGCTTTGCCCTTGCCGAATTTGGCATAGGAATTGACCGAGATGTCGGACAGGAGCTTCATGACGTCCGGGCCTTTTACGTAAAGGTCGGTCATGTGGAAGCTCTGGTTCATGAGCGCCACGCCCTCGCGCCAGGCGCGCTGCTCTTCGGCCCAATGGGTGTATTCCGGTTCGATCGGAAACGGGTATCGCCCCATCTGGTTCTCGTAGAGCATTTCAAAGGGGCTGTCGTAGTCTTTCAGCCGGTCTTCAAGCGACTTAGCGCACATTCGGTGTCCTCCCGGATTCGGTGATGCGCCAGATATAGGGGCCGCCGATGCAGTCCGCTTATGCGCAGTTTGTATAAATGATCGCAAATCGCTTATATAGTGCCTATGCAACCGCAAACTTCGCCCCTGTCGGCGCGCCATATCCGGGTGATCCGGGCCTTGTCCGAGCATCGGAGGTTGTCCGACGCCGCCGATTCCGTCGCGCTGTCGCAACCCGCATTTTCGCGCTCGCTCCACGATGCCGAAGAACGCCTCGGGGTCTCCCTGTTTCAACGTGGCTGGGCCGGCTCCGAACCGACGGCGATGGGAGACATCGTGATCGCACAATGCCGCCGCATCTTCGCGGATATGGAAGCGGTGGAGCGTGGCGCGCTGGGCAATACAGGTGTCTTGCGCTTGCCCAATCTCGTGCGATGGCGGCATCTGCGCGCGGTCGCCGCCGTGGTCCGTCATGGCACCGCCTCAGCGGGGGCGCAGGCACTCGGCATCAGCCAGCCTGCCGTCTCCCAATCGCTGACCGCCTGCCAGGATTACGTGCGCGAACCGCTCTTCGCACGTCGACAGACCGGGCTGGAGGCGCTGGAGCCCGCGCGCGCCCTCGCTGCGCTGTGGGACCGGATCGCCGGGGTCCTGTCCGACATACCCACGCGGCTCGAAGCTACGGGAGATGAACTCGTGGGGCGCGTGTCGGTCGGAATGCTGCCTTTCTCTGGTCAATCCATGGTGCTCGATGCGTTTGGCGAAATCACCCGTCGCCACCCGCTGGTCCACCTTGTCGCCGTGCCGGGCGGCTATGACACGTTGTCCGACGCCCTCAAACGCGGCGAGATTGACCTGATCATGGGTGTGCTTCGCGCCCCGTCACCGGTTCCCGGTTTCGTCGAAGAACACCTGTATTTCGAGAACTACCTGATGATCGCCCGCCACGATCACCCGGTCCATCGCGCCGCAGTTTCCATCGAGGAGCTCGCCGGAGAACAATGGATTGTCGCGCCCCACGGCACCCCGATCCGTGCCTTTTTCGACCGAACCTTCCGTGACGCCGGTGCAAGTCCCCCAGCGCAATCCGCCGAGATGTTTTCATTCTCGAACGCAGAACAGATGATCGTCGCGAGCGGCTCGATCGCGCTCCTGTGCTACGGGCGATCCGGGTTGAAACGGCTTCGCCCGGAGCTGAAACCGGTTGATGTCGACCTCCCCGGCTCCCGTGTCTCGATCGGCGTCACCCGGTTCGGAGACGGCCCACCAAGCGACGCGATTGCCGAGTTTCTGCGGATCCTGCGGGAGAAGATTGACGAAGCGGGCGAGGCATAAGGGCAGGGCGCGAACCGCACGTGATGCCATACGCATGCCATACGCAATACATACGTGAGACATACGTGGATTCCGGCGGTTTCAGCCGCTCATCCGCTCCGAAATCCGGTGCGCCTGGAACCCGTCCGCAAGCCGGGTGAGCCTGAGCGTGTCGACCACGCCTTCGGTGTAAAACGGGTCGCCCTCGGCAAAGGCGCGCGCGTTCTCTTCGCTGTCCGCTTCGAGCACGCCCCAATGCCCGATCGCATTGCCGTCTGCATCCCACAAAGCCGACCCGATCAGCACGGAACACAGGCCGTTTCCGCCCGTTCCGACCCAATCGCGATGCGTGGGGCGAAGCCTGTCGCGTTCGTCCTGTTTGTCGGGGTGGTGGATGTTCTCCATGAGATAAAACAAGGCTCTATTCCTGCAAAAAACGGGCTATGAGTGGCCCGACGATCTCGGGTTTCTCGACCGGAGCAAAATGACCCGCGTCCTCGATGATCTCCAGCCGTGCGTTGGGCAGACGGCTCACCAGCTCTTCATGCTGAGCGACCGGCGACCACTGGTCCTGCCGCCCGACGACGACGAGCGTCTCGCACTTGATTTCGTGCAGATAGGACGACGCATCGGGCCGCGTCACCAACGCCCGGATCTGCCGCTCATGCGCTTCGGCATCCTTGCGCAGCACCATGTCGGTGAGACCCTTCATCAGCTCCGGCGTCTGGTTCGGCTCATACACCATCGGCGGCAACCACCGCGCCGCCAAAGCCTCCATCCCGTTCTCATGCCTATAAGCCACGATCTCGGCGCGCGCGTCGATTTCGCCTTCTTTCAAAGGGTGAAACCCGGTGTCCAGAAGCGCCAGCTTGCGCACACGCCCCGGCGCAATCCGTGCGATTTCCATCGCGACCCGCGCGCCCATGGAATGACCCGCGACTTCCAGCGGCCCCTCGGAAATGGCAAGGCAATCGGCCGCCATCTGCGCGATGCTTTCCTGCGTCGAGACATCTGCCACCATCGCCTGATCCATATGGTCCAGAATCGGCTCCCAACAGAACCGGTCGCAAAGCAAACCGGGGATCAGAATCGCGGTCATTGGATCATCGTGTTGGGCAGGATCAGCGCGATCTGCGGGAAAGCGACGAGCAGGATGAGCGTCACCAGCATCGCGAACCAGAACGGCGCCACGCCACGGAACATCTTCGCGAGCGACACGTCTGGCGCCACGGATTTCACGATGAACACGTTTAATCCGACCGGCGGCGAGATCAGGCCCATTTCCAGTGTCAGAACGACAAGCACACCGAACCAGATCGGGTCGATGCCAAGCTGCTGCACAACCGGGAAGAAGATCGGCATCGACAGCACCATCATCGCGAACCCTTCAAGGAAGCAGCCGAGGATCAGGTAAATCGCCAGCATGATCGCCAGTACGCCGATCACCGGAATCGCCAGACCCTCGAGATAGGTGCCGAGCCATTGCGGAATGTGGCTGAGCGCGAGGAAGGTCTTGATCATGTACGCCGAGATCAGGATCAGCATCACGGTCGCGGTGGTCACGACGCTGTCCTGCGCGGCCTTCCAGAATTTCGCGAAGTTCAGGTTGCCCATGAGCGTCCCGAACAGGATCACGAGACCCGCGCCAACGGCCGAGGCTTCGACGGGCGAGAAGATGCCCGTGTAGATGCCGCCAATCGTCAGAACGATCACGAGTAGGATCGGAGCCGCACCGCCGGTGGACCGCATCTTTTCCGTAAACGTCGTGGACGGACCTTTCGGCCCCATCGCGGGCTTGAACCACGTGATGACGAGGATCGTCAGGATGAACATGGACAGCAGCAAAAGACCCGGAAGCACACCTGCAAGGAAGAGCCGCCCGATCGATTCCTGCGTCAGGAGCGCATAGATCACGAAACCGGTAGAGGGCGGGATCAGGATGCCAAGCGTGCCGCCAGCCGCAACGACGCCGGTCGAAAGCCGGTCGTCGTATTCGAACCGCTTCATTTCCGACAGCGACACGCGCCCGATGGTCAGGGCCGAAGCCACCGAGGACCCCGACAGTGCGGCGAAACCACCGCATGCGACCACGGTGGCCGAAGCCAACCCGCCCCGGATCGACCCGATCCAGGCATAAGCCGCGTCATAGAGTTTCCGGCTCATCCCGGTCTCGGTCGCCACGTTCCCCATCAGAATGAACAGCGGAACCACCACGAGCTCGACCTTCGCGGCGAGCGAGAAGCTGTCCGAGGCCAGCTGGCTCAACGCGGCCTGCGGTGAGTTCAGGATGGAAACGCCCACGAATCCGACCGCGAACATGGCGAAGGCCACCGGGATACGCAGTCCGAGAAGGACGAATAGCGAAATGAGCCCGATGAGCCCGATCATTTCCCCGCTCATGCGCGCCCCTTGCTTTCCTGCCCGTTGTCACCCGTCACGATCAACTGGACGGCGCGAAGTGTCATGGCGAGTGCCGTGACGATCGACATCACGACGATGGCGCCTTTGAACCAGTCGAATTGAAGGTCGATAATGTTTGTTGTCTGCACGATATTCATCTGGAACCGCATCAGATAGATCGACTGCCATGTCGTCCAGGCGATCCCGGCGAAAATCACGGCGCCGATGATGGCCGAGGCAAAATCGCCGGCCCAGATCATCCAACGCGGCATCGTGCCTTCGAAGAGGTCCACGTTGACGTGGCCCCCGATCTTGTCGCACAGCGCCATGCCACCGAACACGATCAAGGTCATGCCCATTGCGGTGATGTCCTGCGCACCGGTGAGGGGCGCTCCGAAGAACCGCCCGATCACATCGACAAGAATGACGGTGACCTCGACCACGAGGCCTACCGTGCCGATAAGGGCAGTCAGGCGAATAAGCCTGTCTGCCCAGTTGTTTAGCCGTGCCAGCAAGTCTTACATGCCCTGCATGGTCTTGAGGACGTCTTCGCCGCCCACATTCGCGACGACTTCGTCACGGATCGGGTAGGTCAGTTCCTCGAACGCGGCGCGCTCTTCGTCGGTCAGCGTGTAGACGGTGTTGTCGTCCATGCTCGAGATCTGCTCGATCACCGACTCGGCGCGGGCGTACCAGCCCTCTTCGGCGGATTTCGAAAGCTCACGACCCGCGATGGCGTCGATTGCCGCCTTTTCCGCGTCCGGCAGGCTGTCATACTTCGACTGGTTCATCACGACGTAGAACGAGATGTGGCCAAGCGGCGCGTTGAGCGTGTAGCTGTTCGCCACCTCATCGAGTTTGAAGTCGCCGATGGCCGACGCGCCGGTGATGACGCCGTCGATCAGGCCGGTCTGAAGCGAGTTGTAGATCTCGCCGGCCGGCATCTGAACCGGGGTCGCTCCAAGGGATTCGACGGCGGCTGCGGCTGCGGAGCCGGAGACGCGGATCTTCAGACCTTCGAGGTCGGCGGGCGTGCGCACGTCCACGTCCTTCATGATGAAGACGTTCGGTTCCGAGAGCCAAAGCGCAAGCGGCTTGGTGCCCGGAAACTCGCCGTCGAGCTGGCCTGCCTCATAGGCGTTCCAGATCATGTCGTAGCCGGTCATGCCCTCGGGCTTCGCGCCCGGAAGCTCGGAGACCATGGTCAGCGGGAACTGCGACGAGGTGTAGCCCTGAAGGCCCCAGACGATGTCGGCCACGCCCTGAACCACGCGGACATATTGCTCGAGCGGGCCAGCGCCAAGCTCGCCGCCCGGATAGACGTCGATCTGGAGACCGCTGTCGGCGGTCGCGGCCTGAAGCGGCTCGATGGTCGATTTCGTAAGCGTGTGCGCGGGCGGAACCCAGTGCGCGAATTTGACCGTTTCGGCCAGGCCCGGCGCGGCGGCTGCCACGGTGAGCGCGGCGGCGGCGGCTGCGGTACGAAGTGCGGTAATCATTCCTTTTTCCTCCCAAGGTTCTGATCTGCCGGCCCAAGACTAGGGCGGTTTGCCGCCGCAACCTAGAAGCAAAAGGGGGTCGAGCAAATCACATTCGCGCCTACCTCGATAAGTTGAGGCTATTTTGATGCCATAAACGGCGGCGCTCTTGAGCCGTTCGGCAAATCGGACGCGGCGGGGTGTCGCACCAGCCGCGTCCGGGTGTCTTCAGACTCAGGAGCCTTTGGTGCGCCAGCTGTCTGCGTAGCTTTCGCGAGCTTCGGTCGAGTAGGGCGTCGGCGAGACGCGAACGCGAATCGTCGTCTGCTCATGCGGCTCGACCGAGGTTTTCTTGGAGCCGCCGTCCGGTTCGCCCCAGGTCATCTCGAGAACGTCGCCGACTTCGACCGACTGATCCACCACGCCGAGCGACAAGAGGCAGCGCTCGTTGAAGGAATAGCCGTTGAACATCGACATGCCGACCATCTTGTCGCCCTGTTTCACCATGTCCGCGGTGGACGAGGCGTAGTTCGGCTGCGGGAAGTCGATCCACTTGTAGTTCTTCTCACCCGGAGCGAAGGACGAAGCGATGACTTTCATCACGTCTTCCGCGTTCCACTCGAAGGTGACCTTCTTGCGGTTGGACTCGGACCCTTTCATCTTGGTCAGGGCGTCTTTGCCGATGAAGTCGTCTTTCTTCCAGCCGATGTAGAAGCCGTAGCCAAGCTCGAACGGGTTCACGTAGTAGTCTTCGATGTTGTCCGAGACGAACGAACCGCCGATGGAGCCTGCCGCCTCGTAGTGGTTCTCGGTGAGCCACTCACGGTACTCTTTCATCATGCCGTCGCCGGTGTAGATGCCGGGCAGCGGCGAAGGGATCCAGCCGCTCTCGACCGTGTTGGTCGAATAGGCGCGCGAACCCACGAAGTGCATTTCGACGCCGACTTCGCGGGCGGCCTGCTGAATGGTCGTCTGGATGTAGTGTTTGTCGGCATACGGACCCCAGATTTCCAGACCGGGCGCACCGGCCATGCCGTGACGCAGGGCCTGAACCTTGCGGGTGCCGATGTTGATCGTGTCGACGTGGAAGAACTTGATCTCCGGAACCGGGCCGCCGTTGATCTTTTCAAAGATCTTGTCGGCATCGGGGCCCTGGATCTGGAAACGGTAATGCGTGCGGTAGATCGCCTTGCCATCCGGGCGCGAATCCGAGCGCGGGTCGTAGGACACCTTGACGTTCCACTTGCCGATCGCGGCCTGGAACATGATCCAGTTCGAGGTCGGGGCGCGGCCAACGGTGACGTACTTGTTGTCATCGAGGCGGAAGATGATGTGGTCGCCGATCACGTGGCCGGCCGGGGTCACGGGCACGAAGTGCTTCGCGCGGCCCATGTCGAAGTTGCCGAAGTCGTTGATACCGACGTGGCTCAGAAACGCGGCGGCGTCCGGGCCTTCGACGGTGACTTCGTCCATGTGGTGCGACTGGTCATAAACCACGACCGAGTCACGCCAAGCGTTCTGCTCGGAACGCCAGTTGGTGAATTCCGGCGCGACACCCGGATAGATGTACATGCCGATTTTGGAATTGCGCAGGTGATCGACGATGTTCGTCTCCTGCATGACTTGCTCAAGGCTCTTGACCATGATGTCCTCCCTGGGATGAAAATTGTATACATGGATGCCATGCGCGGCGCAAAATGCAAGCGGTTTTCGGGATTTTCGCCGAAAATTGCCGCAAAATGTATGCGCGACCGCGTGTTACTCCACGACGAGAGCCATCGCCGGATGCGCGAAATCCGCGCCGAGCGCCTTGGCCTCGAGGTTTCGCCGCGCGATTCGGGCGTGTTCGCGCGCCAGCGCCTCGGCCCGCGCACCCTCACGGCCTGCTATCGCTTCGATCATCGCCCGATGCTGCGCCTGAGCGAGGATCAGCGACTGAATCATCCCGTCCCGGTCGCGTTGCCGAAACACGAACGCCGAGGGTGATGCGAAGGGCAGCGACTTCACCCGCTCCAGCTCGCTCTGCACGATGGGAGAGGGGCAAAGCCGCGACAATTCGTCATGAAATGCTGCGTTCAGCTCGGAATACAGGTCCAGGTCCGGCTGCCCGGAAACGGCAAAACAGGCGTCGATTCGACCGACCAGTTCATTGACATGGCTGATTTGTTCGTCGGAAACGCCAGCTTCTGCGGCAAGCCGAACCGCCGTGCCTTCGAGCACGCCGCGAAGCTCGATGGCGTCGACCACATCGGCATGGGTAAACGACCGCACGACGAAGCCGCCGCTCTGCGCGCGCTCCAACAGACCTTCCTCCGCAAGCCGGCTCATCGCCTCGCGCACAGGGGTCCGGGACACGTCGAGTTCCTCGGCCAAAGCGACCTCGAACAACCGTGTGCCACCGGGCAATTCGCCCTTGATGATCCGCTGCCGCAGGTCGTAGGCCGCTCGTTTCGCGTTGGTATTGCCACGATCACTCACACTGAACCCTCCGATGTATACACGGGAATGTATACAAAGCGCGGCGCGTGTCAAAGGCTCAAAGGTTGTCTTCGACCCTGAGCCCGTCCGGGATTTCGTCCTGCGCATCGAGCACCAGCGCCGCCATGACGCGACCGACCTCAGGCGCGATCCCGAAGCCGATCTTGAAGCCACCATTGGCGACGAAATGGCCGTCGCGCCCCGGCCATGCGCCCAGCATGGGCGCACGCGTCCGCGCTCGGGGCCTCAGCCCGGCCCATCTCTCGATCACCGGCGCGTCGGCGAGCGCCGGCACCGCGGCGCGCGCCCGGTCGAGCACCTCGTCGAGCTGATCGTCGCAGGTGTTAGGCTCGTCGAAGTCCCGTTCCGTTGTGGAACCGATGGCGGTCGTCCCATCGGCATGGGGTACGATATGCACCGTGTCCGCGAAAATCTGCGGCAGGTCGCGCGCGTCGAAATCGAGAAGCGCGGATTGCCCCTTGACCGGCGCCCCCACCAGACGCCCGCGCGCCTCGGTCATCTCGACGAGCCCCGCCGCGCCCGTGGCCCAGACCACCGCGCCTTCGTCCGGGGCTTCGGGCACAACGTCGCCCCCCTTCGCGCGGATCGCGGCGGCAAGGGCCGCGACCGCCTTGCGCGGAAACATCCGGGCGGTGAGCGTGTCATGGATCAGCCTGCCGGTGGGTGACAGGGGCGCCCATTCGCCCGCCTCGACGATCTCCCAAACATATCGGCCTTCCCACAATTCCCGCGCGGTCGCGGCACGGGCCTCGGCCAGCGCCAGCGCGTGATCGTCGGCGATGGGTTGCAGCCGCCCGGTTCGCGCGTAACTCGAGGGCAGACCGCCGACCTCCTCGACGTCGCGCCAGAACGCTTCGCCCCGGTCGAGCGCCGCGAATTGAAACGCCTTCTTTGCGTTCCAGTTCTCCGGCACATGCGGCGCGAGCGCGCCGACCAGCCCGCCCGACGCTCCGGCCCCGACCCCGCCGGGATCGACCACGCGCACTTTGGCCCCGCGCGACACGCAGGCCCAGGCGACGGCCAGCCCGAAGGCCCCCGCGCCGCGCACCGTCACATCGACCATTGCCAAGCCAGAGACCCTCCTGCATCGTCCGCGTCTCGGACCCTTCGATAGGCGAAACCATGAGCGAGAACCAGAGCGCGGAGTTGGAGTGGCGGGACGGCATGGTGCCGGTCTCGACCCGGTTCGACGATCCCTATTTCTCGATCCATGACGGGCTGGCGGAAACCCGGCACGTGTTTCTGGGGGGAAACGACCTTCCCGAACGCTGCGTGCCGGGGTTCCATGTCGCGGAGCTGGGATTTGGCACCGGTCTAAACATGCTGGCGATGGTGCTGGCCCTGCGCGAAAGCAACATCCCGATCCGCTACACCTCGTTCGAAGCCTACCCGATGGCGGTCGATGACATCGCCCGCGCGTTGGATACGTTTCCCGAGGCGCGCGCCGTGGCCGACCCCTTGCTTGCCGTCTGGGGTGCAGGGATCCGGTTCTTCACAATCGGCCCGCTCAGCGTGGACGTGATCGAAGGCGATGCGCGCGAAACGCTCCCGGCATGGGATAGACAAGCAGACGCCTGGTTCCTCGACGGCTTCTCGCCCGCCAAAAACCCGGAACTCTGGTCGCCTGACCTCATGGCGCAAGTCGCCCGCCACACCGCACCCGGCGGCACGGCGGCGACATACACCGCGGCGGGCTTCGTAAGGCGCGGTCTGGAGGACGCAGGCTTTGACGTCACCCGCGTGCCGGGATACGGGCGCAAGCGTCACATGACGGTTGCGAGGTTGCGATGAGCCAAAACAACACCCGCGCGGGCATCTTGCTGATGATAGCCGCCGTGTTCGTCTTCGCGGTGCAGGATGGCGTGTCACGCCTGCTCGCAGAAGAATACAATGTCTGGATGATCGTGATGATCCGCTATTGGTTCTTCGCGCTGTTCGTCATCGCGGTCGCGGCGCGAAGCAAAGGCGGCATCCGCGCAGCCGCGCGCACAAGCCAGCCAGTTCTACAGACTTTCCGCGGCGTGCTCCTGATCTTCGAGATCGTCGTGACCGTCTATGCCTTCGTCGTGCTCGGGCTGATCCCCACCCACGCGCTCTTCGCCTCTTACCCGCTTATGATCGCGGCGCTGTCGGGCCCCGTGCTGGGCGAAAAGGTCGGGCCACGGCGCTGGGCAGCGATCGGGGTCGGCTTCATCGGTATCCTCATCATCCTGCGCCCCGGCCTTGCGGTGTTCGCGCCCGAGGCGCTCATCGCGCTCCTCGCTGCGCTTTTGTTCGCGATCTACGGCCTCGCCACCCGCTATGTCGCGCATCGCGATTCGGCGGCGACCTCGTTTTTCTGGACGGGCGTCACCGGCATGGTCGCGATCACCGCGATTGGCGCGTTTTACTGGGAGCCGATGGCGCGGGAGGACTGGCTCTGGATGGGTCTGCTCTGCATCACCGGTGCGTCTGGGCATTACCTGCTCATCAAGTGCTACGAACAGGCCGAGGCCAGCGCGGTGCAGCCCTTCGCCTATTTCCAGCTCGTCTTCGTGTCGATCATCGCGATTAGCTTTTTCGGAGAAACCACGGACCTGCCAACGGTGATTGGCGCGGCCATCGTCGTGGGCGCGGGGCTGTTCACGGTCTGGCGCGAGCGTCAGGTCAGCCGCAGATCTACCGCCGCTTCAGCATTGAGACGAAGTTGAGCGGGCCACCCGGCACGTCGCCCGCGCGCCGTGCTTCGTAGATCGGCAGGCTTTCGGTCACGCGCATAACATAGGTCTGGGTTTCGTTGAACGGGATCATTTCGATCCAATCCACGATATCCACGTCCGGGTCGCGCGGGTCGCCCAGCGTTTTCTGCCAGGAATTCGCGCGACCGGGGCCTGCGTTATAAGCCACCGCGATCAGGATCGGGTTGTTGCCATAACGCTCCATCAACCACGCGAGGTACTCGCTGCCGAGCCGCGTGTTGTACTGCTTGTCCGCCGTGAGTTTCGCGCGGACGTAATCCACCCCGACCCGGTTCGCCATGTCCTTCGCGGTTCCGGGCATGAGCTGCATCAGCCCCATCGCCCCGGCATGGGACGAAACTTCGTGGTCGAACTCGCTCTCCCGGCGCGCGATGGACAATTCCAGAGCGCGGGGCACCGTCGGATTGCCGCGGCCGATCTCGGGGACCGGGAAGTAGGATGCTTCCAACACCTTCTCGAAGTTCACCGCGTGTTTGGCCATGACCAGCGCGACATGATGCGCATCCACGCTCATCGCCCAGTCGCCCAAGGCCCCGGTTTCGGCCCGGTCCAGACGCTCGGACAGATGCACCACCATGCGTTCGGTCAGGTAAGTCTCGCCCGCCGCCCATGTGAGCCGCGCGGCCTCCATGATTGGCGTGCCCCAGAAACTCGCTTGCCGGAAGTCGGGGAACTCCTCGGTCCCGGCCAGCTTCGGGTCGAGCGGCAACCCGGCCTTCTCCGCAGACAAGAGCCCGTAGAACGCCGTCTGGTGCTCGCCCCCGAAGGCATAGGCCGCGCGGGCGGCTTCGGCATTGCCCAAAGCTTCATGTGCGCGGCCTTCCCAGTACCCGGCGCGGCTCAGGCTGATCGGCGTGTCCACCGTCGTGCGAAAGGTCTGAAAATGCTTCAGCGCGTCTTCCGGCCGGTCGAGGAACCGAAGCGCGAGATAACCGGCGAGCCATTCGCTGTCCTCCCGGTTCCACCCCTCGTCGATATGGTGATTTGCGGCGAGGTCATAGGCGGTCTCATAGCGCCCCTCCCGCATCGCCCAACGGGCGAGGTTTCGGCGCTGATATCCCCATTCGTCCGGCTTTCCGAGGCTCTCCGCGCTCCCCGACCGTTCGAGAATCAGCTCGATCGTGTCGTCGTTGCGCCCCTTTCGCGCCCGCCACAGCATCCGCTCATAGGCAAGGCCGGGATCGTCGGCGAGCGCGTCGGGCACTTTCTCGATCATCCCGTCCACGCCGGGTTTATCGTCCCTGAGCCCGATCCGGGCGCGGGCGAGAATCTGGTGCTCCGTGTCGATGCGAGCCATGTGCCGCTCGGCCTGACTTTCAAGCCCCCGCCACAACAGCATGTCCATGCGCTGCCAGTGAAATTCGGCCAGCGTCTTTGGCCAGACCACCATGAACAGCGCTTCTTCCTCGCTCGTCAGCGCGAAGTTGGTCCAGGCGCGCCGCGCCTCTGCCATTGCCGCGTCTTTCTCGCCGCTTTCCCACAGCGCGCGGGCGTAGCGCAGCGATCCGGTACCTGTCTCGGGCTTCACATCCGCGAAGAACGCCAGCACGTCCGACCGCCGCGCATCCTCTGGAATGGTCTTCTCCGACCGTTCGCGCAGCAAGTCGATCCCCGGCCAGTCGCCGCGTCGTTCCAGAAACGCCTGCGTTTCGGCAAAACTGCCCTGGCTCGCCCTCAGGCGGTTCCACTGGATCACGTCCCACGGCAGCGACTCTTCCGGCCCGGCCGCAACGAGCGCCGCGTCCCATTTTCCGTCCCGCATCAGGTCGAGCGCATTTTTCAGGGCCACGACCTCGCCTTCGTCCTGCGCCGGGGCGGACGTTGCGGCCACAATAGCCGTGAGCAGGGCAGCAAGGAAAAGGCGGGCGTCGGTCAGGGCGCGTCTCATCATGAGCGCATAGGTAGCGCATCGAAAAAGCGCTTCAACACACATTCTTGGCATTTCGGCGGATCGCGGCTAGTTTCCGCGCGTTTTCACGCCGGGCGACTCACCGCGCGGCTCATAGGGTATCAACGGCCCTCAACGACAGACAGGAGCGTGACATGCTGAAAGGTTCCATCCCGGCCCTTGTGACGCCGTTCAAGAACGGCAAAGTGGATGTCGATGCGCTCAAACGTCTGGTGGACTGGCATGTCGATCAGGGGTCGCACGGGCTGGTCCCGGTGGGCACGACCGGGGAAAGCCCGACGCTTCTGCACGAAGAGCATGAGCTTGTCGTGAAAACCGTGGTCGAGCATGCCGCCGGTCGGCTCAAGGTGATTGCCGGCTCCGGGTCGAACAACACGGTCGAGGCGCTGCATTTCACCCAGTTCGCAAAGAACGTGGGCGCGGATGCCGCGCTGGTGGTGACGCCCTACTACAACAAGCCGACGCAACAGGGGCTGATCGCCCATTTCCTTGCGGTGGCCGAGGTGGGCCTGCCGATCATCATCTATAACATTCCGGGTCGCTCCGCCGTGGACATGGCGCCCGCGACCATGGCCGAGCTTGCCAAGCACGAGATGATCATCGGCGTGAAGGATGCGACCGGTGATCTTGCGCGCGTGGCGTGGCAGCGCGACCTTTGCGGGCGCGACTTCATCCAACTGTCCGGCGAAGATCCGACCGCGCATGGCTTCAACGCAATGGGCGGGGTCGGCTGCATCTCGGTCACGGCCAATGTCGCCCCGGCGCTGTGTTCAGAGCTTCAGGAAGCCACGCTGGAAGGCGACTATGGCCGTGCGCTCGACATTCAGGACCGTTTGATGCCGCTCCACCGCGCAGTGTTCATGGAGCCGGGCGTGGCCGGTGCCAAATATGGCATGGCCAAGCTGGGCCTCATCGAAGAGGACGTGCGCCTGCCGCTCATGCCGCTCGCGGACGAAACCCGCGCGGCGATGGATGCGGCGATGACCCATGCGGGGCTGATCAACTGATCCGCGTCCGGCGCTACCGGCCGGACGACGCCCCGGCGCTGGCCGAGGTCTTTCACGCGGCGGTCCACGGGGCCGCCGCAGCGCATTACACCGCCGCCCAACGCGCCGCATGGTCCCCCGCGCCACGGCCCGAGATATTCGCGGACCGCGAAGCCGACGGGCGGATGGTCTTCGTCGCGGACAGCGGCGGCGTAACCGGCTTCATCGAGCTGGAGCGGGACGGCCACATCGACTGCTTCTACACCCACCCCCGCGGTGCAGGCCCGGCGCTCTACGACGCGCTGGAAGAGGCGGCACGCACCCTCGGCCTCTCGGCACTCTTCGTCGAAGCCAGCGAAACCGCCCGACCCTTTTTCGAGGCGCGGGGTTTCGTCGTGGAGCAGCGGCGCGAGGTCGAACGACAGGGCGTCGAACTTCATAATTATCGCATGAGCATGGCGCTGGGGTAGGGCACTCTTGTTCCTTTGAGTTGGTGAGCGCATAGGCGTGATCGGAGCAGTTGCGATGACCGGATTGAGCCTACTCCTGACTTTGCCGTTTCAGAAATGATGCTCTAAAGATCGACTTGCTGCCGACTGTCATGCTTGGGGCCGTGAATGCGAGTTTTTTGGAAAATGTTCGGCGCGGCTGTGGCCGGTTCTTTGACGACCTGGCTACTCTTCGTAGCAATAAACCGACCAGCCGAGCACCAATACCTCATCACCACAACATCCTATTATTTCAAGCGCATGTCTGAAATTGAAAACACTGGCGTTGCATCTTTCGCTGACTGCAGGCTTCAACGAGGTGACGCTTCCGACCGAAGAATGGGAGTTGCGATGTTTGGTCTTTGTAGGAGCGAGACTGAGACCGTAGTATATTCCTTCACTATCGCGTTAAGCCCTACTGCGACCTTCGTTTACGATGACATGGAAGTGCGAAGCGTTGGTGATTGACGTCGGCTTCGTCCGCATTTTCGCCGTGCGTGCATGTAGCAAAGAGGCTCCGATCAAGCCCTAACGAACCGAATCCAAGCAGTCGCAGCACTCGCTACTTTCGAAGAAAAACTAGTTCGCTTGAAGCTCGGCGATGACAGCATCAACTACTGCATAACCCGCGCGTGATAGATGAGGGCACTTAATCAGCTTTCCATCAGTCCAGCCGGCGAGATGATTTGCCGCTGGCACGCCATGTGCGATGATTGTGTTGGGTTTCAATGTTGCCAACATTAGATCAAAGGCCGCTGTGTCGCTGTCCGGCATATTTGCCATTCTTGTTGATGGAACAGCGAAAATGTTGGTCTCTAGGATGTCTGGTATTGACGCCCTCAAACGGTCAATTCGGCGGCGCGTAGCGGAAGGACCTTTTCCGCGCTTCTCTCGTTCAGCATCATAGTCATTGCGCCATGACTGAAGATCGAAACCGCTGTCCGAGGACCAATACTGCCACCAGTCGCCGCCTGTAGTCGCGGCGTTGTATCCTACAACCCACGTGGCGCAATCCGAAGGGAAGCCATCGCAAACAAAAGGCCTGTGTCTTGATGGTCTACCAATTATTGTCGCAAGCTTTTCTTCGAAATCAGTCATTGGTTGACGTTTGCAAGGGTTTGTTGCGTGTGCAAGCTAGATCCTCGTCATCACCGGCAGCGGTCCCCCACCAACCAAACCCTCCGCGTACCAGTCCCCGTCAGTCGCCCCAACCCGCCGATAGCATCCG
Organism: Maritimibacter dapengensis; assembly: GCF_019218265.1. Classification (GTDB taxonomy): domain Bacteria; phylum Pseudomonadota; class Alphaproteobacteria; order Rhodobacterales; family Rhodobacteraceae; genus Maritimibacter; species Maritimibacter dapengensis. The sequence continues at coordinate 538,760 of NZ_JAHUZE010000003.1, forward strand.
CATCCTTGGCGCATGCCGCCGCCCGTACATGAACCGTGCCCATGCTCGGAATATCGGCGTGCGCCAGCCTGCGTCGATCTCGATCCGGTCGGTCAGGCGGCTGCCCTCTGCGGTCGGCTCGACCGTCACGGTATGCTGCCAGGACCGCACGCCCATGCCCCGCTCGGACGAGCGCAGCACCATCGCGTCGTCGTCGCATTCCACGACTTCCATGTAATAAGGCTGCGGCGGAAGCCGACCGAAGAGCGAGGTCGTGACGTCCATCTTTTGCCCCGTCACGGTCCGCCCCTCGGGCACGCCTTCGAAGGTGACGAGCCCGTCCATGACCTCCTTCAACGCGTCGTAATCCGTGGCGAGCGCCCAGACACGTTCGGGCGGGAATGGGTAGTCGTGGGTAAGGATGACCGGCTTCATGGCCGCGAGATTAGCGTCGAATTCCGGGTGGGCAACCTTCCCTCGCCCAGCCGGCTCGCCTATATGGGGGGACCATGGCCAAGAAAGACGACAACCCTAACTACAAGGTGATCGCCGAGAACCGGCGGGCGCGGCACGATTACGCGATCGAGGACGACATCGAATGCGGGATCCAGTTGCAGGGCTCCGAGGTGAAATCGCTGCGCACCAACACGGCCAACATCGCCGAAAGCTACGCGGCGGTGGAGGATGGCGAGCTGTGGCTGGTGAACAGCTATATCGCGCCCTACGAGCAGGCCAAGACCTGGGGGCATGAGGAACGTCGCCGCCGCAAGCTGCTGGTCTCGAAGAAAGAGCTGTCGCGCCTCTGGAACGACACCCAACGCAAGGGCATGACCATCGTGCCGCTCGTGCTCTACTTCAACCACAAGGGCATCGCGAAGCTGAAGGTCGGGATCGCCAAGGGCAAGAAGCTTCATGACAAGCGCGCCGACAAAGCCAAACAGGATTGGAACCGCCAGAAGCAGAGGCTTCTGAAACAGAACGGTTAGCCGCCCGCCGGTTCCCACAATTCGATCGGGTTGCCTTCCGGGTCGTGGATACGGGCGAACCGGCCCACGCCCTCCATTTCCTCTTCGCGGCTGATGTCGATGTCAGCCTCACGCAATTGCGCCAGCATGGCGTCGAGGTCGTTCACCCGGAAATTCAGCATGAACGCCTGATCGTCACGACCGAAATAGTCGGTATCGGCAGAGAAGGGCGCGAAGACGGTCGGTCCGGCCTCCTGGATCCAAGGCGCATCGTCCGGGCCTTCGGGCACGAGGTTGACCCCAAGCGTGTCGCGATACCACGCGGCCAACGCCTTCGTGTCCTGCGCCCGGAAGAAGAACCCGCCGATTCCCGTCACCTTTTCCATCTCACGTTCCTTTCGTGACCGGCACCCAGATCTCGTAACTCATCGTGCCGTTGTCCGGGTTCGAGTCCTCCGGATAAAGCTCGAACACCGCGCCTTCACGTGGCGCGAAACCGGATGACGGAAGCCATTCCGCGAACACCTTGTCGAAGTATTGCGGCATCTCGGTCATCGGCGTGCGCAGACAGAACCGCGCATAGGTGCCCGCCGACAGGTGGATGTGACAGGTGCCCTCCGGCTGCGGCGCGTCGGCATCGTCGATCTCGACGCCCACGCCGTAACGAAACGACCCGTCTGGCCGCGCATCCATCGACACCCCGTAAAGCACCGGGCTGATGACGGTTTGCATCTCACCCCGGAGCGCGAAGAACTTTTCATAGAGCTGCGGAATCTCGCCACGCCGGGACATATCGTAGTCATCGGCAAGTCCGACGAGGGTCTTCGCGCTGACCATCAGAATGTCGGGTTCGGGAAGCGTCACCATGATCGTATCCTCGTATCCTGCTGAACCACTGTGTCGGTTTTCACGCGTCTTGTCACCTTTGGGCGGTTCAATCCGGCCTTAGATCATTACAATCCGCCGAAACGCTGCGTCGCAGCGCAACAAAATGTCGCTTTGGGATTGTTGCCATCCCCCGCCCGGCGCTACACCATGCAGCAGACTCAATGCCCGCCAGGGGCGCAAAGGGAGAGGTCGTAGCTCATGAAGGTACTCGTACCCGTGAAGCGCGTGATCGACTACAACGTGAAGGCCAAGGTTAAGTCCGATGGGTCTGGCGTCGATCTCGCCAATGTCAAAATGTCGATGAACCCGTTCGACGAGATTGCCGTGGAAGAGGCGATCCGTCTGAAGGAAGCGGGCAAGGCCGAAGAGGTCGTCGTGGTGTCCATCGGTGTGAAGCAGGCGCAGGAAACGCTGCGCACGGCGCTGGCGATGGGTGCCGACCGCGCGATCCTCGTGGTTGCGGCCGACGACGTTCACAACGACATCGAGCCGCTGGCGGTCGCCAAGATCCTCAAGGCGGTGATCGACGAGGAAGAGCCCAAGCTGGTCATCGCCGGCAAGCAGGCGATCGACAACGACATGAACGCGACCGGTCAGATGCTCGCGGCGCTTCTGGGCTGGGGTCAGGCGACCTTCGCTTCGGAACTCGACCTCGACGGCGACAGCGCGAAAGTCACCCGCGAAGTCGACGGCGGGCTTCAGACCATCGAGGTCAAGCTGCCGGCCATCGTCACCGCCGACCTGCGCCTGAACGAGCCGCGCTATGCGAGCCTGCCCAACATCATGAAGGCCAAGAAGAAGCCGCTGGATGAGAAGACCGCCGACGATTACGGCGTCGACGTCAGCCCGCGCCTCGAGGTCGTGAAGGTCTCCGAGCCGCCCGAACGCTCCGCCGGGATCAAGGTGGAAAGCGTGGACGAGCTCGTCTCGAAACTCAAAGAGAAAGGGGTGGTGTAATGGCTGTTCTTCTTCTGGGTGAAGTCAACGCGGGCGAGCTTTCGGTCGATGCGACCGCCAAGGCCGTGGCCGCCGTGCAGTCGCTGGGCGACGTGACCGTGCTCTGCGCCGGGGCCGCTGCCGCCGACGCGGGCGCCGAGGCCGCCAAGATCGACGGTGTGGCAAAGGTGCTGGTCGCCGAGGGCGACTCGCTGGGCCACCGTCTGGCCGAACCGACCGCCGACCTGATCGTGTCGCTTGCGGGCGATTACAGCCACATCTGCGCACCGGCCACGACGGATGCGAAGAACGTGATGCCGCGCGTCGCGGCGCTGCTCGACGCGATGGTGATCTCGGACGTCTCCGGCGTCGTCGATGCCGACACGTTCGAGCGCCCGATCTACGCGGGCAACGCGATCCAGACCGTGAAATCCTCGGATGAGAAGAAGGTCTTCACCGTGCGCACCTCGTCCTTCGACGCGGCCGGTGACGGCGGGTCGGCGAACGTCGAGACGATCGACGCGCCGGCGGCGTCCGACCTCAGCTCCTGGGTCGAGGACAAGATGGCGGAAAGCGACCGCCCGGAACTCACCTCGGCGGGCATCGTCGTGTCGGGTGGCCGTGGCGTCGGGTCGGAAGACGACTTCGAACTGATCGAGAAACTGGCCGACAAGCTCGGCGCCGCCGTCGGGGCCTCGCGCGCCGCGGTCGACTCGGGCTTCGCGCCGAACGACTGGCAGGTGGGCCAGACCGGCAAGGTCGTGGCCCCCGAGCTCTACGTCGCCGTCGGCATCTCGGGCGCGATCCAGCACCTCGCGGGGATGAAGGATTCGAAGATCATCGTGGCGATCAACAAGGACGAAGAAGCCCCGATCTTTCAGGTCGCGGATTACGGCCTCGTCGCCGACCTCTTCACCGCCGTGCCGGAGCTGATCGAAAAGCTCTGACTGGCGGGTTCCAGACACCTATCAAAACCAAAAGGCCCGCCGACTGGCGGGCTTTTTTTTGACGATGAGGCAGATTGAATCTCGTGTCCCGTGGATGCCACGATCTGTCGAACGGCAACTCCCGAAGATATCCATGCGAGCCGCGCGATGGATAACCGCTTGGCGGGACGAAGCCGACCTTTACTACAACATCCAACGGCTTGTCAGTCGGTCGCCTCGACAACCTTTGCGAGGTTTTGAAGCGAGGAGTTCAGACCGACTGCGTGATCCTCGGGTCGGATGCCTTCTGGTACATTCTCGCATGCGACTAACACTGTGGTCTGTTGTCCAGCACTCTCAAGTGTCCATGTCTGCTTCATCGCACCCGCGAAGCTTGGGTCGGTCGAGTCGAAGACAACCCGCTGCACGACCTGCCTTCCGGGCGTAAGTTCATCGAACACAACCCGAAATCTGTCTTCATGTTCTGTTGTCTTGCCGGGGACTGTTGGTGCTGCCTCGCCGTGATAGAGGCTCATGACGTACCCGCCACCTTTCAACGCGCTTATCTCATGGACCTTGCCAGTCATCCCTTCTGGAGGCAGCCACCTCTCAAGCAGAGATGGCTCAAGGAAGGCACGATAGATGGCGTCGGCGGAAGACGCGATTTTTCGCTCTGCGCGGTCGATACGTTCTGAGTTCATGCCCTAGACTATCATAACCTTCCGCACCGCAGAAGAAGACAACAAGGACTCAATGCGGACATTGCGCTCGGAGCTTCTGTCCGCCTCGTCCGCGCACCTGCCTTCGCGAAACGCACATCATTTGAGCATCGCCACCGCGACCTGCTCAGACCGCAAACATCCTTCGGTTTCTGCCGCGCCGCAGCTAAAATTTACCATTTGATAAAATTTCTGACCCGTGCAAGCGTGTGACAAAACCAAGCAAGGAGACAGGGATGGCACATTCTCCGATGACGCCAGGTGTTGTGGCAGGTCGACTCGAGCACGAGGCTTTGTCGAAAAATTTCGCGGATCTGCATCCGCCGCTGGACGCGCATGAGGCGCAGGTCGCGGCGGATCGGTGCTATTTCTGCTACGATGCGCCCTGCATGGAAGCCTGTCCGACCTCGATCGACATTCCGCTGTTCATCCGCCAGATCCTGACAGGAACGCCGGAAGCCGCGGGCAAGACCATTCTGGACCAGAACATTCTCGGCGGCATGTGCGCCCGCGTCTGTCCGACAGAAACGCTCTGCGAAGAGGTCTGTGTGCGCGAAACCGCCGAGGGCGAGCCGGTCCAGATCGGCCGCCTGCAACGCTTCGCGACCGACACGTTGATGTGGCAGGGGCCGCAGCCCTACACCCGCGCCGCGCCGACCGGCAAGCGCGTGGCGGTGGTGGGGGCCGGGCCGGCCGGTCTCGCCTGTGCCCATCGGCTCGCCATGTATGGCCATGACGTGACGCTCTACGATGCGCGCGAAAAGGCGGGGGGGCTGAACGAATTCGGCATCGCGTCCTACAAAAGCGTCGACGACTTCGCCTCGCGTGAGGTCGAATGGCTCATGGGTATCGGCGGGATCGAGTTGAAGCTTGGCGCGGCGCTCGGCAATTCGCTCCACCTGTCGCAGATTTCCGAAGACTACGACGCGGTCTTCCTCGGGATCGGGCTGGTGGACACCAACGACCTCGGGATCGAGGGCGAGGGGCTCGAAGGGGTCGAGGACGCGGTGGATTTCATCGCCAAGCTGCGCCAGTCCCACAACCTGCGCAACCTTCCCATCGGGCGGCGCGTGGTCGTCATCGGCGGCGGCATGACCGCCATCGACGCGGCGACGCAGGCCAAGCTTCTCGGCGCGGAAGAGGTCACGCTGGTTTATCGGCGCGGGCAGGACAAGATGCCCGCCTCGGAATACGAACAGGACCTCGCGGCCTCCAAGGGCGTGCATATCGTCTGCAACGCGGCCCCGGTGAAGATCACCGGCGGCAACCACGTCGAAGGGATCGAATTCGCCTACACCGACGACAACGCGAAACCTTTGGACGAGACCTTCACGCTCCCCGCCGATCAGGTGTTCAAGGCCATCGGGCAGACGCTCGGCGACGGTCACGGGTTGGAGATCGACGGGCGCAAGATCGCGGTGTCCGGGGCAGGGCGCACCACGCGGCCCGGCATCTGGGCAGGCGGCGACTGTGCTGCGGGTGGCGATGACCTCACCGTCACGGCGGTCGCCGAGGGGCGCGACGCCGCCGAAGACATCCACGCGAGCCTCATGGGGTAATCCCCGGATCGGAGCCAGGCCCATGCCCAGCCACATCCACTTTCAGACCATAGGCGCCACGGATCAGGCCCGCGCGGTCGCGTTCTATACCGACAAGCTCGGCTTCTCGGTCCACACGGACGCGGAATACGGCGAAGACCGCTGGATCTTTTTGACGCTTCCGGGCGCGCGCACCCGGCTCCAGATCTCCAAGGTCGCGTCGATCACCCCGCGCGAGACGCCCGACCTCGTCCTTCACTGCGACGACGTGGACGCCGATGTCGCCGCGCTCAAAGCCGCCGGCGTCCCCATCCACCTCGGCCCGGACGCAGCGCCGTGGGATCCGACGACCCGCTGGGCGATGATCCACGACAGCGAGGGCAACCTCATTCTTCTCCAGACGGAAGGAGCCTGACAAATGGCAGACCTGAAAACCACTTTCGCGGGGATCACCTCGCCCAACCCGTTCTGGCTCGCATCGGCCCCGCCGACCGACAAGGAATACAACGTCCGCCGCGCGTTCGAGGCCGGCTGGGGCGGCGTGGTGTGGAAGACGCTGGGCGAAGAAGGCCCCCCTGTCGTCAACGTCAACGGCCCTCGCTACGGCGCGATCTGGGGCGCGGACCGGCGGCTTCTGGGGCTGAACAACATCGAGCTCATCACCGACCGCCCGCTCGAGACCAACCTCGAAGAGATCAAGCGCGTCAAAGCCGACTATCCCGACCGTGCGGTGGTCGTCTCTCTCATGGTGCCACTGGACGAGGATGCGTGGCGCAAGATCCTCGACCGGGTCGGCGAAACCGGAGCGGACGGGGTCGAGCTGAACTTCGGTTGTCCGCACGGCATGGCCGAACGCGGCATGGGGTCCGCCGTGGGGCAGGTGCCGGAATACGTGGGCCAGATCACCGAATGGGTCAAAAAGCACTCCGACCTGCCTTGCATCGTCAAGCTGACGCCGAACATCACCGACATCACCAAACCCGCGCTCGCCGCGAAACAGGGGGGCGCGGATGCGGTGTCGATGATCAACACGATCAACTCGATCACCAGCGTGAACCTCGATGAAATGTGCCCCGAGCCGATGATCGACGGCTACGGCACCCATGGCGGCTATTGCGGCCCGGCGGTGAAACCCATCGCCATGAACATGGTCGCCGAGGTCGCCCGCAACGCCGAGACGCGGGGCATCCCGATCTCGGCCATCGGCGGCATCACCACGTGGCGCGACGCGGCGGAGTTCATGTCGCTCGGTGCAGGGAACGCACAGGTCTGCACCGCAGCCATGACCTACGGTTTCAAGATCGTGCAGGAGATGATTTCGGGCCTCAACCAGTGGATGGACCAGAAAGGCTATGCCACGACGAGCGAATTCATCGGCCGCGCCGTGCCCCGCGTCACTGACTGGCAGCATCTCAACCTCGATTACGTCACCAAGGCCGAGATCAACGAAGACCTCTGCATCAAGTGCGGTCGTTGCTACGCCGCCTGCGAAGACACCTCGCATCAGGCGATCGAGATGGGGCCGGACCGGACCTTCAGCGTGAAAGACGACGAATGCGTCGCCTGCAACCTCTGCGTCAACGTCTGTCCGGTCGAAGGCTGCATCACGATGCGACGTCTGAAACCCGGTGAAGTCGATCAGCGCACCGGCATGACGATCCCCGCCGAAGACGACAAACGCACATGGCTTGAGCATCCGAACAACCCGGACGGCGACCCGCTGACCTGCATCTCGCGGGGTCAGTGAATTGACAGTGGGAGGGGCTGTGCTAGCCTCGATTTAACCGAATGGTCAAACACACGAACACCGCCACGACGCCAAGGAAATAAGGCTTCGGGCAAAACGACAGGGAAACGGTAGCGCGCCTGGTTTGCGAGATCACGCGCCCGTATCGACAGATCGGACGACCCCTTCTCCGGGCGCCTTTCGTTTTCCTGCCGCCTGATTTTTGGGCGGGCGGCCTGCGGTGCAGGCACCTCCCCGCCCTGCGACAAAAAGGACAGGAGAGCGACATGGCAGCCCCCACCAACGCCCCCGGCGAAAACCTCCGCATCAATGGCGACCGGCTCTGGGACAGCCTCATGGAGATGGCCAAAATCGGCCCCGGCGTGGCGGGCGGCAACAACCGCCAGACGCTGACCGATGCCGATGCCGAGGGCCGCGCGTTGTTTCAGAAATGGTGCGAGGATGCGGGATGCTCGATGGGCGTCGATACCATGGGCAACATGTTCGCAACCCGCCCCGGCGAAGACCCCGACGCGCTCCCGGTCTACATGGGCTCGCACCTCGATACGCAGCCCACGGGCGGCAAGTATGACGGCGTTCTCGGTGTGCTCGGCGCGCTCGAGGCGGTGCGCTCGATGAACGATCTGGGCATCAAGACAAAGCATCCCATCGTCATCGCCAACTGGACCAACGAAGAGGGCACGCGCTTCGCCCCCGCCATGCTCGCCTCCGGCGTCTTCGCAGGCGTGCACACGCAGGATTGGGCCTATGACCGCGAAGATGCGGAAGGAAAGAAATTCGGAGATGAGCTGAAGCGCATCGGCTGGGTCGGCGACGAAGAAGTCGGTGCGCGCAAGATGCACGCGATGTTCGAACTGCACATCGAACAGGGCCCGATCTTGGAGGCCGAAGGCAAAGACATCGGCGTCGTCACCCACGGTCAGGGCCTGTCATGGACGCAGGTGACGGTGACGGGGAAAGAGGCGCACACCGGCTCCACCCCGATGCCCATGCGCAAGAACGCAGGGCTCGGCATGGCGCGCATCCTCGATCTGGTCGACGAAATCGCGCTGTCTCATGCTCCCCATGCGGTCGGCGCGGCCGGTCATATCGAGGTGCACCCAAACTCCCGCAACGTGATCCCCGGCAAGGCGATTTTCACCGTCGACTTCCGCCACCCGGAGCTTGAGGTGATCCAGGACATGGAAAAACGGCTCGACGCGGGCGCGAAAAAGATCGCGAGCGACATGGGGTTGGAGATCGAACTGGAAAAGGTCGGCGGCTTCGATCCGGTGCAATTCGACGAAGGCTGCGTGAGTGCCGTGCGCGACGCCGCCGAACGGCTCGGCTACAGCCATATGGACATCATCTCCGGCGCGGGCCACGACGCCTGCTGGATCAACCAGGTCGCCCCGACCTCCATGATCATGTGTCCCTGCGTCGATGGGCTGTCCCACAACGAGGCCGAAGACATCTCGAAAGAATGGGCCACAGCGGGCGCCGACGTCATGTTCCACGCCGCCCTCGAAACAGCGGAGATCGTGGGTTGATCCCAACCACCGCCATACCCACTCTGGCCCCGATGCGTGGCCGCTCGACCTTACGCCGAGGTCCCGGGTCAAGCCCGGGACGGGTGGTTTTCTTTGCACCCGCCCCGGCCTTGAGCCGGGGCCTCACCGGTTCTCCTTCACAGATTATTAACCAGCCCTTCCTACGGTCCACGCATGACGCAATGGGTCTATATAATGGCCTCCCGACCGGGCGGCGCACTCTACGTGGGTCGCACCGCGCACCTGCGCGACCGGGTCGAGGCACATCGCGCGGGGATGTCCGCGCATACGGCGAAATACAAGATAAAGACTTTGGTCTGGTTCGAACCCCACGAAGATTTCGAAGCCGCGCTCAAGCGCGAACGCAGCCTGAAACGCTGGCGACGGGCGTGGAAAGATGCGTTGATCATGGTGTCCAATCCTCACTGGCGCGACCTTGCCGCCGCGATCCCGGAGTGATCCGCCGAGGTCCCGGGTCAAGCCCGGGACGCGCAGCCTTTTTTGCACCCGCCCCGGCCCTGAGCCGGGGACTCGTGCCAAGGCGAGGGCGCTCTCTATGACGACCCCCGCAGACGCCCAGGAGATCGCCCATATCAAGAGCAAGCTCGACGCCGAGATTGCGGGCTACGACCCGGCAACGGCGGATGCCGGGTTTCACGACCTGAACGCCGCGCGGTTCGCCGAGTTCAAGGCCGCGCTCATCGAACCGAAGCTGATGGAGGTGAACCTCCCCGGCGGCATCACCGACCATGCCTGGGCCGTCACCACGCCGAAGGGCCCCTACAGGGTGTTCTGGCTTCCGTGGTCCGACGTGTTCTCGCTCGCCGTCGAGAGCAAGTTCGGCCCCTGCGACATCAGCGTGCATGGCGATGCCATCGGCTGCTATGCGAGCGTGTGAGGTGGGGATGGCACTTTGCATTAACGAAGTCCGGCGCGTCGGGAGCACAGACGTCGATCCATACGCGAACCATACGTGTTCCATATGTCTTCCATATGTGAACGCATGCACAGACCCGGCGGTTAACCGGGCGCACTCTGCGAAATAACAGGAGAGGACAACATGCCAACCAAAGTCATCAAAGACGGCACGATCGTCACCGCCGACCTGACCTACAAGGCCGACGTTCTGGTCGAAGACGGAAAGATCATCGAGATCGGCCAGGGGCTGAAAGGCGATGAAACCCTTGACGCATCAGGGTGTTACGTCATGCCCGGCGGCATCGACCCGCACACCCATTTGGAAATGCCGTTCATGGGCACCTATTCCTCTGACGATTTCGAAAGCGGCACACGCGCGGCACTCGCCGGCGGGACCACGATGGTCGTCGATTTCGCCCTGCCGAACCCCGGTGAAAGCCTGCTCGACGCCTTGAAACGTTGGGACAACAAGTCCACCAGCGCATCCTGCGACTACTCGTTCCACATGGCCGTCACGTGGTGGGGCGAGCAGGTGTTTAACGAAATGGAAACCGTGGTGAAAGAACGTGGCATCAACACGTTCAAGCACTTCCTCGCCTACAAGGGCGCGCTGATGGTGAACGACGATGAGCTCTATTCGTCCTTCATGCGGCTCGCGGAACTCGGCGCGACGCCGATGGTGCATGCCGAGAACGGCGACGTTGTGGCGGAACTTTCGGCGAAACTTCTGGCGGAAGGCAACACCGGCCCCGAGGCGCACGCCTATTCCCGCCCGCCACAGGTCGAGGGCGAAGCCACGAATCGCGCGATCATGATTGCCGACATGGCCGGCGCGCCGCTCTATGTCGTCCACGTCTCATGCGAGGAAAGCCACGAAGCGATCCGCCGCGCCAAGATGCAGGGCAAGCGCGTCTGGGGTGAGCCGCTGATCCAGCACCTGACGCTTGATGAGTCCGAGTATTTCAACAAGGACTGGGACCACGCCGCGCGTCGTGTCATGTCGCCCCCCTTCCGCAACAAGCAGCATCAGGACAGTCTCTGGGCCGGTCTCGGTTCGGGCACATTGTCGGTCGTCGCGACTGACCATTGCGCCTTCACCACCGAGCAGAAACGCTACGGTGTCGGTGACTTCACGAAAATTCCCAATGGAACCGGGGGCTTGGAGGATCGTATCCCCATGCTTTGGACCTATGGCGTTGGCACTGGCCGCCTGACGATGAACGAATTTGTCGCCGTCACATCGACCAACATCGCCAAGATCCTGAACTGCTACCCGAAGAAGGGAGCGATCCTCGTCGGGGCGGATGCCGATATCATGGTCCTCGACCCGGAGAAGGAAAAGACGATCACGGCGGACAAGCAGGTCTCCTCGATCGACTACAACGTGTTCGAGGGCAAGCATGTCAAAGGTCTGCCGCGCTACGTGCTGACCCGTGGTATGGTTGCGGTCATGGATGGCGAGATGCAGGAAAAGCAGGGCCACGGCAAATTCGTCGCCCGCGAACCCAACGCCACGGTGAACAAGGCGCTGTCGAAGTGGAAAGAACTGACCGCACCGCAGCCCATCGAACGCTCTGGCATTCCAGCGACGGGGGTGTAAGGCTTGACCAGCCCCGCGACACCCACCGGCGTTCTCGAAGCCGCGGTCTATGTCGACGATCTCGACAAGGCCGAGGGTTTCTACGCCGGGGTCGTGGGGCTGGACGTCATCACCCGGCTCGATCCGCGCCACGTGTTCTTCGCCTGCGGGACCAGCGTCGTGCTGGCTTTCGTGGCCGAGGAAACCCTGGTGCCGCCGGGCGAAGATAAACTTCCGGTGCCGCCGCATGGCGCGGTCGGGCCGGGGCATATCTGTTTTTCCGTACCGGGCGAAGACCTGGACGGGTGGGTCGAGCATCTCTCGGCCGAGGGGATTGGTATCGAAAGCGACTTCCACTGGCCGCACGGACCGCGCAGTATCTACGTGCGTGACCCGGCGGGGAATTCGGTGGAATTCGCAGAGCCGAAGCTATGGGGACTTGGGACGTGACAACACCCGTGATCGAGGCGAAAGACCTCGACCTTACATTTCAGACGAACGATGGGCCGGTTCATGCGCTCAAGGGCGTGGACCTCGGGATCGAGAAGGGCGATTTCGTCAGCTTCATCGGCCCGTCCGGTTGCGGCAAGACGACCTTTCTGCGGGTGATCGCGGGGTTGGAGCACGCGACCGGCGGGACCGTCACCGTGAACGGCATGACACCAGACGAGGCGCGCCGGAACCGGGCCTATGGCTACGTGTTTCAGGCCGCGGGTCTTTATCCGTGGCGCACCATCGCGGGCAACATCCGATTGCCGCTCGAAATCATGGGCATCCCGAAATCCGAACATGCCGACCGTGTCCGTCGTGTGCTCGAACTGGTGGACCTTGCCGGATTCGAGAAGAAGTTTCCCTGGCAATTGTCCGGCGGGATGCAGCAGCGGGCGAGTATCGCCCGTGCGCTCGCCTTCGATGCCGACATCCTTCTGATGGACGAGCCCTTCGGTGCGCTGGACGAGATCGTGCGCGACCACCTGAACGAGCAACTTCTGGAACTCTGGGCAAGCACGCAAAAGACTATCGCTTTCGTGACCCACTCGATCCCCGAGGCGGTCTATCTGTCCACGAAGATCGTCGTCATGTCGCCACGTCCGGGGCGGATCACCGACGTGATCGAGTCGCCCCTCCCGAAAGAGCGCCCGCTCGACATCCGCGACACGCCAGAGTTTCTGGAAGTCGCCCACCGTGTGCGTGAGGGGCTGCGCGAAGGGCACAGCTATGACTAGGGGGCGGCAGGGGCAGAGGTCCCGGGTCAGGCCCGGGACGGGTTGGGCCAAGCTGTCCCGCCCCGGCCTTGCGCCGGGGCCTCTTGGAGAACCTCCGCTCAAGGGGCGCGCGGCATGAAAACCATCCTCCCCATTCTCACCGTCGTCGCAGCTATCGTCGCGATCTGGTACGCCGCCGCGATCCCGATGAATGCGCAATGGGCCAAGGATCAGGCGGCTCGCGCCGACACCACCCTGACCACCGGTGAGCTTGTGCTCGACACCTGGTCACAGGAGCGCCCGCGCCTACCTGCCCCGCATCAGGTGCTGTCCGAGCTGTGGGATTCGACCGGAGACATGGCGCTGAACGGGCGGGCGTTCTCGAAACGCTCGCTGATCCTGCATGCCTGGTACACGCTTTCCGCCACGCTCCTCGGGTTCGCGATCGGGACCGGGTTGGGCATCCTGCTTGCGGTCGGGATCGTGCATTCGAAAGCCATGGACATGGGCGTCATGCCCTGGGCCATCGCGTCGCAGACCATCCCCATCCTCGCCATCGCGCCAATGATCATCGTGGTTCTGAACAGCATGGGCATTTCCGGCATCATCCCGAAAGCGATCATCTCGGCCTATCTGAGCTTCTTCCCGGTCGTTGTCGGCATGGTCAAAGGGCTGCGCAGCCCGGCGATGATGGACCTCGACCTGATGCGCACCTATAGCGCCAGCCGGTCGCAGACCTTCTGGAAACTCCGCCTTCCCGCCTCCATGCCCTATCTCTTCGCCTCGCTGAAGGTGGGCATTGCCGCCGCTCTTGTCGGGACCATCGTGGGCGAGCTGCCGACCGGTGCGATCCGGGGTCTGGGCGCTCGGATGCTGTCGGGGAGCTATTACGGCCAGACGATCCAGATCTGGTCGGCGCTCTTCGCCGCCGCGATCCTCGCCGCGCTTCTGGTCGGGATCATCGGGATCATACAGCGCAGGTCGCTCAAACGCATGGGGATGGCGGCATGAGTTGGGGTTGGCTGATCTTCGCGCTCGTCTTCTGGGCCGCCGCCTATGCGCTCAACGTGCGCCTCGCCAATTCGAGCGCTTCGGGCACGCGGGCGGTGGGGCTCGCGGTTCCGATCATCTTCGGCATCACCATTCTTGTCGTCTGGGAAGGGCTGGTGCGCGGGTTGAACGTGCCGCTCGTGATCCTGCCCGCACCCTCTGCGATCTATGCGAAATTCGTGACCTCCGTTCCGACCCTGTGGGAAGATTTCGTGCAGACTTTCATCAAGGGCGCGATGACGGGGTATATCATCGGCTGCGGCGCGGCGTTCATCACAGCGGTCCTGATCGACCGGTCCAAGTTCCTGCAAGCGGGGCTTCTGCCCGTCGGCAATTTCATCGCGGCCCTGCCCATTGTCGGCACTGCGCCGATCCTCGTCATGTGGTTCGGATTCGACTGGGAGTCGAAGGCCGCCGTGGTCGTCGTCATGGTGTTCTTCCCGATGCTGGTGAACACCGTCGAGGGGCTGGCCGCCACAACCGCGATGCAACGTGACCTGATGTCGACCTATCACGCGAGCTATCTACAGACGCTCACGAAACTGCGGCTTCCCGCCGCCATGCCCTTCATCTTCAACGGGCTGAAAATTTCAACAACCCTCGCCCTGATCGGGGCAATCGTCGCCGAGTTTTTCGGCAGTCCGATCAAGGGGATGGGTTTTCGTATTTCCACCGAGGTCGGCAAGCTCGGGCTTGATATGGTCTGGGCGGAAATCGCGGTTGCGGCCATTGCCGGGAGCGCGTTCTACGGCGCGGTTGCGCTGATAGAAAAAGGGGTGACCTTCTGGCACCCGTCACAAAGAGGTTGAGCAAACAATCTTACCAACGGGAGAAAGACCAATGATGAAAACAATGAAAGCGGCCGTCGCCGCACTGGCCCTGACGCCGGCCGCCGCGCTGGCGCAGGATGAGGTCACGCTGCAACTCAAATGGGTGACGCAAGCCCAGTTCGCAGGCTACTACGTGGCCCAGGAACAGGGGTTCTACGAAGAAGAGGGCCTTGACGTCACGATCAAGCCGGGCGGCCCTGACATCGCGCCGGTTCAGGTGCTGATGGGCGGCGGGGCCGACGTGATGGTCGACTGGATGCCCTCCGCACTTGCCGCACGGGAACAGGGCGCGCCGGTCGTGAACATCGCGCAGCCGTTCAAATCGTCGGGCATGATGCTCACCTGTCTCAAGGAAACCGGCATCGAAAGCCCCGACGACTTCGCCGGCAACACGCTGGGCGTCTGGTTCTTCGGGAACGAATACCCGTTTCTGAGCTGGATGAGCACGCTGGGCATCCCGACCGAGGGCGGCGAGGATGGTGTCGAAGTCCTCAAGCAGGGCTTCAACGTCGACCCGCTCCTGCAAAAGCAGGCGGCCTGTATCTCGGTCATGACCTACAACGAGTACTGGCAGATCATCGACGCGGGCATTTCCGAGGATGATCTTGTCACGTTCAAGTATGAGGATCAGGGCGTCGCGACGCTCGAGGACGGTCTCTACGTGCTCGAGGAAAACCTCGCGGATGACGCGTTCAAGGACAAGATGGTGCGCTTCGTGCGGGCTTCGATGAAAGGCTGGAAATGGGCCGAGGAGAACCCGGAAGAGGCCGCGATGATCGTGCTCGACAATGACGAGACCGGCGCACAGACCGAAGAGCATCAGGTCCGCATGATGGGCGAGATCGCCAAGCTGACCGCTGGCTCCGACGGCGCGCTGGACGTGGCGGATTACGACCGCACGGTGGCGACGCTGATGGCGGGCGGCTCCGACCCGGTCATCACGAAAGAGCCGGAAGGCGCCTATACGCTAGAAATCACCGACGCGGCGCTTCAGTAAGCGTTCGTTTGGAAGAACGGAAAGGGCGGCCCTGATGGGCCGCCCTTTTTCATGGCTGGAAGATGTCTTCGATTGACTGGCCGAACACCCGTGCAATGGCGAAGGCGAGCGGCAGACTGGGGTCGTATTTTCCGCGTTCCAGCGCGATCACGGTCTGTCGCGACACCTCGAGCGCCTCTGCGAGCGCGGCCTGCGACCAGCCTTTTTCGGCTCTGAGTTCTTTGATCCGGTTGTTCATGTGTATCGGTACCGTCCGACAAATGTCCCGATCAGCCAGAGCGCGGCCATGATCGGCCAGACCACGAACATCGAAAGCTTCGGCAAGCCGACGCCCTCGAGAAACCCGTAGCCGAACGTGAGGACGGCGGTGCCGAGAAAGGCGAGCGCGAAGGCGTCGAACTGGATCTTGCGTTGCATCTCGTCAAGCCGGTGAAGTGTTGCGATCACCGTCACAACGACATAGGCCGCGCCGATCATCGGCAGTAATGCGAGGGCGGTGTTGCCCACCGTCGGCGCGAAATCTCCGCGCGCATCCAGCGCGCCTTGGGACAGGATCAGCAGCCCCGCATATAGCGCGAGACCGATCGTCAAATGAATGAACATGCGTCGCATGGGACCTCCTTTTGTAAAGTGTCCTTTACATATGGGGAGAGGCCGCAGAGTGTCAAGGGTGCTTTACATTTGCCCAGCGCGGCGCGTGCCCAATCCCTCGAGTATCGGACACTCCGGCCTGTCGTCGCCGTGACAGCAGTGGACGAGATGGGCGAGGGCGTCGCGCATCGCAGTGAGGTCCGCAATCTTCGCTTCGATTTCCGCCAGATGGCCTTCGGCCACCTTCTTCACTTCACCCGAAGCGCGGGACTTGTCCTGATAGAGGGCAAGCAATTTGCGGCAATCGTCGATCGAGAATCCCAGCGCACGGGACCGCGCGAGGAACGTGAGGTTGTGCACGTCCACGTCCGAGAAATCGCGATAGCCATTCGCGCCCCGATCCGGTTTCACGAGGTCGATATCCTCGTAATACCGGATCGTCTTGGGGGGCAGGCCAGAAGCCTGTGCGGCGTCGGAAATGTTCATGTCGGTACCTTCACGAAGCGAAGACGAAGGGCGTTCGTCAGCACGAAGACCGAAGACATCGCCATGGCGAAGGCCCCCAGCATCGGCGAGAGCAACACGCCCAGCAACGGATAAAGCGCACCGGCGGCGACCGGGATCAGCACGACGTTGTAGCCGAAGGCCCAGAACAGGTTCTGCCGGATGTTGCGCATGGTCTGGCGGCTGAGGTGGAACGCGGTCGTGACGCCGGACAATTCGCCGGATACGAGCACCGCGTCCGCCGCGCCAATGGCCACGTCCGTGCCGGTCCCGATGGCAAGGCCGACATCGGCTGCCGCCAGTGCAGGCGCGTCGTTGATCCCGTCGCCCACGAAAGCGGTCGTGCCGTGGGCGTCGCGCAGTGCCTCGATCGCCTTGACCTTGCCGCGCGGCAACACTTCGGCGGTGACATGGTCGATGCCGAGACGCTTCGCGATGGCCTCTGCCGTTCCCTTGGCGTCACCGGTAATCATCGCCACCTCCAGCCCCATGCGGTGCAGGGTGGCAATGGCGGCTGGCGTCGTCTCCTTGATCGGGTCTTCCACCGCGAGAGCGGCGGCAAGCGCACCGTCGATGGCAACGTAAAGCGGCGTTTTGCCGAGGTCGGCGAGCTTCGCTGCCGTCTCGGCGAGCGGCGCGGTGTCGATCTTTTCGCGGGACATGAGCCGTTCGGCCCCGATCAGCACCGCGTGGCCTTCGACGTCGGCTTTCAGCCCGAAGCCGGGCAGGGCACGGAAATCTGTCGGCGCGGGGGCGGTCAATCCACGTGCTGCGGCGCCGCGCTCGATGGCGCGGGCGATGGGGTGTTCGGACTGAGACTCGGCGGACGCCGCGAGGCGCAGCACGTCCGTCTCATCCGCATCATGTGTCACGATGTCGGTGAGTTCCGGCTGTCCCTGGGTAAGCGTGCCGGTCTTGTCGAAGGCCACGACCCTGACGCCTTCAAGCTTTTGCAGCGCATCGCCCTGACGGAACAGAACACCCAGCTCCGCGCCCCGCCCGGTGCCGACCATGATCGAGGTCGGGGTGGCGAGGCCCATGGCGCAGGGGCAGGCGATGATGAGCACCGCGACGCCCGCAACGAGGGCGAGCGACAAGGCAGGGTCGGGGCCTAAAATGAGCCAGATCGCGACCGTCAGGACGGCGATGGACATCACCACGGGCACGAAAATACGCGTGATCCTGTCTACCAGAGACTGGATCGGGAGTTTCGCGCCCTGCGCCTGCTCGACCAATCGCACGATCTGTGCCAGCACCGTGTCGGCACCGACGCGCGTCGCCGTGATGCGGAGCGCGCCGGTGGTGTTGACCGTGCCGCCGGTCACAGCGTCGCCCGGCGATTTCTCGACCGGAACGGGCTCGCCCGTGACCATGCTTTCATCGACATAAGAGGTTCCCGAAAGCACCTCGCCATCGACCGCGATGGACTCGCCGGGGCGGGTGAGGATCACGTCGCCCGGTGCGATCTCGGACGTCGGGATTTCGCGGGTCTCACCGTCGCGTTCCACCATTGCGGTCTTGGGTGCGAGGTTCATGAGCGCGCGGATCGCTTCGCCGGTGCGCCCCTTGGCGCGGGCTTCCATCCAGCGGCCAAAGAGGATCAGGGTCACGATCACCGCTGCGCTCTCGAAATAGACATTCGCGGTGCCAGCCGGGAAAATGGCCGGCACGAAGGTCGCTAACGTCGAGTAGCCAAACGCGGCGAGCGTGCCGACGGCGACGAGCGAATTCATGTCGGGCGTGCCGCGCAGAAGCTGCGGGATACCTTTGGTATAGAACCGGCGACCGGGACCGACGAGCACGACGAGGGTCAGAAGGAACTGCCCGATGCGCGAGGTCTGCATCCCGATGGTGGCGTGGACCCAATCGTGAAATGCGGGGATCAGGTGGCCTCCCATCTCGACCACGAACACCGGCAGCGTCAGGAGCGCGGCAAGGATGGTGAGCCGGGCGAGCCGGGCCGTTTCGGCTTCTTTGCGGGCGTCGAGGTCAAGCGTCCCGCCCGACCGCAACTCGGCGGGATAGCCGGTGTCCGTGACGACCTGCGCGATCTCCGAGGGGCGCAATGCCCCCGCTGCGAAGGTCACGCGGGCGGAGTCACTGGCAGGGTTTGCGGAGGCGGATATGACCCCGGGGCGCGACAGGAGCGCGCTCTCCACCGCCGATACAGCGGCGGCGTCGACCAGGCCCTCGACATGCAGATCGACTTCGTCGGTCACGACAGGGTAGCCCGCTTTCGCGAGCGCCGCGGCGGTTTCGGCGAGATGCGCGGGGTCGTCAATGTCGAACCGCGCGGTTTCTCCCGCGAGGTTGACGGACGGCCCGGAAACGTAGGGCAGTTCCCCCAATGCGTCCTCGACCCGCGCGACGCAGGCGGCGCAGGTCATTCCTTCGACTTTCACGGTCATGTCGGTCATTGCGAGTCTCCTTCGCGACACTACATAGGGCTTCCAGTCACTGGAAGGTCAAGAGGCCGCGGTTCAGATCGCCGAAACACAGTTGACGAAACCCGCGAGACGGCCCAAGTCGGAGCGAGAGAAGGAGATCGTAATGACCCGTTTTTCTGTTCCCGACATGTCCTGTGGTCACTGCAAGGCCAAGATCGAAGACGCCGTTCTCGACGCTGACGAGGGCGCCGTCATGGAGTTTGACTTCGAAAAGCGTGAGGTCGAGGTGGACAGCACGCTCGACCCCGTTGCGCTGGAAGCCGCGATCAAGGGCGCAGGTTTTTCGCCCCGCGCGGCCTGACTTTTCGCGCCACCGATGCTCGGCTAGTCTCTGGTTCAAGGGAAACAGGGTGACGGCATGGTGAAACGTCCCGGACTGGCAGTCTATCTCGCGGCGCAGAAACTGCGCGGCAGGGCGCGTGCACGTGCGCGGCTCGACAAGGGCGTGGCCGCGGGCGTCGAGGATGCCGACCGCGGTTTCGAACGGCTTGGCCGCAGTGAAGTGCCGCGCCCGGACGGACCGCTCGTCTGGCTTCATGCCGGCAATGAGGGCGAGGCCCTGGGGTTCCCGGAACTCATCGACCGGTTGCTCGAGGAGCGCGACGATCTGAACGTTCTGGTCACGACCGCCGCGCATGATCCGACGCATCCGCTCGAAGCGCGGCTTCCAAGCTCCGTGATCCTGCAATATGCGCCCTACGACTATGCCTCGGGGGCCGAAGCGTTTCTGGCGCATTGGCAGCCGGACCTGTGCCTTTGGTCGGAAAACCGGTTTGAGCCGGGGCTGATCGACGGAGCGGCGCGGCGCGGGTGCGAATTGATCCTGATGGATGCGCGCGTGCCGGACCGGACCGGCGTTCGGTGGGTCCGTGGCATCCGCCGCAGCACGTTGCACCATTTCCGGCATGTCCTTGCCGGAGACGACAACGCCGCAAAAGGGCTTCAGGCGCTCGGGGTCGACCCGGACAAGATCGAGATGACAGGGTTCTTGCAGGAGGGGATCGCGCCTTTGCCGTGCTCGCAGGCAGAGCGAGACATGCTTGCCGAAGAGCTGGCCGCGCGTCCCGTCTGGCTGGCCGCTTGCGTCAGCGGTGACGAAATCAGGATGGTCGAGATGGTGCACCAGCGCGTCATCCGTCGATCGCACCGGCTTCTGTTGATCCTCGTGCCGGAGGACAAGAGCAAGGGGCCGGAAATCGCGACCGCGTTGAAAGATGCGGGATGGGTCGTCGGGCTGAGATCGGTCGAGGACGAACCCGAGCCGGAGGTCGAGATTTTCGTGGCGGACATGCCCGATGAAATGGGTCTGTGGTATCGGCTCGCGCCTGTTTCGTTCATGGGCGGCACTTTTTCGGGTGGACCGGTGCGCAACCCATACGAGGCGGCCGCGCTGGGCTCGGCGGTGTTGTTCGGGCCGGCGCATGGGCCCTGGGGCGAAAGTTACGGGCGGTTGCAGGATGCGGGCGCGGCGCGGTCCGTCGTGGATCAGGAAAGCCTTGCCTGGTCGCTGGAGCTGCTGCTGTCCCCGGAAAAGGTCGCCGAAATGGCGGCAGCGGCCTGGGAAGTCACGACGAACGGGGCGGAAGCGACGGATCGGGTCGTGGAACTCGCGATCGAGGCGCTGGATCGGAAAGGCGTTTGATGCGCGGACCTGTCGCCTGGCTGTCGCGGTTGTCCGCGCGGCGCGCCATATCGCGGCCCGCACCTCTGCCGGTCGTGGCGGTCGGCAGTCTTTCGACCGGCGGCACCGGCAAGACGCCGACAGTGATCGCGCTTGCACAACGGCTCGCCGGGCAGGGGCGCGAGGTTCATGTCGTGACACGCGGCGATGGTGCTGCCGTGAGGATCAATGAACGCGAGCACAGGGCCGAGGAGGTTGGCGACGAACCGCTGCTGATCGCGGCTTTTTCCCCGACATGGACTGCGCTTGACGCGCTGGAGGGCATCAACGCCGCAAAAGCCGCCGGTGCCGAGGTCGTGGTTCTTGACGGAGGCGTTCCGGACGGCACGGTTTCCGCGACGCTCAACATCCTGGTCGAGGACGCGGTGCGCGGGTTCGGAAACGGTCGTGTGCGCCCCTTCGGTCCTCTCAAGACGAGCCTGCAACAGGGTCTAACTCATGCCGATTTGCTGATTTCCATTGGCCCGAAACAGGCGCAGGAACGGTTCGCTGCCTCTGTCGAAACAGGCATCGCCCAATCCTTTGGGAGACTTGTGCCGCTTCAGACAGGGATGACGTGGTCCGGGATGCGGGTCTATGCCTTCGCGGGGATCGGGGTCCCGGAACGATTTTTCGCAACTCTGCATGACGCCGGGGCCGAGATTGTCGCCCGCCATGCGCTGACCGACCATCAAGAGCTGACCGCCGCGCTCATGACCCGCATGGAGCGCGAAGCCTGGGCGCTGGGCGCGCAGATGGTGACGACGGAAAAGGATGCTGTCCGGCTGCCGACAGACATGCGGCGCAAGGTGCTCGTCCTGCCGGTGAGGATGGAGCTGGATGACTGGGCGCCCGTGGACGCCCAGCTCTTGTCGCTTTTCGACCCGGCTTAGCTTTCGACAAGCCCGTCGAGGATTTCCGTCAGGTCCTCATAGGTCATGTTCGAGTATTTCTCGCCGTTGATGATGAGTGTCGGGGTGCCTTCGACCTCGTCCGCGCTGGCATTGGTCTGGAACGCCGCGATCATCGCTTTCTGCTTCTCTTCATCGGCCAGACAGGCGCCGATTTCATCCTCGGACAGGCCCGCGACCTTGCCGATCTTGGTCAGGTTCTCGGTGATCTCGTCCGGCTGGCCGGAGCCGATCCAGTCTTCCTGACCCGAATAGATCATGTCGGCGATGCCAAAATACCGGTCTTCCCCGCCACAGCGCGCGATCTGTGCGGCCATGAGGCCGAAACGGTCGAAATAGACTTCGCGGTGCACGAACTGCACCTTGCCGGTGTCGATGTAGTCAGTCTTCAGGTCTTCGAACACGCGCTCGTGGAAGTCCGCGCAATGCGGGCAGGTGAACGACGCGTATTCGATCAGCGTGACCGGCGCGTCTTCCTCGCCCAGCGTCATGTCGGGGGCGAGCTCCATGTTCGCGTCCTGCGCAACGGCGGGGCTGATCGGGGAAATCGCGGTTTGCGACGTGGTCTGGTTGGTGGCGAGCCACGCACCGCCGCCGATGACGACTGCTGCGCCGAGCGCGATTGGGATGAGCTTGTTCATGATGTCTGCCTCATGTTTTCGATGCATTTCGGGTGTAGACGTTCGCAGCCAACGCTTCCAGCGCGGCCCGAAGCCTGTCGTCCTGCACGCCCTCTGTGGTGGCGTGCGCCTTGGTTTGAATCTCGGGGTCTGGTGCCTTTTCGGCTTCCCGCTCGCGCGGCTGGAATTGGGCCTGTCCCTCCGAGAACCCGGTCGGAGCCGTCTGCGTCAGACGGATACGCGAAATCGCGGCGTAGCCGTAGACGGCATTCACCTTTTCGCGGATCTGTTCCTTCTGCATTTCCAGCATCGGCGCGTTGGCCCCTGTCGTCAGAAGCGTCAGGGTCGCGCCGAAGCCGCCGCGGCCATAGGAGACCTCGACCGGGCGGCAGATTTGCGCCACCGCGTCGCCCGCGACCTCGTGCCAATGGGTGATGAGCCGCGACACCGCGAAGCCACGCGACTCGCCAGCTTTGCGAATCCGCGCGCCCAACATTTTGCTGGTCCGTTCGAAACCGCGCATATGGCGGTCCTTTTTGGTCCAAGTGTCGCTCACTGGCGTCTCCCTATCGAGGCAGATACTAACCATTGGGCGCGGGCCGCGCCATGGGCAACCAAGTTACAGGGGCTGACAGATGCGTGACGGGCAAGTGATGGCCGACGAACTCCTCGATTGGTACGACCGCCATGCGCGCGTCATGCCATGGCGCGTGGGGCCGCGGGACCGCGCGTCGGGGATTGCGCCCGACCCGTATGCGGTATGGCTGTCCGAAGTGATGCTGCAACAGACGACTGTTGCCGCCGTGCGAGACTATTTCACCCGCTTTCTGGCGCTTTGGCCGAGTGTCCATGACCTTGCCGCCGCCGAGGATGCCCGCGTCATGGGGGAATGGGCAGGGCTTGGCTATTACGCGCGGGCGCGGAACCTGTTGAAATGCGCGCGGGTGGTGTCGGGCGAGTTGGACGGCGTGTTTCCCGACACGTTGGAGGGGCTCATGGCGCTGCCGGGTATCGGCCCCTACACGGCGGCGGCCATCGCGGCCATCGCCTTCGGTCGGCCCGAGACCGTGGTGGACGGCAACGTGGAACGCGTCATGGCGCGTCTGTTCGCGATCACCGACCCGATGCCGGGATCCAAGCCGGCGTTGCGCGAGGCGGCCGCGACGCTGACGCCCAATCTGCGCCCCGGTGATTATGCGCAGGCGGTCATGGACCTCGGTGCCACGATCTGCACGCCGAAATCGCCTGCCTGCGGCATTTGCCCGTGGCGGGACGACTGCGCAGGACGGGCCGAGGGGATCGCCGCCGAATTGCCGCGCCGAGAGGCGAAGAAGCCCAAGCCTTTACGTGTCGGCATCGCCTATGTCGGGCGGCGCGAAGACGGTGCTTGGCTGGTCGAAACCCGGCCCGAGCGGGGGCTTCTTGGTGGGATGCTCGGCTGGCCCGGCGCGGACTGGGGAGAGGTTGCGATCGAAGCGCCGCCGGTCGACGCGGATTGGCGGGACGTAGGCGAGGACGTGCGCCACACCTTCACCCATTTCCATTTGCGTCTGGACCTGCGGGTCGCACGGCTGCCGATGGATTGCGTGCCGGAGCGCGGCCATTTCGCGCCGAAGCTCGCGCCGTCCGATCTCCCCACGGTTATGCGCAAAGCCTTCGATCTCGCGCGCTCTGCGCTGGATTGACCCATCCCGTTGCCTGCATGAAAGGCGACGTCTAAAGTCGCGCCGAGGGGCAAGGAGCACCGGCATGATTTCCGCCGACCACGTCAGACAGTTCCGCCATGCGGCACCCTTCTGGCTGTCCCTCGCCGTTATCCCGCTCGTCATCCTGTCCGCTACCTACGGTGGCTGGGCGATCATCCTTCCGGTCGCGGGCACATGGTGGGCGTTCTCCGCGCTCGACGCGGTGTTGGGGCGATATTCCGAGAACCCGGACCTCGAGACGCCGGACGATGCGCTGATCTGGTACAAGCTGATCACGTGGATCTGGCTGCCAGTGCAGGTCGTCACGCTTTACGGCATGATCGCCTATGTGCCGGGGGCCGATCACCTCACCCTGGCCGAGAAATTCGGCGTGTTTCTTGGGGTTGGTGTCATGTCGGGGTCCATCGGCATCGTCTATGCCCATGAGCTACTGCACCAGCGCAATGCCTTCGAGCGATGGCTCGGCGACCTGCTCCTCGCAACTGTGCTCTATTCGCATTTCCGCACGGAGCATTTGCTGGTTCACCACCCGTGGGTCGGCACGCGGCGCGACGCTGTGACGGCCCGCTACAACGAGGGGTTTCATCGGTACTTCCTGCGGGTGTTGCGCGAAGGCCCGGTGAGCGCTTGGAGGGCAGAGAAGGCTTTATTGGCCCGGCGCGATTTGTCGGTGTTCGACGTGGCCAACCCGTTCTGGCGCTATGCGGCGCTACAGGGGATTGCGATTCTGCTTGCGCTTCTCACCGGCGGGTGGCTCGGCCTTGCGCTGTTTCTGTTTCAGGCGCTGATGGCGGTCTGGCAGTTGGAGCTGACCAATTACGTCGAGCATTACGGGCTGACACGCAAATACCTCGGAGACGGGAAATACGAGCCTGTCCGCCCGCATCATAGCTGGAACGCCGATCACCGCGCGACCAACTGGTTGTTCATCAACCTGCAACGTCATTCCGATCACCACTACAAGCCCGCGCGCCGTTTCCCGTTGTTGCAGACGTACGAGGAAGCGACCGCGCCGCAGCTGCCTTACGGCTATGCCCTGATGGGCTGGGTCGCGATGGTGCCGCCGCTCTGGCGGCGGATGATGAACCCGAAAGTGCGAAAATGGCGGGCGGATTATTATCCCGAGATTTTGGATTGGGAGCCTTACAAGCGTGGGGAATTCCCCGTGCCGCAGGTGCGGTGAGGGTGTGAGAACCGGATCGCCGGACATGCAACCGAAAAAAAGCCCCGCCATGAGGCGGGGCTGAAGTGGTGCCGCAGCGCTTGGCCGCTGGCACAGGCGGTACTTCGTGTCGGGGTCGCCCCCGAAATTCTAGTCGTGCATTTCGGCGCGGATCTGTTGGCGGAGCACGTCGATCGACACGGTTTTGCCGTCGCGTTTGAACTGCCAGTAGGTCCAGCCATTGCAGGAGGGCGCGCTTTCCAGGGCTGCGCCGACCTGATGGATCGAACCGCGCGCTTCGCCCGAGATCAACGTTCCGTCGGCGCGGACCTTGGCGATCTGGCCGCGGGGCGAGATCAGGCTCTCACCTGGGCGCAGCATGCCTCGTTCGACGAGCTGGCCGAACGGCACACGCGGCTGAGCGCGTTTCGGGGTCGTCGTGGCAAGCGCCTCGCGGTCGAACTTGCGGACACGGGACAGCCGTTCCGCGGCGACCTTGCGGTACGCCTCTTCGCGTTCGATGCCGATGAACTCACGGCCAAGCATCTTCGCGACAGCGCCCGTCGTGCCGGTGCCGAAAAACGGGTCGAGCACCACGTCGCCGGGGTTGGTCGTGCCGATCAGCACGCGGTGCAGGAGCGCTTCGGGCTTCTGCGTCGGGTGGGCCTTTTCGCCGTCGCCGTTCTTGAGCCGCTCGCCGCCATTGCAGATCGGAAGCACCCAGTCCGAGCGCATCTGGATGCCCTCGTTGAGCTCCTTGAGCGCCTCGTAATTGAAGGTCGGTTTCGCGTCTTCCGACTTCGACGCCCAGATCAGCGTTTCATGCGCGTTGGTGAGCCGTTTGCCCCGGAAATTCGGCATCGGGTTCGACTTGCGCCAGATCACGTCGTTCAAAATCCAGTAGCCCTGGTTCTGAAGCTCTGCGCCCATGCGGAACACGTTGTGGTAAGAGCCGATCACCCAGATCGCGCCATCGGGCTTCAGCAGACGCCGCGCGGCCTTGAGCCATTCGCGGGTGAAATCGTCATAGACCTTGAAGCTCGCGAATTGGTCCCAGTGGTCGTCGACCGCGTCGACCTTGGAATTGTCCGGGCGATGAAGGTCGCCTTTGAGCTGAAGGTTGTAGGGCGGGTCCGCGAAGATCAGGTCGATGGAGCCTTCCGGAAGGCTGTTCATGACCTCGATGCAGTCACCGTCAAGGATTTGATTCACAGGAAGCCCATTCGCTTCCGAAGCGTTTGATTTCGTCATCGCGTCTGCCTCTATCCCCGGGCCGTTATCGGCCTCGTCGTTGTGGATAAGTTTGAGTCAGCGGCGATTCGCAGTCAATTTCTTTTTTAAATCAGGGGGTTACGATTTAGGCTCGACACAAGATATTGTGGACGGGCTTGAAAGATCGCCTATGGTGTGGGGTCACACCAAGATTTTGAAGCGCCGAAACGTGGCTTTTTGACGGATATCCCGCGTTGCTGTCCCATCCGTAGCCAGGGTGCTGTTGCGCCAAATCCACCATGATCCGATCGCGGGTCACTTTGGCAACAATCGACGCGGCTGCGATGGAGAGTGATTTGCCGTCTCCCTTGATCACGGCCTCTGCCGAAAGGGGGCAATTTTGCGGGATCATGTTGCCGTCGATGAGCAGGTGATCGGGCGCCACGGGCAGGGCCGCGACCGCCCGAAGCATGGCGATATGTGCAGCGCGCAGGATGTTGTGCTCGTCGATTTCCGCAACCGTGCAATGGGCGATGCCGACCTGTGCGCTCGCCATGATCACGTCATAGGCCGCGTCGCGCCGTTTGGCCGTGAGCTTTTTCGAGTCGTTCAGACCGTCGGGGATGTTTTCGGGATCGAGGATCACCGCGGCGGCGGTCACGGGGCCTGCAATCGGCCCGCGCCCGACTTCGTCAACGCCGGCGATATAGACAAGGCCACGGGTATGGGCGGCGCGTTCGATGTCGAAATCAGGTTGGGTCATGGCCCTGATTTGCCGATCCTTTGCGCAGGGTCAAGGCGATGCGGGTTCCGATATGGCGAGATACCGACATGAGCGAGATCGAGATCATACCGGGGCAAGGCCCGGACCCTCGCGGTGTGCTGGTCATCCATTCGTGGTGGGGCCTGACGGACGCCTTCCGGGACTACGGCGCGGCATTGGCCGAAGCCGGGTTTACCGTGGGGCTTGCGGACCTCTATGGCGGCCACATCGCCCGGACGGAAGCCGAGGTCGCACGCTTGCGCCGAGCGCCTCGCAAGGTGCCGATGTATCGCACACTTCTCGCCGGTCTGGATCGCCTGCGACAGGAGGCGGAAGGGCCGGTCGGTGTCGTCGGGTTCTCGATGGGCGGGCATTGGGCGGTGTGGCTCGGGCAACGTGCCGAGGCGGACGTGGACGCGGTGGTAATGTATTATGCCGCGCGAAGTGGGGATTTCTCGCAGGTGCGGGCCGCATGGCTTGCCCATTTTGCAGAACAGGACGATTTCGTGAAACCGACGGCGCGGCGGGCGATGGTTCGCGGGATTGAGCATCGCGGGTTGTCTGTGGTGACACATGATTATCCTGATACCGCGCATTGGTTCGCGGAGACCTCGCGCCCGGAATACGATCCCGATGCCGCGAGACTGGCGCTGGCGCGTGACATCGACTTTCTGAACGCGCGGCTGCGGCCATGAAAAAGGCGGGGGCCCGGAGGCCTCCCGCCTGATCAGGAGCGACGTTGAAAGCTGGTTGGGTGTCGCCCCCTGCTCGAAAGGGTCAGCGGCGGTGACCGCGACCACCTGCGACCGGGAAGCCCGCGCGTTGCAGGCAGGAGCCGTCATAGAGGTTCTGACGCGTGCCACGGCTGCGGTCGATAATCGTGGTCATGCAGTAGTTCGGGAGCCGATGCGCGGCCGGATAGTGGCGATGCACGCAGCGGACACCGTAGTATGTCCGGTGCCGTCCGCCGGCCCGCACGATGCAGCCGGAGGGAACAGCCGTCCGTCTTTGGACGTGATCCCGCGGCTTGTGGCCGTGATGGCCGCCGTGTTTTGGCGGCGTGTAGACCCGGACATGACCGGACGAGTTGTTGTTCAGTTGCGCGGCGGCAATGGTGCCCAGGAGCACGGTGCCGATCGCGCCGGCGATGAAGAGTTCCTCGTTTCCGGCCTGTGCGGGTTTCGTTGCGACCGGCGAAAGCGCCAGTGAGGCGGCGAGCGCGAATGCGGTGGCCGGGCGGGCGATTGTGCGGATGAGTTTCATGTCTTGTCCTTTCGGATCGGGGTTGGAAGGGTGCGGGGCGGGGGACCTCGCGTCTTGTCATGAACCAACCCTGTCCGAGGTCCGTATCGCTAGCCAATATCGGCCCGCTGATATCCGATAGCAGATGAGAAAACCGTCTTTGCTATTGGATAGCATCGCGGAAAATCAGTAGTTTGCGGGCATGAAACACTCGATCCTCCTTCTTGCGTTCGCCCTTTCCACGGCGCTCGCCTCTCCCGCAAGCGCGGCCTGTTTCGCCGACTACAAGGCCAAACAGGACAACCCGCTGAAACTGCATTATGGTGTCATCCAATTGCCCGACAGGGTATGCGGGTCGACACAGGATGCGCGCCCTGTCGTGTCACGAAGAATCGGGGCTGACGGCTGGACATTGCTGAATGTCCTGTCGATCTTCGACCAGAACGGTCTAGAGCAGAGGAAGGCCAGTGCCGGAGAATTTTTCCTTCGCTACTGATGCGCGTGCGTCCGGTATGCGCGTCGTCGCGCTCGGGGTCGGGGCGATCGTCCTGATCCTCGCCATCGCTGCCGTGTTCCTGTTCCGAACGCTGCCGGACGCCAACGCCTTCAACGCGCGGGTGGAGCAGCTTTTTGTCGAGAACGACGCGTTGACCGGGGCGTCCGAAATCAAGCTGCTGGAGATTCTGGCGCAATCCGGCACCGCGTTTTCGGATACGTTGACGAGCTACCGGGTGGTGATCTTCGTGCTGATGCTGTTCGCCACCGCTCTGCTGGTGGCGGCGCTGGTTTTTCTCGTGGTCATCATCGCCCAGAACCGGCGAATGGAAGCGATCGAGCGGCAGGGGATTCGGGTCAGTTCGCTCATCATCCGGCGCGATGCGCGAACGGTCAGTCTCAACGACATGGAATTCAACCTGACCGAAGCGGCGCTGGAAACGCTCGCTGTTCTGGCCGAGGCCCGGATGGACGAAGACCTGCTGACGGGCGCCGAACTCGAGGCGGTGATCTCGGGCCGCGATGCCTCGGATTGCGAAGAGGCTGCGGGCGCCACCCGGATCAAACGGTTGCGCGACTCGCTCGGCAATCAGATGATGGCCGAGCTGCTGGTCAAAACGGTGGCGCGGCGTGGCTATATGCTCGCCATCGACAAGGCCGTCATCCGAATGGAATGACCTTCATTCGTCCAGAAACGCCCTGATCGCCGCGACTGCCGCGTCGGGTTGGTCATGGATCACGTCGTGCCCTGCATCTTTGATCACGTCGAGCCGCGCATTCGCGAAACTCTCGGCATGTTGGGCCTGCAATTCCGGCCCGATCCAGGTGTCGCAGGACCCTGCCATGAACAGGACCGGACCGTCGAAACCGGCCCCCTTGGCCAGTCGTGCGAACTCCGCTTCGGGTGTATTTTGCGCCGTGCGCGAGGCCAGAGCACCGAACCGCCAGGCCGGCGCGTCAAAAGCCTGGCCCGGACAGTGGTAGGGGTTGTCGGGATGGTTGGCGAAGCCGTGGACCATCTCGCCCATCAGGTAGTCGTTCGACGCATCCTCGTCTCCATCGACATGCATCGCCTCGAACCCGGTTACGACGGCATCCCACAAAAAGCCCGGGCCGGACATGAAGGTGCGCGATTCCTCCATCCAATCGTTGGCTTCGTCCGCGTTCAGAAACCCCGGCTCGATCAGAACGGCGCGGTGCACCTTGTCGGGATGTTCGCCGAGATAGGCCGAGGCTAGCATCGCCCCCCAGCTATGGCCGATGAGCGTGACGGCCCGGCCCGGCGAGGCGTGGTCGATGACGGCATCCAGTTCGTCGAGATAACCGTCCAGCGTCAGCGCCTCGGCTTCGACGCGTTCCGAAAGGCCTGCGCCGCGCTGGTCGTAGAAGACGACGCGATACTGGTCGCCCAGATCCGCGAGCGGGAGGAGCGAGCGGAAGTCGCCGCCCGGTCCGCCGTGCAGTACGATGATCGTGGGCGCGTCGGGCTCACCGGTCTCGCGCATGTGAAGCGCATGGCCGAGGATTTCCGTGGACGGCAGGTCCGGGTCGTCGACGACCGTCGCCTGCACCTCGTATTCGCCGATCGTGGTGGCGAAGAGGATCATCCCCGCCAAAAGAAGCGCCCCGATCATCGCGCCGATTCCGAAAAGTGCCAGTTTGAAAACGTGCATTGCGATGTCCTCCTCAGAACGAAGTGCGTGCAGGGCGCGCCAGCGACAGCGCGACCCAGCCGAACCACAGGATATAACCAAGTCCGAAAACGGCGCCCGGAGTCTCGCCAAGCATGGGAAACAATGTTGCCAGCCCGGACAGACCGATCACGAGCGACACCCAGCCCAGGGCACGGGGCAGTCGGCGGGAAATGAGCGCGGCGAGGCCGATAAGGATGGCCCAGATGCCCCCGGCGATTTCATTGCCGCCGCCAAGACCGAGTTCGACGGTATGCAGGACTTCCCACAAATTCGCCGCACCTTCGGGGTCGGTGGCGTAACGCCTCAGAGCGGCCTCAAGTCCGACATTGGCGACCATGCCGGCCCCTGTCACGAGGGTCGCCCAAAGCAAACCGATTGCAAGGATGGATTGTGCAAGGCCGGGAAGGTGCGCGCGGAACCGAGCCGCGAGCGTGGTCGCGAGGAAGGCGAGTGCCAGGCCGTTCACCACGTAAATCGCAAGGTTCCAGATCGCCACGAGGGCGAAGTGGTCCGATGCGAATGCCAGCACGGTGGCCGCGTCGATATCGTCCGAACCGTAACCGGCCGGTGCAAGCACGGTCACAAGCATGGCGAAGCCGAATAGATATGTGCCCGCGCAGATGATCGCTGCGATCGAGCCGATGTGTCTTTGTTCCAACATTTCAAGGTCTCCTGTTTCTCGGAGCCTGAGTAGAACGAGGTGCCGGATCGAAACATGACCGGCTGTCCCACAACGTTGTCCGCTCGTGCCAAATGTAGTTAACATGCGCTCATTAATGAGGGGCGCCATGAAACATCCCACGGTATCGGCCGGTATTGCCCGGTCTATGATCGACTACGCCGAGACGCGTGGTATTCCGCGCGCGCGAATGTTCGAGGCAGTCGGGCTCGTCGAGGCGGACCTGTCCGATCAGGACGCGCGTGTCGCGCTCGCCACCTATCGCGAGATCATCGAGGTCGCCAAGCGCGGGACCGGAGACGGGGCGTTCGTGTTGAACCATGCGATCGACACCGAGTTGTCGGACATGTCGGTCGTGGGGCTGATCGTGCATTCCTCGGCCTCCATGGCCGATGCGATGACGGAGTTGAACCGATATGCCCGACTGATGGTCGAAGTCGACGTGATGGAAGGCGGCGAGCGGTTCACCGTTCAACCGGACGAGAGCGGTGTGTGGATCGTCGACAACCGCCCGGACCCCAATGCGTTCCCCGAGCTTTCGGAAGCGGCCTTTGCGCGGTTCGAGAGCGAGTTTCGTCGCGAGTTCCCGGATCGGCCCTTTGCCCGTGCCATCGAAGTGACTCACGACGCGCCGGCCTATGCAGAGGCCTACGAACGCATCCTGCGCTGCCCGGTGACATTCGGTGCCACACGCAACGCACTTTGCATCGCGCCGGAATGGTTGACGCAGGAGTTCGATGCGTATTCTGGTTATGTATTCGGTATCTTCGCGGACAAGGCGGATGCGCTTCTGGCCGAGCTTGAGGCGTCCGACAGCCTGATTGCGCGGATCGAAGGCTGGGCGCTTCCGAACCTGCACCGAGGCGCGCTCGATGCGGAAACGGCGGCCCGTGACATGGGCATGAGCCGACAGACGCTCTATCGCCGCTTGAAAGACGAAGACGCGACATTCGCCGGGGTGCTCGACGGGTTGCGGTTCCGCATGGCGCGTGAGTACCTTGCCGCCCGAAAGGTGTCGGTGAATGAGACCGCATATCTTGTCGGATTTTCCGAGGCTTCGTCCTTCGTGCGGGCGTTCAAGCGGTGGTCGGGCCAGACGCCGAGCGCGTTTCGGGCAACGCCGGAAAGAGGAGACGTGGCGTGAATTGGGTGACGATAGCGGGGGTCGCATATCTGCTGTGCGCGGCAGGTGTCGTGGCTTTTCACATTGCGATGCTGTTCGGCGCACCGTGGGGCAATCTGACGATGGGCGGCCGTTTTCCGGGCCGCTATACCGGTGCGCGCAAGCTCGTCTCCTTGTCGCAGATCGCGATCATCGTGGCGCTGTCCGCCATGGTCGCCGGAAGCGCAGGGTTCATCGGATGGACGCCGCCGCGCTGGGCGCTCTGGCTCGCGCTTGGGATCAGCGGCCTCTCCGTGCTGGCGAACGGCGCCACACCGTCGGCCCCTGAACGGCAAATCTGGCTGCCGGTGACGTTGGTGATGTTCTTCTCGGTGTTGACCGTCGCGACCATGGGATGACTGGCGATCCCGGCAGGATTCGAACCTGCAACCTGCCCCTTAGGAGGGGGCTGCTCTATCCAGTTGAGCCACGGGACCGCGCGCGGGCTTGATGCCCGCAAGGGCGGCGCGCGTCAACTTATTCCGGGTAGGCCGCTTCGGTCGAACGCGGGCGCATCGTGTCGCCGCGTTCGATGGTCGGGGTCAGCTCGATCTTCTGCCCGCCTTTTGCCGTGTCCTCGTCCTCGACCCGCGACAGGATGATCTCGGCAGCTTTGCGACCGATCTCGTCGCGGCAGCTGTCCATCGTGGCGAGCTGTTTCGGCAGACCCTTGAGCAGTTCGACGCCGTTGAACCCGGCGAGTCCCACGTCATTCGGCACGTCGATCCCGTTCTCGAGACAATAGAGCAGGCCACCCGCGCCGATCATGTCGTTCGAGTAGTAGAGGAAATCGAGATCCGGCGACCGTTTCAGCATCGCCTCGGTCATTTCGCGGCCCTTTGCGAGCGCCGATCCACCTTCGTAGAATTCCTGATCGGAGATTTCGTGGCCTGCCTTGGCGAGCGCTTCAGTGAAGCCTTCGAACCGTTTGCGGGCGCGGTGGTCGAGCGGCATCTTGGTGCCGAGGAACCCGATCTTGCGATATCCTTTGCGGATGATCGCCTCGGCCATCATGCGGCCCGCTCGGCGGTGCGAAATGCCTACGGCGTTGTCGATCGGGGTGCCATCCGTGTCCATGATCTCGACCACCGGGATACCGGCACCGCGCAGCATCGCCTTGGACGCATCGGAATGTTCGATCCCCGCGATGATCACGCCGGAGGGACGCCATGACAGCATCTCGTAGAGCACTTTCTCTTCGCGGTCGGTCTTGTAGTTCGTGACGCCGACGACCGGCTGGAGCGGCGTGTCTTCGAGCACGTCGGAGATGGCCGACATCACCTCGGGGAACACCATGTTGGACAGGGACGGGATGATGACCGCGACGAGGTTCACCCGCTGGCTGGCAAGCGCGCCGGCGATCTTGTTCGGAACGTAACCAAGCTCTTTCGCGGCCTCGAGCACCTTGTCCCGCGTTGCGGCGGAAACGTCGCCGCGATTGCGCAGAACGCGGCTCACGGTCATTTCGCTGACGCCGGATGCCTCAGACACGTCGCGCAGGGTAAGGGGGCGTTTGGGAAGGTCGGTCATGAACGTGGCCTCTGGAAGTTTGGGCCATGTTACCGCTGACTTGGCTTTCCGCAAAGCCCTTATTCCATGTATGTTACCGGCGTTGTATTCCGCTAACACCCACGCGGTCAGGCGAGGTTCTGGATCAACCCGGATTGCACGTGACGACCGCCTGCCACGACCCCCCGCACCTGCGGTGTCGGGTTGTTGAAACGAAGCGGTGCCCCAGTTCTGTCCGTCGCGGCTCCGCCGGCTTCTGTCACCAGCAGCGTGCCGGCGGCCACGTCCCATTCCCATGTCGGGCGCAGCGTGAGCATCGCATCCTTGCGCCCTTCCGCGGTCAGGGCCATTCGGTAGGCGAGGGACGAGCGGAATTGCCGCTTGAGCTCTGGCGGTGTGCCTTCGTGCCAGTGTTCCGGGTCCATCGCCGGGCGGGCCGCAAGCACTTCTGCGCCGGTCACATCCACGCGGTCGGAGGCGGTGATTGGCAGGTTGTTCAGCGTGGCGCCTTCGCCGCGTCCGGCAAGATAGAGCTTGTCATGGATCGGGAGATAGACCGCCGCCGCGATGACGTCGCCGTCTTCCGCGACGGCGAGCGAGTGGGACCACGTCGGGTTGCCTTCGATGAAAGCGCGGGTCCCGTCGATCGGATCGACGATGAACACCCGCGTCGCGGACAGGCGCGACGGCGCGTCCGGCGTTTCCTCGGACAGCCAGCCGTAGTCCGGCCGCGCGGCGCCAAGGGTTTCGCGCAGCATCGTATCGACCTCGAGGTCGGCCTCGGTCACCGGCCCCTGGCTTCCGGGTTTGTCCCAGGCCTTGAGGTCGCGTTTGAAGTATCGCGTCGCGATCTTGCCAGCAGCGCGGGCCGCCTCCGCCAGCAATGCGATGTCAGCTTCCGGCAAGGGTCATCCCTTCGATCAGGAGCGAGGGGACCTGGCGTGACTTGTGCGGCTCGGCGTCATTGGCCGGGATCAGACGGGCGAACATATCCATCAGGTTGCTCGCAACCGTGCATTCGTTGACCGGGTAGGTGATTTCGCCGTTTTCGACCCAGAACCCGGATGCGCCACGGGAATAATCGCCCGTATTCGGGTTCACGGTCGACCCGATAAGCCCGGTGATCAAAAGCCCGGTGCCCATCTGCGCGATCAGGTCTTCGCGCGTGGCCTCGCCCGGCGTGAGCGTAACGTTCGAGACGCCTGGAGAGGGCGGGGCGGAGGTGCCGCGCCCCGCGTTTGCGGTGCTTTGCAGACCGAGTTTGCGGGCGGTGGCGAGGTCGAGCGTCCAGCCCGTCAGCACGCCGTCCCGGATGATATCGCGGTTGCCGGTGGGAAGCCCCTCGCCATCGAAGGGGCGAGACCCGGTGGCGCGCGCGCGACGCGGGTCTTCGGTCAACGACAGATGCGCGGGCAGGATGACTTCGCCCAGCTTGTCGCGCAGGAAAGACGAGCCGCGCACGATGGACGAGCCGTTCACGGCCTGAAGCAGGTGGCCGATGATCGAAGCTGACACGCGTTCGTCGAAGATCACCGGGTAGGTGCCCGTGGGCGGCTGTTTCGCACCCTGACGCGCCGCCGCGCGTTCGCCCGCGATACGCCCGATCTCTTCCGCCGAAGGCAGGTCGCTCTGCCAGATGCGGCTTTCGCCGTTGAACTCGCGCTCCATCGAAGCGCCGGTGCCGGAAATCGCCGCCAACGACACCGCGCGGGTCGTGCGCCCGTAGCCGCCGGAAAAGCCGTTGGACGTGGCGATATGTATGTCGGTGCGGCCGTAGCCCGAGGATGTCGCTTGCACCTGGCTCACGCCGTCCACGGCAAGAGCCGCTTCTTCGGCGATCCGCGCATCTGCTTCGAGCGCGTCCGGGGCGGGCTCGTCAGAGGGGTCGGCGATCTCGAGGCTCTCGACGTCCCAGTCCCGCGCGAACTGGCTTGGGTCGGCAAGCCCGATGGTCGGGTCTTCGGGCGCTTCGCGGGCCATGGCGACAGCGCGCTCGGCCATCTCTTTGATCGTATGATCCGCCGTGTCGGATGCCGACACGTTGGCCTGCCGGTTTCCGATCATGACGCGCAAGCCGATGTCGACGCCTTCGGACCGTTCGGCCTGCTCCAGCGTGCCCTTGAGCACATCGATGGACAACGAGGTTCCAGCGACCGCCATGGCGTCGGCGTCGTCCGCGCCCGCACGTTTCGCAGCTGCGAGCAGCTTTTCGGTGAGCTTTTCGAGATTTGCCTGCATGATCGCCCCTGATTAGATGATCTCCACGTAAACGCCGACGCCGCGTCCCGCAAGTGCGCGGGGTAGCGGGCGGGCTTGGCTTGGGTTAGCCATGGGCGTGAGATCAGGAGGTCCGATATGGATATGAGCGGTAAGACCGTCGTAATAACCGGCGCGAGCCGGGGGATCGGAGAAGCGGCGGCCAGGGTGTTTGCCGACGCAGGCGCGAATGTAGCACTGCTCGCCCGGTCGGGCGATGCGTTGTCCGACCTCGCCGATGCGATTGGCGAAAACGCGATGGCGCTGGAATGCGATGTATCCAGATTCGAAAGTGTGCAGGAGGCCGTGGACGAGGCGGCAAGCCGGTTTGGAAGCGTCGACGTGCTCATCAACAACGCGGGTGTCATCGAACCTATCGCGCGGTTGGCGGATAGCGAGCCGGACGATTGGGGGCGCGCCATCGACGTCAATCTGAAGGGTGTCTATCACGGCATGCGCGCGGTGCTCCCGATGATGTTGAAAAAAGGTGAGGGAACGGTGCTCACCATTTCGTCCGGTGCGGCGCACGGGGCGCTCGAAGGCTGGAGCCATTACTGCGCGTCCAAGGCTGCGGTCCACATGATGACCAAGGCGCTTCACAAGGAAGAAGCGGGGCACGGCATCCGCGCCATCGGCCTGTCGCCGGGCACGGTCGCGACCGAGATGCAGCGCGAGATCAAGGCGTCGGGCGTGAACCCGGTGAGCCAACTCGACTGGTCCGACCACATTCCCGCGGAGTGGCCCGCGAAATGCCTGCTCTGGCTCTGCGGACCGGACGGCGATGCGTGGCTCGGGCAGGAGGTCTCATTGCGCGACGAGGACGTGCGACGCTCTGTGGGGTTGATCGAATGATCCGCTTCGAGCGGGGCGACGGGCTTTGGATCGCCACGATTGTGCGACCCGACAAGGCCAATTCGCTGACCGGCGAAATGCTCAAACAACTGGCCGATTTCGCCGGGGAGGCTGCGGGCGCGGCGCGCGCCATGGTCCTGACCGGCGAGGGGAAGGTATTTTCCGCTGGGGCCGATCTGGACGAAGCGCGTGCGGGTCTTGCCACCGATGGGGTTTGGGAGCGGCTGTCGGGTGCAATCGCGGACGCGCCGATTCTTACG
This sequence comes from Maritimibacter dapengensis, assembly GCF_019218265.1. GTDB lineage: Bacteria > Pseudomonadota > Alphaproteobacteria > Rhodobacterales > Rhodobacteraceae > Maritimibacter > Maritimibacter dapengensis. The sequence goes on from NZ_JAHUZE010000003.1 coordinate 576,291, forward strand.
ATTGCCGCGCTGAACGGCACGCTTGCAGGCGGCGCCATGGGAATGGCTCTTGCCTGTGATCTGCGGATCGCCACACCCGGTGCCAAGTTTTTCTATCCGGTCATGAAGCTCGGTTTTCTGCCCCAGCCTTCCGATCCGAAGCGTCTGGCCGATCTTGTCGGCCCCGCCCGCGCCAAGATGATCCTGATGGCCGGGCAGAAGATCGAAGCGGATGAGGCATTGTCGTGGGGATTGATCGACCGGATCGTGGAGGGCGACGTGCTTGCCGCCGCGCGAGACCTGGCGGAAGATTCGCTGAACGCGACGCCGGAGCATGTCGCGGGGATCAAGAGCCTGTTCTGAGGGGGCGGGGCAAAGATCTGCCCGCCCGGGACAAGCGCACATCGCCAATATCAGCGACCTGTGCGGCGCTTGCCCTCGCTTCTCGACAGGAAATCCGTCGGCCGTTTGGCGACCCAGCGGGCGAACTTGGCGATTCTTGGATGCGAGAGAAGCGCTTCGGGCGTGTTGAAGACCCGCGCAAGCTCCGCTTCCGACAAAGTGGCGTGGATTTCCTTGTGACAGATGTGATGCAGGAGAACCGTCTCACCGCCTTTCCCGCCCTTGAGCCTTGGGATCAGGTGGTGACGCGACTGGGGCACGTCCGGCGGGATCGGTCGACCGCAGATCGGGCAGATCGGATCGGTTGTGTCGGCTGTGCTTCCCATGCAGAAGACATGGGATGAAAAGCGAACACGTTCAATCTCTGGTGATCGGTGCAGGCCCGGCAGGGTTGATGGCGGCCTCGGGACTCCTGCGGGCCGGACGGCAGGTCGTGCTGGTCGAAGCCAAGCCGAGCGTCGCGCGGAAATTCCTCATGGCGGGCAAGAGCGGGCTGAACCTGACCAAGGACGAAGCGCCGGACCTGTTCGCGACCCACTTCCACGGCAGCTGCGCACCGCTCCTGCATAGGGCCGTGGCCGATTTCGGCCCTGACGCCGTCGCGCGCTGGGCCAAAGAGCTTGGACAACCTGTCTTCACAGGTTCCTCGGGCCGCGTCTTTCCCGAAAGCATGAAAGCCTCGCCACTCCTGCGCGCATGGATGCAGGGCCTCGCGTCCGTCGACCTTCGGACCAGATGGCGCTGGGTCGCGCTGGAAGGCGATGAATGGCGGTTCGAAACACCGCAAGGCCCGCGCGGGCTCGACGCCGAAACCGTCATCCTCGCGCTGGGTGGCGCGAGCTGGCCCCGGCTCGGGTCCGACGCCGCATGGGTGCCAATACTTTCCGCGCGAGGCGTCGATATCACGCCGTTCGCGCCGGCCAATGCGGGCCTCTCGGTCGATTGGACCGAACATATGCGCAAGCATTTCGGAACCCCGGTCAAGGCGGCGCGCCTGACGGCTGGGGACATGTCCCTGCGGGGAGAATTCGTGATCTCGTCACGGGGCCTCGAAGGGTCGGCGATTTATTCGGTCTCGCGTCCTGTACGTGAGGGGGCGGATCTCTTCCTCGACCTTTGCCCGGACCTCACGGAAGACGAGGTCGCGCGTCGTCTTGCGCGGCCGCGCGGAAAAGCCAGCCTCACGAACCACCTGCGCAAAACGCTGAGACTCGATCCGGCGCGAATCGCGCTGCTCATGGAGTTCGGCGGGGCCGACCGGAACGCCCTCGCTTCGCGCGTCAAATCGCTCCCCGTGGCCCATCAGGGCCTACGTCCGATCGGCGAGGCAATTTCCTCGGCGGGCGGAATATCGGCGGAGGCGCTGGAAGGCTTCCGGCTTCGGGCGATCCCGAACACCTTCGCAGCGGGCGAAATGCTGGACTGGGAAGCCCCGACGGGCGGCTACCTTATCACAGGCTGTCTCGCGACAGGTCGTGCGGCAGGGAGACAAGCCCTGTCCTCCGTATTTCCGGTCTGAAAATATCCCCGCCGGAGGCACAGCGCACGGTCTGGCTTCAAGCCAGACCTTGCAAGACCTGCGCGGGCTTCAGCCCGCACCTTTCGCGGCATCGTTCAGCTTCCGAAACGCGGGGCGCGCGCGCATCCGTTTGCCGTAGGCCACCACCTTCTCGTTTTCGACCGGGTATTTCGCGCCGAAGGCCCAGTTCAGGCAATGCGCGGCAAGGATGTCGGGCACGGTGATTTCGTCGCCCATGAGGTAATCCTTGTCGCCCAGCGCGGCCGCGAGGTGATCCACGGATTTCCCGAACTCCCATTTGAGCGGGCGGCGGATGTCGGGCATCCGCTGATCCTCGGGCAACAGGAACATATGTTTGGTCCCGGTCCACAGGAGCGCGTCCATCTCGTCGTTGATCATGTGGATGAGACTGTCCTGCCGCGCGCGCTCGAGGCTGCCTGCGGGGAAGGTGAACCTTTTGTGGCGGTCTGCGAGGAATTGCAGGATCGCCGCGGAATCCGTGATCGGTTCGCCGTCCACCAGCAGGACCGGCACCTTTCCTGAGGGGTTATGCGCCGTCGCGGTCTCCTCGTGCGGGTTGGTGACGAGCAGCTCGTATGGCTGGTCCAGTTCCTCGAGCATCCAGACCACGCGGAACGCGCGGTTGGAGAGCTTGCCGATGACTTGATACATGAATGATCCTCCCAGCTTGCAGGGAGGCACGGGAGCAGGGGTCACTTCAAGGGTGACGTCACGCGCGTTGCGCGATGAAGGCCAGGCGGATCAGCGTGCGCTCCATCAGTGCCATCTGCGGCGCTTTCGATGCCGAGCGCAGCGTCAGGTCGGCCTCCACGATCATGTCGAGCGCGCTTTCCAGCCGGTGCATCCCCCATCGCTGCGCCTGTCGCACCATCCGGTCGCGAGATTTGAAATGCACCGGCGGGCGCATGCGGAATATCCCCTTGTTCGGCCCCTCGGGGTCCGACGCGGCGGCGTGGAGCGTGCGGAAATGGCGGGTCGTCGCGATGGCGAGCGCCGTGGGGTTTACGCCCTGCGCTTCGAGCCGGGCCAGAAGCGGGCCGAGTTCCGGCGCGCGGCCTTCTGCGGTTGCGTGAAGCAGGTCGTCCAGCACGGCCTCGGTCGAGGCGGGCGCGCAGGCTTCGACATCGGCAGGCGTGACAATGGTCTGATCGTTCAGCTTGTAGAGCGACAGCTTTTCGACCGTTTGTCGGAAATCGCCGGGGTCGAGCGCGCGTGCCAGCCCTTCGAGATCGCGCATCGCTTCACCGTCGATATTGGCGAGCCCGGATTTCATGAGCTCTTCCTGTATTTCGGCGCGGCTCGGCGGATCGTCGTAAATCCCAGCAGCATAGGCGTTGGGGTGCTTTTCGAAATACTTGCGAAGCTTGCCGGTCGGTTTGAGGTTTCCCGCCGTGACGACCACATGCGCGTCGCCCACGGACCATTCGTCCAGCGCTGGCGTGATCTTGTCGGCCAGCGCGTCGGTCGCATCCTCGAGAAACACTGCGCGTGGGCCGGGGAAAAAGCCTTGCGCCTTGATCGCATCCGAGAGTGCGGCCGGGTCGCCGCGCAGGTCGCCGGCGGGCATCCGGGTCAGGCGCATTTCCTCCTCGGCACTTGGGCCGAGCAGGTTCTCGATCAATTGCTGCCGCTTCAACGCAACGCGCATCGTGTCTGTGCCGAAGATCAGCGTCCCGAGCTTGTCGGGCGCCGGTTTGGCGAAATGACGGTTGGCTTCGGCGGTCTTGAGCTTCATGAGGCGAGTGTGCCGTCAGGCGACGACATTCACAATCCGCCCCGGCACCACGATCACCTTTTTCGGTGCAGCCCCGTCGAGCGCACGTTGCACGCCCTCAGTGGCGAGCGCGAGCTTTTCGACCTCGGCCTTGTCCATGTCCTTCGGCACCGAAATCTCGTCGCGCCGCTTGCCGTTGACCTGGATCGGCAGCGTCACGCTGTCTTCCACAAGCATGGCCGGGTCCACTTCGGGCCAGTCGGCTTCGGCGATGAGTCCTTCGCCGCCCAGCATCGTCCAGACTTCTTCGGCGAGATGCGGGGTCATCGGCGACATGAGCTGTGCCATGACACGCATCGCGGCCTTACGGGTCTCGGCGCTGGCCTTGGCCTTGGCGAGCGTGTTGGTGAAGGCATAGAGCTTGGCGATGGAGGTGTTGAAGGCGAAGCCCTCGATCCCGTCCGTCACCGCCTGAATGGTCTTGTGCATGTCACGCAGGAGCGCTTCGTCGTCTGTCCCGGTGTCGGCTCCGTCGGCAATCTCGGCGGCGAGTCGGAAAACACGTGCGAGGTGTTTCGATGCGCCTTCCGCGCCCGAGGCGGTCCATTCCACGTCCCGTTCGGGGGGCGAGTCGGACATGACGAACCAGCGGGCGGTGTCCGCGCCGTATTGGTCGATGATCGCCAGCGGGTCGACGACGTTGTTTTTCGACTTCGACATCTTGGCCGAAGGGATCACCTCAATTGGGTTATCTCTATCTCGGGTCCAAAAATCTTTAAGGTTATCAGAATCGTTAGGATCGCGACCTGTCGCCTCAAAACTTTCTTTATGGACGGCCTTGAGGACGCCTCCGTCATTAAACTCGATAACTTGGCTCGGGTAGAAGTACTGGCGCAATCTAGCAAACTGACTTTCAAGTTTTTCGTCAGATTCTGGACCGCTTCCATAAACGGGACGAAGACGGCGCTCATCTATCTTGTAAATCGCGTGCGTCACCATGCCCTGCGTGAAGAGCGCGTTGAACGGCTCTTTCGACTTCTCGGGCAGGTGGCCGCAGATGTGCATCGCGCGGGCGAAGAAGCGGGAATAGAGCAGGTGCAGGATCGCGTGCTCGATGCCGCCGATATATTGATCGACATTCATCCAGTAGTCCGCATCCTCGGCCACGGTCGGCGTCGTCGCCCGCGGCGCGGTGAAGCGGGCGAAGTACCACGAGCTGTCCACGAAGGTGTCCATCGTGTCGGTTTCGCGCTTCGCGGGCTTGCCGCAGGAGGGGCAGGCGCAGTCGCGCCATGTCGGGTGACGGTCGAGCGGGTTGCCGGGGGTGTCGAAGGTTACATCGTAGGGTAGTTCGACCGGCAGATTCTCTTTCTTCTCCGGTACAACGCCGCAAGCGTCGCAATGGACGACCGGAATCGGGCAGCCCCAATAGCGCTGGCGGGACAGGCCCCAGTCGCGCAGGCGGTATTTCACTTGACCGCGGCCTTTGCCCTTGGCTTCGAACCAATCAATTGTCTTGTCGATCGCGTCTTGGGACGTGGTTTCGCCAAGCCCGGCAAAGTGGTCTACGAAAACAACGGTCTCGGTCTTGTCCGGCACGAGGGCCTCATTGCCCACGTCCGTCTCGTCGCCGGGCATATGGAATGCGTTGCGCACGGGCAGATCATATTTGCGCGCGAAATCGAGGTCGCGCTGGTCGTGCGCCGGACAACCAAAGACCGCGCCGGTGCCGTAGTCCATGAGAACGAAGTTCCCGACCCAGACGGGCAGGTCACGATCCTCGGCCGGGTGCCGCACGGTGAGACCGGTGTCGAACCCGCGTTTCTCGGCCTTTTCCAGGGCTTCTTCCGTGGTGCCGCCTTTGCGACACTCGGCGTTGAAGGCGGCAAGCTGTGCGTTGTCCGCTTCGAGCGCCTTCGACAGAGGGTGATCCGGGGAAATGGCGATAAAGCTTGCGCCATGCATCGTGTCGGGGCGCGTGGAGTAACAGGTGATCTGTTCGATGCCCTGCGTCGGCGCGGTCAGGTCGAAGTCGATTTCGATCCCACGCGATTTCCCGATCCAGTTGGCCTGCATAAGGCGCACCTTTTCGGGCCAGTCCTTCAACCCGTCCAGCGCGTCCAGCAGCTCTTCGGAGTAATCCGAGATCTTGAAGAACCATTGCGTAAGCTCGCGGCGCTCAACTTCGGCCCCCGAGCGCCAGCCTTTGTCGTCGATCACCTGCTCGTTGGCGAGCACGGTCATGTCGACCGGGTCCCAGTTCACCACGGCGTTCTTGCGGTAGACGAGATCTTTCTCGAGGAAGTCGATGAACAGCGCCTGCTGCTGACCGTAATATTCCGGGTCGCAGGTGGCGAATTCGCGGGTCCAGTCGAGCGACCAGCCCATCGGCTTCATCTGTTCTTTCATTTCCGAGATGTTGGCGTAGGTCCAATCCTTCGGATGACCGCCCGTCGCCATCGCCGCGTTTTCGGCGGGCATCCCGAAGGCGTCCCATCCCATCGGGTGCAGGACCGAGAAACCCTGCGCCTTCTTATACCGCGCCACCACGTCGCCCATCGTGTAGTTGCGCACGTGGCCGATATGGATGCGGCCCGACGGGTAGGGAAACATCTCGAGCACGTAGTATTTCGGCTTCGAGGGATCGCGGGTCGCGGCGAAGCTCCCGGCCTCGTCCCAGGCCTTTTGCCACTTCGGTTCGATGCTGCGCGCGTCGTAGCGGGACATGGTCGGTTCCTTCAAATCAAAAACGCCGGGCGATGGGCCCGGCGCATGATGTAATGTGATGCGGGATTAGGGTCCAGCGCCTTACAAGTCGTAATCCTGAATGCGTAGCTGACGGGCCCGGCCGAGGATCGCATCCTCGATCGCGTGCTGTGTTTCGGTCGAAACCGGACGCCCGCCCCGGTTCTGAAGCGCGACATGCAGGCCGCGGGCATCGAGAGCCGGATCGCTGACATGAACCGTCGCGCGATACGCGCCGCCGCCGCCGGGCGGAACACCGTAGCCGAACACGATGACGCCGGTGAAGGGATCGGCAGCCTGAACCGGCATGAATGACAGAACGTCGAGCGAGGCGTTCCAGAGATACTTGTTCACTTCGACGGTGGTGTTGGGATCGTCAGCATTGGTGAAGAGATCGAAAACCGAGCTGCCGCCGCTCCGCTGAATGGCGCGATCCGGACGTTCCGACATTTCTGCGGTCGTGCTGGCGTCCGGCGCGTTGCTGCGCCCCCCGAACAATCCGCCGCCGGAACATGCGGGCAATGCGACCAGTGCGGTCAGCAGCACCGCCTTCACTACAATCCGCCCGTCACGCATATCTTCGCCCCGTTCCGTTGGTTTTCCTCTACCTACCCAAGCGAAATAGCGCGGGCAAGCGTTTTCCCGGGACATGGATAGCGCGCCTAGGAAGGATGCTCTCTATATATAGGCCTGTCAGAGGGTTGCGCCGGGGAGGGGTTCGGGGCTCGCACAGGGACTGTGGCAAGTCTGCACCATCCGAAACCACATTCTCGCCCTTGCGTTTGCCGTGCTTGCATCGGAACCGCGAAAGAGCGAGGAAACAGCATACTCAATTCGGATTCCCCTGAATTGAGGTGCACCTTTAGATAAACGAGGGAAACGAAATGAAAAAGATTCTCCTTGCTTCGACGGTTCTGGTGGGCACCACCGGTTTCGCCGCTGCAGACGTAAGCTTCACTGGTACCGCATACACCGGTCTCGCCTACAACATCACGACTGGCGCTCTTCAGCCGGAAATCAACGCGACGTTCCGCGCTGGCATGATGACCACCACCGACGGCGGCCTCGAAGCCGGCGCTGGCGTTGTCGTCATCTCCGCTGGTTCGATCATGCAAAAAGATCCGGGTGACGCACAGTTCGGCACGAACGACTACCCGACCGGCGCTGGCGTCGTTCTCGGTGCAAGCGTTTACCTGTCCGGTTCCTGGGGCAAAGTCACCGTCGCTCACGACACCAACGCTGACGACGATGCGACGACTCCCGGCGATTGGGACATCACCGCGACCTACACCAACTCGTTCGGCAACTTCGACCTCGAAGTTTACGGCGTGATGCACACCCCGGCTTCGACCGCCACCACCAACGGTGACTTCGGCGCCAAAGGCACGTACAACTTCGGCGACTACGGCGTCTGGGTTGCTTACGACTACGACCGCTCGGACGTTCCGGCTCAGCCGCACACGATCTCGGCTGGCGTGATGGCCGACATCTCCGGCTTCACCGGCGCTGCTGAAGTTGCTTACAACTTCGGTAACCCGACCCCGTTCTCCTGGGCGGTGGAAGCTGGCTACGCAACCGGCCCCTACTCGATCTCGGCGTTCTTCAACTCCGACACCGAGTACGGTGTTGAAGCTGCCTACGACCTGGGCGGCGGCGTTGCCATCGAAGCTGGTTACGCACACTCGAACGGCGTGAACTCGCCGCTCGCCAACGTTGTCTACGCTGGCGTGTCGATGAGCTTCTAATCCCAACGGGATTTGAACAGGGAAGAGCGGGCCTTGCGCCCGCTCTTTTCTTTTTCGGGGTGCCGTGATTGAACGTTCTCGAACGAGAGGACGTAAGACATGGCCCTGAACGACGTACTTCAGAAAATTCGTGACGAAGAGAAACGGGTCGGCCGGGCGGTCGGCGCGACGCGGCTCGTGGCCGTGTCCAAAGTTCAGCCGCTCGGGCGCGTTGTCGCGGTGCTGGACGACGGCCACCGACTTTTCGGCGAGAACAAAGTGCAGGAGGCCGCCGGCAAATGGCCCGACCTGCGCGAAAAATACAATGATGTCGTGTTGCATCTGATTGGCCCGCTCCAGACCAACAAGGCGCGCCAGGCGATGGAGCTGTTCGACGTGATCGAAACCATCGACCGCCCCAAGCTCGCCCGTACCATCGCGCGGCTGGCCGAAGAGACAGGTCATTGTCCGCGGTTGTTCGTCCAGGTGAACACCGGAGAGGAAGAGCAGAAGGCGGGTGTCATGCCCGAGGACGTCGATGCGTTTCTTGCGGAATGCCGCGACCTCGGCCTCAGGATCGAAGGTTTGATGTGCATTCCGCCGGTGGACGAGGAACCGTCCTTGCACTTCGCACTGCTCGCAAAGATCGCCAAACGCAACGGGATCGAGGAGTTGTCCATGGGCATGTCGGGCGATTTCGAACGTGCCGTGGCACAGGGTGCGACTTATGTCCGCGTCGGCTCGGCGATTTTCGGAGACCGCGTCTATGACTGACGCTCAACCGTGCGATGCACGACTTCGTCAGGCCCTGACGATCACGCGGGAACGCGGTGTCCAATGTGCGAGAATAAGGCGCAGGTGATCGGGTCGGAACGCAAGGCACCCGGCGGTGGGTTTGCGTGGACCGCGCCAGCAATGGATGAAAATGGCCGACCCTTTGCCCGGCTCGGCCCCGGGCCAATTCCAATCCGTGACGATAAAGATATCGTAGAGCCCGTCCGCACGACGCAGGCGCTCATGCGATGACTCGAATGGAGCGCAGACCTTGTGGTTGTAGGCGACGTCGCCGGGATCGTCGCACCAGAGGTCTCGTGGCCCGATCGGTGACATTGGAAACGGCGCACGGGGCATGGCGACCCGGTCCGCTCGATACCCACCTTCCATCATCCGCCAGGTTCCCGCAGGCGTTGCACCGTCGCCTTCGCGCTTGTCTGGCGTGATGCCAGCGCGACCGATCGCGACGGGAAAGTGTCGCCCCCTGAACCGCGCACCCCAGCGTGTCACGAACAGGTCGTGGCTCACAACAGGTGGCCCGATTTGCGAGCCTTCGTGTCGAGATAGGCGGTGTTGTGGCTCCCGCGCCCGACCTTGAGAGGAACGCGCTCGGTCACGCCGATACCCTGCGCCTCCATCATGGCGACCTTGGCGGGGTTGTTGGTCATGAGCCTGACCTCAGAGAAACCCATGCGCTTCAATATCTCGGACCCGATGCGGAAATCACGCTCATCGTCTTCGAAGCCAAGCCTGTGGTTCGCTTCGACCGTGTCGAAACCCTGATCCTGCAACGAATACGCCCGCATCTTGTTGGCAAGGCCGATGCCGCGTCCTTCCTGGTTCAGGTAGAGCAGCACACCGGCGCCGGCCTCGCCCATTGCCGCAAGTGCCGCACGAAGCTGCGGGCCGCAATCGCATTTCAGGCTGCCCAGAAGGTCGCCGGTAAAACATGCCGAGTGCAGACGGGACAGCACGGGCTTGTCCCGGTCCGGGCGTCCGATCTCGACTGCGTAATGCTCTTCCCCGCCGTCTTCCGGCCGGAAAATGTGCAGGCGACCGGCTTCGGACACCTCGAGCGGAACACGGGCCGAGACGACTTCGGTCAAGGTCGCAAGGGGCGGCTCGACGGGCGCATGGGTCAGGTTGACGTGTGTGAGGCCATGCCTGGCCGCCAGCGCGGCGCCGTCGGACACCTCGACGATCAGCGCGGCGGGCAGAAGCATGGCGGATTTTGCAAGTGTGATGGCCGTCGAGGCCAGCCGTTCGTCGCCGCCGCGTTCAGTCGAGAGTGGTCCTTTCATGGGCACCCTGAGGTCGTCTTTCGGATCGGCCACGCCCATGATCCAGCGCACGCCCTCGCTGTCCGGCACGACGACGCGCGCGACGAGGTCGGAATAGGGCCGCGCCTTGAGCGTCGCCGCACGCCGCGGCGTGATGGCGAGCTGCACGGTGCCGATGCCCCGCATGTCGTCCAGCCGCGCCGTGGTCAGCGTTTCGACAGCCGTGACCAACGCGGCGCGAGACCCGGCCTCAAGCACGACCGGAAGCCCCATGCGCAGGTCTGCACGGGCCCGTGCGGTGAGTTCGGTCTGGTTCGGTGCGAGCGACATTTTTTCCCTTTCAAGCCCCCTAGATAGGCGGCTCCCACGGGAAAGTGAAACATTTAGGGTGATCCCGACACGAGGCCGTGAACGTATTGCCACAAACATTGTCGGACTCGTGTCTCATTCCGAAGTCTGATGAAACGGTATGGAGGACCCGCTATGGCGACCCAAAAGAACATTCTTCTCGTGGACGACGATGAAGACCTGCGCGAAGCGCTCGCCGAACAATTGATCATGACCGAGGATTTCGAAGTGTTCGAAGCCGCGAATGGCGCGGACGCGATGCAGAAGGCCAAGGAACAGATCTATGATCTGGTGATTCTCGACGTGGGTCTGCCCGATACGGACGGCCGCGAGTTGTGCAAACTGATGCGCAAACAGGGCGTCAAATGCCCGATCCTGATGCTGACCGGCCATGACAGCGATGCCGATACCATCCTTGGCCTCGATGCGGGCGCGAACGACTACGTCACCAAGCCGTTCAAATTCCCCGTGCTGCTCGCCCGGATCCGCGCACAGCTGCGCCAGCACGAGCAAAGCGAAGATGCGGTGTTTCAGCTTGGGCCGTACACGTTCAAACCGGCGATGAAGATGCTCATCACCGAGGAAGATCGGAAAATCCGGCTGACCGAAAAGGAAACCAACATCTTGAAATTCCTTTATCGCTCGTCGGAAGGCGTGGTGGCGCGTGACGTGCTGCTGCACGAAGTCTGGGGCTATAATGCGGGTGTAACGACCCATACGCTCGAGACACACATCTATCGCTTGCGCCAGAAGATCGAGCCGGACCCCGGCAATGCCCGCCTTCTCGTGACGGAATCGGGCGGTTATCGGCTTGTGGCCTGACCGCCACAGGTAGGGACTCCCGCCTTATTCACGCCGCGATTGCACAGTAAAAAAGTGGAAGACGTGGTATTGTTTCCTTACGGCAAACGATACGAGAGACCCCTCGCCGTGCCGGGGTAATGGTGCGGCATCCTCCCTGTTGGACTGGTGGTCCCACAGCCTTTGAAATCAATAGCCTTTTCCTACTTGGAACGGCAAGCTTCTCTGGCGTGGGACCACCTCTTTTTTCGGGAGCTGGGGCGGGTCCGCATTGGGCATTCAATGATCCCCGGTTGCATCCCCACCGACATAATAACGGCGCGAGCCAATCCGGGGCGCGTATTGCGCACAGGTTGCACAATCCGAAGCGATAGCTGGATGGTTCAAAGGCGTTTTGCAATTCTAAATCAGGCGGAGAATCGAGCGCTTCCCGTAGAGGGCCGTTCCACCAAGGAAGCAAAGAGGTTCGATGCAGGCCTCGTGGCGCGTCAGGCGACGAGCCCCGACGCAAAGAAACCACGGCATTAGACGGCGGCGCTGAAGCAGTCAGCTGCCAGAGCACGTTGAAAGTCCGGTCGCTTAGAAATGTGTGTCTGGCGGTGTCCGACACGAAGTCCCGGCACTCGTCCTGGTTTGGCCTTTGCCGGGGCGCCATGAACGCTTTTGCCGAGAGTCATCTATTATGACCGCCACGCTTGCGCAATTTGAGACCTTCTCGCAGAAGCTCCTTTGGAGTTCCTCCCCGTTCAACGGACGCCTTCGCGCTTCAGCGAGATGTGCCAAGTCGATCAATAGCGCGATAGGATGTGAGCCCCGAGTGCAGGGGGATCAGATATTTTCCTGCGTTATGATCTCGAAAGGGATGGTTTTTTGGAGCGTCGGCCCAGGTTCATCGCGTGTCGCGACGTCGATCATCGTCTGGATCAACGTCTCGGACGTCTGGTCCATTGGGTGACACAGGGCAGCGGTGATCAATCCTTCCGTGAGACCTTTGCGCGTTTCGGGGCCAATGTCCCGGCAGACCAACTTGATTTGGCTGCGGCGGTCTTCAGGTGCCTCACGTAAGGCGCGCAGCACTCCAGAGATACCGCCGCCCACGATCAGGATACCGCGAAGGTCCTCGTGCTTTGCGATCAGGTCGCGGACCATTTCGTAGGCATGCGAGCTGTCTTCGTGTGTGGGTTCGCTTTCGTTGACGATCAAATCCGGCGCATGTTCGCGAATGTATGAGCGAAAGGCGGCATCCGCGACGTCTTGGCATTGATAGCGATGATTGCCAATGAAGACCGCAATGCGCCCGCGGCCCTGTGTCATCTGCGTGATGAAGAACGCAGCAGTGCGACCGAGCTTCCAGTTGTCTGTGCCGACAAAGCCCGCGCGCTCTGGAGCTGATTGATCGGTGATGTAGGTCACCACACTCGTCCCATTGTCGCGGAGTTCACGAATCGCCTGGCCGATCAGAGGGTGGTCAGCTGCAATCAGCGCCACTGCGTCACACTCCTTGCCTAGCGCGCGGAGACGGCCTGCGATATTTGAAGGCTCCAGGCGGTCGACAAAATCCACCAGACAATCGATGCGCTCATCACGCCGCGCCGATGCCGCTTCACGGACTTTTTCGCCAAACAGGCGATAGAGGTCACGCGTCGATTGCTGCAACAAGAAGCCGAATCGAAAATGGGGCAACGCGTCCTCGCGACGCGCGGACAGAACGCCCGTGCCATAAAAACCAATTTTCTCAGCCACCTGCTGGACATGTTCGATCGTCGCTCCGCGCACATTTTCAGCGCCTGCGAGAATTCGGTTTACCGTCGAAATGCTGACGCCGGATTCCCGTGCAAGGTCCGCTATTGTTACCCGCTGTTTCAACATCAAGCCCGCCAATGGTTCATTTTGATATGATACAAAATGATACTTTCGTTTCAAAAAATGGCAAGAAGGATTTCACAATTCTGAATCATCCGTTACCAAACCGCCATCCGGAGCCCCTGAGGAGGGGAGTGACCGGGCAGTGAAATGGGAGGACATCCAAAATGACATTGAACTCGCGCATCGCGCGTGGCCTGCTGGCCTCTGCTGCAATCGCCCTGACCGCCGGCACCGCCATGGCCGCCGACATCTTCGTCATCGGCGGCAAGCCGGACGATCCGTTCTGGTCGCGCGTCAAGAAAGGTGCCGAAGACGCCGGTGCCGTGGCTGAAATGCAGGGCGGCTCGGTCACCTGGCTCGGCCCGCAGAACTACGACAACCTCGGCCCGGACGCTGCGGAGTTGATCCGCCAGGCAATCGACCAGGGCGCAGACGCCATCGTCGGCCCGAACTGGGTTCCCGAAGCGATGGACCCGGCCTTCGAGGCCGTTGTCGCCGCCGACATCCCGCTCGTCATCTACAACGCTGGCGGCATCGAATCCGCTGACCGTCTCGGGGCTCTGAACTACGTCGGCGCTGTCGACTACAAGTCGGGCTACGCAGGCGGCGAATACCTCGGAAACGCGGGCCACCAGACCGGAGCTTGCGTGAACACGCTGCCCGGCGCGGCCAACATCGAGGCGTTCTGCTCTGGCTTTATCGACGGTCTGGCTGCCACCGGCGGCAACGGCGAAACGCTCCAACTGCCCGCGACCGCTTACGGCGATGCGACCGCAGTCGCACAGGCCGTGCGCGCCCACCTGATCCAGAACCCCGACATCGACGCGTTGTTCGCAATCGGCGGCGGTGACACGTCGGCCACCATCTCGGGCATCCAGCAGGCAGGCAAGACCGGTTCGGTCCACGTCTGCGGGATGAACTTCAACGAGACGGTTCTGGCGAACATCCAGGCCGGCACGCAAGCGTGCGCCATCGACCAGCAAGGCTATCAGCAAGGCTTCTTCGCCGTGTCGATCCTGAACAACTATGTGACCTACGGCACCACGATCCCGACCCGTGAAATCCTCACCGGTCCGGGCATCGTCGATGCTTCGAACGTCGAGCAGGTCATCGCAGGCGTCGAGGCTGGCGCGCGCTAAGGCGCCCGGCGCACCACCCAAAGACCAGCGGTCGCCCGGTGTCATCGGGCGGCCACCGAGGCCAGATCGACCGCGCTTGCACGCCGACAGATCGCCGCCACACGGATTCAAGAGGAACGGAATCTATGTCTTCGCCCGCAGCAAATGCACCAGCAGACACCGCCACCTCGGGCTTCTCGATCGGAAGCCTGATCCGGCGACCTGAGGCCGGCTCCCTTATCGGGTTCGTCGTGGTCTACATCTTTTTCGCGATCCTCGGTGGCGCGGTGTTCATGGGCGCTCCCGGCTGGTCGAGCTGGCTCAACATCGCCGCCGAGGTCGGCATCATCGCACTTCCCGTCGGTCTTTTGATGATCTCGGGCGAGTTCGACATCTCGGTCGGCGCAGTCGTTCCTGCATCTTCGGTGACTTGCGCGCTCCTGTCCGGGCAATTCGGGCTGCCTGCGATCGTGGGTATCGGCGGAGCTTTGTCGGTCGGCCTGCTCGTCGGGTTCGTGAACGGCATGATCGTAACCCGCACTTCGATTCCGTCGCTGATCGTCACCATCGGCATAATGTTTGCCGTCATGGGGCTGACGCTGGGCCTTGCGGTGCTCGTCAAAGGCTCCACCAGCGTCGGCTACGTGCCCGACCCGCTGACCAAGTCGCTGCTCGGCACCTTCATCGGCGGCATGTTCAACGTGTCGATCTTCTGGTGGATGGGGTTCATCGCGGTGTTCTTCTACTTCCTGCACATCTCGCCCATCGGGAACTGGGTCTTCGCGCTCGGTGGAGATGCGGAGAGCGCGCGCAATGCCGGTGTGCCCACAGCCAAGCTCAAAGTCTCGCTCTTCATGATGTCGGGTTTCGCGGCCGCATTCGTGGGCATCGCGCAGGTCATGACCTACCAAAGCGCGCAAGTCGCGGGCGGGCAGCCGTTTATTTTCAACTCGATAATGTGCGCCGTCATCGGCGGCGTGATCCTGACGGGCGGGGCCGGGTCGATCATCGGCATCGTGCTTGGCACCATGACCTTCGCGGTCGTGAACCAGGGCATCTTCTTCGCCCGGCTCGACCCGAACGTCGGCTCCATCATCATCGGTGCGCTCCTGCTCGCCGCGGTTCTCACCAACGACAGCTTCCGCGCCCTCGCGCTCAGCTACGCAACAAAGAAGAAGTGAGGAAGATCATGGACTCGGTCGCAACACTCCTTCGCCGCCCCGCCGCTGCTTCGATCCTGAGCCTGATCGGCGTGCTCGCTTTCTACGTCATCTTCGGTGGCGTGGATCTGGGCCAGCTCTTCGGTGCAGCCAGTTGGGTCAATTACGCCGCCCGCATCGGTATCGTCGCGGTGGCCCTGGGTCTCCTGATGATCTCAGGCGAAATCGACATCTCGATCGGGGCGATGATCCCGGCGGGTGCCATGACGACGGCGATCATCTCGGGGTATTTCGAGTTGCCGATCATTCTCGGCATCATCGGTGCGTTGACGGTCGGCGTTCTCGTAGGGCTCTTCAACGGTATCCTCGCGGTGCGGACGTCAGTGCCGACCCTGATCATCACACTTGGCACGCTGGTCGCCATGCAAGGCATCGTGCTTGCCGGGTCCAAGCTGCTGACAGGTGCCGCTTCGGTCCCGCTGCAAGCGCCACAGTGGGCCAAGACGGTCTTCGGTGACCTCATGTTCGGCGGCAACCACCAGGTCGTCATCATCTGGTGGATCATCATCGCGGCCGTCTTCTGGTTCATCATGCACCAGACGAAATACGGCAACTGGATCTTCGCCATCGGCGGCGACAAGGTCTCTGCCCGCAATGCCGGTATTCCGGTCGACCGGATCACGATCCTGCTCTTCGTGGGCACCGCAACGGCGGCCTCCTTCGTGGGCATGTGTCATGCGATCCTGTTCAACTCGGCTCAGGTCTCGGGCGGGATGAACGACATCTTCAACATCGTCGTCAGCGTCGTGGTCGGGGGCGTGCTTCTGACCGGTGGCTTTGGCTCCATCGTCGGTGTCTTCGTCGGCACCATCACCTTCGCCATCGTCGTCAAAGGCATCGATTTCACCGACATCGACCGCAACTGGGCGAACCTCATCATCGGCGTGATGCTCCTTGTCGCGGTCGGGATGAACGTGACCTTCCGCAAAAAGGCGCTCACCGCCGTCAAGAAGAAGAAAGGCTGAAATCATGTCCGACAAAAAAGTCGTCCTCGAACTGAAGAACGTCGACAAGAGCTTTGGCCCGATCGACGTGCTCCATGAAATTTCGCTCAAGGTCCGCGAAGGGGAGGTGCTTTGCCTTCTCGGTGACAACGGCGCGGGTAAATCGACGCTCATCAAGACGCTCGCCGGCGTGCACAACGCCACCCGTGGCGAGATCCTTGTCGATGGTGAGCCGGTGATCTTCTCCGGGCCGCGTGATGCCCAAGATCGCGGGATCGCTACGGTGCACCAGTTCGGCGGGACCTATCCGCTCATGTCCGTGGGTCGCAACTTCTTCATGGGGCAGGAGCCGACCAAGGGTTTCGGGCCGTTCAAGGTCTACGACCGCAAGAAAGCCAACAAGATCGCCGTGGAGGAGGTCCAGAAAATGGGCATCACCCGGATCGACGATGGCGACCGTCTGGTCGGCGGCCTTTCGGGCGGTGAGCGTCAGTCGCTCGCCATCGCGCGCGCGGTCTACTTCGGGGCGCGGGTTCTGATCCTCGACGAGCCGACGGCGGCCCTCGGCGTCAAACAGGCGGCGCACGTTCTGCGGATTGTGAACGAGGCCAAGAAACGCGGCCTCGCGGTGATCTTCATCACGCACCAGGTGATGCACGCGATGACCGTGGGCGACCACTTCGCGGTTCTGATCCGGGGCGCGATCGCCGCCGACTTCCGCAAGGGCGAGAAGACCCGCGAAGAGATCACCGATCTCATGGCGGGCGGCCAGAACATGGCCGATCTCGAACAGGAGATCGAAGGCTACATGGAAGCCCACGACGGGCATCCGCCCAAGGTCGAACCAGCCGAATAAATATACCTCCCGCCCGCGTCGGCTTCGTGCCGGTGCGGGCACCCAACACCAACACCCGGAGGACCGGATATGAAAATCGCCCTCGACCCGTTTATGCACCGCCACCTCTCGCTCGAAGAGTTGCCGTCGAAGGTCAAAGAGCTTGGCTACGACTGGATCGAGCTGTCGCCGCGTGGCGACTTCCTTGAGTGGTTCAAAGCCCCGCGCGTCTTTCCGGACCGCATCAAGAGCTTCAAGAAGGCGCTCAAAGACGCCGACGTCGGCATCGCCACGCTGCTGCCGATGTATCGCTGGGCGTCGAACGACGAGGACGAGCGCAAGGCCGCCGTGAAGCATTGGAAACGCGCCATCGAGATCGCGGTCGAGATGGAAGTGGACACGATGAATTCCGAGTTCGGCCGCGGTCCGCACCCGGACAAGGGCACCTGCTATTGCTGTCATACCGGGTCCATGATCGAAGCCTGCGAAGATGCCTGGTGGCGGTCGATGGACGAGCTGGTGCCGATCTTCGAGCGTGAGGGCATCAACCTGCACATCGAGCCGCACCCCGAGGACTGGGTCGAGACGCTTCAGCCGTCGGTCGATCTGATCCGCACCGTGAACAGCGACCGGGTCAAGTTCCTCTACTGCACGCCGCACACCTTCTATTTCGGTGACGATACGGTCGCGATGCTCAAGGAATGCGCGGATGTGCTGGCACATGTCCACATCGCGGACACGTTCAACCACAAGGCCAGCTCCGGCCTGCGCTACATCATCAACCCGCCGGGCTCGACCGCGCGCGTGCACCAGCATCTGAACATCGGGCAGGGCGAGGTGCCGTGGGACGATTTCTACCGCACGCTCGCCGAGATCGGCTTCGACGGGATCATGACGGCTTGTGTCTTCGCCTGGGAAGAAAAGGCCGACGAGAGCGGCACGTTCATGCGCGCAGAGATGCAGCGCTACATCGACAAATACTTCGACTGAGGAGGGGATCATGGCTCTCAACATCGGCGTCATCGGGACCGGGATGATCGGTCAGGACCATATCCGGCGTCTGACTCAGGTGCTTTCGGGTGTAGCCGTCGTCGCGGTGACCGACATCGACCTCGACCGCGCGCGACAGGCGGCGCCCGAAGGGGCGCAGGTGTTCGACACGCCGAAGGCCCTGATCACGTCGGATCAGGTCGAGGCCGTAGTGATCTGCTCATGGGGTCCGGCGCATGAAGAGCAGCTTCTAGACTGCATTGCTGCCGGAAAACCGGTCTTTTGCGAAAAGCCCATGGTGACCTCCGAGACCGCCGCGCGGAAAGTGATCGAGGCGGAAGTGGCCTTTGGTCGGCGGCTGGTGCAGGTCGGTTTCATGCGCCGCTTCGATGCCGATTATCGGCGTCTGAAGGCGGTCATCGACGGCGGCACGCTGGGCGCGCCGTTGATGTACAAATCCGTGCATCGCAATGCGAGCGTTCCCGAAGGTCTTTATACCTCGGACATGCCGCTTAACGATACGCTGGTGCATGACGCCGACATTTCCCGGTGGCTTCTGTCGGACGAGGTGAAGGGCGTCGAAGTGCGCCTGCCGCGCCGGTCCACACGCGGCAAGGATCTGCGCGATCCGACGATGGTGCTTTTGCACATGGAAGACGGCGCGATCGTCGATGTCGAGATCTCGGTCAACATCGCATACGGCTATGACATCCGGGGCGAAGTGTCCTGCGAGCAAGGTATCGCGGCCCTGCCGAACCGCCCCGCGACCGTTATCACCGATCAGCACGGCATCCGCCAAGCGATCCCCGAAGATTGGCGCGAACGGTTCATCGAAGCCTATGATCAGGAGTTCCGCGAGTGGATCGTGGCTGCCGGCCAAGGCACGGCCACCGGCCCCTCGGCCTGGGATGGCTACGCCGCCACCCTGGTCGCCGATGCAGCCCTACGCGCCGTCGACAGCGGCGCTTACGAACGCGTCACGATGATCGAAAAACCCGACCTTTACGGCCCGAAGTCAGCACGTGCTGCGGCTTGAAGACCCTCTCTCAAGAAAGACAAACAGATGATCAACGGCGAAAGAACTATTGCGCGGCCCTTGCGTTGGGGCATGGTCGGCGGCGGCCGCACCGGGCAGGTCGGCTACAAGCACCGCACCGGGGCGCTGCGTGACGGCACCTATCAACTGGTCGCCGGGGCCTTTGACCTCGACGCGGATCGCGGCCGCGATTTCGGCACCAAGCTGGGCGTTGCCGAGGACCGGTGCTACGCGACCTACCAAGAGCTGATCGCTGCCGAGACCGGGCGCGCGGACGGCGTGGACGTGGTCTCGGTGGCGACGCCGAACTTTACCCATTTCGAGATCACCAAGGCCCTGCTTGAAGCGGGTATCCATGTGATCTGCGAAAAGCCGCTGTTCTTCACCGTGAAGGAAAGCGAAGAGATCAAGGCGCTGGCCGAGGAAAAGGGCCTTATCGTCGGTGTGACCTACGGCTTCACCGGACACCCGCTGGTGCATCAGATGGCAGCGATGGTGAAGAAGGGCATGCTTGGCGATATCCGCATCGTCGACATGGCCTATACCCACGGCTTCAACGCGGGTGACGACGTAGGCGCGCCCGAAGCCGTTCAGTGGCGCACCGATCCGAAGCGCTCCGGCCCGACCTTCGTTCTGGGCGATATCGGCACCCATCTTTATTACCTCTCCGAGATCGTGCTGGGCGACATCAAGGTCGAAAAGCTCCTGTGCGACCGCACCGCATTCATCCCGTCGCGCGCCCCGCTCGAAGACCACGCGACCGTGCTCATGCACTACGACAATGGCGCGCGCGGGCGGCTCTGGGTGTCGTCGGTGGATGCCGGCAACATGGGGTCACAACGTTACCGCTTCGTCGGGTCCAAGGCATCGGTCGCATGGTCCGACAGCCATCCGGATCAGTTGATCTATCAGGTGCAGGGCGAGCCCGAGCGGATCATGCATCACGGCATGCCTTATCTCGAGGACGAAAGCCTCGCCGCCGACCGTATGGGCGCGCTCCATACCGAAGGGCTGGGGGACAGCTGGTCCAATATCTACCTTTGGATCGCGCAAGCCATCGACGCGAAAATGCGCGGCGACGACGCATTCCTTGCGAGCCATCACTACCCCGACATCCACGCAGGTCTCGAGGGCGTCCGCTGGCTCGAGAATTGCGTGAAATCTGCCGACCAGGACGCTGCCTGGGTCGACTTCGAATAACCGACTCTGCAAAGGAAACCGAGACATGAAACTTTCGATCTGCACCGATGTGATGGGCGATCTGTCCTTCACCGACATGCTCGACAAATGCGTGGACCTTGGCGTCGAGGGAGTCGAAATGACCGGCGGCGGCTGGTCGCCCGCCCCGCATTTCCGCGCCGATGAGCTTCTGGCGGACAAGGGTCTGCTCAAGCAGAAACTCAAGGAAATCGAAACCCGCGGGCTTGAGATCGCGGCGCTCAACTGCTCGGCCAACCCGCTTGATCCGGGCGCGATGGGCGAACGCCACCGCAAGGAAATGGAAGACACCTTCACGCTCGCGGGCGAAATCGGCGTGAAGAAGATCGTCACCATGTCCGGCCTGCCCGAAGCCGCGCCCGGCGATGTGGTTCCCAATTGGCTCGTCTATACCAAGAGCTGGCCGGACGAGATGCCGGAGCGGGACCGATACCAGTGGGAGGACCGCGCATTCCCGTTCTGGCACGGTCTGGTCGAGCACGCGACCAAGGTCGGCGTCGAGAAGATTGCGCTCGAGAATTTCTCGGCCATGCTGGTGTGGAACCCCGAGACCCTGTTCCGCCTGCGCGACGAAGTCGGCCCGATGGTGGGCATGAACCTCGACCCGTCGCACCTGTTCTGGAAAGGGGCCTGCCCGATCGCTGTGGCGCGCGCCCTTGGCGATGCCATTCACCACGTTCACGGCAAGGACACCCGCATCGAGCGCGGCCTTGCAGACGTGAACGGTTACCTCGAACTCAAGGAGGTGACCGACGTCGCCAACCGCTCGTGGAACTACGTCGCGGTCGGTGCCGGTCACGATCTTCAGTGGTGGAAGGAGTTTTTCTCGGTCGTCGGGATGATGGGCTACGACGACTGGGTTTCGCTGGAGATGGAGGATTTCACCATGTCCACCAACGCGGGTATCCAGTCGTCCATCGACGCGCTGCAAGCGACGATCATCCGCTAACCTTCGGTCCGGGCGGCGCCGCGCGCCCCGCCCGGACCCTTCGGGAGCCGGCGCCATGTATAAGTTCATCATCACGATCGATTGCGTGCCGGGGGGGCGAGAACAGATCCTTGCCCGTGCGCCCGTGGCCCAGGCCGCCACCCGCGCCGAACCCGGCTGCCTGCAATACGATTTCTTCGCCTGCACCGACAAGCCGGAGCGGCTGGTGTTCGTCGAGACGTGGCAAGACCGGGCCGCCCACGATTTCCACATGGAACAGGACCACACCAAGGACTTCATCACCTTTCACGAACAGTTCCACGACCGGCTCGTGTTCGAGACGGTCCAGCCGGCCGAAGACCAATGATCCAGTCTCAGATCACCATCACCTGCGCGCCCTGTTGCTGGGGTGTCGATGACGTCGCGAACCCGCACCTCCCGGAGTGGGAGACGGTTTTGGACCAAGCCGCGAAAGCCGGGTTCGGCGGGCTCGAACTTGGCCCCTATGGCTACATGCCGCTGGACGTGCCGCGCGTGTCCGAGGCGCTGGGGAAACGCGGGCTGATCATCGTGGCGGGAACGATCTTCGACGATCTGGTCGATCCTGCCAATCGCGAGTCGCTTTTGCGCCAGACGCGCGAGATCTGCGCCCTGATCACCGCGCTGCCGAAGCCAGCGTCGCTGGACGGGCAGCGGGTCGATGGCCCATATCTGACCGTCATGGACTGGGGCCATGACGTGCGTGATTTCGCAGCCGGACACCCGGATCGTGCGCCGCGGCTCGAGGGCACAGCTTGGGCAGGCATGATGGACAACATCCGCGCCATCGCCACGTTGGCCCGCGACGGTTTCGGCGTGCGCGCTGTCATTCATCCCCATGCCGGGGGCTACATCGAATTCGCGGACGAGATCGCGCGGGTGGCGGAGGACATTGCGCCCGATCTGGCCGGGTTCTGCCTCGACACCGGGCATCTGGCCTATTCGGGCATGGACCCGGTGGCCGAGCTCGAGCGCTACTGGGATCGTCTCGACTATATCCATTTCAAGGATATCGATCCGGTCGTCTACGCGCGCATCTTGGGTGAGAAAATCCGCTTTTTCGACGCCTGCGCGCAGGGTGTCATGTGCCCCATCGGGCAGGGCGACATCGACTATTCCGCCATTCGCCGCCTTCTCACGGACAAGGGCTATGGCGGCTACATCACAATCGAACAGGAACGCGACCCGCGAAATCAGGCCGGGGTTCTGGGCGACCTCGCCGCGTCGCGTCGCTTCCTTGCCAATTCGGGGTACTGAGCCATGACCAAACTTGACGTCATCACCATCGGCCGGGCGGGGGTGGACCTTTACGGCGACCAGATCGGCGGCCGGCTTGAGGATATGGGGTCGTTCTCGAAATACATCGGCGGCTCGCCCACGAACATCGCGGCGGGGACGGCAAGGCTGGGGCTGAAGTCCGCGCTCATCAGCCGGGTCGGGGACGAGCATATGGGGCGCTTCATCGTCGAGGAGCTGGCGCGCGAGGGGGTGAGCACGGACGGGATCGTGACCGACCCGGAGCGGCTGACCGCGCTCGTCATCCTCGGTATCCGCGACGAGGAACAGTTTCCGCTGATCTTCTACCGCGAGAACTGCGCGGACATGGCGCTGTGCGAGGATGACATCGACCCGGACTTCGT
>NZ_JAHUZE010000004.1:0-35000 GCF_019218265.1 Maritimibacter dapengensis
ATGATGGCCAACAGCGAACTGGCGACGGCGGTGATGCGCCGGGTGCCGTTCACGGTCGTCTTGACCGACAACCGGGGCTACGGCTGCATCAACCGGCTTCAGACGATGGGCTGCGGCGGCGAGCCCTTCAACAACATGTATGTCGACTGCAACGTCGAGGTGCAGCCCGAGATCGACTACGTCGCCCACGCGGCGAGCATGGGAGCGCACGCGGTCATGGCCAAGGATACCGATCAGTTGGAGGCCGAGATCGAAGCGGCACGGGACCGCGACATCCCGACGGTGATCGTGATCGAAACCATCGCCAACGACTTCCCCGGCACCGGGCTCGAGACCAAAGCAGGAGAGCACGGCGCGTTCTGGGACGTGGCCGTGCCCGAAGTCTCGACCCGCCAAAAGCAGGTCGACCGCTATCAGGAATATCTGGGACAGATCGCAAAAGCGCGGCTGGTGAACTGAGGAGATGTGACCATGGCTGACCTTCTGAAAAAGCCCTTCGGCACACATGGTAAGGTGCATCAGATCACGCCCGAAAGCGCCGGGTGGCGCTATGTCGGGTTCGGGCTTTACCGTCTGCGCCCCGGTGAAACGGTGTCCGAGGCGACGGGCGGCAATGAAGTGATCCTCGTCATGGTCGAGGGCAAGGCGCAATTTACCGCCGCGGGGCAGGACTGGGGCGAGTTGGGCGAGCGGATGAACGTGTTCGAGAGGACGCCGCCGCATTGTCTCTACGTCCCCAATGACGACGCGTGGGAGGCGACAGCTACCACGGATTGCACCATCGCCGTCTGCGCGGCACCGGGTCACTCGGGCCACGAAGCACGACGGATCGGGCCGGACGGCATCACGCTCACCGAACGCGGCAAGGGCGTGAACACGCGCTACATCAACAACATCGCGATGGAGGCCGAGGATTACTGCGACTCGCTTCTCGTCACCGAGGTGTTCACCCCCGATGGGCATTGGTCGAGCTACCCCAGCCACCGCCACGACGAAGACGACTTCCCGAACATCACCTACCTCGAAGAGACCTATTACCACCGCCTGAACCCGGCACAGGGCTTCGGCATCCAGCGGGTCTATACCGAGGACGGCACGCTCGATGAAACGATGGCCGTCTCGGACGGCGATGTGGTCTGTGTTCCGCGCGGGCACCATCCCTGCGGCGCGCCTTACGGCTTCGAGATGTATTACCTCAACGTCATGGCGGGCCCGCTGCGCAAATGGCGCTTCATCCCCGATCCGGCCGTCAAATGGATCATGGACCGTGACGCATGACGCGCCGCGCGTTGAACCAGAAGACAGCGCGCGATCTGCCGTTCGAAGCGTTTCTCGATCTGGCCGCTGATCTGGGCTGTGTCGGCGTGGAGCCGCGCAACGATCTGGGGCGGCCCTTTTTCGATGGGGCGGACCCGGCGGTCGCCGCCGAAATGGCGCGGGCGCGTGGGCTCAGGCTTCTGGGTCTGTCCGAAGTCTATGGGTTCAACGTGTGGGACGATGAACGGGCGACGCAAATTCAAGAACTGATCGACGTGGCCGTGGCCTGTGGGGCGGAAACGATCAGCTTGATCCCGACAGTGGACGATCGTCCGACACGCGACTTGCGCGACGTCATGCGCGATATCCTCCCGATGGTCCAAGGCACGGGGGTGGTGCCCCTTATCGAGCCGATTGGGTTCGAAAGCTCTTCCATTCGCGGCAAGGCGGATCTTGTCGAGGCAATCGAGGCCGTGGGTGGCTTTAAGTTGGTTCACGACACGTTCCAGCATGCCATCGCAGGGGAAACCGAGATTTTTCCCCAGCACACTGGCATCGTACATATCTCAGGGATTTCGAATGCCGAGGTTCCTCTGGATGCTGCGCAGGATGGGCACAGAATACTGGTCGATTTCGAAGATCGCTGCGACAACATGGGACAGGTGTGTCGCTTCATCGAAGCCGGCTATTCCGGCACGTTTTCCTTTGAATTGACTGAGCCAAATCTGATCTGGGCGCCGAACCGAGACAGCATAGAATCCTCGTTCAAGCTATTGTCGATCTGATACAAAACGCGCTGATACAAAACGCGAATTGACGCATTCCGTTCATATTCATTTGCAGAACATAATGCGTAACTCCGTTCAATACGGTGCATAAGTCTCTGTCCAGCCACCGCATGATGTTCGGAGCAAGGACAGTAAAGACCAGTATGTTTCCCAAGGAAACGGCGCCGCGTGACTGGTTTACGGACCTACCGGCGAAGCACGGGGCACGACACTCTCGGCACCATCTGTCACATCGGACAACATTTTCACCGAAAACGTCGCTACGCCGGCGCTTGGTGTATGGGCAGTTACGAACGCGTCACCAGGTTTCCGGAAGTGTCACGCGTTGAAGGCTCGCATTTGAGGGACGGCAAGATCCAGGAAGCGACATTTCGGGTCACGTTGACCCAGCACGTTCACTTGTGGTGCCCGACGTCAGAACAGGGATCGAGCGAGCAGGCCAACCCGCAAATTGCACCCATTCCTTCAGGATTTTGGGACCAACCCACTGGCCAAATATTTGAGTCGAAAGGGCAATAGATGATTGGTGGGCTGACCCCGGTTTCACATTACTATCCGTTAAGATATTGATAAAATTTACAAAGTTAGTGGTTCCGGCCAGACCCAGTTGGACTGACCCGGCTTCGCGCCGGGTCATTTATTGTTGGCCCGAAGCAGGCAGGGCCGCTCTCGGTTCTCACCGTGTAATCGGGCCGTCGATCGTGTCGATCGGCATGATCCGGTCCCGGTTCGACAGCCAGGCCGGGCGCGGTTTCGCCGCGGCGAAGGGGCTGACAGGCCGATTAGTGATCGAATTGAAAACGAAGAACGCGTTCGAGCGCGGATCCGGCGTGATGTTCCCGTTCGACCCGTGCAGCGTGTTGCAGTCGAAGAAGACCACCGTGCCGGTCGGCCCCGATGCCGCGTCGAGCCCGAGGTCACGCGCGAATTTCGAAATCGTCTCGGGCTGCGGCACCCCGACCTCCTGCGCCTTCAACGAGCTTTCGTGGTTGTTGTCCGGTGTCTCGCCCTTGCAGGCGATAAACTCGTTCTGAGAGCCGGGGATCAACAGAAGCGGGCCGTTCAGCCGGGAATTGTCCGTCAGAAGGACAGAGGCCGAAACGGACCGCATCCTGGGCAGACCATCTTCGGCGTGCCACGTCTCGAAGTCGGAATGCCAGTAGAATTCCTTGCCCTTGAAGCCGGGTTTGTAATTGAGCCGCGACTGGTGGAGATACACCCGGTCGTTCAGCAGAAACTCGGCCACACCGGCAAGGCGCGTATCGGCGGCAAGGCGGGCGAAGACGGGGGAATGTTCGTCGAGCCGGAATACGGTGCGCACATCGTCTGAGCCCGGCTCGGTCACGAAATCCGCGGGTCGCTCGGCCGGATCAGTGTCGCGCAGACCGCGTGCTGTCTCCACCATCAGGTCGAGTTCGTCGTCGGCGAACATGTCGTGGCGCACGAGGTAGCCGTTCTTGGCGTAACGGGTCGCTTCGTCACGTGAAATGGGTGCGCCTTCATGCCATTCGGACCAGAGCACCGGGTCAGCGCGTTCGATGATCTGTTCTTTGTCGGGGTGTCGCGTCGGATAGGCGTCTACCGTGTCGTATGGCGGCATATGCGTTGAGATATTCATGCTTTCGATCCTCTCTGAATTTGCACTCTTCAAGTCTCGTCCCGCTCGGCGGGCGTGGTCCGTCAACCCGGAATCACGGTGCCGTGTTCCGCGCCGCACAAGCTGTAATGTCACTTGTAATGTTGCGGCTGGAACTGTCGCAGGCGCCTCGTTAGGGTGCCCGCGAATCTCAGCGGGAGTATCCATGTCCTTCACACTTGCCACCTGGAATATCAACAGCGTGCGGTTGCGCGCCGATCTCGTGTCGCGTCTCCTGGCCGAAGAAGCGCCGGACGTATTGTGCCTTCAGGAATGCAAGAGCCCGGTCGAGAAGATCCCGCTCGATGTATTCAAGGCGCGGGGCTACGAGCACATCGTGGCGCGTGGGCAGAAGGGATACAACGGTGTGGCGATCCTGTCGAAGTTGCCGATCGTGGACGCGGGCGACAAGGACTTCGCGGCTTTGAAACATGCCCGCCACGTCGCTGCGACGCTTGAGAACGGGGTGACGGTTCACAACTTCTATGTGCCGGCGGGAGGGGACAAACCCGACCGCGAGGTGAACGAGAAATTCGGGCAGAAGCTCGACTATCTCACCGAGATGCGCGACTGGTTCCACGCGGAGAAGCCGCAGAAATCCATTCTGGTCGGAGACCTGAACATCGCCCCGCGCGAAGATGATGTCTGGAATCACAAACAGCTTCTGAAGGTGGTGAGCCATACGCCGGTCGAGGTCGAGCATCTTGCGCAAGCACAGGATGCGGGCAACTGGGTCGACATTACACGGCAGGACATTCCCGAAGGCAACCTGTATAGCTGGTGGTCCTACCGCAGCCCGGATTGGGACGCTGCCGACAAGGGGCGCAGGTTGGATCACATCTGGGCCACGCCGGATATTTCCAATGCGGGCCACGGGAGCCGCATCCTTCGCGATGTGCGCGGGTGGGGGAAACCGTCGGATCACGCGCCGGTCTTCGCGACCTTCGACCTCTGAGCCGCGACAAGCTGCCGGGGTTGGCGCGGCGTCCGAGCGCGCCCATATTGGACACGACACAGATTTAGGAGCCAGTCATGCTGGAATTGGGACAAGGTAACGGGGCCGCCGCGCCGGGCAATCATGTCAAGGACGTCTCGGAGGCGACCTTCATGGAGGACGTGATCGAAGCGTCCAAGCAGGCGCCGGTCATCGTCGATTTCTGGGCGCCTTGGTGCGGTCCGTGCAAACAGCTAGGACCGGCGCTCGAAGAGGCCGTGAATGCACAGGGCGGCAAGGTGAAGATGGCCAAGGTCAACGTGGACGAGAACCAGCAGATCTCGGCCCAGCTTCGTATCCAGTCGATCCCCACCGTTTATGCATTCGTAGACGGGCAGCCCGTCGACGGGTTTCAAGGTGCCCTGCCGCCGAGCGAGGTGAAGGAATTCGTCGCCAAGATCGCCGCGATGGGCGGCGACGGCGGTGACGGGTTGGCCGATGCGCTTTCCACCGCGGACGAGATGCTTGAAGCAGGCGAAGTGGATGATGCGGCCCAGGTTTATGCAGCCATTCTCGAAGAAGACCCGAGTCTCGCTGCGGGCTATGCCGGAATCGCCAATTGCCACCTCGCGAAGGGGGACGTCGACGAGGCCGAGGCCTTCCTGAACGGTATTCCCGCCGAGGTCAGCCACGCTCCCGAGGTCGAGGCGATCCATGCCAAGATCGAACTGGCCCGGCAGGCCGAAAACGCGGGTCCGGTCAACGACCTGCGGGCCAAGGTCGAAGCGGACGGTGACGATCACCAAGCGCGGTTCGACCTTGCGCAGGCGCTGTATGCTTCGGGCGATGCCGAGGGTGCCGTTGCCGAACTGCTGGAGCTGTTCCGGAGGGACCGGGAGTGGAACGAGAGCGCGGCCAAGCAACAACTCTTCACGATATTCGAGGCGCTTGCGCCCAATGATCCGGTTGCGCTGAACGGTCGTCGCAAACTGTCGTCGCTGATCCTCGTCTGATGCGATGATCCCCCGCGCCGATCTCCCCGACGTTCTGCCGCTATTTCCGTTGCCCGGCGCGCTTCTCCTGCCGCGCGGTCGGCTTCCGCTCAACATCTTCGAACCGCGATACCTCGCCATGTTCGACGACGCGATCAAGACGGACGGAAGGCTGATCGGTATGATCCAGCCTGCGGTAAATTCGGGCGAGCGGCTTCATGCGATCGGCTGCGCGGGGCGGATCACTTCGTTCACGGAAACCGACGACCATCGGTATATGGTGCAATTGACCGGGGTGAGCCGATTCCGTCTGAAAAAAGAACTCGAAGGCTTCGCGCCCTACCGCCGGGCTGAATTGAGCTGGGACGGGTTCGAACGTGATCTTGGGCGCGCCGAAAAGGACGAGGCGTTTCAGAGGGACGCGTTCTTGTCGCTTTTGGTGCGGTATTTCGACGTTGCCGAGCTTTCGACCGATTGGGAAAGCCTGAAGGAAGCCGAGGAAGAATTGCTGATCAATTCACTTTCGATGCTCTGCCCGTTCGACCCCGAGGACAAGCAGGCGCTGCTCGAGGCGCCCTCGCTCACGACCCGGCGCGAGACGCTCGTCACCTTGATGGAATTCGCGCTCGCATCGGGGCGGGGCGGAACGGAAGGAGGTCTGCAATGAACGACGTCGAATTCGACCGCCACATGCTCGAGGCGCTGGTCTGTCCGGTCACGCAAAGGCCGTTGGAATACGACGCAGAGGCTCAGGAACTCCTGTCGAAATCCGCGAATCTGGCCTTTCCGATCCGCGACGGCATTCCGATCATGCTCGTCGATGAGGCGCGCAAGATCGAAGCGTGAGCCAGCGCGCCCTTCCGGTCAGCGTTTCCGCTTGTCGACTTCCTGCACGATCGAGAACAAGCGGTCGCTCATCTGACCGCCCTTCTTGAGCTCGCCCAGCACGGTGGTGGTCTGCTGACCCGTATCGTCGGTGATGATCCATTGGCGAAGTTCGGTCGGGTTCGATGTGAACATGAGCTGGATGTTACCGTATTCCGGGTGCTCCGGGTCCTGCGCCGTGACCGTGGTGGCAGTGCCGTCATAATCGTGACCAACGACCATCCCGGCCCGCCCAAGGTCCACATTCTGGGCAAGGATGAGGTTAAGCGGCGTCCGGGCGAGCGGGTATTGCTCGGGCCCTGTGTTGGATTTGGAATCGAAAATCGCCAATTGCCCGGTGGCCGCCAGAACGAGCGTGTTTTCGGGCGGATTGTATTCGAACCGCGCCCGAAGCGGCCGCTTGATGTAGATGTTGCCGGTCGAGATCGTGCCATCGGCGTTGATCTGGGTGAACTCGGCCTGTGCCGTCGTCAGGCTGTTGAGATAGGACGACAGAGTATTGAGCGACAATTTCTCGGCCATGGCCGGGGCGGACAGGGCGAGAAGAGCGAGCGGGGCGAGAGCGAATGTGCGTCTGTTCATGGCGGTTATGTAATCCTGTAAGCGCGGGAATCCATCCCGCTGTGCCCAGGATAAGCGAAACCCGGCCTGATAAGCGATAACAGGCCGGGTTTTCAGGCTTTCAAACCGATCACTGTTCCGGGATCAGGATTTCGCGTTTGCCCACATGGTTGGCGGGCGAGACCAGCTGTTCTTCTTCCATCTGTTCCACGAGCCGGGCGGCTTTATTGTAGCCGATGCCAAGCTTGCGCTGGATGTAGGAGGTCGAACACTTCCGATCCTTTATGACGATTGCGACCGCCTGGTCGTAAAGCGCATCTTCACCGCCCGTGTTGCCGCCGGTGTTGAGGCCCAGGACCGCGTCGATGTCATCGGATTTGTCGTCATCCGGCCCTTCGACCACGCCGCCGATGTATTCCGGCGGCCCGAACGTCTTGAGGTAGGTGACGATTTCCTCGACCTCTTCGTCCGAGACGAAGGGGCCGTGAACGCGGGTAATCCGCGCTCCGCCGGCCATGTATAGCATATCGCCCATGCCCAGAAGCTGCTCGGCACCCTGTTCGCCAAGGATCGTGCGGCTGTCGACCTTCGATGTGACCTGAAACGAAATCCGGGTCGGGAAGTTCGCCTTGATCGTGCCGGTGATGACATCGACGGACGGGCGTTGCGTCGCCATGATGATATGGATACCGGAGGCCCGCGCCATCTGTGCAAGACGCTGGATGCAGGCCTCGATTTCTTTGCCCGCGACCATCATCAGGTCGGCCATCTCGTCCACGACGACGACGATATAGGGCATCTTTTCGGGCGCGAATTCCTCGGTCTCGAAGATCGGTTCGCCGGTGTCTTCGTCGAAGCCCGTCTGGACGGTGCGCGAGAACATCTCGCCGCGCCCCTGCGCATCCTCGACCCGACCGTTGTAGCCGTCGATGTTGCGCACGCCCATCTTGGACATCTTGCGATAACGCTCCTCCATCTCGCCCACGACCCATTTGAGTGCGACGACCGCCTTTTTCGGGTCAGTGACGACGGGGGAGAGGAGATGCGGGATACCGTCATAGACGGAGAGTTCCAGCATCTTGGGGTCGATCATGATGAGGCGGCATTCCTCGGGCGTGAGCCGGTAGAGGAGTGACAGGATCATGGTGTTGATCGCCACGGATTTACCCGAGCCGGTGGTCCCTGCGATGAGCAGGTGGGGCATCTTGGCGAGGTTCGCGACGATGGGATCGCCGCCGATATCCTTGCCGAGCGCCAGCGGAAGCTTCTGGTTCGTGTCGCCAAAATCGCGGGCCGACAGGATTTCGCGCAGCACCACCTTTTCGCGGTTCGCGTTGGGAAGTTCGATCCCGATCACGCTACGCCCCGGCACGGTCGACACACGGGCCGACAGGGCGGACATGGAGCGGGCGATATCGTCGGCAAGGCCGATGACGCGGGAGGCCTTGAGCCCCGGCGCAGGTTCAAGCTCGTACATCGTGACGACGGGACCGGGGCGGACCGAAACGATCTCGCCCTTCACGCCGTAGTCGTCGAGCACGGTTTCCAGCATCCGCGCGTTCTCTTCGAGCGCCTCGTCCGACAGGTGATGGCGTTCGATGTTGACCGGATTGGTCAGAAGTGAGAGCGGCGGCAGTTCGAATTCCACCTGGTCGCGAACATCGAAAGCGAGCGACGGTTGAGCCTCGGCCATTGCGCGGGAGGACGGCTGGATTGCCTTTTTCGGCGGATGCTGGACGACTTTCTTGGGCGACGGCATCGGCGGAATATCTGGCTCGGCGGCGGGCGCGTATTGCACGTCATACTCCGGCATGTAGTCCGCGTCCTGCTGCGACGCCCATTCGCCCTGAGGTTCCGGCTGATAATGATGCATCTCGGGATCGAGCAGCATCGGGTCCATGCCTGCCGTTTCCTGGGGGATACCGGCAAAGATGTTCGGATCCTCGACCGGAGGCTCGGAAGGCATGGGAACCTGCCCTGCCGGGGCCTGTCCGCGCATGACCGGCGGTTCGATCCGCATGGCGGGATCAGGCTGCCGGGCTTTGGCTCGCGCCGCTGCGTCTGCGATCATCTGGGATGTCGTGGGAGCAGCCTGCGGCTCATCCGGCATGGGCGCGATACCTGCCATTGCAGCCGTCCGGTTCTTGAGCGCCGATGCGATCTTGGCGGAAATGCGATCCGGGTTCTGCGGCGCGGGATCGGCCCCGTTGAACGTGTTGTCCATGAGCTCCGGCTCCGGCTCGGGCTGCCTTTTCATCAGGCCGGGAACGCGCGAGAGCAGGCCGCCGCGCGGTTCCGGTGCAGGTGTTTCCGGCGCGGGCGCAGGTGCCGCTTGCGGGGCACGGGGGGCTTCCAACGGCGGTTCGGCACGGATGACCCGGTTGTTGGACAGCGGCGGCGGCGCATCGAATTGTCCATCGTCGTCGATCAGGGCCACGTCGTCCGCCTGCGTCCATGATGCCGCGCCCTGGCGGCGCGCGGCCTGCCAGCTCTTTGCGCTGCGGGCCATGCCCGCCGCACTCGTGATCCCCGCGACTGCCCCTTTCGCCGCGCCTCGAAGCCCGACGCGGCTCAGCTTCACCAAGCCTGCATATGTCATGACGACGCCAAGCAGGAGGAACCGCGCCACGCTCGCGATTTCGGGACGGGTAAAGCCCAGCGCGAACAACCCGACCAGGACCGTGAAGCCCGACAGGATGAGCGCCATGAGTTTCAATCCGAAGGCGGCAGACCCCGGCAGGACGCCAAGGACCGCCCCCATCACCGTATCGCCGAACAACCCGCCCAGCCCGAAGGAATGTGTCCAGGTCGCAGGGGGCACGAGTGTCGAGGCATAGACAGAGGTGAGGGCGATCGCGATCGGCGCGAAAATAGCGCGCGACACGAGGCGATCGTCGCCACGGTGCAGGATGAACCGAACGCCCCATCCCGCGAAGACAACCGCGAAACCCCAGGCCCCGTATCCAAGGATGATGGCAAGGGGCGATGCGATTGTAGCTCCGACCGTCCCCAGCGCGTTCTGCGCCGGGCCTTCGGTCGCCGACATCCAGCCCGGGTCTTCGGGGCTGTAGGTTCCGAGGATCAGGCCGATCACGATGGCGACGGCAAGAAGGCCGAGGCCGAGAAGCTCCTTGCTTCGCCGTTCGATCATCGCCTGCGTGGCTTCGTCGAAAATCGGATCCCGTTCTCTAAGCTGATATGCCATGTTCGTCCTCGTCCTCAATCACGGAGGCAATCGCGCATCGTTTCCAACGCGCGTTGCATCTCTTCTTTCGCGGCGACCAGCGCCACCCTTATGTAATTCCTGCCGGGATTCACCCCGTCCACGTCCCGCGCGAGATACGCGCCGGGAAGCACCCGAATGCCTGTTTTTGTCCAGAGCTTCATCGCTGCCGCTTCCCCGTCGTCGACAGGAAGCCAGAGGAAAAACCCGGCCTGCGGGGGAAGGTATCCCGGATAATCGGCGAAAACCGCATCCGCGATGTCGTACTTTTCGCGGTAGAGTGCGCGCGATGCCTCCACATGCGTTTCGTCCGCCCACGTTGCCGCCGCCGCGTGTTGTAGCGGCAGGGGGAGGGGGGCACCGGCATAGGCGCGCAGGCGTTTGATCGCGTCGATCGTCGCAGCGCCGGACGCGACGAAGCCGGACCGCAGTCCCGGCAGGTTCGACCGTTTCGACAGCGAATGAAAGATCACGACGCGATCCGGGTCTGCGCCGAACTCCTTGGCGACCTCCATCGCACCGGGGGGCGGAGTGTCCCGGTAGATCTCGGAATAGCATTCGTCCGCGAAGATGCGGAAATCGTATTTCTCGGCCAGCGCGATCAGGCTCGCCCAATAATCCCGGTCCGCGACAACGCCCTGCGGGTTCGACGGAGAGCAGATATAGGCAATAGCGGTCCGCGTGAGGATTTCGGGCGGCAAGCTCGCATAATCCGGCAGGAACCCGTTGTCCGGCGTGGCCGACACGAAAACCGGCTCCGCGCCAACCGTCACGGCCGCGACCGCATAGACCTGGTAGAACGGGTTGGGGATGAGCACGACGGGCGTCTTGCCGCGCACTTTTTCCGGGCACAGCGCGAGGGCTGCGTTGAACAACCCCTCGCGCGTGCCGTTCAAAGGCATGACTTCGGTCTCGGGGTCGAGCGCGATGTTGTAACGCGTATTTGCCCAATCACAGAACGCCTTGCGCAGCTCCGGCGTGCCTTCGTTCGGTGGATATTTCGCGAAATCCGCAGTTTTGTTCGCGATGATCTCGCAAATGAATGCGGGCATGTCGTGGCGCGGTTCGCCGATGGTCATATGCACGACCTCACCCCCCGGCGCATGGGCGTCGAGAAGGCTCCGCAGCCGCGGAAACGCATATTCGGGCAAGCCGGAATACCGCTCGGGAAACGCTGTCATCGGGTGACTTCGCCTGTTACTGCCTCGTTATCCGGGGTCTTTTTCGCCCCGATTTTTTCCCACGATAGACCGCGCAGCCCTGCAGGTCCAGAAAAAGGCGGGATTCCAAGGGGTTTCGGCAAGCGATATGTTGCTTTTTTGTTTTCGTATGGCTCGATTCACCGTCCGCCAAGCACCTTTTCCGCGGCAACGCCAAGGCGCAGCAATCGCTCTTCGCCCATGACCTTGCCGACGAACATGATGCCTGCGCCGGGTGTACCGGTCGGAAGCGTGAGCGCGGCACCGTCGAGAAGGTTTCCATATCGGGTGTTTCGCAGTGTCATAAGGTTTTCCGAGACGTAATAGGCCTCGTCTTCCATCAGGCGCTTGGCGTCGGGCGGCATGTTCGGCGTGGTGGGGAGCACGATGGCATCGTAACTGGCGACCTCGGCCCGCACCTCGGCGCGGATCGCGTCGAGCCGTCGCCAAGCGGCGACATAATCGGCCCCTGCGACCTCACCCCCTGCACGGAACCGTTCGCGGATCTGGGCAAACATGGCGTCCGGGTCGGCCTCGATGAGGTCACGCCACGTGCCATAGGCTTCGGTCGTGTAAAGCACGGCGGACAGCCCTTGTGCCTCTTCGAGCACCGGGATCTTGCGTCGATCAATTTGCGCCCCATACGCCGAAAGTTTCGACAAGGCCGTCTCGAACGCGGCAACCGGCGCGTCGCGGCTTTCCGCTATCGCGTTTTCGAGCACGAGAAGCCGGAGACCTCCAAGCGATGCGCCTTCAAGATCCGCGGCGCGCCCGCCTTCGAGTGCGGCAAGAATTAGCGCGGCATCCTCTACGGTCCGGCAAAGGGGGCCGACCGTGTCGAACTTGGCCGCCAGCGGCACGACGCCATGAAGGGACAACCTTCCGTGGGTCGTCTTCAGCCCGACAAGATCGTTCCACGCGCTCGGAACTCTGACCGACCCGCCCGTGTCGGACCCGATCCCGGCAGCGGCCAGCCCGAACGCGACCGACGTCGCGGCGCCCGATGAGGACCCGCCGGGCGCAAGTGCCGGGTCGTTCACGTTGGGGGGTGTCTGCGTGATCGGGTTCAAGCCAAGACCGGAGAAGGCGAGCTCGGACATATGTGTCTTGCCAAGGCTGACAAGCCCCTGAAATGTAGCTGATTTTACGACCTTCGCATCTTCGCTCGGCACCCGGTCTTTCAACAGGGCGGACCCGGCCTCGGTCGCGATGCCAGCGGTGTCGAACAGGTCTTTCCAGGATACCGGCACACCGTCGAGTGGTCCGACGCGTTGGCCGGCCTGCGCCCGTTTCGCAGCCGCTTCGGCTTCGGCCAGCGCCCGATCGCGTGTGAGACGCGCATAGATCCTGTCGCCGAACTCATGCGCCTCCGCCGCGTCGAGATAGGCTTCGGCGAGCGCAACCGGGTCGATCTCGCCCTTGTCGATCCCGCGTCCGAGATCACCTGCGCTCATCCGCAACCAGTCAGCCATCTTCCGCCCCTTTTTTCGATTTGTCGCAGGCTAGCGGGGCACCTTGCCGTGGACAATCCCGCGCGTAAAGCGCAGAAAACGCGCATGACATTCGACACTGATATCGTGATCGTGGGTGGTGGGCTGAACGGCCCCGCACTCGCGCTGGCGCTTGGCGACGCTGGCTTTGACGTGACCGTCATCGACGCGCTTCCGTCCGGCACGCGGGGCGAAGACGCGTTCGACGGACGAGGTTATGCACTCGCGCTTGCTTCTCAGCGCTTGCTGAAAGCAATCGGCGTGTGGGATGCGGTCGCGCCCAATGCCACGCCGCTCTTGGAGATCAAGATTTCCGACGGCAAACCCGGGCAGGGCCCCGGACCGTTCGTGCTCGAATTCGACCATGCCGAGATCGACGAAGGTCCGATGGGCTACATGGTCGAGGATCGGTTCCTGTCGCGCGCGTTTCTCGATGCGGTGACGGCGCATCCCAAGGTGACGTTGATCGACAAGACGAGCGTGACGGATCAGGAAATCGGACCGGCCAGCGTTACGGTGTCTCTGTCGGACGGCCGCCGTATAACGGCAGGCCTTCTGGTCGGTTGCGACGGTCGCCGGTCGGGCACCGCAGAACGCGCCGGGATCGGGCGGTCGGGCCACGACTATGGTCAGACCGCGCTCGTTTGTGCCATCGCGCACGAAAAACCGCATCATGGCACGGCGCACCAGTTCTTTATGCCCGCCGGCCCTCTCGCGATCCTGCCGCTCCCGGGCAATCAATGCTCGATCGTCTGGACGGAAACCCATGACGAGGCGGCGCGAATCCAGGCGTTGGACGACGAGGGCTATCTCGAGCACCTGCGCCCGCGCTTCGGTGACTTCCTTGGAAACATCTCGCTCGCGGGCAAGCGTTTCACCTATCCGCTCAATCTGACCGTTGCGAACGCGTTCTGTTCCGATCGCCTCGCCCTGGTCGGCGATGCGGCCCATGGGATGCACCCGATCGCGGGGCAGGGGCTCAATGCCGGGCTCAAGGATGTGGGCGCTTTGGCCGAGGTTCTGACCCTCGCGAAACGGCGGGGCGAAGATTTCGGGCGCGTCGACGTTCTCGAGCGATACCAGCAATGGCGACGGTTCGACGTGACCCAGATGGTCTTAGCCACCGAAGCGACCAACACGTTGTTCTCGAACGACAATCCGTTTCTGCGCGTCGCACGCGACGTCGGGCTCGGCGTCGTCAATGCGTTCCCGGCTCTCCGGCGCGGTTTCATCCGGGAGGCCGCCGGGCTGACCGGCGACGTCCCGAAGCTCCTGCAAGGTCGTCAGATCTAGCGTTTGCCGCAGGACCGTAGCTGCACGTCGTAGGTGATCGCGCGTTCCGCCACCTCGTCTGAAATCCGCAAGAGCCAGGTCTTGCTGTTGTGGCTTCCGCGTTGGTAGCCGGTGCGACCCTCATGGTAGGCGAGGTAATGGCTCTTGGCGTCCGATTTCGGAAGCCCGAGGTCACGCTCGCTCTGATCCATGTACCAACCGATGAAATCCGTCGCGTGGCGGATATTGTCGCGCTTTGCGCGCCGTCCGCCCTCTTCTTTCTGGTAATCCTCCCACGTGCCGTCCAGCGCTTGGGCATAACCGTATGCTGAACTCTGACGCCCCATCGGGATCACTCCGAGCGTGTATTTCATCGGCGTCCGGTTGTTCCCGATGAACTTGGATTCCTGGTAGATGATCGCCATCTGGACCGGGACTGGAACGTGCCACTTTTTCTCGGTCGCCTGCATGGCGCGGTGATATTTCGGGCGCTCGCGCACGATCGCACAGGCATCGTCGAGGTCGCGCGGCGCGGAATAGTTGCCGCCACAGGCCACAAGTGTCGCCAGCAGGATCGTCGTTACGGTTGCGCGAAGAAAGCTGCTCATTGCCCCTCGCTTATGTGTTTTGTTTTTTGTCACCATAGCGCAATGCGTGGCGCTTGGGAATGGCGGTCTCGTTTCAGACGAAAAGGGCCAGTGTCAGGGGCAGCGCGGCAATCGAGATGAGCGTCGAGGTCACGACGAGGCCCGCCACCGCGTCGGAATCCGCCCCGTATTTCTCGGCCAGCAGATAGGACGTTACCGCGACCGGCGTTGCGAGCTGGACCACCAGGACAGCAAAGGCGGTTGGTTCGAGCTGGAAAAAGCGCGCGACGATCCAACCGATGCCGATTGAAACACCCGCTTTGACGATTCCCAGAATCACCGCTCGCGGAATGCCCGCGGGCGTGAGCCGGGCGATTGCCACGCCGAGCGTGATCAGCATGAGAGGAATCGCGAGCTGACCGACGAGTTCGAGCGTATTGGTCAGAAACCGCGGCGTTTCCCAGCCCATGACGAGAAAAAGTGCACCAAGAAGCGTCGCGATGACGATCGGTTCTCGCACGATGGTGCCCAGGGATGCACCGCCGGATACGAGCCAGAGCCCGAAGGTGAAGGAACCGATCGCCATGACAGCGAAGACCACGACCGCATAATCCAACCCCACGTCTCCGAAGGCGAACAGCGCGAGCGGTAAACCGAGGTTGCCGGTGTTGCCGAAGATGAGAGGCGCGAGGAATGTCTGAACATCCAGCCGCGCAATCTTTATGACGGCAAAAAAGATGATCGTGAGGGCGGCGTAGCCAGTCAGGGCGGCCAGCGAAATTGCGGTCAGCGCGGCTGGCTCGACTTCGGTGTTCATCAACGCGGTGAAGATCAGCGCGGGAACGCCCAAGGTCATCGCGAGCCGGGTCACGAACTCGATTCGATACTCATGACCCGTCTTGATCCAGACGAACCCGATTGCCGCCAGTAGGAACACCGGCGCGGTGATTTCGATCACTGTAAGTGCAAGGTTCACAATCTGTTTCCCACGATTTACCCCCCATCGCATGGACAGGGACCATGCGAGTGATTACTAGTGGGGGAGGGACTGTTACACCATGCTCAAAACGAACGCGAAATATCATCTCGGCCAAATTGTGCGCCACCGCAAGCACCCCTTCCGAGGGGTAATCTTCGATGTGGACGCCATGTTTTCGAACACCGATGAATGGTACGAAGCAATTCCGGAAGAAAGCCGTCCTTCAAAAGACCAGCCTTTCTACCACCTGCTCGCCGAGAACGACCAAAGCTACTACGTGGCCTACGTTTCCGAGCAGAATCTGGTCGAAGATTTCTCGGGCGAACCGGTCCATCACCCGGATGTAGATGATCTCTTCGGTGATTTCGAAGACGGGCACTACCCGCTCCATTTTCAGCTGAACTGAACACCCACCCCGCACTTGGAAGAGCGCGCGGGCTCGATACGATCGGGTCTGGGAATTGTGCGAACAATGAACCTCGGTACCGCGCACTGGGTGGGGGCTGTTACACGCGGCACCGAGGGAAGCCATTGCAGCTACACGACCAGAAATGACTCTCCATTCTGTCCGCGTTTGGGAACCAATCGGGCAATTTGGGGGCAATTCGACATATCTTGGTAAATGAAGCCTTTAGCGTGGAAGCACATGCCGGATCGGCCGCAGTCGGCAAAAGTTTCGTGAGCCACGACGTTCCACGACGGCGATCATTGACTGTCTTCAAGTTCGGCGAGGTTGAGGCCGAAAGTGATTTCATTACGCGTCCCATCCCGCTGATAGGTCAAATCCTGCACGAGGTCGCGGATGATCGACCAGCCGAATCCGCCCTCCGGCAGGTTCCCGGGCTCGACGTTCAGGTCGTGCGGTTTCGGGCGCGGAAGTGAATCGCCCGGCATCGGCACGCCATCGTCCCGCACCGTGACATGAAGAATATCGGTGTCATGTCGAACCTCGATCTCGACGAGTCCGCGCCCCTGATCCGCGAATGCATGTTCGACGACATTGTTGAGGACCTCGGCCAGCACGATTTCGGCGAATTCCACCGCATCTTGGCCAATCCCCATACCGCGAAGAACCGCTACCGACGTCGTCAAAGCGCGTCGAACCTCACGTTCTCCCGCCGGGAAGATCAGATGTAGCCCCGCGCCGCCCACCAAGTGCATCGCCAATGCGTTCTCTCGTGCACCGCCCGTGAAATTGGGCCCCTCAGCCAGCATCCGCCAAGCCATCCTCGATCGTGGTTGCGTCTGAGTGGATCGTGAAGACGCGGTCCATCCGGGTCAGCGCAAAGACTTTTTGCACGGACCGGGTCAATCCCGCCAATTCGAAGGACTTCGGTGCGTCGACCTGCTTCATCGCGGCGACGATTGCGCCCAGACCGGAGGAATCGATGAAGCCCACCTGCGCAAGGTCGAGCACGACGCGCCCCGGAGCATCACTCACCAGATCGCGCATCCTGTCCTTGAACTGAATGGCGATGGCAGCGTCGATCCTGCTTTCCTCAACGCGAATGAAGCGGGTGTCGCCGACATTCCGAACACTTAGCTCCATTGCCATTCTCCTTCACGAACGTTTTGATGTGCGCAACACTAGATGGGCTTCGTTACCAATCGGTAAGCGGGCTTCGACAAATGGGAGGTCGACATGGATGAGGTTGTGATCGCGGGTGCGTCACGCACGCCGATGGGCGGGTTTCAAGGCGATTTCGCGAACGTCTCGGCAGCAAATCTGGGCGGCACCGCAATTCGCGCCGCGCTCGAAGACGCCAGCGCGCAAGCGGATCAGGTCGAAGAACTTCTGATGGGCTGCGTGCTCCCGGCGGGTCAGGGGCAGGCACCTGCGCGGCAGGCCGGTTTCGCCGCCGGGCTGGGCGAAGAGGTGCCGGCAACGACAATGAATAAGATGTGCGGTTCGGGCATGAAGGCCGCCATGGTGGCCTTCGATCAGATTGCGCTGGGCCACACCGGCGTCGTGGTCGCGGGCGGTATGGAGAGCATGACCAATGCGCCCTACCTCCTGCCGAAGATGCGCGGTGGTGCACGGATCGGCCATGGTCAGGTCATCGACCACATGTTCCTCGACGGGTTGGAAGACGCCTATGACAAGGGCCGACTCATGGGGACTTTCGCAGAGGATTGCGCCGAAGCATTCCAGTTCACCCGCGAGGCACAGGACGAATACGCCATTCGGTCCCTGAACAATGCGCTCGAGGCGCAGAAATCCGGTGCTTTCGAAGGTGAAATCGCCCCCGTGACCGTTTCGGCCCGCACAGGCGAGACGATGATCTCAGAAGACGAACAACCGGCCAAGGCGCGGCCCGACAAGATCCCGCAGCTCAAACCCGCGTTTCGCGAGGGCGGCACCGTGACACCAGCCAATTCCTCGTCCATTTCCGATGGCGCGGCGGCGTTGGTCATGGCGTCCCGCGCGGCAGCGGACAAGGCTGGGCTGAAGGTCCGCGCGCGGATCCTTGGGCATGCGAGCCATGCGCAGGCACCTGCACTGTTCCCGACCGCCCCTGTTCCGGCGGCGAAGAAGCTCCTGGATCGGATCGGGTGGAGCACGGACGACGTGGACCTGTGGGAGGTGAACGAAGCCTTCGCGGTCGTCCCGATGGCGTTCATGCAGGAAATGGCCCTGCCGCGCGAAAAGGTGAACGTGAACGGCGGAGCCTGCGCACTGGGTCATCCAATCGGCGCATCTGGTGCAAGAATCATGGTGACACTCCTCAACGCGCTCGAAAAACGCGGCTTGAAACGGGGTGTGGCGGCGATTTGCATCGGCGGGGGCGAAGGCACGGCGATCGCGATCGAACTGATCTGATCGTCGCGATCGGTTCCGGTCTGTCGTGACGCACCTGTGAGAGGTTCCAATGTCGAAAGCAAAAACCATCTGGGCGTTGCTCAAGGTGATCGCGCCAACCGCCATTACCCGCATGCTGGTCGGGCATCGCCCGGTGGTGGATGGGCGGCGCATAGACGCCGAGGCGCAGGCGGCAAGTGCGCTCGTCAGTCT
Source organism: Maritimibacter dapengensis (assembly GCF_019218265.1). Taxonomy (GTDB): domain Bacteria; phylum Pseudomonadota; class Alphaproteobacteria; order Rhodobacterales; family Rhodobacteraceae; genus Maritimibacter; species Maritimibacter dapengensis. The sequence continues at coordinate 18,817 of NZ_JAHUZE010000004.1, forward strand.
GCTCCGTGACCCCGACGCAATGCCAAGCGTGGAGGAAAGCCGCCGTCAGCTTTCGAACATGGCGGCGAAGTTCGACCAGCCCTGCCCGGACGACGTGGTCACGCGCGACATTGAAATCGCGGGTGCATTCGGCCCGCGTCGCGCCCGTGTCTATGTGCCTTCCGATGGCGACCCCGACGGGGCGCTGCATACGCTGTTCTATCTCCATGGCGGCGGATGGGTGCAGGGCGGCATAGATACTCATGACGGGCTGTGTGGGCATATCGCGAAGGACGCCGGGATCCGCGTCATCTCCTACGATTATGTGCTCGCGCCGGAGAGGCGGTTTCCCGATGCGCCGGACGATGTTCTCGCAGCCTATCGGTCGCTGCTCGCCGCAGACCTGGGGATCGAGCCGGCGCAGTTGATCGTCGGAGGCGACAGTGCAGGCGCAAACCTGGCCGCGGTGCTAATGCACGATTTGCAAGAAGCAGGCGCTCCTATGCCGCGCGGGCAGCTTTTGATTTATCCGTCGGTGGACGGTCGGCTTGAATCCCGTTCGATGGAAACCTTGGCCGACCAGCCACTTTTGCCGCGCAAACGGATCGAATGGTTTCTCGAGCATTACCTCCCGGAGGGGCAGGACCGCACAGTGCCGCGCCTGTCGCCACTCTTTTCCCCGCTTCACGTGGGCCAACCACCGGCGCTCATCATCGTCGGTGGTCACGACCCACTCTGGGATGATGGTATCGCCTATGCCGAAGCCCTTGAACGGGCCGGGGTGCCCGTGACGCTCTTGCGATACGAAGGTCAGGTCCACGCGTTTCTTTCACTGACCAAGGTGATCCGTGAGGGTCGGGAGGCACGAGACGCGGCGATCGCGTGGTTGGCAAGGAGTTTTTCCACATGATCGACTACCACGAACTCGGCGGCCGTATCCGTGCGGTGGCCCAGGGAGAGACCGATATGATCGCGCTCATGGCGACGATCGCTTGCGAGGTGCATCACGCCGACGAAAGATTCGACTGGACTGGGTTCTACCGTGTCACGGGCCCCGACATGCTCAAGATAGGCCCATATCAGGGCGGACACGGGTGCCTTGATATCCCCTTTGCGAAAGGTGTGTGCGGTGCGGCGGCGCGGACGCGGGAGGTACAGCTCGTCCCGGATGTGGAGGCCTTTCCCGGACATATCGCCTGCGCTGCCTCGACCCGATCCGAGCTCGTGCTGCCCGTGGTAAATGGGGCGGGTGTGCTTCTGGGCGTCTTCGATCTGGACAGCGATCAGCCGGACGCGTTTACCGAGGAGGACGCCGGTGCTCTCGCGGCTATCCTCACGGACGTGTTCAAGGAGGTTTCGGCATGACACATCGCGGAAGCTGCCTGTGCGGTGCGGTTCGTTACGAGGTGAGTGGGCCGATGCGCCCCTCGGTGGCCTGCCATTGCACACAATGCCGCAAGACATCCGGCCATTACTGGTCCGCCACTCAGGCGGATGACGCCAAGCTCACCATCGAGGGCGAAGATCATCTCCGCTGGTTCCGCTCGTCCAAGACCGCCCGGCGTGGTTTCTGCTCCGAATGCGGGTCGTCGATGTTCTGGCAGATGGACGGCGAAGGAAAGACGTCGATCGGCTCCGGCACTCTCGACCTACCCACGGGGCTTGTCACCGATCGGCACATCTACGTCGAGGACAAGGGGGATTACTACGAGATCCCGGAAAGCGAGCGTGGATGATCCTGGGGCTCGATCCTGCTGCGGTGCTTGCCTTCGTGGGGGCCGGATTGCTGCTCAACCTGACACCCGGCCCGGATGTGATGTTCGCGACCGCGTCGGGATTGTCAGGCGGGCCGCGCGTGGGTGCGGCGGCTGCTTTGGGCGTCGCTTTGGGCGGTCTGCTTCACACGTTGCTCGCTGCAGTCGGGTTGTCGGCTCTGCTCACGACGTTTCCTGTGGCCTATGATTTGGTGCGCTGGGCCGGGGCAGGTTACCTTGTCTATCTTGCGATCCGGGCGTGGCGCGCGCCGCCGCCGGACCGGGGCAGGGGTGCAACGGAGTTGTCCCGGGCGATCGGGCGCGGCTTTCTGACCAATGCGCTCAATCCGAAAGTGGCGTTGTTCATTCTCGCCCTGTTGCCCCAGTTCACTGCGCCCGAAGCCGGAGCGGTGTGGGCGCAGATCCTGATTCTGGGGACATTGTTCGCGACCACCGGGTTTTTCGTCACGGCGGCCTACGGGGTGGCCGCCGGCCAGCTCGGCGCGCAGCTTGCCCGGCATGCGCGGCTTCTGAACCGGATCGGCGCGGTCGTCTATATCGGCCTCGCGGCGCGGCTGGCGGTTCAGGGTGCGCGTGGCTGACCGGGGCTTGCACCCCTTCATCCGCTCTGCCAAACGCCCGATATGTCCGATGTCTACGCCCCGCCCGACACTCCGCTCGCCGTGATTCATCAGGACCACGAGGTTTTGCTGGTGGACAAGCCCGCCGGGCTGTTGTCGGTGCCGGGAAAGGGCGAACATCTTGCCGATTGCCTGCTCGCGCGGGTGCAGGAGGTCTTTCCCGAGGCGCTACTGGTGCATCGTCTCGACCGGGACACGTCGGGCGTCATGGTCTTCGCTCTGACCCCCCATGCGCAACGCCACCTCGGCCTGCAATTCGAGAAGCGGATGGTGAAAAAAACTTATGTCGCGCGGGTCTGGGGAGAGGTCGCGGGCGATGCCGGGACCATCGACCTTCCCCTGATCGTCGATTGGCCGAACCGCCCGAAGCAACACGTGGACCATGAAAACGGCAAGCCTGCGACGACCGAATGGAAGGTGCTCAAACGTCAGGACGGCACGACTCGAATGCGGCTCATGCCGCTCACCGGCCGGTCGCATCAACTACGCGTGCATATGCTCGAACTCGGGCATCCGATCCTGGGCGATCCGTTCTACGCCGAAGGCCCGGCGCGGGCATTTCCCCGCCTCATGCTGCACGCCGAAACGCTCCGGTTTCGGCACCCGGACGGGGGAAAGGGGCTGACTTTTCGCTCTAAGCCTCCATTCTGAGGTTCGGAATCGGCTCCAGAACATTTTTCAATTCCTCGCGCAGATGCTCGTGCTCTTTCGGCAGTTTCAGCGCCTCGCCCAGGGTCTCGACCGGCTCGTCCACGTCGAACCCGATGTCCAGCGTCGCGACCTCGAACAGTACGCCCCCCGGCTCGCGGAAATAGATCGAGTGGAAGTAGTTGCGATCCCGCACCTCTGTCGGCCTGAGCCCCATGTCGATCACCGCCTCTCGCACGGCGCGCTGGGTCTCGTCATCGGGTGTGGCGAAGGCGATGTGGTGGACCGATCCCGCGCCTTCGACGGATTTCGGCAGGTCCGGGGCATGGGTGATGTCGATCACGCCCACCGGAGCTTCCATCGTCATCCGCGTGGTCGCGCCTTCGCGCCCTGCCTCGCGGTAGCCCATCGCGGTGAGCAGTTCGAGTGTGGGGCGCGGATCAGCGAGGCATAGATCGACCGAGTGGAACCCCGTGATCGCCATGCTGTCGGGCAACGCCGTCCACCCCTCACGCGGATCTTCGGCTTCGACCAGCGCCAGCATCTCGCCGTCCGGTCCGGGGAAATGCAGCCTCTTTTCCCCGAATGCTTCGACCATCGCGCCACCGTCGAGCCGTTCCCACCAATCGTCGAGCGAGCCTTTCGGAACGGCGAAGGCGACCACGCCGACTTCACCGGTCCCGCGCTGTCCCTGTTTCCATTTGCGGTCTGGGAAATGCGTCATCACGGTGCCGGGCGTGCCGGCTCGGTCACCGAAGTAAAGGTGATATACGTGCGGGTTGTCGAAGTTCACGGTTGTCTTGACCCGCCGCAAGCCAAGTGACCCGGTGAAGAAAGCATCGTTCTCGGGCGCAGGTCCGGCAAACGCGGTGACGTGGTGTAGGCCTTGGATATGCGGGATCATTCTGGTCTCCTTTCAGGTGGCTACGATATGGCACGCATGGTGGATTATTGCATGGATTGGCCGGAAACGGATTTCGTCGGGGCGAAGCTCGTGCTTCTGGTCGGTCGGCGCATTGTCACGATTCAACGGGACGACAAGCCTGGCTTGCCGTGGCCGGGGTTGTGGGATCTGCCAGGGGGCGGGCGGGAAGGTAGCGAAAGCCCCGAGGACTGCGTGTTGCGCGAAACGCGTGAAGAGATCGGGGTCAGGCTCACGCCTGCCGATCTCGTCTGGCGCAAGTTCTACCAAAGGCCACGTCCGGCGTGGTGTTTCTCCGCCCGGCTGGACCGGTCGCGTGAGCACGAAGTGTCGTTGGGTCCGGAAGGCCAGCGTCTCGCCCTCGTCGACCCCGCGGAATGGGTCCTTCAGGCCGATGTCGTCCCGCATTTCCGCATTCGTGTCGCGGATGCGATGGAGGCGCTCTTGGGGGGATAGCCGGACATTTCGGACTTAACCGCACAGTGTTCGCCGTCTATAACCTTGCACAGGCATTACAAGGGCAGGGACCTTTCATGGATTTAGAGCGATTTCTGAGCGAGTTCGTGGGCGCGAATATCGTATTGCTGCTCATCGCAGCTTTCATCATTCTTTCGATTTTCCTCGGTGTGCGGATCGTGCCGCAATCCGAGAAATACGTGGTCGAACGCTTCGGACGGCTGCAAGCGGTCCTGGGGCCGGGGATTAACTTCATCATCCCGTTCCTCGACCGGGTGCGCCATCAAGTGTCGATCCTCGAACGCCAGCTTCCGAACGCGTCGCAGGACGCCATCACGCGTGACAACGTGCTCGTTCAGATCGACACAAGCGTCTTTTACCGCATTCTCCAGCCGGAAAAGACGGTCTATCGCATCCGTGATGTCGACGCGGCGATTTCCACGACCGTGGCGGGGATCGTCCGGGCCGAGATCGGCAAGATGGATCTTGACGACGTGCAGTCGAACCGCTCGCAACTGATCTCGCAGATCAAGGCCAGCGTGGAAGACGCGGTCGATGCCTGGGGGATCGAAGTGACGCGGGCCGAGATCCTCGACGTTAATCTCGATCAGGCAACCCGTGACGCGATGTTGCAGCAGTTGAACGCCGAACGCGCCCGCCGCGCGCAGGTGACCGAGGCCGAGGGCCAGAAGCGCGCCGTCGAACTCAACGCGGATGCCGAGCTTTATGCCGCCGAACAGACCGCGAAAGCACGGCGCATCCAGGCCGACGCCGAAGCCTATGCGACCGAAGTGGTCGCAGAGGCCATCGCGAAGAACGGCCTCGAAGCCGCGCAATACCAGGTCGCCTTGAAACAGGTGGAGGCGCTGACCAAGGTCGGTGAAGGATCGGGTAAGCAGACGATCCTGCTGCCTGCAAACGCGCTTGATGCCTTCACCGACGCGTTCTCGATGCTGAAAGGCAAGTCGTCGTGATGGAACTTTGGGAAATCTGGTGGGTCTGGATCGCCGGGGCGCTGGTTCTTGCTATTCTCGAGCTGATCCTGCCCGGCTTCATCTTCGTCGGTTTCGCTTTCGGTGCAGCGGTAGTCGGCGTGCTTCTGGCGCTTGGCTTGTCGCTGACCCTGCCGTGGCTCCTCGTGATCTTCGCCGTCGTTTCGGCCATCGCATGGGCTGTGGCACGGCAAATCGTCGGCGAGCGGAAAGGTCAGCGAAAGACCTTCGACCGGGACATCAACGAAGACCCCTGAAGTGACCGAAACCTGCGATCAGGGCAATTCGGACAGGATTGCTTCCGCCGCGCCCTTGGGATCGGCCGCCTTGTTCACCGGACGACCGACCACGATATGATCCGCCCCGGCGCGGATCGCATCACCCGGGGTCATGACCCGTTTCTGGTCGCCGAGATCGGCTCCGACCGGGCGAACGCCGGGCGTGACGATCAGCTTGCCTTTCGCTTCCGGCAACGCACGGATCAACGCGGCTTCCTGAGGTGAAGCGATGACCCCGTCGGCCCCGGCTTCCATCGCGCGTCGGGCGCGTTCGACGACCAACTCCTGCACATCACCGGGAACGATCATCATGTTGTCGAGGTCAGCGCGATCCATCGAGGTCAGGATGGTGACAGCAAGGATCTTGGTGTCCGACGTGCCTTTGCCTTCGCCCGCGGCGCGCACCACATGGGGGTCGCCGTGCACGGTCAGAAAATCCAGCCCGTAATTCGCAAGCCCGCGCACGGCGGCCTCGACGGTGTTGCCGATGTCGAAAAGCTTCATATCGAGGAAGATGCGCTTGTCCATCTCGTCGATCAACTCGCGTGCCAGCGCAAGCCCGCCTCCGGTCAGCATCCCCAGCCCGATCTTGTAAAACCCGACCGCTTCCCCGATTTCCTGCGCCAGTTGCAGGCCCTGAAGCGCGTTCGGCACATCCAGCGCCACGATCAGGCGGTCGTCGCTCTTGGTCATCGTCCCGGTCATGTCGGCCCCCTTTTACGTTTCGCTCCTTGTGCGCAGGGGCGGCTTCGGCGTCAAGCGTCGCTGTAAAGCCTGCGCATGTCGGGCGCTTCCGTCATGTACATGTGCACCCAGATATACGCGTGCTGGAACAGCGCGACGATCAGCGCGTTCCATGAGCCGAGCAGGAGCGCGATGCCCCACAGGCCGAAGAACACGACCCCGTACATGCCATTGTCCGTGTAATCGAAGATGCCGCCTTTCACTTTCGGCAAAGCCCTGATGTCTTCGCGGAAATGATCTCCGCCGACCGCGCGGCGCAGGGTGAAATACTTCAGCGTCGAATGCATCCCCCAGACCGCGAGTGCCAAGAGGAGTGCACCGACAATGTAATTCAACGCCTCGATGCCGGGCGGCGCACGCGTATCCGCCAACCCTGTGAGGATAACGGTCAAAGGCCGCGCTATCAGAAGCGGCATGAAGATCGCGGACCACACTGCAAGATCGCGGTGACCGAACAGGCGTGTCATCAACCCTTTGTGGAGTTGCAGACGAAAGACGATCGCGACAATCACCTGATGCAGGACCGCGAGCCAGATCGACGTCACGGCCCAGCCGACGGACGTCTGCCCTAGCACTCGCGGCGGGTGCGCGTCACCAATAAGCAGTGCGGTCGCGCCGACGACCAGGAAAAATGCGATCAGGATGTGTTGCGGCTGACCTTCGAAGATCTGTCCCCATGTCGAGCCATCTCGGATTTCGTCGATCCGCGCCATTCGAAGTTCCCTCGCCAGTTCCCGGCCACAGTAACAGGAATTTCAGCGCGGGAAATCCGCCGCTTAGGCCGATGCACGGGTAATGGCGGGTCTTGGTGTGACGGCAGAGGAAATATCGACCGAAATCTGCTCTTCCCCGCGGCGGAAACCGGGCATCTGGCGGGCCTGTTCAAGTGCGTGTGTCACCATGTCGTATGTGATGAGCGAGGACGGGCAATCAAGCTCCCGATGGCTCTGGCAGATGAAATTGACCCGCTTTGGCCGCGCGTCACCGGACGCTTCCATCGTCATGGAAACCGAAGCGCGGAAACATGCGCGTTGGCCGTCATACTGCAGGTCTCGCAGGTTGATATCGGTGACTTTCATTTCGCTTCCTTTCGGCAGTCGGGCACGCAGGGTTTCGGGAAGCATGGTTGAGAGAAGTGAAATTTCCGTTCGAATTCGGTTTCCGAAGAATGAATTTTCCCCTGCGACTTTTTGTGATCACAGTCTTGCGAGCGACGCGGGTACCACCCATCTACAGAACCGAGGCCCAATACAGGGTGCGCCGCCGGGCGGGCATCCGAACAAATGGGCGCTTATAGAGAGGAACAGACGATGAATTTGGAAAAGTTCACGGAACGGTCGCGTGGGTTCATTCAGGCCGCCCAGACGATCGCAATGCGCGAGAACCATCAGAAAATCGCGCCGGAGCATTTGCTCAAGGCCTTGCTCGATGACGAAGAAGGCATGGCCGCCAACCTGATCCGCAAGGCAGGGGGCGAACCCAAACGTGTAGCCGAGGCCAACGACGCGTTCATCGCTAAGATCCCGCAAGTCACGGGTGACGCAGGGCAACTCTATCTCGATACTGCGACCGGCCGCGTGCTGGACGAGGCCGAGAAGGTGGCCAAGAAAGCCGGTGACAGTTTCGTCCCCGTCGAACGCATCCTGACGGCGCTCGCACTTGTGCGTTCAAAGGCCAAGGAAGCGTTGGAAGCCGGTGCGGTGACTGCGCAGAACCTCAACGCCGCGATCAACGATGTGCGCAAAGGGCGCACCGCCGACAGCGCCAGCGCTGAAGACAGCTATGAAGCGCTGTCGAAATACGCGCGCGACCTGACCGAGGCGGCTGAAGAGGGTAAGATCGACCCGATCATCGGACGGGATGAGGAAATCCGACGCGCGATGCAGGTGCTCAGCCGCCGGACCAAGAACAACCCGGTCCTGATCGGTGACCCCGGCGTGGGTAAAACCGCGATTGCCGAGGGCCTCGCCCTGCGCATCGTCAATGGTGACGTGCCCGAAAGCCTCAAGAACAAGAAGCTTCTGGCGCTCGACATGGGTGCGCTGATCGCAGGTGCGAAATATCGCGGGGAGTTCGAGGAACGGCTCAAGGCGGTTCTGAACGAGATCACCGATGCCGCCGGTGAGATCATCCTGTTCATCGACGAGATGCACACGCTCGTAGGTGCCGGCAAGACCGATGGCGCCATGGACGCCGCGAACCTCATCAAACCGGCGCTCGCGCGCGGGGAGCTTCACTGTGTCGGTGCCACGACGCTCGACGAGTACCGCAAGTATGTCGAGAAAGACGCGGCCCTTGCCCGTCGGTTCCAGCCGGTGATGGTGGACGAACCGACGGTCGAAGACACGATCTCGATCCTTCGGGGCATCAAGGAGAAGTATGAGCTTCACCACGGTGTGCGGATCAGCGACTCCGCCCTCGTTGCCGCAGCGCAGCTTTCGAACCGCTACATCACGAACCGCTTCCTGCCGGACAAGGCCATCGACCTTGTCGACGAAGCGGCCAGCCGTCTGCGCATGGAAGTCGATTCCAAGCCCGAAGAACTGGACCAGCTCGACCGCAACATCCTCCAGCTTCAGATCGAAGCGGAGGCGTTGAAGAAAGAGGACGACAAGGCATCGAAAGACCGGCTCGAGAAGCTTGAGGCGGAGCTGTCCGACCTTCAGGAGAAGTCGGCCAGCATGACCGCCAAGTGGCAGTCCGAACGCGACAAGCTCGAGGGCGCGCGCGAGTTGAAGGAGCAGCTCGACCGGGCACGGGCGGAACTTGACGGTGCCAAGCGTGAGGGCAATCTCGCCCGCGCCGGTGAGCTGTCCTACGGGATCATTCCCGAGTTGCAGAAGAAGCTCGCCGAAGCCGAGAGCGCCGAAGACGACGTCATGGTCGAAGAGGCCGTGCGCCCCGAGCAGATCGCGCAGGTCGTCGAGCGGTGGACGGGTATCCCGACCTCCAAGATGCTCGAAGGCGAACGCGAAAAACTCCTGCGCATGGAAGATGGTCTGCACAAGCGGGTCATCGGCCAGGATCAGGCGGTGCGCGCGGTGGCCAATGCGGTCCGCCGGGCACGAGCGGGCTTGAACGACGAGGCGCGGCCGTTGGGCAGCTTCCTCTTCCTCGGGCCGACCGGCGTCGGCAAGACCGAGTTGACGAAAGCCGTGGCCGAATTCCTGTTCGACGACGACAGCGCCATGGTGCGTATCGACATGTCGGAGTTCATGGAAAAGCACGCGGTCGCCCGTCTGATCGGCGCGCCTCCGGGCTATGTCGGCTATGACGAAGGCGGCGTCCTGACCGAAGCCGTGCGGCGCAAACCGTACCAGGTCGTGCTGTTCGACGAAGTCGAAAAGGCGCACCCGGACGTGTTCAACGTGTTGCTTCAGGTGCTCGATGACGGTGTGCTGACCGATGGTCAGGGCCGGACTGTGGACTTCAAGCAGACGCTAATCATCCTCACGTCGAACCTGGGAAGCCAGGCGCTGAGCCAGCTGCCGGATGATGCGGATGCGTCGAAGGCCAAGCAGGACGTTATGGACGCGGTTCGGGCGCACTTCCGCCCCGAGTTCCTGAACCGTCTGGACGAAACCGTGATCTTCGACCGGCTTGGCCGGAACGACATGGACGGGATCGTCGACATTCAGCTGGGATTGCTGGCCAAACGGCTCGCCAAACGGAACATCACCTTGACGCTGGGCGACAGCGCGAAGGAATGGCTCGCCGATCAGGGTTATGACCCGGTCTATGGCGCACGGCCGCTCAAGCGCGTGATCCAGAAGGCGTTGCAGGACCCTCTGGCCGAGGCGATCTTGTCGGGCGATGTGATGGACGGCGAGACGATCCCGGTGACCGCCGGGGCGGACGGGCTGCTCATCGGGGATCGGGTTGGCAATTCGAACAACCCGAAACCGGATGACGCGGTCGTTCACTAAAGATCGGTCGGACAACCGACCGGGCACAGGCGGTGCCACGAAAGGGCGGGGGAGACCCCGCCCTTTTTGTTTTCCTTGACGCGGGGATGCCAAAATGTAAGTGTTTACTCGCACAATGCGAGCGAACACTCGCAATCGGTGCGAAACCCGAGGAGGTTCCCATGAAACAACTCATGCATTCGTTCCTGTCCGCGCCGACCGCGCGCCCTGCGCTGATCGTTCCGGCGCTGGTGATGATCGTTTTCTCCCTGTTCACCCTGACCGCGCCGATGGACCCGGCCCGTTCCGCGGCCTCGATCACGCTTGGGATCGTGAATGAGGATGCAGGGCTGCCGATGCCACCCATCAAGGTCTCCGAGCGCATGTTGCAGGGGCTGTCCGGGCAACTTCCGTTTCAAACCCAAGCCTTCGACAGCCGGGCGGATGCCGAAGCCGCGCTCGCGGCGGGCGACATCAGCGTGGTGCTGCATTTCCCCGAAGATTTCTCGCAAAACGCCATGCGCGGCGATCAGGCGGTCTTCGATATCGTGACGGGATCGCACCTGACCGTGGCCGAGGTGCAGGTCACGCAACAACTTCAACAGATGCTGCCTGCTGCGATGTCTGCCGGCGTTGCCTCGATGAAGCTCGCGATTTCGCAGGGGCAGATGCCATCGGGCCAGATGCCGGTCGCGGCGAACGTGACGGCGCTTGGCGAGCCGGCGGACATGGCGGCGGTGCAGGCACCCTTCGCGATGCTCTATACCACATGGCTCGCATCCTTCGTCGGCGCGGTGATGATGACACTCGCGACGCGAGGTCGAGCAGATCGTGGAACGATGGCGACGACGCGCAGCGTACTTCCCGTGCTGTCCACCGGGTTGGCGGCGCTCTGCCTCGCCCTCGTCGTGGGGTTCACCGTTGACTGGGGCGCGGCGCTCCCGGCCTGGCTGGCGGTCTGGCCGACCGCGCTGGCGCTGACATGGCTTCTGACCGGGCTCTTGTCGCTTCTGGGCCTCTGGGTGATCGTCCTGATCCTGCCGCTGGTTTTCTACCAATCCGCCATCGGGGGCGTCATGGCCCCGACCGCGGCGGCTCCCGCGTGGCTCGCCGATACGATCGGCGCCCTGGGGCTGGACCAGATCGGTGCAGCTTACCGCGCGGCGGTTCACGGCATGGGCGCGGCCTATCCGCTTGTCCTCATCGCTACCATCGCGATACTCGGCCTCGCACTTATCTGGATCAAGGCGGCGCTTCCGGCGCGCCAACAGGCCGGGGCGACCGCGTAAGGACCGCATGGAGATATTCGAAAGCGACGCGTATCAGGCCGTGCTCGAAGCGGTCGAGAAGGCCGAGGGCCGCATGGCGCCAAAGAAGCGTCTTGCGGTCCTCGCTGCGCTCGATTGCTTTGCCGAATATGGCTATGACGGCACCTCGACCAAGCTGATCGCAGAGCGCGCCGGCATCGCCGAGGCGACGATTTTCCGGCATTTCCCCTCGAAGCGTGACCTGCTACTACGGATCGCCGCACCTGTCGTCCGCCATATCCTGACGCCCGCCGCCAGCCGTGAAGCAACCGAGTTGGCCCGCCAGCACGCAGGGGAACCGCGCCTGATCCTGCGGGAGGTCATGCTGTCCCGCCTGCATTTCATGCGCGTCTACGAGCCGCTGGTGAAGATCGTCTTGCAAGAGATCCTCGTGAACCAGGATCTGCGCGCCATCTTCGAGCGAGAGGTTGGCGGGCTGTTTCAGCAGATCGCACCGATCGTCGCCATGTTCGGCCCCAAGACCGACCTCGATCGAGAGCGTTTCTTCCGTATACTGGGTGGTCTCCTTCTTGGATATCATCTCCAGCGAACTCTGGTCTCGCCGGACCACGGCTGGTCGGATGAAGAGGAGGTCGATTTCATGGTCGGCCTGATTTTTGACGGACTGAATGCCACGACCTGACTCCCGTGGCGTCAGGGATGACAGGCACTCGGTGTCTGTGCATCCTTTTCCGCAGGTGGGAGGAGGACCCGACATGCGAAGGATCGACGCGCTCTTATCGGAATATGGCGAGAGCCATCAAAACCCGACGAACAAGAAAGTTCACTGGATCTGCGTTCCGGTGATATTCGTCTGCGTCATGGCGCTGATCTACGCCATCCCGCCCGTCGCCGGGGTGAACCTGCTCTGGCCGGTCGCCATCGCCGCACTCATCTACTATGCGTTTCTGTCCGTGCCGCTCGCCATCGGCTTCGTCGTCGTTTTGGCGGTTGGATACGCGATCATTCTCGCGCTTGAGGCCATCGTGCCGCTGCCAATCTGGGCGACGGCTCTGATCCTCTTCGTACTCGCCTGGCTGGGGCAATTCTGGGGTCACAAGGTCGAAGGCAAGAAGCCGTCGTTCTTCAAGGACGTGCAGTTCCTGCTGATCGGACCGGCGTGGCTGTTGTCTTTTCTCTTCAAGCGCGCGGGCTTGTCATATTGAAACGACACGGCCCCCGCCTTTATGGCGAGGGCCGGCTCGGGGGTAGGATACCCCCGTGGCGAAAGAGGTCAGGGCGTTACATCTCTTCCGCCGGGATCAATCCGTCTTCCTGGGCCGCTGCGAATTCTTCCATCGACAACATGCCGTCGCCGTCGGTGTCGGCGGCCGTGAACACGTCTTCGTTCACGTCCGGGAACGCCGCCATGACTTCTTCGGGTGACATCATGCCATCCCCGTCGGTGTCGACCGGCGCGGCATCCTGGGCAATGGCAAAGCTCGACGCGGCAAGGATTGCGGCGATTGAGAGATTGGCGAGTTTCATATCTTTCGTTCCTCCACTCTGTTTCCCGTTCTTGGGTGAAGCGACAGAGCCACGAGAGGCCAATCTCTGCGAGGGGTGCCGCGAATTTGGCCGGTTCTGGGCGACAGGCCGCGAGTTCGGCCGGTTCGCAACGGCGGGGAAACGCACACCGAAAGCGTGAAACCGCCATGCGGCGGAACGGCTCTGATCCGGCAGGTCGAATTGGGCAGGTTGCCGCTTGACTCGTGCCCGGAATCCCCGCCGGGAATTCGCTTGTTCGCCACAGGTGGGTGAGGCATGATCGCCCCAACGGGCGCAAGACCCGGACCGGTGCGAGCATCCAGGAGACGGTATGAATCCCGACGTCGAACGAATCCTGCGAAAGCTGAGATCCGGGAAACCGTTCCGCGCCAGAAACGCGACCCTTATCCATACAAAGGTGGATGACGTCCGGGTGAGCTTCTGCGTCGACATGGTCAACGATCCGATTCAGCGCAATCATCGGCGCGGGCGCTTCTATGAGCAGAAAGAGCTGGGTCAATTGCGCAGGCTGTTTCCCGCGGGCGGCACGTTCGTCGACATCGGCGCGAACGTCGGCAACCACACATTATATGCGGCGCTCCTGCTGAAGGCCGCGCGGGTCGTGCCGGTCGAACCCAATCGTCCGGCCTACCGTCTGCTCGCCCATAACGTCGTCATAAACAGGCTCGAGGATATCGTCGATCTGACCAGGCTCGGGGTCGGTTTGTCGGACAAGGCGGGCGGAGGTTACGCGATGCAGAAGCGCGAGCGGAACCTGGGCGGTGCCAAGATGTTGCCGGGCGAAGGCGAGCTTGCTGTGGTTTCCGGGGACGAATTGCTGGCGGACGAGTCCCCCGACATGATCAAGATCGACGTCGAGGGGATGGAAATGAAGGTGCTCGACGGGCTGGAACAAACGATTGCGACCCACAGACCCCTTCTGCTCGTCGAAGTGGACAACGAGAACGAGCAGGCGTTCTTCGACTGGGTCGGAGCGCATGGCTATAAACTGGAACAAACCGTCCAGCGCTACCGATTGAACAAGAACCATCTGCTGTTACCTGAGGAAAAGGCGGAGACATGCGCCGCGGAATGAACGGCGACGCCTGATCCGAAGCCACCGGGGAGGAAGACATGGGATCGACGGTCTGGTATCTGGAGCTTCTGGCGCTGGCGCTTGTCGTGGTGATCGGGCTCGTCATCGCGGCCGCGATCTTCATGTGGTTCATCGACAAGTTCCAGACGGCGGATGCGGTGCGCCGCAACTACCCCGTGATCGGGCGCTTCCGCCACCTCTTCACGAATCTCGGCGAGTTCTTCCGGCAGTACTTCTTCGCCATGGACCGCGAAGAGATGCCGTTCAACCGGGCGCAACGCGACTGGGTCTACAAGGCCGCCGACGACAAGGACAACACCATTGCCTTCGGGTCGACCCGCAATATCTCGGCCCCCGGCACGACGATCTTCGTCAACGCCGCCTTCCCGCCGCTTGGCTTTCAATATGCCAAGACCGCGCCGCTGGTGATAGGGCCGGGCGCGCGGGAACCCTATAGCGCCGGGTCGATCTTCAACATCTCCGGGATGTCTTACGGTGCTCTGTCCAAACCCGCTGTCCGCGCTTTGTCGCGCGGCGCAAAAGAGGCGGGCATCTGGATGAACACCGGGGAGGGGGGTCTGTCGCCCTACCACCTCGAGGGCGGTTGCGATGTCGTCTATCAGATCGGCACGGCGAAATACGGTGTGCGCGACGAGGAAGGAAATCTTTCGGACGAAAAGCTCCGCGAAGTCGCCGCGCATCCCGAGGTCAAGATGTTCGAGCTCAAGCTCGCGCAGGGCGCCAAGCCGGGGAAGGGTGGCATCCTGCCCGCCGCCAAGGTGGATGAGGAGATCGCGCGCATCCGCGGCATTCCGGTCGGCAAGGCATCCGAAAGCCCGAACCGCCATGCCGAGATCGACGATTGGGGCGACCTCCTCGACGTGATCGCCCATATTCGCGACGTGACCGGCAAGCCGGTCGGCTTCAAGACGGTCGTCGGCGCGGTCGATCCGTTTTCCGATCTGTTCGACGCAATCATCCGCCGTGGCGAGGAACACGCCCCGGACTTCATCACCATCGACGGTGGCGAAGGCGGAACCGGGGCCGCCCCGATGCCGCTGATGGATCTCGTCGGAATGCCGATCCGCGAGGCGCTGCCCCGCATCGTCGACCTTCGTGACCAGCGCGGGCTGCATGACCGCATTCGCATTGTCGCGTCGGGCAAGATGGTAAACCCCTCCGATGTGGCCTGGGCGATCTGCGCGGGCGCCGATTTCGTCATGTCCGCACGCGGCTTCATGTTCTCGCTGGGCTGCATTCAGGCTCTCAAGTGCAACAAGAACACCTGCCCGACCGGCGTCACCACCCATGACGAACACCTGCAACGGGGACTCGTGCCGAAGGAAAAGGCAAAGAAGGTCGCCGCGTTCGCCCGGAACATGTCGCGTGAGGTCGAGACCATCGCCCACAGCGTGGGCGTCGCCGAACCGCGCCAGATGCGTCGGCGGCACGTTCGCATCGTGCAGGCTGACGGACGGTCGATCCCGATGAACGAGATTTATCCAAGTTACAATACTCACGCGCTTTCGTGAGGAAACTTCATTGGTCGCAGTGCCGTAGCTATTGGTAAGACCAGTTCAATACGAACGGAGGACTGACAATGGGTTTCAAGCCTGACCTGACCCGGCACGACGTGACGCCGAAGGGATTGTATCTCAACCGCCGCCAGATCATGGCGGGCGCCGGCGGGCTCGCTCTTGCCGGTCTCGGTGGTCGCCGCGCAATGGCGCAGGATCTCGAGCCGAATACGCTCGAGGAGATCTCCGGCTACAACAACTACTATGAATTCGGCACAGGTAAGGACGACCCGGCCAAGTATGCGCACATGCTTACGACCTCGCCGTGGTCAATCGAAGTCGGCGGTATGGTGGACAAGCCGGGCGACTATTCGATGGAGGACATTCTCTCGGGCGTCGACATCGAGGAGCGCATCTACCGTTTCCGCTGTGTCGAAGCGTGGTCGATGGTCATTCC
>NZ_JAHUZE010000004.1:40000-567180 GCF_019218265.1 Maritimibacter dapengensis
CGAATACCCGGGAGTACTAGATGGCAGACACACGGCGGGTGCTAACGTCCGTCGTGGAGAGGGAAACAACCCTGACCTCCAGCTAAGGCCCCTAATTCATGGCTAAGTGGGAAAGCAGGTGGGACGACCAAAACAACCAGGAGGTTGGCTTAGAAGCAGCCATCCTTTAAAGATAGCGTAACAGCTCACTGGTCTAATTTAAGTTGTCCTGCGGCGAAGATGTAACGGGGCTCAAGCCATGAGCCGAAGCTGAGGATGCACGTAAGTGCGTGGTAGCGGAGCGTAGTGTGACATAGTTCCATGTGTCCTTACCTTCTTCGGAAGGATTGGACACAAGGAGCTTTCTGTGAAGCCGGCCTGTGAGGGATCCGGTGGAGAGATCACTAGCGAGAATGATGACATGAGTAGCGACAAACAGGGTGAGAGACCCTGTCGCCGAAAGTCCAAGGGTTCCTGCTTAAAGCTAATCTGAGCAGGGTAAGCCGACCCCTAAGGCGAGGCCGAAAGGCGTAGTCGATGGGAACCAGGTTAATATTCCTGGGCCATGTGGTGGTGACGGATTGCGGGTGTTGTCAGACCTTATCGGATTGGTCTGGCAGCTGAGCAGTCCCTGGAAATAGCCCCACTATTAGATCGTACCCTAAACCGACACAGGTGGACTGGTAGAGAATACCAAGGCGCTTGAGAGAACGATGTTGAAGGAACTCGGCAAAATACCTCCGTAAGTTCGCGAGAAGGAGGCCCAGTTTCAACGCAAGTTTTGGCTGGGGGCACAAACCAGGGGGTGGCGACTGTTTACTAAAAACATAGGGCTCTGCGAAGTCGCAAGACGACGTATAGGGTCTGACGCCTGCCCGGTGCCTGAAGGTTAAATGGAGGGGTGCAAGCTCTGAAATGAAGCCCAGGTAAACGGCGGCCGTAACTATAACGGTCCTAAGGTAGCGAAATTCCTTGTCGGGTAAGTTCCGACCTGCACGAATGGCGTAACGACTTCCCCGCTGTCTCCAACATCGACTCAGCGAAATTGAATTGCCTGTCAAGATGCAGGCTTCCCGCGGTTAGACGGAAAGACCCCGTGCACCTTTACTACAGCTTCACACTGGCATCAGGCCAAGCATGTGCAGGATAGGTGGTGGGCTTTGAAACTGTGACGCCAGTCGCAGTGGAGCCTCCCTTGAGATACCACCCTTGCTTTGCTTGATGTCTAACCGCGGTCCGTTATCCGGATCCGGGACCCTGTGTGGTGGGTAGTTTGACTGGGGCGGTCGCCTCCCAAACAGTAACGGAGGCGCGCGAAGGTTGGCTCAGAGCGGTCGGAAATCGCTCGTTGAGTGCAATGGCAGAAGCCAGCCTGACTGCGAGACTGACAAGTCGAGCAGAGTCGAAAGACGGCCATAGTGATCCGGTGGTCCCGAGTGGAAGGGCCATCGCTCAACGGATAAAAGGTACGCCGGGGATAACAGGCTGATGGTGCCCAAGAGTCCATATCGACGGCACCGTTTGGCACCTCGATGTCGGCTCATCTCATCCTGGGGCTGGAGCAGGTCCCAAGGGTACGGCTGTTCGCCGTTTAAAGAGGTACGTGAGCTGGGTTTAGAACGTCGTGAGACAGTTCGGTCCCTATCTGCCGTGGGTGTAGGATACTTGAGAGGAGTTGCCCCTAGTACGAGAGGACCGGGGTGAACGATCCACTGGTGGACCAGTTGTCATGCCAATGGCAGTGCTGGGTAGCTATGATCGGAAAGGATAACCGCTGAAGGCATCTAAGCGGGAAGCCCCCCTCAAAACAAGGTATCCCTGAGAGCCGTGGAAGACCACCACGTCGATAGGCCGGAGATGTAAGTGCAGCAATGCATTCAGTTGACCGGTACTAATTGCTCGATAGGCTTGATTTGATCCAGTAGAAGCGAGGTTTCGCTTCGAACGACAAACAAAAGCATACACAACCCGTGTGGTTGACTTGGAATTTGGTTCTTTCTTGGTGTGGTGGTCATAGCGCGAGCAAAACACCTGGTCCCATCCCGAACCCAGCCGTTAAGTGCCGTAGCGCCGATGGTACTGCGTCTTAAGACGTGGGAGAGTAGGTCACTGCCTCACCTAGTAAGAACCAAATACGTCGGATGCGTCCGGCGGTTTCTCTCATACGATGACATCATCCCATCAGCTCTAAGCTCGAACGTAGGACACGCGCCTGCGTTTTTTTTTGCGTCTGGTCACGACCCTCCGCGACAGCTTTGACCCGCCGATGCTACCTCGCGAGGATCGCATTGATCCAGGCGCGAGCGCCCAGGTCCCGTCGGGCCTCCCGCGCCATGGCCCGCGCCTCTTCAGCCTCCCCTCGTTCGAACGCAGCCAGGATGACCGCGCGATGTCCGAGGTCGCGAAAGCCCAACTCCGAAGCCAGACGATTGCCTAGGTCCTTTGCCAATTCCGGCCGTTTGTGCGCCATCTGGCAGAAAACCCGTCTGACGATGCGCTTAGGCGGGTCCAACGCGTGCACGCGCGCGATTTGCTCGGATGGATCTTCGACGCCAAATAGCTGAATAAGCTGCACCGTGGTTTGAGCAGCCAGCTTCTGCGCATGCGACAGGCTGATCCCCATCACTTCCCCGTCCAATGCGACGTCCGGTGTGTCGGAGGACATGGAGAAACCAGCAGCCGACAGGGCGTCTTCCAACGAAGTGGTGAATTCGGCATCGGCCTGTACCAAAGCGCGGGTGAAATTCAGAGCGAACACGGCCCCCTGTTTCTGTTCCGCGATAAAGCCGGGTTCATCCAGCCGCTCGGCCCACGGCGCGATCTCCGCGACGCGTTCTGCCGGGGTCCATGTCTTCCGCGTCCCGGACCCCATGAATTTCAGGTGGCTTGGAGACGCTGATGACGCGACGCGAACGCGTGGATCGGCATAGAACTTGTGCCACATGTAAATGTCCGACCCCCGCCATTCCGGCGGTGCCGGCGCCCAACCCTCGACAAGACCGAGGTAGGCATCGCGACGATAGGATACGTTGTTGATCCCCCCCAAAAGCAGCGGCACCGGCGCCCACGGCGGGGTCGGGGGCCGAAGGTAGGCATGATTGGCGAAGTCCCACGCGACGCGTCCGCTTTCTTCGACATAGAGCGATCCCGCCATACCGAAATCCGCATCCCGAAGCAGCGACGTGACCTGCGCGAGATGGTCAGGCGCCCAGAGATCATCGTCACCAAGATGACAGACGAACTCCGCTTCACTCTCGCGGATGACCGGATCGCGGTGCGCTTCGCCAAGACGCGCCCCTTTGTCACGTTCGACATACGCGATACGCGGATCCTGCTGCGATATGGCCGCCACGAGTTCGCGGGTGCGCATGGGCGCACCGTCCCCGATGACGACCAGCTTCCAATTCCCGAGATTTTGCTTTCGCACACTATTAAGGGATGCAACGATAGTGTCCGCATGATCGTGCGTCGGACAGATGATGAGCGTGCGTGACATGTGCCGGTTGAAGGTCCGTAATTGGTTCGAAGGAATTTAATCGTGTCGTCTATTCTCGATCTACCCCGAACAGGGTTGAGCGTGCGGCCGGGCAAGCTTTCAGGAAGCTGGATCTTCGAGCCGAAGGCGATCGAGGATGAGCGCGGTTTTTTTGCGGAAACGCAACGCGCCGACATGATCGAAGAGGTGCTGGGGCGCCCCTACCGCTACGCTCAAACCAACCACGTGCATTCGAAGGCGGGAACCTTGCGGGGATTTCGGGCCGAACCCTGGGACAAGTTCCTGTATGTCGTGCGGGGCACCGCATTGATCGTCCTGGTGGATCCGCGCCGCGACAGCCCGACCTTCCGTCAACACGAAACGTTCCTGATGGGCGACGCTCCCGGCCAGCGATCCCGGCTGATCGTGGAGCGCGGCCTTGCCAACGCGGTCTATTTTTACACGGACGCAGATTACCTCAACGACGTGTCGGCACCCTACGACGGCAAGATGCGAAACGGGTTCCGCTGGAACGACCCCAGCCTTGGGATCGACTGGCCGATCGGCCAGCCGACCATTTCACCCAGCGACGCTCAACTGGATGATTTCGATACATTTCTTGAAACATACTGAGGCCATTGACCGTCCCGGCCAATGGACGACGCTTGCCTCTAAAAGCCTCGAAGGGCGCCAGGCCTCCCGCTGAATAATCAGCTCCTCGCACAGGCGTCAGCCTTGGGTTTCCAGCACTTCGACGCCGAGCACCGTGGGCAGATGACGCGCAATCTCGGTCCAGCTTTCCCCTTCATCGGTCGACGCAAATATCGACCCGGAGTTCGTGCCGAAATAAAGCCCTGCACGATCCTGCGTGTCCCCGGCCATCGCCTGCCGAAGCACGGTGAAGAAACACTTCTCCTGAGGCAGCCCCTCGCGCATCGCTTTCCAGCTTTCACCACCGTCGGTGGTTTTCCAGACCGCCGCTGACGCATCCGGAGGGAACCGACCTTCCATGTCACCGTTGAGAGGGATCGTCCAGGCGGTCATGGGGTCCCGAGGATGGACGCGGATTGGAAACCCGAAGGTCGACGGCAGGCCGCCGGTGATGTCGCGCCAACTGCGCCCCCCATCGTTCGACCGATAGACGCCGTGATGGTTCTGTTGATAAAGGATGTCGCCGTCGCCGCCGGGCGCGCGCACCATGTTGTGCACGCAATGGCCCGTCTCGTTGCCGTCGCCGGCAGCCGGGTGATCGGACTGACCATGCGAATGCGTATTGTCCCGCCGATTTAACCGCGACCAGGAGCTTCCGCCGTCTTCTGTCCCAAAGACACCGGCCGCAGAAATCGCGATCCACATATGATCCGGATTACCCGGATGAGGCACGATCGTGTGGAGGTTCAGCCCCGCCGCACCGGGACTCCAGCTCTCACGCTCGGGGAAATTGGCGAGTCCCTCGGTCATCTCCCAGGTCGCTCCACCGTCGCTCGAGACGAAAAGCTGCGCAGGCTTGGAGCCGGCATAAAGCTTGTCTTCGACCGGGCAAAGCGACCAGATCGCATCAATCTGGCCGGTAAAGGGCGCATCGGGCGGAACGCCTCCGATCATTTCCGCGAACCCCGGATCGTTCGCCGCCCATTCCGCCATCGAGCCGTTCGACATCTGCGACAGCTCCCAGTTCTCGCCGCCATCGGTCGAACGCCAGACCCCGGCACCAGACCATTCGCCCCCGCCCCCGGCCCACAGCGTTCCGGTCGCGGGATCACCGACGACATGGTTGATGGGCCATAGGTCGCAATGCGGCCCGGTCAACGCCCATTCCTGCCGCGACTCGTCCGATGTGAGGATGAACGCGCCTTTCGTAGTGCCCACCAGCACCCGCACCTGTTCGCTCATGTCTTTCTCCCAAAAAAGATAGATCGAGCGTATCACGATTCGTGGTGTCGGCCGTATTTTCTGTTTGGACTTAGCGTGTTGGGCGTATCGGCCGTTATGAAGATTTATGCGCCGACCCCCTTGCAGTCCTCCTGCCTTTGAAATACATCACCCGAACGATTGGCGCGGGGTGGAGCAGCCCGGTAGCTCGTCAGGCTCATAACCTGAAGGTCGTAGGTTCAAATCCTACCCCCGCAACCAATCTAGGCACCAAATGGCATGGCGCATTTCCCCAAAAATCAGAATTGACCAAGCGTCTAAAGACTCAGAGTCGATGTCGTCAGCCCAATCGTTTCAACAGCGCCGATACTTCGGCTTCGAACTGTGCCGGCGCATCCCTGTCACCCTTGAGAAACGCCTGAAGGTGGAAGCGGAAAAAGCTGTCCAGCATCAGGTAAGTCGGACGCGCCTGATCCTGTGATACGCCGGTTCTGGACAGAAACGTCGCGACAAGGTTGATAAGACCATCTTCGATGTCCGCCACGACCTCTTCGAATGCCGGGTCGAACATGGCTTGCGTCCGTATGTCATACCAGAGCCGATGAGTTTCGGCGTCACGTCGGATCGAGAGCGCGAGGCCCTTGATGAACCGGTCGGCCAGTTGTTCAGGTTCGACATCGGCTTCGAGGATCGACCCCATGTCCGCGACGAACCCCACCTTGTAGCGACGCACGCAATAGGTGATCAGATCGACCTTGTCTTCGAAATAATAGTGCAGCGTTCCGACCGCGACACCCGACATCTCGGCAATGTCACGCAGGCTGGTGCGCGCATAGCCAAGTTGTTTGAGCGCGGTGATCGCGTGATCGGCGAGCTCATCCTTCTTGCGAGCCCGCTTCGCGGATTTGGCTTCGGCCTTTTCCGCAAGGCGGGCGATTTTGTCGAGTTTGGTCACGAGCGACGGGCCTTTGTCTTATCCACGCAAGGCATTGGCGAATATGCGTGGCAATTTCAACCAGCTTGGCTTGTGCTGGAACGCAGTCAATAACCGCCCGACGACATGCTGTCGCCGGTTTGTTACGAACCACGGCGGGCGCGGCAGAAGCGTGAACTGTCCCGACAGAACACCACGCGGAAACGGCCGCCAGGGTGCGGTGACGACCACCCGCTCGGGCTTGTCGAACATGAAGGTGTTGTGCGCAAAGCCGATCCCGCTCCCCACATCGTCCAGAGTATGACCCGGGAATGCGCCCCAAGGACAGGCGGTGGCGAGAAAGGCAAGGCCCGTCCACGCGTTCACCGCGATGGTGCCATAACGAAGGTCCGCTATGATGTCCTCGAACCGCGCGCGCCCGATCTGGCGAATGGTGCGGGGGTGGATCACGATATTCGCGCCCAGCGTGCCGTGCAGCGTGTCGTTGGCATAACGGATCGCTTCGATCAGATAGGCCTCCGGGTCGGCCGCGTGAATCTCATAGGTCGAAAGCGCCGGTGCGAACACTTCGTTCTCCGTGAACCAGCTTGTCCCCTCACCGACGGAGGTCACGACCAAGTCGGGTGCTTCACCACGGTCGAAAGTGGTGGCCTTTGCAGAATGATCCGCAAACCCCGCCATGCGGTCGGCGGCGCCCGGATAATACGCCTGCCGCGCGTCCATCTCGCGCATGACCTTTTGCAGGGCCTGCATCAGATCGTCTTTCTGGTCCCAGCTCCGGGGCAGAACCAGCATCTGACAGGCAACGCAGTTGAAGCCGGAGTTATGCAGTTTCTGGGTCGCCAGATGTTCCGCCTGAAACCTGATGTCCGCTCGCGACCAGTTCCCCGGCACCACGATGGTCGGGCAGACCGCGCCAAGCTCGGACGTGATCGGTTTTGTCAGCTTGGGCGTGCCAGCGGCCTTGTTCTTGGCACCTTCCTCGCCCGGACCCCAAACGATCACGTCATGCGATGCGGCGGCGCCGGTGATGTGGATTTCATCCACGAGATCATGGGTGCACAGGTATCCGCCCACCTCGGCCCCGCCCCTCACGATCCGAAGCGCGTCGCGGTCGATGAGAGGCTTCAGTGCGGCTTCGAGGAAAGGCGTCAGGTAATCGTTCACCGGGTTCATTTTCAAAATGACCACCTTGTGCTCGCCAAACGCTTTCTGGAACACGTCCAGCGGCGCGATGGAGGCGATGTTGCCCGCGCCCAGCACCAGCGCAACGCCTCCCTCGCGCGCGTCTGGCGCGGTGTCATAGGCGGACGCGGTTTGCGCGGGCAACGCGGCCTCGTCCACCCCCGGCTCCATCCAGACATCGGCGCTGACCCCGGACAACAACAGGCGGTCCCAGATCGAATGGGGCAGGACGCGCACGGCCAATTGCCCGTTCGCGGTGGTCCGTTTGGGCAGGTGATCCAGAAACGCCTTACCGTCCATGCCCGCCAAGGTCTGCATCAACCCGTTGCAGGCCGACATCACGGCATAGGGCCCTGAAATCCATTCCTCACCCGCCAACGGCGACCCCGCTGGTATGAGTTTGCGGCGCGCAGCCATTTCCGCCCAGCCCTCGGATACCTCCAGAAGCCGATCCTTGATGTCCGCCAGAACCGCGATGCGCTCGGCGTTCGAGGTCCGCGCCCAGCCAACTGCGCCGGCGGTCAGCGTGGCGAGGTCGCGGTCCAGAGCGGAGAAATCCGGGGCGATGTCGGCAGTGATCTTGTTCATGGCTTACGTCTCCTCCAAAAGCACGTCGCCGTAAGATTCGCGCAACTTGTTCTTGAGCACTTTGCCGGTTGCCCCAAGCGGCAAGTCGTCGACGAAAATCACCCGATCCGGCACCTGCCAATGGGCGACCTTGCCCTCGAAGCTCGCCAGCACATCGGCCTCGTCGGGTGTTTCGCCTTCGGCAGCGACCGCGACGATCACCGGGCGCTCGTCCCATTTCGGATGACGCGCGGCGATGGCGGCGGCATTGGACACCTTTGGATGCGCGATGGCGATGTTCTCAAGCTCCACGGTCGAAATCCACTCGCCACCAGACTTGATGATGTCCTTCGACCTGTCGCGGATCACCATGTAGCCATCGGCATCCAGCGTGGCGACATCGCCCGTGTCGAACCAACCGTCATTTGTCAGGGCGCTGCCATCTTGCCCGAAATAGCTTTCGACGACCCAATGACCGCGAATTTGCAGCTCACCTTGCGTCTCGCCGTCACGCGGCAATTCGGCCCCATTCTCGTCCACGATCCGAAGCTCGACACCCCAGGGCGGACGCCCCTGGCCTTCGCGTAGTTTGGCCTGCGTGTCCTCACTCAGCCCGTCGTGCTTTTGCAGGAGTTGGTTCAGCGTCCCCAAAGGCGAGGTTTCGGTCATACCCCAGGCATGGATCAGTTCCACGCCATAGCCGTCGCGGAAGTCGCGGATCATCGACGGGGGCAGGGCGGACCCACCGACGACTGTGCGCTTCATCGACGACGGCTTGATGCCCGTCGATTTGAGCGCGGCCAGAAGCCCCATCCAGATCGTCGGCACGCCCAAAGACAGCGTGACCTGCTCCGCGTCGATCAGCTTGGCAAGGCTCTCGCCGTCGAGGTTCGGCCCCGGCATCACCAGCTTGGACCCGACCGAGGCGGCGATATAGGGCACGCCCCACGCGTTCACGTGGAACATCGGCACGACCGGCATCACCGTATCCCGCGCCGCGATGTTCAGACCGTCGGGTTGGTTTCCGCCAATCGAATGCAGCACCAGTGACCTGTGCGAATATTGCACACCCTTCGGGTTCCCCGTGGTGCCCGATGTGTAGCACAAAGCTGCAGGCGCGTTCTCGTCGAGTTCGGGCCAGCCATCTGACGGGTCAGCCTCGGCAACGAGCTCGTCGTAGAACAAAAGCCCTTCGACCTGACCGGCGGCTTCATCGTCGCGCGGCCCCATGAACACGTAATGCTTCACCGTCTTCAGGTGCTCGCCCAGCTTGGCTGCGACCGGAAGGAAAGTGCGATCGAGAAACAGCACTTCGTCCTCGGCGTGGTTGAGGATGTAGATCATCTGTTCGGGTGTCAGACGCGGGTTAATCGTGTGTGTCACGCGGCCCCCCGCGCCAATGCCGAAATAGAGTTCCAGATGTCGTCGGTTGTTCCACGCGATGGTCGCGCAGCGCGCGCCGTCGGAAACGCCGAGCGTATCCAGCGCGGCCTTGATCCGTCGCGCATTCTCGCCGACGGCACCCCATGTGGTGCGGGCCTTGGTCCCGTCCGTTTCGACCGAAACGATCTCGGTTCCCGCATGGTATTTCTCGGCATGCGCGATCAGGGACCCGGTGGTCAGCGCTTTCGTCATCATCGTGCCGGACATGATGTCCTCCTTCATTCTGCTGCGATTGCGGCGGGCTTGATGCCCCGGATCATGTCGGCGGCACGTTCCGCGATCATGATCGTTGGCGCATTGGTGTTGCCGCCTATGAGCGTCGGCATGACCGAGGCGTCTATGACACGCAGCCCTTCCATGCCGTGGACTTTCAACTCGGGGTCGACCACCGCCATGTCGTCGACACCCATCTTGCAGGTCCCGACCGGGTGATAGATTGTATCGGCCCGCGCCCGGATGTGGCTTTCCCACTCCGCGTCGCTCATGCCGTCTTTCACGCCGAACAATTCCTTGTGGCGATACTGCTTCATCGCGGGCGCCTGCAATATCTCGCGCGTCATCTTCGCGCCCCTGATCGTGGTTTCCAGATCGCGAGGATCGGTCAGGAATTGCGGATCGATCCCCGGCGCCGCCATCGGGTCGCCGCTTTCGAGGAACACCTCGCCGCGGCTGTGGGGCCTCAATGCGCAGACATGGCAGGAGAACCCGTACCCCATGTGCAGTTTTCGGGCGTGGTCGTCGACGATGGAGATCACGAAATGAAGCTGGATGTCCGGCCGGTCGAGCGCGGGGTCAGTCTTCAGGAATCCGGCCCCCTCGGCAAAGGGCGTCGCGATCATCGAATTGCCGTGCTTCCGCCACTTCAGAATGTGCTTGGTCAACCCGATGGTGCCTGCCAGCCCGATTCCGAAATTGTCGGTGTCCTTGGACGTGTAGGCGAGGATGAAATCGAGGTGATCCTGCAGGTTCTTGCCGACCCCCGGCAACTCATGGACCACATTTATCCCGTGACGCTGAATGTCTTCGGCCACGCCGATGCCGGACAGTTGAAGGAGTTGCGGTGAGTTGAAGGCCCCTCCGCACAGCAGCACCTCTCTGTGTGCCTTCACCTGATGATCCGTCCGACCTTTGCGATATGCGACGCCCGTTGCTCGCTTGCCCTCGGTCAGGATTTTCGTCGCATGTGCGCCCGTGATGATGGTCAGGTTCTTGCGGCTCTTCTGGATCGGGTGCAGGTATGCCGCCGCCGCCGAGCACCGCTCGCCATTGCGCGC
Organism: Maritimibacter dapengensis; assembly: GCF_019218265.1. GTDB lineage: Bacteria > Pseudomonadota > Alphaproteobacteria > Rhodobacterales > Rhodobacteraceae > Maritimibacter > Maritimibacter dapengensis. Next base: position 50,730 of record NZ_JAHUZE010000004.1, read on the forward strand.
CTCGTCGTGGAATTGCGTGACCTGGTACAGCCCGACGCCTTCGTTGTCGCCGGTATTGAAATCCTCGATCTCACGATGCTGGCACTCGGTCGCCGCCTTAACGAAAGCGCGGCTCATCGGGCGTGGCGCCTTCTGGTTCGAGACATGCAGCGGTCCGGATGCGCCGTGGAAATCCCCGGCACCGTCCACGTTGTTCTCGGCGCGTTTGAAATAGGGAAGGCACTCGTTCCACGACCACCCATCGCAGCCCAGGTCGGCCCAACCGTCATAGTCGGTCTTGTGGCCGCGGACATAAAGCATGGCGTTGATCGCGCTCGATCCGCCCAGGGCCTTGCCGCGCGGTTGGTATCCCCGGCGACCGTTCAGCCCGGGCTGGGGCACGGTTTCGTAGGCCCAGTTCGAAATCTTGCCATAACCCGGCAAAATCGCGACGGTCCCCGCCGGGGCGCGTATCAGGATGTGGTCCCCGTTCCCGCCCGCTTCCAACAGGCACACGGACACCGAAGGGTCCTCGGTTAGCCGAGCTGCAAGCGTCGAACCGGCCGAACCGCCTCCGACGATCACGTAATCAAACGCCGTCTTGTCGGGCATTTCAAATCCTCCCTGAACAGAGCCTCCTCGCTCTGGCCTTATGCGAACATATTTTTTGAACAATTGTCCAGAAAATTTGTCCAGTAAAATAGATCGGTCGGAAAATATAGCATTGCGAATGAGTTATAGAAGTTCATAGCCCGGGCACGACCTTCACTTCCTCCGCATGAACGCGCGATCCAGGTCAGCCGGGTTGATTCTCCGGGACGGGTTTGAAGCCGACCAGGCGCGCACATACGGGTTCGTCCAGATCCGGGTCCGGTGCCCCGCGCGTCGTCAGGAAGCGTTCAGCGAAACACGGGATGCCAGCGAAGCGTGCACCTTCTCGAGCACACGAAAGAACACATCGCGCTCTTCGGGAGGGATCCCGTCCATGATCTGATCGTTCATCGGTACCGAAATCGCACGAATATTCGCGACCATCTGGTGTCCTTCCGACGTCAGGGTGATCGCATTCATGCGTCGGTCGCCCGGCACCCGCTGGCGTTCGATGAACCCCTGCGCCTCGAGTGACTTGGTCAACTTCGCGATGGCCGATTTCTTCATCGCAAGGTTCTCGGCGAGGTCGTTCTGCGAGATGCCGGGATTCACCCAGATAAGGCACAGGATGCCGATACTCCCGCTTTCCAGTTCAAGAGGCCCGCGTATCGAAACCCCGAACGACCGCAGCATCGCGTTGAGATTCCGGATCATGAACGGGAGGTCGCAGGTTAATGGGCCGAGTATGACCTTCTGTTTTTGGGTGTCATCGCTGTCCGCCACATGAAATCCTTTCCTGTGCCGTCAGGTTTCAAAAATCCCCTGCCGAATGCAAGTGCCTTGATGCCCGTTAAGTTCATTTCGTTAACGAATAATGCAGGTCGCACTCAGCGCTTTCCAATCTGTCGAACAGGAACCCGGCACCGGCGACCGCGGGCCTCGCGTAAATCCCACAAGGGGTTGCAAGAGACGCAGCAGGCGCACGACCCACTTGGCCGGGCTCGGGTGCGTTAGTTCACCCGTGAACATATCCTGAGTTGTCGGACGGATAATAGTGCCTCGCTCAAAACCGTCTGGCCACCGGGCAATCGGCTGCTTTCTTCGTGGAAAACCCAAAAGTCGGTTTGGGGTTCGTCGCTCATTGCGTCTATCATCAGCCTGTTAACGGGGAGGCTGCCATGTATGCGTTGCGCAGATTCGCGGTGCGACGGTCGCGCCAGTTCGAATGGATCTACCAGCGGCTCGAATCCGTTCTGGTCGCGCTCGACCCGCTGTTGTCCCGCATAGGCTATGGCCGGCTGGAACGCCCCGCCGCGTTCGTTGAGCGCCTCGCGAAAGGTCTCATGTTCGATTGCCGGATGTGTGGCCAATGCGTTCTTTCCTCAACCGGTATGTCCTGCCCGATGAATTGCCCGAAACAATTGCGCAATGGACCCTGCGGAGGCGTACGCCCCGGCGGTTATTGCGAGGTGAAACCTGACATGCGCTGCGTCTGGGTCGAAGCTTGGGACGGCGCGACCCGTATGAAACGTGGCGAGAAAATCTCGGTCGTCCTTCCCCCGGTCGACAGGCGTCTGGAAGGAAGCTCGTCCTGGCTTCGCGCAAGTCGCGAACGGGTGGCGAACCTCAAGGAATCGTCCGAAAGCAACCGAACCGCGCTCGCGCGGGCCTACCCCGAAGCCCGCCACAGCGCGCCGACCTCCGCGCCCCTGACCGACGAGACGCGCAAGGAAGGTGCCGCCAGATGAGCATGTTCTACTCGGATCCGAACGCGATCCGTCCCTATGAGTCCATTCCCGAGGGCCACAAGGCGGGCTCGGTGCTCGAACGCACGCTCAGGAACGGCGAATTTGCGGTCACGTCCGAGTTGAACCCGCCCGACAGCGCCGATCCCGAGGATGTGTTCGCCGCCGCGAAACCGCTTGCGGAAGTGACCGACGCGATCAACGCGACCGACGCGTCCGGCGCGAATTGTCATATGTCCTCGATCGGAATCTGCTCGCTCCTGACCCGGACCGGGCATGGTTCGGTCTATCAGATCTCCTGCCGCGACCGGAACCGCATCGCGATACAGGGCGACGTGCTCGGCGCGGCGGCGATGGGGGTGCGCAACGTGCTCTGTCTGACCGGCGACGACGTGGGCGCAGGAGACCAACCGGGCGCGAAACCCGTGTTCGATCTCGACTCCGTTTCGCTGATCCGATTGATCCGGACCATGCGCGACGAGGGCAGGTTCCTGTCCGGACGCCAGATCACGAAACCTCCTCGGCTGTTCATTGGCGCGGCGGAAAACCCCTGCGTTGACCCGATCGAGTTTCGCGCCGAGCGTCTTGCGAAAAAGGTCGAGGCGGGCGCTGACTTCATTCAGACCAATTATATTTTCGACATTCCCCGGTTCGAACGTTTCATGGCCCGTGTGCGCGACATGGGTCTGGACAAGCGGGTCTTCATCCTCGCGGGCGTCGGTCCGCTCGCCTCTGCAAAGGCCGCCCGCTGGATGCGCTCGAACGTGCCGGGCATCCACATCCCCGACCCGGTGATCGACCGACTCGAGAAAGCCGAGAAACCGGGCGACGAGGGCGCGCGCATCTGTGTCGAGTTGATCCAGCAGGTGAAAGAGATCGCCGGCGTCTCGGGCGTGCACATCATGGCCTATCGCCGCGAACACCTCGTCGCCGACATCTTGCGTGAGGCCGGCATCGCCCGGACGCGCAAGGAAACTGTCTGACGTGCGGCGGAACATTTCGGTGCGTCCGGCTCACATAGAAACCATCGTCGCGATTGCCGAAGCGGGTTCGCTCCGCGCGGCGGCCGAGATGCTGGGCAAGACGCAGCCGGCATTGACCAAGGTGCTCAAGATTGCCGAGGACGAGTTGGGCGCACGGATCTTCACCCGTGCCGCGCGCGGCGTCGAACCGACCGAGATCGGGCGCGTGATCATCGCTCGTGCGCGCATCATTCAGGCCGAGATGCGCAACCTCGACGAAGAGGTGCAGCAAATTCAGGGCGCGCGGATCGGGACCCTGCACGTCACCGTGTCGCCACTCGCGGCCGTCAGGATCGTGCCGCAGGTGATGGACCGTTTCCGCCGCAAGTTTCCGGATGTCCGCGTGCAGGTTGCGGGCGGACATCCTCCGTCGACGATGGCAACGCTGCGCTCGGGCGACACCGATATCGTAATCGGCCCCGAACCTCCGGCAGACGGGCGGTCGGGTCTGAATGTCCGCTCGCTCTTCAGTTCGCCCTTGTCGGTCATAACCGGCGTCAACTCTCGCTTTCTGCACGCTACGAAACTGTCGGACCTCACCGATGCCGAGTGGGTGATGATCGGCCCACGCGACCGGGTGTTCGGCATCGGGCAGGATTTTACGGCGAGGGGTCTCGCACCGCCAAAGCCGACGACCGCTTCGGATTCGATCACGACCCTGCTCGCCATGATCGAGGGCAGCGACCGCCTCTGCTCCTTCCCGGCCCTTCTCCTGGACGAGGTCGAGCCGCGCTGGCGCATCGCACGCCTTCCTCTCGAAGATCGGCTGAATCCCGTCGAGATCGGCTTGATGACGCGTGCGGACCGCCCCCTCACGCCAGCCGGTCGCAGTTTCGCCGAAGCCGTGTCAGCACAGGCCGCGACCATCGGGAGCGGCGATAACGATAACCAAAAGTAATATCTATGAAGATAAATTTCTTCTGAGTTATCCCTTCGGATGCTACGCTCATCGGACCGGGTGAAAATCCGGTCTGGGAGGAAAAATTGAATATCCTGTTCATCATGTATGATCAGCTCAGGTTCGATTACCTGAGCTGTGCGGGGCATCCGCATCTCGAAACGCCGAACTTCGACCGCGTCGCGGCGATGGGCGTGCGCTTCACCGAGGCCTATGTGCAATCGCCGGTCTGCGGTGCCTCCCGCATGTCCACCTACACCGGTCGGTATGCCTCGTCCCACGGCGCGCAATGGAACGGGTTTCCTCTGCGCGTGGGCGAGGTGACGCTCGGAGACCATCTGCGCAAGCTCGGTATGAACGCCTACCTGCTCGGCAAGACGCATATGAAAGTGGACGCGGAAGGTATGACGCGCCTCGGTCTCGCGCCGGACAGCGTGATCGGCGCGCGACAGGCCGAATGCGGCTTCGACGCCTGGGTGCGCGACGACGGGCTCTGGGGGCAGGGGCCGGACGGGTTCTATGACCAGAAACGCTCGCCCTATAACGAATACCTCAAATCCAAGGGCTACGACGGTGAAAACCCCTGGGCCGACTACGCCAACGCGGGCGTGGACGAGGACGGGAACATCGCCTCTGGCTGGATGTTCGCCAACGCCGACAAACCCGCCAACATCCGTGAGGAAGACAGCGAGACCCCGTGGCTGACCTCCGAGACGATGCGCTTTGTCGATGAGGCAAAAGGGCCGTGGCTTGCCCATGTCAGCTTCATCAAACCGCACTGGCCCTACATCGTCCCGGCCCCCTATCATGACATGTTCGGGCCGAACCACGTGCCGGCCCCGAAACGTCACCCGACCGAGCAACGCGATCCGCACCCCGTCTACGGCGCGTTCATGGCGAACAAGATCGCGCAAGCGTTCCAGCAGGACGACGTGCGCCGCAAGGTGATCCCCGCCTACATGGGGCTTATCAAGCAATGTGATGACCAGCTTGGGCGGCTTCTCGGCCATCTGGAAACGACCGGGAAACTGGACGACACGATGATCGTGCTCACGTCGGATCACGGCGACTACCTGGGCGATCACTGGCTCGGCGAAAAGGATCTGTTCCATGAGCCGTCGGTCAAAGTCCCGATGATCGTCTACGATCCCCGGCCCGAAGCCGATGCCACCCGCGGCACGACCTGCGACGCCCTTGTCGAACAGATCGACCTGACCGCGACATTCATCGAAGCGGCGGGCGGCGAGGTGCCGACCCATATCGTCGAGGGGCGCTCGCTCATGCCGTTCCTGCGGGGCGAGACGCCGGAGACCTGGCGCGACTTCGTCATCAGCGAATACGACTATTCCGTCACACCGATGCGCGCCGCGCTGGGCGTGTCCAACGACGATGCCCGGCTCTTCATGGTTTATGACGGTCGCTACAAGCTCATCCATGCCGAGGGCGGCTTCCGCCCGATGCTGTTCGATACCCAAAACGATCCGGACGAATTCCACGATCTCGGCGCGGACACGGCGCAGGCCGAGATCATCGACCGCATGTATGGCCATCTCGCCCAATGGGGTCGACGCAATGCGCAGCGCGTCACCCGCTCCGACGCCGATCTCGCCGCAATGCGCGGTGCGTCAGCCCGCAAAGGCATCCTTCCCTTCCTCGTCGACGGGACCGAAGTCCCCAACGAATGGACCGAGAAATACCGCGGCCGCGCGCGGCAGATCTGGACGAAACAGGAGGCCGGTCAGGATGGCTGATCTCACGATACACCCCGTCGACCGCAAGGTGTCCAACATGGTCGCGGTCGCCCTCTCGCTCGTCGCCGTGATCTACGCCGCCTCGGGCCCGCTCAATGATTTCGTGACGTGGTTCATCCAGAACACCACCGAAGGCTGGGAAGAACTCTCACGTCGGGATCAGCGCTTCGCGATGCGCGAACATTGGATGGGCATGGCGCTGGGCAGCTTCGAACAGAACTTCCTGCGCCCCACCGGGCTCATAATCGGCATTCCGATCATCCTCTCGTTTGTTGTCTCGGCCCTGAAGATCCATCAATCCCCCGCCCTGCGCTGGCTCAACTGGCTCATGGCGCTGGCCGCGACCGCGGCCTTCACGATCTGGATCGTGAAGATTTTCGCCAGCGACGCGGGCGCGATCCCCCGGATCGACCGGATCGACTACATCGCTTTCCCGGTCGCCGCCGCGATCACGCTCTACATGACCTACCGCATGTTCGGCGGGTTCATCGTCGGGTTCTGCCTGTTCTGGGTCGCCTATTTCTTCCTGCGCGGCCTCCTGCCCGACTGGACAGGCATCCTCGCCGGGTCCGAGGCCACCTTCGCTCAGAACCTGCGTCAGATGCTCTTGAACTTCTGGGCGCAGACCGGCGGCATGTTCGGCCAACCCGTGCAGGTCGTGACCGCGAACGTGCTCGTATTCATCGTCTTCGGCGCGATCCTCATGGCGTCGGGGGCAGGCGATCTCCTGATGAAAATCGCCAACCGGATCTCGGGCGGCCTGACGGGCGGCGCGGCCCATGCGGCCATCGCGTCCTCTGCCCTGTTCGGCACGCTGTCGGGCGCGGCGATCTCGAACGTCGTCTCCACCGGAACCATGACCATTCCCGTCATCAAACGCTCCGGCTTCCGCCCGGCCTTCGCGGGCGCCGTCGAGGCCGCAGCCTCCACGGGCGGGCAGATCATGCCGCCGGTCATGGGCGTCGTCGCCTTCTTCGTCGCGGGCCAGATCGGGCTCGAATACCGCTACATCGTGGTCGCCGCCATCGTGCCCGCGATATTCTACTACCTCGGCACCTTCCTCGCGGTCTATTTCGAAGCCCGCCGCCTCGGGATCGGTGGCCTGCCGCGCGCGGAACGCCCGGCTCTCACCCGCTCCGAATGGGTCAAATGCCTCGTCTTCGTGATCCCGCTCGGCACGCTGTCTTACTTCCTGTTCTCGCAGCCCTCCGTGCCCAAGGCCGGGTTCTACGGCATCATCGCCGCACTCGGCTCGTCTCTCGTGCTGTTCCCCGAGTTCCGTTCGTTCGGCAAGGTCTGGCGCGCGATGGCGGATGCAGGGCGCATGATCGCAGGCATGATCGTCGTCGTGACGGCCATCGGCCTGATCGTCGGGCTGATCCAGTCGTCCGGCTTCGCGGGCCGCCTGTCGCTTCTTCTCGCGCAGATCGCGACCGGCGCTTTGCCCATCGTGCTCCTCGTGGTCGCCTTTGGCGCGATCATCCTCGGCATGGGGCTGCCGCCCGGTGCGACCTACTTCATCATCGTCATCGCCCTGTCGTCGGGGATTGACACGGTCGGCCTCGCCCCCCTGACGCTGCACCTCTTCGTCGTGGTCTTCGCCATGATGTCAACGGTGACACCACCCGTGGCGCTCGCGGCCTTCGCAGCAGCGCCCATCGCGGGCGCGAACCCGATCCGCACCGGGTTCGAAGCGGCCAAGATCGCGCTGGCCGGATTCCTCATCCCCTTCGTTTTCGTCTACCACCCGGCGGTGCTCTACAAGCTCCAGTCGCTCTTCGTCATCCTTGGCGGGGAAGAGGTGGACAGCCGTGCGATGATCGACATCACCACCGTGAGCTGGGGCGATCTCGGCTGGATCGTTATGGCTTTCACGCTTGCAATGTGGCTGATCAGCTCCGGCCTCGCCGGGTTCGACCGCGCGCATCTCACGAAACTCGAGCGCATATTGCGGGTCGTCATCGGCTTCGCCGCGCTCGCTCCGAACATGCTCGTCGCGATACCCGCGGCGGGTCTGGGTGTCGCACTCATCCTGCGGGAATGGGTCGCGTCGCGAAACACGGTCCCGGCTTAACGGGACGCATATCAGGGAGGATTATATGAAACATCTCAAACACGCATCGCTCGCCGCGGCTCTGGCCATCGGGGCCGGCGCACAGGCACAGGCCCAGAACCTGACTATGGCGACGATCGAGCCGAGCCTCGGCCCGGCGATCACCATGTCGACCTTCGCCAACCTCGTGAACAACGAGCTGGACGATGTCGAAATCGAGGTCGCGGGCGGCGGTGCCGCGACGCTTCACATGGTCGAGGTCGCGCGCGGCAACCTGGATATGTCGATGACCTCGCCATCGATCTATCCGTTGATGCAGAAGGGTGCCGCGATGTATGCGAACGAGCCCGACGCCCCGGCCCTGTCGGAAAACCTGCGCCTCATCATGTGGTTCCCCTATGGTGCCTACCACTACACCGTGCGCCCCGACAGCGGGATCGAGATGCTCGACGACATCGAAGGCGCGACCGTGTTTCTCGGGCCAGCAGGCGGCGGAGCCTACGCCACCGCGCGCGGCTGGATCGAAGCGACCACGGGGCTCGTCGCGGGCGAGGATTACGAGGCCATTACCGCGAACTGGGCCACCGGCTTCCAGTCGTTCCTCGACGGCAAGATCGACCTCTACGTGAACGGTTGCATGGACCCGTGCCAGCAGTTCCTCCAGATCACCGAGACCGAAGACGTGCGATTTATCGGCCCCGAAAGCCATGAAGGCGAAGCCGTCGAGAAATTCCTCGGCTCCTACCGCACGCTGGAAGAAATCGCACCGGGCGCGTACGGCCGGCAGGTGAACGAAGAAGCCGTGACGAGCCACAACACCTCGGTCGGAATCACCGTGCGCGCGGATCTGGACGAAGAGACCGTTTACCGGATCACCAAGGCCTTCTGGGAAAACCTCGACTCGATCACGTCTGACGCACCCTGGGCCAAGGCAATCTCGCTCGAAGAAGCCGTGAAATACGAAGGCAACATGCCGCTGCACGACGGTGCCCGCCGCTACTACGAAGAAGTCGGCGCGCTCTGAGCACCCAGACAACGCCAAAACCTCAGCGCCCGGCTCAGGTCGGGCGCTTACGCGTTCCCGCGCGTCCGTCTCTGATAGATCGAACGGGCAGGAGGGGGAACGCGCACCGCTTTGCCAAGCCCCCGGTGGTGGGCTAAAGCTTTCTCATGGATGGGGAATCGACCGATTAAGCGTATCACATCAGATGGCAAGAAGATCGACATGGGCCAGCTTGCCCACGATCTTCCATTCAGACTACGCACCCTTCAGGCATTGCTTCGCCCCGACGGGCAGGCGCTGATCGACGCGCTCGGGATCGAGATGGGCGAAGTCGGTGTGCTGTCGGTCATCGGGCAGAACCCCGGCATTTCGCAAAACGATGTCGCGACTGCGGTGGTGCTGAAGAAATCGGCCGTAACCAAGATCGTGTCCGGGCTGGAGGAACGCGGCCTCGTCGCCCGACAGAGGGTGTCTCAGGATCGCCGCGTGAACGCGCTGACCCTGACGACCGATGGCGCGGCCCTGCTGGATCGCATCCGCGCGGCAACACGCGACCTGAACGACCACCTGTTCGAAGGAATTCCAGACGAGAAACGCCTGGCCTTCTTCGACATCATCGACAAGGTGTCGGACCGCCTGTCGCGTGGCAATGGCACAAGGGGAAACGCCGCCTGACCCGCAAACGAAAACGGGCGGACCGAAGCCCGCCCGCCGGTAATCATGCTCGTGTCGATCAGTCGACGATCGCGTTCAGCGTCGCAGAAGGGCGCATGACCGCATAGGTCTTTTCCTCGTCGCCGTGGTAGTAGCCACCAAGATCGACGGCCTTGCCCTGATCCGCCATCAACTCTTCGATGATCTGCGCTTCCTTCTCGGCCATGGCCGCTGCAACCGGCTTGAAGTGCTCGGCCAGTTTGGCGTCGTCCGATTGCGCGGCCAGCGCCTCGGCCCAATAGCGTGCGAACCAGTAATGGCTGGTGCGGTTGTCGTTCTGGCCGACCTTGCGCTCCGGGCTGTTGCCGTTCTCCAGCACCTTCTGTGTCGCCGCTTCCACGGCTTCGCCGAGCACCTGAGCGCTCGCCTTGCTCTGCGCATCCGCGAGGAACTTGAAGCTTTCACCAAGCGCGCAGAATTCGCCAAGGCTGTCCCAGCGCAGGTGGTTTTCTTCCATCAACTGCTGGACATGCTTGGGGGCCGAGCCGCCCGCGCCGGTCTCGAACAGCCCGCCGCCGTTCATCAGCTTCACGATCGACAGCATCTTGGCCGACGTGCCCAGTTCCAGGATCGGGAACAGGTCGGTGAGGTAGTCACGCAGCACGTTGCCGGTGATCGTGACGCAATCCTCGCCGTCGCGCATGGTTTCAAGCGTGAAACGCGTGGCTTCGCGCGGGGCCATGATCGGAATGTCGATGCCCTGTTCCGCCAGCACCGGCTTCACATAAGCGATCAGTTCGGCGTCATGCGCGCGGTTCTCATCGAGCCAGAACGCAGCCTTGCCGGTCGCCTTGGTGCGGTCGATGCCAAGCTGAATCCAGTCGAGGATCGGCGCTTTCTTCGCCGTGGCCGAGCGCCAGATGTCGCCTGCATCCACGTTATGGCTATGCAGCACGCCACCGTTGTCCAGAACGATCTCGACCTTGCCCTTGGCGGGAATCTCGAACGTCGTCGGGTGCGAGCCGTATTCCTCGGCCTTCTGAGCCATCAGGCCCACGTTCGACACGGCACCACAGGTGGTCACGTCGAGCTTCCCGGTCTGTTTGAAATACTCGATGGTCTCGTCATAGACCGGCGCATAGCAATTGTCCGGAATGCAGCACTTGGTCGGCGCAGGCTCCCCATCCGGTCCCCAGCCGATGCCGCCGGCCTTGATGACCGCGGGCATGGAGGCGTCGATGATGACGTCCGAGGACACGTGCAGGTTCGAGATGCCCTTGTCCGAGTCGACCATGTACATCGGCGGCTGCGCATCCATCACGGATTTGTAGTCGGCCTCGAGCGTCGCATCGCCCTTGATCCGGTTTTCCAGGTCGCCAAGACCCGAGTTCGGGTTCCAGCCAAGCTCTTTGAGCTTGTCGCCATGCTTGGAGATGAAGTCTTCCAGGTAGACCGCCACGAAATGGCCGAAGATGATCGGATCCGAGACCTTCATCATCGTCGCCTTCAGGTGGACCGAGAACAGAACGCCCGGCTCCATGCTGTCGATCTCTTTCCTGATGAAGTCGCGCAAGGTCGCAGCGGACATGTAGGTCGCGTCGACAACGGTGCCTTCGTCATAGGACAGCCCATCCTTCAGCACCGTTTCGGTGCCATCTTCGGCGGTGAAGACGATCTTTGCGCCCCCGGTCTGATCCGCGCTGATCGTCGCCGATGTCTCATTGGCGTAGAAATCGTCGCCCGGCATGGACGCGACATGCGTCTTCGAATCCGACGACCAGTCGCCCATGCGGTGCGGGTTGGCCATCGCGTAGTTCTTCACGGCTTTCGCGGCGCGGCGGTCCGAGTTGCCTTCGCGCAGAACCGGGTTCACCGCCGAGCCTTTGACCGTATCGTAACGGGCGCGCACGTCCTTTTCCTCGTCCGTGGACGGCTCGTAGGGATAGTCCGGCAGGGCGTATCCCTGACCCTGCAATTCCTTGATCGTCGCGACGAGCTGCGGGACCGAGGCCGAGATGTTCGGCAGTTTGATGACGTTCGCGCCCGGCTTCTTCACGATTTCACCCAGCCATGCCAGATCGTCCGACACCTTCTGGTCGTCCGTAAGGTAGTCCGGGAACTGGCTCAGCACACGGCCCGCGAGCGAGATGTTGCGCAACTCGACGTCGATATCGGCGGCCTTGGCGAAAGACGAGATGATCGGGAGGAGCGAATGGCTTGCCAGCTCCGGGGCTTCGTCAACCTTCGTATAGATGATGTCGGGGGTATCGCTCATGTTCGGGTCTCCGTCAGGTCCGGGGTGATGTCCGGGATTGGGGCGGGGACTCGCACCCTGCCTTGCTTGCGTGTCGGGTAAATGACGCCGCGACACAAGTCAATGTGTGCCATTGTATACCGTCAAAATCTTTCGGCAAACCTGCCTTTTGGCGATGTACGGAACGGTACAAGCTGGAATTTGAGCAAATTCACGCAAGCTTGCGCGGGGTCAACATTGCAATTGGTTGCGACACCGTGGTTGCCCGTTACAGTTGTCCAATCGAAAAAGGCCCGAGCGCAGAATCGCCGCTCGAACGGCAACCAGACACGGGGAGAAAAAAATATGACCAAATTTACGAAAATCTCGGTGGCGGCGCTCCTGTCGTCCACCATGATCACAAGCGCGGCCTTCGCCGCACCCAACGTGCCCGAAGGCACGGAGCTCGCCGATGACCAGACGTTCACCTATCGCGTGCTCGACGAACATTCCTCCGTCGACCCGCAGGTGGTCGAGGATGTGACCGGCTCCGAAATCGTCCGCGACCTTTTCGAAGGGCTGATGAATCAGGACGCCGACGGCAACCTCATCCCGGGCGTGGCCACGGGCTACGAGGCTTCGGAGGACAAGCAAACCTACACCTTCACGCTCCGCGAAGACGCCAAGTGGTCCAACGGCGACCCGGTGACGGCCAACGATTTCGTCTATGCGTGGAAGCGCGCCGTCGATCCCGCGCTCGCCTCGCCCTACCAGTGGTTCATGGAGCTCATGTCGATCGAAAACGCCGCCGCGATCATCGCGGGTGAGATGGAGCCGTCCGAACTGGGCGTGACTGCCGTCGACGACTATACGTTCGAGGTGAAGTTGTCCGCGCCGCTGCCCTATTTCCCGCAGATGACCACGCACGCCACCACCTTCCCGGCGCCACAAGCGGTCATCGAGGAACATGGCGATGACTGGACCAAACCGGAAAACATCGTCTCGAACGGCGCCTACGTGCTGACCGAACACCTTCCGAACGAACGGTCCACCCGTGAGCGGAACGAGATGTACTGGGACAACGAGAACACGATCATCGAAAAGACCGTGGCGCTCGTCATCAACGACGAAAACGTGGCACTGACCCGTTATCTCGCCGGTGAACTCGACCGCACCGAGATTCCGGCCGGCCAGTATCCGCAACTGTCCGAGGAATACCCGGACCAGGCGACGAGCTTCCCGCGCCTGTGTAACTACTACTACACCTTCAACGTATCCGACTCTGGCCCCGAGGCCTTCAAGGACGTGAACGTGCGCAAGGCGCTGGCGATGGCTGTGGACCGTGACATCATCGTCGAGAAGGTCATGCAGGGTGGCCAGCCGCCGGCCTACACCTTCACTCCCGCCGCGGTCGCGGGCTTCGAACCCCCGGCGCTGGAATGGGCCGGGATGGATCAGGCCGAGCGTGACCAGATGGCCAAGGACCTTCTGGCCGAAGCAGGCTACGGCCCGGACAATCCGCTCGAATTCGAAATGGTCTACAACACGTCGGACGACCACGAGAAAGTCGCGGTGGCCCTGAGCCAGATGTGGAAATCCAAGCTCGGCGTTCAGGCGACGCTCGCGAACATGGAATGGAAAGTGTTCCTCGAAGAGCGCGGCAACCAGAACTTCGAAATGGCCCGCGGCGCATGGTGCGGCGACTACAACGAAGCCTCGACCTTCCTCGACCTGCTCGACAGCGACTCGGGCTACAACGACGGCAAGTATTCCAACGCCCGCGTGGACGAGCTTCTGGCCGAAGCCAAGACCTCGGACGATACCTCGCCGCTCTACACCGAAGTCGAGGAAATCCTCAACGAAGAGATGCCGGTGATCCCGGTCTATCACTACGCTGGTGTCTACATGCTCGACACCGATCTCGGCGGTTGGCCCGTCGATAACGTCGAGCAGAACTGGTATTCCAAGGATCTCTACAAGATCGCGGAATGAACCCGTTCCAATCCTGACCGCTCCCGCGCTCCCGGTTCCCCGGGGGCGCGGCCCTTTGGTTGAGGCCCCATGCTCGTCTATATCGCCAAGCGCATCCTGATCGCGATTCCCACGATCCTGATCCTGATCGTCGCGTCCTTCTTCCTGATCCATTTTGCGCCGGGTGGCCCGTTCACCTCTGAACGCCCCCTGCCACCCGCCGTCCTAGCCAATATCGAGGCGCGCTACGGGCTGGATCAGCCGCTGTGGAAGCAGCTCTGGGATTACCTCGTCAACATCGTCCTGCACTTCGATTTCGGCCCGTCCTTCAAGTTCAAGGACCGCGACGTGAACGACATCATCGCGCAGGGCTTCCCGATTTCGCTGACCTACGGCTCTCTGGCCTTCCTCGCCGCGACCATCGTCGGCGTCAGCCTGGGCGTCTGGGCAGCGATCAAGCACAACACATGGATCGACTATTTCGCCGTCACCCTGGGCATCGCGGCGCAGGCACTGCCGAACTTCATCATGGGCCCGATCCTCATCCTGACCTTCACGCTCTGGCTGGGCCTGCTGCCCGGCGGCGGCTGGAACGGCGGGCAATGGGAATACCTCATCATGCCGGTGATCGCGCTGTCCACGTCCTACATGGGCAACATCGCACGCCTGACGCGGTCCTCCATGCTCGAGGTCATGAACTCAAATTTCATCCGCACCGCCAGGGCCAAGGGCCTTCCCACGCGCACCGTGATCTGGCGCCACGCGATGAAACCCACGCTCCTCCCGGTGGTCAGCTATCTCGGCCCCGTCTTCGTCTACGTGCTGACCGGCTCGGTCTTCGTGGACCTTTACTTCTCCACCGGCGGGCTGGGGCAGGCCTATGTCGGCTCCGCGCTCACCCGCGACTACGCCGTGCTTCTGGGGGTCACGATCCTCTATGGCGGGCTCACCGTGCTGGTGAACCTTCTCACCGACCTCGCCTACGCGTGGTTCGACCCGAAAATCCGGTATTGAGGGAGGCATCAGATGGTCTTTGGAAGCTCGCAGAAAGCCGCCCAACTCGCAGACGACGTCACCGACGTGATCCCGGTCAAAGGGCGCTCGCTGCTCCACGACGCCTATATCCGCTTCACGCACAACAAGGCGGCGATGGCCTCGGTCGTCGTGCTCGGACTCATCATCCTCTTCGTCCTGATCGGGCCGCTGTTCGCACAATGGTCGAACGAAGAGATCGACTGGGATCGCATGGGCAACATCGCCACCGAAGGGATGCCCTCGATCGCCAACGGTCACTTCTTCGGTCTCGACGAGTTGGGGCGCGACCTCTACTCCCGCGTGATCCAGGCGACCCGCACCTCCCTCATGGTCGGCCTCATCGGTGCCGCCACCGCGCTTATCATTGGCACGACCTACGGACTGGTGGCGGGCTATGTCGGCGGCCGCGTCGACAGCGCCATGATGCGCTTCGTCGACATCCTTCTGGCGATCCCGCTGACACTGGTCATCATCCTGTTCCTCGTCATCGCCGGGCGCTCGTTCTTCATGCTGTTCGTATCCCTCGGCGCTGTCGGCTGGCTGACCATGAGCCGTATCGTCCGCGCCCAGACCCTCAGCCTCAAGACCCGCGAATTCATCGAGGCTGCCCGCGCCGCCGGCGTGTCCGAGGTGACCATCATGATCCGCCACATCCTTCCCAACCTGATCGGCGTGGTAATCGTCTATGCCTCCTTGCTCGTGCCCGAGATGATCCTGACCGAAAGCTTCATCTCGTTCTTGGGCCTCGGCATTTCCGAGCCATATACCTCACTGGGCAAGCTCATCGCCGAAGGCGCAGGCACCATGGCCTACGGCACGACATGGCAGCTTCTCTATCCGCTCTTTTTCTACGTCGCGATCATCATCACCATGTTCTTCATCGGTGACGGACTACGCGACGCGCTCGACCCGAAGGACCGCTGACATGAGTGTTCTGTCCGCCCGCGACCTGACCGTGACATTCCAAACGAACGACGGCCCCGTCGAAGCCGTCCGGGGCGTGTCATTCGATATTGCCGAGGGCGAATGTCTCGGAATCGTCGGGGAATCCGGCTCCGGCAAATCGCAGAGCTTCATGGCCGCGATGGGCCTCCTGCCGCCCAACGGCAAGGCGACCGGATCGGTGACATTTCAGGGCAACGAGATTCTGAACCTGCCGGTGTCGAAAATGAACAAGCTACGCGGCGCGGATGTCGGCATGATCTTTCAGGACCCTCTGACAGCGCTCACGCCGCATCTGAAAGTGGGCGACCAGATGGCCGAGGTGCTCAAGGTCCACAAGGGCATGTCCGGCACCGCGGCCCGCCGGCATTGCCTCGACTGGCTGAACCGCGTGCAGATCCCCGAAGCCGAGCGCCGCCTCACGCAATACCCGCATGAGCTATCCGGCGGTATGCGCCAGCGCGTGATGATCGCGCAGGCGATGCTCTGCGAACCCAAACTCCTCATCGCGGATGAGCCGACAACGGCCCTCGACGTGACGGTGCAGGCCGAAATCCTCGACCTGATGCATGAATTGCAGCTTCAGCAACGAACCGCCATCGCGCTCATCACGCACGACATGGGGGTGGTTGCCCGCATGTGCGACCGGATCGAGGTGATGAAGCTGGGCGAATACGTCGAATCCGGCGAGGTGGGGCAGGTCTTCACCGCACCGAAACACGACTATACGCGCAAACTCCTCGATGCGATGCCGCGCATCGACGACGAAGGCGCACCGGAAGGCACCGAAGACGACGCCGAGCCGCTTCTCTCGGCCGACGACATCAAGGTGCATTTCCCGATCCGCGTGAAGGGCGGCTTCTTCGGGCGCACCATTCCGCTCAAGGCCGTGAACGGCGTGACCTTCGACCTTGCGAAAGGTGAAACGCTTGGCGTGGTGGGGGAGTCGGGCTGCGGCAAGTCCACTCTGGCCCGCGCCGTCCTGCGCCTGATCGAACCGACGGGGGGCGACGTGACCTGGCTCGGATCGTCCTTCACGCGCCTCGACAAGTCCAGCCTCACCAAGTCGCGCAAGGACATGCAGATCGTCTTTCAGGACCCGCTCGCCTCGCTCGACCCGCGGATGACCATTTCCGACAGTATCGCAGAACCGCTCAAGACGTTCCAACCGGGGCTGACCAAGGCCGAGCGCAAGGAAAAGGTGCTGGAGATGATGGAGCGGGTCGGGCTGGAAACCGCTTTCTTCAACCGCTACCCGCATGAGCTTTCCGGCGGCCAGAATCAGCGCGTCGGTATCGCCCGCGCCATGATCAACCGGCCCAAACTCATCATCTGCGACGAAGCCGTCTCGGCGCTCGACGTGTCGATCCAGGCGCAGATCGTCCAGCTCCTGAAGGATCTTCAGGCTGAGTTCGGCATGTCGATGATCTTCATCTCGCACGACCTCTCCGTGGTGCGCGCCATCTCGAACCGGATTATGGTGCTTTACCTCGGCCGGATCGTCGAACTGGCCGATGCCGGCACGATCGTGGAAGACCCAGTCCACCCCTACACCAAGGCGCTGATCTCCGCGGTCCCGATCCCCGATCCCGAGCTCGAACGCACCCGCGAACGCATCCGCATCCCCGGCGAATTGCCCTCGCCCCTCGACCCGAAGGCGTCTCTCAGATTCCTGCCGTCGAAGCTGAAGTCAGGCGACGAAGATTACACCCCGCGCCTCGAACAGATCGCGCCGGGGCATTGGGTGGCCGAACATGATCCGCTTGACGTGATCTTGGCCGCGCACCCCATGACGCATGAAATAGCCGTCGAACCTCTTTAGTAATAGATTTCCTTGTGGTTATATTTCCGATAGGATATATATCTCCGCAGGAGGTATCCAATGTCACTCGTTCAAACGTTCGCGGCACTCGCCGACCCAACCCGGCTTGCCCTTGTCTCACAACTTGCCGGCGGCCCGGCCAACGTCTCGGAATTGTCCGAGGCGCATAGCCTGAGCCAGCCGGCCATTTCAAAACACCTCAAGGTTCTCGAAAAAGCGGGACTCATAGAGACGACCGTCCAAGGCCAGACCAGGCCGCGGAAACTGGTGGCGAACAACCTTCAGCAAGTCGATCTCTGGCTCAATGCGTTCCGCAGCCTTTGGGACGCACGTCTTGATAGATTGGGGGACTTTCTGGATGACGGGGAGGATTTACAATGACCCACGCAGATTACGCCACCATTGCCAATGACCTTCGCTACGTTTTTCAGCGCAAGATGAATGCTTCGCCTGATCGCGTTTTCAACGCATGGACTGATCCGGCGAAAATATCGAAGTGGTGGGACCCGTCCGGCAGACCGCTCGCCCGATGCGAGATCGACCTGCACATCGGCGGCGCGTTTCGCTTCGTTCACCAGAACGAGGAACATGAATTCCGAGGGGTGTATACAGGAATTGATCGCCCGACCTTGCTGGGCTTTGACGCCATGGGGGCCAAGGGTCTGGTCAAGATCGCGCCGGATGGCCATGGCTCTGTCATGGACGTGTCGTTCACCTGCCAAACTCAACAGCAGTTCGAACATTTCGCAAAGATGGGGATTGCGGACGGAACCGTCCGAACGCTCGCCAATCTAACAGCGTTATTGGATCGCGAAGGATGAGCTAGACGGCACTTTTGAATGGCCCGCAGACTGCATTGAACGACAAAAGAACGGGCCCGCATTTCTGCGAGCCCGCCAGCATCAGCCTGACTGTGAAGAACTTGGAATATCAGGCTGCCTCCCTAAAACCGGCCTTTTCTTCTTTCTCGACGAAGGCCTTGTGCAGCACCGCGATGGCCTTGTCGGCTTCATCGCGTGGCATCAGGAATTGCACGTCCACATTGCGCGGCGTCGCGTGGGCGGCGATCACGTCCAGTCCGGCTTCGTCCAGCGCGGCAAGACCCCGGCCCAGAACGCTCTGCTTGCGCAGATCGCGTCCGATGGCCGAAACGATCGACTGCGTGCGCACTTCGATCTCGGCACCGGGGAATTGTTCGGCGATGTCACGCTCCACGCGGCGCACCGATTTCAGGCTGCCTTTGACGTAATGCGTGATGGTGTTCGCGTTCGACGTCTTCGACACGATCCAGACCTTGTGACGCTTCATCGCGTCGAGGATCGCGGTGTCGTAACCCTTCACGCCCACCATGTCCTGTTCGAACACCTCGACCGAGATGACATCCAGCGCGGTGATGATCTCGACGCCCGGCGTATCGCCCCGGCTGTCGTCTATCAGCGTGCCGGGATCGTCCGGCTCGAACGCGTTGGTCACGCGCAGCGGCACGTCCGCCTGTCGCAGCATCTTGGCCGCCGACGGGTGGATCGCCTCCATCCCGAGGTTCGACAACTGATCGGCCACGTCGTAGTTCGTGTGGCCCAGCTTGCGCGTATTCTCTTCTCCGACAAGGTTTGGGTCGGCGGAGGACAGGTGGAACTCCTTGTGAATGATCGCCTCCTTGGCGTGCGTCAGCGCCGCGATGCGGGCGAACGTCACCTCGGAATAGCCGCGATCGTATTCGTTCATCAGCCCTTCCTTGCACTGGGCATAGCCGGTGATGATGGGAAGCTCCTGGCTCACATCAATATCCGACAGCCCTTGCTTCACACGCTCGTCGAGCGAACAATCGCCCTCGTCGCGCCAACCGGACAGATCCACGAACCGGGCCGACACGCCTGCACGCTTAAGCATGAGCGCGGTGACGAAGGCGGAATGCGCCTCGCCGAGACCGGAGAGAAGCTCACGCACCATCGACATGTGCTCGTTCAGCCGGAAGTGGCCGTAGGAACAGAGCCGACCAAGGTCGATCAGGAAACTCCGAGCCCCTTCGATCCGGTCGCGCACGAAATCCGTCGCGTCCGACACGTCGCCGGGGTGCTCCAGGATACCGGTGTGCGCCTCGATCATCGCGTCCTGCACGCGTTTGAGCGCGGCCATCCAGCTATGATCGTCCTCTTCGCTGTCGGCAAAGAGCGCATAGACACCCTGTTTCCCCGACTTCTTGTGTTCCAGCAGCAGGTTGGTGATGCCACCGAAGGCCGAGACGACGAACATCCGGTTATAGGGGTCGTCGCCTGCGATGAGCAGCGTATCGCGCAGCTCGTTCACCCGGCTCATCGACGTGCCGCCGATCTTTTCAACAGTATGATTTCCATGTGCCATGGTCAGGCATTCTCCTCCGCCGGCGCATAGGAGCCGTCTTCGCGGTGCACTTCGTTGCCGGTGATCGGCGGGTTGAAGCAGCACGCCATGACAAGCTCTTCTTCCGAGCGCAGCGTGTGGTGGTCGTGGTCGTTCAGCGCATACATCACGCCGGGCTTGATCTCATGCGTCTCGCCGGTTGCGAGATCGGTGATCGAGCCCTTGCCCGAGATGCAGTAGACGCTCTCGAAATGGTGCTTGTAGTGGAACGTATGTTCCGACCCGGCCTCCAGCGTGGTGATGTGGAACGAGAACCCCATTCCGTCTTCGGCCAGAAGCATCCGCACCGAGTTCCAGCGAGCGTCAGACACGCTCTTGTCGGTGTTTTTCAGTTTGTTGAAGTCACGTACGATCATGATGTCACTCCGCAGCAAGCGTTTGGTTGTCGGCGAGGGCGTCGCGGGTCGCATCGAGCAGGATGTCGAGTCCACGCTCCAGCACCTCGTTCGGAATGGTAAGCGCGGCAAGCACCTTGACCACTTCGTCATCGGCCCCCGAGGTCTCGATGATAAGACCTTTCTCGAAAGCGCGCGCACAAATATCTTCGGCAAGGTCGCCGGTGCCCACATTGACACCGCGCATGAAACCGCGACCCTTGAGGTAAGCGCCATCCACGAGATCCGCGATCTTGGTCAGGCCCGCCTCCAGGATGTCGGCTTTCTCCGCGATCGCTTTCTCGAACGCGGCATTGTCGGCCCAGAACTTATCCAGCGCGACACGCGCGGTTACGAAGGCATGGGTGTTGCCTCGGAACGTGCCGTTGTGCTCGGCCGGCTTCCACACGTCATGCTCTTGCTTGATGAGCAGCGCGGCGAAGGGCAGGCCGAAGCCCGACAGCGATTTCGCCTGCGTGATCATGTCCGGCTCGATATCCATGGCTTCGGTCGAGAAATACGTCCCGGTCCGGCCAATACCCGCCTGAATGTCGTCGACGATCAGCATGGCGCCATGCTCTTTCGCGAGGCGTGCAATACCCTCGACCCATTCCTTGGACGCGGCATTCAGCCCGCCTTCACCCTGCACCGGCTCAAAAATGAACGCGGCAGGCGCGTCGATGCCCGAAGACGAATTGTTCAGCATGGCTTCGATCAGCGCGAGCGTATCCACGTCACCCAGGCTGCCTTCATAGGGCAGGTGGGTCACGTCACCCAGGTTGCCGCCACCGGCACCGCCACGCTTGCCGGCATTACCGGTCAGCGACAGCGAGCCCATGGTCATGCCATGGAAACCGTTGGTGAACGAGATGATGTTGCGGCGGCCCGTAATCTTGCGGGCGAGCTTCATCGCCGCTTCGACGGCGTTGGTGCCGGTCGGGCCGGTCATCATCACCTTGTAGTTCTCCATGCCACGCGGCTTGAGCACGATCTTCTCGAAGGCTTCGAGGAAGCGCGCCTTTTCATCGGTGTACATGTCGAGCCCGTGAGCGATGCCGTCGGCGGTGATGTGTTCCACCAGCGCCTCTTTCATGTCCGGGTCGTTATGGCCGTAGTTCAGCGAAGAACAGCCAGCCAGAAAGTCGATGTAATCCACCCCGTTGTCGCCGGTCATGATGGATCCCTGCGCCTTCGTGAAGGTGGTGGGGAACCCACGGCAGTAGGAGCGGGCTTCGGATTCGCGGCGAGCAAAAATTGGGTTGATCGCCGAAGTGTGTTCGGTCGTCATAACGTATTCCTTTGGGATTCGTGTGTATCGAGGGGCGTCTGGCCGCGGATCACGCGGCCGATGCCATGTCCTCTTCTTCCGGCAGGTCGATTGTCACCATATGCTCGGTGTCGTGACGGCCGCCGAAGTGGTCTTCCTCGGTGTAATGGGCTTCATCGGTCAGCTCGCCACCCTGACGGCGGGCAAAGCTTTTGAACAGCCCCCACGAGGCGTCGTTGTCCTCGGTGATGGTGGTTTTCAGCGCACTCACATCGCCGCATTCTTCGCGTTCGATGAGATGGTCGAGCATTTTGCCGCCCAGACCAAGACCCCGCGCGCGGGCGCTTACGGCAACCTGCCACACGAAGAGAGCTTCTTCGTTCGGCACGATGTAGCCGGAAATCCACCCGACGATCTCGCCGTCGAGTTCCGCCACCACGGAGGTGTCGCTGAAATGGTCGCACTGCAACAGGTTGCAATACATGGAGTTCTCGTCGAGCGGCTTGCACTCGCGGATCAGCTCCCAGATGGCAGCCCCATCCTCGGAAATGGGTTTCCGCAGATGGAGCCCCTTAGTTCGGGGGCGTTCTTGTTCTTTACTCATGTCTTTCGGCATAGGTTTTCTCCAAGTTCCTTCGAGAACCTAACTAATGGGGCAAGGAATTTGTTTCAAGTCCCAAAGGAAAATATCGCCAGGATTCGCGATTTTCTGCGGTTTTTGGCGTAATGTACCCAATAATCCTTTGAAAAATGGCGCCTTTGGTCCTTTACTTACCAAATGGTTTGCCTATCTAAGTAACATGATTGCGTCAAACCTCATCAGCATGGCAAAACAGGGGTCGGAAGGAGATCTCTTGAGTCGCATCGACGATAGCCTCATCGCGCTCCGCAGGATCATGCGCGCGACCGAGCTTTACGGCAAAGAGCTCGCCCAGGCCGCCGGCCTGACGGCGGCTCAGTTCCGTGCGCTTCAGATCGTCGGTGAGAAGGGATGGGAAACGCCCACGGCCATAGCAAGCCGCATGGGCGTGAGCCAGGCGACGATCACCACCCTGACCGATAAGCTGGTCAAGGCCGGGCTCGTGTCACGCGAACGCTCAGAACGGGATCGCCGCCAGACCAACGTAACCCTTACCGAAGCAGGGCGCGCCGCGCTCGACAGCGCCCCGGATGCGCTGCAACAGGTTTACGCGCGACGGTTCGAAAACCTCGACGACTGGGAACAGGCCCAGATCATCGCGACGCTCGAACGGGTCGCCGCGATGCTGGACGCAGGCGATATCGACGCCTCGCCTGTCCTGACCACAGGCGACATCAAACGTCACTGACAGCGTAACCCGGACATGAAAAAGGCCCGCGATATCGCGGGCCTCTGCGGTTATCGGAAAGGGATTAATGGTGCGTGTGTTCGTCGGAATCATGGCCATTGATCGGCCGACCCCGTCCCGCCGCCATCCCGGCGGTGATGCCCTGCACGAAAGCGGCGCTCAGACCACCGACAGCAGCCATGCCCGCGGCAGGCGCAGCGGTCGAAGCCGGCGCATTCACGCTTGGTGCCATCGTGATCTTGGCCCGCTGCGTCCGGGTCATCGCCAGGCAGATCAGCCCGAGCCCGATGAAGACCCCTGCAAAGACCAACGCAACATGAAGGGTTTCCATGAATTCGGAAAGCACGATCCAGCCTGCGACGGCCAGAAATGCGATGCCGACGAACAACAGGAGGCCGCTCACCACACCGAACATGGTGCGGCGAACGGCCAATCTTGCGCGGTATTCAAGTGCTGCAAGCATCTGATGTCAGTGCCGGCGTGCGAGGAACAGTCCGACAACGAAACCGACGCCGGCAGCGATACCGACCGAAGCGGCAGGATTCTGGCGAACCGTGTCTTCGGCGGAAGAATAGGCCGCAGCGGCATTGTCACCGGCGCGCCGCGCCTGCGCTGCGCCTCGTGCTTTCAGTTCACTCGCGGTCGCGCGTGCGCGGTTGTTGAGGTCGGATACGCCCGACCGGCCAAGGTCCCGGATCGTACTTGTGATTTCCGAGATGTCCGAGCGAAGAACGGCAAGTTCCGTTTCGAGGTCCTTCATCGACTTTTCGGTCGCGGCGGACGTGCTCGAGCCGTTGGACGTGGATTTCTGTGCGGCGGTAGCCATTGAAAAACTCCTGTTTGACGTCTGTCCATTCAGGAATTCCAACGTGTGACCCATCCGCCGGTTCCATCCGCCAAACGATTCTTTTGGCGGAACTTTTCTCACTCACCGGCGGTTTTCATCTCAATGGAAGCGTCACAGTGGCGCATGTTTGAAACCGGAAAAGGAGGTTGACCCATGCTTGGTTGGGCACTCACATTCCTCGTCATCGCGATCGTCGCGGCCGTTTTCGGCTTCGGCGGTATCGCATCTGCTTCGGCCGGGATCGCTCAGATCCTGTTCTTCATCTTCCTCGCACTGTTCGTGATCGGACTGATCGTGCACTTCGTGCGTGGCCGCAGCGTCTGACGAGACGAAGATACAGAAAAAGAGAAAGGGGCGCCAACGTACCTCGCGGCGCCCCTTTTTCATGGCCGCGTCACTGGCGTATCGCGTCCCCGATACCTTCCAGAAAATTCCCGATGCGATCCGCGTTGAACGCCTTGCGCTCCCGCAATTCGGCATCGACGCGCGCCGCAAGCCGTTCCGCAAGCATCCTGTGACCCGTGAGGTTCGGATGGACCGCCCCCGTGATCGCGCT
This sequence comes from Maritimibacter dapengensis, assembly GCF_019218265.1. Taxonomy (GTDB): domain Bacteria; phylum Pseudomonadota; class Alphaproteobacteria; order Rhodobacterales; family Rhodobacteraceae; genus Maritimibacter; species Maritimibacter dapengensis. The sequence continues at coordinate 75,201 of NZ_JAHUZE010000004.1, forward strand.
GTGCGGGTCGGGCTGTGTCATCGCACTGTCGTTGCCGGTGCGGATCGCGCGGTCGCCGGGATCATAGGCATAGGGCGCCCACAGATCGGCATCCCATTGCTTTTCGGGCGGGCCGGCGTTGGGCAAATTGGTGTGCAGACCCTGCCACCAGCCATGCCCCACGAAGGCATCCCGCGTCTCGCAGACAACGGAAATTCCGTTCCGCTTGGCCGCTTTTGCCAACTCCACCCGCAGCATGTCGAACACCGCCAGCGTGCGATAGCCTTCCTCCGGCGTGAAATCGAACGACCAGTTACGCGCGATATTCAGCGGCGCACCGATCTTGAGACCTTCCCAGGCCGACGCCGGATCTTCGCCCGCCGGCGTCCCGAACACAACGGCGCGGTCCACGTCGATCGGCCCGCAAGCGTCCTCGCGTGTCGGCACGACCCGAAGCGGGTCCGGGTATTGCGTTTGCACGATATCTTCCGGGGACAACTCCAGCCGGTATTGCAGAACATTGTACAGCAGCGTCAGCCGCTCTCCGATCCCCCCGCCACCATTGCGACCATAGATCAGGTCGGCGGCATGTGGCCGGTCGTTCATGTCATGACGCAGGCAATGCTGCGCCACCGTCGGGAACAATCCCGGATCGGCTCGGTATTCGGCAGGCGGGCATACCGACGGCAGCGTGAAGAACGCGATCAGCGATGAATCGTATTCCCCCGGCAAAAGCGCGTATTTCACGAGGTCCGCAAACCCGATGTCGTTGCCACCGATCGACAGCATGAGGAGATCCGGCTTGCGCAAACTCCCTTCCGGGCATGACATCATGCCGACGCTCGGCTCATCGGTTCCGTTTTCGCCCCGGAACTGGCGCATGTAGCGATCGAGCGCGTCGTTCTTGACGAGCTCCGTGGGGAACCGGTTCTCCGCGGCCGGGTAGGGGCGCCGCTCGAACGCGGTGATGTCGATCCCGCCCAACTCGGTCGCGGTGATGTCGGCATACTGCCCGCGCGGCAGGTCGCTCCGACGTTCGACGCCCGTGCGGCACAGCTCACGCACGGCCGCGTTGACCTGGCTCAACGGCACGAAGGGCGCGTCGGGAAACCCGGAATTTTGCGGCGCGAGAAGCCCGTCGAACACCTCGGCCCCCGAACAGGCGTAATGCAGGAACGTCACGAAGCGATGCGGATCCTTCGATGCGACCTCTAGCGCGGCGAGGCTCTGGAACGAGAAAAAACTGCGATGACACCTGTCATCGACCCATTTGCGCGCCGGAAGCGGCTGGCGGAACGAGGCGCTTGAAAGCCATTCGTGGCTGCCCAGCGTGATCCCTTTCCACTGCGCCGGCACATCCGGGTTGCCCTCGCCGGACCCGTAGCTATCGCCCATTCCCACGATCACCACGTGCTCGGGTTCCATGCTGGCCTTCACCACCTCGTCCCCGACGATGACCGCGACTTCGGTGCTTCCGGTCAGCGGGATCTGAACCGCGACCGGCAGATCGCAGGGCGTCGGACCGTTGCGGAAGCTCCACCAGCACTCCTTGCCGGCAAGCTTCGACGGATCGTCCGCCGCGACGCCCAGTTTCACGCGCACAGTCTGCGCATCCTCGTCGCGGACGTATTTCAGGAGCGCATCGGTATGTTGTGCCCGGCTCGGGTCCCAATGCAGCCGATCACCGCGTTCGAGCCACGGCGCATAAGGAGACGTCATGCCGCCGACGATCGTCCTGTCGAGACGCGCGTGCCAGCCCTCGAGTCCCCCGTCCTGCGGGCGGACCCGGTATTGATCGAATAATTGATCCGCCGTCACCGCATCGCCGAGGGCCTCGAAAGGCGCGAAACGATTGGTGATTTCCCATCGTATTTCGATGCCCTGCGCATGAAGCGCCGAGCCGGATATGAGGGTGGCGAACAAGGCGGCCACGAAAGTGGCGACACGGACCTGCATGGGATGAACCTCGGTAGAGAAGGGTGCCTGTTCTTTGGCCGGACGCTAGCCCTTTCCCTCGTCCCACTCAATATCCCGCGACAGGCAGGCAGGCGAATTGGCACGCACATTTGCGTTAGTTGGGCGGCCCGTCCGATGCGCTCAGATGGTCGAAGACGATATCGGCAATCAGCCCATGCCCTGTCAGGTTCGGATGCACCGGCGCGGTCAACGCCGTTTTGTGGTGCGGCTGGACCATCACGCTGTCATTCGCCGTGCGGATCGCGCGACCCTGTCCCGGTCCGATATGTGGAAACGGGTCCCAGTCCCGCGCGTTCCACCATTCCGGCGCGCCCTTCAAGACCGCATTGGGGAAGTTCAGGTGCTCTCCCTGCCACCAACCGTATCCGACGAACGCATCGCGCGTATCGCACACCATATCGACCCCGCGCGCGGTCGCGGTTTCGGCCAGAACGGCCCGCAAGTCGTCGAATTGCCCCAGCACGTTCTGCGCTTCTTCCTGTGTCAGGTTGAGCGGCCAGTTCCGCCCGATGAGAGACGGGATCGCCGTGCGCACACCTTCCCACGGGCTGAGGGCGTCCACCACATCCGCAGGCGCACCGAACACCGCCGCGCGCTCGACCTCGGTCAACGGGTCGCAGGCATCGCTGGTCGGGGCTTCGGTGCGCAAAGGGTCCGGGTATTGCGTCATCACGATCTGCCCCGGCGCGACACGCAACCGCCTTTGGAGCACGTTGAAGAAAAGCGTGTACCGCTGGTCCATCCCCCCGACAAACGGTGTGGCGCCGCCGACGTAACGCCCCTGAATGAGGTCGGACGCATTGGGCCAGATACCACCGGCCGAACGCAGGCAATGCCGCCGGATCGAGCTGTATTCGTCCGAATTCTGATAGGGCACGCCGGGGCAGACGTCGGGATAGGCGAGCGTGGCCTCGAGGTCCGACAGCCCGTCTGCCGGAAGCAGGAAGTACCGCACGATATCCGCAAACCCGATGTCGTTCCCGCCCGCCGAAAGGAACAGGTAATCCGGCACCCGAAGCCGCGCCAGCGGGCAATCCATCAGCCCGGACCAGGGATAGGCATTGCCGTAATAGCCGCGTACGCCGCGCAACACGTTCCGGTCAAAAGGATCGTCCGGGCGCAAGCGTGTGTCGCGATAAAGCGTCGTCTTCGCCTGCGGGCGGCGATGGAACTCGTAATAATTCGTGATGTTCCGCAACTCGGTCTGCGTGACGGGATGATACTCCCGGTTCGCGAAGCCAGCCGAATTCGGTCGCAGACGAAGCGGCCCCGTGCACAACTCCCGCACAGCCGCATTGACCTGCGCATAGGGGACATACCGACGCTCTTCTTCCTCCCAACTCTGGTATTGCGGCGCGATCATCCCGTCGAAGATCTCCGCACCCGTGCAGGCATAATGGAGGAAGGTGACGAACCGGTGCGGATCGTCCGAGGCGAGTTTCAACGCCGTCAGGCTCTGATGCGAGAAGAAGCTGCGGTGACACCGGTCGTCGATCCACCGCCGGTCGGGCAGGGTGTGATAATTCCAAAACCGCGTGAACCATTTCACGCCCTGATCCGCCGCTGATTGCGTGTCCGACGTCTTCCACCGCGCCGGAACGTCCGGGTTTCCCTCGCCAGTCGCATAGCTGTCGCCGATCCCCACGATGACAAGGTGTTCGGGCTCGAGGTAGTCCACCGCTTCCGTCGCCCCGCGCGTGACACGCAGTGTCGCGCCCCGCAGCTGCATCTTGATCGGCACCTCCTCGGCGCAGGGCCAAGGCGCAAAGGTGACGTTCCAGTCGCACTGCCCGGTGGTCAGCCGCTCGCCGTCCTCGTCCACCGCCCAGACCCGCGCATAGATATAGGTGTCGTCGCCGTCTTCTTCTTTGACGAACTTCAAAAGCTCCGCGCGGTGCTCGGCCTTGTCCGGGTCCCAATGCAATTCGCCCAGGGGCGCGCGCAGGAACGCCTCATAAGGCGACGTCATGCGGCCATGATCCGCGATGAACCGCGCGTGCCACTCCCCCACGGTCTCTCCGTCTGCCATCCCGTAGGTCTCGAACAGCCCGACCGCCATCCCCCTGTCGCCCACGTTCCCCCCGTCGCGGGTCGTGCTCAGCGCCTGAAACGGGGCGAACCGATTGACGATTTCCCATTCGATTCCAATGCCTTGCGCACGAAGCGGACTGGCGAAAAGAGGCAATAGACACAGGGCGACGAGCATCGGTCGAAACGGCATACGCAGCTCCAATTTCATCGAGGGTCCGCCGTCAGCCTACCCGCAAACGCAATTTCGTCAAAACCCACAAGAAAAAACGCGGCCCCCGGGCACCGGGAACCGCGTTTCGCACCTAAAGATGTTTTGCCCGAATCAGGCGTTCAACGTCTCCGTCGATGAGAAGAACATGGCCTGCGACACCGCAGAGCGCACCTGTTCTTCCGAATAGGGTTTGGTGATGACGAAGGCCGGTTCCGGGCGCTCGCCGGTCAGGAGCCGTTCAGGGAAAGCGGTGATGAAAATCACCGGAATGTCGCCCGAAGCCTTCAGAATTGCGTTCACCGCGTCGATCCCGCTCGAATTGTCGGCGAGTTGGATGTCCGACAGGATCAGGTCGGGCTTTTCCTTGCCCGCAAGATCGATCGCTCCGCGCTCGGTGCGCGCGACCCCGGTGATCGCATGGCCCATGTCGGCCACGATATCCTGAAGATCCATCGCGATGATCGCTTCGTCTTCGATGACGAGGATACGGCCCTTCACGCTGTCCTCCATTTCCTTGCGCGCCACCCGCACGAGATGCTCGATCTCGCTGGTGTCGGTCTCCATGATTTCCGAGATTTCGTCGACCGAGAACTCCTCGACCGTGTGCAGAAGCAACGCTTCGCGGGTGTTCGTGGTCAGCCTTGCGAGGTGGCGCTGGGCACGGGCATGAATGCCGTCCTCGTCCAACTCGACAGGGGCGCCCGAACTCGCCCAGATCTGGTGAAATGCGCGAAACAGCGCCACTTTGTCCGAGGAAAGTCCCATCTCGAAAACCGATCGGTCCTCGAGCAATGCCTCTAGCGTTGCTGCGGCATATGTGTCGCCCGATGTTTGACTGCCTGTGAGCGCCCTCGCGTAACGCCGCAAGTAAGGCAGCATTGAAGCTATCTTTACCGAAAGATACTCGGTGTTCGTGTCGTTCATCCCAATTTTCCCACTGCGTCCGATATTTTTTGCGTTTTCCTTGGAACCGAACCCGCCAATCGGGGTTATGTTCCCGGTGAGGGAAAAAAAGTTTGAGAAATTCGAGGCGAAACGGGACCGAGCCGGCATGAATGACGACAAAGACAAAGGTCGACTGGAACAACAGATCGACGATAACCTGCGTAAGGTTTATCAGCGCCACCTTGAAGAGGAGGTGCCCGATAGATTCACGGACCTACTGGCGAAGCTGAAAGAAGCGGACGAAAAGGGGTCGGCATATGGCAAATGATGCCAGCGCTCGCGACCCGCGCGAAGAGGTCGTGGAGCATCTCCCGGCGATGCGCGCATTTGCTGCGTCTTTGACCCGGAACTCGGCCGCAGCCGACGACCTTGTTCAGGATACGATCGTCAAGGCTTGGAAGAATTTCGACAAGTTTCAGGAAGGAACGAACCTCCGCGCCTGGCTCTTCACCATTCTCCGCAACACGTTCTATTCCGACCTTCGCAAGAAAAAGCGCGAAGTCGAAGACGTCGATGGCGTCATGGCCGAAACGCTGTCGGAAAAGCCGCACCATGACGGGCGTCTCGCGATGGCGGACTTCGAAAAGGTCTTCGTGGAACTCCCTGTCGAGCAACGCGAAGCGCTGATTCTGGTCGGGGCCTCCGGCATGTCCTACGAAGAAGCGGCAGAAACCTGCGGCGTTGCCATCGGTACGATCAAGAGCCGCATCAACCGGGGCCGCGCACGCCTCGCTGAACTTCTCGATCTGAACGACAACGAGAATATCGAACTGACGGACCAGGCCACGATGGCGGTCGTGTCGGGCGGTATGCCGGTGAGGAAAAACACGGGTTGATGGCGCGACTGAAGGAATTGCGTCGGTCGCTGACGTTTCGGATTGCAGGTCTTCTCGCACTGGCACTGCTGCCTGTCGGCCTCATATCCGTGGTGACGACCTACCAGCTTTTGAACAAGGCTGACCGCGAGTTGCGCGATGGTCTTCTTGCACTCACCTCCGAGGCAGCGGCCGAGCAGGAAGCCGCGGTTCGATCGGCCACGGGCGTGGCGAAGGCCTTTGTCGGGATGATCCCCGTGCTGCGGTCAACCGGGTTCGAATGCGAAGAGCCGCTGCAGAACATCCTGCGCGACAGCCCTGAGCTTTCGTTTCTCGGCTATGTCGCAAACGACGGAACGCTTCTGTGTGCGTCGGCAGACCAAGGCTCCGACCTGTCGGATCGACCGCTGCACAAGGAATTCGTCGAGAACCCAGGCCCGCGCGTGAAGTTCAACGCGATGGGGGCGATTTCCAAAACGGCGGTCGTGATCGTGTCGCTCCCCGTCATTTCCGACGGGGCGTACGACGGCTATGTCACGGCCTCGCTCCCGCATCGGCAGCTCAACCGCCCGACGCCGGGCACTGTCGGGCGGGAACGCCCGCTCGAGCTGATCACGTTCAATGCGGAAGGCGAGGTTCTTACGTCCACTGCGAATGGCGACAGGGAGGAACGGTTCCTGCCGTCGAACCGCTCGCTGTCTGCGCTCGTGTCGGGCGAAGAGGCGACATTCGTTGCGCGCGTGGCCTCGGGTGAGGAGCGCCTGTTCGCGCTCAGCCCGATCGTGCCCGGTCAGGTCTTCGCACTCGGATCTTGGGAATACAGGCGCGGGCCCATGTTCGGCGGTCTCGGGATCGGCTCGTCGCTCCTGTTCCCGCTTCTCATGTGGGTCGTCAGCCTTCTGGTCGCCTTTTTCGCGGTGCAGCGCATGGTCATCAAGCCGACCCGCAATCTGCGCGCCCGGATGCTGCAGTTCATGCGGTCCCGGCGACTTGTCGAGCCGAACAACGATCCCTCGATCCCGACGGAAATCCGGGACATGGAAGAGACCTGGATGCGCCTGGCCGAGAACATCCTTCACGACGAAGCCGAGCTCTACGACACGATCCACCAGCGCACGGTGTTGTTGAAGGAAGTGCACCACAGGGTCAAAAACAACCTTCAGCTCATCGTGTCGCTCGTCGGCATGAAGATGCGCAAAGCAAAGTCGCCGGCGGTCAAACTGGCGCTTTCCAATGTGCAGCAGCGCGTCATGTCCATCGCTCGCGTGCACCAGAACCTCTATGAGACCTCCACCGCCGAACGGGTGCGCGCAGGCGAACTCCTCGATGCGATCACCGGCCAGATCGTGGCGGCGGCGTCTCAGGGCGAAGAGGAGCTGGACCTCGAAACCCGCTTCGACGATTGCGAGGTTTACCCCGATCAGGCCGTTCCCCTGTCGCTCGCCGTGTCCGAGTTGATAACCAATGCGCTCAAGCATATCGGCCCGCTCGAAGGAGAGAAAAAAGCCCGCCTCGAAGTGTCGTTGAATTGCGAAGAAGGCTCGGGGCATGGACAGGTCAAGGTCTGCAACACCCTTCCGCCGGAACCCGTGCCGCAGGTCGAAGACAGCACTGGGCTCGGTGAGCAACTGGTCCGCGCATTCTCGAGCCAGATGGAGGCGGCAGTCCACCGCGAAGAGACCGACACACATTACACAGTCATCATTGATTTCCCGATCCAGGGCTTCGACGACAATATCGTGCCGTCCGACCACGTAATTCCCGTTTCCTCGGGAACGCCGAGACGGGATCGAGCGTTATCATCGTGAACCTTGAAAGGAGGTATCACGATGAACTGGGATCAAATTCAAGGCCAATGGAAGCAAGTCAAAGGCGAAGCTCAGTCCCGCTGGGGCGAGCTGACGAACGATGACCTCGACGAAGTGAACGGCGAGCGTGAAAAGCTCGAAGGCAAGATCCAGGAACGCTACGGCAAGTCGCGTGAAGAAGCGAAACGCGCCGTAGACGACTGGCTAGCAGAAGCCTGATCCGACATGACCCGCGCCTGTCCGGAGCAATCCGGGCAGGCATTACTTTTGCTAACCCAGGATCGACTTGATCGCTCGGAAAAAGACCCGTGATCCCAGCGGGATCAGATCATCGGGAAAATCGTAATACCCATCGTGAAGCGGCGGGCAGTCCTCGCCCGACCCCAGCAGGAACATCGCCGACCTGGCGACGTCGCCGAACAAGCCGAAATCTTCCGACCACCGCATCGGCAATGGGATATCGGCCTGCACAAGCCCTTCCGTTTCGATCGCACGGGCCAGAATGCGGGTCGCATCCGCGTCATTGGTGGAATGGCGGAATACGTCGTGATGCGTGATCTCGACGGCAAGGCCATCGGCACACCCGCGAATGACCTCCTCGACCTCCGCGACAAGCGCCTGCATCCGCTCATCGCGCTGGGTGCGCAGGGTGATCCAGACCTCGCCATGTCCCGGCGCGATGCCGAAAGCCGGCTCCCCCGCGCGCACATGCGTCACCGTGACCCGCGCGAAATCCCGCGCCTGCGGCCAGTCGCCCGCGCCCATCCCCGCCAATCCGTCGATCAGCCGCGCAATTGCGGGCACCGGCGAATGCCCGGTCTCCGGCTGCGAGGCATGGGCCGTCCGGCCACCCAGCACGATTCGCAACCCGCGCGACGCACAGGCCATCGGACCTTCCGCCACCGCCGCCGCACCAAGCGCGAGCCCAGGCAAATTGTGCAGTGCGAACGCATAGTCCGGGCGCAAAGCCGCGAACTGCGGATCCGCCAGAACCCGCGCGGCCCCCGAACCATCCTCTTCAGCCGGCTGGAACAGAAGCACGACGCGCCCGCTCGCCGGCCGCTCCCGCGCCAAGAGCCGTGCGACGCCAGCGCAGATCGCCATATGTCCGTCGTGGCCACAAAGATGCCCGCGCCCCTCCACCGTCGAGCGATGCGCGACCTCGGCCTTGTCCTCGATCGGCAGACCGTCCAGCTCGCAGCGGATCATCACCTTGGGTCCATCCCCCGCGCCCTCGAACACCGCCGCGACGCCATGCCCCCCCAGCCCGCCGATGATCTGGTCCGGCCCTGCCGCGCCCAGCATCGAGACCACGCGACGCGCCGTTTCGGCCTCGTCGCCCGAAAGGTTTGGCGCGGCATGCAAAACGCGGCGCCACTCGGTCAGGTCCGCAATGTCCCGGTTCGTCAGCTTCGGCGTATCGATCTTCACTCTCCCATGTGCCTGCGCCAACAATACCGCTTTGACGACATGATGCGAGCAGCTAACAAAAAAGCCCCGCCAAATGTGGCGGGGCCTTCAATGGGTTCGTTGCCTTTTACGGGCAAGCTGCGCGGTAGCGCGTGCCGTTCGGACGCTGGTAGATGCACTGACCTTGCGCATCCGCCGCACGACCGATCAGGTTGCCGGCCGCAGCGCCCGTTGCGCCGCCGATCACGGCACCGCCAAGCGATCCGGTCGTCAGCCCGCCGATCGCGGCGCCCGTAGCGGCACCGACCGCCGTGGCCTGAGTCTGGTTCTGGGTTTCGCAACCGGCCAGCGCCAGCACTGCAGCGGCGGCAAGAGCAAGAATAGGGGTCTTCATGTCTGTCTCCTCGAATCAATTCACATCCCGAGGGTAACGCGGCTGCGAGCGAAATGGTTCCTAAAAATCAGAATCTTGGCGGAAGGTCGCCTGCCCACGCATTTGCCGCGTTCACGTATCGCGGACGCGCGCCAGCCGTGCGCGATGCCGCGCCATCGCGGGCTCGAGCAGCGTATAGAGAATCCAGTCGCCCATATGCCGCTCACAGATCGCCGTGCGCATCTCAGGTGTCAGGCTCGCACCCCGCTTCGCCGTTTTTCCGACATTCGCGACGTACTCCGTGACCTCGGGGAACCCGTGGCTCACCGCGAGATGGTCGAGCGAGGCCGAGAAATGCTCGGTCACACCGACGAACCGATACCGCTTCGCCAGTCGTTCGAGTTGCCGTTCGATACCGCCCGTGCGCCCGACGAGTTGATTGAGCTGACTGTTCGGCGGAACCGAGTCCAGAAAGGCCTCGAAGGTCGGAAATTCCCTTCGAAAGTTTTGGTGCTTGGGATGGGCTTCGGAAGAATTATACGCGTATTGCGACACCAGCCGATCCGCAGGGTTGCGGATGACGGTGATGAGCATCGGACGCCCCGCGCCACGCATGAGATGCTTGAACTGGTTCCAGTTGGCGTGACCGATCAGCACTTGGCGCAACGGCGTGTCGCTTTGCGCCTGAGCCGCTTTCGCCTCCTCCCAGGCTATATCCAGATCCTGCTTCACCTGACCGTACCTAAGGCTCCGCGTCAGGTCATAGGCCCCGTTAAGCGTGTGAAAAATCGCGCTTCCGGCTGTCTTCGGAATATGCACGAAGATCGTGATCTCGGCGTCCTGCTTCCACCGACCCGGCTTCACGCGCTCAGGATCGAACCGCGTGAGAATTGATGTCACCAACGTTTCGGGAAGCGCGTTCATCGCGGCGTCCGTCGCCAGCCGAAGCGCTTCGGGCTGGTTCTCCACCAGCGCGTCCGGCTTGGGCTGCGGTGTCCTTTCACCCGGACGCACCGGTCGGACGTCCCGCTTGCCAAGACGTTTCAGAATTCGGTCAAGTCGCGACACGCCTTACCAGTCTCCGGTGCTTTCCATCGACGCCCAGGGTTCCTGAACCGGAAGCGCGTCGCCCTCCTGGATCAACTCGACCGAGATGTTGTCGGGGCTCTTGAAAAACGCCATGCGCCCATCGCGCGGGGGGCGGTTGATGGTGATCCCGGCATCCATGAGCTTCTGGCAGAAGACATAAATGTCATCGACGCGGTAGGCGAGGTGGCCCCAGCTTCTCCCGGTCCGATAGTCCTCGTCGCTGTCCCAGTTGTAGGTCAGCTCAAGTTCTGGCGACATCGTCTCACGCGAGGTGGCCTCGTCCTTCGGGGCCGCGAGGAAGACGAGCGTGAACTTGCCCTCTGGCACGTCCCGGCGGCGAATTTCGACCATCCCGACCTTGTTCACCCAGAAGTCGATGCTTTCATCGAGATCGGTGACGCGGATCATCGTGTGGACATAGCGCATTTCGGTCTCCTGTCTGACTGCGGCGTCATGCGTTACGCGCGCCATTCATCCCAAGATCAAAGTCGGTTCTGCAAGAGAGCCGCGCCATTCGCGATCCCGAGAAGGGTCTGAAGCGCAATGGCGGGGCTTTCCGTCGCCATGACGGTGTCGCCGGGCTGAACCTTGAAACTCCGAGCCGCGAACAATCCGTCCGCCGTCGTGATGTCCATGATGAAGATCACCTGGCTGTCGGTCGGCCCATGTTTTCCGTCGCGGGTGACGGCCGAGGCCGGATAATCCCGCAGGATCAGAATGCCGGTCGGGTCGGCGCGCTGGTCGATCAGCCCGCGCAGCCGCGCGACGGCTTCGATGGCCGTGAGCGTCTCACGCTCGAAATAGACCGGCGCTTCCACGCCCGTCGCGCCGAGCGCCGTGAAGAAACGCTTGTCCTCTTCCACGAAAATCTTGTCCCCGCCGCGCAGCACGATGTTATAGGCGGCGTTGGAGAAAAGCTCGTCGGCATTGATCGCATAGGTCTGGCCACCCCGGATCACGCGAACCAGCGGGTTGCGCAGGTTCGGCGCGACGCCGCCCCCCTGTGCCAGCGCGGTCAGGATCGTGACATTGCGGCCCGACAGCGTAAGCGGGCCGGGGTTGCGCATCCCACTGACCAGGTCGACCGCGTTGTTCGCCCCCGGCTGAAAGCTGAGCTGCACCTGCGCGTTGGGTGAAATGCGCTCGATCTCCTGCTGAATCTCTTCGCGCGCCTGGTCGGGCGTCTGGCCGTTGATGACGACATTGCCGACATAAGGCACGAACACCTCGCCCGCCGAGCTGACGGTGATGTTCTGCATCTGCGCGACCTTCTGGTTCGGCGCGGTCAGAAGCGAATTCGGGTCACTGTCCCAGATATCGAGCGAGACCTGATCGCCCGGACGGATCACCGCCGATTGCGGACCGCCCGTCGCTTGTAGCCAGCGGTAACCTTTCGACGGCCCGGTGGCCGGCCAGCGCGAGATGGTCGGCATGTTGGCGCGGGTGATCTCGACGACCTGGATGCCGGCATTCTTCTCGGCGTTTGTGGTGACGATTTCCGAGCGCAGGGGGGCGCCGCGCGGCAGGCTGCAAGCCCCGAGGGCGGCACAGGCCATGAGTGCAATCGCGATGCGGCGCAAGTCGTTGATCCCCCGTGTGGCAGTCTGGTTGGTTTCGCCGATTCAGGGGGGCTGTGCAAGCGCAGGGAAGCGATTATTCGCCGTGCTCGTTTTTCACTGTGGTTTTCGGGCCATCCCCGCGCGGCCCCAGATGCCGCTCCCCCCGCGCTTTGGACAGGGCAATCTGACGCTGCCGCTCGCGAAACCGCTCGCGCCGCGCGGCGTCGTATTCGGTGATGCAGTGGTGACAGGACACGCCTTCCTCGAACTCAGAGCGGTCGCGGTCCTCCGGCAGGATCGGACGGCGGCAGGCATGGCACAGGTCGTGCGGTCCTTCGCGCAACCCGTGGCCGACACTCACCCGCCCGTCGAACACGAAGCATTCGCCCGACCACAGGCTCTCCGCTTCGGGCACCTCCTCGAGGTATTTCAGGATCCCGCCCTTGAGGTGATAAACCTCGTCGATCCCCTGCTGGAGCAGGAAATTCGTCGATTTCTCACAGCGGATTCCGCCGGTGCAGAACATGGCGATCCGCTTGTTGTGAAACCGCTCCTTGTTCGCCGCCCACCAATCCGGAAACTCACGAAAACTGGTGGTTTCCGGGTCCACCGCACCTTCGAACGTGCCGATGGCGACCTCGTAATCGTTGCGCGTGTCGATCACCGCGACATCCGGCGCACTGATAAGCGCATTCCAATCCTTGGGCGCGACGTAATGTCCGGTGCCCGCGCGCGGGTCCACGTCAGGCTGCCCCATTGTGACGATCTCGCGCTTGAGCCGCACCTTCATCCGCCCGAACGGCTGTTCGCGTGCCTCCGACAGCTTGTAATCGAAGCCCTTGCAGCCCGGCAAAGCGTCGATATGGGCGATGAGCACCCGGATCGCTTCGCGTCGCCCCGCCACCGTCCCGTTGATCCCTTCCTGCGCCAAGAGCAGTGAGCCGGTGATCCCCTCGCGCAAACACAGGTCGAGCAGCGGACCACGGATCGCGGCGGGGTCATCGAAACGCGTGAAGTGATAGAGGGCGCAGACAGTGAACATGGCGGGCATTTACGCGCCGACGGATAAGCGATCAAGAGCGGGTTATCGGCGCCGGACGGGCCGCAAAGATTACTGGACCGTGAAGGTTGCACCGAACCTGCCTGTAACCATAAGGAAAATATCATAAAAATGATTCCGGGATTCTAGAATTCTAGAATCCCGGTAGGAAAACACCGTGCCTCAGTAACGATACCCGCGATGCAGCCCGACCCGGCGTTCGAGCGACGCCCAAAGTCGGTCGAAATCCGTGTCGTTTACGAGCGTCGACGCGGAAATGCGGATCGTCCCGTCCATGTGCCTGATCACAAGGTGACGGTCCCCGTCGCGCCGGGAGGCTTCGATATCCGAAATCCCCTTGTAGCTGAGCCTCAACGCCTCGCGGCCGGTCGGCACGACAATCCCCTGCAGGTCGAGCCGTATTTCGCCGTGCCCTCGCGCAATCCCAAAGTGCCCGCGACGCCCCAGATACCATCCGGCAGCAGCCAGCGCCCCAAGCAGCCCGGCCCCGATGACGCCGACCGCCCCGGCCAACGCCGCGACCCCTGCACCAAAGGCAATTGCCTCGCCCGAACCGCGCAAGCGCGAGGGTCGCGCCGCAGGGCGCGTGTAGCCATACGTTTCGGTTTTCATGTCTGTGTCCTGATATCGCGGGTCGGCAGGCCCGCCGGGATACCCGGAACCTCGGCTGCAAACGCGGCGGCATTTTGGCTGCACCGGATCAATTGCTTGATTTCGTGAAGGCGGTTGCCACAACTATTAACGACTGGAGGTTTCGATGATCAAAGTGCTCGCCCTCGCCATACTGACTTTGACCGCCGCACCCCTCGCGGCCCAGGTCCCCGACAGCGCCGCGCAGATGCAGCTTTCCTTCGCGCCGGTCGCGAAACGCGCGGCCCCGGCCGTCGTGAACATCTATGCCACCCGCGTGGTCGAGCGCCGGCTCCCCTTCGCGGACGATCCGTTCTTCTCGCAGTTCTTCGGGGACTTCGACCTGCCGCCTTCGGTGCAGAACTCGCTTGGATCGGGTGTGATCGTCGGTGACGGCATGGTGGTGTCCAACTATCACGTTGTCGGCAATGCGACCGACATTCGCGTCGTGCTCGCGGACAGGCGCGAATACGCGGCCACGCTGGTCCTGGCGGATGAACCTGCCGATCTCGCCGTGCTGCGGCTCGAAAACGCCCCGCCGCTTCCGGCCCTCGATCTGGCAGACAGCGACGCGATCGAGGTCGGCGACCTCGTTCTGGCCATCGGCAACCCCTTTGGCGTGGGGCAGACGGTCTCTTCCGGCATCGTTTCGGGGCTGGCGCGCACCGGGCAGGGGGGTGCCGCGCTGATGGGCGGCGGGCGCTATTTCATCCAGACCGACGCGCCGATCAATCCGGGCAACTCCGGCGGGGCGCTGGTGGATATGTCCGGCAAGCTCCTTGGCATCAACACGCAGATCGTCACGCGATCGGGCGGCTCCAACGGCATCGGCTTCGCCATTCCCGCGAACCTCGTGAAACAGGTCGTCGCGCAGGCCGCCGCCGGGAATGATCGTTTCGAGCGCCCATGGTCCGGCCTCGAAGTGCAGCAGGTCGACGCGACGATGGCAGAAGCGCTGGGCCTCGACCGCCCGATGGGCGTCATCATCCGCCGGCTGCACGAGAACAGCCCCTTCGCCGCCGCCGGGCTGACGACCGGTGACGTGCTGGTAGCGATCGAGGATCAACCCGTCAACGCCGCCGCCGAACTGGATTTCCGCCTCGCGACCTTCCCGATGGGCGAAACCGTCTCGGTCCGGTACCTCTCGGCGGACGGTTGGGGTGGGGCGCGTGTCTCTATCGTCCCGCAACCCGAAGGTCTGGAGCCCGATCTGGACACGATCACCATCGACGGCCCGTTTCAGGGGATGACCGTGACAGCACTTACCCCGGAAATCGCCAATTCCCTGCGCGCGCCCGCCGACCTGCGCGGTGTCGTCATCGTCGACGCGCAGGGCCGCGCCGCCAATGCAGGGTTCCAGCGCGGCGATATCCTGCTTTCCGTCAATCGAATCTCTGTCACGACGCCCGACGATCTCGAAAACGTGGTGCGCGGTCAGTCCGGCTGGTGGCGTGTCGACTTCATGCGCGGCAATCGCCGGGTCACAGCCCGTTTCAACGGATAGGCGAACAGTATGGACGCTCTGATCGTCATCGACGTGCAAAACGATTTCTGCCCCGGCGGGGCGCTCGCCGTCGAGGGCGGGGACGAGATCGTGCCGGGAATCAACCGGCTCCTGCGCGACGTTCCGATCCGGGTCTTCACACAAGACTGGCACCCGGCCGGACACAGCTCCTTCGCATCGACCCAGCCCGGACACGAACCCTTTGAAATGGTCGAAATGGATTACGGCCCACAAGTCCTGTGGCCTGACCATTGCATTCAGGGCAGCGACGGGGCGGCGTTTCACGAGGACCTGCACACCGAACCCGCCGATTTGATCCTGCGCAAAGGCTTTCGGCCCGAAATCGACAGCTATTCGGCGTTTTTCGAAAATGACCACGAAACACCGACCGGGCTCGAAGGCTACCTGCGCGCACGCGGCGCGACCCGGCTCACCCTCGTGGGCCTGGCGACCGATTACTGCGTCGCATGGTCCGCCCTGGATGCCGTCCGCCTGGGGTTCGAAACCGCCGTTCGTGCCGATCTCTGCCGCGCCATCGACCTCGACGGCACGCTCGCAACGGCGCTTGCGGACATGCGTGCAGAAGGCATCGCGGTGATCGGCACCTGAACCGACGCGCGCACCATGCGTTACAGGTAGCGATCCTCGAAATCGGCGGTTCCCGTCACCCCGACATTCGGCCGATGACGTCGCATCCAATGTTTGGCCGTCTCGGTCCCCAACTCGTGCAGGTCGCTCAGAAGCTCCCACGACGGGAACATCTTGGATTTGGACGAGAAACTGCGCATCGCATCCTCGTTCTGGATTTCATGTAGCCGCAGGTTGGAAATCGCCTCGATGAACGGAACGCCGCAGACCGGCGGGCGGCCGTCGAGTTCGGCCTTGAGCAACGCAATCGAGCGCATGTCTTTCACGAGCGTCTGGTTGAACGCCATTTCCGAAAGCCTGTCTGGAATACGCGCCGGGCTTTCCGGCACCTTCTCACGCTGGATCGGGTTGACGGTGACGAGCACGACGTCGTCATGCCCGGCCTCCAGTACGAGGGGCACGATGGGCGGGTTCGCCGAATAGCCCCCGTCCCAATATTCCTCGCCGTCGATGATGACCGCGGGAAACGCCATCGGCAGACAGGCCGAGGCAACGATCGCTTCGATCGACAGATCCTCGTTGGTGAAAATCCGCGCCTGCCCGGTGCGCACCTGCGTGGCCGAGATGAACAAGCGTGGTGCGTTTGGTGAGCGCAGCGCTCGCAGGTCTACATGTTCCTCCACCACGCCTTCGAGCAGCACCTGCGCAGGCCGCCCATTGGCCGGGTGCGGCGTGATCGAGACGTGGCCAAGCTGAAACAGGTTCATCCAGGCGGTGGTGGCGGCGGTGAAATTCGGTGTCTCGTCCATCAGCGAGATATAGGGGGCAAGCCGCTTGGCCTCGCGATTGACCGCGCGCCAGAACGCCGCCAGCGCCGCGCGCGCGCCTTCCGGCCCGCCCTCGACGAGCCCGGTCGCCGCGACCGCCGCGTTCATCGCCCCGGCGCTCGCGCCCGAAAGCGCGGTGATCGACAGTGTGTGGTCCGACAAAAGCTCGTCCAGCACGCCCCATGTGAACGCCCCATGCGCACCGCCGCCCTGAAGCGCGACGCCGATGGCCGTTTTCGTCTGTGTCGCTCCGTCCATGATCCACCCATAACCAGTTACGCTGCACCGCAGCATACGACGATTCTAATGGCGTGGAGGCATCAAAAGTTCCGAAAAGGCGCGCGCAGGAGCGCGCACATGTTTCGCGCTGACGCGCAGATGGGGGGGCAGCCCCCCGCGGTGACCCGTAAACGGGTCACCGATCCCCCCGAAGTATTTACGAAACGGTGAAAACGAGCTTTCCCGGGATTTGACCGGCACCCATCCGGGCCAGGGCTTCGGGGCCTCGAACCAGTGGCACGACTTCGCCGATATGCGGCGCCCATGTGCCGTCCTGGACCAGCGCGACCGCCCGCGCGGTAAGGGCCGGCCCCTGTTTCACCATGAGGATCTGGCCGCGCAGCCCGTGGCGGATGATGAGCCCCGTCGATCCGCCCACCATTCTGTACAGGCATCCCTTGGGCAGGCAACGCTTGAGCGTACGCGGGGATCGGGTCGACCACAGGTCCAGCACGTAGTCGAGCGGCAAGTCCAGCGTGGTGAAGTCGGTTCCTGTGTAGTCGACGACGTGATCCGCCCCGGCCTCCCGCATGACGTCCTGCTTCAGCGCATTGTCCACCGCCCAGACCTCGCCCCCGCGCGCCTTGGCGAGTTGGATCGCAAATGGCCCGGACCCGCCGCCGCCTCCGTTGACAAGCACCTTCGCCCCGGGGGCGAGATCGTCGAACGCGGTGAGGGCGATGGCGGCGCTCTGGGGCAGGGCGGCCGCTTCCACGAACCCGATCTCGTCAGGAAGCTTCACCCAACGCTCCGCCTTCGCCACGCAGACCTCTGCAAAGCCGCCGAAGCTTTCGAACACGTCTCCGACCACCCGGTCGCCCACTGCGACCCCGCGCACGCCTTCGCCCACCGCCTCGACCACGCCCGCCACGTCCGACCCCGGCACGCGCACCCGCATCATCACCCGCGCGATCCGCCCATAAAGCGGCCGCCCGGTGATGAACTCCCAGTCGCTCGCATTGGCACCGCAGGCCTTCACCCGCACCGCCACCTCGCCACGCCCCGGCACCGGCGCGTCCCGCTCCACCAGCCGCACCGTACGGCCCACCATCTCCAACGCTTGCATCCCGGCCCGCTCCCCGCTCCAATGACCGCAACCAATGGAGGCAGCATGGACATCGCCACCCGCGTCTACAACCACCAATGGAAGATCGACCCGATCGTCCGCTCGCTCATCGACACGGACTTCTACAAGCTCCTGATGTGCCAGTCCGTGCTGCGCAACCACCCGACCACCCAGGTCACCTTCTCGCTCATCAACCGCACCACCGAGGTCCCCCTCGCGCGCCTGATCGACGAGGGCGAGTTGCGCGAACAGCTCGACCATGTGCGCACGCTGTCCCTCACACGGGGCGAGAGCACCTGGATGCGCGGCAATACCTTCTACGGCAAACGGCAGATGTTCACGCCCAGCTTCATGGAGTGGTTCGAGAATCTGCGCCTGCCGCCCTACCACCTCGACCGCGTCGGCGACCAATACGAACTCACCTTCGAAGGCGCCTGGCCCGAGGTCATGCTGTGGGAAATCCCCGCCCTCGCCGTGCTGATGGAACTCCGCTCCCGCGCCACCTTGCGCGACATGGGCCGGTTCGAGCTCGAAGTCCTCTATGCCCGCGCCATGACCCGCGTGTGGGACAAGGCGCTCGCCCTGCGCGACCTCCCCGGCCTGAAACTCGCCGACTTCGGCACGCGGCGGCGGCACAGCTTCCTGTGGCAGGATTGGTGCGTGCAGGCGATGGTGGAGGGGCTGGGCGAGGCCTTCGTCGGCACCTCCAACTGCCTCATCGCTAAGAACCGCGACCTGGAGGCCATCGGCACCAACGCGCATGAGCTTCCCATGGTCTACGCGGCGCTCGCCAAGGATGACGACGCACTGGCAGCGGCCCCCTATCAGGTGCTCGCGGATTGGCAGGAGGAGCATTCGGGCAACCTCCGCATCATCCTCCCCGATACATACGGCACCGAAGGGTTTCTGGCGAATGCCCCCGATTGGCTCGCTGGCTGGACCGGGATCAGGGTGGATTCAGGCGACCTGGTGGAAGGCGCGGAAACCGCGATCCGCTGGTGGCAGGAGCGGGGCGAAGACCCGCGCGAGAAAATGGTGATCTTCAGCGACGGTCTGGACGTGGACGAAATAACCCGGCTCCACGGGTTGTTCGCGGATCGGGTGAGGGTGAGCTTCGGCTGGGGCACGCTGCTGACAAACGACTTCCGAGGGCTGGCGGGGGATGACCTCGCGCCGTTCTCGCTGGTCTGTAAGGCCGTCGCGGCGGAGGGAAAGTCGACGGTGAAGCTGTCGGACAACCCCGCGAAAGCGATGGGGCCGGAGGACGAAGTGAAGCGGTATAAGCGGGTGTTTGGGGTTGGGGATCAGAGGGTGCGGGAGGTTGTGGTTTAACCACGTCTTCGCCGAGGTTGTTGAGATGGCTCAAGCGCCTGCACTAATTCATGCAATTTCCGTTCCGTCGTTAGTACTCTTGGAAAGCATCCCAAGTCTGCGTAAAACTTTGCGATCCAGAGTAAGGAATAGTCGGTCAGACTTATTTTTTGCTCCGCGAGCATTGGCCACTCATCGCGCGTTTCTTGGTACCAATTTTTTGTCCAAAGCCTGTCAGACTCATTAAATTTTTTCCAGGGGGACATCGCGCCGTGTGCGCCTATCGTTCGATCCAACAACTGTTCGGCCTTAAGCTTGTTGGAGTGAGTGCACTGAGAGATGAATCTCGCGGTTTCAATCACGACTGAGTTCGGAAGAATGATGGTGCCACCGTCGTCAATCACTGACTGGATTGCAATATTTGCCTTAGCGTTATCCCAGCGATTGTCTCCCGAATTAGCGGTTTCTTTCCCCGGAACCTCAAGCCAGCAACAGAAAACACCCGTGTCCAATATACCAACCAATTCAGCCATTGGGCAACATCCGAATCGTTTGTTCTATCCTTCCCTCCTTTGCTAGCTTTCCAACTTCACCTTCAGCAATCATTCTGGCGAGCAAAGGTATGTCATCAAGTGAAGTGATTATACTCGCGCCTTCGTCATCGGTTCGAGTTGCAACTGAGATAGATCTAACAAGGCGGGGTGGCAATGAGTCCAACAGCGCGACATTGTGAGTGGTAATCAGCAGGTCGATTTCCCGCTCCTTTGCCAGCTTGTTGATGGCATCGAGTAAAAGAAGAGAGCGAGACGGGTGAAGGCCATTGTCAATTTCTTCAACCACAATAAGCGACCGTCTAGGCCTTAACAATAAAGCGCCGATCACCGCAATGAACCTTAGCGTCCCATCGCTCATGCCGCGCGCATCAACTTCAAATTCTTCTCCAGGGGTCCAAGCTTCAGAACAATAGAGCATTGCATCAGCCTTGTGGCGGCCAACGTACTCGGCCCAGACTTTTGAAATGTCTTTCTCGGGAATTTTTGCAGCAAGCTTGGTTAGTCGATTCTGTATTTCGTTGCGATCTTCTGGTTTGAGAGCCATGAGTACTCCGGCAATGTTGGAGCCGTCTTTCTTTAGGTTCTCACTAAGTCGAGTGAAATCGCGCATTTCGTTCGGCTTCGGATCCAAAATAAATATTTGCCTAAGGTCTCTTGCGACAAATCTAATTCCTTCCACAATCTCACTGCGAATATCTGGATCGATCTCGAGCTGACTCAACGCTGACAAATTACGACGCAATGGTCGTTTCGTTCCCGATTTTGTATTATAAAGTCGAGCTATTATTCCCGGTGCGCCCGGCTCTGGTGGGTCAGTCCAAAACAGGCGCAGTGTTCGGGGATTGCTGCCTTGATACTTTATTCTACTAAGCTCTTCGCCGGAAAGCTCAGCGACGCCATCGTTGATTACAACAGTAATGGAATATTGGTAATCTGTCTTTTCATCATCGGTTCCAATCAGAACTGACAAAGAAAACGATTTTCCGTTTCGGTATGAAGCCCAATTGTCTTGACCTCTAATGCCCGCCAGCACGCCATCGCCAGCCAACGCGGTCATAATATCCGTAGAGTTTGCAATACGACTCAAGAATTCAAGCGCGTCTAACGCATTTGATTTTCCGCTAGCATTTGTGCCAATCAAAATTGTCAACTGATCGAAGTGCAGCTTCGATTCACGAAAGCTCTTCCAGTTTCGAAATGTGATATTGCGGAGCATCGTGCTTTATCCTTGGTCAGTGGCGCGAAAGATAGTGGTTTCTTGACCAACATAGCAATCCCTCACTCCTCCACCTTCCCCCTTAACGCCTTCACCTCCCCGCGCTTCTTCTTCGCGTCCACGCGCTTCCGCTTCTGATTGGCCGACACCCGCGTCGGGATGCGCCGCTTCGGCTTCTCGGTCGCCTTGCGGATCATCTCGGCCAGACGCTCTTCCGCGATCTCTCGGTTCCTGGCCTGTGAGCGGGTCTCCTGCACCTGGATGACCACGGCGCCGTCGGTCGTCCATTTCCGGCCCGCGATCCGTCTGAGCCGCTTCTTCACGGGATCGGGCAGGTTGGGGGAGCGTTCCGCCTCGAACCGAAGCTCCACCGCCGTGTTCACCTTGTTCACGTTCTGACCGCCGGGGCCGGACGCGCGCATGAATTGCTCGGTCAGTTCCCAGTCTTCGATGGTGATCTGTTCGGTGACGTTAATCATTTGCTTCGGTTTTCCATGCCGATACGAAGCCATACGCGATACATACGTGTTCCATACGTGATACATATGTGCGGGTTTCGCGGATGTCGCCCCGGTAACGATGCGTTCTGCGCGAATATCCGTAATCGAAAAGGGCCACCCGTTCTGGATGGCCCTTCGAGAAGTCTGGAGGTGGGGCCGGTTAGGTGGGTCATTCCACCAGCCTAGCCCGCAATCCATGCCGAGGGCTGCCCCGGCACGTCGCGACTACTTTGTCCCGGCACCTCGCACCATAGTTTCTCTAGACATGGACACCTCCTTTCAAAAAAGTTTCGATAGGTTGAGCCTGCCATAGATTTCGTGTCGGTCAACAAAAATTACGCAGGATTTGGTGAAAGTTTCGTAACGAGCACACGAAACGGGATAAGTGCCACCAAAGCGAGCGAAAGTTTGACGAGCCAGTCGGCGACGGCCAGCGAGACCCAGAGCGGAACCACGCCGCCGACCCCGAGGAACGGCACCGCTTCCCAGGCCCAGTTGATCTCCATGTTGATGTTTTCGCTGAAGAAACCGGCGAGCGAGGCGGAAAAGGCGATGGAGAAGAACAGGAACGTATCCACCGCCGACCCCACCAGCGTCGACGCCAAAGGCGCCGTCCACCAGCGCCCGTTACGAAGCCGATCGAACACCGCAACGTCCAGCAATTGTGCAGTCAGAAATGCAACACCCGACCCGATCGCCACACGAAGCGAAACGGCGGCATATTCATAGCCGTCGCCCTGCAGCATGATCTGGCTCCCAATGAGCGAACAGATGACGCCAACGACGAAGCCCACGAAGACCACGCGCCGCGCGGCCTGCGCCCCGTAAACGCGGTTCATAACGTCGGTCACGAGGAACGCGATCGGGTAGGTGAACGCCCCCCATGTCAGCCAGTTGCCCAGCAGGAATTGAACGAGAATGTTGGAGGCCACCACCACGGCAGCCATGGCGACGACGCCAGGAAGAAGTCGAGACATGTTTTCGGTCCGTTTTTACAAGGTGCTCGGAGACTTGGCCCTGCGCGCATCGCAGGACGGGCGGCGTTTAGTTGGTTTCGTTCTCGCGATCAAGCCCCGGCATCGGATCGACGACGTATTCGACGATTTCCGAGGCTTGGAAGAACCTGAAATTGTCGTCCGAGATCATGGTCAGGTGGATGATCTCGAACGCATCCTGCCATACGGCGAGACCTTCGAGATTGTCGTGCTGCCGCACCTCGGAGGTGAACAGCGTGACCTCGTTGGTCAACGCATCTTCGCCAAGGTCGAACCGGCGCACGCGTGAGGCGAAGCCGAGCTGGGACGAGGCGAGCCGCCGTTCCAGCAGGTAGAAGCGGTTGTCCGGGCCGATGTCCGCGCCGACGGGGAGGAAATCATCCCGCCGGGGCAGGGTGAAGGGCTGCTGCCACGCGCCATCGCGGTAACGGTAAACCGGAAAGGGGCGGTCGAGTTCGCCCGAACGTTCCGGCAGGGTGTAGAGCGCGCCGTCCGGCCCGATGGCGAGTGCTTCCATCGCGGAATTGTTCTGGAACCCCTCGAAATCGGGGTGACGTGGAAGCTCGGTCGCCTTGTCCGCCGCGGCATCGGCATAGACGTTGATCCGGTCTTCCGCCTCGAACGAGACATAGACGCGCCCGTCCGGTCCGACGGCAAGACCTTCGCTGTCGTTCCAATAGCGGGGAAATTCGCCTCCGTCCGTATGTGCCATCGACACGATCGGCCCGGCATCAACGCCGACGAGCCAGCCGCGGTCGTTGCGCAGGAGCCGGCCGGAAACTATCAGGCCGCGGTCTGATATGGCGGTGAAGCCGACCCCGTCCGGGTCCACGTCGAGCCCGGACCACCCGCCAAACGCTTCGTCCGCGATGGACCAGAGCGTATTCGAAGCGAACGTCGCCAGGGGCGCGTCCTGTGCGTAACTGAACGAGGCCCAGAGCCCCGCCGCGATTATTGCGAGGCCAGAACGGCGGCGCATTGCTGCGGCAGGTCCGCGAGGGTCAGTTCACGGCGAGGTTTCGGAGCGGGCGCGTTCGGGTCCGGCGGGGGCGGGTTCAGGATATTGTTCACCCATTGCTGTGCGTCTTCGCAGCCATCGCCGGGCGGCGGCGGATCCTGGTTCACGCAACCGGACATGCCGGGCGGGCAGGAAAGCCGCACATGGAAATGATAATGGTGGCCATACCAAGGTCGGATCTTGCGGAGCCAAGACCGGTCGCCGGTCTCGTCCTTGCACATCTGCACCTTGGCGCCGGGGAAGACGAAGATGCGCGCGACCCGCGGGTCAGACGCGGCGGCCTTGAGGACCTGATGGTGCTGCGCTGTCCAATTGTCGTTGACGTAGGCCCCGCGCGCGCGGCGGGTCGAGATCGAAGACAGGTTTTCACGTTCCGTCGCGGTGAGGTTCAGGCGCGAGGGCGGAAGCATCCAGATGTCTGCATCCAGCCCGATCTGGTGACTGGCGTGGCCGGTCAGCATCGGCCCGCCACGTGGCTGGCTCATGTCACCGACATATAGCCCTTCCCAACCCGGAAGCCGCGCGACCTTGGCCGACAGGGTCTGCACATAGTCGATCAGCGTCGGATGGCCCCAGTTGCGATTGCGGCTGAGGCGCATGGCCTGCCACGTCGGGCCGGTTTCCGGCAATTGCACCGCACCTGCGAGACAACCCTTGGAGTAAGACCCCCAGGATGCGCCCGTCTGTTGCGACCCGGAGCGCTTGGCCCCGAACAACCGCTTTGCCGGTTCGTTGGATGTCGAGATGATCTCCCGCGCGGCTGTCATGTTGTATTCGCTGGCGGGCGGTGCGTTGCCGGTCGCGGCGCGATTGGTCTCACCGCAGGATGCGAGCAAGGCGGTCAGGGCGAGCGGAAGGGCGACGGCACGAACAATCGGGCGGATCATGGGGTGGAATACTCCTCACCATTCGGTCGCACCCAGACTAGCAGAACCAGACCGAGAAGAAAGAGCAGGATCAGGGGCGATACGCCAAGACGCGCCGAGCCAGTGATCGAGGTCATCAGGCCGATCAGGGCCGGCGCGATGAATGACGTGGCGCGGCCCGACAGGCCATAAAGCCCGAAACTTTCTGTCGGGGAAACGGGATCTGCGTGCCGCACCATGAGCGAGCGCGAGGCGGCCTGAAGGATGCCGCCCATACCGCCGATGGCGACACCGGCCGAGAACATCACGATGTCGGGAAGTTTCGAGCCTTCGGCGAGCGCGACCCCGAAGAATTGCTCACGGTCCATGAAGACGATGGTGATGACGACCCCCATGAGCAGGATGATCGCACCGATAATGACGGGTTTGGGGCCGAGCGAGCTGTCGATCTTGCCGCCGAGCCACGAGAAGATCACGGCGGCGATGGCCGAGATGATCCCGAAGATGCCGATGGACGTCACTTGCCAGTCGAGCACCAGCGTCGCGTAGACGCCGCCGAAACCATAAAGCCCGTTGAGTGCGTCCCGGTAGAACATCGACGACAGCAGGAAGGCCGAGAGCGACCGGCGCTGCCCGAGCTTTGAGATCGAACGTCCGAGGAGCTTCATGCCCTTCGAGAAGGAGACCCGATTGCGCGGCATGTGGTCTTCGCGGACCCACAGGAAATAGGGGATCATGAAAACGGCGAACCAGATCGCGACGAAGGGACCGACCGCGCGGGTGCCTTCGGATGCTTCGGGGTCCAACAGGCCGAAGGCGGGGGGCAGGCCGATGATCGTGCGCCCGCCGCTCTGTTCCACGAGGAGCGCGAGTACGAAGATGAGCGACACGACCCCGCCGAGATACCCGAAGGCGAAGCCGGAGCCGGAGGTTTTGCCTACATCCTCTTCCGCCACGAGGCCGGGAAGCTGGCTGTTGATGAAGATGAGCGCGAATTCCGCGCCGATGAACCCGATGCCGAACATGATCAGCATGGCCCACATGTTCGAACCGTCCGGGTTCGTGTTCCAGAGCGACGCCGCGCCGAGGACGTAGAGGATCGAGAACGCCCAGATCCACGGACGCCGTCGCCCGGAACTGTCAGCCAGCGCGCCAAGGATGGGCCCGCCGAAGCCGATGATAAGGCCGGTGATGGTCAGCCCGGTCGACCAGACCGTCTGTGCCTGCGCATCGGCGAGTTGTTCCTCCAACCCGGCTTGCATGAAGAACGCGGTGGCGACGGTCGCGAAGAAGGGACCGAAAATGAACGTGAGAAGAACTGTGTGATAGGGTTGGCTGGCCCAATCGAACCAATACCATCCCCAGACCCTCCGGCTTTCCAGTTTGGTCATCCATGTCCCTCCCTTTGAATAGGTTATGGGGCGGATGTGACCGGTCTGGCAACCGGCAAGCGACGGCCTGCGCTACATTTCCGGGGGCCAGGGACGGTGGCGGTCAGCCTCGATCCAGCCGGTGACCCAGTCGGGCATGTCCGGTGACGGTATGTCTTCGATCCCCATCGCCGACAGGACGCGGGCCGGCGCAACGATGCCGTTCTTGTCCGTGACTGCGGACCGATAGAGCACGTGGGACGTGCAGGTGTCGCCCTTCCACATGCTTTGTTCGAGATAGATGAACTTGTCGTCCCATCCGAGCGCGCGCGAACGTGTCTCGACCCTGTCGAACATGCGCACGCGCTTTCGGTACATGACCGTCGCCCCCGCCATCGTCAGGCCCCAGCGATTGCGCGCGAGCGCCCGGATGAGGCCAACGCGCTGAGCCAGTGGGATGCGCCCGAGGTCGAAAATCGTCAGGGTCCGTCCGTTGTTCAACTCCATCCAGATGTCGAGATCCCAGGGCCAGCAGATATGGTGGCTCACATGGATATCGGTCAGCCCGAGCGGCTCGGACCGGGCGTGGACGACCATTTCCTTGATCATGCGCAGGAAGGGATACATCGCGTCACTCCTTTCCTCTGCATGTGCGAAAGGGTTACGCGGACGTCAACCGTTCCCTCGCGTCGCACTTGCACATCCGTGGTCGTGCCCCTAGGTCATGCGACGGACAATCAAGGACGGCCCATGCTTTCGCTTCTGCAAATTCTCTATGCGATTACCAGTGTGCTCTGGTTCATCGTGATCGTGCACATCATCATGTCGTGGCTGATCAACTTTCAGGTGCTCAACCTTCGTCAGCAATTCGTGGCGCAGGTCTGGTATGGGCTGAACCGGCTGGTCGACCCGGTCTATTCGCGTATCCGGCGGTTCCTCCCGGATATGGGCGGGCTGGATTTGTCGCCAGTCATCGTGCTTCTGGTGCTGTTCGCGATCCGCACGGTGATCCAGAACAACATGTACAACTTCTACTAGCTTGAGATTGGCGGGGCGGCTGGCTAAACCCGGCCCATGCTTCGTGACCCTGCGCCCCGCGACCTCGACCTCCTCAAATCCGTTTTCGGCTTCGACGCGTTCCGACCCGGTCAGGACGAAATTGTCGCCGCGGTAACGGCGGGCGAAGAGACGCTCTGCATCATGCCGACGGGCGGCGGCAAGTCGCTCTGCTACCAGCTTCCCGCGCTGATGCGCGAAGGCGTGACGCTGGTGATTTCGCCCCTCATTGCCTTGATGCGCGACCAAGTGAGGGCGCTTCGGGCGGCCGGGGTCGAGGCGGGCGCGCTGACGTCGGGCAATACCGAGGATGAAACGGATGCCGTGTTCTCGGCCCTGTCCGAAGGGCGGCTGAAACTCCTTTACATGGCCCCCGAACGGCTTGCGTCCGGCGGCACCGTGAACCTGTTGCGCCGGGCGGGTGTCAGCCTGATCGCCGTTGACGAAGCCCATTGCGTGAGCCAGTGGGGCCACGATTTCCGCCCGGACTACCTTCGGATCGGTGAGCTCAAGGCGGCGCTGGGCGTACCCGTCGCGGCCTTCACCGCGACCGCGGATACCGAGACGCAGGCCGAGATCGCCGGAAAGCTCTTCGGCGGCGCCGAACCACGCACGTTTCTGCGTGGTTTCGACCGACCCAACATCCACCTCGCTTTTGCCGTGAAAGACGGGCCGCGTGGCCAGATCCTCGATTTCGCGGGCGCACGCAAAGGCCGCTCCGGGATCGTTTACGCCGCGACCCGTGCGAAGACCGAAACGCTTGCGCAGGCGCTTCGCGAGGCGGGGCATGTTGCCGTGGCCTATCACGCGGGCATGGAGCCGGACCAAAGGCGCGAGGTCGAGCGGCGGTTCCAGACCGAGGACGGGCTGATCGTGGTCGCCACGGTTGCCTTCGGAATGGGGATCGACAAGCCCGACATCCGCTGGGTCGCCCATGCCGACCTGCCGAAAAGCATCGAAGCCTATTACCAGGAAATCGGTCGGGCGGGCCGTGACAGCGCGCCTGCGGAAACGCTCACACTTTATGGGCCGGACGATATTCGCCTGCGCCGAAGCCAGATCGACGAGGGGTTGGCTCCGCCTGAACGCCGTTCCGCCGATCATGCTCGGCTCAACGCGCTTCTGGGGCTTGCGGAAACCTCTGGATGCCGCCGCCAGAAGCTCCTCGCGTTTTTCGGAGAAGAGGCCGAGGGATGCGGGAATTGCGATACCTGTGATCGTCCGCCGGAAACCTTCGATGGCACGGTCCACGTCATGAAGGCGCTCTCTGCGGCGCTGCGCACAGGCGAAAATTTCGGTGCGGGCCACCTGATCGACATACTTTTGGGGAACGAGACCGAAAAGGTCCGGGCGCGCCGACATCAGGAACTTCCGACATTCGCCGTCGGGCAGGACCTTTCGAAAGGTCAGTGGCAGGCGGTCTTTCGGCAGATGATGGGGCTCGACTTCGTTCGTCCGGACCCTGAACGCCACGGCGCGCTTCGGGTGACGGAACGTGCGCATCCTGTCTTGAAGGGCGAAGAGGAGGTGATCCTTCGCCGCGACCTCGTATCGAACAAGAAATCGCGACCTGCGGTGAAGGCGCTCGTATCCGAGGAAGACGCGCCGCTTCTCTCCGCGCTCAAAGCCAAACGCCGGGCGCTGGCCGAAGCGCAGCGCGTGCCCGCGTATGTCGTGTTCACCGACCGGACCTTGATCGAGATGGCCGAAGCCCGTCCACAGACACTGGACGATATGGCGCGGATCGGTGGGATCGGGGCGAAGAAGCTCGATCGGTATGGCACCGCGTTCCTGGGCGTGATCGCCGGGGAAGTCGCTGATATGCATCCGGCCCGAAAACGGCTCGCCGGGAAAGCCTCGGGTGATCTTTACGACGCGCTTTCGCGTATCGCACTCGACCTTGCGCGGGGCGCGGACGGGACGGAAAAGCCGCTGTCGATGTCGCCCACGCTCCTGCGGCAGATCGCCGAGCGGCGACCATCGGACGCGGGGGATCTGGCCCGCATCAAAGGTATGGATGGGCCGCGCATGTCCCGGTTCGGGACGGCCATGCTGGAAGAAATAAGGGAGAGAAACGCATGTTGATCGTGGTGTCCCCCGCCAAGAAGCTGAACGAAACCGCGCCGTCCACGACCGGCGGTACCGAGCCATACTTTGCGGACGAAACCGCGAAACTGGTCGCCACCGCGCGACGGTTGAAGGCGGGCGATCTGATGAAGCTCATGCATATCTCGGAGAACCTCGGGAAACTGAACGCCGCGCGTTTCGCTGGTTTCGGTGAGGCCGAGGTGAAGCAGGCAATCGAGTTGTTCGACGGCGATACTTATACCGGGTTCGATGCGGCAAGCCTTGACCCGGATGCGATGGATTACGCGCAGGATCACCTGCGTATCCTGTCGGGGCTATACGGTCTGTTGCGACCCCGCGACCTGATCGCGCCGCATCGGCTTGAAATGGGCACCCGGCTCAAGACGCGTCGTGGCGGGTCGCTTTACGATTTCTGGGGCGACCGGGTTGCGAAACGTCTGAATGAAGAAGCCGGGGCGCTGGGCACCAAGACGCTCGTGAATTGCGCCTCGGTCGAGTATTTCACGGCGGCGGATCGCAAGGCTCTCAAGCTCGAGGTCGTGACGCCGAAATTCTTCGAGACGAAGAACGGCGAACCCCGGATCGTGAGTTTCTACGCCAAGCAGGCGCGGGGAGCGATGGCGCGGTTCGTCTGTGAAAATCGGTTGACCGAGCCTGCCGATCTCGCCGCGTTCACCGCAGGGGGCTACGAATACCAACCGGAATTGAGCAGCCCGTCCGAGCCGGTTTTCCTGAGGGGCGAGTTGGCTCAGGACGCCGCCTGAGCGGCCTCGTCTGGGGCAAGAGCAATCGCCGGCCTCGCGGCGCTTGGGCAGTTTTCCTGAAGTTCCGCCAAAATGCGATCTTTCGGAAACGGCTTCGTCAGGTGGGCGTCCAGCCCGTGTTGCATGATGTCCGTGCTGTCTCCGGCCATCGCATGAGCGGTCAGGGCAACGATGCGTGTCCGGGGAATGCCTTCGGCCTGTTCGAAGTCACGGATCGCGCGGGTGGCCTCTTTACCGTCCATTCCCGGCATTGAAATATCCATGAAAACGATATCAGGCCTGTGGGTGCGAAAACGCGTCACTGCTGACTCGCCGTCATGGGCGTAGATCAGGTCGATATCGCAGGATTTGACCAGCTTTGAGAACACGAACCGATTGGTCTTGTTGTCTTCGGCCAGCAGCACGCGCATCTGGCGCAGCTCAGGTTCCTTGGGTTCGGCGCTGTCCGGGCTGCTATCCTGGGCAAGAACGGCGGCGTCGATCGCGGAGGCGAGGTCCCGATCCGCACGGGCCTCGCGCTCGGCGGCTTCGACGAAGGGGCGGGCGATGTCGTCCGCTGGTTCCTCGACAATCTCCGATATCGGCGCATCGTCGTCCCGCTGCTCTGATCGGCGAGAGTGGAAGCCGGGCATGGCGGGTTCGGGCAGGCCGCACAGGATTTCCAGAAGGGCCGGACGGGAGTGGGGTTTGTGCAGGATGCGGCCATCAGGGCTTTCGGGAAGCAATGGCAGCATGGGGTCGGCCACCGTGACGACCGGTGCGGGCGCCGCGCGGCACAGCGCCTCTTCTTGACTGGCGCAGATGCGCTGGTCCACGAAAATCGCCTGAACCCCATCCGCCCGCGCCAAGCCTTCGTCTGCGGTCTCGGCGGTGCTCACGGCGATCCCAAGGGCGATCAGCCGCTTCTCCAGGATCGAGCGGTTCAAACCGTCGGACATCACCAGGAGCACACGAGCGATCCAGCCCGGAACCGGGGGCGTCTCTTCCTCTTCGACCATCGGGAAGCTGAGCGATATGCCGAAGCAGGAGCCGACGCCGGGTTCGCTTTCGACCCAGATCTCTCCTCCCATCAGTTCCACCAGTTGACGCGTGATGGCCAAGCCCAGGCCCGTGCCCTCGAACGAGCGGTTGCGCTCATCCTCGACCTGGCTGAACTCGCCGAACACATGGGCCTGCATATCGCTTGAGATGCCGATGCCGGTATCCTCCACGGCGATGTGGACGTGATGCCGAATGCCGTCCGGAACGCCCAGAACGCGCACCAGCACGTGGCCTTCGGTCGTGAACTTCACGGCGTTTCCGATGAGGTTGGTCAGGATCTGTCTCATCCGGACCGGATCGCCTTCGTACCGTGTGGGCAGGAACATGTCGTAATCGAGGTTGATCCTGAGGCCCTTCTCGCGGACCGAGGGCATCAGGAGCGCGATAACGTCGAGGATGGTTCGTTCGAGGTCGAAGGGCTCGACATGCAGGTCCATCTTCGAGGCCTCGATCTTCAAGTAGTCCAGAACATCATTGATGATCGTGAGGAGCGCGCGGCCAGACGAGCGGATGGTGTCGACATAAGTCGAAAGCTCTTCGTCCAGCTCGTGTTCGGCCATCAAGTCGGCCATGCCCACGACGCCGTTCATCGGTGTGCGGATTTCGTGCGACATGTTCGCAAGGAAAGCCGACTTCGCGCGGTTCGCGGCTTCGGCCCTGTCGCGGGCGTCGCGCAGAAGCGTTTGCCTGCGGATGGAACGCGTGATGTCCATGCCCATCGACACCGTGTCTCCGCCCGGTGCGCGGCGGTCCACAAGTCGCACGCTGGCCCCGTTCCAGAGCCGGATTTCCCGTGGTTCCGGCGCGTCGCACCGCCACCGTTCGAGCATCCAGTCGCGCCACTCCGGCGCGGACCGCTCGCCTATATCCACGACGCCTTCGGAAAGGGCGGCTTCGACGATCTCCTCATAAAACGCCCCGGGTCGAATGCACTCCAACCCGTCGAAGGGTGCGAGGTAAGCCGGGTTCGCGACGACCAGCCGGCTTTCGGAATCGAAGACCGCGAACCCATCCTGTATCGTTTGGATCGAAGACCAGAGCCGCCGCTTGGCGATGTCCACCTCGTGATTGACCCGCTCGAGATTGCCGCGCACTTCCACGACTTCTTCCCGTGTCTCGACAAGGTCCTCGGACAAGGTGATCGCGTGCCGCGATAGCATTCTGTTCGCGGCCGACAATTCTGCCTCTTTCTGCGCAAGACGCCGTTCCGCGGCCATCCGGGCGCGGCGTTCTTCGGTCAACAGGTCATCTGTCGGCATCGTGTGCTCCTGTCTTCGGTTTTTCCGACCATCCCCGAACAAGGTGAACGCGGGCTTAACGGATGCAGGCCCGAGGTGGGAATCGTTGCCAGCCCGAACCCTTCGGTGCAGCATGAGAGGGGCACAGGAGGATGGTCAGATGAGAAAATTACTGGTTTTCATTGCGGTATTCGGCGGCTTGGCGACGTCGGCGATGTCACAGGACCTTGTTCCGGACCGGAGACTGATCCTGAACCGGAACGTCGATTTCTACGGTTCGGACCTGCAATCCATCTTCGATACGACGCTCGAACAATGCGAATCGGCCTGCCTGTCGCAATCAGCCTGTTCCGCGATGACCTTCAACACGCGCAATGCCTCCTGTTTCCTGAAGCGCGAAGTGTCGGACCGCGTTGCCTACGACGGTGCATTCTCGGGCGAAGTGGTCGAAACGGACCCCGCCATTCTCGAAACAGCCGAGACCCGCGCGGATGAGTTGCGCGGTTTTCTGCGGGCCGCCGATTTCGATGCCGCAAAACGACGTGCCGAAGGTCTGACGAACGAGTTCGTGGCGGGGGGATGGGACCGCGACAACCTTGCCGATCTCGCGCTGGAGGCTGAGCGGAGTGCGAACTTCATCGGCGCGATGCGTTATTGGGGCGCTGCGACGGTCGTCGGGGACAATGGTGGCGACTGGTCGGAATACGGTCGCCTCGCACTGGCCGCCGGGAACGTCACCGATGACCGAAGCGAAAAGCGGAACCTCATGGCAGTCGCACTCGAGGCGTCCATCGCCGGATACCTGCGCCTCGAAAACCCCGGTCAGAGGGCGAATACCCTTCTGACGATGGCGCAGGCGCTGGAAAACCTCGGCCGTGGGCGCGAGACGGTGCCGGCGCTTCGGCTTGCGAACGAGATCGCGCCGCGTGACGACATTGCAGAAGCGCTCGATCGCGCCATCGGCATGTTCGGCTTTCGTGTGACCGAAACCGAAGTCACGTCCGACAACGTGCAGCCCGCGATCTGCGCGACCTTCTCGGAACCGCTCATCCAAACCGGCCACGACTATGCCGATTTCGTTCAGTCGGACACCTCGGGTCTGGCCGTTGAAGCCTCCGGCGATCAGCTTTGTATCAAAGGCGTCGAGCATGGAGGCCGCTATTCCATAACGCTCCGTTCGGGGCTGCCGTCCGGGTCGGGCGAGGAACTTGCGCAGCCTGTGCAGATCACCCAATACGTACGCGACCGGTCCCCCGCCGTTCATTTTCCCGGGCAGGCCTATGTCCTTCCGGCAACCGAGAATGCAGGGCTGCCGATCGTCGCCGTGAACACCGACGAAGTCGCGCTGTCGCTTCTGCGCATTTCGGACCGCAACCTGATACGCACGTTGCAGGAAAACGTGCTGGGCCGGAACTTCGATCAGTGGCAGGCGCGATACCTGACCGACCAGATGGCCGAAGAAGTCTGGACGGGGAAGGGCGTGGTCGCTTCGGAACTGAACCGCGATGTCACCACTCGACTGCCCATTGGCGAAGCGATTGCCGATCAGCCACCGGGCATCTACGCGCTTCAGGCTTCGGTGCCCGGAGCGGACCCCTACGCCAGCCCGCCTGCGGTGCAATGGTTCGTGATTTCCGACATCGGGCTATCGTCGCTGTGGGGGGCGGACGGTGTTCACGTGTTCGCGCGGTCGCTCGCAAGCGCCGAACCGATGGCGGGCGCGGAGGTCGACCTGCTCAATACCGCGAATGACGTGCTTGCGACCCTGACCACAGATGACATGGGATACGCGCACTTCGGCGCGTCGCTTGCGGCCGGTCAGGGGTCGTCCGCCCCCGCAATGCTCGTGGTGCGACAGGGTGAGGACGATATGGTCTATCTCTCGCTGAAGGGGCCGGAGTTCGACCTCTCGGACCGTGGGGTCGAAGGTCATCCCGCAGCGCCCCCTATCGACCTGTTCGTGACGACCGACCGGGGCGCCTATCGCGCGGGCGAGACCATATATGCCACGGCGCTCGCAAGGGATGGGGAAGCGGAGGCGATAGAAAACCTGCCGATCACCGCGATCCTGACACGCCCTGACGGGGTGGAATACACGCGCGACCTGTCGACCGGGTCCGTCGCTGGTGGACATGTCTTCGACCTGCCGGTCGGGGGCAACGCACCGCGCGGCACGTGGCGGATTGATTTTCATGCGGACCCCGAAGCACCTGCGTTGGCATCGACGACACTCCTGGTCGAGGATTTTCTGCCGGAGCGGATCGACTTCGACCTGACCCTGCCCGAGGGCCCACTCTCGCTGGACAGCGCGCCACAGATGTCGGTGGATGCGCGCTATCTGTTCGGTGCGCCGGGTGCGGACCTGCCCTATGAAGGCGACATCCGCTTGACGCCGGTGACGCAAATCGAGAGCCTGCCCGGCTACCGCTTTGGTCTGTGGCAGGACACGCCTCGCCCTCAATTCGGCTCCATCGTTTCGGGGCGCACGGACGGGGAAGGACTTGCGCAGGTGCCGCTGAGTTTTCCCGAAATCGAGTCTGCCGGTCGTCCACTTCTCGCCGATGTCACACTTCGCGTGAAAGAGGGATCGGGCCGCCCCGTCGAACGCTCGATCTCGCGCGCGGTCAGCGCAGGCGGTATGATGATCGGGATCAAGCCTGCCTTCGACGGCGAATTGCCCGAGAACAGCGAGGCGGTGTTCGATCTGGTCGCGCTCGCCGAGGATATGGCGGAAGTGCCGATGGAGGTCTCGTGGACGTTGAACCGCGTCACCACCCGGTATCAATGGTATTCGCGCGACGGGTATTGGGATTGGGAGCCGATCACCACCCGTTCGCGGGTCGATGGCGGTGCGCTGTCGCTCGATGGTCCGACGCGGGTGTCCGCGCCTGTGGAATGGGGGCGCTATGAGCTTGTTGTGAACCGCGAGGGCGGTGCCCACCTCGCGTCGTCGGTGGATTTCTACGCGGGCTGGTATGTGCCGGCCGACGTGTCCGAAACGCCCGATATGCTCGAAGTTTCGCTCGACGCTCAAGAATACGCGGTGGGAGACACGGCGCGGCTCAGGATCGTTCCGCGTGAGCCGGGCAAGGCGATGGTGACCGTCATGTCGAACAGATTGATCGACATGGTGCCGGTCGAAGTTGAGGGCGAAACCATCGTGGACCTTCCCGTGACCGAAGAATGGGGCGCGGGCGTCTATGTGGCGGCGACACTCGTCAGGCCGCTTGACGAGGCGCAAGGGCGCAATCCGACACGCGCACTCGGTCTCGCGCATGCGGGCGTCGATCCAGGCGCGCATCAGCTGTCTGCCAGCATCGACGCGCCGGAAATGGCGAAGCCGCGTGGGACCGTGGAAGTAAGCGTGGTCGTCGATGGACTTGCCGAAGGCGATACGGCCTATGTGACGCTGGCCGCGATTGATCAGGGTATTCTCAATCTCACAGGTTTCACCGACCCGGACCCATCCGATCATTATTTCGGCCAGAGAAGGCTCGGGATGGGGATACGCGATGTCTATGGTAAGCTTATCGACGGCATGACCGGCGACATGGGGCAGATCCGCTCGGGCGGCGATGCTTCGGCACAGATGCGGATGGAAGCCCCGCCCCCGACCGAAGAGCTGATGGCGCAGTTCTTTGGTCCCATCGAGGTGCAGAACGGGCGGGCGACCGCAACGATCGACTTGCCGGATTTCAACGGCTCAGTTCGGCTCATGGCGGTGGCCTGGTCGGAAACCGGCATCGGACAGGCGGGTGCGGATATGCTCGTGCGGGATCCGGTGGTTCTTTCCGCGTCCGTGCCGCGTTTCCTGGCACCGGGTGACCGCGCGCGGATGCTTCTGGAACTCACCCATGCGTCGGGACCGACCGGAGAGGTCGAGGTCACGGCGACCAGCGCCGGGCTTCAGATCGGCGGCGGTGTGCTGGCCGAAAGCGTGCGGCTTTCAGATGGTGCGACCGAACGCCTGTCTGTCCCGATACAGGCGGACACGGAAGGAACATACCGGATTTCAGTCGTGGTGACGCCGCCCGACGGCGAGCGCTTGACGAAAACCCTGACGATACCCGTTCAGTCGCTCGACCCGGACGTGGCGCGGACGTCGCGGTTCCAACTGGCCGCAGGCGACAGGTTCACCTTCACCAGGGATGTGTTCGACGATCTGCGACCGGGATCCGCCCGTGCGACGCTCGCTGCCGGTCCCCTGGCCCGGATTGACGCGCCGGGGCTGCTGGAACGTCTCGACCGCTATCCCTACGGCTGCACGGAACAGACGACATCGCGTGCGCTGCCGCTGCTCTACATGGGCGCTGTGGCCGAGGCGATGGGGCTCGCGGACCGCGACGATCTGCCGGCCCGGATCACCGACGCCATCGAGAACGTGCTGGCCAACCAATCCGCAAGCGGGAGCTTCGGGCTGTGGCGGGCGGGTTCAGGCGATCTGTGGCTCGATGCCTTCGTGTCCGATTTCCTGAGCCGGGCCCGTGCGCAGGGGTACGCCGTGCCGGATACGGCGTTCAGGACCGCGATGGACAACCTTCGAAACCGGGTGAACTACTACCCGGAATTCGACGAAGGCGGACGCGATCTTGCCTATGCGCTTTACGTTTTGGCGCGCGAAGGCGCGGCGGCGATGGGTGATCTGCGTTACTATGCCGATGTGAAGGGCGAGGCATTCGACACGCCGCTCGCGACCGCCCAGATCGGTGCCGCACTTGCCGCCTATGGCGATCCGACCCGTGCTGACAGGATGTTCTCGCAAGC
The DNA here is from genome assembly GCF_019218265.1 of Maritimibacter dapengensis. GTDB lineage: Bacteria > Pseudomonadota > Alphaproteobacteria > Rhodobacterales > Rhodobacteraceae > Maritimibacter > Maritimibacter dapengensis. Next base: position 112,133 of record NZ_JAHUZE010000004.1, read on the forward strand.
GTCACGGCAACTGGCAACGGCGACGCCGGAAGGGCAGGTCTGGCGGGCGGATTACGGTACGAATCTGCGCGATACCGCGGCGGTGCTGACGCTCGCGGTGGAGGCCGGAAGCGACGTCGTCGACCGTGATGCCTTGACGACCCGTATCGCGCAGGCAGATCGTCATTGGTCCACACAGGAGGCGACATGGTCGCTCCTGGCCGCGAACGCGCTGTTGACGGATGCCGCGAATGCCGCACTCACGATCAACGGAGAGGCGATGGGAGGGCCGCTGGTCGAGGTGATGAACCCGGTGACTCTCGCCTCGCCCTGGCTGGTCGAGAATACCGGGAGTGCGCCCGTCGACCTCACCCTGACGACCTTCGGCGTTCCGCTCACGCCGGAGCCGCCAACGTCGAACGGCTACACCATCGAGCGACAGTATTTCTCGATGGAGGGTGAACCTGTTCGCGTCGATCAGGTCGCGCAAGGCGAGCGTTTTGTGACGCTGGTCACCGTGACGCCGCTGGGCGGTTCTGACGGCCGCCTGATGATCGCGGACCCACTGCCTGCCGGTTTCGAGATCGACAACCCGAACCTGATAAGAGGCGGTGATATCCGGGCGCTGGACTGGCTCGACCTGACCGCGACCACGGAAAGCACCGAGTTTCGGCAGGACCGGTTTCTTGCCGCGGTGAACTGGCAAGCCGACACACCGATCCGACTGGCATATATCGTACGGGCCGTGACACCGGGCGAGTTTCACCATCCGGCGGTTTCGGTCGAGGATATGTATCGCCCGGAATACCGCGCGACCGGATCGGCCGGACGGGTCGTGATCGAATGAGACTGCGCTGGGGCATAGCCCTAGTGGCCGCGATGTGGGGTGCTGCTGCGTCGCGGGACCGTGTGGACCATTGGGTCGACGCCACTGTTCTCCCGCCTCTCAAGGTGGAAACCTCGGATGAGATACTGGACCGGAACGGCGAACTTCTGCGCGCCTATACGGTGGCGGATGGTCGATGGCGACTGGCGGTTGAAGAAGCTCAGGTCGATCCGCTCCTCATCGAAATGCTGATCGCTTACGAAGACAAGCGGTTCCGCGATCATTCCGGTGTCGATGCGCGTGCTGCACTGCGGGCCGTCGCTCAGGCTGTCACACATGGAGAGATCGTATCGGGCGCATCGACGCTGACGATGCAGGTCGCGCGGCTTCTGGAGGATGGGCCGACCGGGACACTGGACGGAAAGCTTCGCCAGATCAGGGTGGCGCTCGCGCTGGAGCGCCAGCTGACCAAGGACCAGATCCTCGCACTCTATCTCGACCGCGCGCCTTATGGCGGGAATACGGAAGGGATCCGCGCTGCGACGCGAATGTGGTTCGCAAAAGAGCCGGTTCGACTGACGGTCGCAGAGGCTGCGCTGCTCGTCGCGTTGCCCCAATCGCCTGAGACGCGGCGACCCGACCGCCATGCGAAAGCTGCTGAAATTGCGCGGTCCCGGGTCGTCGAAAGGGCCCGGGCCGCAGGTATCCTGACGGACGAACGCGCCGCCACCGCGCGCGCCGCGCCCTTGCCATTGCAGCGTCGCGATATGCCTCGGAACGCCCCGCACCTGTCCGATCGCTTACGCGCGGAAGGGCCGGGATCGGACGGGCGCTTCGTCGCGACACTCGACCGTGGCGTGCAGCTTCGGCTGGAGACCCTAGCGGCGCGGGCTGTCGCGGATCACGGGGGCGGACGTCTTTCGATCGCGATCGTCGCCGTCGACCATCAAAGCGGCGAGCTCCTCGCGTCTGTCGGGTCGGCGGATTATGCGGCGGATGCCCGGCAGGGTTTCGTGGACATGACCCGCGCCGTGCGTTCTCCGGGATCGACGCTCAAACCGCTGGTCTATGCGATGGCTTTCGACGACGGCCTGGCCCATCCCGAAACCCTGATCGACGACAGTCCGATCGCTTTCGGACGCTACGCGCCCGAGAATTTCGACGGTGCGTTTCGCGGACCCGTTACGGTGGCGGAGGCGCTGCGCTTGTCTCTGAACATCCCCGTGGTCGCGCTGACATCGGAGATTGGTCCGGCACGCCTGTTCGCCACGCTCGAACGCGGTGGTGCCGCGCCCCGTCTTTCGTCCGGTGCGCCGGGACTCGCGATTTCGCTTGGCGGGCTCGGGGTTACACCGGAGGGACTTGCGACGCTCTATGCCGGACTGGCTTCTGGCGGTCGGGCCATGTGTCTGTCCCATCGCGCCGATCAGGCGCCTCCGGTTCCCGGCCGGCTCGTCTCGCCCGAAGCGGCCTGGCAGGTGGGGCATATCCTGACCTCCATCCCGCCGCCGCCCAACGCGCCGCGCGAACGGATCGCTTACAAGACCGGGACGAGCTACGGCCACCGCGACACGTGGGCAGTGGGATATGACGGGCAATACGTGGTGGTGGTCTGGATGGGTCGTGCGGACGGGACTCCGGTGCCGGGCGCGTTCGGCGCGGACATGGCAGCACCGATCCTGTTCGAGGCGTTTTCGCGTGTCTCGCCGCGCGTCACCCCCCTTGGCCCGCCGCCACCCGGTACCCTGATGATCAGCCATGATGCGCTCCCCGCTCCTTTGCGGGAGTTTCGTGCCCGCAACGCGGTCTTCCGCCACGCCAAGGGCAGCCCCGAACTGGCCTTTCCCCCCGACGGTGCGACGATCGAAACCGCGGGCGGCGCGGTTGCGGTCAAGATCCGCGACGGGCGTCCGCCGTTCACCGTCCTTGCCAACGGCGCACCCGTTATCGTGGCCAGCCATGCCCGCGAGACAATGCTGGACCTGTCTGCTCCGGGCCACGTCATGCTGTCCGTCATAGACGCCGACGGGCGCGCGGCCCGTGCGCGCGTCGAACTGCGGTGAGGCTGACAAGCGGAGCGGGCTGACGCCCGCACAGGGTTTGCGCGGTCCGGCCTACGGCCAGCCCGCGCGGGTTTTGCCTCGGGCGGGGATATTTCAGGACCGGAAACAGGGTTATCGGATCGGCTCCAGAAGGGCGCCCTGCATCGTGCAGTCGCGCCGCGTATCAGGGGCGCAGGGGCGCGGGGCGAGGTCTTTCGTGAGGCAGATGCGCGCCTCCTGGATATGGCCGGATTTGCAGGTGATCGTCACCATGTCCGGGTTCCAGTCCGGGTTGGCCTGAAGAAAGGCGTCTTCGATCACCTTCGCGGGGATTTCGAAAGCGCGGTCGATTTTGCGCAGCACCTCGGGCCGGTTCACGCGGCCGAAGGCATTTCGTGCAAGGTCGTAATAGGCAGGGGCCTCGAGCCCTGAGCAGACGCCATGCTTTTTCCACTGGTACCATGCCGCACCGCCCGCACCGAAGATGTCGGCCTGTGCGCGCGTCATCTGGCGCGAGGGCGCGCGGGCGGTTGTGGGGCAATAGGCGGGCCAGCCCTGTTCGTATTGTGGCCAGAGACCGTGGACGACCCAGCCGAAATCCTCTTCGCATTGCTCGGATCGCCGCGCGTCGCCTTCGAGCTTGCACCAGTTCGGCGACCACGACAGGGCGAGGACGTAATAGTCGAAATCTCCTGCCTTCTCACCATCGGCCCAGGCCGCTCCCATGCTCATGAGCAGGATCAACAAGACGCGCATTCACTCTTTCCTCATCCATTTTCCTGCACTATATAGCCGCCAAGTTTCCCGACAACGGTAGCCCAGCCTGAGACAGGCGCCCCTTTCCGGGGACCGGCACCGGCGTATCCAAAGGAGTGTCATCATGGACAAACCGATCATGGCAAAGGCGACCGCCGTCTGGCTCGTCGACAATACGACGATCAGCTTCAAGCAGGTCGCGGATTTCTGCGGGCTTCACGAGCTCGAGGTGCAGGGCATCGCCGATGGCGAGGTTGCGCAGGGCGTCAAAGGGTTCGATCCGATCGCCAACAACCAGCTTACGCAGGACGAGATCGAAAAGGCGCAGGCCGATCCGTCCCACAAGCTCAAGCTCAAGTTCAACCCGGCTGCGGTCGGCGAGGAAAAGCGCCGAGGTCCGCGCTACACGCCGCTGTCCAAGCGTCAGGACCGGCCGAATTCGATCCTGTGGCTGGTGAAATTCCACCCCGAGCTGACCGATGCGCAGATCGCCAAGCTCGTGGGCACCACCAAGCCGACGATCCAGTCGATCCGCGAGCGGACGCACTGGAACATTCAGGCGATGGAGCCGATCGACCCGGTTGCGCTGGGCCTGTGCAAGCAGACCGAGCTGGACGCCGCCGTGCAGAAGGCAGCGGCGAAGCGCGCCAAGGAAGGCGAGGCGATGTCCGACGACGAGCGCCGCAAGCTGCTCTCGACCGAGCAGTCGCTGGCCGCCGATGACGAGCCGAAGATCCCCACCGCCATCGAGGGGCTCGAAGCCTTCACGCTGAGCGGTAACGACGACAAGAAGGAAGAAGAGGCGACGCCGGATGCGGACAGTTTCTTCAACCTCCCCGACTCGGACGACGAGGACGAAGACGACAAGTAAGCCCGGCGCTTTCTTGCCGGTTTGGGCGCGGGCTTCGGTCCGCGCCCTTTTTTGTTTCGTGGACTCGCGCGCCCGCCTCGCGTTCAATGGGGCGAAGGAGACCACGTCATGCGCATCGTCCCGTTTCTCTTGATCTTGTCCGGACCGGCCTGTGCCGATACGGCTTGTGACGAAATGTGGTTCGTGCGGAACCTTGCGTTCGATCGAGCCGGTTATTGCTTCGGCTCCCGACTTGGCGCCGCGGTGTTCGACAATTCGGATTGCATCGGAACGCAGATCACGCTCGCGCCGGATGTGCGAGAGGCGACAGCAATGATCAGGGAGAGCGAAGCCTACCTCGGGTGCGACGTGAATACCGAAGCCACTGGGCTCGCGCTTTCCCGGATGCCGCTTCTCAGGCAGCTTTCCGATCTTCCGATCCCGACGGAATACGACGGGTCCGCCTGTCTTGGCTGGACCGGGCCGGACATTCCCTTGCGGTCAGGTCATGCCGTGGATGCGCTTGTCGTGGGTTCGGCGCAGGCCGGTTTGGACATCGTCTGGGAATACGAATGGCTCGAAAATCCCGGTTGGGAATTCATCTCGGTCTACCGCGATGGCGAAGTACTTGCGATGGGTTGGTCGAATACGCCTGTCGACATCGACCTGTGCACGCATCTGGCGGGGTGATTGCCCGAGCGGCGGAGGGGTCTAGCCGACCCAGGCGATTACCGCCGATACCGTGAAGATCGACAAGGCCGTCGAGATCAGGATCGAAGCGGAAACGCGCTGCGGCGCGACACCGTAATGCTGTGCGAGGATGTAGACGTTTCCGGCGACCGGGAGTGCGGCGGCGGCGATCATCACGCCGGCCTTGAACGGGTCGATTGTGAAGACGACCAGTGCCATGAGGGCGACTGCCGCCGGATGCAGCACCAGCTTGGCGAAGGATAGCCAGCCCGCGACACTCAGACGTTCCGCGGACTTGCCGGCGAGCGATGCCCCGATTGCGAAGAGTGCGCCGGGTGTGGCGGCCGCGCCAAGCAAGGTCAGCGCCTCGTTTGCGGGGCCAGGGATCGCCCAGCCGGTTGCTGACCATGCGAAGCCTGCGACGATTGAAACGATCATCGGGTTCTTCACGAGGCCCATCGCCACGGTGCCGAGGACCGCAGGGCTGACCCGTCCGTCCCGCGAACCCGTGATCAGGATCACGATGAGCGACGAGAATACGACGAGGTCCACGGCGAGGCAGAGCATCACCGGGCCAATTGCTTCCGGCCCGAACAGAAGCGTGAGCATGGGGATGCCGAGAAACCCGGTGTTGCCGATCACGGCGCATTGGGCCTCGACCGCGGCCTCCTCGACGCCGCGCTTTCTGAGCAGGGCGATGGTGGTGGCGACGAGATAGATCGCCGTCGTCCCGATCAGGTAGGCCCAGATATAGGGCCAGTCGAGCACGTCGCGCAGGTTCAGGTTCGCCGAGAACTTCAGGAGCATCGCGGAGAGCGCGAAGTAGAAGACGAACTTCGTGAGCGCAGCGGTTGCAGCCTCGGAGAAGAACCCCGTGCGCCCTGCAAGATAGCCGACGGCGATGAGCGAGAAGAAGGGCAGGGTCTGCAAGAGCACGTCGATCATGGACGCGCGTTAGCATGGGGAGCGTGGCGGGGGAAGATCAGGCGAACGCGCCGTGGCAGAACCAGCCGGGCGAGCGCGCCGCCCCGTGGGCGAAGTAGAGCCAGAGCCGTTCGCCCCGATCCGTTACCACCACCCAGTAATCGCGCAGGCCCGTGCGCCAGTCGGGGTCGTCCAGCCACCATTCCGGCGCGATGCGTTCCGGCCCGTGTGCGGCCCTGATCCCGTGGTCGCGCCCGCGCCAGCGGAAGCTTTCGGGCAGGCGGGGCAGGTCCGGGATCATCACCGGCTCGGGCGGCCAGAGCCGCAGCGGGCGTTCGGCTGCGGGTGCGCGCCACTCGGTCGAGGCGGGCGCGAAGGCGGCGGCGACCACCATACCGCCTTTCTCGGGAATATGGCTGTCGGCAGGATAGAGCCGGGTCAGAGATTCGAGCCCCAGCCGCGCCCCGATCCGCCCCATGAGATCGTCTAGCGCCGCGCCGTCGCCCCGGCTTGTCACACGTGCCCCTGCCTCGGCATGGCCGGCGTGCTGTTCGGCGTGGAGCGGTTCGTGGACACTGGCGATCATCCGGATCTGGTCGATCCCGAAATCCGCCTCGATGTCGGAGAGTTTGAGCGCGATCAGCGGACGCATCCGGTGCGGGTCGGCGGACGGGCGGGCAAGGCCGAGATCGAGCCATTGCATGGTGCGGTCCGTGCGCGAGAATTCGACCCGAAGCCGCCGCGCACCCCGACCCGCCCGCTCCAGCCGGGTCTGAAGCTCGGGCAGGAGACGGTCGATCACACCCATAAGGTCTTCTTCCAGCCCGATCGGGTCGGGCAGGCGCATCTTGACCGCGAAGCTCTGCGGCGGTCGGGCCGGCGAGACGGGTTCGGGTTCCACGCCCAGTGCCTGATCCAGTCGTCGCACGGTGTTGCGCCCGAAACGTCGGGCCAGCCCTGCGCGGGGCATGCCCAGAAGATCCTCGATCCGGCGCAGGCCGACACGGTTCAGCCCGGCCACCGCATCCGGGTCGAGCCGGAGGGCTGCGACGGGCAGGGGCGCGATGGCCTGTCGCGTGGCGCCGGATGCGGCAATGCGGGGCGGCGTGGCGGCGAGATGCACGGCGGGAGGCTGTCCGCCCCGCGTCCAGTGCCGCCGCTTGACCGCGCGGGACCGGGTGGCGCGGGCCTCCTGGTCGATGGCGTCGCCCGACAGCCCGCCATCCGCGCCGCGATGGGCGAAGCGGGCCAGCGCCCAGGCCGCGCCCAGCGTATCCGCCAGCCCCAGCCGCACGCTCAGCCCCAGCCGCGCGCACTCCCGCTCGATCTCTTCGGCCAGCGTTTCCTCGCCCCCGAACAGATGCGCGCAGCCGGTGATGTCGAGGATCAGCCCGTCGGGGGCTTCTTCGGCCACCCAGGGCGAGAATTTCCCGGCCCACCGGCGCAGCGTGGTCAGAAACCCCGCTTCAGCCACCGGGTTCGCGGGCCGCGCGGTCAGTTCGGCGCACATGGCGCGGGCGTCCCGAAGCGGCTGACCGGGGATCAGCCCCGCCGCGCTCGCCTCGTCATTCAGCGCGGTGATGACCTGCGCCCCGTTGCGATCCGCGACCACCACGAAAGGACCGGCAGGCAAGGCACGGTCGAGCCGCAGCAGGCGTTCGGCGGCGAGGCGGGGAAACCAGAGCGACACGTGGCGTTTGGTGGGCATGGCGGCAGCGGGCGTGAATGTTCACATTATGTTCTTTTACCGTCCCGGCCATGAAGGAGTCGAGTCCTCCGATGGTGCTGCGGGGCAGAAACCTGCCGTCACACGCCACTCGCGCGGATGTTATAATGATTTCACAAGATGTTCCCTAGGGTGGTCGGGAACGCAAAGCCACACCCAACAAACAGGGAAAGCCATGAGAAAAACCGTTACGATTACCACCGCCGCAGTCTTTCTGGGACTGAGCGGGTTTGCCATTGCACAAGACCAAGACCCGGTGAAAGCGCGCCAGGACACGATGAAGACCATCGGCGCGCAGATGAAGGTTCTCTCTGACATGGCCAAGGGCACGACCGCATTCGATGCGGACGCGGCCAATGCCGCGCTCGGGACGATGACCGAAGCTGCCGAAACGATTCCCGTCGTGTTCGAGACCGAATCCATCGAGGGCGAAACCGATGCCTCGGAGGATATCTGGGCGTATTGGGAAGACTTCGTTTCAAAAGCCGAAGCGCTGCACGAAGCGGCGATGGGCGCCGAAGTGACAGACGAGGCGAGCCTGAGTGCCGCGATGCAGGGCGTAGGTGGAGCCTGTGCGGCCTGTCACAAGCCCTACAAGCTCTGAGCGGAGAATACCGACGCTACAGGCCCCCGCCGTTTGGCGGGGGTTTTCGTTTCAGGGCAAAAGCATCCAGATCGCCACACCGGCAAGCGCAAGCCCGAGTACGACGTTCAGAACAGCCGCTTGCCGATCGTTGCGAAACACTGCGGCGAGCCGGTCGCCTATCAACGTCCAGATCACGAAGGCCGTGCAGTTGTTCAGGGTGAACACAGTGGAAATGAAAAGAACTGCGGCAAGGTTGCCGGAAAAGTTCGGGCCGAGGAACTGGCTGAACATCAACGCGATGATGGCATAGGCCTTGGGGTTCAGAAGCAAGAGCACGACGCCGTCTCGAAACCCGGCAGGTTGCGCCGCGCTCCCGTCTTCGATCGCGCCCGACCGGATCAGCTTTGCCGCGAGCCAGAGCACATAGGCCGCCCCGGCCATCCGGATGAAGGCGAACACGCCCGGAACGTTTTCGACGAGGGCGAGGAAGCCCAGCCCGATCGCGATGGTCACGAGCCATGTCGCCGCATGGTAGCCGACGTTCGCGGGCAGGGTCGCCCGAAACCCGAACCGCGCACCGTTGGCGGCGAAGAACAGATTGCCGGGACCAGGGCTGTACGCGAGCGGCGCGAGGAAGACGATGAGAGCGATGAACGTTTCGAGCATGAGGCGACCTTTGGTGGCCGCCATCATCGTCGGCAAATGCCCAGTCTATCGACCCGAAACCTGCGCATTCGCGCGGTCAGCCGCACCAGATCCGGGTGATCACTTCGTTCTCGTCCAAATCCACATTGAGCCGATCCGGGCGATAATCCTTCGTCACGGCATCGCCGGGACGGATGATCCGAAGCATCCGCCAATCGAAGGCGGTATGAGCGTATTTCTGACCGACGAAATCCTGAAAAGCCGGGGCGGGACAGACGCCGAGCTCTCCGGTCGGGTCATGGCGCACTACGGGGCCGGACGAGCACGCGGCGAGCAAGGCGAAGGCGGTGAGCGATAGTCGTTTCATCCGCAATAGACCCGCACGACTTCACCGGCCGCGTCAAGCTCGACGTTGATCCGGTCGCTCCGGTAATCCATCGTGAGCACATCACCGGGTCCGAAAATGCGTGCCTTTTGACCCGGCTCAATTCCAGCTTCCGCAACCGCAGCTTCGTCCCGACCAACGAGGCTCTGGTATTGCGAGGCGTTGCAGGCGTCGGGATCGGGTCCGCTCGCGGTCACATCGTCGTCCTCCTTGCAGGCAGCGAGAGGGAGCGCGAGGGCACAGGCGAGGATCAATCGTTTCATGCGTCCTAGATAATCCCTGACGGTTTCGTCTCAAGGTTTCTGTTTGCCCCAATGCTGAAAATCGCCCAATGTTCCAGCCAATTACAAGGGAGAGATTTGCGATGAAAACCCGTGCCGCCGTTGCCACCCAAGCCGGTAAACCGCTTGAGATCATGGATGTGAACCTCGATGGGCCGAAGGCCGGCGAGGTGCTTGTCGAGGTCAAGGCCACCGGCATCTGCCACACCGACGAATTCACGCTGTCGGGCGCTGATCCGGAGGGGCTGTTCCCGGCCATTCTGGGGCATGAAGGCGCGGGCGTGGTGATGGAAGTGGGCGAGGGTGTCACCAGCCTGAAGCCCGGCGATCATGTGATCCCGCTCTACACGCCTGAATGTCGCGAGTGCTATTCCTGCACGAGCCAGAAAACCAACCTCTGCACCTCGATCCGGGGCACGCAGGGGCAGGGCGTCATGCCCGACGGAACATCGCGTTTTTCGACGCTCGATGGTGATCCGATCCTGCATTACATGGGCTGCTCGACCTTCTCGAACCACACGGTTCTGCCGGAAATCGCGCTTGCCAAGGTGCGAGAGGACGCGCCGTTCGACAAGATCTGTTACATCGGCTGCGGCGTGACCACGGGGATTGGCGCGGTCATCAACACGGCCAAGGTCGAGGTCGGGTCTTCGGCCATCGTGTTCGGTCTCGGGGGCATCGGGCTCAATGTGATCCAGGGGCTTCGCCTCGCCGGTGCCGACATGATCGTGGGTGTCGATCTGAACAACTCGAAAAAGCAGATGGCCGAGAAGTTCGGCATGACCCATTTCGTGAACCCGAACGAAGTCGAGGGCGATCTGCTGCCCTACCTGCTCGACATCACGAAACGTCCGGGCGACGCGTTCGGCGGCGCGGATTACACGTTCGACGCGACCGGCAACGTGGGCGTGATGCGCACCGCGCTCGAAGCCGCGCACCGGGGCTGGGGCGAAAGCATCATCATCGGTGTTGCACCCGCCGGGGCCGAGATCGCGACGCGCCCGTTTCAGCTTGTGACCGGCCGGGTCTGGAAGGGCACGGCATTCGGCGGCGCACGCGGGCGGACCGACGTGCCGAAGATCGTGGACTGGTACATGGACGGCAAGATCGAGATCGACCCGATGATCACGCACACCATGGGGCTCGACGACATCAACAAGGGCTTCGACCTGATGCATGCGGGCGAGTCCATTCGCTCGGTCGTGACGTACTGACGTCTTGCCTCTTGCAGGGTTCCGGGTTCCGGTGAGCCGATGAGCGGTATCCTGCACGACCAGTTTCCCGACGACGCGATTGCGCACCCGCTTCCGGGCACGAGACCGCTTGCGCCCGGCGATTGGCTCCGGCGCGATGAGCGTTATGCGGAACAGATGGCGTTGCGCGACCGGCTTGTCTTGCAGCAGCGTGACAAGGTGATCGCGCAAACCGACGATGCGGTGGACGCGGTGGCGGAGCTTCTGTCGGTGGTGCTGGAGGACCTGGGTGTGCGTGGGTCCGACTACCGGCGCGCGGACGGTGTCACGGTGGGGATCGACCGCGATGATCCGTTGGGGACGCTCGGTCGGTTGGCGCAGGAAGATTTCATCGTCATGTTGCGCGGTGAAAACGAGCATTGGCTGGCCGCCGGGGTGCTGTGCTTTCCGTCGCTCTGGACCCTGACGCAGAAAATCGGCCGCCCCCTGACCGCAATTCACACGCCGGTCCCGGAGTATGACACGGCGCTTGCCACCCGTGTGCAGCGTCTTTTCGACCTCGTGCGGGTGGAGCAGCCTCTGGTTCGGTGGAACCATCTGCCTTACGAGACGGACCGCCTGCACAATCCGGCGCTCGAGTCGACCTCGCCCGAGGACTACCACGCGTCGGGCCCCCGGCCTTTTCTCCGTAAGGAACGGCAGGTCATCAAGCGCCTTCCCGAAACCGGCGCGGTCGTCTTTTCCATCCACACATGGCTGGTGCGCGCGCAGGATGCGGGTTAGGCAGGGTCATGGCAAATGACACCCCCCTTCTCGCCGTCCTGATCGACGCCGACAACGTGCCCGCCCGGTTCGCCGAAGCGATTCTCAAGGAAATCACCGCCTATGGTGAACCCGCGCTGCGCCGGGTCTATGGCGACTGGTCGTCACAACGGCTTGCCCCGTGGAAAGGCAAGGTGCAGGAGCTGGGCCTTGTCGCCCATCAGGAAAGCGCCAACACCAAGGGCAAGAATGCAAGCGACATCGGGCTGGTGATCGACGCGATGGACCTTCTTCACACGGGGCGCTTCGATGGCTTCGTTCTGGTCAGCTCCGACAGCGATTTCACCTCGCTCGCAAACCGTATTCGCGAGCAGGGGATGACGGTGATCGGGATCGGTGAGGGCAAGACGCCGGAAAGCCTGCGCAATGTCTGTTCGCGGTTCGTGATGATCGAGAATATCGTCGAAGAACCCGCCCAGAAGGGTGAGACGAAGAAGGGCAAGCGATCGGTGTCGGACGCGATCCCCCTTATTTTCAACGCGATGGAGAAGATCGACCAGGATGGTGAGTGGTTCCAGCTTGGCCAGATCGGTCAAACCATTCAAGCCGACAATCGCGATTTTGACACTCGGACCTACGGGCGGGCGAAACTGTCCGACCTGATCCGCGACACGAAACGGTTCGAGACCAAGCGCGAAGGCAACCATATCGTGATCCGCAGACTCGACTGAGGGCGATCCGCCGCATTGCCACGGCCACCAGTATCGGGCTAAATAGTTTAGAATTGTTCCAAACTATGGGTCATCATGTCACTCGGTATCCTTCAGTCGCGCCGCCGGTTTTCGGATTTATCCGAACAGGAAGTGCTGGCGCTCGCAATTTCGAACGAAGAAGAAGACGCGCGGATCTACCGCTACTACGCGGAGTCGCTGCGATCGGACTATCCTTCCTCGGCCAAGGTCTTCGATGGGATGGCCGAGGAGGAGGACGAGCATCGTCAATGGCTGATCGAAGAGCATAAACGGCGCTTCGGGGATGCGATTCCGCCAATCCGGCGCAGCCATGTCGCGGGGTATTTTGCGCGCAACCCGGCCTGGATCGTGGAGAATTTCGGGCTTGAGCGGATGCGAGCCGAAGCCAGCGAAATGGAGCGGCAGGCCGAGACGTTCTACCGCAAGGCCGCCGACCGCAGCACCGATGCGGGCACCCGGAAGCTGCTAGGCGATCTCGCGGCCGCGGAAGCCGGTCACACGCAGACGGCGGGTGATCTGGAGGCTGAGCATCTTGGCGGTGAGGCGCGTGAGGAAGAGGATCGGGAAGCCAAGCGGCAATTCGTGCTGACCTGGGTGCAGCCCGGTCTGGCGGGGCTTATGGACGGTTCCGTTTCGACGCTGGCACCCGTCTTCGCCACGGCCTTCGCCACGCGCGACCCGGCGACGACGCTGACCGTCGGCCTTGCCGCTGCCGTCGGGGCCGGCATTTCGATGGGCTTCACGGAAGCTGCCACCGACGACGGGGAATTGTCCGGGCGGGGCAGCCCGGTCAAGCGGGGCCTTTCGTCGGGGGTCATGACCACTCTTGGGGGCCTCGGACACGCGCTCCCGTATCTCCTGGGCGACTTCTGGAACGCCACGATCCTCGCGATCATCATCGTCGTGGTGGAATTGTTCGCAATCGTCTGGATTCAGAACCGCTACATGGAAACGCCCTTCATGCGGGCGACGCTTCAGGTCGTCGTGGGCGGGGCGCTCGTCTTCGCGGCCGGGGTTCTTATTGGGGGCGGCTGACGTTACTCGGTCGAAATCAGGATCGCCTCGACGCGGCGATTTCGTGTCCGCCCGTCGTCCGTCTGGTTCGACGCGATTGGCGCCAGATACCCGATTCCCTTCGCCTCGAGCCGGTCCGCGGCAACACCATATCGGGACACGAGACGTTCCATCACACTGATCGCGCGTTGCTCGGATATGGCGATATTCGCGGCGAGCGATCCCTCTGCATCGGTATGGCCGACAAGCGCAACGCGAGCGGATGGGTGCGCATCGAGATAGGTCGCTATCGCGGCGAGGCTGTCGTATTGCCCGTCACCGAGCGAAGCAGAGCCAGTCTCGAAGCTCAGGTCGGTCATGATGTACCGCCCGATCGTTTCCATCGCTTCGCCCAGTGAGCCTGTCGCTTCATCCGGCATCGCGGTCGGATCGGTCTTTGTCGAGGTCACGACTTCGGGCTGTGCTGCATCCGCAGGGGCGACGGAAATCACCTGCACATATGCCGAACTCGCGGACCGGCTGACGAAAATGGACGCATATTGTCCGGTGTCGCCGGGGATGCGCGCCGACAGGAACTGAAAATCCCCGAGGTCCACATGCATGTCCGGTTCGCCGATCACGTCGGTTCCGAAGCGAAAATCATACCCCCCGCAACTTGACGCGTCGCATTCGAACAGAACCTCGTATCCGTCATCGACGAGTTGCTGCCGCAGGGTGATCATGACCTGAAAGCTCGAAAGCCCGGTGCCGCCGATGCGCCATGCCCGACGCGTCACCTGCCCCTCGGCGGGTAAGGTGCGCAGCTCGTCACCATCGTGTGGCCCGATCGGGAGAGCGTAGCGGGCCTCGTTCTCGGTCTCTTCGAAGGTGGGGGTAGACCCGTCTGGCAAGGCGATTTCGGCTCCCGCCGGCATGCCGAGAACGGTAGCCGCCACGGCGCACGTCAGGAATGAAGCCGCCCGCCTGTGCACCTTAGCGGGCCTGCCCGTGGTATTCGTCGTTCGGTTGCATATCGGTCGCCGCCGCGACCCGGTTGGACATGTTGTAAAAGCCCGCGACCGAGGCGATGTCGAAGATATCCCGGTCGGAAAACCCCGCGTCGCGTAGGGCCGCCCGATCCGCCTCTTCGATCTTGGCCGGCGCTTCCGTCAGTTTTTCGGCAAACGTGAGCATGGCATGCTGCCGCGCGTCGAGCCCGGCGGCGCGGAAATTCATCACCATTGCTTCGCCCAGCTTCGGATCGCCCGACAATTGCCGGACGGCTGCTCCATGCGCGACGAGGCAATACCAGCACTTGTTCACCGACGAGACGACGACCGCGATCATTTCGCGTTCGAGTTTGCTCAGCCCGCTGTCACCCAGCATGAGGTCGTTATACATGGCCGTGAACGCGTTGAGTTTGTCGATGTCGAACGCGTAGGACCGCAACACGTTGGGGACCATCCCCAGTTTTTCCTGGCAGATATCGAAGTATTTTTGCGTGCTCTCCGGCAGCGGCTCCACCTGCGGCAGGTCGAGTGCCATGATGTTCTTGGGCATGTCAGCTTTCCTTCGCATGAACGCGATAGTGATAATGCCCCCGAAGCGTCATGCCAAGCGAGGCATAGAGCGGGTTCGCGGCGTGGTTGCCCCGCGTCACCGCAAGCGCAGTGACCGGCGCGCCGTGGTCATGCGCCCAGATCGCGGCCTGTTTGAGAAGCTGCCGTGCCACACCTCTGCGCCGTTCGCTCGGCATGACGTGCAGGGCGTGGATCATGGCGATTCCGTCATGGATCGCCACGAACGCCGCGCCCCCCGCGTAATCGGCACGACGCGCAATGATCCCGGCTTTGGGCTGCGGCGCGCGATCCATGATTGCCTGACGTTCCGGGCCGATCCCGTCGGCCTCCCATATCTCGCGAATCTTGTGCAGCGGCGGCCACATGGCATAGCCGCCCCCCATCGGGATTTTTCCATCGCCGGACAGCGTTTTGGTCGGAACGGCATAGAGGTTCGTCGTGTCACGAACGTCGTAGCCATGATGTTCCAGCATGGCATCGAGACTGTCTTCGCCATCTCTGACCATGAACTGCGGCACCTGCCCCAAGGCGCGCATGGCGGCTTCGGCGGCGGGGAGGTCGGCCTCGGTGACTGGCCAATCCTCGGTTGCGGACGACACCCGGTTTCCGCCGCCCTGACCCTCGCGGATTGTCCAGGCGCCGACCCGCGAGATCCCGGCTGCAGGCCAGGTCGCAAGCAGCGCATCCGTCAGGGCGCGGGCATCGGGGAGGGTGGGCGTCATGGGTTGGGAAACTCCTCGCACAAAGCGATCATGGCAGCATCGACGCTGGCTCCGTCTTGCCCGCGGATCACGATGTTGGTTCCGAACGCACCCTTGTCGTTGAACGGATATGATCCGATCGACACGTCTGGATAGGTCTCGGCCAGTTTGCGCAGGGGGCCTGCAACTTCGCCTTCGGGCCGGTCGATGCGCAAGGTTTGCGACAATAGGGGCGCGCCGCCCTTGATCCCCGGAAGAACGCTCGCGACCATCGCCTCGAACACCGCCGGGACGCCGGCCATGACGTGCACGTTGCGGATCGTGAAACCGGGCGCGATCGAAACAGGGTTGTCGATCAAGGTCGCGCTGTCGGGAATCCGCGCCATCCGCATCCGCCCTTCCGTGGCCTCGACCCCACGGCTTTCGAAATAATCCATCAGGAGCTTACGCGCGTCATCGCGGATGTCGATATGGTCACCGAACGCCTCGGCCACACTGTCTGCGGTGATATCGTCATGAGTCGGGCCAATCCCGCCAGAGGTGAATATGTGATCGTAGCACCCGGACAAATCGCGCACCGCCTGAACGATGGCCGCCCGGTCATCGGAGACGACCCGCGCCTCGCACAATTCGACGCCATGCTGGGTCAGTTCCTTGGCCAGGTGGTTCATGTTGGAGTCGCGGGTGCGCCCGGAGAGGATTTCATCCCCGATCACGATCATGGCGGCGGTTGGGTTGGTCATGGCGATGTTCCGTGGTTTTTCCGTGTCAGGGTAGAGCGTTTTGGAACGCTTCAAAAGAGAGTTGTTGGGCACCGAGAAAACCGACCGCGTTAACGAAGTGATTAACGTGCCCTCGGCGTAGTTCCGGAAAATTTTTTGAAAACAACGTTTTGGCCTGTGCGGGAGATTCCGGGATTCTAGAATTCTAGAATCGTGGGATATTTGGTGCCCCGTGGACAGAGATGAAGTTTCCCGCCACTTTGCCCGCATGGAATTTCTCACGCCGCTCGTTCCCGCGACCCTCTCTCGACGTTACAAACGGTTTCTCGCGGATTGCCGCCTCGCCGATGGCACCGAGATCACGGCGCATTGCGCGAATCCCGGGTCGATGATGGGGTTGGCGACACCCGGCGCTCGGGTCTGGCTCGAGCCGAATGACGACCCCAGGAAGAAGCTGAAATACGGTTGGAGGCTGATCGAGCAGGAGAGCGGGCATTTTGTCGGTGTCGACACGTCCTTGCCGAACCGGATGCTGAAACGCGCGCTCATCGACCGCGAAATTCCGCCGCTCGCGCCCTATGGCACTGTGCGTCCGGAGGTGAAATACGGCGAGGCGAGTCGGATAGATTTCCTTCTGAGAGAACCGGGGTTGCCGGACGCTTACATCGAGGTCAAATCCGTCACGCTCAGCCGCGCTCAAGGGCTGGCTGAGTTTCCCGACAGCGTGACGGCACGGGGCGCGCGACATATGGCAGAACTGTCGGCGATGGCGCGCGCCGGGCATCGTGCGGTGATCTTCTACCTCGTTCAGCGCACCGATGCCGTGCGGGTCGGAATCGCGAGGGATATCGACCCGGCCTATGCCGAAGCCGTGGATGCTGCCATCGCCGCAGGTGTCGAAGTCATCGCTTATGGGACGAAGATTGACCCGACCAGCATCTCACTTGGCACGGCGCTGCCGTTCGAGCGGGCTTAATCGGCGTCCGGCGCGTTGGGCACCACGTACCCGGGATGTTGAGTGATCGTCGTCACGCGCGTTTCGGCCTTCGGTGTTGCCGTTTCCGCCCAGCTTTCGATGAGCCCACGTTCTTCGGTTCGCAGGCGATTGCCGGTCTCGGTGTCTACGAACAGCACGTAGTCGCTTTCCCACCAACTCGCACCGCCTGCGGTTTCGACGCGGTAGCGATAGCTGTATTTCCGGGCCACGCGCCCGTCGATCTCGACCTCGCCATCGCAGGCCATATCGGCAAGGTTCGTGCGCACCACGTCGTTCATGGCGCGGCCGATTTCGATGGCGTCGCCAGATGCGGGATAGCCCATGTCCTGCCACGGGCCGTCCCAGCCCGGTCCCTGAAAATAACCGCCGTCATAGGACAACAGGAACATGCCGCCGTTTTCCGAGACGACGCGGTTCGCATTTTCCCACCGTGCGATGTTGGCTGGTGTTTCTGTCCCATCGGGCGCGATCCAGACGACGCGGTGTTCCTGTGGTGAAAGCTCGGCAGGGTCGAACAAACCGCCGATGTCGTACATCGCCCTGATTTCGTCCTCGCAAGCGGCGACGGCGGGGAGCGTCGCGCAGGTGGCGACGATCCATACGATGAGGCTCCGATACATCTGGTCATCCAATTCATGTGAAGAATGCAGTTACTCTATCCGCGAACACGGTGCAGGCAAGCCTGGGGCGCGTTGTCACCAGCGGAAATTGGGCCTATCTAGTGCCAAGACAAACAGGAGTACCTCCGTGGACCAGAAGACCCGTGTGACCCGAGAAGGCATCCGCCTTTACGCCCCCGACGATTTCGCCGGGATGCGTGCGGCCGGCAGATTGGCTGCCGATATTCTCGATCGGATCATCCCGATGGTTCAACCGGGCGTGACCACCGGCGAAATCGACGCGGCGATCGAAGATATGGTGAACGAAGCTGGCGCGACCTCGGCGACCATTGGCTACAAGGGCTACAAGCACGCGTCCTGCATTTCCATCAATCACGTCGTCTGTCACGGCATACCGTCCGACAAGAAGCTGAAGGATGGGGACATCCTGAACATCGACGTGACCGTGATCGTCGATGGCTGGTACGGCGACACCAGCCGCATGTTCGTCGCCGGAAAGCTTCCACGCAAGGCGGAGCGGCTGATCGACGTGACGCACGAGGCGCTGATGCGCGGGATCGAAACGGCGAGGCCCGGCAACACGTTCGGCGACATCGGGTTCGCGATCCAGAGTTTCGTCGAAAAGAACCGCATGGCCGTGGTGAGGGATTTCTGCGGGCACGGGCTTGGACAGGTGTTTCACGCGCCGCCGAACGTTCTGCACTACGGACGGCCAGGCACCGGTCCGGTTCTGCAGGAAGGCATGTTCTTCACCATTGAGCCGATGGTCAATCTGGGGCGGCCGGAAACCAAGGTTCTTGCCGATGACTGGACGGCGGTCACGCGGGACAAGAGCTTGTCGGCCCAGTTCGAGCATTCCATCGGAATCACCGCCGACGGCTGCGAGGTCTTCACACTGTCGCCCGCAGACAGATTCCACCCGACCTACGGCTGAAGCGGCCCCTCAGTCGAAGCTCACGGCGGCGCGATAGAGATGCCATGTTGCGTGGCCCAGGATCGGCAGCACCACGATCAACCCGATGAAGAGCGTCGCCACACCGAAGGCGAGAAGTAGGGCGACCAGCGCGCCCCATACGAGGACCGGAACGGGATTCCGAGCGGCGACCCGCAGCGAGGTCGACACTGCAACCGGCAGTCCGACCGGGCGATCGACCAGCATGGGCGCAGCGACGATCGTGGTGACGAGGGCGATCAGGGCGAAAACGAAACCCACGCCGGTGCCGACGACGAGCATTGTCCATCCAGCCTGTGTCGAGACGATTTCCGACAGGAATGCCATCAGGCCGCCCGACATCATGCCACCCATCGTCACCTCATGGATCAGGTCGGCGGCGAATATCCATGCGGTGAACAGGCCGAGGAGATAGGCGGACATTGTCAGGAGCGGTCCGAGCACCTTCGCGGACAACGCGGTGAACGCATCGGCCCAGTTGACATCTTCGCCGGCCTCCCGCCGTTTCGACATCTCATAGAGCCCGACACAGGCGACGGGGCCGAGAATGGCGAAGCCCGCGGCCATCGGCAGCAGGAGCGGCGCGAGTGCCGCGTTGAAAGCAAGACCGGCGATGAGCAGACCGATCAAGGGATAGGCGACGACCATGAACATCACATCCGTGCGCAAGGCGGCGAAGTCGTTCGCGCCAAGACGTAGCGCACGCGCGAGATCCGCAAGCCCGATGCGTTTGACGTGCGGTGCGGTGAGCGCGTGGCTCCCGATGGTTTCGATCCCTTTCTCCACGCTGCGGGCGCTCGAGCTAAGGGCGCCGATCGCGACGGTGATGGGGTTTCCGATAGTCTTGGACATAGGTTCCTCCCTTGGTCCGCAGTGATGGGGACCGAAGCGAGGCGTGGTGAGGCCGCGCCAC
The DNA here is from genome assembly GCF_019218265.1 of Maritimibacter dapengensis. Classification (GTDB taxonomy): domain Bacteria; phylum Pseudomonadota; class Alphaproteobacteria; order Rhodobacterales; family Rhodobacteraceae; genus Maritimibacter; species Maritimibacter dapengensis. Next base: position 132,008 of record NZ_JAHUZE010000004.1, read on the forward strand.
GCGGGGCTTCGGCCATTGAAAACAGACTAACATGCGCGCCCCGTTTCCAATTTCACGTTTGCGAGAAAGCGTGCGCGGAAGAAGAACTTTTTTGACTTGCAGAGCCGTCACTCCAACCGCAGTCTGACCATCGGAAGGAGCGCCAGCGCAACGCACGCGAGGAGGCGCGCCATGAGCGAGAAAAAGTCTTATCTGGGATGGGATCTGGATTTCTCCAGACCACCCGGAGAACCGGCGTTTTGTGCGCCGGACAGCCTGACATGGTCGATCTACAAGAATCCGGTGGCGCTGGCCATCGGCGGGGTCGCCGCCGTACTCTTGGAATTCGCGGACGCGCGGATCAGATCCGGGGTTTGGAACCATTCTGTCTATCCCACGGACCCGTTGGGACGGTCGAAACGCACGGGAATCGCAGCGATGGTCGGTGTGTATGGACCCGCGAGCGCCGCCCGGCGGATCATCACTGGCGTCAACAACATGCACAGTCAGGTGGCAGGCACGACGCCTGAGGGTGAACATTATTCGGCGCAGGACACCGATCTTCTCGATTGGGTCAGCGCCACGGCACTTTTCGGGTTCCTGAACGGCTACGACCGCTTCGTGAGGCCGCTGAGCCATGTCGATAAATGCAGGTTCTATGCCGAGAACGCACCGATCGCGGCGATGTACGGGGTCAAATCGCATATCACCTCGCCGGAGGATTTCGACAGGATGCTGGACGAGATGTCCCCCCGGTTCGAGAGCCATCAGATCGTGTTCGATTTCCTCGATATCATCCGGTCCGGTCAGGCCGCGCGCGGTATTCCGAAACGGCTCTACCATGCGATAGCGAATGGTGCTGTGAGCCTGCTCCCCGGCGATGTTCGCGATGCATTGTGTCTCGGGTCGGACTTCGATCTCACCCGGCGTGAGCGTTTTGCCCTTCGCAGCGTCGGATGGATTGCCGAGCAGGTGCCGATCAGGTCATCACCCGCAGCCCGGTCTGCGGTCAGGCTGGGTCTTCCTCCGTCCTTCGCTTGGAAAAGCGAGGCGGCAAAAGCGCGGATTCTGGCCGGCAGGCCGCGTGACGATCTGATTGCTATGGCCTAGTCACAGCCCAAGGTGCGCGGCGATCTGGTCCATGGTGTCGAACACCGGGATGCCGAGAGCGACAAGTGGCGCGCGTGCGCCGCTCGCAAAGCCGATCGTGTGCATCCCGGCGGCAAGCCCGGCGCGGCACCCGGATGGGCTGTCGTCGATCACGGCGCAATCGCCCGGATCGACCCCGAGGGCTTCGGCGGCGGCAAGATAGACATCTGGCGCGGGCTTCGGCGCTTCAAGCTCTTGCCCGGAAAACAACGTCCCGTTCACCCGGCGCCAGACCCCCGGGTGCTGCGAAAGCGTGGTCTTCATCTTGCGCCGGGTACCGTTCGAACCGACCGCATAGCGGATGCCGGCGTCGTCCAGTTTGTCCAGTAACGCCTCGACACCGGCAAAGAGCGCCACATCCTGCGCCAGTCGCGCGTAGAGCGTTTCATAAAAACGATCGACCCAGTCGGGGCCGAAACCCACGCCCATCGTGCGTGCCTTTTCCGCGACTCCGGCGATGGTCCCACCGATGAAGGTCGCTTCCGCTTCCTCGCGATCCATCGGGCGACCATGTACGGAAAGCTCGTCGCACAGAAGATCGAAGGCGATCGGTTCGCTGTCGACAAGGACGCCATCGCAATCGAAGAGAACGGCTCTAGGGGACATCCGCACCACGTCTCGGTTCTTGGCCGCACAGCATCGCGTGAGCGGAGGTTGTGGACATTTCACTTCCGTCAATCATCCGCTTCCCCGGTTTCGCAAAGGGAAATGACCGTATCACCATAGCGACGCTGATCCAGAAGCGTGACGCCGATCGGAGGCGTGATCGCGGCACTGTCCTCCCAAACGATCAGAGCGCCGGGTGCGACCCAACCGCCTTCGAGCGCTGAGGTGAGGGCTTTTTCGCCCAGCCCCTTGCCATAGGGCGGATCGAGAAAAACCAGCGACGCGGGGGCGTCGGTGTTTGCTGGTAATCGGGTCGCGTTGCGTGAGATGATCTTGACGCGGGCCTCTGCGCGGCACTTTTTCACGTTTTCGCGGATCAGAGACTGCGCAACCCGTCCATCGTCGACGAAGGTCGCGTATTGCGCCCCGCGCGACAGGGCTTCGAGGCCAAGCGCCCCCGTTCCGGCGAAAAGGTCGAGCACCACGGCATCCGAAACCGGATCTCCGAACCGCCCACCCGCGAGCATTGAGAACAGGCTTTCACGCACACGATCCGTCGTAGGGCGCAGGTGCGCACCGGCATCCCCCTTGCCGACCGAGGCGAGGTTGAGCCCGCGGAAATCTCCGGCGATGATCCTCACGCTTTCAAGAGCGCCTTGAGCTCGGTGGCCGGGTCCGCAATGGCGGCCTTGTCCGGGCTTTTTCCCGCTTCGATCAGCCGTTTGCCGACCATGTAGCCGCGCGCATCGTTCATCGCATCGACGGCCAGGAGGTCGTTTCCGCGATAATACCAGAACGAGACGGCATCACCGTCGCGCCGCGTGACGATTTGGTCATATCCGGTGTTCAGCCCGGCGATCTGGAGCTTGGCGTCGTATTGATCCGACCAGAACCACGGCTTTGCGACGTAGGCCTTGTTCGCGCCCATCATGTTCTCGGCCACCAATTCAGCTTGATCGATGGCATTGCCGACGCTTTCGAGCCGGATGCGCTCGCCACGATAGGGGAACGAGGCGCAATCGCCCGCCGCGAATATCGCGGGGTCCGACGTGCACCCGTGTTCATCGGTCTTGATCCCGTTTTCGATCTCGAGACCGGCAATCTCTGCCAGCCTCGTGTCGGGCCGGATACCGACGCCAACGACGACGAAATCGACCGTAAGTTTCGAGCCGTCGGAGAGTTCGGCGCCCGAGACATGGCCATCGCCCGTCAGGGCCGCCAGCCCCACGCCTTCACGCAGGTCGACATTGTGCGCGCTGTGCAGGTCGCGGAAATAGGATGACGTTTCGGGGGCGGCGACCCGCTGCAGGATGCGTTCAGACATTTCGACGAGCGTGACGTTCATGCCTTTCTTGGCGGCAACTGCCGCGGCCTCGAGCCCGATATAACCGCCGCCGATGACGAGCACGTTGCGTCCCTCGGCAAATTCGTGCGCCATGCCATCAACATCCGCGAGCGTCCGCACGGTATAGACCCCGCCAAGATCGCCGCCGATCGCGGCCGGGAGCCGGTTTGGAACCGAGCCGGTCGTCAGGGCCAGCTGGTCGTAGTTCAGCGTTTCGCCATCCTCGAGTGTGACGGTCCTGGCCGCGGGATCCACGCTTTCCACGCGGGTCGACAGGCGAAGCGTGATGTCGTTGTCGGAATAGAAGCTCGCCGGTCGCAAGTAGAGCCGGTCAAGCGCCATTTCTCCGAGCAGATAGGCCTTGGACAGGGGAGGGCGTTGATATGGAGGTTCCGGCTCATCGCCGATCAGGGTGATCGAACCGTCGAAACCCATGTGGCGCAACTTGGCGACCAATGACGATCCGGCCTGGCCTGCACCGATGACGACAATGCTTTTCATGACGCAGCGTTCTCCCCTAACGTGTCGCTCGAGACCCTACAGTCCAGAACGGCCGAATGGCAAACGCGAACAGGAGAGTGAGATGGTTATTTCAGTTGGTGAAACGCTGCCCGATGCAACGTTGCTCAAGATGGGGGCGGAGGGGCCGACACCGGTCGCATTATCGGAGCTGACAAAGGGGCGGAAGGTCGTGATCTTCGGACTCCCGGGCGCTTATACCGGCACCTGCACGACGGCGCATGTCCCGAGCTTCATCCGGACGATGGACGCGCTTAAGGAAAAGGGCGTGGACCAGGTCATCTGCGTGTCGGTCAACGATCCCTTCGTGATGGGCGCGTGGGGTGAAAGCACGCAGGCGAGCCAGGCCGGGATCGAGATGCTGGGCGATTCAGAGTGCGGTTTCACAGAGGCCATCGGGATGCGGTTCGATGCACCGCCCGCCGGTCTCATCGCCCGGTCGAAGCGATACGCGCTGATGGCCGAAGACGGAGTGGTCAAGGTTTTGCATGCCGAGGAAAACCCCGGCGTTTGCGAAACCTCGGGCGGCGAGGCGATGGTCGACGCGCTCTGATTGTGCCTCGATGAACGGTGACGCGCCGGGGAGATCGTTGCCCCGGCGCAATTTTTTTTAAGATGCAGGCAACGATCTGCCGGGTGACGTGTTGATAACGAAAGGGACTGCGACAGCATGCCCTACCATTCGACACAAAGGACCCTGTCTATGGCCTACCGTTCCGGGCTCATCATCCTCGCACTGGCGGCGGCCGTTGCATTTGCGGCCGGGCTTTACGGATACTTCGCGCCGTTGACCGGCGTGACGGGCGTCTGGGGCCCGCTTCTGGCCGCCTTCGGCGCGTTCTGCATCGCGGTCGGCGCGCTCTGGTCGCTCGGCGCAGGTTCGGTCGCGGGGCGCGCCGCGCTCTTGCTGCTCGTGGCGCTGGCGATCGTGCTGACGCTGTTCGCCGCGATCCTGCTGCATCAGGAGGTCATGGTCGTCGCGCTCACGGTCGCTGCCATCTGTTGGTTCGTCGTCGTTGCAGCACCGAAAGGAGCGGACGCATGAGACATCTCGCCGTAACCTGTGCCGTCACGCTGGCTGCCATGCCACTCGTCGCACAGGACGCGCCCGAACCGGCCGCGCCTCAGACCGACGCGGCACCGAGAACGTCCGATGCCAGGCTGCCTGCGCCGCGCACCGATTGGACCGGTTTTCACGGTCAGTTGTCGGCGCAGAAATATTCGCCGCTCGACCAGATCAACCGCGACAATGTCTCTGAACTCGAACTCGCGTTCCGGATCGAAACCGGCGACGTCTCGGACGAGACCGGCGACAAACCGGCCTCGGTCTGGTCCGCCACACCGATCTACGCCAACGAAACCCTCTATCTCGGCACCCCGTTCTACCGTGTGCTGGCGCTTGACCCCGCTACGGGCGAGGAACGGTGGAGTTTCGACAGCCAATCGTCGCTCGAGGCGCTGACCCAGCCAGCGCTCAAAAACCGGGGCGTTTCTTATTGGGAGGCCGACCAGCCATCGGAGGGTGAGGCCTGTCAGAGGATCGTCTATCTCGGCACGATGGACGCGCAATTGTTCGCGCTCGATGCTGATACAGGCGAGCCGTGCACCGGTTTTGCCGAGGGTGGCGTGCTGGACGTGAACCAGTGGAACGACACGAACGACCGTTGGCCGCTCTCGCTTCTGCAGCCGCCTACGGTGGTGGGCGATCACGTCATCATCGGATGGGCTGGCAAGGACTGGGAATGGGCCGAAGCGCCGCCGGGGACCGTATTCTCCGTCGACGCCCGAACCGGCGAACTGGAATGGACCGTCGAGCTCTTGCCCGAAGACATACGCCAGCAGACCGGGACCGCGAATGTCTGGACAGCGATGAGCGCGGATGAGGAGCGGGGGTTGGTCTATCTTCCGGTGTCGTCGCCGTCTCCGAATTACTGGGGCGGCAATCGGCTTGACGATGTGCCCTATGCGACCTCGACGACAGCGGTCGATGTCGAGACCGGCGAGGTCGTCTGGTCCTACCAATATGTGCGACACGACGTCTGGGATTACGACACCAACGCCGCGCCGACACTGATGGACATCACCGTGGATGGCGAAGAGATCCCGGCGCTGCTTCAATCGACCAAGATGGGTCTTCTTTGGGCGCTCAACCGTGAGACCGGAGAGCCGATCTGGGAGGTGACCGAGCGCGACGTGCCGACCGACACGGAGATCGAGGGCGAGGTGCTGCGCCCGACCCAGCCGATACCGTCGAAACCTGACCCTGTCGTCGACCTCGACGAACGGCCCGAAGTCTGGTGGCTCGCTGATCTCGTGTCCTTCGGGGAATGCTCGCGCATTTTCGAGAACGCACGATATGAGGGCATTTACACGCCGCTGACGACCGAGGGCACCGGCACGATCGTCTATCCTGCCACCTTCGGAGGTCAGCAATGGGGCGGGATCGGGTTTGACCCGGAAAACCAGGTTGCGATCGTCAACTCGTCACGCGCCGTTCAGATTCTCGACATGTATCCTCGCGAAGAATACGAGGCCCAGGCCGGCGGGTCCGGCAACGAGCAGGGTTTTTATCCGCAGACCGGGGCCCCCTATGGTTTTGAACTCTACGTGCCGCTGAACTGGGCCGGGATGCCGTGCTGGGAGCCGCCTTATGGCGACATTCGCGCCATCGACATGACAACGGGCGAAACGCTCTGGTCTCGCCCGATCGGTGCGTCGCAACGCTACGGATTCTACATGCCCGAGAGCATGGGGTCGCCGACCATCGGAGGCCCTGCCGTGACGGCGGGCGGGTTGATCTTCATCGGCGCGACGATGGACCAGAAGGTGCGCGCCTACGACATCGAGACCGGCGAAGAGCTTTGGGAGGACGTGACCGAAGCCCCTGTGGTCGCGAACCCGGCGGTCTATGAACACGACGGCGTTGAATACGTGGCTTTCGTGTCCGGCGGCAACTCGATCCTGAAACCGACAGTGGGCGACATGGTTTCGGTCTATCGGCTCCCGCCGGGTTAGAGCAGGTCAGACCGCGTCGACGGCCTTGGCGAGCATGTCACGCACTTCGCGCGCCACGCCCTTGAGGTCGTCATTGTCGATTGCGCTCATCGAAGCGACCGGGTCGATGGCCGAGACCTCCACGCCGCCCGCGACTTTGCGCAGGATGACGTTGCAGGGGAGCATTGCACCCACGCGAGACTCCATACCGATTGCCTGCCAGGCCATTTTCGGGTTGCAGGCCCCCAGTATGCGATAGTCATCCATGTCCTTGTCGATCTTCTTTTTCATCGTCGCTTTGACGTCGATTTCCGTCAGGACGCCGAAGCCCGCCTCCTGCAAAGCGGCACGGGTGCGTCCATCGACGTCTTCGAAATCCGCGTCTTTGATCAGCCGGTCGATTGTGTAGCTCATGATGCTCTCCTGTTCACATTCCTTGGTGTGAATGTGGGGATCCTCATGCGCAGGGTCAATCGCTGCGTTTGAACGGGCCCATCGAGGTGAGGATTTCGATATCTTCGCCGACCATCCGCACTTCCTGCTCGACGAATTCCTCGACGGCCTGCCGAAGCCCCGGATGAGCGATCCAATGCAGCGAGTGGGTCGCGACGGGAACGTAGCCTCGCGCGATCTTGTGCTCGCCTTGTGCGCCGGCTTCGACGCGCGACAGCCCGTTCGCGATGGCGTAGTCGATGGCCTGATAGTAACACAACTCGAAGTGCAGCGCCGGGTGATGTTCGACGCAGCCCCAATACCGCCCGAACAACGCATCACGCCCGATGAAATTCAGGGCCCCTGCGATCGGCACGCCGTTCCGCAGCGCCAGGACAAGCAAGACGTCATCGCGCATGGTGTCCTGCACGTTGTCGAAAAAGGCGCGTGTCAGATAGGGAGAACCCCATTTCCGCGCGCCGGTGTCCTGGTAGAACTCCCAAAACGCATCCCAGTGCTCCGGGCGCAGCTCGTCGCCGGTGAGTTGCACGATCTCGCCGCCGAACGTCTGCGCAGTGCGGCGATCCTTTCGGATCGACTTGCGTTTGCGGGACGACAGCGTCTCGAGAAACGCGTCAAACGTCGAGAACCCTTCGTTGAACCAGTGATACTGCGTGCCGACCCGGTGGATGAGGCCCATCGCCTTGCCGGCTGCGGCCTCTTCCTCGGTGCAGAAGGTCGCATGGACCGAGGAAAGGTCGTTGTCCGCCGCGATCTGAACCGCCCCCTGCACCAGCGCGGCCATCGCGCGAGACTCTGACCCGCGTCGGGTCAAGAACCGCCGCCCGGTCACAGGCGTGAACGGCACGGCGAGTTGCAGCTTGGGGTAGTATGCCCCACCGGCGCGTTCAAAAGCGTGAGCCCAACTGTGATCGAACACATATTCGCCCTGGCTATGCGATTTCGCATAGGCCGGTGCGACACCGATCAACGTGGCTCCGTCCCAGGCCGTCAGGTATTGCGGCTGCCATCCGGTCCCCGGACCCACGGAGCCGGATCTTTCGAGCGCGTGAAGGAAACGGTAGGACGTGAACGGATCATCCGGAATATCGCGACCGAGAGGACAAGCGCATGCGTCCCAGTCGCCCGGCGATATGTCGTCGAGTGATCCAAGCAAACGTAACGTGAGAGCGGGGGAATCCATGGCTTGATGATGGGGTCGCAGCGCGTCCGGTCAAGCCGGGATCGTGGCCTCGTAACCTTCGAATGTCACGTTGTCGGCAATCTCACGCGCTTTTGTTTCTTCGTCGCGTGATCGGACCGTCCAGCACAGGATCGGAACGCCCTTCGACTTCAGGTCCCCGACACGTTCGGATCGCAGATCGCGGGCGTCATGGCTGATGAAACTGGCCCCGACCCTGTCGAAGTCCGGAATGCGGGCGAGCACGGTGCGGGTCGTCGCGTTCAGCACAGGCCAGTCTTCGGATGTGAAGGCGCAGGTCGTGAGACCGCGCGGGATATGCGGAGCTCCTTCGGCCAGCGCGCGCACCGCATGCGGGTTGAACGACATCAGCGCGACCGGACCCTCATAGCCGTCCAATGCGCGAATGACAGAGCTTTCCAAAGGGCCCACGTTCGGACCCATTGCGCCATCCTGATCCTTGATCTCGATGAGGACCGGCACCTTACCATCGACGAGCGTGAGCACCTCGGCCAGCGTCGGAATGCCTTCGTCCCGACCGATAAGCGGTATTTCTGCGAGGTCCGCGACCGACCGCATTCTGACCGGCCCCGTAACGCCAGTCAGGCGCTTGAGGTCATAGTCGTGAAACACCATTGCGACATTGTCGCGCGACAGTTGCACGTCGATCTCGATCCCGTAACCGGCCTCGATCGCTGCGGCGATTGCCGCACGGGAATTCTCGGGGCGGCCTGCCTTCACGTCGTGATAGGCGCGATGGGCGAGGGGGACGTTCAGAAACGCATCGGGGAGGGTCATCGGACCTCGAATATCCCCTCGATCTCGACCGCCGCACCGAATGGCAGCGACGCGGCCGAGACGGCCGAACGCGTATGTCGACCGGCATCGCCAAGGACGTTGACAAGAAAATCGGATGCACCGTTCACGACTTTCGGCTGATCGGTGAAGTCGGGAGTCGAATTCACGAAGCCTGTCAACTTGACCACACGACCCAGCCTGTCGATGTCGCCGTCGCAAGCTGCCTTGAGTTGTGCGAGCAGGTTGACCGCACAGACCTTCGCGGCCTCCGCTCCCGCGTCGACGTCCATATCCGCGCCGAGCTTGCCGGTGATGAGCGTGCCGTTCTCCATCGAGACCTGACCTGAGACGAACACCAGGTCACCGGTCTTGATCCATGGAACGTAATTGGCCGCAGGCGCGGGCGCGTCGGGAAGGGTGATGCCGATTTCCGCGAGGCGGGATTCGATCTGGCTCATGACGGGACTCCTTTTGCCTGCGACGCTACCGCGTTCAATCCTGACGAAAAAGCCCTGCTTTTCGATCGAAGAGATCCGGCGGCACGAACGACAGGTCAGCTCTCGCGAAACGCCTTGTTGAAGTAATCCGCAAGCGGTTTCACGAGATAGGCGAGTGGCGAGCGGTCCGCAGTGCGAAGATAGGCCTCCACGGGCATGCCCGGAATGAGCACCGTATCAGGGGGGAGCTTTTCGGCTTCGCCCTCGAGCAACTCGATTCGCGCCCTGTAAAAGCTCTGTCCGGTGGCTTCGTCCGAGAAAGCATCGGGCGATACGGTCAGAACGCGTCCCGTCAATTCGGGCGTGTTCCGGCTGTCGAGCGCGGAGAACCGCAACACGACGTCCTGGCCGGGATGTATCTCGTCGACATGAATCGTCTCGACCTGCGCTCCAATGATCAAGGGTTGATCCTGCGGCACGATATAAAGAAGCGGCTGGGCCGGCCGGATCACTTCGCGTTCGGCGAACACCTGCATCGCGTGGATCGCCCCCGAGAGCGGAGCACGGATGTCGAGGCGCCCAAGTCGCACGATGAGCGCGCGGCGCCGTTCTGCAAGTTCGAGTTCCTGGAATCCAAGGTCGCGAAGCGTGGCGATGGCCTCTTCACGTCTTTGCTGGCCAAGCTTCAGAATCTCGATCTCGGTCTCGGTCATCTTGCCTTCGTTCTGGGCAAAAAGTGCCGTGAGTTCGCCCTGGCTTCCGAGAAGCGCGGCCTTGTCACGTTCCAGCGCCAAGACCACGGAGGACTGCGTCAGGCGGCGTTCAAGAAGCGATCTCTTGTTCGCGAGTTCCCTTTCGATCAGGTCGAGTTGCTGTGACGTTGCGCTTTGCTGGGCCGAAATGCCTTCGTTCTGGCTGGCGATCTGGGCAAGACGCTTTTCGAGTTGCGAGACATTGGCGGACAGGCTTTCGCGCCGCTGTTCGAACAGCCGTTGCTGCCCGTCCATCAGGCTCTGCGCTTCGTCGGCGGTTTCCGATGCCTCCATCAACAGGTCGTCGAACACGATCGTGTTGGCTCCGTCACGTTCAGCCTCGAGCCGGCCGCGGCGGGCCATGAGCTCGAAGAGCTGGTTCTGCACGATGGTCAGTTCAGATTGGAGTTGCTCGGGATCGAGTCGAACGAGAATGTCACCGGCGTTCACGAGATCGCCTTCGCGCACCGTGATATTCTGGATCACTCCACCATCCGGGTGCTGGACGACCTGCCGGTTCTGCTCGGCCTCGATCGCGCCGGGCGCGATGATCGCACCGGCAATGTTGGTGGTTACCGACCATGTGCCGAAACCCCCGACCAGAAGGGCGATACCGATGAAGCCGACGAGAACGTGAAATTTTGCCGACCACGCTTTTGCAACGGTGTCTTCGCTATCCGCAGACGCGGCACGCCCGGTCTGGACCTTGTCGACTTCCGTCGGTTTGGGCCTCGTCAATTCGTTCGCCATCAGCTGACTCCGCCCCCCTGCCGCTGCGACGCGCTTTGTTCGATCTGCTGCGCGTTCTGCACGGTGCGGCGCAGCACTTCGTCGCGTGGTCCGAACGCCCTTGGCATGCCGTCGTCCAGCACGAGCAGTTTTTCACATTCCTGGATCGCTGATGGGCGGTGCGCCATGATGAGCACCGCCCCGCCGTTGGCCTTGACCGATCTCACCGCCGAGTTGAGCGCCTCGGTCCCTTCATTGTCGAGGTTGGCGTTCGGTTCATCGAGAACGAGGATGACCGGATCGTGATAAAGAGCACGTGCAAGGCCGATCCTCTGCAACTGTCCGCCTGACAGAAGCCCGCCTGCACCTTTGACCTTCGTATCGTATCCGTCGGGCAGACGGATGATCAGGTCATGCGCCGCAGCTTTCTTGGCCGCGGTTACCACCGCGTCATCGTCCGGAGCAAGCGACAGGCCCGCAATGTTTTCGGCAATCGTGCCATCGAACAGACGCACGCGCTGTGGCAGAAAGCCGACATAGCGTCCAAGCGTCTCCGGGTCGTATTGATCGAGCGACGCGCCATCCAGACGGATACGTCCGCCCGCGGGGTTCCAGACCCCCGTCAAAGCCCGTGCGAGCGTGGATTTCCCGGCGCCAGACGGGCCGATGACACCCATCGCTTCCCCCGGCTGGACATCGAAGCTCAGCATCCGAAGGGCTGCCATGTTGCCTCCCGGTGGCACGACCGTCAGGTTTTCGGCCGTCAGGATCGCGCGCGGGCGGGGAAGCGTGGTGCGCGTTGAGTCCTCGCCCACTTCCGCGAGCAGCATCGACAAGGTGCGCCAGCCGCGCCGCGCGGCCTGCACCAGCGGCCACTGGTTGATGAGCATATCCACAGGCGCAAGCGCACGGCCAAGAAGGATCGACGCAGCGATCATGACGCCCGGCGTCACTTCTCCCTGCAGAACGAGATACGCGCCGAGACCGAGCATCGCGGATTGCAGGAACATGCGGAACGTCTTGGACAGGGACGAGAATGCGCCCGACCTGTCCACGGAAAGGATCGAATCCGCGAGGGCCGCGTGCCGTGCCTTGTGCCAACGGCGGTAGGCCGCATCCGACATGCCGAGCGCGCGGACCATTTCCGCTTCGGAACGCAATTGCTCGGCGACGAGGTCGCTGTCCGTCGTCGCCTTGATCGCCAGCCGCGCCGGGGATGACGTGACGACCTGATTGAGGATGGTTATGCAGATCAGAACGACACCACCGACAAGCGCCAGTGCCCCGAGCCAGGGGTGGAAGATCAGGATGCCGGCCAGAAAAATCGGTGTGAACGGAAGGTCGAAGAGCGATGAGAAAACCGGTGAGGACAGGAGCCTACGCACCGACTCGAGCTCTTTGAGCCCGTTTTCGGAGCTATCCGAATTGCGATTGAGCATTGAATCGTAGCGTAAGACCGCACGGAAGACCCGCTTGTCCAGAGCGGCCTGAAATCTCGCCCCGACGCGGGCGAGAATGCGCCCGCGCGTGAAATCCAGAAACCCCATCATTCCGAACAGGAAAGCCATGAGCACGGTCAGAGCGATCAAGGTTTCGACCGATCGGGACCCGAGCACCCTGTCGTAGACCTGCAGCATGTAGAGCGGCCCGGTCAGCATCAGGATGTTCACGAAAGTGGAAAACAGTCCGACCGCCCAGAACAGGCCTCGGTTCCTGCGCATGACAGAGCGGAGTTCGTCACGGCCCTTTTGCGTCCGGTCCAGGCTCATACGCGTTCCGTTTTCCTACCCAATACTAGTCCTATAGCCGGGTGCGAGGGGCGAATCGAGCGTCCAGACCGCTAATTTCCGCGGAAAATGTTTCGAATGATGCCGATAAGGCTGTCCTCGGACGGTGCATTGCCCCGGGGCGTCTGCCGGTCGCGTCTCGGATCGAAGATCAAACGGTCCTCTCCGAAGATGCCGCCGTTCTGGTTTGGCGCTGCGACGATCTGCGGCTCGGTCTCGGGCCGGATCATGGGGAGTGGCTGCGCGGGTAGGTCGTCGTGAACCCGCACCATCGTCTCGCGCCAGATGTCGGCGGGCAAACCGCCGCCGGTAACGCCGGTCAGCGGCGAGTTGTCGTCGTAACCCATCCAGACCCCGGCAACGTAATCCGCGGTGAAACCCACGAACCACGCGTCTCGGGCCGAGCTTGTCGTGCCGGTTTTGCCCGCCGCCTCGCGCCCCGGAAGTTTCGCCCGCTGGCCGGTACCGCTCTCGATCACCTGGTTCATCATGTAGACGAGCTGTTCGTTGGCGGGCGTCTGGATCACACGTTTGCCGATGCCGCCCTCCTGCTCCATCAGAGGGGCGGTATCTCCGACGAGCGAGAGGCGGCGCAGACCGTAAGGTTCCACTGCTGATCCGCCATTGAGAATGCCTGCGAACGCCCCGGTCATCTGCAAAAGGGTCGTTTCGGATACGCCCAGTGCAAGCGCCGGCCCGGCGGCCATATCGCTTTCGATCCCGAAAAAGGAGGCGACCGTGCGCACGTTTTCGCGCCCGACTGCTTCGGAAAGCTTCACCGCCGGAATATTCAGGGAATTCTTGAGCGCGGTGGTGAGCGTGACGGGACCGTAGAATTTTCGCGTGTAGTTCTGCGGCGACCAGGGGCCGGAACCGGGGACGCTGATCGTCAGAGGCTCGTCGACAATCACATCGGAATAGGAATAGCCAAGATCCAGAGCTGCTGCATATATGAAAGGCTTGAACGCCGAGCCGGTCTGCCGCATCGCCTGCGTCGCGCGGTTGAAGCTGCCGGAACGCCCGCCAACCATTGCCCGCACGGCGCCATCCGCACTCATTACGACAATGGCCGCTTCCGCTTCGCTGTCCGGCGAGACCTTCGTCTCGAATATGTGCGCGAGGGCCTGTTCGGCATCACGTTGGATCTTGGGATCGAGCGTCGTCTGGATGATCACGTCTTCGGTCGTATCACGCGTGAGGAAATCGGGGCCGGACGCCATGACCCAGTTTGCAAACGCGGTGCCGATGGTTTCCTCGGCGTTCGTCGATAGTTTCGGCGGGGTGCGCCTTGCCGCTTCGGCCTCTTCGGCTGTCAGGAAATCCTGGTCTTCCATAAGTTTGAGCACGGTTTGTGCCCGTGCCCAGCTGCGTTCGTAATTCGCCGTGGGAGCAAACCGCGACGGAGCGGTCAGAAGACCCGCGAGGATCGCCGCCTCTCCAGGGCCAACCTCCGCTGCGGACCGGCCGAAATACTTCTGGCTCGCCGCCTCAACCCCATAGGTTCCACCGCCAAGATAGGCGCGGTTCAGGTAAATCGTGAGGATGTCGTCCTTGGAGTATTTCGACTCGAGCGCCAAGGCATAGATCGCCTCGCGCGCCTTTCGCTTGATAGAGCCTTCGCGACATTCAGCTTCATAAGCCGCCTCGCTTTCCCATCTGGACCGGTCGTAAGCCTCACCAAGGCAGGTGAGCTTCGCGACCTGCTGCGTGATCGTCGAACCGCCGTGACCCGAGAGCGGACCACGTCCTTCGGACATGTTGATACGGATCGCGCTGGCGATGCCACGCGGTGAGACACCGAAGTGCCGGTAGAACCGCTTGTCTTCGGTCGCGATGAAGGCGTTCTTCAGGTGAGGCGAAATCATCTCGGAGGTAACGAGCCCTCCGTATTGGTCGCCGCGCCAGGCATAGGAACTGCCGTAGCGGTCGAGCATGGTCACGGACCCCTGTGCCCGTCCGTCCACCAATGCCGAGATCGGCGGAATGTCGCGTGCTGTCATATAGACTGCGCCTGCGAGTCCGATACCCGCGATCACTGCGGCAGCCAATCCAAGCCGAAACACCAGTTTAAAGACGAATCCGACCGCGCGCAGCGGCAGGCCGAGGATCAGGGGTAAGCGCCGTTTTTGCCTTTTCGGCTGGGCTTTGCGTTTCGTCGTACGCCGTTTGGCCGCCGGTTTTGCCGCGGCGTTTTTCTTTGTTTTCTGGGGCTTGGAGTATCGTTTGTCCGCCACCAAAGGCGGACGCCGATTGCCGTTCTGTGCCATGGACCCGTT
This sequence comes from Maritimibacter dapengensis, assembly GCF_019218265.1. Classification (GTDB taxonomy): domain Bacteria; phylum Pseudomonadota; class Alphaproteobacteria; order Rhodobacterales; family Rhodobacteraceae; genus Maritimibacter; species Maritimibacter dapengensis. The sequence continues at coordinate 147,012 of NZ_JAHUZE010000004.1, forward strand.
ATCCGACCTGCTCTTTTTCCGGCAGAGTAACGACTCGGCCACCGTTTTGCGAGGGGCAAGGGTTCGACAACGGGAAATCGACCTTTCCGCAGAAGGTCAAAAAATAGGCATCGCACAAAACTTGTGCACAAAAAACCACCACAACACTCCAATCCGCGCTCTCGAACCCCCCGGTTTCCTTGTTGCACGGCGACGCATTGCGCTTGGTAGCGGTGTGATTTCGCGCAGGGGCAACCTGCATCAGAAAAAGGGGAATGACGTGAAACTGATCATTGCAGCGATCAAGCCGTTCAAGCTCGAGGAGGTCCGCGAGGCGCTGACCACCATCGGCGTGCGCGGCATGATGGTTACGGAAATCAAGGGCTTCGGCTCGCAGTCCGGCCACACAGAAATTTATCGCGGCGCCGAATACGCCGTGAACTTCGTGCCGAAAGTGAAGCTCGAGATCGTCGTGGACGATGCGCTGGCCGAACAGGTCGTCGAAACCATCGCCAAGACCGCCCAGACCGGCAAGATCGGTGACGGCAAGATCTTCACCATGGACGTGTCGGGTGCGCTGCGCGTGCGAACCGGCGAAACCGACGGGGACGCGCTTTAAGCGTCTGAGAACAGGGGAAAATCAAACCATGCAACTCAAGAAACTTCTTCCTTTCGTAGCCGCCGCGGCCTTCGTGCCCGCGATGGGCTTCGCACAGGATGCTGCTCCGACGGGTGAGGCCGCCGAGCACACAAAGTATATCCTGACCACCGTCCTCTTCCTGGTCGGCGGTTTCCTCGTGTTCTGGATGGCCGCTGGCTTCGCCATGCTTGAAGCCGGCCTCGTGCGTTCCAAGAACGTGACCATGCAGCTTACCAAGAACATCGCGCTCTTCTCGATCGCGGCGATCATGTACTGGCTCGTGGGCTTCGGCATCATGTATCCGGCCGAGTGGCTGGTCGAAGGCTGGCTCGGCCCGTTCTTCGCGGTCACAGCGCTCGAGCCCGTGGGCGTCGCACCTGCCGACACCGCGCTCGATTACGCCTCCGCCGGTTCCGACTTCTTCTTCCAGCTGATGTTCTGTGCGACGACCGCGTCCATCGTGTCCGGCACGCTCGCCGAACGCATCAAGCTGTGGCCGTTCCTGATCTTCGTTGTCGTGCTGACCGGCTTCATCTACCCGATCGAAGCATCCTGGCAGTGGGGCGGTGGTTGGCTGTCTGAAGCAGGCTTCTCCGACTTCGCCGGTTCCACGCTGGTGCACGCTGCTGGTGGCTTCGCCGCTCTCGCCGGTGCCATCGTTCTCGGCCCGCGTCTTGGGAAGTACAAGGATGGCAAAGTGATGGCGTTCCCGGGCTCGAACCTCGCCCTCGCGACGCTGGGTACGTTCATCCTGTGGCTCGGATGGTTCGGCTTCAACGGTGGTTCGCAGCTGGCCATGGGCACTGTGGGTGATGTTGCCGACGTGTCGCGCATCTTTTCGAACACCAACATGGCGGCTGCTGCCGGTGCCGTGTTCGCGCTGATCCTGACCCAGATCCTCTACAAGAAGGTCGACCTTACCATGGTGCTCAACGGTGCGCTGGCCGGTCTCGTGTCCATCACGGCCGAACCGCTCGCCCCGTCGCTCTTCGAAGCGCTCATCATCGGTGGGATCGGCGGTGTCATCGTGGTCTTCACGGTTCCGCTGCTCGACAAACTGAAGATCGACGACGTGGTGGGCGCCATCCCGGTGCACCTGATCGCCGGCTTCTGGGGCACCTTCATCGTGGCCTGGACCAACGACGGCGCCTCCTTCGGCACTCAGATCCTCGGCTTCGTGGCCATCGGTATCTTCGTCTTCGTCACGTCGATCATCGTCTGGTTCATCCTGAAGGCCATCATGGGCATCCGTGTCTCGGAAGAGGATGAGGTTCTCGGCCTCGACAAAGCCGAACTCGGCATGGAAGCCTATCCGGAATTCCTGAACTGATCTTCGGGACCATCTAAAAAAATACGGCCCCGGGCGGAAACGCCCGGGGCCTTTTCTATCCGCGAAGCCGATGTTCAAGCAGGATGGGCACCACGAGGTCTTCTTCGTCTCCGAGATGCCGGTCCAGAAACGCCTCGATCCGCACCGCGCCGTCATGAACGGCTCCGATCTCGTCCCGCGCCTGCGCCTCGTCGAGTTGAAGGAGCTTCAACGCACGGTTCGATACTCGCGTGAACCCATCCAGTGTCGCGTCCAGGGCGAGATGATCAGCTTCCAGAATGGCCAGGCCCTCGTCGAACCGCGCATCGGCTTCGGACAGTTCCGGGAAGAAGCTGAGGTCTTCAAAACGGTGATGCCCATGCAACGCCCGCACGAGGCGGTCACCATAGACCGACAGGCGCGGTGCGTAAGATGTCGCGTCGAAATCGCCGTCGAGATAATGCTCCGCGCCCGTTCTCAGAAGATAGGCCAGGTCACGAAACAACCTATGCGCCGCGATCCAGTTGCGCGTGGATCGTAAGAAGTGCGGATCACGCTCCCAACTGTCCCGCGGATGGTCTGCCAACAAAAAGCTCAACTCAGACGGAAGTGGTGTCGTGCGGGTTTCGGTGAATGGTATCATGGGGCCTCTCCTATCGACATCCAGATGGGGTCGGTGAACCGGGCCTGCATCTCTCTGTTCCCGCGCCGAAGCCCTGCGAAATCGCACAGAATCGCACAGAGACGCACAGAACTGGTCTTCATTGTTCCAAAAATACTTCAGGGGGTTCGGGGGACTGGTCCCCCGAATAGGCGACGCCGCGCCCCTTGGGGCGCGGCGTCGGTCGTGGCGCGTCAGCGCCGCGAAATCTCTTGTCAGGTCAGACGCGCGCGTCGACGATCGCGTCGGCAAGCGTGTCGACGCTATCCTTGTTCAGCCCGGCGATGTTCATGCGCGAGTCGCCGACCATGTAGATCCCGTGTTTTTCCCGCATGTGTTCGACCTGCTCCGGCGTGGCGCCGAGGCGCGAGAACATGCCGCGGTGCTCTGCGATGAAGTCGAAATTGTCGGAGTTGGTGCGCTGGCGCAGGGCGTCGGCAAGCTGCTTTCGCAGGCCAAGCATGCCGGTGCGCACCTCCTCAAGTTCCGTCTCCCACTCCGACCTCAGCTTGGGGTCGTCGAGGATCATCTGCACTACGCGCGCACCGTGATCGGGCGGGAACGAGAAATTCTGACGGTTCAGATGGGTCAGGTTGCCTTGGGTCACCTTTTGCTTCCCGGTGTCCTGCGACACGGCCATCAGAAGCCCCGTGCGCTCGCGATAGACGCCGAAGTTTTTCGAACATGACGCGGCGATCAGGGTCTCTGGCAGGGTGCTCGCAATTATCCGGGTGCCTTGCGCATCGGCTTCAAGCCCGTCACCGAAGCCCTGATAGGCGATATCGATGAGCGGAACGGCGTTTTTCTTGCCGATTAGATCGGCGACCTCTTTCCATTGTTCGATGGTCAGGTTCGCCCCGGTCGGGTTGTGGCAACAGCCGTGCAGGAGCACGACGTCACCTGCTTTGACGCCGTCCAGATCGGCCATCATGCCCGAGAAATCGACCGCGCGCGAATCGTTGTCGAAATAACGATACTCGGCCATGTTCATCTTCAGGTGCTTGATGATCGACGGATGGTTAGGCCAGGTCGGGGCAGAGAGCCAGATCGTCGCATCGGGGTTTGCCATTTTCACCAGTTCCAGCGCCTGATGAATGGCTCCTGTGCCGCCCGGTTGGGCTGCGCCTGACAACGTGTCGGCAGAGACAGCATCTCCCAAAACCAGCGAGGATAGCGCCTTCACGAAAGCCGGATCACCGCCGAGCGCGGTATAGCTCTTGGTCGTTTCGGCTTCCCACAACTGCTTTTCGGCGGATTTTACAGCGCGCATGACCGGCGTGTTGCCAGTAGGATCCTTGTAGACGCCCACACCCAGGTCGACCTTGGTTTCGCGCGGGTCCTCGCGATAGGCGACCATGAGGGCCATGATCTTGTCTTGCGGTTGTGCGTTCAGAAGTTCGAACATGGTTTTCTCCGGTTTCGGGCGTCACGCCCGGTCAGGCGTCGCCGGTGGCGACCTTGAGATCGTTGTACATGCCCCATTCCGCCCAGCTTCCGTCATAGACGGCGTGGCGGGGGGTCCCGAGGATTTCGAGGGCGAGGTCGAGCACCGCCGCCGTCACGCCGGACCCGCACGACGAGATCACGGGTTTGGCGGTGTCCACGCCCGCTTCTGTGAATGCGGCGCGCAACTGCTCTTCGTCTTTCATCGTGCCATCCTCGTTCAATAGCTCGAGGAAAGGAACGTTTCTGGAGTTCGGGATATGGCCCGAACGCAGACCTTCGCGCGGCTCCGGCGCTTCGCCCTTGAAACGGTCCGAGGCGCGTGCGTCGACGATCTGCCAGTCCCCCAGTTTGACGGCCGCTGCCACCTGGGTCACGTCCTTGACCATGTCGGCGCGGCGGCTGACCGTCATGTGCCGGTCCCGGATTACGGGCGGCATGTCTTCCACGGGTCGGTCTTCGGCGATCCATTTCGCGAGGCCACCGTCCAGAACCGCAACGTCGGTCTTGCCCATCAGGCGGAAGGTCCACCAGACGCGCGGAGCCGAGAACAGGCCTTTCGAATCGTAGACGACGACCTGGTGACCATCGCCGATTCCCATGGCGCGCATGCGCGACATGAATTTCTCCACCGGTGGCGCCATATGCGGCAGGTCGGATCGAAGGTCGGCTATTTCGTCTATGTCGAAGAACCGCGCCCCGGGAATATGCGCCGCGTCATACTCGGCCTTGGCGTCGCGTTCATCGGCCGGCATGTGCCAGGACGCGTCGATGAGGCGCAGATCCGGGTCGTTCAGATGGTCCGCGAGCCATGCGGTCGAGACCAGGGTCTTCGGGTCGTCATAGGCCATGCTGTCTCCCCTCGTTCAACGTCAACTGCCTAGCGCCGGGGACGCAGGGAGGCAAGGGGGGCGCTCATGTGAGCAGGCGAAGCGCCGTTCGGGCGAGACTCTTTGCGAAATCGGCGTCGAGTGGTTCATGGCCGGCGAGGAGCCGATAGAGGATCGGGCCGTAGATCATGTCGAGCACGGTTTCCAGAGCGGCGGGCGGCGATATCTCTTCCCGTTTCACAGCGGACAGGACCATGTCGCGCCCTGCGTCCCGCGATGACAGGATCACGCGGTTGCGGAAGGCACGGGTAAGCTCGCTGTCGGGATCGGCGCTTGCCAAGGCGAGCGCGATCTGGCGGCCACGCGTCGAGGCGAACGTGGCGACGAGCGTCTCCAATTGACGCGTCAGCGTGTCGGCCAGGGTGTTGGCAGTGCTGCTTTCAGGCTCTTTTTCGGGCAGAAGCGAAGCCATGGCCAATTCCGACTTGTTCGCCCAATTGCGATATATCGTCGGCTTTCCCACGCCCGATTTCGCGGCAACGGCTTCGATCGTCAGCCGTCCGAAGCCCTCCTGCATCAGAATGGTCCTGGCAGCAGAGAGTGCCTGGTCGCGCTTGGCCTTTGACGGTGGGCGCCCGCGAGGTTTCGGATTTGCTTGACTCATTTATTTACGAAACGTAACGTAATTCTAGAGTGGACGCAAGGAGCCTGCCATGTCCCTTACAGCTTACATCGTCTGCAAAGGCGCTGCCGATGCGATCGAGTTCTACAAGGCCGCGTTCGGAGCGGTCGAGGATTTCCGCATGACCGATCCTTCCGGCGATGGCCGCCTGGGGCACGCCGAGTTGGACATAGGCGGGGGGCGCTTGATGCTGGCGGACGAATACCCTGATTTCGGGGCGATCTCGCCAGACACGCTTGGCGGCACGCCCGTATCGCTGCATCTCGTCGTCGATGATGTGGATGCTGTCGCGGCGGCAGCGGACAGGGCAGGCGGGACGATCCTCAGACCGCCGACCGATCAGAGCTTCGGGGAGCGCAATTGCCTCGTTCAGGACCCGTTCGGGCATCGTTGGTTCCTGGCTCAGGTGACGGAAGACCTGTCCGGGGAAGAGATGCAGAAGCGCTGGGACGACGAGGCGGGTTAGACGAATGCCTGAAATGCCAGCCCGGCAAGCACGGCGCCGACCATTCCCAATGCGAGATAAAGCAGGAAGACGTGCGTTTTGACCAACGCCCAGATCGCTGCCATCGCTGGCACGCAGCTCACCGCGCCCGCCACCATGAATGCCATCGCGGAACCAGCGCTCATCCCCTGTTCCATGAGACCGGACAAGAGCGGGGGCGCAGCATAGGAATTGAGGTACGCAGGCATCCCGACAAGCGCAGAGAGCGCGATGGGACCAATGCCTTCGCCGCCGACGGTGCTCGCAATCCAGTCGGCTGGCAGATACCGGACAAGTAGCGCCTGAAGCACGTATGCGAAGGCCAGCCATTTCACGAGGAAAAGAAGGTTGTCCCATCCTTCTGTCCGGAACGTGGCAAGCCTGTCGGCATCCTTCCAGATCGGCCAATATGCCTCGTCATCGACTGAACTGGGGGCGCAGCAGGAAGACGTCGACCAACTGGACGCTGCGGCCCGCACCGAACGCGGTTTGGCCACGTCCTTCAATCCTCCCGCGCGCGATATCGCCATGGTGACGAACCCGCCGAAGAGCCCGAGGCCCACCGCCGAAACTGCTTTGCCGACGGCGAAAGACCAATCTAGTGCGCCTGCCGTGACGACAAGCGATCCGGGGTCGATCAAGGGTGAGGCGAGCCAGAAGGCCATGATCGCTGCAATCGGGGCGCCAAGCGCGATGAGGCCGGCGATGAACGGAATGACTTCACAGGAACAGAAGGGAGCGAGCGCACCGAACGTGGCCGCGAGTAGGATGGCGGGCACTTCGCGGCCCTCGAACGCGCGCCCGATCAAAGCTTCGGCGCCAGAGGCCTTGAGATAGGCGACCAGCGCGACGGCGATGAGGATGAAGGGCAGGGTATGAACGAAGGAACCGAGCGCCTCTAACGAAACAGGCAAGAAAGCTGTTGTGTCGAACACAGCGACCGCCGCGAGGCACAGCGCCGAAATGGTCCAGGGCGAGCGCAGATGCCTGGCGAAAGTCCCGATCGTCGTGATGCCGAGAGCGGTACTGTCGGTCATGCCACCGCATCCTCTTCGGCACATGCGCAGGTGTCGTCGCATCCGTCACTCGCGCAACTTTCGCCGCAATCGTCGGAGCACACGTCTGCGCAGCATTCTTCGAGAATGTAGTCCGCCAGTGCTCTGAGTTGATCGAAATCGGCCCGATTGATCGTCTCTCTGCCGCGCTTTTCCTGTGTCACGAGCCCGCCGCCGACCAGCGACCTGATGTGGTGGGCGAGCGTCGTGGGGGCGATCCCGGTCTTGTCCCGGATGTCCGAGATGTTCAGGCCGTCCTCTCCCGCGCGCACGAGAGATTTCAGGACGGCAAGGCGAGCTTCTGATCCGATCGCGGAAAATCCGGCTGAGGCGAGGGCGGGGGTCATGGCGATTCCTTTTAACTATAAAACTAGTTTTATAGGTATTTTTGCGAATGGCAAGACAAAGGCCGCAAGTATTCCGGGATTCTAGAATTCCAGAATCCCGGAATCTCTAAGGTGTTGCTAAAGATAGGTTTTTCCTGCTGTCGTTAACGAAGAGATTAACGAAGTATGCTTTCAATGTGGGTTTTCAGGCAGTCGCGGCCCGGATTGCGCGCTCCAAGCCGTCGCGAAAACGGGCTCTGTCCGACTTCGAGAATGCTTTGCCTCCGCCCTGCCTGAAGGGGTCTGCGGCGCGCAGGTCGGTCATCAAGTCGCGTGTGGCGAGGGCCTGCCCGATATTGGCCTGAGTCAAAGCATCGCCGTTGTGTTTGATGACATGCGCGCCAGCCTCGACACATTTGGCTGCCAGCGGGATATCTCCCGTCACCACGACATCTCCGGGTCCGGCGCGTTCGGCGATCCACTTGTCGGCTTCGTCCGGACCATCGGCGACGTAGACGACTTCGACCAATGGATTGTCGGAAGGACGCAATCCGCCGTTGCAGACATGTTTCAATTCCGTCTTGTGCCGCACCGCGACCGCTTCGGCTTCGGCTTTCACCGGGCAGGCATCCGCGTCGACGTAGATCACGCGTAAAGTGCCTCGGCATGGAAGGCGACATGTTCTTCCATAAACGACGACACGAAAAAATAGCTGTGGTCGTAGCCCGGTTGCATCCGGATGACCGACTGCTGACGGGCCTGACCGACGGCTTGCATCAAGGTCTCGGGCATCAGGAGGTCTATGAACTGATCCTTGGTTCCTGTGTCGACGAGCATTGGCCCGTCGAACCCGCGTTCGCGCATGAGAAGCACTGAATCGTGCGCGTCCCACGCATCCTGATCGTCACCCAGATACGCCCCTAGCTGCTTTTGGCCCCAGTCCGAGGCGGTGGGATGGCAGATCGGCGAGAATGCGGACACGGACCTGAACCGCTCCGGCAGGGTCATGGCGATGGTCAACGCGCCGTGGCCGCCCATGGAATGACCCGTGATCGCCTGCCGCTCCGGGTCGAGCGCGAAGTTTTCGAAAAGCAGTGCGGGGAGATCTTCTGTCACGTAATTCCACATGCGATAATGCTGAGACCAAGGTTGCTCGGTCGCGTTCACATAGAAACCCGCGCCCTTACCCAAATCGTAAGCCTCGTCGTCCGCCACGCCTTCGCCGCGCGGTGACGTATCAGGGAAGACCAGCGCAAGGCCCTGTTCCGAGGCCCAGGCTTGCGCCCCGGCTTTCGTCATCGCGTTCTCATGTGTGCAGGTCAGGCCCGAGAGATACCAAAGCACCGGCACGGGTCCGTCGCGCGCTTCCTCGGGGAGAAACAGCCCAAAAGTCATGTCGGTCCCGGTGGCGCGGGAGGCGTGGGAATAGACCCCCTGAACCCCTCCGAAACAGGCGTTTTCAGATACCGTTTTCATCGCCAACCCTCGCTGCGTCATTCCATTGGGCCGACGCTAACGGGGTCGCCTGTAGGGGGCAAGCAATTGGGCTTAAGTCAGAGACCTGCCTCTTTCGCGATCTCGGCGCGAGTTTTGCGCGCGCGTTCGGTCTCGGATTTGAGCTGGCCGCAGGCCGCCATGATGTCCTCACCCCGCGGGGTGCGGATGGGCGAAGCATAGCCAGCCTTGTAAATGATGTCCGCGAACCGGCGGATGCGGTTGTTGGACGAGCGTTTGTAGGGCGCGCCGGGCCATTCGTTGAACGGGATCAGGTTGATTTTCGCGGGAATGCCCGCGATCAGCTTGATGAGTCGGTGCGCGTCCTCGTCACTGTCGTTCACCCCGTCGAGCATCACGTATTCAAAGGTGATGCGCTCGGAATTCGAGAGTTTCGGGTATTCCCTGAGCGCCGCCAGAAGCTTCTCGATGTTCCACTTCTTGTTGATCGGAACCAGCTTGTCGCGGGTTTCGTCGGTCGTGGCGTGGAATGAAATGGCGAGCTGGCAGCCGATCTCGTCGCCCGTCCGCGCAATTTCCGGCACGACACCAGAAGTCGAGAGCGTGATGCGCCTGCGGCTGAGGCTGATCCCCTCGCCATCCATCGCGATCTTCATCGCGTCGCGCACCGCGTCGAAATTATAAAGCGGCTCGCCCATGCCCATGAGCACGATATTGGATACGAGCCGGGGCTGCTCGCCCATGCCTTTGCCGGCAGGCACCCAATCCTCGAGGTCATCGCGGGCCATCATGATCTGGCCCACGATTTCGCCAGCAGTCAGGTTACGAACGAGCTTCTGCGTTCCGGTGTGGCAGAATGAACAGGTCAACGTGCAGCCGACTTGCGATGAGACGCAAAGCGTTCCGCGATCCTCTTCGGGGATGTAGACCACTTCGACCTCGTGTCCACCGGCGATCCGAACGAGGTATTTTCGCGTGCCGTCCTCGGAAATCTGGCGCGACACGACCTCGGGCACGCGGATCTCGAAATGCTCGGCCAGCGTCGTGCGATAGTCCTTGGACAGATTCGTCATGTCCGCGAAGTCGCGGACGCCTTTCTGATAGATCCACTGCCAAAGTTGGCCGGTGCGCATTTTGGCCTGCTTCTCGGGCGTGCCTGCGGCGATCAGCGCCTCGCGAAGCCCATCACGGGTCAATCCGACAAGGTTCAGCTTACCCACCGAAGCGCCTTCGGTGCGGGGGATCGTCAATACGTCCTGAGTGATCGGTGCCGAGGCAGCCATGTCGCGCGAGTCCTTTGGATAGTTGCGCCCCATATAGGGGTTCTGCGCCCGAAATCAAAAAAGAAAACGCCCCGGACAGCCGGGGCGCGTTCGGTCGTCTGCGTTTGGATCAAGTTATTTGCAGCGAGCGCCCGCATCGTCCACGGCAGCGGTGAACCCCATCAGCGAGAACGTGTCTTCCGTGCGGGTTCCACGGCTCGAATTCCCGACGAGAACCGCGTTGGCGCCGGACTTCATCGCTGTCACGATCTGCTGGTCCGCTTCCGGTCCGGCCGACCACGCCCATTCACCATCGGTGAATAGGTCGAACGTGTCGTCACCTATGGTGAGTTTGACGGTCGATCCGTCAGCAAACGGATAGCCGCCGGTGAAACTGACTTCGCCGGTTCCGTTTTCGCTACGGTAGGAGACGAAGAGGAGGATGTCGCCACGGCGCACCGCGACCGATCGGCCCTCTTTCGTATTCACCGTCTGTTTCGGCTTCGAAACGCTCCAGCATTCTTTCGGGTCGCCGTCGACGAAGACGCTCCAATCGGTGTTCGCTGCAACGCGGTTCGTGCTTTCCTGAGCCGTGGCGGTCGTCGCGACCAATGCCAGCGCGATGATGCCAAGGCCCCGTTTGATCCGTAATGTCATGTCGTAAACAGCCTCCAGCTGCTCTGCCTCTGTGTCCCGGGCCCCCAACCGTCTGATGCGGTTTTTCATGGGCCGTAGACCTGTTTCAACCTTCTGGTGGCACATTAGCGTGTTTCCGCGCGATTTTGAAAGCCCTGTTGGCGGAAAATCGCTGTCCGATATGGGTTTGCCAGCCTTTTGGCGCGGCTTATCCAGTCACGAATTCGTCAGCATGGTAGCCCTGGATGTACAGAAGAGCGGTGAGATCGCCGTGGTTGATGCGGATGTCGCATTGTGCCGCGACAGTAGGTTTCGCATGAAGCGCGACGCCGGCGCCGGCGAGGCCGAGCATACCCAGGTCGTTCGCGCCGTCCCCGACCGCCATCACCTCCGCGTGAGACAGACCGAGCCGAGCCGATATGTCTTCGAGTGCCGCAACCTTCGCGGCCCGACCAAGGATGGGTTCCGCGACTTGACCGGTAAGCGCTCCATTTTCGATGCCAAGCGTGTTGGCCCGGTTTTCATCGAATCCAAGCTGCGCTGCGACCTGTTCGGTGAATGCTGTGAACCCGCCCGAAACGAGCGCAGCATAGGCACCGTTCGCCCGCATCGTTGCGACGAGTTCGCGGCCCCCGGGCATAAGGCTGATGCGGGTTTTCAGAACGTCGGCGATCACGCGTTCGGGCAGACCGGCAAGAAGACCGACGCGTTCGCGCAAAGCGCCTTCGAAATCGAGTTCGCCGTTCATTGCGCGCGCGGTGATGTCCGCCACCCGCTCGCCAACCCCGGCCTCATCTGCAAGCTCGTCGATGCATTCCTGCTGGATCATCGTGCTGTCCATGTCGGCAAGCAGCATCATTTTCCTGCGGCCCTCCGAGGGCTGGACGACCAGGTCGATGCCGAGCGCCTGCATGTCCTCCCAGACCGTCCATCGGTTGTCGGGGCAGGCTGGCATGTCGAACTCGGCGGCCTCGCCGCGTGAGAGCCAGCGCGCGGCGCTGCCGCCCCACGCAGAGGCAAGGGTTTCGACCAGGCTGGTCTCGAGTGCACCGCTACCGGGTGCCGCGATCAGGGTTGTGGTGAACATTAGCCCCTCCGATTGTCATGCTCCGACTACCCGGATCGCATGGGAAGGGAAAGACCTCAGCCCTGTGGCGAGCGCAGGGCGTCCACGTCCGAGGCCGAAACCTCGTCGCCTCCGTCGAGCACGAGGATCGTCTGGCCGTCCTCGACCCGGGCTTCGACGACTTCGGAATAGACCGCCATCTGCTCTTCCGACAGAAGTCCGGTGGCGTTGTAGGATTGCATGTGGAACGTGTAGTTCCCTTCCGGGACCAACTGCCCGGTCGGCCCAAGACCGGCCCATTCGATCGGTTCGTTCGTCAATGGGATCTGGACACGGTCGATCTGTTGCCCCGCCGCGTTGCGAACCACCATGAAGGCTTCTGTCGCGCCCGAGGGCACCGCAGGCGTGACTTCTATCGGTTGCAGGTCGAAATGGGCGGGTGAAACAGCCCGCGCTTCCATCCCGACCCAGCCAACGAGGTCGGACATGCCCATGACGCCGAGCTGGTTCTGCAAGGCTTTGAGCAAGTCATTGGTCTGCACCTGTTGCTCGACGCCCGAGAAGGTGGCGAGTTGCACGGCATAATCGGTGCTCTCGATCGGATTCAGCGGATCCTGATTTTCCATCTGAACCGTCAGCATTTTCAGGAACGTTTCGAAATCCGAGGAGATCATGTTGCCGTTTGCGGCACCGCTCGTCGTCTGAACGTTGGACGTCGCCGAAGCACCGTATGAAACGACACTGTTCGTCTGGCCAATATCCATTTCGTACTCCTTTCATGTCACAGCCTGAGGTCGATACCACCGGACGGATGGCGCGACCTCCGCAGGTTTGCACCCGTCACGTCTGCCGGATCGCTGACAGCAGGTTGAAGAATTTCGACCCGCGCCTTCTGCCCGGTGTCCTCGCGCGGGCCGTCTCGCCCGTCGCCCCCCCCGAAATCAAACGCGAGATTGCTAAAACCCATGTCTCGCAATTCCTGCTCGAGCAGGTCGAGGTTTCGGCGGATCAGTTCGAGCGTTTCCGGGCGGTCCGCAGATAGCGAAACGTTCATTGTGCCGGCGTCCTGGGTGAATGAGAGGCTAAGGCGGCCAAGCTCTTCGGGCCGCAACGTAACCTCTACTCGTCCGTCCGCTGGCATCCGCACGATATCCGCAACCTGTGATACGACATGACGCGCGGTCTCGGGACGGGCCAGAGTGACCGCATCGACGAGCGACGACTGCGCCGCGTTGTTGCGGCCGCTCTCTCCCATCGGCAAGTCGACCACGAAAGACTCGACGTCCGTCCTGTTTGTCGTGTGCGCCAGATCCGGTCCCGGTCCAACGGCCGTTTGCATCACCGTGGCCTCGCGCAATGCAGGTGTGACCAGCCTCGCCTTGCCTGTTTTCGGCTCAGGGCTGGTCCGCGCGCTGTCTTGCGTATCATCGAACGCGGACGCAGATCGCACGGGCGTGTCACCATCGGGCTCCACGGCCTCGGGAGGTTGGATTGGCACCGACGTTCTGGAAACCGACGTGTCCGGCTTTTCAGCCGCAACCGTGGTTTCGGAGGGAGAGGAGAGGTTGGGCGCGGGATCCAGCATGTCCATCGCGGGTGCAGACGAAATTGGTTGCAACGGCTGTTTGAGTTCATTTGTCGAAGGCGCCTTCTCTCGAATGTTACCCATCGCTGCTGGCGCTTCTTCGGTTTGTTTGGTTGCGATCGTTCTGACTTCTGCCGAATTGCGCGGGTGCAGAGGTATTGGGTCGTTCGAAAAAACGTGCTTGTCCACAACCGCGATACCACGCAACGTGTCCGAAGAGCCCGTACGGTTTTCACTGGGTTCGTTTACCGCCACGGCAACCGCCCCTTCCGTTGCAGGTTTCTCAACGAGGTTGGATGGCGGTCTCATAGTTCGCTCCAGGTCATTTCGACTCTTGGCGCCACTGGAGTCAGGGGCCTTGTTCGAGAGTAGTGAGGTGTCGGCCGTCCGGGCGGCGTCCTGACCCCCTATTGCCTCAACATAGCTACCCTGCTGCGCCTCGGACGTGGCATTTGCCGACCCGTCGCCAGCTGCATCAGGCCAGCTCACTCCGGCACGTTCCGACGGCACTGCCGCTTCCGATACTGATTTCGGAGAAGTTGACGCAGCAAATGGTATTCCTCCAGCTTTGGAAGCATCGACCTCCATTGACTTGCGCGGAGTGTCCGCCCGAGGCGTCTCGAAGACCTCGTTGCCCGAAGGCTCCGAACCGTCAGCGGGTCTCTCTTTGGGTTCTTCGAAGCGTTCGGAAAAAGAACTCTGCGCTTCTGGTCGGGCGGTCTTGGCAATATCGGGACTATCCGGTGTGTGGCTAACCTTTTGCGGCGTTTTGGAGTTCGACGGTGCCGCAAAGGCAAGGTGGGACATGTCCATTTCCACTCCAGGTGTTCTGACGCTGAGTGCCGGTATTATTGGTCGATCCCGTTACCAAAATCTTTACCGATGCAGATCATTGTCGGGAAAACATACCCAATTCGAGCGATCGCCATGGATCCCATATTTCCGACAGTCCCTTTGCTTGCCCCGACCGGAAGCGAAACAGCTGATGTTGATGCGCGGCTCCGGGCAACGGCGAAAGAGCTCGAGGCCAGCTTTCTCGCGGAAATGCTCAAATCCGCCGGGCTCGGCGAGATGCCCTCGGCATTCGGAGGTGGACCGGGAGAAGAGCAATTCACGTCCTTTCTTCGGTTGGAACAGGCTCGTCAGATGACCGAATCCGGCGGTATCGGGCTTGCCGAGACGATTTTCGAAGCGTTGAAGGAGCGAAACGATGGGGCTGTTTGAACGAAAGGACGCGGTCGAAGCGTTTCGTGACCTGTTGGAAAAGGAGCGGAGATTCATTCTGACCGGCAACATCGAAGGAGCAGAAGGTCTGACGCGCGAGAAAAAACGCCTCATCGGGCGCATTGCGACGACAGGGGCCGATGTCGAAGCGCTCATGTCGCTTCGTCGGAAGGCAGATCACAACAACCGTCTTCTGGAAGCCTCCGCCAAAGGGTTCAAAGCGGTCGAAGACCAGCTCCGCAACCTCACATCTGCGTCCGTTTCACTCAACACGTACGGATCCGACGGGCACCGCTCGCCACTTGGGCGCGGGGGGCCGGATGTCGACAAAAAGGCTTGATTTCTGCGCGAAACCTCCACGCTTTCGCCTAAAATACGACACATTCGCAGTGAACATCTTCACCGTTCTTTTAGCACTTCAGCCTCACGGTGCACTCGCATCCTGAGGGGGTGGCGCGGATCGCAAAGTCAAGATCCGCAGAGGTCAGAATGACTCTTGAACCCGCTCTGAGCGGGCGGACCTCTAAACCCGGCGGGAATCGCCGCTTGACTGAAGGAAAAGACGAAATGTCCTCCATTCTGACGAACTCCAGCGCCATGGTCGCGCTGCAAACTCTCAAATCCATCAACTCGAACCTCCAGACGACGCAGTCGGAGATCTCGACCGGCAAATCCGTTGCTTCGGCCAAGGACAACTCGACGGTTTGGATGACCTTCGCGTTCGAGGAATAGGCCCGTTGTGTCTGGATCAACGAAGTCAACTCGCCTGCTACGTCCGTGGTCGATCCTTCCCGGGTAAAACCGATGACTTCGCCGGTCGGACCATCACCCGCATCCCAAAGGAAGAAGGAGCCGGATTGGGGGGAGACCTGATAAGTCTGGTTGGAATGGGAAATCAGCCCATTCGGGTTGGGAACGTCGACAAGGGGCACCTGATAGATCGTGCGCGTGAAACCAGTGTCGTAAGTCGCGGTGATATAGCCGTTCACGTCGATCTCGACGGACGTCAGGTTGCCAACGGGCGAGCCGTCCTTGGTGATGGAAACCGGTGCGAAGCTATCCGAAAGCTGGGTCAACCCGTTCGGATCGCCAAGCGCACCGATGGTCAGTTCCATGGGTCCGCCGTTGACCGTAAGCGCGATGACACCCGTAGAGCTGTCGTAGGCTCCGCCTGAGGCCACCGTTACGGCAGCGAGTGTTCCGCCATTCGCGCGACTGTCGTCGAATTCGAGGATATACTCACCGATCACCGCGCTGGAGGACGCGCTGTCCTCAATGGTCATCGTCCAGATGTTCGATGGCGGGTCGCCGGCCGTCGCCGGAACTGTCGGGGTGAAGGTCACATCCAGGCTTTCCGAAGTCCCGAGATTTCCGAAATACTCGATCGACAATGGCAAGTCGTCGCCCGCGGCCCCGTATTCAGTGTCCGTCGCCGGAAGGTTCACGCCAAGGTTCATGCGGGTCGTCGGGTCCCCGGCCTGTTGATTGACCTGGACGATGACGGGTTCGAGCGCCGTTACCGTATCGCGTGGATAAGTCCCGACGTTGCCGTCAGCATCGGCGGGCCACCCCATGAGCACGAGACCAGTCTCGGTCTTCAAGACCCCGTCTTGATCAGTGCGGAAAGAACCGGTCGTTGTGACGAGCATTGGCTTGTCTTCGCTGTTCGAAGTCAGGAAAGCCTCTTGCGTAACGGGAAGCATGCCGCGCCCGGAAATCGCGATATCGAGTGGATTCGATGTGGAAATCAGGGGCCCGTTTTCATCGATGAGACGTTGTGTGGTTGCGCGCACGCCGCCTGCGGAATAGGTGCCTGCCCCCGCAATGCCGCCAATCACGAGGCTCTCGAAGTCAGCCGTGGCGCGTTTGTACCCATATGTTGCCGAATTCGCGATGTTATCGGAAATCGTCGACAGCCGCGTCGCATTGGCGTTGAGCCCGGCGACACCGGCGCTCAAGGAAGATGAAATTGTCATGGTTGCACCTTTCTGCTGCCACCTCATTCCCGGTCCCTTCTAGACCGTCCGAATTAAGCGGCGCTTAATACCTAAAATGCCCCCTGTTTACTCTCAGCGTCGGGAACGGAGCAGGATCAATTCGATCCTGTTGTTACGCAATGCCATGGGATTTCGCGCTGCTGGCTTGCGGTCGGCATGACCGGTGACCCTCTGAATGCGAAGCGGGGGCAGGCCGCCGGCTTCCAACATGCGGCGCACTTCGTCGGCGCGCTGACTGGACAGCTCCCAGACCTCGCTGTTCACCTTCACCACCGGCTCGGCTCTCGTGTGACCGGTGACAGCGACACCGTTCCGGACCAAAGCGAAGGTCCGCGCCATCATCGACACCAGCTGTTCCATGACCTCGGTCGGGTGCGCCGTGCCTTGATCGAACAGTGTTTCACCCTCGAGATCGAACAGCTCCACCACGAGGCCTTCATCGGTCAATTCCGTTACAACGTGCCGCTGAAGCAGATCGGAAACCACGCTCTCACCCGTCTTGCCGCTCAAAGCTTTCTCGATCTCCTCAAGCGCTCTCGCCTCGGCGGCCTGGTCCACGTCGTTGCCGTCGCCCTGACCACCGTCCGGCGCCTCGGACGAGGCATCTTCAGCCAGGCTCGGCATCCCGCCCTGGCCGGTTTGCGCCAGGCTTTCTTCCGTGAACACGCTGTCACCGCCAAAGGCACCGTCACCGCCGCCCGATATTCGGTTCACGGGGATCGTCGGGCTGAAGTAATCCGCAATCCCTTTGCGTTGTTTCTCGGTCGTTGCGTTCAAAAGCCACATCAGCATGAAGAAGGCCATCATCGCGGTCACGAAGTCGGCATAAGCCACCTTCCATGCGCCACCGTGGTGACCATCGCCACCACTCTTCTTGACCTTCTTGATGATGATGGGCGCATTGGCTTGCGCGCTCATCCCACCACACCTCTATTTTCACCCGTGGCCAGAGTTACGCCCCCGGGGTTAACGTGCGGTTAGAAAATAAGATTGTCAGCAGATTTCCTGCGAGGTGGTTAACGCGACACGGTTACAGAAGCTGATCCAGCCCCCGCGTTACACCGACCAGATCGACAACGCGCCGCGCTGCGAGTAGGGTGCCGGGCACGAGAATATCTGCGGAATGGCTGTCTGCGTCATGGGTGATCGTCAGCCGCGAATTGCCATTGGCAAAGGTGCTTGTCACTGTCGCCGAATAGCTTGGCATCCTGAGTGAATGAACCTGCACGCCGTTGATCGTGCCACCCCTTAGCCCCGGCTCTCCCTTTACGCTGGAAGGGTCAACTTCGTGGGCGGGCTTCTTCACATCTCCCATCCGCTCCGCCAATTCCCGCGCCGTTCCCGTGGGCGCATCGGTTTTCTTGGGCCGCGAGTAGTCGATGATCTCGAACCAATCGAGGTACGCGGCGGCGATGAGCGAGAACCGAGTCATAAGTGCGGCGGTCAGCGCGAAATTGCCCGACGCGACGACCCCGACGCCCTTGGCGCGCGCCGCTGCGTCGATGTGTTCGAAATCGTCGGCTTTCAGCCCCGATGTTCCGATCACCACATGGCGACCAGCCTCGATCGCAGTAAGAGCGTTTTCCTTGACCACCGACAGCGCGGTGTAGTCGATCAGGACGTCCCAATCCGCGCCGGACAGCGCATCCGAAACGCTTGAATAGCAGGGAGCGCCAAGTATCGACTGGCCGGCGTGAGACCGGGATACGCATGCGGACAGTTCCATGTCCTCGGCGTCCACGATGCCTTGTGCGATCACGCTGCCAGACAACCCCGTCGCCCCGGCCATGCAGACCTTCATCATACGCTCACCCTCCGATTTTGCCCTGATAAAGCTTAACCTTGAGCCCGCCATTGTCGATCACAGGCCCCGACGTGAGGTCCAGCCCGGTTGCGTGGGCAAGCTTCGCATCGGTTGTGACGATGCCGACACGCCAGCCGCCGAAATGCTCCCGCAACCGAGCGCCGAGCGCGGAATAAAGCCCGATCAGCGACCCAGGCTTGCCGATCCGGTCGCCGTAGGGCGGGTTCACGATGACGAGGCCGGGGGTTGTGGTCGGGGCGGTGAGTGCCGACACGGGCTGGCACGAAAGCGAAATCGCGTCGGACAGCCCATGGGCCGCTGCGTTCGCGGCAGCCCCTTTGATGGCCCCCTGATCACGGTCGTAGCCGTAAAAATGCGCCGGGGCAGGGCGGGAAGGTTCAGGGCGGATCAACCTTGCGAAGGCGTCTGCGTCGAAGCTCGGAAACGACTGGAAAGCGAAGCCCCGACCGCGCCCCGGTTGCAGGCCCGCCGCTGATCCAGCCCCTTCCAAGAGGAACGTGCCGGATCCGCACATAGGGTCCACCAGCGGCTCCGACCCATCGTACCCGCAGGCCCGCAGGAGAAGCGCGCCAAGGCTTTCGCGAAGAGGGGCCTTTCCGGTGAACCCCTTTTGCCCGCGCTTGTGCAGACTCTCGCCGGAGCTGTCGAGCGACAGGGTGACGAGGTTCCTGTCGATGCGCACCTTGAGCGTCACCTCGCCATGGGTTCCGACCTCGCAGCCAAGTGATCGTTCAAGCGCGGTCTCGAACCGCCCCTTGACCGCACCCGCGTGATACAGCTTCGACTTGTTGGTCGCCGCTTCGACCCGCACCGGAACATCGGGCGTCAGCCAGTCGGCCCAGGGAAACGCCTTAGCCTCGGCCTCGAGCTGGTTGAAATGCACCGCGCGAAATGACCCGATCCTGACGAGAACGCGCACCGCGCCCCGCAGTTCAAGGTTGGCGCGCCAAACCTCGGGCCACGGGCCGCGCATGGTCACGCCGCCTTCTTCCTTCTTGCCCCGCTCAAACCCGAGCGCGTTGACCTCCTGTGCGAGGTAACGTTCAAGCCCCGGCGGGCACACGCCAAAGAAGTCGAGGTCGTCCATGCCCCCGCTTTAGGGCAAACTCAGCGATTGCAAAAGGTGTGGCTTCGCCGCGCAGGCCTTGCGCCCGCCTTTCGGCGGACGCGGTACGACCAGGCTGGTCAGGCTGCGGTTTTCTGCATGCACCAACTTTGCGCGGCGTCCATATCGTCCGCCCCGAACCGACAGACTTTAGTGCCGGGCAGCCACGGACCGACGAAATCGACCATCGCGCCGACCCACTCCTTGTTCGATACCAAGGCGATCCGATCTATCCGCCCAAGCTTGCCGAGCAGCTTCAGCTCCAGACCCAAATCCTCGCCGATTGCGTCATCGGTGATATCGGTCCACGCGGTCATGTCGACGATGATGCTCATTTCCGGCGTGTCGTTGAACGCGCTTGCGAAGGTATCCTTCAGAGGCGCGATGTCGTCCCGCTCCACGGTGCCGTGAAGTGTCAGGATCATGGTGTTGCCAAGCATTTCAGTGTGAATCATGGCTGGCCTCCTTTCGCAGGAAAAACGCGTAGAGCGGGGCAGTTGTTCAGATGATTTCGCCTTTTATGCAGCATCGGTCGAAACCCGCCGAAGCTCAGCGGGCCGCGAGGTCGAGCAAGCGTGTGATCGCGCGCAGATACACGTCGGGCGAGGCCCCGTTGGCGATGGCGAGAGCGGCCCTGTCGAACCCGGCAGCCAGAATGTCGGCGATCGCTTCGACCTCCTCGCCCGGCTCTTCGCTCGCCATGAGGTCGAACAGGCCGTCCCTCAATGACGCGGCACTCGTTGATCGGTCGATCTCGGCCATCTCCCGGTCGCCAAGCTGGGCGGGCCCGTCGCGCAGGAGGAGTTGAACCCTTCCTTCCCGAGACATGGCGTCGAAATAAGCGCGCGCACCGGACAATAGCGCCTCACGCGGCGTCTCTGCGCGCTCGGAGACGCTTTCGATCTCGTCCGCCACCGCCTGCGCCTCGGCTGTCACCACAGCGCGGAACAGGTCGGTCTTGTCCTCGAAATGATGATAGAGCGCGCCGCGCGTCACGCCGGCATCGCGCACGAGGTCGGGCGTTGCGGTTCCGGCGAACCCCTCGGACACGAACCGGGCGCGCGCGGCAGCGATCAGGCGCTTACGCGTCTGTTCGCGCCGGGCGGCATTGGAGGCGGCTTTCTTGTCGACTTGCATGACATGCACTCTGTATGTTACCTAGTAAAAATACACAATGTATGTTTCAATCTTTCGTAGGAGAATTGCCATGAAATGCACGCAGTATTACCCCGTCATCATGACAGGCGACGTTGCTGGAACTGTCCGGTTCTGGTGCGACATGTTCGGGTTCACGCCACTCTTCGAAGCGGATTGGTATGTCCACCTCCAGATGAAGGATGATCTCGCCGTCAACCTCGCCGTGCTCATGGGTGATCACGAAACCATCCCTGCGATTGGGCGAGGGCGGGTCAGCGGGCTCCTCCTGAATTTCGAGGTCGACGATGTGGATGCGGTGCATGCCGCGTGCGTCGCGCAGGGCCTGCCCATGCTGCTGGACATCCGGGATGAGGAATTCGGCCAGCGTCACTTCATAACACAGGACCCAAACGGGGTTCTGATCGACGTCATCAAACCGATTCCGCCAAGCGCCGCATTCGCGGAGCAATACGCCGAAGCGGCTCTCCCATCCTGAAGTGACAGCGAAAAAAAGCCCCGGCGCATCGGCCGGGGCTTTCTCGTCAAAGTCGCTTTATGCGCGTGGATCAGGCGGGGTCTTTGATCGTGCGCAGGTAAGGCAGCTTGATGTCCACGTCGCCAAACTTGGCTTTGGCGTCCTCGTCGGATACCGAGAGGGCGACGATCACGTCCTCGCCCGGCACCCAATTGGCCGGCGTGGCGAGCGGTGCCCCGTCCGTCTTCATCACCGCGTCCAGCGCACGCAGCACTTCGGCGAAGTTGCGGCCCACCGACATCGGATAGGTCATGGTCAGGCGCAGTTTCTTGTCCGGCCCGATGATGAAGACCGAGCGCACGGTGGCGCTGTCGGCCGGTGTGCGGCCATCGGGCATGTAAGCGTCTGCCGGCAGCATGTCGAAGGCCTTGGCCATCGCCAGCCCCTCGTCCGCCACGATCGGGAAGCCCGCCTTGGCGCCGCCATAGCTTTCGATGTCACCTTTCCATTTCTTGTGATCCTCGACCCCGTCGATGGAAATGCCGAGCACTTTCACGCCGCGCTTGTCCCATTCGTCGGCAAGCTGGGCGACGGCCCCGAACTCGGTCGTGCAGACCGGCGTGAAGTCCTTGGGGTGCGAAAAGAAAATCGCGTAGGAACCGTCCACGAAATCGTGGAGGTCAATCGCGCCCATGTCGGTCTCGACCGTGAGGTTCGGAATTTCGTCGTTGATACGCAGGCCCATGATAAAAATCTCCCGTCTGCAGTTACGTTTGGATTAGAGATACGCCTCGCGCGGGATAAGAAAACCCCCCTGCGGCAGAATAGCCTACCGATTTTGTCGATCCGCCCGGAACAGGGTTTCTCGCTCTTCATCGGCGGATTGACGTAGCGGCAGAATTGGGGTCGCTTGTTCTTCCGGGGACAGGGTGACAGAGTGTCGCCAAATCGCCCGACCGCTCGGTCGGCTAAACTGCATCGGGAGGCATCCATGCTCGAGAAACGCGAATTCTACATCAACGGGGAATGGGTCACGCCCAGCGAAGCCCGCGACCACCAAGTCATCGACCCCTCGACCGAAGAACCCTGTGCCGTCGTGTCGCTCGCCAACGAGGCGGATGTGAACAAGGCGGTCGCGGCCGCAAAGGCCGCGTGGCCGGACTGGGCCGCGACGCCACCGGAGGAGCGCATCGCGCTGGTCGAGAAATTCTACCAGATCTACAAGTCCAAGGCCGAGGAACTGGCCCAAGCGATTACTTCGGAAATGGGTGCGCCGATCGACCTCAGCCGTGCGGCGCAGGTGGGGGCCGGTATTGGCCATACCAAGGCGTTTCTCGCCGCCGCCAAGGATTTCCAGTGGATCAAACCCCTTGGCGATCACGCGCCGGACACGATGATCGTGCACGAGCCGGTGGGTGTCTGCGCGCTCATCACGCCGTGGAATTGGCCTATGAACCAGATCAGCCTCAAGGTCATCGCGGCCGCCATCGCGGGCTGCACGATGGTCCTGAAACCCTCCGAGGAGAGCCCGATCAACGCGATGATCTTCGCAGAAGCGATGGATGAGGCGGGCTTCCCGAAAGGCGTGTTCAACCTCATCAATGGCGACGGTGCCGTGACCGGCAATGCGCTCACCGGCCACCCGGACGTGGACATGGTCAGCTTCACGGGGTCGACCCGCGCGGGGGCGATCATCTCCAAGAACGCGGCGGACAGCGTCAAACGCGTCCATCTCGAACTCGGTGGGAAGGGCGCGAACATCGTCTTTGCCGATGCCGACGACAAAGCAGTGAAACGCGGCGTGATCCAGATGATGAACAACTCCGGGCAGAGTTGTAACGCGCCGAGCCGGATGCTTGTCGAGAAGTCGATCTATGACGAGGCCGTGGAAACCGCCGCCAAGACCGCCGAGATCATCGCCGTTGGTGATAGCCATGAAGAGGGGCGACACATCGGCCCTGTGGTGAACGAGGCCCAGTGGAACAAGATTCAGGGTCTGATTCAGAAGGGCATCGACGAAGGCGCGCGGCTGGTTGCGGGCGGCCTGGGCCGTCCCGACGGAATGAATCGGGGCTATTATGTCAAGCCGACCATCTTTGCCGACGTGAACAACGACATGACCATTGCGCGGGAAGAAATTTTCGGGCCGGTGCTCACCATGATCCCGTTCGAAAACGAAGCCGAAGCCATCGAGATCGCCAACGACACCGTCTATGGCCTGACCAATTACGTGCAGACGCAGGACGGAGCCAAGGCCAACCGCGTGGCACTCAAACTGCGCTCCGGCATGGTCGAGATGAACGGCAACCCGCGCGGCGCCGGTGCGCCCTTCGGCGGCATGAAGCAGTCGGGCAACGGGCGCGAAGCCGGAGTCTGGGGCATCGAGGACTTCCTCGAGGTGAAGGCCATAGGCGGCTGGAGCCTCGACGCGGCGGAGTGATCGCACCTGAAAGGAGCGCGCTGTCGCGCGCGCAGGATATGCAGGGGGCCCCGAGGGGGCCCCTGAGGATTGGGGCCTTGCCCCAAACCCCAAAGTATTTCCCGAACAATGAAACGGATCGGCGACTTGTGCCGTAGCTTTCGATAGGAGGTGACATGGACGACTGGCTGAACCTCGCGGGACGCGTGTTGATCGCTTTGATCTTCTTCGGAGGTTTCGCGCAGAAGATCGGAGACCCCGGCCCTGTGCAGGGCATGATCGAAGGCATCGGCCTTCCTGGCTGGATGGTCTGGCCTGTGGCCATCTTCAACCTGGTCGCCGGGATTGCCCTTCTGACCGGGCCGTGGGTTCCTGCTTGGGCGCTCGTTCTTGCCGGCTACTGCCTTTTCACCAGCTATTTCCACTGGCAGCTTCGGGCCGATCCCTGGCAGGTGTCGATCATGGTCAAGAACTGGGCGATCGCGGGCGGACTTCTGATCCTCGCAGCACAAGGCCCGGGGCGGCTCGTGCTCTTCGGACGTGGCGGCTAGTCGAGACCCGGCTCATCCAGCATGTGACGCCCGCGTGCGTCTTCGACCTCGATCACCCAGAGGTCCGGGTCGAAACCGCGCTGTTTCGCGATGCTTTCATCCACAGCGCGTTCGTCGCCTTCGGAGAGCACAACCCAGGTCCGCGCGCCCGTCATCAGGTCCACAGATCGTTGAAACGCCTTTGCCTGTCCGTCCATCGTGGCGAGTTTGACCAGCACGGCGCCCGCCGTGTCATCGCCCCGTGCCACGACATAAACCCCGATCCCCTCGGCCTGAAGCCGCGCGAGATAGGCCGACACCCAGAGGCCAGAGGCCAGCCGGGTCACGAATTGCCGTCCCGGAAATCCAGCCCCATCTCGGAGTAGCGCTCTTTTTCCTCGAGCCAGTTGGGGCGCACCTTGACCTGAAGAAACAGGTGGATCTTGCGCCCGAGGAATTCCTCTAGCTCGGCACGCGCCGCCTGACTGACCGCTTTGATCGTCTCGCCCTTCTTGCCCAGGATGATCCCCTTGTGCCCGTCTCGGGCGACGTAGATCATCTGATCGACCCGGGCCGAGCCGTCCTTGCGCTCCTCCCAATTCTCGGTCTCGACCGTGAGCTGGTACGGCAGTTCCTGATGGAGACGCAGCGTGAGTTTCTCACGCGTGATCTCTGCCGCGATCATGCGGACCGGAAGATCTGCGATCTGGTCTTCGGGATAAAGCCACGGTCCTTCGGGCATCTGGTCCGCAAGCCATGTCTTTAGGTCCGCGACGCCATGGCCCTTCTCGGCAGAGATCATGAACGTCTCCGCGAAGTCGAAGGCTTCGTTCATCTGTTTGGTGATCTGAAGCAGCCCCTCGGACGGAACCTTGTCGATCTTGTTGATCGCAAGCGCCACCTTCCGGTTCGGCGCGACCTGTGTGAGGTTGGCGAGAATTTCCTTCACGCCCTTGGTGACGCCCCGATGCGCCTCGATCATCAACACGATGACATCCGCGTCCGCAGCACCGCCCCAGGCCGCCGCGACCATGGCGCGGTCGAGCCTGCGTTTGGGCTGGAACAGACCCGGCGTGTCCACAAGCACGATCTGTGCGTCACCCTCGAGCGCCACGCCGCGAATACGCGCGCGGGTGGTCTGCACCTTGTGGGTGACGATCGACACTTTCGCGCCAACCAGGTGGTTGGTCAGCGTCGATTTGCCCGCATTGGGCTCGCCGATCAGGGCGACGAATCCGGCTCTCGTGGTCATGTCTGCATACTCCGATTGCGGCGGAGATAGTGTATCCCGTGGCCTGTGACCAGTCAGACCTCGCGCGCGAGCAGCGATTCCTCGAAAGGAAAGCGTGACATGACCTCGATCCCGGTCTCGGTGACGAGGACCTGTTCCTCCACCTTCACGCCTTCGCCGGTCTCGCCGCCGATGAAGCTTTCCACGCAGATCACCATGCCCGGTTCGATGACGCCGTCATAGCCGGCATCGGGAAAATCGCCACGGTGATAGAGGTAAGGATATTCCCCGGTCATGCCGCAGCCATGCGCCGAAAGGTAATAGCGGTGCTTGTAGAATTTCTCGGGTATGTCCCAAGCGGCCTCGGCATAGTCGCGGAAGCTCAGGCCAGGTTTCAGGATCGCCATGTTCGCGTGCACTTGCTCATAAGCCGTCTGGTAGAGTTCGCGTTGGGCGTCCGTCGGTTTGCCGGGGCCGGAATGGAAGGTGCGCGAGAAGTCCGAGTAGTAGCCGTGACAGCCGACGACATCGGTGTCCAAAGCGATCAGCTCGTTTTCGCCGATCTCACGGTTGGAGCTTTCCTGATACCAAGGGTTGGTGCGCCCGCCTGAGTTCAAAAGGCGTGTCTCGCAATAATCCGCGTTCTGTTCGATGACTGATTTGTGCAGCACAGACCAGAGCTGGTTTTCGGTCACGCCGGGACAGATCGCATCTCGCATTTTGCCGACTGCGACCTCGGTCGCACGCAGGCTCGCGTAAACGCATTTGATCTCTTCCGGCGACTTGATCGCGCGCGCCATTTCAACCGGCTCCTGCGCATCGACAATGCGGCGACCCAACATGTGAATAGCGATGGCGACGCCCGCATTCATGCGCTCCATGGCGAGCACGGCGTCCTTGCCCGCCAATTCGGTCACGAGCGCATCCATCTCGGTGGCCCAGTCGATTTCGCGTTGCGCGATATGCGGGCCGGCGGCGACGAAACTCGCGGTTTTGGCCGGGCGCACCTCGTCCACCGTCTCATAGCCTTCGCCCAGGTGCTCGGCACCCGTGAATTCGAACAGGATGGAACGGTTCTGGGTGAGGACGAGATAACGGGACGGCGTGTTGCGTGAGGTGAAAACCTGCATGTTCCGGGTGCCGGTCGCATAGCGGATGTTGACGCTGTCCGAGAGGATCATCGCGCCGATGCCACGCTTCTCCATCTCGGCGCGAACCCGTCCGAGACGATAGAGACGCACGGCCGCGAGGTCGATGCCTTCGCTTTCGGGTGCCCGGTCTAGGAGCGCGATACCGTGCAGGTCGCTCCTCTCCGCATGCCAGTCGAAATTCGCCATGCCGCTCTCCTCGATTCGTCAGGCGAGGCTAGTCTCGAGTGGCAATCGCGGCGAGGAAAATCTGCGTGCACTCGTCGGCGTGGCGCTCTTGTTCTTCCAGCGAGGGCAGGGCGGCATCGCCAAGCAACATCGCCTCGGACGTCGGGCCGCCCATGACGAGCCAGTTGAATTGGGCCGCGAGCCGCGCCGGGTCGCCGGCTTTGGCTTCGCCCGACGCCTGATAAAGGACGAGAGCCTCCGTCAGCATGGCTATGGAAGCGGCAGGGCCATGGGTCCACAGGCTTTCCGCAAGCTCGGGAAACCGCGGCAACTCGCCGATCACGAGCCGCCGGATTTGCATGAGCCGGGGCGTCATCGCGATACGAAGGTTCTCCCGCGCATAAGCACGCAGATATTCCGGCAGAGGCGTGTCGGGTGACGGTGTCTTGACCATGTCGGAATGCATGTCCGTGGACGAGCCGACCATATGCGCAACGACGGAGAGGAAAAGCGCCTCCTTCGACGCGAAATGGGCGTAGACCGTCTGCTTGGACACCCCCGCCGCTTCGGTCACAGCATCCATCGACGTGCCGAGATAGGCATGTTCAAGGAACAGCCTTTCGCCAGCGGCGAGGATCTTTTCTCGGCTCTTGGTGCGACGCGTCTGGGTCATGTCGGTCAAAGGATAGCTACTCGCATTTGAAAAATCAAACTAGACGGTCTAGTTTGATTACAGAATCGCAGAAAGAGGAACCACTGATGACTGTCGCAAGCTGCACATGTGGAACGGTCCGGATCGACGTCACCGGCAACCCGATCATGACGGTGGAATGTGGATGCACATCCTGCCAGACGGCGGGGCAGGCTTTCGGCGACACGCTCACCGAATATGGCACTACGCCTTACACGATGGTGCGCAAGGATCGGGTGACGTTGTTGGCCGGTGGTGAAACGCTCGTCGCGAAAAGGCTCACGCCGGACAGCGCGACGCGCCGCGTTGTCGCCGGGTGTTGCGGGGTACCGATGTTTCTCGACTTCAGGCACGGTCATTGGTTGAGCTTTTACACGGACCGTTTGCCCGAGGCGGACCGACGCTCGCTCGACCTGCGCACGATGACAGGTGATCTCCCGAACCGGAATGCTTTGCCGAACGATGCCCCGAACCCGAAAAAACATACCGCGGGTTTTATGATAAAACTGCTTGGAGCGTGGGTTGCCATGGGGTTTCGCAACCCGAAGATCGACTGGGTCAAGGAGGGCTGAGATGGCCGACGACAAGATCGAAGTGCGCAACATCAACTCGCCGGATCACATCACGCGTGTGGATCGGGTGAAATACGAGGATATGAAGCAAGCGCTGCTCAAAGTGCTGCCGGACGAGGCTCCCGGCATGAAAGTTGCCGACGCGCAGGACGCGTTGAAGCCACATCTGGATCAGAGCCTGTTTCCCGGTGGCGCCAAATCCGGCTGGTGGCTCAAATGCGTCCAGCTCGACCTCGAATTCAAGGGCGAGATCAAACGGGCCGAAAAACCGCCTGTGCGCCTTTATCGGAGCTGACCGCTCGCTTTGGGCGTCGAAGCCTTTCGGCCCGAACGAACGAGTGTGTAAATGCCGGAGCCCACGATCAGGATCGCGCCCGCGATGGTCAGCGCGTCCACACGCTCGCCGAAAGCGATATAGGCGATGATCAGCGCCACAAGAAGCCGCGAATACCGAAACGGGGCGACCACGCTGACCTCGCCGGACCGCATGGCGACGGACAGCGAATTGTAGGCGACCGTGCCGAAACAGGCTGCAAGGGCAACCGCGCCCCACGCCGCGACCGGTGGATCGACGGGAAGGCGTGGATCGAACCCCCAGATGATCAACCCGGCGATAGTGCTGACGAGGAACCCGAGCGTTCCCAATTGCCGGACCGAGATATGCGGCGGAGCTGCGCGGGTTGCGAGGTCGCGCCCTGCGAAACCGAGCATTCCGATCACCGGGAGGATGACCAATGGTTCGAACACGCCCGGAGCGGGGCGGAGGATCAGAATGACCCCTGCGAAGCCGATCAACATCGCAATCCACCGCCGTGGCCCGACCTTTTCTCCGAACAGAACCGCCGCTCCCAACGTGACGACAAGCGGCGTGGCTTGCAGGATCACCGAGGTCAGTGACAGGGACACGAAGGCAATGGACAACGTGTAGAACAACCGCCCCACCACCTCGATACCCGAGCGAACCATGAGCCCCTGCGACAGGAACTCGCGCGGAAACGGGCGCTCGCCCGCGCGCAGCGACAGCACGACACAGATCGTTGCGGCGATTGCACCAAACAGCATGAACGCCAGCCCTCGCGGGATCGTTTCGAAGGCCGCCTTCAGGAAGGCATCCTCGGCAGCGAATGCGCACATCGACAGCACCATGAAGACCGCGCCGCGCAGGTTGGGAGACATGTCTGGGCCTTTCGCCTGAGAACCGACGTGCGAGCCATATCCCAACCGCCACGATAGCAAAAGGTGCGGCTGCGCTGCGCAGGGTTTGCGCCGCGCCGGGGGCGCGCCGCGGTGGCGAGAGGGCCAGCCCTCTCGCGCTCTCCCGGGATATTTCGAGACCGGAAACCCCAGACGCCACATTTTGTTCGTTTTCGGGTGGTAGCTCGGTTCCTGGAGTTACGTTATGGAAGTCATTCTCGGCGCAATCATTCTGGTCGCAATCTTCGGCGCGCTCGTCAAATCAAGGCAGGGCACGGCGAAGGGACGGTCACATCCGCCCCCGGCAAGATCGCCGCAGAGACCGATTGCGCCCAAGCCAAGCGCGCCCAAGCCAAGCGCCCCTGAACCCGCAGCGCCAACCTATTGCGCTGACAACCCGATCATCGGAACCGCCTATGTCATCGACGGCGATACGATCATCATCAACAAAACCCGCATCAGGCTTTTCGGGATTGACGCACCGGAAATGGACCATCCTTATGGCGCGAAGTCCAAATGGGCGATGGTGGCCTTGTGCAAAGGGCAAAAGGTGACGGCGGTTCCGGACGGCTCCCTGTCGCACGACCGTTGTGTTGCGCGTTGTTTTCTGCCCGATGGCCGTGACCTGTCGGCGGAACTCGTCAAACAGGGCCTCGCCATCGACTGGCCCAAATTCTCGGCGGGCGAATACCGCAGGTTCGAACCCGATGGTGTGCGCAGGAAACTCTGGCGCGCGCACAACCGTCAAACCGGGCGCTACGTGCCACCCGCGCAGCCCCGCGCCTAAAGCAGCTTCGGCGGCGCGCCGCGCACCGTGTCGCGCTCGGTCACCGCATAGCGCATGCCAGCACCGATCCGCTCCGCGAGCGCCCGCATCCGCGTGGCTTTTTCTTCCGGCAGAACGTCATGTGCCGTGCGTGCGAACAGATCGAGCCATGTCGAGAACATGCCGGGGTGGATGTCGCGGTTTTCTACATGCACGCGCATCGGGTTGCCATCGTAACTTCGGTCGATCCCGACCGCGTTGCGCCAGAACCCCGCGATCTTGGCCTCATGCGCGCGCCACGCGGGGCCGTCCTCCTGAGCGATGGCGCGGGCGAAAATCGGGCCGAGACCGGGGTGCGCCCGAATGCGGGCATAGAACTCGGCCACGAGGGCATCGATCTCTTCGGCGGTGATGTCGAACTTCGGGACGGGCGTGCTCATTGCAGACATATCGTGTAACCCTGCACGGGGAACAAGGGCGATCAGCCACTCAGCCGATCGAGCAGCGCCCGCGCCGCATCCTGTTCGGCGGCCCGTTTCGATTTGGCGCTCGCCTGCGCGACCTCTCCATTTTCGAGCCGCGCTTCGATGGTGAATTCGGGGGCGTGGTCGGGGCCGGACCGGGCGGTTTCGACATAGGCGGGCGGGGGCATTCTTCGCGCCTGCGCCCATTCCTGAAGCGCCGTCTTCGCGTCGCGCGCATCGGCTTCGACCGTCGCAACACGGTCACCCCAGAGCTTGCGGATCGTCGCCTCGGCCGCCTCGAAGCCGCCGTCAAGATAAACTGCGGCGATCACCGCTTCCATCGCGTCGCCCAGAAGCGCCTGTTTGCGCCGTCCGCCCGACATCATCTCCGATCGGCCCAGCTTCAGAACCGCCCCGAGGTCGATCTCGCGCGCCACGTCTGCGCAGGTCTCCTTGCGCACCAAGGCGTTGAATCTTGGGGCGAGCTGCCCTTCGCTGGCCGTCTTGTCCGCGGCCAGCACGGCTTCTGCCATGACGAGGCCAAGAACACGGTCGCCGAGAAACTCCAGCCGTTGGTTGTCCGGCCGGGTGGTTGAGGACATGGAGCCATGCGTCAAAGCCCGGATCAGAAGCTCCGGGTTCGTGAAGTCGTGGCCAAGGCGTTTGGCGAACGCAGTGAGATCGGCTGACAGTTTCATATCAGCGTGTGCATACTGCGCTCATCCGGGTCAGCCAAGGGGCTAATAATCGCCACCACCCATTGAACCTCATCGGGTCGGCGGCGCACCTTGCCCCAGACTTTGACCTTCGCGATACGGAAAGGCCGATACGAATGACCGATGTGCTCGAGGTCTCGGACCTCGCCTTCACCTATCCGGGCGCGCCCGACGCGACGCTTCAGGGATTGAACCTGTCCATTCGCGAAGGCGAGATTTTCGGGCTTCTGGGTCCATCGGGGTGCGGAAAGTCCACGACTCAGAACATCCTCATGGGGCAGATCGGCGGATACCGTGGCGACATTCGGATCTTCGATCAGGATCTGGCCGTGCTCGGCCGCGACTATTACGAACGGATCGGCGTGAGCTTCGAATTGCCCACGCTCTACCTCCGGCTGACAGCGCGCGAAAACCTCGCGTTCTTCGCCTCGCTCTACCGCTCGGACTGCATCGACCCGATCGAAGCCCTGAAACGCGTCGACCTCCAAGATGCGGCGGATCAGAAGGTCGGCGACTTCTCGAAGGGCATGAAGATGCGACTCAACCTCTGTCGCGCGATCCTGCATGACCCCGAGCTTCTGTTCTTCGACGAGCCGACCAGCGGTCAGGACCCGTCACGCGCCCGGATCACGCGCGAGCTGATCCTGTCGCTCAAGGCACAGGGCAAGACGATTTTTCTGACGACACACAACATGACGGAAGCCGCACAGATATGCGACCGGGTCGGGTTTTTGACGCGTGGCCACATACCGGTGGTTGGAAGCCCGGCAGAACTGATGCGCGATTATGGCGAGGGTGTCGTCGAAGTGACTCGAAAAAACGGCGCCGGGTTCGAGACCGAGACGTTTGCCAAAGACGGGCTGGGCCAGAACGCCGCATTTCTATCGGCACTGGATGACGGGTTCGTCTCGGTCCACAGCAAGGAAGCGACCCTCGAGGACGTGTTCGTCTCGGTCACGGGAGACGCCACATGACCGCCTTCGGTTCTCTCCTGGGCCATGACGCGCGGCTCCAGTTCCGTTACGGGATTTACTACGCCTACGCCTTTGTCGTTGGGTTCTACGTGGTCACGATCTGGTCGCTCGGCGCGGCGCTCCCTGGTTGGTTCGTGGGCCTTCTGATCTACACCGATCCGGCGGTGGTCGGCTTCTTCTTCCTCGGCGCTCTGATGATGCTTGAGAAATCAGAAGGTGTGCGTGCGGCTCTCGGGATCACACCGATGACCGCCTCGGACTATTTTTGGGCCAAGACAGTGACGCTTTCGACCCTGTCCGTCGTCGCCGTGCTCGCGATGTCGGTGGCGCTCCACAAAGGCGCAAACCTCCTCGTGCTCCTGCCGACCGTCTTTCTCACGTCGGTCTTCTACCTCGGCATTGGGGTTCAGGTGACGCGGCTGTTCTCGACGGTCACGTCCTATCTCATGGGGTCGATGCTGGTGCTGCTGCCCATCGTTTTGCCCGCTGGTCTCGCGTTCATCCCGGATATGCCGATATGGGCCATGCTGGTGCCGACCGCCGCCCAGTTCAAATTGATCCTTATCGGAACGAATTTCGGGGACGCGGCCTTCGGCGAGATCGTCCTCATGCTGACGGTCAGCGTCGTGGGCGCCGTGGCATCGGTCGCTGTCGCTCAACGCAGTCTGAAAGCCGATTTCGGGAGGGCGAAATGACAAGCCTCAGTATCTTCTCGCCGCGCAGGCTCGCTCAGCTTATCGCCAGTGACTGGACCAATACGCGCCGTGACCCGACGCTTCTTTTCGTCGCCCTGTTCGCGGCCATGCCGGCGCTCCTCATCTGGTATTTTCGGGCCGGGATCGACCGTTTGGGGGCCGACATGTTCGGATTGGCGGCCTTGTCTGATTGGATTGTCCCGATCGTGCTGACCTTGCCGCCCCTGATGCTGGGTTGGGTGATCGGGTTCCTGTTTCTCGAAGAGCGCGACGACGGACCGCTCGCGGCGATCTCGGTCACGTCGGTCGGGCGACAGGGGATGTTGGCCTACCGCGTCTCGCTCGCCTGGACGCTGTCGGCGATCATGACCTATCTCGGCGCGGTGCTGCTTCTGCCCGCCTCGGGGTTTGCCGTCCACCTCGCCCTCGCCGTGATTGTCGGGCTGGAGGCGATTATCGTCACGACGCTCTTGCCTGCCTTTGCCAAGAACAAGGTCGAGGGGCTGGCGCTGACAAAGCTATTCAACATCGGGAGCATCGTGCCTCTCGCGGCCCTGATCGCGTCGCCCGTCAAGTATCTGGCGGGGATCGTTCCGACCTTCTGGATCGGAGAGGCCCTCTATGCCGACAGCGCGCTCATGCCGCAGGCGGTCGCCCTCGGGATCGGCCTGTTGGTCCACGTCCTCGCGGTCGGCTTGTCGTTCCGCGTGATGAGGCGGAAATAGTGTCGCGCCTTCCGCCGGCGATCCGTCCGGTCAGTCGATTTTCTTGAAGAACCGATCGCCGCGCCACGTCCAGAAGAACAAGAGCCGCTTGCCCGCCGCCGAGAAGATTACCCGGTCCACGCGGCCCAACAGGTATTCTTCCGACACCATGCCAACACCGTTCGCCCGCTGGCTCACCCGGCTGTCGGTCGAGTTGTCGCGGTTGTCGCCCATGAAGAAGTAATGGCCTTCAGGTACCGTGAACACGTTGGTTTCGTCGAGCCGTCCCGGGCCCACGTTCAGGATCGAATGCTCGACACCGTTGGGGAGGGTTTCGATGTATTTTTCTTTCTCACAGGTCGCATCCTCGCCCAGGGCGAGGGGGCCGTTCGTGCAAAGCGGGATGGTGCCGAAACGCCCCTGCCGTTGATAGGGTTCGGTGAATATGCCGTCGCGCACCTGCGTCGCTTCTTCGCCGTTGACCGAAAGAACGCCATCCGTGACCTGGATCTTGTCGCCGGGCTTGCCGATCAAGCGCTTGACGTAATCGGTGTTGAGCGTCGGGTGACGAAACACCACCACGTCGCCCATTTCCGGCTCGCGGTCGAGGATTCGGCCCGAAATCGGGCACATGGCGAAGGGGCAGGAATACCGCGAATAGCCATAGGCCATCTTGTTCACGAACAGGAAGTCGCCGATGAGCAGCGTGTCTTTCATGGACCCGGTGGGGATCCAGAACGGCTGAAAAAACACCGAGCGGAACACACCCGCAATGAGAAGCGCCCAGAAAACCGTCTTGACGGTCTCCATGATGCCGTCCTGCTTTTTCTCTGCCATGCTGCCTGCCTCGTTATAGCACCTGTCGCTACATGGGCGGATCGGGAGGCCAAGTCAACCGATGGGCCGTGCCTCGATCAGGACGAAGGCCTGCGCCCAGGGGTGGTCGTCTGTCAGGGTCACGTGAATGATCGCCTCATGCCCGTCCGGCGTCATTTCGGCCAGCCGTTCGGCGGCCCATCCGGTCACGTGCATCACGGGCTGGCCGGTGGCAAGGTTCGTGACCGCCATATCCTTCCAGGAAATACCCATGCGCAACCCTGTTCCGAGCGCCTTGGAACAGGCTTCCTTGGCGGCCCACCGTTTCGCGTAAGTGCCGGGCGTATCGGCGCGCCGTTCGGCTTTTGCCTGTTCGATTTCGGTGAACACGCGGTTTCGGAACCGGTCACCGTGACGTTCGAGCACACCCGCGATGCGCTCGATATTGGCGAGATCGGTGCCTATCCCAAGGATCATGTCAGGCTTTCGTCGGAGCCAGCCGCAAACCAAGCCGGTTCAGGGCGAACTGGATCAATGTCAGGACGGCCCCCGCCAGAGCGATCTGCGCGACCGGCACGCCACCCGCGAAAATCCGGCCTTGCGTCGCCGCGACTGCGGCACCGAACAGCAGCAGATTGATCGCCAGCGCTACGGCGGTCAGCCGAAATGTGATCGACACGGCCTCGCGGCCGCGCGCCCGGTCGCCCGTCGCTTTAGCGAAAGACTGACCCTCCACGATCGATCCGACGAGCGGAGGGAGCGCTGCAGTGACACCGGCAGCGGGCGGCAGGTTCACGATCTGCGGCAGAAGGCTCGCCGCAATGGTCAACCCGCCATAAACCAGCGCGTAACGCAAAATGTTGATCCCGTTTTCCGCAGTCATTCCGTCCGTCCCGTTCTGGTGCGGCGACCCTAATTGCGGCTGCGGGCGGTGGCAATCACTTGCGCGGGCGAGGCAGATCGGCAAGCCCGGCAGGACCGAGCCGTGCGAGCGCGGGGTGATCCAGGGGATCCGGTTGGCCCAGCTTGCGGGGCGGTCTCGGGCGAAATGGTGATGGAAGGTGCCAAGTCATGTTGTATCCTTTCTTTTTAAAAAACGGTACACTGTCCAAGTTCAAAGAAATATGTAGATAGCGAATAGTCGATTTTAGGAAATCTAAATGACGGCCCTGAACAGGATACCACTTTCGGCGTTGCGCGCCGCCGATGCGGTCGCGCGGCTGGGAACGCTCGGGCAAGCGGCGGAGGAGCTTGGCATTTCGATCGGCGCGGTGAGCCAGAGGATCGCCAAGGCCGAGGCCACGCTTGGCGTTTCCCTGTTCCATCGCGATCCACGCGGCATGCGTTTGACCGAAGTCGGGGCCGCTCTCGCCCCCGATCTTGCCGCAGGGTTCGGCCACCTTGCGCGAGCCGTGGACTTGGCGAGCCGGGACAAAGCGCATACGCTCATCGTGTCCGTTGCGCCGATCTTCGCGTCACGTTGGCTGGTGCACCGTCTCCCGGGGTTCTATGCACAGCACCCTGATATTCGCGTGCGAATCGACAGCGCGGTTGGTCTCGTGGACCCGAACACGTCGGACGTGGACCTCTGCCTTCGCATAGGCCACGGCCCTTACCCGGAAGTGCGTGCCGAGCGCCTGTTCGACCAACGTGTCATGCCGGTATGCGCACCCGACATGGCCGAACGACTGAAGTCTCCTGCCGACCTTGCGAGTGTGCCGATCGTGCGTGACGTGAACGCCGCGTTTTCCTGGGCGGATTGGCTCGGCCCCGAAGGTCTGTCTGCCGAAATTCTGGGCCCCGGCCCGGAATTCTCTGACGGCAGTCTCGCCTTCTACGCGGCGATGGGCGGAGCCGGGGTCTATCTGACGTGGGAGACACTCGACATCGATGCGCTCAAATCCGGGCGCATCGTCGCGCCATTCGGAGAAAGGCGGCACAAGACGGGTCAGGCCTATTGGCTTGTCTCGGCCCGTGACTCTGCGCCGGGGATCGCGCAGCGCGCCTTTACGCGCTGGATGAAAGCGGAACTCCAGGCTGACGGGGTGAAACTGTGCTGATCACTCCCGCCCGAGCTGCACATTGGTTCCGATCTCGCCGGTTTCCTGGTTCAAAGAGAATTGCAGCATTGCGGGATTGGTGAAATCGGCACCTTCCGACACCCTGACGGGTACCGAGAACATCAGTCCGATCGCCGGGTCATACGCGGATTCGAGGGCGCCGAATTCGATCGTGGCGAACCCTATGCCATTCCAGGTGATGACCTTGCATTGACGATCCCCAAGTTCGCCCGCAGGTGGTGACAGAACAAGCAGGTGAAATCCGCCGGCCGCAGGTTCGACCGTGTCGAGTTTTGCCACCCTGACCTGACCCTCCGCGAAAACGGCGCTGTTCTCGGCCCAAGGTTCTGCGAGATTTCGGGCCTGGGATTGCCAGTCGCAATCGACCACATCCTGCGCCGCAATTGGCGTTGCGGCGAGAACGAAAGCCAGCAGTAAACCTTTCACGCGCGTGCCTCCTGCATCAGACGCTTCATTTCCGAGATGCTGTCTTTCAGCCCCCGGAAGATCGCTTCGCCTATCAGAAAATGACCGATGTTCAACTCCATCACCTCCGGAAAAGCCGCTACCGGTTTCACCGTATCATAAGTCAGCCCATGCCCGGCATGAACCTCGAGTCCGAGTGAATGGGCAAAGGACGCCATTTCGCGCAGCCGTTGCAGTTCGTCGTCGCGTTCCTTGAACTCGCCTTCGGAATGAAAATCGCAATACGCACCAGTATGGAGCTCGACAACCGCGGCGCCGATCCTGTTTGCGGCCTCGATCTGCGCCCGGTCGGCGGCGATGAAGATCGACACCCGGCACCCGGCGTCCCGCAGCGGCGCGATGAAATGCGCAAGCCGGTTTTCCTCGCGCGCGACCTCCAACCCGCCTTCCGTCGTTCGTTCCTCTCGCTTTTCCGGCACGATGCAGACAGCGTGCGGCTTGTGGCGAAGCGCAATGGCCTGCATCTCATCCGTCGCGGCCATCTCGAAATTGAGCGGCACGGTCAGCTCGGCTGCCAGTCGTTCGATGTCCGCGTCTCCGATATGGCGACGGTCTTCGCGCAGATGTGCCGTGATCCCGTCGGCACCCGCCTCTTCGGCAAGTTTCGCGGCGCGTACCGGGTCGGGATAGGCCGAACCGCGAGCATTGCGCACGGTCGCGACGTGGTCGATGTTGACCCCAAGGCGCAGATTGCTGCTCATGAATCGCTCTCCTTCACCCGTTTCGACTTTTCCGCCATGCGTTTTTCATAACGTTTACGGATCTGTTTGACCCGCCGCTTCTGATAGGCCGTTATGACCGGCTGCGACAAGGCATAGGCGAGCGCGGCGGCGAGAAGACCGGGAATTATTCCACCGACGAGGTATGGGAGAAAAACCCGGTCGTAAAACAGCGCGAGCCCGTCCCATTCGGCCTGACGTTCCGTGAACATCGCAAGGAAGTTGTGCCAAATTTCGCCGCTCGCCCGGCCGAATCCATCGACTACATGACCAAGCCGCACTTCCCGCGCCGGATGTCCAAGGATGAAAGCCCCGAACTGAAGCGACAGGCCCGCGATGACCGGAAACGTAAGAGGGTTTCCCACGAAAGTCGCCAGGATCGCCGCCAGGATATTCCCGCGGATCAGGAGTGTGAGGGCAACGGCCAACGCGATGTGGAGCCCGAAGAACGGTGTGAAGGTCACGAAGACGCCCGCCGCGATCCCGCGTGAAATACGGTGCGCCGGGTCCGGTAGGCGCCGCAGACGGTGCAGGACGTAACGCGATGCCCGATACCAGCCGCCGCGCGGATAGAAGAACTCCACGAACATCTGGAGGTATGAACGCGGTTTGCGTTTGAACACGTTCTGCCTCCCCTTTGGTCCTAGGGTGCCCGAGACAGGTCCCGGTACCGTTTGATTTCCGCCACGTCGCTTTCGGCTTCGAGAACCAGCATGACGGTATGCAGATGCTCGACGTCTCGTAGGTCCACATCCACCAGGATCTTGAAATAGTCCGGCTTGCGATCCACGAAGTGCAGATCCGAGATATTGGCCTTCTGCTCACCGATCAATGTGCAGATTCGACCCAGCACGCCCGCATCGTTCGCGATGGTGAGTTCCAGCGTTACCGCGTGCACTGCGGGATGCGTGCCGGAATGCCAATGAACATCCACCCAGCGCGAACCGTCGTCCTCGACTTCAGACAGTGCGAGGCAATCGATGGAATGAAGCATGACCCCTTTGCCACGATATGTGATCCCGACGATCCTTTCGCCCGGAACCGGCTGACAGCACAAGGACCGGGTGAAGCTCTGGTCCGGCTCCAGCCCGATCACCGCGCGCTCCACGTCGATCTCGTCAATTCCCCCCAGCGCGTTCGGATACAGCAGCGCCACGACGTCCCGGGCCGCAAGGTCGGCTGAACCAAGTCGCGCAAGGATTTCGTCGGCATCTGCCAGTCCAAGCTGTTTTGCGGCTGTCGTCAGGGCTTTGTCCGTTGCTTTCCGTCCGACGTGATCGAAAGCAACGCGCGCAAGTTCCCGGCCAAGCTTTATGAAACGCTCACGGTCTTCCACCCGCAGCCTGCGCCTAATGGCGCTCTTGGCCCGGCCGGTCACCACGATGTCGAGCCATGTGGCCTGCGGCGATTGCCCCTCGGCGGTGATGATCTCGATGGATTGACCGTTCTTGATCCGCGTCCAGAGCGGCACGCGAATATTGTCGACCCGTGCCCCGACGCAGCTATCGCCGACTCTCGTATGCACGGCATAAGCGAAGTCGAGCGGCGTCGCCCCGCGTGGCAGCTTCACCACTTCGCCCTTCGGCGTGAAGCAGAACACCTTGTCGGTGTACATCTCGAGCTTCACATTCTCGAGAAATTCATCGTGATCATCAGCGTTCTCGAACCGTTCGGTCAGGCTCGTGATCCATTTCGCGGGATCGACGGCGAAGGGGTTCTCCGCGCGTTCACCGTCCTTGTAGGACCAATGTGCGGCGACACCCGCCTCGGCCACTTCATGCATCTGCCGGGTGCGGATCTGGATTTCCACGCGTTTGCCGTCGCGCCCCGAAACGGTGGTGTGAATCGAGCGGTAGCCGTTCGATTTCGGCTGACTGATATAATCCTTGAAACGGCCAGGTACGGCCCGCCACCGCTGATGCACGGCACCGAGGACGGCGTAACAATCTTCCTCACTGCCTGTGATGACGCGGAACCCGTAGGTGTCGGACAGGCGCGAGAAGCTCTGGTCCTTTTCCTGCATCTTCCGCCAGATCGAATAGGGCTTCTTCGCGCGTCCGAAGACTTCGGCCTCGATCCCTGCGCGGTCGAGCTCTTTGCGGATGTCCTTCGTGATCTTCTCGATCACGTCACCGCTCTCCTGTTGCAACCGGATGAAGCGACGGATGATCGACGACCGCGCCTCGGGATTGAGAACGTGGAAAGCGAGGTCTTCCAACTCGTCCCGCATCCACTGCATCCCCATCCGGCCGGCAAGCGGCGCGAAGATGTCCATCGTTTCACGCGCCTTTTGCACCTGCTTCTCCGGGCGCATGGCGCGGATCGTGCGCATGTTGTGCAGGCGATCCGCGATCTTGACCAGGATGACGCGGAGATCCTTGGACATCGCCATGAAAAGCTTGCGGAAATTCTCTGCCTGCTTGGTCTCGGTCGAGGACAGCTGCAGGTTGGTCAGCTTGGTAACGCCATCCACGAGCTCGGCAACATCCGCGCCGAAGTGGGCGGAGATTTCACCATAGGTCGAGCCGGTGTCTTCGATCGTGTCGTGCAGGAGCGCAGTGATGATCGTGGAATCGTCTAGCTTCTGTTCCGCCAGAACATGCGCCACCGCGACTGGGTGCGTAAAGTAGGGCTCACCGGAGTGGCGGAACTGCCCCTCATGCATGCGCCGCCCGTAATCGAAGGCGGCGCGAATGAGATCCGAATTGGATTTAGGATTATAGGCGCGGACCTTTTCGACAAGCTCTTCAGGAGATAGCTCGCTCATGTCGGTCCGTCAGGTCCCCGGGATCAGCCCTGGCCCTGTGCCTCCATGAGCGCACGAAGCAGTTTCTCGTCGGTCATGTCGTCGTCGTCCGGCTTGTCCGGCGTTTCCTGACCCATGAGCAGCGCCATCTGGTCGTCTTCCGGCTCGTCGACTTCGATCTGGGTCTGGTTCGACTCGATCATCCGCTCGTTCAATTCGTCCGCAGTCTGGGTTTCGTCCGCAATCTCACGCAGCGCGACGACAGGGTTCTTGTCATTGTCGCGGTCCACGGTCAGCGGAGCGCCGGAAGAGATTTCGCGCGCACGATGTGCGGCAAGCATCACCAGGTCGAACCGGTTCGGGACTTTGTCGACGCAATCTTCAACCGTCACGCGGGCCATATGGGACTCCAATCTTCTCGGGGCGTGTGAACGGCCTACTTATGCGGCCCTTCGCACTTTGACAAGGGAAATCGGCGGCATTTCGCCTTTTCTTGAAGGGTTTTGCGCGCCTTTTGCGCCAACGCAAGGAAGGTGTCACGCTTCCAGTGGTCGCACGGCCTCGACATCGGATTTCGGGAGGTCGGCGAGCATCTCGCGAATCGTTTTACCGAGAAGCGGGTGGCGCCAGTCGGGAGCGACGTCAGCGGCGGGGACCAGCACGAATGCGCGTTCATGCATGCGCGGGTGTGGGAGGATCAGGGTCTCGGGGGCCAAAGTTTGCTGGTCTTTCGACGGAAGCGTTACCCATTCACGAAGCGTGGACTGGTCAGGAAGGACGATTTGGTCCATCGTCAGAAGATCGAGATCCAGGGTTCTGGTGGTCCACCTTACCTTGCGCTCGCGATCAAATTCCGCCTCGATTTCATGGAGGTGGCCGAGAAGATCGCTCGCAGAAAGGTCGGATTTGCACAGGGCCACGGCGTTAATAACGTCCGGTTCCGCACCGGCAGGCACGAAAGGAGAAACATACAGACGCGACCGGGCCACGACCTTCACAGGAGCCCGATCGAGCGAAGCCAGGGCAGCGCGTACGGTATCGGCCGGATCACCGGCTTTTGACGTTGCGTTACTGCCCAATGCGACAAGCAAGTTGCCTTCGCGTAAACTGGGATTTGAGGCTTGCGACAATTGTTTCGACCCTTATGTTCCGCGCAGATTCGTCAGTGCTCGTTTTTTTTTCCGCATACCACTCACGGCGTCACCGGCGAACAGAATTCGGAAGGATCAATTATGTTCTACAAAGATGAGCGCCTTGCGCTCTTCATCGATGGTTCGAACCTTTATGCGGCTGCAAAGTCGCTCGGTTTCGACATCGACTACAAGCTTCTGCGGCAAGAGTTCATGCGCCGCGGCAAGCTGTTGCGCGCGTTCTATTATACTGCGCTTCTGGAAAACGACGACTACTCGCCGATCCGCCCCCTCGTGGATTGGCTTCACTACAACGGTTTCACGATGGTCACGAAACCCGCCAAGGAGTTCACCGACTCCATGGGCCGCCGCAAGGTCAAGGGCAACATGGACATCGAGCTGACTGTCGACGCCATGGAAATCGCACCGCATGTCGACCACATCGTGCTGTTCTCCGGCGACGGCGATTTCCGCCCGCTGGTCGAAGGGCTTCAGCGCAAGGGTGTGCGCGTATCGGTGGTGTCCACGATCCGCAGCCAACCGCCGATGATCGCCGACGAGCTTCGCCGCCAAGCCGACAACTTCATCGAACTGGACGAGCTCAAGGATGTAATCGGACGTCCGCCGCGCGAGGACCAACGCGAACGGGTGTCGCGCGACCAAGAA
The DNA here is from genome assembly GCF_019218265.1 of Maritimibacter dapengensis. GTDB lineage: Bacteria > Pseudomonadota > Alphaproteobacteria > Rhodobacterales > Rhodobacteraceae > Maritimibacter > Maritimibacter dapengensis. The sequence goes on from NZ_JAHUZE010000004.1 coordinate 189,083, forward strand.
GAGGACGAGGAAGCGTAAGCTTCCCGCACATGACACGAAGGCAAGGGCCCGGCCAAATGCCGGGCCCTTTGTTTATGGCGCTTACAGGTCGCAGTGGATGTGAAACAGGTGGCCGTTCTCGTCGCGGATTGTGAATTGCCGAAGCCCCCACGGTCGATCAGCGAGCGGGTCGACGATGTCGGCCCCCAGGTCTTCGAAATGTCGGGCGGCTTCGTCGACGTCCGTGGAAAACACCCACAGTTCATGTGGTTCGACCGGACCGTCGACTTCGCGAAAGAAAATTACGAGTTCGCCTTTCGACACCGCACCCAGCTTGCCCTTTACGGAATGCCAAGCGATGTCGAACCCCAAACTGTCCCGATAGTAGGCCTGCGCATTTTCGACATCCGGCACGGGTAGGGCGGGAACGGTCTGCGAAAGGTGCATCGAGTATCTCCTGAAACATCGCGAGCCTAGCCTCCGGCCCGTTCAGCACCAAGCCGAAACACTCCCCAGCCCGTCAGAAGCAGGACACCCGCCGAGACAACCGTCCGCAGCGTATTGAACATCTGCCAACGCCCGGAATACCCGGTCCATATCGCACGCGCCGCGTCAATATCGTCCGGCACGGCAGTATCCAGAAGCACCCGGTTCATGGGCACGTTCACCGCCACAGTCACCGCGAACGCACCAACGATATACATCGCGGCGGCAAGACCGAAGGCCCAGGCAGAGCGATCGCGCCCGGCAGTCTTGGCGAAGACAGCGGTCACGATTAGCGCGACAGGCGTTCCGAAAAATGCCGGAGCGAACACGGCGTTGCGCACACTGTCGTTCATCCCGTTCATCGCGGCGATCGCGATACGCGGGTCAATAGCGTCGAGCCCCCACATGGTCGAACAGACCCATGCGTAGAAAAACCCGAAAATAGCGCCGGCAAGCAACAGCGACAGGAACGCGATAGGTTTCAGCAAACTGGTCATGATCTACTCCGTGTTAAAACCGTAACTAAGTATACGCTTGAACAATCCGTATCCGTCGTTACGGTTTAGGTCAACGGGAGTCCTGCCATGCGCGAAGACAAGCGAGCGATGAAAAGAGAAATGATCGCCACGGCCGCCTATGCGCTGATCGAGGAGCGTGGCTATGCTGGCACCTCGATGTTGGCGGTCGCGAAAGCCGCGAAGGCCTCGAACGAAACGCTCTACAACTGGTATGGCGACAAACTCGGACTGTTCGCGGCTCTGGTCGAGGCCAACGCGCAAGTGGTCTCCGATGCGCTCGAGGCTGAACGCTCGGCGCATTCCGACCCGCTGGAAGCGTTGGAACGCACCGGTGCAGCGCTTTGCCGGATGGTTCTTGGCCCCCGGGCGATCGCGTTGAACCGTGCGGCTGCGGCAGACCCAACAGGCGCATTGGGCGAGGCTCTTGCCCGAAATGGGCGTGACAAGGTGGCCCCGCTTTTCTCCGGCCTCGTCAGGCAGGCAATCGACGCGGGTCGGATCAAGGGCGACGCAGGCGAGATTGCCGAGACCTTCATCGCCTTGCTGCTCGCGGATACGCAGATCCGCCGTGCCACCCATGCCACCCCACCGCCCGAACCTGGCAATTGCGAAGCCCGCGCTGCCAAGGCCACATCGCGGATATGTCGACTTTTCCCGGTCTGAACCGCCAAATGGATGGCTGAATCGTTCCTCCTTAATCCTTTTGTAAATCACACACGCCAAACTAAGGGGTCTCGTCGCGGCGTGGCTGCGCGCGCGCAGGAATCCGGAATCTGGAGTGTGAGGTGACGTTTGAGGGCGACATTTCGATCCGACGCGAGATCGTCGATGTGACCTTCGACCTGATCGAGGAACTGGGGTTTGAGAACGTGTCGCTCACCGCGGTTGCCGCGGCTGCGCGGGTTTCCCTCGGCACGGTCAAGAAATGTTATCGCGACCGCTTGGGGCTTTTCACGGCCCTGGTGCAAGCCAACACCGCTCACGTCACCGCAGCCGTGCAAACCACCGGTGAGAAGTTTCCAGATGCGATGACGGCTCTTGAAGAGGTCGGGACGGAACTCCTCTTCATGGTGCTCGGCAAACGCGCCGTGATGCTCCGCCGAGCTTCTGTCATAGATGGAAGCGGCGAACTCGGGCGGATCATCCTGGAAAATGGGCCCGAGGAAGTGAGCAGGGTCATCGACGCGCTCATGCTGCGCGCTATCGGAGAGCGTGAGGTCGCGGGAGAACCACGTGATCTGACCGAAACATATCTCGCGCTCATCCTCGGCAATATGCAGGTGTTCCGCATGAGCGGCACCATGCCGTCACCGGACCGCTGGACGTGTGCGGCCCGAGCGGTCACTGCGGTCGAACGGCTGGTCCTCATTCACCCGCCGATCCATCGCGCCCCGAGCATGGGTTTTGGTCCGAGTTGAAATCGGGCGGCGACCCGCGCATCCGTGAAGCCGAGCCCCTAGACCTCGCGCCCGGTCACCATTAGGTGTGGTTCCAACAGGAGCGCGTCCATGAATATCCAAGGCACAAAAGCCCCCCTGACACTTATCCTCGCCGCGCCGCGCGGGTTCTGCGCCGGCGTCGACCGCGCCATCAAGATCGTCGAAATGGCGATCGAGAAATGGGGCGCGCCGATCTATGTCCGGCACGAGATCGTTCACAACAAATTCGTCGTCGACTCCCTGCGCGAACAGGGCGCGGTCTTTGTCGAAGAACTCGAGGAATGTCCCGACGACCGCCCTGTGATCTTCTCTGCGCATGGCGTGCCCAAAGCGGTCCCCGCCGCCGCCGCGAAACGCGAAATGATCTACGTGGATGCGACATGTCCGTTGGTGTCCAAAGTGCATATCGAGGCCGAGCGGCATCACCGCAACGGGCTCCAGATGGTGATGATCGGCCACGAAGGTCACCCCGAAACTATCGGCACGATGGGTCAACTGCCCGAAGGCGAGGTGTTGCTCGTTGAAACCGTCGAGGACGTGGGCAAGATCACGCCCCGCGATCCCGAGAACCTGGCATTCATCACCCAGACCACCCTGTCGGTCGACGACACGATCGATATCGTCGCAGCGCTGAAGGACCGGTTCCCGGCGATCATCGGCCCGCACAAGGAAGACATCTGCTATGCCACGACCAACCGTCAGGAAGCGGTCAAGGCAATCGCGCCCAAGGTCGAGGCATTGCTGGTGATCGGTGCGCCCAACAGCTCCAACTCGCGCCGATTGGTCGAGGTCGGCGCATCCTCGGGCTGCGACTACAGCCAACTCGTGGGGCGCGCCGCCGAGATCGACTGGCGCGCGCTTGATGGCGCTCGGGCAGTCGGCATCACGGCCGGAGCATCGGCGCCCGAGGTGTTGATCGAAGAGGTGATCCAGGCCTTCAAGGACCGCTACGACGTAACCGTCGAAATGGTCGAGACCGCGACCGAAGACGTCGAATTCAAAGTGCCGCGCGTCCTGCGCGAACCGGCCTGACGATGGTCCTGTGCCTCGGAGGCGGGGCCGGATAGCCGACATGAGTGTCGATGCCGAAACCCTCGCGGTTTATGACGCGCGAAGCGCCGAATATGCGTGCATGGTCAGCGCATGGGACGCTCCCGGCCTGGACAGATTCATCGCATCTCTCCCGCAAGACGCTCACGTCCTCGATCTAGGCTGCGGCCCGGGTCTGGACGCGCGGCGGATGATGGAAGAAGGCGTCAGCGTCGACGCGGTCGATGCCAGCACTGCGATGGTGGCAGCGGCCCGCGAGATCGGTGTCCCGGCCCGGCGGGCGCCGTTCGACGACGTCGACGGCACCGACATCTACGACGGCATCTGGGCGAATTTTTCGCTCCTGCACGCCCACCGCGCCGATTTCCCGCGCCATCTCGCTTCACTGTGCGCTGCACTGAAGACCGGCGGGCTCTTGCATCTCGGGATGAAACTGGGCGAAGGGGAAAGCCGCGATGCCCTCGGGCGCTTCTATACCTACTACGGCGAGGACGAACTTTTGACATATCTGACAGATGCCGGATTGACCGTGCTGCACCAGGTCAGAGGGCAGGGCAAAGGTTTGTCGGGCGAAGCCTCGTCTTGGCTGTGGGTTCAGGCCCGTGGTTGATCTCGTCGCTCATACCGATGGGGCCTGCTCCGGCAATCCCGGCCCCGGCGGCTGGGGTGTGCTGCTTCAGGCCAAGGACGGCGACCGTGTCGTGAAGGAACGCGAATTATCCGGCGGCGAAGCGGACACGACCAACAACCGCATGGAACTCATGGCCGCGATCAAGGCGCTCGAAACCCTCGAGCGCCCCTCGACCCTGACCATCGTCACCGATTCCGCTTACGTTAAAAACGGTGTGACGGGCTGGATTCACGGCTGGAAGCGCAATGGGTGGAAGACGTCCAACAAGAAGCCGGTGAAGAACGTCGAACTCTGGCAACGACTCGATGAAGCCGCCCGCCGTCACGAAGTGACGTGGAAATGGATCAAGGGGCACGCTGGCCACGCCGAAAACGAGAAGGCCGACGAGCTCGCCCGCGAAGGAATGGCCCCCTTCAAATAGAACCGCGCGGCAATGTCGCGCGGCCCTTTCCATTCATCGTGCCGAAAATATGCCCGCCGGAGGCGTCGGCCGTCAGGCCGATTTCGCTTCGGGGAACTGGGTGTCGCGACCATGCGGCTGGGTCCAGTCGATATCCGGCCCGATCGGGATGATCCTGTACGGATTAACGCTCTCGTGACTGTAGTGGTAGTGACGGTGATAATGATCCGGTTGGTCGGTCTCGGCCACACCCGGCCACTGATAAAGCTCCCGCGCATAGGCCCACAGGTTCGGCATGTCGACAAGCCGGTTGCGGTTACATTTGAAATGCCCGTGATAGACGAGGTCGAACCTGAGAAGCGTGGTCAGAAGCCGCCAATCCGCTTCCGTCACCTGGTCCCCCGCCAGATAGCGTTGACGCGACAGCCGATCCTCGAGCCAGTCGAGCGAATCGAACAGGTCGGTCACAGCCGCGTCATAGGCCTCCTGACTGGTGGCGAAGCCCGACTTGTAGACCCCATTGTTCACCGTGTCGTAGACCCGCTTGTTCACCGTATCTATCACGCCGCGCAGGGCTTCGGGATAGAAATCCTGCCGGTCGCCCGTGATCTCGTCGAAGGCCGAATTGAACATCCGGATGATCTCGGCCGATTCGTTCGACACGATGGTGTTGCGCTCCGTGTCCCACAGGATCGGCACGGTCACACGGCCCGAGATTTTCGGATCGGCCTCGGTATAGACCTCACGCAGAAACGTCTTGCCCATCAACGTGTCACCGGTCGCGCCCGGGAAATCGTCGTCGAAGGTCCAGCCATCGTCCAGCATGTCGGGATGCACGACCGAGACGCCGATGTGATCCTCCAACCCCTTGAGGCTACGGAAAATCAATGTCCTGTGCGCCCATGGGCAGGCATAGGAGACGTAGAGGTGATAGCGCCCGCTCTCCGCGGGAAAACCGCCTTCACCGGTCGGACCGGGGGCGCCGTCTGGCGTGACCCAGTTGCGAAACTTGGTTTCCGACCGCTTGAAATCGCCGCCCTTTGAAAGCGAAGCGAGCGACGCCTTCTTCCATTCGCCTTTGTCGAGATGACCCATCGTGTTCTCCTTTCGCTATCGTTTTAGACCAACGTATCGGCGCGCAATACGGTTTCGTTGGCGCAAGTCTCGTGCGCGGGTGCACAATTTGCGCTTACCCCGGACGCAACCGTGCACCTCGCCCCATTGTCCCTCGTCGGGCTGTGCGGTATGGAAACCTCAGACGATGCCCCGAAAGGGGCCGGAGAGGCTGATCGCTGACGGATCGACCCATATCGGGGATCAACGGGCGGTGTCGTCGGGAATGTCCGGGGCTCCCGGACGGCTCGCACCTCTTCGCGCCCGAAGACAAGGACCGAGCCGATGAAAAAGCTCCTCACCTTCCTCCTCATGCTCTCGCCCTCGGCGGCGTATTCCCATGTCGGCCATCTCGGCGATGTCGCAGGCCACGACCATTGGGTCGCTGGCGTCGCCATCGGAACCGCCATCGGCGTGGCAATCTGGGGGGTGCTCGCGGGCAAAAAGGATCAGGAGGCTTCGGACGGAGCCGATGATGAGCCGAGCGCGGACCCGGACTCAGAACCACAGGACGCCTGACATGTCGAAAATCGGAGTTATGATCTGCGGCCACGGCTCACGCAGCCAGGCTGCCGTGGACGAGTTCAAGGTCTTGGCCGAAAAGCTGCCTGCCTTCTTCCCCGACGATTGGATGGTGGACTACGGCTATCTCGAATTCGCCAACCCTGTGATCCGCGTTGGGCTCGACAACCTGCGGGATGCGGGCTGCGACAAGATCCTCGCGGTGCCGGGAATGCTCTTTGCCGCGATGCATTCCAAGAACGACATTCCCACGGTGCTCAACACCTATGGGCGCGAGAACGGCATCGAAGTCTCTTACGGGCGCGAACTCGGGGTAGACCCGAAAATGGTCGCCGCTGCCGGAGATCGCATCCGCACGGCCATCGAAACAGCGAACACCGAACATGGCTCCGTCGCGCTTGAAGACACCTGCCTTGTCGTCATCGGGCGTGGCGCCTCGGACCCCGATGCCAACGGCAACGTCGCAAAAATCGCGCGGCTCTTGCAGGAGGGGATGGGCTTCGGCTGGCTCGAAGTCGGTTATTCCGGTGTGACCTTCCCGCTGGTCGAACCGGCGCTGCAACATGCCGCGAAGCTGGGATACAAACGAATCGTCGTTTTCCCCTACTTCCTGTTCACCGGCATCCTGATCGACCGGATCTATGGTTTCACCGACCGCGTGGCCGAGGCGCATCCGGAGATCCAGTTCGTCAAGGCGGGCTACCTGAACGATCACCCCAAGGTGCTCGAAACCTTCGCCGAACGGGTGACCGAACAATTGGGCGACGTGCCGCCCCCGAACTGCGGCACCTGCCCCTACCGCGAACAGGTCCTCTCCATCTCGGACGGCCACGTTCACATCCACGCCGAAGACCGCGCCGGTCACCCGGCCTTCTCGGACGTGCCACCACCGACCTGCGTGATGTGCAAATACCGTGTCGAAGTGCTTGGCTTCGAGGCCGAAGTGGGCGCGGTGCAGGAAAGCCACCACCACCACGTCGAAGGGCAGGGCGCCTCCGCTCCCGGCTCGAATGTCGAAGACTGCAATTTCTGCACGACGTTCTGCACCGGCGAATGCCGCCTGCACATGGCCGACCACCACCATCATCACCACCACGATCATGACCACGACCACGATCACGACCATCATCACCACCACGCCGAATATCCCCACGCCAAGCACCCGCACGGCCCAGAATCGGCCCGGAGCAAATGACGCTCTTCGATACCCACGTGGTCGTCGACTGGTCCGCGCGCTCACGCCCAAGTCCGGCACGACGCACGAAGGACGCGATCTTCTTCGCCGTCGTGCAGGACGGTGTCGCAGAATATCCCACCTACTGCCGCACGCGGCATGAAGCCCGCTCTCTCTTGCGCGATCTGGTGATCTCGGAAACCTCCGCCGGGCGACGCGCTCTCATCGGGTTCGATTTCCCTTTCGGCTACCCGGCAGGTGTGGCCGAACGCATCACCGGCCAGCCAAGCGCGCTTTCGCTTCTCGAATGGTTCGAGGACCAGGTCGAGGATGACGAGGGCAACCGCTCGAACCGCTATGTCGTGGCCGAACGGATCAACCGCCTCTACGATGGCATCGGCCCGTTCTGGGGGCGTCCCGCTTCGTGGAACCATCCGGACATCCCGACCCGCGCCAAAGCGCGGCATGGGGGAGACCACCCGCCGGAACGCCGCCTTGCCGACAATCGCGCCAAGGGCGCCAAGACGGTCTGGCAACTCGCCTATGCGGGGTCGGTCGGCTCTCAGGTCGTCGTCGGTCTGCCCACCCTCATGGCACTTCGCAACGATCCCGATCTGTCCGGCGCAGTCGCGATATGGCCCTTCGACACCGGTCTCGACCGGGGCGACGCACCTTGCATTCTGGCGGAAATCTACCCCTCGCTCCTGCAAAAACAGGCGCACGCGTCCAAGGGCGACGATGTGCTGGACGCGGCGCAGGTGCTCTGCTCGGCGCGCGCATTCGCGGAACTCGACCGCACGGGAAGCCTCGCACCGCTGTTTGCTGGCGCACCGGACCTCACCGATGAGGACCGCGCCACCATCATTCGCGAAGAAGCGTGGATCCTCGGTCTCGGCCATGAAACAGCCCTGATCGACGCCTGCTCAAGGAGCCTTGCAGCATGAGACCATACGAACGCGACCCCGCCGCGATCTACGCGCAAAGCTTCGCGATCGTCGAGAAAGAGGCTCGGCTCGACCGCTTCGCCCCCGGCATGGCCCAGCTCGCGACCCGCGTGATCCACGCCTGCGGGATGGTCGAAGTCGCGGACCGCCTCGCCTATTCCTCCAATGCCTTCGAAGCCGGACAAAACGCGCTCGCCAACGGCGCGCCAGTCCTCTGCGATTGCGAAATGGTCGGGGCGGGCATCATCCGCCGCTACCTGCCACGCGGAAACGACGTGATCGTGACGTTGAATGACGAGAGCGTTCGCGCCCGCGCGAAAGAGATCGGCAACACCCGCTCCGCCGCCGCCGTGGAATTGTGGGAACCGCACCTCAAGGGCGCGGTGGTCGCCATCGGCAATGCCCCCACCGCGCTCTTCCACCTTCTCGAACTGCTCGACGCGGGCGCGCCAAAGCCAGCCGTGATCCTCGGATTCCCGGTCGGCTTCGTCGGTGCGGCCGAGTCCAAGGCCGAGCTTGTCAACAATCCGCGCGGCTGCGACTTCGTCGCGCTTCGCGGTCGGCGTGGCGGATCGGCCATCGCCTCCGCCGCCGTCAACGCGCTCGCCGCCGGCCTACCGGAGATCACCCAATGACGCAAAGCTGGCTTCACATCGTCGGCATCGGCGAAGACGGGCTGGACGGCCTCACACCGGCTGCCCGCGCCGTGGTCGAGGCTGCCGAAATCATCATCGGTGGTGATCGCCACCATACGCTGTCGGATGCAATCACTGCCGAGCGCCTGTCCTGGCCCTCGCCATTCGACGCTCTGATCGACCAGCTTCTCTCGCTCAAGGGCAAGCGCGTCGTCGTGCTTGCCACCGGCGATCCGCTCTGGTTCTCGGTCGGCGCTCGTATTGGTCGTGCCATCCCACCCGGCGAGATTACCTATCACCCGCAACTGTCGGCCTTCCAACTCGCCTCGGCCCGCATGGGGTGGTCCATGGCCGATCTTGAAACGCTAACTGTGCATGGCCGCCCGGTCGAGCAGATGATCGCGTTCATCCAACCCGACGCGCGTCTCCTGATCCTGACCACCGGCTCCGAGACGCCGGGTCAGATCGCCCGCTTCCTGACAGAACGCGGCTTCGGGAAGTCTCCGATGACTGTGCTCGCCAGCATGGGCGGCGCTGACGAAACGCGGTTCGACGCACTGGCCGAGGACTGGAACCACGACGTTCCGCCCTTCAACACGCTCGCCGTGGAATGCATCGCCGCCCCGGATGCCGCACTCATGCCTCGTGTTCCCGGACTTGACGACACTCTGTTCCAATCCGACGGCACGATCACCAAGCGCGAAGTGCGCGCGATCACCGTGGCCAAACTCATGCCCATGCGCGGTGCGCTCCTGTGGGACATCGGCTGCGGCTCCGGTTCCGTCGCGATTGAATGGATGCGCGCGGCCCGCTACGCCCGCGCCATCGGGATCGAGCCACGCGCCGACCGACGCGCCATGGCCGCCGCGAACGCGCAGGCGCTGGGCGCGCCCCGTCTCGAACTGATCGAAGGCGAAGCCCCCGCGGTGCTTTCCGACCTCGAACGCCCCGACGCGATCTTCGTCGGCGGCGGCCTGAGTGAAGAGGTTTTCCGCACGGCGTGGGACGCACTCCGCCCGCTCGGGCGTTTCGTCGCGAACGCCGTGACACTCGAGAGCGAGAGCCTGCTCAACGATCTGCATTCCCGGCACGGCGGCGAATTGACCCGCATCGCCGTCGACCGCGCTGAACCACTGGGTTCCATGCGCGGCTGGCGACCGGCCATGTCGGTCACGCAATGGAGCCTCGTGAAACGATGACCGGCAAACTCATCGGAGTTGGCCTCGGGCCGGGCGACCCCGACCTGATGACGCTGAAAGCTGCCCGCGCCATCGGCACAGCGTCGGTCATCGCGTATCCCGCGCTTCCCGGCACCGAAAGCTTCGCGCGCCGCATCGCCGCCGACCTCATCGCGCCGGGCGTGCATGAAATCGTCATCGAAGTGCCCATGACGAAGCACCGCGAACCTGCTCAGGCGGCCTACGATCTTGGGGCCGAGCGCATTGCCGAAGCACTGGACACCGGACAGGACGTCGCGGTCCTCTGCGAAGGCGACCCATTCTTTTACGGCTCCTTCATGTATCTATTTGCCCGCCTCGCCGATCGCTACGATTGCGACGTGATCCCGGGCATCACATCTGTCTCCGCCGCCTCTGCCGCTCTGGGCCAACCTCTCGTCGCCCGCAACGACACGCTCGCGGTTCTCGCAGGTCCCATGGACTCCGACGAACTGGCCAAACGGATCGAAGCGGCGCAGGCCGTAGCGATCCTCAAAGTGGGTCGCCACGCGGGCCGCATCCGCGACGTGCTCACCGCACTCGGGCTCGTAGATCAGGCCCGCTACATCGAGCGCGCCACGCTTGCCGAGCAGCGCATCCTGCCGCTCGCGGACGCTCCCGATCCCGCCCCCTATTTCTCCATGATCCTCGTCGCGAAAGGTTCCGATCCATGGCTGTGACTCCTGTCGTCCTGTGCCTCAACCGCTCCGGCGAACCCACGGCGCACCGCATCGCCGCCGCGATCGGCGCGCAGGTGCATGGGCGCGAGGGCCGCGTGGACAAGGCCGACGCCTTCTTCCCGAACGCGCTCGACCATGCCCGTGACCTGTTCGCCGCCGGAACGCCCATCATCGGTGTCTGCGCCTCCGGCATCCTGATCCGCGCCGTCGCCCCGATCCTCGCCGATAAGCGCAACGAGCCGCCGGTTCTCTCCGTGTCAGACGACGCAAGCGTGGTCATACCGCTTCTGGGTGGTCATCGTGGCGCAAACCGCATGGCGACAGAGATCGCCGAAATCCTCGACGCAAAGGCCGCCGTGACCACCGCGGGCGACATCGCCATCGGCGTTGCTCTCGACGTGCCGCCTGCTGGCTACCGCCTTTCCAACCCCGAAGACGCAAAATCCGTCATGGCCGCGCTGTTGGCGGGCGACGGGCTGACGGTAAAGGGCGAAAACATCTTCGGGCTGGAGGACACTCGCGGCGCCGTGACGCTCTCTGTGACCGATGCCCCGGAAGCAGGCGACGCGAGCTGTCTCGTATACCATCCGCAAGCGTATGTTCTGGGCGTCGGCTGCGCACGAAACGCCGACCCTGACGAGCTGCGCGCGCTTGTCGATGACACCCTGAGCCAGGCGAACATCGCCCCCGGCGCGCTCGCTGCCATTGCAACGCTCGACCTGAAAGGCGACGAACCCGCCATGAACGCGCTCGCCCGCGACTTCGGCGTGCCCCTGCGCCTGTTCTCGGCACAAGAGCTGGAGGCGATGACGCCCCGTCTCGCCAACCCGTCCGACGTGGTGTTCGCCGAGGTCGGCACCCACGGTGTGTCGGAAGCCGCTGCGCTCGCCTGCGCCGGTGCGGGTGCGGCGCTGACGGTCGAGAAGGTCAAGACCGCCAACACCACCTGCGCGCTCGCCAAAGCCCCCGCGCCGATCATCGACCTGCCGGGCCGCGCCCGTGGCCGCCTGTCGATCATCGGCATCGGGCCGGGGCAGGCGACATGGCGAACTCCGGAAGCCTCGCGCCTGATTCAGGAGGCAAAGGAACTCGTGGGCTACGGACTCTACATCGACCTGCTCGGACCGCTGGCGGCGGGCAAGACCCGCACGGACTATCCGCTTGGCGGCGAAGAAGATCGTTGCCGCTATGCGCTTGAACAGGCCGGCAAGGGTAAGAACGTCGCGCTGATTTGTTCAGGCGATGCAGGCATTTACGCCATGGGCGCGCTGGTTTTCGAACTGCTCGACCGTGACCCCGACGCTTCCGGTGTCTCCGACGCGGCGCGGCGCGTGGAGGTGATCTCCACCCCCGGTGTGTCCGCGTTGCAGGGGGCCGCCGCGCGGGCAGGCGCACCACTGGGCCACGACTTCTGCGCCATTTCGCTGTCCGATCTGCTCACGCCACGCAAAGACATCGTGAAACGACTGAAAGCTGCCGCCGAAGGCGATTTCGTGATCGCTTTCTACAATCCGGTATCAAAGCGTCGCCGCACTCTTCTGGCCGAGGCACGAGACATTCTCCTCTCGCATCGTCCCGACGACACGCCCGTGTTACTGGCCTCCTCGCTTGGACGGCCCGAGGAAAACATACGCTACCGTAGGCTCTCGGAGCTAGATGTGGACGAAGTCGATATGCTCACCGTGGTGCTCGTCGGCTCGTCTCATTCCCGTCTCGCCCAGCTTGGCGAAGGCCCTCGCATGTTCACGCCCCGCGGCTACGCCCGGCGAATCGATGGCGATCTGGCCGAGGTCGGCAACCGACACCTGGAGGACACCCAATGACCGTCTATTTCATCGGCGCCGGCCCGGGCGACCCCGAACTCCTGACGCTCAAGGCGCAGCGCATCATCGGCGAATGCCCCGTGTGTCTTTATGCAGGGTCTCTGGTTCCGCCCGAAGTCGTCGCCTGTGCGCCTGAAGGTGCCCGCGTGCTGGACACTGCGGCCATGACGCTCGACGACACCCACGCCGAAATCGTGGCGGCCCACCAGAGGGGCGAGGACGTGGCGCGCGTCCATTCCGGCGACCCGTCGCTCTACGGCGCAATCGCCGAGCAGATCCGCCGCCTCCGGGCTGACGGCATCGACTACCAGATCGTTCCCGGCGTCCCCGCCTACGCCGCCGCAGCTGCCGCGCTGGGACAGGAGCTGACAATTCCAGAAATTGCGCAAAGCATTGTTCTGACACGCGTTTCGATGCAGTCGACCTCCATGCCCGAAGGTGAAACGCTCGAGAATTTCGCCCGCACCGGCGCGACCCTCGCCATCCACCTCGGCGTGCGCAACATGCGCGAGATCGAGCGCATCCTGACCCCGCATTACGGCGCAGATTGCCCGGTGGTGGTCGCCTACCGCGTCGGCTGGCCCGACCAGATGCTCATTCGCGGCACGCTCGAAGACATTCGCCTGAAGGTTCGCAAAGAGAAAATCACGCGCACTGCGCTGATCCTCGTCGGTCCTGCGCTCGGCAATGTCCGCGACTTCAAGGACAGCGCACTCTACGACCCTACGCAACCGCATGTTCTTCGTCCGGTGGTCGGAGTCGACCTGATCGAAGAAAACAACACCTGACCGGGAACCAATGTGTTTCGCCTCGGTTAACTTGACGGAAAACACATTTCCGCCATGATTGAAGGCCGGAGGGCAAGGTAATGGATTCAATTTCAAAAGAATTATTGGAAAATCTGCATAAAGCGCAGAAAGCAAAAGCGAAAAAACAAGCGCGGATGCGCGTCCAGGTCGGGGAGAATTCTTACCCCGTGCTCGACTATTCCGGCACCGGCTTCGCGCTCGACATCGAAGACGCGCCGCATCTGCGCGGCCTGGTCGATCTCTACGCGGGACCGAACCATCTCTATGAATGCCTGATCGTCGCGTCCGAGGCGGATGGGCCGCTGATGAGGTATGACTTCAAGCGCGCGACAGCCGCAACGGACAAGGCGCCTCTGGATTACGCCCGCGACCCGGACGCTCCGGTGGCACTCTTGCCGCGCTGAAGGCTACTGCAGATCCCGGAACGCGGCCCGCATCCGGCGACATGCGTCGATCACGACGGATCGGGGCGTGGCGAAGTTGAACCTGAGAAAGGCCTCGCCCCCGGTCCCAAAGCTCGGACCGTGGTTGACCGCGATTTTCGCGCCCGCCTCGACGCGCCGGGTGAAGTCCTGCCGACTCATGCCGGTTCGTGAGAAATCGACCCAGGCGAGGTACGTTGCCTCCATCTTCATGCTCCGAACGCCGGGGATGGAATTCAACCCAGCATCGAGCACGTCGCGGTTCCCGTCGAGATACGTCACCAACGCGTCGACCCATTTCGCCCCTTCCGGAGTATAGGCCGCTTCGGTCATGATCATGCCGAAGGAGTTGGGAGACATGCCCATCGCCGACATCTGCGCCGCGAATTTCGCGCGAAGATCTGGGCTCTCAATGATGACATTTCCGCAATGCGCCCCGGCGATGTTGAAGGTCTTCGTCGGCGCGGTCATCATCACAAGCCGGTCCGCGACTCCCTCGATCAGCGCCATCGGAACATGGGTGTGCCCGTCATAGACGAGATCGTGATGCACTTCGTCTGACACGAGGATCAGGTCATGACGCTTCGCAAACGCGGCGACGCCCTCCAGCTCTTCACGCGTCCACACCCGGCCACCCGGGTTGTGCGGCGAGCACAGGATGATCATGCGCTCCCGCCCGGTCATCTGCGCGTCCCACGCGTCGAAATCCATCGTGTAGCGCCCGTGATCCAACGACAATTCACATTCGACGACCTCGCGCCCTGACGCCCGGATCACGCGCGAAAACGCGTGATAAACCGGCGTCATCAGGACCACGCCGTCTCCCGGCTCGGTGAAGGCCTGAAGACACAGCGCCGTCCCGTTCACCAAACCATGCGTCGTGAACACCCAATTCGGCTCGATCTGCCAGCCATGCCGATGGCGCATCCACCATTCGATCGAGGCGAGATAGCTCTCGTCATCGCCGTAATACCCATAGACTCCGACGCGTCGCATCTCGTCCAGCGCCCGTTGGATCGGCGGGGCGGCCCGGAAATCCATATCCGCGACCCACATGGCGATGCCGTCTTGCGGCGAGACGCCGTAGAGCATCTCCATCTTGTCCCATTTGCCGGAATGGGTGCCGACGCGGTTGATGACCTGATCGAAATCGTAATCCATGTGCACTCCTTCATCGCGCGCCAAGCTAACCGCGCGCGCGGCAGGTGCAAGGTGACATTGCGCTTTTGTGAGGCGTGCCCTAAATGAACCGCATGACGACGAAGACGATCCTCATCCACCCCGATCCGCGCCTGAAAAAGGTGTGTGATCCCGTGGCCGACGTGTCGGACGAGCTGCGCAAGCTCGCCGACGATATGCTCGAGACCATGTATGACGCGCCGGGCATCGGACTGGCCGCGCCGCAGGTCGGCGTGTTGTCTCGGCTGATCGTTCTTGATTGCATCAAGGAGGAAGGCGATCCGCCACAGCCCATGGCGATGTTCAACCCCGAGATCCTCGCGTCTTCGGATGAGACCAACGTCTACGAAGAGGGCTGCCTGTCGATCCCCGACCAATATGCCGAAGTGACCCGACCCGCCGAAGTCTCGGTGCGCTGGCTGGATCGCAACGGCAATGAGCGCGAACAGGATTTCGAGGGCCTCTGGGCGACCTGCGTCCAGCACGAGATCGACCACCTGAACGGCAAGCTCTTCATCGACCACCTGTCGCCGATGAAGCGGCAGATGATCACCCGCAAATCCCAAAAGATGAAACGCGAACGAGCGCGGGTCTGACACATGGGGCATCGTCCCTTCGTCATGTGGCCCGACAAACGCTTGCGGACGCCCGCCGAAGAGGTTGCGACCGTCACCGACGAAGTGCGCGCGATCTGGGATGAGATGATTGAGGCGATGGACGCCATGCCCGGGGTCGGCCTTGCTGCCGTTCAACTCGGGATCATGAAGCGACTTGCCGTCGTCGACGCATCTGACGAACGCGGGAAGGCGGTGCGCATGGCCAACCCCGAAGTGCTGCACGCAAGCGTTCAGCTCCGCGAGCATCAGGAAGCCTCGCCGAACCTGCCCGGCGTCTCCGCCGTGATCTCACGCCCCCGCGCGGTGACCATCGCCTATCTCGATGAAACCGGGGAGCGGGTCGAGCGGGATTTCGTCGGGCTCTGGGCGACCAGCGTCCAACACCAGATCGACCACGTGAACGGCAGGATGTATTTCGACACCCTGTCGAAACTGAAACGCGACCGCTTGATCGCGAAGGCGCGGAAGGTGCGGCGATGAAGATCGTATTCATGGGAAGCCCGGATTTCTCGGTCCCGGTGCTCGATGCGCTCGTCGAGGCTGGCCACGAGGTCGTCTGCGTCTACTCCCAACCGCCCCGAGCGGCGGGGCGCGGGAAGAAGGATCGTCCGACCCCGGTTCATGCCCGCGCCGAGGCGCTGGGCATCGAGGTGCGCCACCCGTCCTCGCTCAAGGGTGCCGAAGCGCAGGCGGAGTTCGCCGCGCTCGACGCAGACGTTGCCGTCGCCGTGGCCTATGGCCTGATCCTGCCGCAGCCGGTCTTGGATGCACCCCGTCACGGCTGCCTGAACATCCACGCCTCACTCCTCCCGCGCTGGCGCGGCGCGGCCCCGATCCACCGCGCGATCATGGCGGGGGACGACAAGACGGGCGTTTGCATCATGCAGATGGAGGCGGGCCTCGATACCGGCCCCGTGCTCCTCAGACGCGAAACGAACATCGGCGCCGACGAAACCACCGGCAGTCTGCATGACCGTTTGTCGGCCATGGGCGCTCACGCCATCGTCGAAGCCCTTGCGTCGCTCGACGATCTCGTGCCTGAACCACAACCCGAGAACGGCGTGACCTACGCCGAGAAAATCGACAAATCCGAAGCCCGCGTGAATTGGGACCGGCCCGCCGCCGAGGTCAGCGCGCATATCCGAGGCCTCTCACCCTTTCCCGGCGCGTGGTGCGAAATGGACGGCGAACGGATCAAGCTTCTGGGCGCGCGCGTTGTCGATCGACAAAGCGGTGATCCCGGCAAGTCGCTGGGCCCTTTACTCATTGCCTGCCGGGATGGAGCGGTCACGATCACCCGCGCCCAGCGACCGGGCAAACGCGCGATGGAGGCCGACGAATTCCTGCGGGGTTTCGAGATGCCCGAGCGGGTGGACTAGATCCCGGCATACCATTCGTAGCCACGATCCTCCCAAAAGCCGCCTTTGCCGCCGCCAATCCCGGCAAGGCTTTCGACAAGCTCTATCTCCATGATGTATTTCGCATTCTTGTAGCCCAACTGCCGCTCGACGCGAAGGCGGATCGGGGCGCCGTGGCCCACCGGCAAGTCCTGATCGTTCATCCCGTAGGCAAGGATGGTTTGGGGGTGATAGGCGTCGACCATGTCGATGCTCTCGTAATAGAGAGACAGTCCGAAACGGTCGGCACAGCGGAACACCACGTATTTTGCATTGGGGTTCGGGCGCACCCGGTCGAGCAGGGCCGACAGGGGAACGCCGGTCCATTTTCCGATGGCGCTCCAACCTTCCACGCAGTCGTGGCGCGTGATCTGGGTGCGCGACGGCATGGATTTCAGCGCTTCCAGCCCGAACTGTCCGGGCTGTGCCACCAGCCCCGAGACCTTCAGCTTCCAATCCGCGAAACCGCTCGCCTGTGCAGCCTTCCATTCGTCCGTCGAGCCCGACGTATTGCCGTTCGTCCTGAAATCCGGTGACATTTCGGCCTCGGAATACTCCCGAACGAGCGCGTCTCGGCCGACAAGCCGATGCGTGTTGTAAGCAAGCGTTTCGCCACCTTTCAGGACAAGGTCGCGAAAATCGGAGCTGACGGCCAGACCGCCGAAAGCTCCGGCAATCGTCGTATAGCCCAGCCCAGTAATCAGGCGGCGGCGGGTTATCAAACGGCTCATGACCGGTCCTCCTTCGGCAGCCTGAACCACCCCGTCACCATGGATCTGATCTCGTTGATCGGTCCGGCGAGCACGACCATGATCAGGTGGATGGCGACGAAACCGACCAAGCCGAACGCGAAGATGAAATGAAGGGACCGCGCGGATTGACGCCCGCCAAACAGATCCAGCAGGATCGGCAACTTGGCGTTCAGGTTCGGTGACATTGTGAACCCGGTCAGGATGATGCCGGGAAAGAGCACGAGCAGCACGGCGAGATAAGTGAGTTTCTGCAATATGTTGTAGCGTGCCGCAGCTTCGCCCTTGGGAAACCGCAGGCGGGCATGGTTCTTGATGTCCTGCCAGACATGGCCGGGACTGAGTTCGCGGTTCACGGGCAACAGGTCACGGCGATGTGGTCCAAGGGCGCTTCCGACAAGATAAACGAACATCCCCACGGCCAGGACCCAGGCAAATGTCAGATGCCAGAGCCGCGCTCTTGCAAGGCTGTAGGTCGACGGTATCGTCGCCCACCAGGGAAAAGCCTGCGCCTGCAACTCCCCGTCGCGCGACGTCCAGACGCCAAGCACACCCGTCGTCGTCACGTCGACATTGCCGACACGCAGATAACCCCGCGCATCCTCGTTCCCGATTTCCAGCCAGGCATAATCGGGGTTGGCTCCGTATTGACCCCAGTAAAGGCGCGGGTGCGCATTGAAGATCATAAGCCCGGACATGAGCATGATGACGAAGGTGGCAACGGTGGTCCAATGCCACAGCCGGGTGCCGGTCGAATGGCGATACACGGTCTCGCCATGCTTGCCGGTTTCTCGGAGATCCTTTTCCTCGGCCAAGCCGCCCTCGCTTTCAGAGTATCCCGCGATTGGCGCGGCACTCATCAGGAACTAACGAGGCGGAGTGGGGAATAGTTTCAGCGTGTTACATCCGCCGAGGGTTTCGAACTGCGATGAGCCGCCCCGAACGGGCGCGCTATAACCCTCACGCATTAACGGTTCGCGCCAGGCACCCAGAGTACATCGGCCGCGCCGTCTTCGTTCGCGGCACGCGAAGCGACGAAGCACCAGTCGGACAGCCGGTTGAGGTATTTGATCGCCGCCGGGTTCACGTCTTCGCGCGTTGCGAGGTCCACTGCCAGCCGTTCGGCCCGGCGCGAGACCGTTCGCGCGAGGTGCAGATGCGCGGCGAGCGCGCTGCCGCCCGGAAGGATGAAGGACCGCAGCGGTTCGAGCGGCTTGTTCATCGCATCGATTTCCGCCTCGAGCCGCTCGACCTGCGCGTCGATCATGCGAAGTGGCGGGTACTCCGCCTTCGCGTCGTTGGCCATGTCGGGTCGACACAGATCCGCGCCAAGGTCGAACAGGTCGTTCTGAATGCGCGCGAGCGCCTCGTCCATTTCGCCGTCTGCATGAAGCCGGGCGAGTCCGATTGTCGCGTTGGTTTCGTCCACCGTGCCGTAGGCCTCGACCCTGAGATCGTGTTTCGACCGCCGCGTGCCGTCGCCCAGTGCGGTTTCGCCCTTGTCGCCGGTCCGGGTGTAGATCTTGTTCAGAACGACCATTCTCAGCCTCCTCGCCGGATCCAGACGAAGAGCAGGATCAGCGCGATCGCCACCGCCTGCGCATAGATCCGGTATCGCATGATCCGGTTGGCGTGTTTCTTGTTGAAATCCCCGCCCTTCGCGAAGCCGCCGATCCCCGTGAGCAGGATGATCGCAACCACGGCGACGGCCACGAGGACCACGATCAATAGCGGGTCTTGGAACATGTCACAGCCTTTCGTTTCGCCGTTACCTACACTACGCGCGGACCGGGGGCGAGGTTCAAACTGTCACGCCTTGGCGAGAAGCCAGTCTGCCAACCGGGTGGGCAGAAGCCGCCGCCCCCAATAGGCGACATATGTCGGAATGGTGACAAGGTAGCGTGGCCGCGGACGCGAGGCTTCGAGGGCTTTCACAAGCTTGGCCGTGACCGCCGAAGCGGGCCGTTCGAACGGGTCTTTCGCCTCCAGATTGCGGTTCAGCCGCGGGATGATCTTCTGTTCGTAGCCCGTCCGCCTGGCCGAGGCTTCCCAATCCACCCAGCGTTCGAAATGCGCCTTGGAATTCTTTCGGAAATCCGAAGTGATCGGCCCCGGTTCGATCAGCACCGCCTGTATGTTGTCGCCGGCCAGTTCCAGCCGGAGCGTATCGGCATACCCCTCCATCGCGAACTTGGTCGCCGCGTAAGGTGCGCGCCACTTGATGGTAGACAGGCCGAGGGTCGACGAACACATGACGATGCGACCATGCCCCTGTGCGCGCATGATCGGAATGACGCACCTGCACAATTCGTGCACACCGAAGAAGTTGGTCTCGAAGATTTCGCGCAGCGCGTCGAGCGGCAGGTCTTCCGCGGCGACCGGAAAGCCGTAGCCTGCGTTAGCAAAGATCGCGTCGAGCGTCCCACCCGTCCGATCCACCGCTTCCGCGACCGCCACCGCGATGCTCTCTGCGTCCGTGTGGTCGAGGCGAAGGCACTCGAAACCTTCGTCGCGGAGGCGCGATACGTCGGCGGGTTTGCGACAGGTCGCAAAAACACGCCAGCCCCGCGACCGAAGTCGGTGTGCCGCATCGTATCCGATGCCGCTCGAGCAGCCGGTGATAAGGATGGATTTCTGGGTCATGCCCCGCCTCGTTTGCACCCGACGCTAGACCGGGGGCAGGGCGGGCGCAACGCTCAGGGCGCGTCTTCGGTCAGGAACGAACCGGACATGAAACCGCGTTCGCCGGTCTCCAGAACTCGGATCGTGCGCCATCCGTCTCCTGCATCTCCCAAGTCTTCAACGGCGGTGCCATACCCCAGCGCGTTGATCACGCCATGCGACGTCGACGGCCCGCCCCGCACGTTCACCCGGTTGCCGGTCACGTAAAGGAATGCGACCTGTTCGGGAACCGGCGTGGGTTCGACCGAAGCCTGTACAAGCTCCGCCTCTGGCTTCTGGTCCACCGTCAGGGCCGCGGTCTGAAGCAAGTCTTCCGATGGCGGCTCTGCGGACGCGAGGAACACGGTCGCCGTCTCCGGGCTTGCGTCCGAGCGAAGCGCGGCGGCAAGGGCGTCGGCATGTTCGGATTTCGGTTTCGCGTCGGCCGTCCCCGGCATCAGCAAACCAGCGAACAGCTGAGACTCGCGACCGATCGTCGTGTCCGGCAGGCCTTCGTCGCGGCCGAAAAATGTCATTGCGGCCCCGAGGCCGACAACGGTTAAAACCGAAAGTCTGAAAACACCCAAAGTACCATCCCCTTAAAACCCTGAAATGCTAGCCCTTTGACGTTACGCGAACAATGATTCGCCAAAACATTCGAGCTTTCGTTGCTCACTTAACGCGCCCGATGTTCGGATTGTTCAATCCTGCTTTACGAAGAATCGCTCCCGGTCTATTTCAGAACCCATGAACGACATCGTGGACGATCCCGAAAACCCAGGCTCCGAGGTGGCCGAGCCGCTGCGCCGGGCCATTGGTGACCGCTATCTGACTTACGCGTTGTCCACGATCATGAACCGGGCGCTGCCCGATGCGCGCGACGGTTTGAAACCGGTGCATCGACGCATCCTTTACGCGATGCGCGAGCTGCGACTCGCCTCCAACGGGCGTTTCCGCAAGTCCTCCAAGATTTCCGGCGACGTGATGGGCAACTATCACCCGCACGGCGATGCGGCCATTTACGACGCGATGGCGCGTCTCGCGCAGGACTTCAACGTGCGCTACCCGCTCGTGGACGGGCAGGGGAACTTCGGCAATATCGACGGCGACAACCCGGCGGCCTCGCGATACACCGAAGCGCGGATGACCTCCGTCGCCGAAGCGATGCTCGAAGGTCTGGACGAGGACTCGGTCGATTTTCGCGAGAATTACGACGGCACCCTGCGCGAACCAGTCGTGCTGCCTGCCACCTTCCCGCATCTTCTGGCCAACGGTGCTGCCGGGATCGCGGTCGGCATGGCGACGAACATTCCGCCGCACAACATCGCCGAGCTCGTCGATGCCTGCCTGCACCTGATCAAGACGCCCGATGCCCGCGACGACACGCTCCTGAACTATATCCCCGGACCCGACTTCCCGACCGGCGGCGTGATCGTCGAGCCGCGAGAGAACATCGCCAACGCCTATCGCACCGGCCGTGGGTCGATCCGGCTTCAGGCCCGGTGGGAGGTCGAAGACCTTGGCCGTGGCCAATGGCAGGTGATCGTCACCGAAATCCCGTTCCAGGTTCAGAAGTCCAAGCTGATCGAGAAGATCGCCGAACTGATTCAAACCCGGAAAATCCCCGTTCTTGCCGACATCCGGGACGAGAGCGCGGACGACATCCGCGTGGTGCTGGAACCCAAGACCAAGAACGTGGACCCGGAAGTGCTCATGGGTCTTCTGTTCCGAAATTCCGACCTCGAGACGCGCTTTTCGCTCAACATGAACGTGCTGATCGACGGGCTGACGCCGAAAGTTTGCTCGCTCAAGGAAGTGCTGCGTGCCTTCCTGGATTTCCGGCGCGAAGTGCTGATCCGTCGGTCGCAGCACCGGATGGAGCGGATCGACCACCGGCTCGAAGTACTCGAAGGCTTCATTATCGCCTTCCTGAACCTCGATCGCGTGATCGACATCATCCGCTACGACGACGACCCCAAGGCCGCGCTGATGTATGAGGATTGGTCGCGACCGCATCAGGAGACGATTGCGCGCGCCACCTCCGAGAAAGACTACGTGTCGCCGCTGCTCGGAGTCGATGTCGATGCGCTGGAACTGCGCGACGATGAAAGCGCCGCGGCACCCGAGATCATCACCGACAAAACCGGGACGGGTGCGACGCCGAAACGCTTCGTGGGCCGTTCCGAGGGCCTGTCGGACGTGCAGGCCGATGCGATCTTGAACATGCGCCTGCGGTCCTTGCGACGGCTCGAAGAGCTGGAACTGATCCGCGAACGTGACGCATTGATGGAAGAACGCGCGGGCCTCGAAGACCTGTTGGATAGCGAAGACCTGCAATGGGGTCGCATTTCCGATGAGCTGAAGGACGCGAAAAAGAAATTCGGCAAGGACTACGAGGGCGGCGAGCGCCGCACCACCTTCGCCGAGGCGACAGAAGTGGCGGACGTCCCGATGGAAGCGCTGATCGAGCGCGAACCTGTGACCGTGGTCTGCTCGCAAATGGGATGGATCAGGGCCATGTCGGGCCATGTCGACCTCACCCGAGAGTTCAAGTTCAAGGACGGCGACGGCCCCCGCTTCGCCTTCCATGCCGAGACGACGGACAGGATCGTTCTGTTCGGTGCGAACGGGCGGTTCTACACGCTCGGGGCGTCGAACCTCCCCGGCGGGCGCGGTATGGGCGAACCCGTGCGTCTCATGCTCGACCTGCCCAACGATGTCGAAATCGTGGACATGTTCGTCCACGACCCCGAACGCCGCCTGATCGTCGCCTCGAACGAAGGCAATGGTTTCATCGTTCCGGAAACGGACGTGATCGCGCAGACGAAGAACGGCAAACAGGTGCTGAACGTCGGCGAGGGCGTGGCGAAGCTCGTGCGCAAGGTGTCGGGCGATCACGTGGCGGTCGTGTCCGAGAACCGCAAACTCCTCGTCTTCCCGCTCGACGAACTGCCCGAAATGGGGCGGGGCAAGGGCGTCCGGCTTCAGAAATACAAGATGGCGCGCGGGCGGCAAGGCACGCTCGACCTCGATGGCGGGCTCTCCGATCTGACGACCTTCACCCTGTCCGAAGGCTTGTCATGGGCGGCAGGCTCCGACCGGACCCGCACCGAGGTCGATATGACACCGTGGATCGGCAAGCGTGCGGGCGTGGGCAAATTGCCCCCGCACGGCTTCCCCAAGAACAACAGGTTCACCTGACCGATGGCGCTTGCGGACCTGACCACGACATACGCAGGCCGCAAAGGCGCGATGTTCAAACTGGCGCTCGTGACCGGTCTGTTCACCGTCCTGACTGCTGGCATCTACCGCTTCTGGATGAAGACCCGGATGCGCCGCTATTACTGGTCCGCGATCCGGCCCGGTGGCCAACCGCTCGAATACGTCGGTCTGCCGACCGAGAAACTGCTCGGGTTCCTCACCGCGGTCGTCTTCCTCGCTTTCTACATCGGGATCGTGAACTTGATCCTGATGTTCTTCTCCTTCTCGCTGTTCCAGGGCAACGCGCCGGCCTATGCCGTGTCGGTCGTCGGGGTGACCCCGCTCATCTTCTTCGCCCAGTATCGCGCCCGCCGCTACGTGCTCGCCCGCACCCGTTGGCGTGGCATCCGCTTCGGGCTTGAACCCGGCGTGATGGGCTTCATCTGGCGCTCTTTGCTCCACTGGGGCCTGACTGTGGCCACCTTCGGCCTTTGGTGGCCCGCCAAGACGTTCTGGCTCGAGAAATACCGCACCGACCGCACCTTTTACGGCACCCGACGGATGCATCAGGGTGGGCGCTGGTTCATACTCTACCCGGCCACGCTCCACATTGTCATCGGGGCGGCGATCATTGCGCTCACAGGTGTTCTGGTCTGGCAAATGGACGGGCCCGAAGCCGCCCCGCTCGGGGCCATCGGCTTTTTCTGGATGGTCTTCGGCTTCGCGCATTACAAGGCGCAGGCCTTCAAACGCCTGACCGAAGCGAAGTCAGGCGGCGACATCGGCTTTCGCACTGAGCCCCGTTCGGGCCGCGTGCTGGGCATCTACCTCGGCGGGATGGCAGCGATCCTCGGCATATTCACGGGTGCGCTTTTCGTGCTCGGGTTCGTTTCGGCGGGTCTTCTCGCAGCCTTCGGGTTCGCCGTGGAAAACTGGATCGAGGGCGAGGATCTGACGGCTATCCCGGCCTTCGTTCCGATCGTGATCGGCCTCGTGCTCTACTTCGGCGTCTTCATCTTCTATGGCGTCCTGAAGGAGGTGTTCATCACACTCCCGATGGCGCAGCACTTCTCGGAAGTGACCGAAATCACAAACCCCGCTTCTCTCTCTGAAATACGCCAGCGCGATCGCGACGAGTTTGCCGAGGCCGAAGGCTTCGCCGATGCCCTGCCACTCGGAGATGCGTTTTGACAGACGACGCGCAGCCAAAGGTCTATGCCACGTTCAGAATGGGCAACGCCAAGCGGGAAGAGCGTGTGTCGCTTGAGCTTTCGTCTTCCGCCCTGATCCTCGTGACCGATACGGGCTTCAGGCTCCCATGGGGCCTTCGTGGACTCGTGGAGGTGCCCGGGGAGGCCGGCTCTCTGACCGTCTCCGATGGCGCCGAAAGCCCCGCACGCCTGACAATCGACGACCCGGCCATCGCCTCTCACCTCCGCAGCGTCGCCCCGCAACTCGCCAGTCGTGACATTCCATCCGACAGCCACGAAGACGCGGCAGGCAAAGTCTTTGCGCAATTTGCGGATGGCAAGAGTGCCTTGATCCACCGCGTCATGCTCCAACTTTCCGACACCCATCTGGAAATCGTCCATTCGGACGGTGCCCGCCAGCAATGGGCACTGATCCACCTGCGCGCGCTCAGGGATCAGGCT
This sequence comes from Maritimibacter dapengensis, assembly GCF_019218265.1. Lineage (GTDB taxonomy): Bacteria > Pseudomonadota > Alphaproteobacteria > Rhodobacterales > Rhodobacteraceae > Maritimibacter > Maritimibacter dapengensis. The sequence goes on from NZ_JAHUZE010000004.1 coordinate 214,381, forward strand.
TATTCAGACGGGTTGGTGGTCAAGGACGGTCACGGCACGACAGCGCGCCTGTTCATCGACAATCCCAATATCGCCAAACATCTCAGGCAGGTCGCGCCCGATCTCGACCAACGTGCACCGGTCACGAATTGGGGCCGGATCACCGGCTGGGCCGGTGGTGCCGTGGCGTCCGTCGCGCTTATCATCTTCGTTCTGGTCCCGATCATGGCCGACCAGCTCGCGACTTATCTGCCGCCCGAAGGCGAGGCGGCGCTGGGCGACGCGACATTCGAACAGATCAGAACGGCGCTCGGCGAATTCGACGCTCCGGTGAAGCTCTGCGAGGACCCCGAGGGGCGGGCGGCCCTGGACAAGATGGTGGCGCGGCTCAATCCCGACCCGGATCTTCCTTACCCCGTTAAGCTCGCAGTCCTGGACAATGATCTCGTGAACGCCTTCGCCCTTCCCGGTGGGCGCGTCGTTCTGTTTCGCGGGATGATCGACAAAGCCGAGAATCCTGACGAGATCGCTTCGATCCTCGCCCATGAATTTGGCCATGTCGTGAACCGCGATCCGACCCGCGACGCTTTGCGCTCTGCAGGGTCGATCGGTGTCCTTGGGCTCCTCTTCGGTGATTTTGCAGGCGGCACCGTGGTCCTCATGCTTTCGAACCAGCTTATCAACGCCAAGTATTCGCAAGCCGCCGAAGCAGGGGCGGACGATTATGCGCATGACCTGATGACCCGCGCCAACCTCGACCCCGGTGCGCTGGGCTCGATTTTTCAGAGATTGATGGACGAATATGGCGATGCCGAAGGCATCATGGCGCATCTCGCGTCGCACCCGAGCATGCGCGCGCGCATCGCGGCGGCGCAGCAGGCCGCGTCGGGCGGCGATTTTGGCCCGCCATCCATCACCAGCGCGGAATGGAACGCCCTGCGAGGCATCTGCGGTCCCCGGTCTGTGGACGACGAAGGACTGAACGAGGATTCGACTGACACGCCGTCAGGCGGTCTCAGCACCGACAATTGACGGATCGTGCGCAGCAGGTTCGAGAGGTTCTGCCTGTAGCCAGACGCCACCGCCCGGTCTCAGAGACAGGATCATGACCGGCTCCGGCTCGCGCCCCTCGACCGGATTGAACCTGAACCGGGACAAGAGCGTGGCGAGCACGATCACAGCCTCCTGCAACCCGAAATCCATGCCAAGGCATACGCGCGGTCCCGCGCCGAACGGCAGATAGGCGAAGCGGTCGATTGCTTTCGGGTCCGCGAACCTGTCCGGGTCGAAGGCGTCGGGCCGGTCCCAGACACCTTCGTTGCGGTGCAGCGCATAGAACGGCAACAGCATGACATCGCCCGGCCGCACTTCGCGGTCCCTGAGCTTGTCATGCGCCGTGGCGGTGCGCGACAGCATCGCGACCGGCGGATAAAGCCGCATGGCTTCCTGCACGATCTGCCGGATGTAGCCTAAGTGCGGCACGTCTTCCGCGGTTGCCGCCCGCCCGTTCAGAACCTTTCGCGCCTCCGCGCTGGCCTTCTTCTGCACCTCCTGATCGAAACCCACGAGGTAGAGCGACCATGACAGGGCGAGTGCGGTCGTCTCGTGCCCGGCGACAAGGAACGTCAACAGGTTGTCGCGAAGCTCTTCTGCGCTCATGGTGCGGCCGGTTTCCGGGTCCGATGCCCCGATCAGCAGGTCGAGAAGCGGGGGCGGGTCCGCCGCCTCTCGCCCCATCCGTGCACGCACAGCGGCATCTGCGGCGTTCCGCAATTCGGCGATCAGGAAACGTGCGACGGTCCTGCCGGGCCGTGGCACGACAGCCGGAACCTGAAGTATATCCAGGAACGATGCGCGTCCCGCTGTTTCCAGATAGCGGTCGATGGCCCGGTGCGCGACTTCACGCGGGATCGCCGTGTCTTCGGACATGGATACGGCCGCGATCACCTCGAACGCGGTCTGGAGCATCTCCGCGTGCATGTCGAGCGGACCGTTTGCTTTGGCCACCCTCACACAGGCCTCTTCTGCCGCTTGCGTCATCACGGGGGTCAATGCGGTCAGGTTTCGCGGTGCGAAAACCGGCATCGCCGCCCGCCGCTGCCAACGCCAGTGCGCCCCTTCGGCAAGGAATATCCCATTGCCGAGAGCTGGCCGCAGCATCGCCTGCGCCTCTTCCGATTTCGGGTAATCCTCGGCCGCGTCCTTGAGGATGCGGCGCAGCGAAGGCGGGTCCATCACCATGTGGAACCGCCGCACGACGTGCCCCGAAACGATCGGTTGCGTGAAGGCGATTTTCGGCAGAAGCGCCAGAGCATTGCGCTGCATCGCACGGACCCCGGCGAGAAACCCGCGCGGGCGGGAAGAAATCGGGACGGCGACAGGCAATTGATTTCGCGTCAACATGCCTGAAACTACTCGCCGAATGCCGCTCACGGCAAGCTCTCGAATTGAACTGAAGCGCGACAGCGGCTATCACCAAGCGAATCTTACGAGGAGTGACCATGCCCCGCCTATCCAAATTCGCCGCGATGGCCGCCGCCGCGCTCACGCTGACCGCCTGTGCGACGACCGACGATCTGGCGGACGTGCCCGAACCGATGGGCCGCTTTCTCCTCGGCCATTCCGTAACCGTTGTCGAGCAGCCGGAGATCGGGCCGTTCTCCCGCGAAGCGACCGACGAAGCCTGGGAAGAAGCGATCAATTTCGCGATGGAAGAGCGCTTCGGTCGGTATGACGGTGACAAGTATTTCCACATCGCGACCAAGGTGGACGGCTACGCGCTGGCAATGGTCGGCATTCCGCTCGTCTTCACGCCCAAATCCGTCCTCGTCGCGAGCGTGACGGTCTGGGACGACGAGAAGGGCACCAAGATCAACGAAGACCCCGAGATTTTCTCGGTGTCGGAAGAGCTTTCGGTCGAGCAACTCATCGGTACAGGCCTGACCAAGACCGCCGACGAACAGATGCTCTCGCTGTCACGTGCGCTGGCCAAGCGCGTTCACCAGTGGATGCTCGAGAACCCGGAATGGTTCGGCGACGCGTCCCTCATGGATCCGGCGACCACCTCGGCAGGCAAACCCGCCCCGACAGCCGGTACGATCCCGCCGCAATTCGCACGGGTCAAAGACGGCGAGCTCGAGGGCGGCGAGGAAGTCGGCGGCACGTCCACCGGCGTCCAGAGCGAGGTCGAAGGCTCCGGCTCGACGCAGACGACCGTCGGCGAAACCATGGTGGAAAGCTCGTCCTGAGCGACGGCTCGGGGCGTCCGGCGCCCCGGCCAATTCTCAAGGCACGCCACGGATGCATATCTTGCTTATCGGCTTGATTTTCCCCCAACCAGCGGCTAACGAGCCGGCGGTGTAATATTCCGGGTGCTGGGCACCCCCAACAAGACGAGGCGATGGCCAATGGCTAAGGAAAAGTTTGAACGCTCCAAACCGCACGTGAACATCGGCACGATTGGTCACGTTGACCACGGCAAGACGACGCTGACGGCGGCGATCACGAAGTATTTCGGTGACTTCCAGGCATACGATCAGATCGACGGTGCGCCGGAAGAGAAAGCGCGCGGGATCACGATCTCGACGGCGCACGTGGAATACGAGACGGATGCGCGTCACTACGCCCACGTCGACTGCCCCGGCCACGCCGACTACGTGAAGAACATGATCACCGGCGCGGCGCAGATGGACGGCGGCATTCTGGTGGTGAACGCGGCCGACGGCCCGATGCCGCAGACCCGTGAGCACATCCTGCTCGCCCGTCAGGTCGGCGTTCCGGCGCTTGTCGTGTTCCTGAACAAGGTCGACCAGGTCGACGACGAGGAGCTTCTCGAGCTCGTCGAGATGGAAGTCCGCGAACTGCTCTCCGAGTACGAATTCCCGGGCGACGACATTCCGATCATCGCGGGCTCCGCTCTGGCCGCCATGAACGGCGAGAACCCGGAGATCGGCGAGAACAAGATCCGCGAACTGATGGCGGCTGTCGACGAATACATCCCGACGCCGGAACGCGCCGTGGACCAGCCGTTCCTGATGCCGATCGAAGACGTGTTCTCGATCTCGGGCCGCGGCACGGTTGTGACCGGTCGTGTCGAGCGTGGCGTGATCAACGTTGGCGACGAGCTTGAAATCGTCGGCATCAAGGACACGACGAAGACGACCTGCACGGGCGTCGAGATGTTCCGCAAGCTGCTCGACCGTGGTGAAGCCGGCGACAACATCGGCGCGCTTCTGCGTGGTATCGACCGCGACGCCGTCGAGCGGGGCCAGGTGCTCTGCAAGCCGGGTTCGGTGACGCCGCACACGAAGTTCGAGTGCGAGGTCTACATCCTGACGAAAGACGAAGGTGGCCGTCACACGCCGTTCTTCGCCAACTACCGTCCGCAGTTCTACTTCCGCACGACGGACGTGACCGGCACCGTGACGCTGCCCTCGGGCACCGAGATGGTGATGCCGGGCGACAACCTGAAGTTCGAAGTCGAGCTGATCGCCCCGATCGCGATGGAAGAAGGCCTCCGCTTCGCCATCCGCGAAGGCGGCCGCACCGTCGGCTCCGGCGTCGTGTCGAAAATCGTCGCCTGATCGCTTTGACCCTGCGCCGGTGGTTTGACGCACGAGCACCGCAAGCCAGGGTTCCGAACGAGTAATCCGGAAAGGCCGCCTCTTGGGGCGGCCTTTTCATTTGCCTTTCACGTCATGTGCAGCGCCCTATGGCGAATGCCGGATCAGTTTGCAAAAATGTGGAATGGAAAAGTTCGACCCCGCCACCGCAATTCGGCAGTTTTCGACCGACCGCCTGGATGTGGCGCATTGGGATACCGCACTGGACCATCCCGAAACGCGCGCCAATCTGATGGACCAGATTGAAGCGCTTCTCACGCCACCTGTCCTTGCGCCGCTCCCGCCCCATTTCGCGTTCGACCGGAACAATGCCGACGACTGGATCGCCGCACGCCGTGAAACGAGCGAGGTCTACCTTGTCGAGCGTCGCGACCGTCCCGGTCTGGCTGGGCTGCTGATCCTCGCTGAAATCGCGCCACGTGAATTGTATCTCGGCTATCTCCTGGCGGAAGCCCAGTGGGGGCAGGGGGTCGGAGGCGAACTTGTACGCGGCCTCGTGTCGGTGCTCACGCGGCATCCTCCACTCGAAGTCTCGGCGCAGGTCGTGACCGAAAACATCGCATCCGCACGCCTACTGCTCGGCGCGGGTTTTCGCGAAACCGGCTCCGACGACGAGATCCGGCGCTTTCTCCTGACACTTTCCGACAGCACCCCCACGCTATGATCCCGGCATAAGACTGGAGATCATCATGACCGAGAAAACATACCACGGAAGCTGCGTCTGCGGCGCCTGCCGCTTCGAGGCACAGATGGACCTCTCGCAGGGGACGACGCGCTGCAACTGCACGGCCTGTCGCAAGCGGCGCACTTGGGCTATCACTGTGCCGCGCGACGCCCTGACCGTGACGCAGGGCGAAACAATCGGCTACCAGAAGGCGGTGGTCGACTACCGGTTCTGCCCGACCTGCGGCACGACCCTCTACGGGTTGGCCGACATCCCGGAAATGGGCGGGTCCACCGCGACCATCGCAATTGCTACGCTGGACGATGCCACGCCGGAGGAGCTGATCGCCGCGCCTGTGAACTGGGTCGACGGGTTGCATGACGATTGGTGGAGTACGCCCGACGAGGTGCGACATCTCTGACCCCGGTGCCTATTGCCCCGCGGCCAGAAGCATCGCCTCGCTGTTTTCGTCCACCGGGATCATCAGCTCGATCTCAAGCCCTTCGATGGCGGCCTCCCGCACCGACCCAAGATGGGCCGACATCGACGTCATGCGAAGCGGCACCCCGCCCGGCCCCCTGAACACGATCGGAAGCACAGGCCCACCTTCGCCTCCTTCCGCGATCCGCTCGGGCACATGCGCGAACGTGCCCGCCGCGCGTTCCCGGTCCAAAAGCGCTGCCAGCTTCGGCGCTTGGATCGCGGCGGCCTGAAGCCGGAAATAAAACATCATCGAGACGTCGTCCCAATTCAAAACGTTCTCCCGAAACGCAGGACTGAACATCACCTCGAACAGGGAGGCGCGCGTGTTCGCGGTCTCTCCCCCGAACATCGCGAACAAGGCATGACCGGCAGCATTGGCACGCAAGACGGTCCAGTCTTCGTCGAGCACGAAGCCTGCGAAAGGCCAATGGCGCAAAACACGGCGTTCAAGGCTGTCCAGAAGCTCGGTCAACTCCGCCGTGCCGAAATCGCGCCGCCGATAGGGGTTCTGCATCCCGGCCGCATCGAACAATGCCGCGCGTTGCAAAAGCGAAAGCGACAGGTCGGTGGCGAGCCGGATCACGAAGCTCGGAGACGGGCGCGACCGCCCGGTTTCGAGAAACGAGATATGCCGCTGGGTCGACCCGAGCGCCTCGGCCAACCCAAGCTGCGACAAGCCAAGATCGGCGCGCATGGACTTCAACGCCAGTCCGAAGGACGACTGCATCATACCCTCCAAGGGAATTGCCACGATTACCTCCGCTTTCTATCCCGAATGGGCAAAAGGACCAAACACAGGGAGACCCCCATGCTTACTTGGCTGCTCATTGGAACGCTCGTCTATGTCGTCACCTTCTTCGTGCCGAGTTTGTTCCTCGTCGGCGCACTCGGCGTCGGCAAATACCTCGGCTCGCGGGATGAGGAACCCGAAGCCTCGCCCGTTCACGGACGCGCCAAGCGTGCCAATCGGAACTTCAATGAGAACTACCCGGTCTTCATGGGGCTCGGCATCCTCGCGCTGGTGGTGGCCGAGGCGGATGTGGCAATGGCCACGACCGGCGCGATGATCTTCGTGATCGCCCGTGTCCTCTACCTCCCACTCTACATGGCCGCTGTGCCCGTGGTGCGCTCCCTCGTCTATATCGCAGGCCTTGTCGGGCTGATCATGATGGGGCTGGCGCTGATCTGAGACCGACCAGGACAGGGGGTCTACCCCCTTCCCAATCCGCGCGCGCTCGGCCAATCTGCCTCCATGTTCGACAACCATATCAAGTATGCCCATGTGCTGAACGGGGAAGAGCGAGGGCGGGAACTCGATGACGAGACCCTGCGCCACGTGCTCAAGGCCGACACGCTGGGCTGGGTCCATCTGGACGGCAACCACCCGGACGCGGCGGAGTGGATCACCGAGCATCTCGACTACCTCGATCCTCAGGCGGTCGAGGCGCTGCTCGATCCTGCCTCTCGTCCCCGCCTGACGCCTTTGGGCGACGGGCTGATGATCATTCTTCGCGTCATCAACTTCAACGAGGGCGAAGACCCGGAGGACATGATCTCGCTCCGTGTCTGGATCGACGCCCACCGCATCGTCACCGTATCCCTGCGCCGCGTGCGGGCTGTCGAACGGCTCGACGCGGCCCTGTCGAAAGGCGAGGGGCCGCGCACATCGGGCGAATTCCTGTCTCGGTTGATCGAGGACATCACGGGAAAGATCGGCGGGTTTCAGGCCGATCTCGACGAGCAGATGGAAGCACTCGAGGACCAGATCGTGCGCGAGGAGGATGACGGGCTGCGGGCCGAGGTCGTGAACCTCCGCCTGAAAGTCATCGCCGCCCGCCGCTTTATCGCGCCCCAACGTGACGTGATCCACGGCATCGCGGCCTCCCGCTCTCCCGTGATCGACGACGAAACCCACCGCGAGGTCGAGGAGGAAGCACAGAAGATGACACGGATCGTCGAAGACCTCGACGAGCTGCGCGAACAGGCGATGGTCCTGCGCGAAGAACTGTCCTCGCAACTGTCCGACCGCCTCAACCGCAACATGTTCGTCATGTCGGTCGTGTCGGTGATCTTCCTGCCCCTCGGGTTTCTCACCGGGCTTTTCGGGGTGAACGTCGGCGGCATGCCGGGGGTGAACGACGGCGACGCGTTCTACTGGCTTGTGGGCTGGCTCACCCTTCTCGTCGCACTGCTCGTGTTTTTCCTCTGGCGCGTCCGCTGGATCAGGTTCGGCGCACGCCGCCGCAGACTTTAGCCCGGGCGCGCCACCATCTGCCACGCGGCGCGTTTGCCGGGGGATCGCTCGACCGCGTCGATCAACTCGACCAGCCGGTCTTCCGTTCCGAACCGGGCGAACACTTCGCGCATGTCCAGAAGTGTGCGGATCATGTCGTCATCGGTGATCCCGTCCAGCCGTGCAGCGTCGAGCGTCTCGGCCTCCAGCACCTCCACGCAGCCGAAGATCAGCGCGTCGTCCGTCGCGTGGCCAACCGGCTCGAACACCGCGCCAAGCCGCGCCATATGCACCGCGACCCACGGCTCCCGCCAATGCAGCGCGCCGCGTTGAACCACGACCGATCCGGGACGCAAGGCGGGGTAGAACACCCGTGCGATCTCGTCGGTCGTCTCCGTCGATTTGGTCGCGTCGATGAACAACACCTCGATGGCCGCCTCGCGGTCCCAGGTCGCGTCTTTTAATTCCCCCGCATGGAGCATGATCGCGTCCCCCCACGGGGCCAACAAATCGGTCGCCACGCCTCGCGAGTCCTCTCCCTCGAACGGCGGCACGCCCTTTGAATAAAGGAATTGCGCCTTGTGCGCGTCCGATATTGCGAACCTGTCGAACGCATGGAAGCGCAGCGTCTTGCCCGCACCCCGCGCGCCTTCGGCCATCCGCGCCACCGGCCCACCGACGAAAGATCCGATGTCCACCAGCGCACCCCAGCCCGACGCCCACTCTGCCCCCAGCCAATGGCAAAGGAGCTGCTCTTCATGGGCCAGCATCGTCGGCACGCCCGCCGCCGCCCCGAGCCGTCCGGGTCCACCCGCGAGCCACGGCCCCTCCTCGAATATGGCGAAATCCGTCGATGTCATTGGCAAGCAGGTAGCACGCACCAACCTGCCGGAAAAGCTTGGCGAAAACCCCTTGAAAGCCACCCACCTTTGGCGTATCTCCTGCGCCGGTCCTAGGGGTATAGCTCAGCTGGTAGAGCGACGGTCTCCAAAACCGTAGGTCGCGGGTTCGAACCCTGCTGCCCCTGCCAATTTCCCACCAGATCGACAGCACGAACCGCGCCTCCTGCGACACGGTGGCACGCCGTTCCCCGCAAATATCCACTCATTGCCCCAATCATGCCGGATTTGGGCGTTCAATTTAGGCAAAACAAACCTGTGACGGGTCGTGTGATGCGCCTAATAATCCTGCTTTTTACGCTTCCCTGGTGGCTCTATTTTCCAATGGCGGCCGGTATTTTCTATATCGGCGACCTCGCATTCGACCAACAGGTCGACCGGCAGGCCAGATACACCGAGGCGCTTGCCCTGGGCATTCCCGAACTTGTGGATCTCAGCGAATATTCTGCGACGTCACATCGCAATCCGGCCTTCGAAGTCAACGTGAACGGCTGGATCAACACCGACTACAACTACAACCTGATCCAGCGCACGAACGGCGTGAAAACCTCAGAGCGGCACATGTATGTGCTTTTTGGCGAGGGCGACGGACGCGACAGCAGGATCGTGAAGGCAGCGATGCTTCTGACCCCCCAGGAGAAAGACACCTTCATCAATCGAATGGACGAGTTCGTTTCGGGTTCCCGAAACGGCGACCACACGTTTCGCTTCAACGGCTTCGCCTACGATACCGCGTCCATGAGCAGCATGGCCAACGAAGCGCTCGCGGAACAGGGCCTGACCAAGGGGGACGAATTCTTCTTCCTCGAGCCGTTTCTCAACGGACGCGAAGCGGCGCTGGCGCCGGTGGAAGATGGACCCGAGAACACGCGCCGGACCGCGCGTCTTCTGGCCGCTCTCGCGTTCCTTTATGGCATCGCACGAAAGGTCCTGAAGTCCAGCCCGAAACGTGCGACCGCCTCAGAGCCTGACCCGATGGAGGCAACCCGGTCTTATGCGCCCAAAGCCCCCGGCGGCGCCAACAAGGCGTATGACTACGATTACGCCTTCGCCGCCAAACAGCGCGACGTGGGCCTGTCACAGAATGTCACGCCCGACAGCCCGCTGGGACGTATCGCCATGCGCAACGCTCAGGCCCAGGCGCACGCGGAGCCGACCGCGCCCGAGCGGTTCGAGGCCGACACCTCCTCCCAATTCCTGTCGATGCGCGGCGAGTATGTCGAAACGCGCAAGCGGGGAGGCCCGCCGATCCGGCTCTTGGTTCTGGGCGTGATTGCCTGTGGCCTGTTCCTGCCGGCGGTGAAGGTCCTTGATCTGGAACTTGGCCTCAACACCGCGCCCACGGCCAACACCACGCAAGCGCCCATCGTGACCGAAGTGGCGAACGATCCCGCGCCCGACGGCGCCCCGATTGTCGAAAACGTGACGAACGATCCTGCTCTTGCAGCCGCGCCGGACGCCGCCACTCCCGTCGAGAGCGCGACAGCCGATAATCCGGTTGTCGAAACCTCCGGGGCAGGGGCCGAGTCCATCTTCGACAAGGTCACCGGGTTTTTCTCCCCCTTCCTCATCTTCGTAATCATCGCGGCGCTCTTCATCATGAAAGCCCGCCGTGACGCGACCGCTGCACAGAGAAAGCCCGCGGCCCGTGCACCCCTGACCTTCGCGCCCGATCCGGCCGAGGCGGAAGCGCAGCGCAAGGCCCGTGCGGCAACCCAGCCGGCCCTGCTTCATCCACATGACGCAGCGGCCAAACGACTCGTCGAAGAAAGCTGGACCGGGTTCATCCGCTCGGCCAAACGCAGCGCCATCGCCTATGGTGTGATCGGGGGCGGTGGTTTCGGCGTCTCGGTCCTGCTTGCATCGACCGGCGACGAGGTCTTCGCCGGCATCGTCAACATGTTTTCGACCGTCGGGCTTTTCCTCGCCACGCCAGTCGTGGGCATCGTCCTGCTCGTAAAATATCTGAAATACCGCGCGGCGGCGAAATCCGTTGGAACCGACATCATCGAACCTTCGGTCGGCCCGGCCCGCATCCCGGATGCGATACCCTCCATCGCGGCTTCTTCCGAGGCCGATTTCGAGCCGCAAACGCCGGTCGACGAAGAAGTGCCGTCGGCAAAGGTCGGCTTCGGCACACGTGTCGCACGTATGTTGGTCCTGCTCGCGTTCCTCGCGATCACCGGCCTCCTCGTCGCGCATCGCTTCCAGTTTGCCGAACATCCGCTTGTTGCGGATCGGCCTTTCGCCTTTCTGTTCGATGGCGAAGCCCTTGCCGCGCAACTCGGCATTTCGCAACTTGCCCTCTACGGCGGCGCAATCGCGGCCTTCGTCGTTCTGGGGCTGATCTTCGCTCGGTTGGCCAATGCCAAGGCGACCCCCCGACAATCTGAATCTGCTCGAACATCGCCGATGGCCGTCATGGCAATCGTCGCAGCCCTCGGTGTCCTCGGTTTCCTTGGATGGGAGTTCATGACCGCGAATGAAATCATGCCCTATCCGAGCGTCGGCGGTATCGCCGGGGCGCTCATCGGCGGAGCCTGGGGGGTGCGCCGGTTCAATGCGCGCAAAGCTGCGCAAACCGAGGTCACACATACCGGCCCCACCGCGATCCCGACCACGGCCAAGCCAGCGACCAAGGTGAGCGACACGCTTCAGGGCTCGCGCGCATGGGTGCGTCAGACCGCGCGCACCGCACCCGCGTCCGCGCGGCACGTCACCGTGAACCCACGCAAGAAAATGCGCGTCGACCCGTTCGAGAAGCTGGCGATGGAAGCACGCGGGCAGTTGTGACCGGCGATTTGGCCGTCATGACTTGAAAACCCGTCCGTCTTGGCGTATCTGCCCGCTGTTCGACAAAGGCTCAGATCATGGCAAAGACCAACCCGCTCCAGTTCATTCAGCAAGTCCGCTCGGAAGTGTCCAAGGTCGTTTGGCCCGGACGCCGGGAAGTGATCCTGACGACAGGCATGGTGCTGGCGCTCGCCATTCTGGTTGCGATTTTCTTTTCGCTCGTCGACTGGGGCATTCGCTCGGGCTTGACGGCCGTCCTGGAACTCTTCGGTTAATCTCACCCGCGACGCGCTGTCAAGGCAGGTGCGCGTCCCGGTAGAACCTTCCGTATGCGTATCTTTGCCATACGCTTTCCATACGTGTTCCATACGTAATACATACGTGGAATTTCTCCCGTCCCACCCATTGGTGCCCTAGGCTTGAAAAACCTTCCACGCGGGGGTAAGTGAAGCGCCATTCCCCCAGGCGTGCACCGATTCGAGTTGCACGCCGGTTTTTTATCTCCGGGGCAAAAGTTGAAAAAGGTCGCGCTGGCGGCCCGTTGGAACAGGAAAGATACGATGGCCAAACGGTGGTATTCCGTGAGCGTGCTCTCGAACTTCGAGAAGAAGATCGCCGAGCAGATCAAGACTGCCGTGGAAGAGGCGGGTCTGGAAGAACAGATCGACGAAGTCCTTGTTCCGACTGAAGAAGTTATCGAAGTCCGCCGCGGCAAGAAGGTCACGACCGAGCGTCGCTTCATGCCGGGCTATGTCCTCGTTCACATGGAAATGTCCGACGAAGGCTACCACCTCGTGAACGGCATCAACCGCGTCACCGGGTTCCTTGGCCCGCAAGGCCGCCCGATGCCGATGCGCGATGCCGAGGTCGAGGCGATCCTTGGCCGCGTCGAAGAAGGCGTCGAAGCGCCCCGCACGCTCATCACCTTCGAGATCGGCGAAAAGGTCAACGTCACCGACGGCCCGTTCGAAGGCTTCGACGGCATGGTCGAAGGCGTCGACGAAGACAACCAACGCCTCAAGGTTTCGGTGTCGATCTTCGGTCGCGCCACGCCGGTCGAACTGGAATACACGCAGGTATCAAAACAGGCGTAAGTTTCTGATATTGTTACATGAAGGCGCCGCGATTTCGCGGCGCTTTTCGTTTCGGGGTTCCGCTCATCTTCGAGCAGACCGTGCGTTCAGCGTTCCATAGCGCCTTTGCCTGCAAGGATTTTCGGACGAAATTTCTCGATCCGGGCAAAGCGGGTTTCGGGTTTCTTGGCCTGGTTCAGGTTGAACGCATAGCTCTTCTGCCGACCCGGTGTGAGGTCATAAAAAGCTTCCGCAAGTTCAGGGTCACCGTCCAGCGCCTCGATCAACTCGTCGGGCATTTCGACCACCGTCTCGAGTTTCGGCGGTTTCGTCCCACGCTCGGCATGGTCCATCAATTCGGCCAGATACGCCCGGATGGTCTCTTCCATCCGCGCCGGGCCGTCGTTGTCCGTGAAGTAGAGCACGTTGGAGATCCGGCTGTTCGGACCGCCCGGTTTCAACACGCCTTCGGGGTCTTTCAACAGACTGCCGTTCAGGAACGTGAACCGGAAATCCTCGCGAAACGCACCCATGAGCGCGATGTTTCGGTCGGCATGCATATAGCAGGGATGCGCCCATTTGACGTGTTCTGACAGCCCCATATCGAGGCAGATCTCGCGGAGCTTGTTCTGCCCCCCGGTCCAGAGTTGGATCGAACAATCAGGCGTGTCGAACCGGTCGCAGCGCCCGCAGCCGCGCGTGAAATAATCCTCGATGTCGGTGATCATCATGCCTTGTTCCTCGAAACCCGTATCCCGGACCCTACGCCCGGCGGGGATTTGGTTCAAACGAATCCCTTGCCATGCTGTCTCCAAGGGTCTAGAAGCCGCGCCACGCAGGGCAGCCGCGAGGTATGCCCTGTTATCCATTGTGGGAGGCGAGGCGGTCGCGACCGTCGGACCAGACCACGACGACATAGGCGGTGGATCGCGTTCCACCGTTGTTGAACAAAGGAGTTAGCCAATGGCTAAGAAACTTGCTGGCACGATGAAGCTGCAGATCCCTGCAGGTCAAGCCAACCCCTCGCCGCCCGTCGGCCCCGCGCTGGGTCAGCGCGGCATCAACATCATGGAATTCTGCAAGGCGTTCAACGCCAAGACGCAGGAAATGGAGCCCGGTGCGCCGTGCCCGACCGTGATCGAATACTATCAGGACAAGTCCTTCACGATGGACATCAAGACGCCCCCCGCGTCTTACTACCTGAAAAAAGCTGCCAAGCTGAAGTCGGGCGCGAACGTTCCCGGTCGTGAGACCGTGGGTTCGGTGACCCCGGCGCAGGTCAAGGAAATCGCGGAAGCGAAGATGAAAGACCTGAACGCCAACGACATCGAAGCTGCGATGCAGATCATCCTGGGCTCCGCCCGCTCCATGGGCATCGAGGTGAAGTAAGATGGCTAAGCTTGGAAAACGCACCACCGCTGCCCGCGAAGCATTCGCCGGCAAAGAAAACGTTTCCGTCGAAGAGGCCGTCGCGCTGGTCAAGGCCAACGCCAATGCCAAGTTCGACGAAACCGTGGAAATCGCGATGAACCTCGGCGTCGACCCGCGCCACGCCGACCAGATGGTCCGCGGCAAGGTCTCGCTGCCGAACGGCACCGGTAAAGAGGTCCGCGTGGCCGTCTTCGCTCGCGGCGACAAGGCCGAAGAAGCCAAGGCCGCTGGCGCCGACATCGTCGGTGCAGAAGACCTGATGGAAACCGTGCAGGGCGGCGAGATCAACTTCGACCGCTGCATCGCCACGCCGGACATGATGCCCGTCGTCGGCCGCCTCGGCAAAGTCCTCGGCCCGCGCAACCTGATGCCGAACCCGAAAGTCGGCACCGTGACCATGGACGTGAAAGAAGCCGTCGAAGCCGCCAAAGGCGGTGAGGTTCAGTTCAAGGTCGAGAAAGCGGGCGTGGTTCACGCCGGTATCGGCAAAGCCTCGTTCGATGAAGGCAAGCTGGTCGAAAACGTGCGCGCCTTCGTGGACGCCGTTTCGAAAGCGAAGCCGGCTGGCGCCAAGGGTTCCTACATGAAAAAGGTCGCCATTTCGTCGACCATGGGCCCGGGTGTCTCGATCGACGTGGACAGCGCCACCGGCAACTGAGCTGAGTTCAAAACGATTACGCAAGGGGCGGGCCGCGTGGCTCGCCCTTTTCGTTTTCGGGCGGCGGATTGTTACTGATGTCCCGTGCGAGCGCGGCGCAACTTCGCTCACTGAGCCGTGCTGCACAGTGTCGCCTTTTTTCAGCCAAGTCTTCGTCTCTCTTTGGTGACAATTCACGCAAGCGGTAGGTGAAACTGCTGAATGAGGAGGCATGAATGACCAAGACTTCGAACGTAATAACCAAGACCATAAAATCATCCGTCGCCGCGTTGGCGATGACGACGCTCGCGGCGATGCCGGTCGCGACCGGAGTCACAATGCTGAGCGCCGATGCGGCAGTCGCCGCGCCGAAAGAAGGAAAAGGCGGTAATCGTGGTGGTGGAAATCGCGGCGGCAACTCGAACCGTGGCGGGAATTCTTCGTCTGCACGTGAAGCCGGAAGCCATGGCTCCGATCGTGCCGCATCCGTCAAGGGCGGCGCGCGCGGTGTCATCGCGCGGGAACTTGGCAGTATGAACGCAGCCAATGCGAGCCCAACGGCGCTTGCCAATGCATCCCCGAATTCGATGCCGGGAAAGCTCTATACTTACCAACAGACTGGCGGGCTGACGATCGACGATATCACCGAGATCAACAATGCGCGGACCAGCTACAACACGCTCGTCTCGATGACCGAAGAAGACATCCTCGCAGCCTATGATGCGGATGGCGATGGCGAATTGTCGGACGAGGAAGCCGAGACCTACGACGCGGATCTCTCCGCTGCGAAAACCGATGTCGATACGCTGGAGTCGGAATTCGGTGACGCCTATGCGGCGCTGGCGGCAGTGAGGGACGGTTCGCTGACCCTGTCGGCCGCAGCGCTTGCAGAACTGAACGCGATGCTCGGTCTGTAAGGACAGGCCCAGCAGTTGAACAGGACAGGCGCGGCCTTCTGGTCGCGCCTGTTGCACGTCAGAAGTCACTCAGATGCCGTGTTCCACGCGCGCTTTGGTGGTCCGCGAGAATTTCATCCCTGGCGTGGCGAGCCGTTCGCCCGGTCCGATCCAGGCATAGGCGAGCAGGCAGGGATCGGTGCGGCCAGTGGTGATACGGTGTTCGGTGCCGGGCGTGTTGAGGATCAGTGAACCGGGCGCGTAGACGGCGGTCTGGTTTTCGGACCACGCGCCGCAAACCGAGATATAGCTTTCCTCGATCTCGTGATGCGAGTGCTGCGGGTAGGTCGTCTGGGGCGCGAACAGCACGAAACCGAGGATCAACCGCTCCGACATGATCGGCCCCTGCGGCCCCGCAATTTCGCAATACGCGTACTTCTTTTCCAGCGCGCGCGGCACTCTTTCGTAGCCGTATTCCCAGGTCAGCCGGTCAGAGACACGCTCCAGCGCCGTGCTCATGCCGATCATCGGCGTGCGCCGTCCAAGGTCGAAGGCGCGGGGCAGGTGGGCGGTGACAGGTTTGATGTCGGGGGTGCGGTTCTCCACGTCGGGGTTCGCGTCGAGTATGGCCGATATCGCTTCGCGC
Organism: Maritimibacter dapengensis; assembly: GCF_019218265.1. Lineage (GTDB taxonomy): Bacteria > Pseudomonadota > Alphaproteobacteria > Rhodobacterales > Rhodobacteraceae > Maritimibacter > Maritimibacter dapengensis. Next base: position 230,737 of record NZ_JAHUZE010000004.1, read on the forward strand.
ACCCTTTTTCGGTGCGACCGGATCGCCGTAGACCCGCCGTCGGACCCGTCACGATAGAGGAACTGGAACTCTCGCAGCAGGTAGATCCAGCTCGGGCTGTCGGCGAGGCGTTCCGGGTCCGGCGTCAGGTCGGGGGCTGCCCCAAGTTGATAAGGTTCGGACATCGCGCCTCTCCTTTCAGGTCTGCGTCCATCCGTTTCATCATGGCTGGCAGTCACGCATCTCGTCCACGAGCGACACGCAGACGTCGTTTTTTCGTGCATAAAGCGGGATTTCCGTGTAGTGTCGCCCTATCCCAAAGGCCACAGGCCGACGCGCGCCCGTATCACGGTTCGCGCGATTTAGGGGTTGGAAACCCTCTCGAAAGCGCCTATCTACCCCTCACGTGGACCAGCGTGCGATTCGTCGTGCGCTGTTTTGCGTTTCGTCCGAGACGGTGGGTGGCTGCAATCCTGTATCCATAATTCCTGCCTGAGACGGGAAAGACGAGATTTCTTCAGGCCGCTACGGCGACCTCGGAGCGACTTGGATGGACCCGTACGGACCCAATCATCGGGGTTCGCCCCGGTGCAACATGAGCCGGAGGGTCACACCCTCCATACTTGGAGTGAAACTGTGGATAGAGCCCAAAAAGAGAAAGTGGTCGAGGAACTCGGCCAGATCTTCGAAAGCTCTGGCGTCGTCGTGGTAGCCCACTACGAAGGTCTCACGGTTGCTGAGATGCAGGACCTGCGCGCGCAAATGCGTGAAGCGGGCGGGTCCGTGCGTGTTGCCAAGAACAGGCTCGCCAAGATCGCTCTGGAAGGTAAGCCGGCGGCTTCGATCGCTGAATACCTGACGGGCATGACCGTTCTCGCCTATTCCGAAGACCCCGTGGCTGCGGCCAAGGTCATGGATAAGTACGCCAAGGATAACGAAAAGCTCGTCATCCTCGGAGGTGCTATGGGCGAGGATGCACTGGACACCGCTGGTGTCGGCCGTGTCGCCAAGATGCCGTCGCGCGAAGAGCTGCTCGCTCAGATCGCGTCCATCCTTGGTGCACCCGCGTCCGGTATCGCCGGTGCCATTGGCGCCCCTGCTTCGAACATCGCATCCATCCTTTCCACAATCGAGGAAAAGGCTGCGTAAGCAATCTGGAGACCGACGTAGCGACATATCGCACTTCGTTGGAACACACCTACTAGAAACGGAAACAGTACAATGGCTGATCTGAAGAAACTTGCTGAAGAGATCGTGGGTCTGACCCTTCTCGAAGCCCAGGAACTCAAAGAGATCCTCAAAGAAGAATACGGCATCGAGCCCGCTGCTGGCGGCGCTGTCATGATGGCCGGCCCCGCTGGCGACGCCGGTGGCGACGCTGCTGAGGAGAAGTCGGAATTCGACGTCGTCCTCAAGTCGGCTGGTGGCAACAAGATTGCCGTCATCAAAGAAGTCCGTGGCATCACGGGTCTCGGCCTCAAAGAAGCCAAAGACCTCGTCGAAGCCGGCGGCAAGATCAAAGAAGGTGTCGAGAAGGCGGAAGCCGAAGACATCAAAGGCAAGCTGGAAGCAGCTGGCGCCGAAGTCGAGCTGGCCTGATCGGTCCGCTCTGCCGGGTTGCGATCCGGTGCGAAATCAAGGCTGGGTCCGGAGAAATCCGGGTCCAGCCGAACCTGTCTTGGCGAGGGCCTTCTGAAAGACCCTTCCCAAGGCGCGGTTCAAAGGATCGGGAAGGGGCCTGTGGGAAGGCTCCTAGAATGGATCCGAACCCCCGTTTCGAACGGCTCGCAGTCCGGTGCCCCGACGGACCTGCAAGTCAGTGAGAAAAGAAAGGTATCGACCTTATGGCTCAGACCTACCTCGGCCAGAAACGTCTTCGTAAATATTACGGCAAAATCCGCGAAGTCCTCGAGATGCCGAACCTCATCGAGGTTCAGAAGGCGTCCTACGACCTGTTCCTCAACTCCGGCGACCAGCCCGAGCCGATGGACGGTGAAGGCATCAAGGGCGTGTTCCAGTCGGTTTTCCCGATCTCGGACTTCAACGAGACCGCCACGCTCGAATTCGTCCGCTATGAGCTGGAAACCCCGAAATTCGACGTCGAGGAATGCCAGCAGCGCGACCTGACCTATTCCGCGCCGCTCAAGGTGACGCTTCGCCTGATCGTGTTCGATATGGACGAGGATACCGGCGCCAAGTCGGTGAAGGACATCAAGGAGCAGGACGTGTTCATGGGTGACATGCCGCTCATGACGCCGAACGGCACCTTCGTCGTGAACGGCACCGAGCGCGTGATCGTGTCCCAGATGCACCGTTCGCCGGGCGTGTTCTTCGACCACGACAAAGGCAAGACGCATGCTTCGGGCAAGCTGCTCTTCGCCTGCCGCATCATTCCCTATCGCGGCTCGTGGCTCGACTTCGAGTTCGACGCGAAGGACATCGTGCACGCACGGATCGACCGTCGCCGGAAACTTCCGGTCACGACGCTGCTGTATGCGCTGGGTCTCGATCAGGAAGGCATCATGGATGCCTATTACGAAACGGTCGATTACAAGCTGAAGAAGAACAAGGGCTGGGTGACCAAGTTCTTCCCCGAGCGCATCCGCGGCACGCGCCCGGCGATGGATATCGTCGATGCGAAGTCCGGCGAAGTGCTGTTCGAGGCTGGCAAGAAAGTGACGCCTCGCGCGGTCAAGAAGCTGATCGACGAAGGCGACGTGACCGAGATTCTCGTTCCTTACGATGCCATCGCCGGCCGTTATGTGGCCCGCGATATCATCAACGAGGAAAACGGCGCGATCTATGTCGAAGCCGGTGACGAACTCACGCTCGAATACGACAAGGACGGCGATCTGATCGGCGGTACCGCGAAAGAGCTGATCGACGCGGGCATCACCGACATTCCGGTGCTCGACATCGACAACATCACGGTCGGCCCCTACATCCGCAACACGCTTGCCGTGGACAAGAACATGAACCGCGACACCGCGCTCATGGACATCTACCGCGTGATGCGTCCGGGCGAGCCGCCCACCGTCGAAGCCGCGTCGACACTGTTCGATCAGTTGTTCTTCGACTCCGAGCGCTACGACCTGTCCGCCGTGGGCCGCGTGAAAATGAACATGCGTCTCAACCTCGATGCCGAGGACACGATGCGCACGCTCCGCAAGGAAGACATCATTGCCTGTGTTAAGGCGCTGGTGGAGCTTCGTGACGGGCGCGGCGACGTGGACGACATCGACCACCTCGGCAACCGCCGGGTGCGTTCGGTCGGCGAGCTGATGGAAAACCAGTACCGCGTCGGGCTGCTTCGTATGGAGCGCGCGATCAAGGAACGTATGTCCTCGGTCGAGATCGACACGGTCATGCCGCAGGATCTCATCAACGCGAAACCCGCAGCCGCGGCGGTGCGCGAATTCTTCGGCTCCTCGCAGCTCAGCCAGTTCATGGACCAGACCAACCCGCTTTCGGAAGTCACGCACAAGCGTCGTCTCTCGGCGCTCGGGCCGGGCGGTCTGACCCGCGAACGCGCAGGCTTCGAGGTGCGCGACGTGCACCCGACCCACTACGGTCGCATGTGCCCGATCGAGACGCCGGAAGGCCCGAACATCGGCCTGATCAACTCGCTCGCCACCTTCGCGCGGGTGAACAAGTACGGCTTCATCGAAACGCCCTACCGCAAGGTCGCGGGCGGCAAGGTGTCGGACGAAGTGCAATACATGTCCGCCACCGAGGAAATGCGTCACACCGTGGCGCAGGCCAACGCGCATCTCGACGAGAACGGCAAGTTCGTGAACGAGATGGTCAACACCCGCCAGTCGGGTGAATACACGCTGGCCCCCTCGGAAAGCGTCGACCTGATCGACGTGTCGCCGAAACAGCTGGTCTCCGTGGCCGCCTCGCTGATCCCGTTCCTCGAGAACGACGACGCGAACCGCGCGCTGATGGGCTCGAACATGCAACGTCAGGCGGTTCCGCTTCTGCGGGCCGAGGCGCCGCTCGTCGGCACCGGCATCGAGGGCAAAGTCGCCGTCGACTCCGGCGCTGCGATCCAGGCACACCGCGCCGGCGTGATCGACCAGGTGGATGCCACCCGGATCGTTATCCGGGCGACCGAAGACCTCCAGCCGGGCGATCCGGGCGTGGATATCTATCGTCTGCGCAAGTTCCAGCGGTCCAACCAGAACACCTGCATCAACCAGCGTCCGCTGGTGAAGGTGGGTGACACGGTCGGCAAGGGCGAAGTCATCGCCGACGGCCCGTCCACCGACCTCGGTGAACTGGCGCTCGGCAAGAACGTCGTCGTCGCCTTCATGCCGTGGAACGGCTACAACTACGAGGACTCGATCCTGATCTCCGAGCGCATCGCGCAGGACGACGTGTTCACCTCGATTCACATCGAGGAATTCGAAGTCGCCGCCCGTGACACCAAGCTCGGACCGGAAGAGATCACCCGCGACATCCCGAATGTCGGCGAGGAAGCCCTGCGCAACCTCGACGAAGCGGGCATCGTCTATATCGGCGCAGACGTCGAGCCGGGCGATATTCTCGTCGGTAAGATCACGCCGAAGGGCGAAAGCCCGATGACGCCGGAAGAGAAACTGCTCCGCGCCATCTTCGGCGAGAAGGCGTCCGACGTGCGCGACACGTCGCTCCGCGTGAAACCGGGCGATTTCGGCACGGTCGTGGAAGTGCGGGTGTTCAACCGCCACGGCGTCGAGAAAGACGAGCGTGCGCTGCAGATCGAGCGTGAGGAAGTCGAACGTCTGGCCCGTGACCGGGACGACGAGCTCGCCATCCTCGACCGCAACATCTATGCCCGCCTGCGGTCCATGATCGAAGGCAAGAAGGCCGTCAAAGGCCCGAAAGGCGTGAAGGCCGGGTCGATGATCGACGAGGCGCTTCTGGAAAGCCTGAGCCGCGGCCAGTGGTGGCAGCTTGCCCTCGAAGACGAGGCGGATGCGCAGCAGGTCGAAGCCCTGAACGCCCAGTACGAAGCCCAGAAACGTGCTCTCGAGCACCGTTTCGAGGACAAGGTCGAGAAGGTTCGCCGTGGCGATGACCTTCCGCCGGGCGTGATGAAGATGGTCAAGGTCTTCATCGCCGTGAAGCGCAAGCTTCAGCCGGGCGACAAGATGGCCGGGCGTCACGGGAACAAGGGTGTGATCTCGAAAGTGGTGCCGATGGAGGACATGCCGTTCCTCGCGGACGGTACTCCGGTCGACTTCTGCCTCAACCCGCTTGGCGTGCCGTCGCGGATGAACGTCGGTCAGATCCTCGAAACCCACATGGGTTGGGCCGCGCGCGGTCTTGGTCTGAACATCGACGAGGCGCTTGGCGAATACAAACGCTCCGGCGATCTGACCCCGGTGCGTGACGCCATGAAGCTGGCTTACGGTGACGACGTCTACGACGAGGGCATCTCGGACATGGACGAGGGCAGCCTCGTCGAAGCCGCCGAGAACGTGACCCGCGGCGTGCCGATCGCAACCCCGGTCTTCGACGGTGCCAAGGAGCCCGAAGTCAACGACGCGCTGACGCGTGCCGGCTTCGACACCTCCGGTCAGTCGGTGCTCTTCGACGGACGGACCGGCGAGCAGTTTGCCCGCCCGGTGACGGTCGGCGTGAAGTACCTGCTCAAGCTGCACCACCTTGTCGACGACAAGATCCACGCGCGTTCGACCGGCCCGTACTCCCTCGTCACCCAGCAGCCGCTCGGTGGTAAGGCCCAGTTCGGCGGTCAGCGTTTCGGCGAGATGGAAGTCTGGGCGCTCGAAGCCTACGGCGCGGCCTACACGCTGCAGGAGATGCTCACCGTCAAGTCGGACGACGTGGCAGGCCGCACGAAGGTCTACGAGTCGATCGTCAAGGGCGAGGACAACTTCGAGGCCGGCGTGCCGGAGAGCTTCAACGTGCTCGTCAAGGAAGTCCGGGGTCTCGGCCTCAACATGGAACTCCTGGATGCGGAAGGGGAGGACGAGGAGGAAGAGGTCTGATGACCTCGCCCCTCGCCCCCTACCTGACGCAACAGATTTGAGGAATTCAAAATGAACCAGGAACTGACAACCAACCCGTTCAACCCGCTGGCCAGCCAGAAGATCTTTGACGAGATTAAGGTTTCGCTCGCGTCGCCGGAGCGGATCCTCTCGTGGTCCTACGGGGAAATCAAGAAGCCGGAGACCATCAACTACCGGACGTTCAAGCCCGAGCGTGACGGTCTGTTCTGCGCCCGTATCTTCGGGCCGATCAAGGACTACGAATGTCTCTGCGGCAAATACAAGCGCATGAAGTATCGCGGCGTCGTCTGCGAGAAATGCGGGGTCGAAGTGACGCTCCAGAAGGTGCGCCGCGAGCGTATGGGCCACATCGAGCTGGCCGCGCCCGTCGCCCACATCTGGTTCCTGAAGTCGCTGCCCAGCCGCATCGGTCTCATGCTCGACATGACGCTGCGCGACCTCGAGCGTATCCTCTATTTCGAGAACTACGTGGTGATCGAACCGGGTCTGACGGACCTCGAATACGGTCAGCTCATGACCGAAGAAGAGTTCATGGACGCCCAGGACACCTACGGCATGGACGCGTTCACCGCGAACATCGGTGCCGAAGCGATCCGTGAAATGCTTTCGATGATCGACCTCGAAGCCGAGGCCGAACAGCTTCGTGCGGACCTCGCCGAAGCCACGGGCGAGTTGAAGCCGAAGAAGATCATCAAGCGTCTCAAGGTCGTGGAAAGCTTCATCGAATCCGGCAACCGCCCGGAATGGATGATCCTGACCGTGATCCCCGTGATCCCGCCCGAGCTGCGCCCGCTGGTGCCGCTCGACGGTGGCCGCTTTGCGACCTCGGATCTCAACGACCTCTACCGTCGTGTGATCAACCGGAACAACCGTCTGAAGCGCCTCATCGAGCTGCGTGCGCCGGACATCATCGTGCGCAACGAAAAGCGGATGCTGCAAGAGTCGGTCGACGCTCTCTTTGACAACGGTCGTCGCGGCCGCGTCATCACCGGCGCCAACAAACGTCCGCTGAAGTCGCTGTCCGACATGCTTAAAGGCAAGCAGGGCCGCTTCCGCCAGAACCTTCTGGGGAAACGTGTCGACTTCTCGGGTCGTTCGGTGATCGTGACCGGGCCGGAGCTCAAGCTGCACCAGTGTGGTCTTCCCAAGAAGATGGCGTTGGAGCTGTTCAAGCCGTTCATTTACTCGCGGCTTGAGGCGAAGGGGCTGTCCTCGACCGTGAAGCAGGCGAAGAAACTGGTCGAAAAAGAGCGCCCCGAAGTGTGGGATATCCTCGACGAGGTGATCCGCGAACACCCGGTCATGCTGAACCGTGCGCCCACGCTGCACCGTCTCGGTATTCAGGCGTTCGAACCCACGCTGATCGAAGGCAAGGCCATTCAGCTTCACCCGCTCGTCTGTTCGGCGTTCAACGCCGACTTCGACGGTGACCAGATGGCCGTTCACGTGCCGCTCTCGCTGGAAGCCCAGCTCGAAGCCCGTGTGCTCATGATGTCGACCAACAACGTGCTGTCGCCTGCCAACGGCGCGCCGATCATCGTGCCGTCGCAGGATATGATCCTCGGCCTCTACTACATCACGATGGAGCGCTCCGGCATGAAGGGCGAAGGCATGGTCTTTGCCGATGTCGAAGAAGTCCAGCACGCTCTGGATGCGGGTGCGGTGCATCTGCACACCAAGATCCAGGCGCGCATCAAGCAGATCGACGAAACTGGTCAGGAAGTGTTCCAACGCTTCGAAACCACGCCGGGTCGCGTGCTGCTCGGCGCGCTTCTGCCGCTGAACGCCAAGGCGCCGTTCGAGCTGGTCAACCGTCTCCTTCGCAAGAAAGAGGTGCAGCAGGTCATCGACACCGTCTACCGCTACTGCGGTCAGAAAGAATCCGTGATCTTCTGTGACCAGATCATGTCGATGGGCTTCAAGGAAGCGTTCAAGGCGGGCATTTCCTTCGGCAAGGACGACATGGTCATCCCGGACAACAAGTGGACGATCGTCGATGGCGTGCGCGAGCAGGTCAAAGAGTTCGAACAGCAGTACATGGACGGCCTCATCACCCTTGGCGAGAAATACAACAAGGTGGTCGATGCATGGTCTAAGTGTTCGGATCAGGTCGCCGATGCGATGATGGGCGAAATCTCGGCAGTGCGCGTGGATGACGCGGGCGCCGAAATGGAGCCCAACTCGGTCTACATGATGTCGCACTCCGGTGCCCGTGGTTCGCCAGCGCAGATGAAGCAGCTTGGCGGGATGCGTGGCCTGATGGCCAAGCCGTCGGGCGAGATCATCGAAACGCCGATCATCTCCAACTTCAAAGAGGGTCTGACGGTGCTCGAGTACTTCAACTCGACCCACGGCGCTCGTAAGGGTCTGGCCGATACGGCGCTGAAGACCGCGAACTCGGGTTACCTGACCCGTCGTCTCGTGGACGTGGCGCAGGATTGCATCGTGCGCGAAATTGACTGTGGCACGGAAAATGCGATCACCGCCGAAGCTGCCGTCAACGACGGTGAAGTCGTGGCGACGCTGGGCGAGCGCGTGCTTGGCCGTGTCGCGGCCGACGACGTGGTCGATCCGGCCACCGGCGACGTGATCGTGGCCAAGAACGAGCTGATCGACGAACGCAAGGCGGATGCCATCGAAGAGGCGGGTCTCGCCTCGATCCGGATGCGCAGCCCGCTGACCTGTGAAGCGGACGAGGGCGTCTGTGCCAACTGCTACGGTCGCGACCTGGCACGCGGCACGAAGGTGAACGTCGGCGAAGCCGTCGGTATCATCGCGGCGCAGTCGATCGGTGAACCGGGCACGCAGCTGACGATGCGGACCTTCCACATCGGCGGTATCGCCCAAGGTGGTCAGCAGTCGTTCCAGGAAGCCGGTCAGGAAGGCACGATCGAATTCCGCAACCCGAACACGCTCAAGAACGCCGCTGGCGAGCTCATCATCATGGGCCGCAACATGCAGGTGGCGATCATCGACGAGAACGGTGTTGAACGTGCGGCCTACAAGCCGGGTTACGGCTCGAAGCTCTTCGTCGAGGACGGTCAGAAGATCGCCCGCGGCGACAAGTTGTTCGAGTGGGACCCCTATACGCTTCCGATCATCGCCGAAGCCGATGCCACCGCGAAGTTCGTGGACCTCGTCACGGGTATCTCCGTGCGCGACGAGACGGACGATGCGACCGGCATGACGCAGAAGATCGTGACCGACTGGCGTGCCGCCCCGAAAGGGTCGGACCTCAAGCCTGAAATCATCCTTGTGGGTGAAGACGGCGAGCCGGTGCGCAACGATCAGGGCAACCCGATCACCTACCCGATGTCGGTGGACGCGATTCTGTCCGTCGAAGAAGGGTCGGAGGTCAAGGCCGGTGACGTGGTCGCGCGTATCCCGCGTGAGGGTGCGAAGACGAAGGACATCACCGGTGGTCTGCCGCGTGTCGCCGAACTCTTCGAAGCGCGTCGTCCGAAAGATCACGCGATCATCGCCGAAGTCGATGGTTACGTGCGCTTTGGCCGGGACTACAAGAACAAGCGCCGCATCACGATCGAGCCGTCGGATGAAAGCCTGGAGCCCGTGGAATACATGGTGCCGAAGGGTAAGCACATCCCGGTCGGCGAGGGCGACTTCATCCAGAAGGGCGAGTACCTGATGGACGGTAACCCCGCGCCGCACGACATCCTCGCGATCATGGGTGTGGAGGCTCTGGCCGACTACATGATCAACGAAGTGCAGGACGTGTACCGACTGCAGGGCGTGAAGATTAACGACAAGCACATCGAGGTGATCGTTCGCCAGATGCTGCAAAAGTGGGAGATCATGGATTCGGGCGAGACCACGCTGCTCAAGGGTGAGCATGTGGACAAAGCCGAGTTCGATGCCGCGAACGAGAAGGCAGTTGCCGATAATCGTCGTCCTGCTTCGGGCCAGCCGATCCTGCTCGGGATCACCAAGGCGTCGCTGCAAACCCGCAGCTTCATCTCGGCGGCTTCGTTCCAGGAAACCACGCGCGTGCTTACCGAGGCCTCCGTGCAGGGCAAGCGCGACAAGCTCGTGGGCCTCAAGGAGAACGTCATCGTGGGCCGCTTGATCCCGGCCGGCACCGGCGGGGCGACCATGAAAACCCGCCACATCGCGCAGGAACGGGACCGCAAGGTCATCGATCAGGCGCGGGCCGAGGCGGAAGCTGCGGCGGCGCTGGCCGCTCCGGCGGAAGAGGTCGATCCGTTCGCCCAGAGCGGTCTTGTCGAAACCCCGGAAGCGGGCGACGACGAGCAGCCGTAAGGCACATCGCGAAACGCATGTTGAAGCCCCGCCGGATCGGCGGGGCTTTTTCGTTTGCGGCGGTGCGGCGTATTCTTTCCTTGATTCATCGATATTGTTTGATATCCATCAATATTGAAACTCGCACCAACGCGGGTTCGCAGGGAGGAAATCATGAAACGCACTACCGTTGCGCTTGGCGCAATCCTGACCGCTATGGTCCCCGCAACCCTCACCGCGCAGGAGGTCACGCTCCGCCTGTCGCATTGGATCCCGCCGACCATCTCGCCCGCGACCAAAGGGGTCGACCCTTGGGCTGCATCCGTCATGGAAGCCTCGGAAGGACGCATCGAGATCCAGATCTTCCCGGCCCAGCAGCTTGGCCGCGCACCCGACCATTACGACATGGCAAAGGATGGCATCGTCGATCTGTCCTGGGTGAACCCCGGTTACACCGCAGGGCGGTTCCCGATCTACGCCGCCACCGAGCTTCCGTTCATGGTCGAGGATTCCATCGAGGGCGCGAAGGCGATCCACGAATGGTACATGGAATATGGGGCCGAGCAGGAAATGAGCGACGTCAAGGTCTGCTTCATTCACCCGCACGCCCCCGGCGCGCTCCACACGCAGGAAACCGTGACCGGGCCCGATGGCGTCTCCGGCAAGAACGTGCGCCCGGCGCACGCGACCATGGCTCGTTTCGTGTCTTTGCTTGGCGGCGGCCCGGTGCAGGTCCCCGCACCGGAAGTACGTGAAGCGCTTTCGAAGGGTACGGCGGAAGCTGTCACCTTCCCCTGGGGGTCGATGTACGACTTCAACCTGACCGAGGAAGTGCCCGTACACCTCGACATGCCGTTTTACATCTCGGCGCAGGTCATGGTGATGAACAAAGCGTCTTATGATGGCCTGTCCGACGAGAACAAAGCCGTGATCGACGACCATTGCACGCCGGAATGGTCCGGTCGGGTCGCTGCGGGCTGGCACGAAGACGACATGGCTGCGAAGGACAAGCTGCTGGCCGATGACAGTCAGACGTTCAACACGCCGTCCGAGGACGAGGTCGCGGCATGGCGTGAAGCCGCTGCGCCCCTGACCGAAGAGTGGAAGGAGGCCGTGTCGGCGAAAGGTGGCGATGCCGATGCCATCCTGGACGCCTACAAGGCCAAGCTCGAAGAATACGGCGCGGCCTACTGAGCCAGCCGGTGTGATTCAAAACGCGAAGGGCGCCGGTCGCCCTTCGCAATCCACGAGGCACATTCATGCAGAACGATCGGACCCCGGCTGGCCATGCCATGCGCCGGGTCATTCTTTTCCTTGAACGGATCGCGGGCGCGCTCCTGGGATTGGTGACGATCCTGATCGTCGCCTCGGCCATCGGGCGCTATGGCTTCGCCCGCCCCTTGCCCGACGCTTTCGACGTATCGCGGCTTCTTCTGGGTGTCGCGATCGGTTGGGGGCTTGCAAGCCTTGGTTTCCATGGCACGCATATCAAGGTCGACCTGCTTGCGCATGGCGTGGGCCTTCGGATGCGCAGGTGGATGAACGCTTTTGCCTGGGTCGTGCTCGCCGCGTTCACGGGGCTCATGTGCTGGAAGATCTGGGGCAGGGTGAATTCGGCGATGTCAGGCGGCGATGCGACCATGGACCTGCGGCTTCCCCACTGGCCGTTCTTCCTCGCCATCTGGATCGGTCTCATGGCTGCGCTGTTCACGACGCTCGTGCGCCTGTGGCTCATCGCACGTCACGGCACGGATCTTGGTGAATTCGACGGTATAGACGAAGAGTTGCTCGAGGATCAGAAACTATGAGCAACGAACTGATCGCGGGCGGCGGATTCGTCCTTCTCTTTGCCCTGATGGCGGTTCGTGTGCCGATCGGTATCGCAATGGGTATCGTCGGCGTCGGCGGTTTCGCCGCTGTGGTCGGCTGGACGCCGGCCTTCAACCTGCTCGCGCAATCACCCATCTCGACGATCACGGATTTCAATCTCACGCTGATCCCGTTCTTCGTCCTGATGGGGGTGCTTGCCACCAATTCCGGTATGTCTTCCGAGTTGTTCCGGGCCGGGCGGGCCTGGCTCGGCGGGTTCCGTGGTGGTCTCGGGCTGGCCTCGGTCGGCGCGTGCGGCGGCTTTGCTGCAATCTGCGGTTCGTCCGTCGCGACCGCCGCGACCATGACCAAGATCGCCTATCCCGAAATGCGGCAGGCCGGTTATTCCGACAAGGCCGCGACCGGTATCATCGCGGCAGGCGGAACTTTGGGCATCCTGATCCCGCCTTCTGTCGTGCTCGCGATCTATGGCTTCATCACCGAGACGGATATCGGGCAGCTATTCATCGCGGGGATCGTTCCCGGCATCCTCGCCGTGCTCATGTATATGCTGACGGTTCGCTTTTGGTACGGGCGCACATTGCCCGCCGCAGAGCCGTTTCGACTTCGCGAGGCATTTGCCGCCCTGCGCGGCGTCTGGGCCGTGGGGCTTCTGTTCGTCGCGGTGATCCTTTCCATCTACTTCGGGATCGTGACCGCGACGGAAGCCGCGGCTGCCGGCGCGCTTCTCACCGCGATCATCGGGCTGGCCCGCCGCCGGCTGACCCTTGTCACGCTGCTGGACAGTCTTGTCGAGGCGCTCCGCACGTCGGTTGCAATCTACGTCGTGCTGATCGGGGCCACTCTCTTCGGCTATTTCCTTGCCATCACGCAGGTGCCGCAGGATCTGACACAATTCCTGACCGAACTTGGTGCGGGTCGCTATGGAACGCTCGCGCTCATCCTGCTTCTGTTCCTCATCATGGGCTGTTTCCTAGACGCGATGGCGATGATCATCCTGATGGTGCCGATCGTATTTCCCGTCATTACCCAACTCGGCTTCGATCCGATCTGGTTCGGAATCGTCGTCGTCATGACGGTGGAGCTTGGCCTCATCACGCCGCCGGTCGGGATGAATGTCTATGTCATCAATTCCATTGCCAGCCGCGTCAGCCTGCCGACGATCTTCCGCGGCGTGTTGCCGTTCGTCACGGTCGACATCCTGCGACTGATCCTTCTGATCGTGTTTCCGGCGTTGGTCCTGTTTCTCCCGGAAAGCATGAACTGATGGCTGATGAGATCATCCGCGACGTGGCCGCGTTGGTCGAACCGCCCAGCCTGCGCGATTCGGTTTCGTACCGAATCCGGCTCTTGCAGATCGCGGCCTACAAGTCGTTCGAGGCCAAGGTCGAGGGTTTCGGGTCCGCACCGCGGTATTTCGGTCTGCTCAAAATCGTAGAGGCGAATCCCGGCATCCCTCAATCGAGGTTGGCCGAAGCGATTTTTCTTGATCGCTCGTCGCTGGTTCCGATCCTCGACGCACTGAGCCGCGAGGGCTGGATCGAGCGCAGGCCGTCCGAGCAGGACCGCCGCGTGCGGCTCGTCCTGTTGGCGGAGGGTGCGGGCACGCGGCTTGGTGAGCTTGAGTTACAGGTCAAGGCGCATGAGGCGGCGATGGCCGAGGGGCTGTCTCGCGAAGACCGGGCCGAACTCCTGCGCCTGCTTGGACGGTTGGACGAGAACCTGCGGAAGGAATTCGGTCCATGATTGCGAAACTCACTGATATCGAGGCGCTGGAAGCCAAAGGGTTCGACGCCGCATATCCGCAGAAAAGCCCGTGGGACATTCTGCGTCATCAAGCCGAGACCCGGCCCGACAAAGTGGCGATACGTTACCTCGTCGACGCGTCCGATCCGGCGCGGGACGAGGTTGTGACTTATGGTGATTTCGCCCGCCGGATCATGGGCGCGGCGAAACTCTTTCGTGGGCTGGGCGTGACGCCGAATGCATCGGTCGCAATCCTGGCGCAGCACACGCCCTCTGCACAAACCGCGATTTGGGGCGCCCAGATTGCGGGGCGGGCCTGCCCGATCAATCCGATGCTGAAGCCGGACCATATCGCAGGGCTGCTCGACGCCGCGAATGCCAAGGTTGCGGTCATCATGGGTGTGAACGGCGAACTGGATTATTGGTCCGCGCTCGTTCCGGCGTTGCGCGAGGCAGGCGTGACCATTCCCTTACTTGCCTGCGATGCGGATGCCCAATCACCGGGTGCGGATGGCGTGTTCGAGGAGATGATCCAGACTGCGTCGGGTAAGGATGTTCAGCCGGAGGGCGACGAGACCGCTCTTGCTGCCTTCTATCACACCGGCGGCACGACCGGGGCGCCGAAGCTTGTTCAGCATATGCGGCTGAACGAGGCGCATGTCGCGCGGTCCTGCGCGATCATGCACGATCTGACAGAACGAGATGTCGTCGTGAACGGGTTTCCGCTTTTTCATGTAGCGGGTGCTTTTGTGTATGGCCTCTCGACCCTGTCTGCCGGAGGAACGCTTATCGTGCCGGGGCGTCTGGGCATGCGTAATGCGGCGTTCATGGGGTCGATCTGGCAGCAGGTCGAACGATATGGCGTGACGATCCTCGGCGTCGTGCCGACGATCCTCGCATCGCTGAAAGCCACGCCCATCGACGCGGACATATCATCGCTCAGGTGGCTTTTGACGGGTGGTTCGCCGCTCCCGACCGAATTGGCGGACGCGGTCGAAAAACACACATCTGTCCCCGTGCGCAACATCCTCGGGATGACGGAATGCGCCGGTGCGATCGCGGTCGAACCCGTGCATGGAACCCGCACGCCCATGTCCTGCGGCCTGCGGATGCCGTTCTCCGAAGTGGCCGTGTTCGGCGAGACCGAAGGCGATGCCGACCCGTCGAAACCGCTTGGGCCGGACGAGACCGGGATCATCGCATTGCGCGGTCCGAACGTGGCGGCAGGGTATTCGGACCCTGCGCGTAATATTGGAACGTTCCTCGATGGAGGGTGGCTGGTGTCTGGCGATTTGGGGATGATCGACAACGAAGGGAGGCTCTTCGTCACCGGGCGCAAGAAGGACGTCATTATTCGCGGTGCACACAACATCGACCCGCAGATGATCGAAGACGCCCTGCTGGCGCACCCCGACGTGCTCACCGCCGCCGCCGTTGGGATGCCAGATGCTTATGCAGGCGAGTTGCCGGTGGTGTTCGCCGAGATGCGACAGGGGAGCCAAGCGGGCGAGGCCGAACTGATTGATTTCCTGCGAGACCGGATCGAGGACCCGGTGGCGCTCCCCAAACGGATCGGCACGGTGGACGAAATGCCGCTGACTCCGGTCGGAAAGATATTCAAGCCGACCTTGCGCGCCGAAGCGATCCGCTGGGCTGTCGGGCAGGCGGCCGAGGCGCTTGGTGTCGAGGCAGAGATAGCGGTGGACGAAAAGCTCTCGACCCGCGTGATGGTGCCCGGCGAAAGCGTGGACGCGATGAAAGACAGGCTCGCCGGGATGCCGATCAAACTGAGCGTCGAGGCCCGCTCGTGAACGTGCTTCTATCGGAAACCGACGACGGCATTTGCACTCTGACACTCAATCGCCCCGAGCGGCACAACGCGCTGTCTCCTGAGTTGATCTGTCGCCTCGCCGACACTCTGGAGGCGATGGCGCGTGACGACGAGGTCAGGGTGTTGATCTTGACCGGGGCCGGGGGGGCGAGTTTCTGTTCCGGCGGCGACCTCGCGTTGACGCTTCCGTTGTTGACCGGCGCGCGCGCCCCCGAGACCGAGTGGGACCGACGCATCGCGGCGGATCGTGATATCGTTTTCCGGGCGTCGTTCAAGGGCTGGCATTTTCCCAAGCCGGTGATTGCGGCGATCAACGGCCATTGCCTAGCGGGCGGATTTGAAATGATGCTCGGCACGGATATCCGCATCGCGGCGGATCACGCGCAATTCGGGCTGCCGGAAGTGAGGCACGCCCTAATTCCTTTCGCCGGTGCTCTGCCCGCGCTTCCCCGGCAGGTTCCCGAGGCGCTGGCCATGGAAATGCTTCTTACCGGAGACACGGTTTCCGCCCAGCGTTTGCAGGACGCAGGGCTCGTCAACCGTGTCGTCGCCGCAGATCAGGTGCTCGCGGCGGCACATGAGGTGGCAGCCAGAATTGCCTCGAACGGACCTTTGGCTGTCGCAGAGGTGAAGCGGGCCGTGGCACTGGCTAGGGGCCGGTCGGTTGAAGAGGGCTGGCAGATCGAAACCGATGCGATGGACCGGGTCATGGCGAGCGAGGATGCTCAGGAAGGACCACGCGCGTTCATCGAACGCCGGAAGCCAGACTTTCGCGGACGTTGACGCGCACGAAACAGCTTTCGCCAAAATCTGTGGCTCTGTATGAGTCGCACCATGAGCGATATTCACGACAGCACCGCCGAAGGTCTTCAGGTCCTCGGGTTGTGCCGGTTTTCGGTTCCCACCAAGGATGCATTTCAGACAACTCAGCCGACACAGGCCGAGAAACGCGCGTTCCTCTACGATCCCGCGCGGCTGGACTATCGCTTCGCCTGGTTCGAGAACATGCTTCTGCCGTCCATCGCGGCGCAACGTGACAAGGCGTTCCGGCTTATCGTCATGATGGGGCATGATTTCCCGGAGCCGTGGCGGTCGCGCATGGAAGGTCACATCGCAGCGCATCCGCAACTGGTGGCGGAATACGTTCCGTATTCCTTTCATCGTCGCAGAGTCGGGATCGTGATGGCGAAGCATAGCGACCCGAAGGCGGACGCGATCGCACAGTTCCGGCTCGACGACGACGACGCGGTGGCGATCGACTTTGTCAGATCGCTGCGTTCGGACTACCTGGATCTGGAAAGCTATTTCCATCATCAGGAGCGTATGGCGCTGGAATACGGGCGCGGTATGGTCGTGCTGGATCGCGGCGACGGTGCGCTGGGGCTGCGGCCGGTCGTAACGCATTTCTGGTCCGCAGCTCTCGCCATCTTCACCAGACCGGGTGATGGTCATCACCTGCTCGAGAAAGCACATTACCACACGTGGCGCAGTATGCCTGCAGTGTCGAACACCGACGAGTTCATGTTCCTGCGCGGCGAGCACGGGACGAACGACAGCAAGACCGCGCTTCCCTTTCAACGGATCGAGATGGACCGCGAGGACGTGATCGAGACGCTGCGCCTGAGGTTCGAGGTCGATCTGGAGGCGCTTCGTCGGGCGGTCGTCGCGGCACGCGACCCGGCGTCGGTTTAAGGACAGCGTGCCGGCTCGGGCCCGACTTGGCCGGGGGTGGCCGGTACCGCGCAAAAATCATGGTGCGGCGTTGACAAGGGTGGCGACTCCCCATATACGGCGCGCACCCGGACCAAGGGGGCACTGTGTCCTCGGGTGTCCGATATCAAAACTGAAGTGGCCACGATCCGGGCGAACCGCGCCCCGATCCTCTGAGAAACCCACCGCGTCGCCCCGGCATATGGGGGCGGGTGCGGTATCGTGCGTTTTATGGACGCATAAGACGCAGTTGAGATGAACCGGGGCGCGCGCCCCACGAACATAGTGTTGCAACACGGGGAACGAAGCCCAATGCCAACGATCCAACAGCTGATCCGCAAGCCGCGGCAGCCGAAACGCCGGACCAACAAGTCCATGCACCTCGAGGGGAACCCGCAGAAGCGCGGCGTCTGCACGCGCGTCTACACGACGACCCCGAAGAAGCCGAACTCCGCTATGCGGAAAGTCGCCAAGGTCCGTCTGACCAATGGCTACGAAGTCATCAGCTACATCCCCGGTGAAAGCCACAACCTGCAGGAGCACTCCGTCGTGCTCATCCGTGGCGGCCGTGTGAAAGACCTTCCGGGTGTCCGTTACCACATCCTGCGTGGTGTGCTGGATACCCAGGGCGTCAAAGATCGTAAGCAGCGTCGTTCGAAATACGGCGCCAAGCGTCCGAAGTAAGGAGAGACTTGCATGTCCCGTCGTCACGCTGCTGAAAAGCGCGAAATCCTGCCTGACGCCAAGTACGGCGATAAGGTCCTGACCAAGTTCATGAACAACCTCATGATCGATGGCAAGAAATCGGCCGCTGAAAAGATCGTCTACAACGCGCTTACCCGCGTCGAAGACAAGGTCAAGCGCGCCCCGGTCGAGATCTTCCACGAAGCCCTCGACAACATCAAACCATCGGTCGAGGTCCGCTCGCGCCGTGTGGGTGGTGCCACCTACCAGGTTCCGGTCGAAGTGCGCCCCGAGCGTCGTGAAGCGCTCGCCATCCGCTGGCTCATCACCGCCTGCCGTGGCCGCAACGAAAACACGATGGAAGAACGCCTCGCCGGCGAGCTGCTCGACGCAGTCAACGGCCGCGGCACCGCCGTGAAGAAGCGCGAAGACACGCACAAGATGGCCGACGCGAACAAAGCGTTCAGCCACTACCGCTGGTAACCACTCTTACAAGGGCCCATATCATGGCACGCGTATATCCCCTCGAACGCTACCGCAACTTCGGCATCATGGCTCACATCGATGCCGGCAAGACCACCACGACGGAGCGCATCCTTTACTACACCGGCCGGTCGCACAAGATCGGTGAGGTGCATGACGGTGCCGCAACGATGGACTGGATGGAGCAGGAGCAGGAGCGGGGCATCACCATCACCTCGGCTGCGACCACGACCTTCTGGCAATGGCAGGAAGATCCGACCGCCGAAGGCACGGACGACACCAAGTTCCGCTACAACATCATCGACACCCCCGGCCACGTCGACTTCACCATCGAAGTCGAACGTTCGCTTGCCGTGCTCGACGGTGCCGTGGCGCTGCTCGACGGTAACGCCGGTGTCGAACCGCAGACCGAGACAGTGTGGCGTCAGGCCGACCGCTACAAGGTTCCGCGCCTCGTCTTCGTCAACAAGATGGACAAGATCGGTGCCGACTTCTTCAACTGTGTGGAGATGATCAAGGACCGCACTGGCGCGACGCCGGTTCCGGTGAACTTCCCGATCGGCGCCGAAGACGCGCTCGAAGGGATCGTCGACCTGATCACCATGGAAGAATGGGTCTGGCAAGGTGAAGATCTGGGTGCCTCCTGGGTCCGTCAGCCGATCCGCGACGACCTCAAGGCGACCGCTGACGAGTGGCGTTCCCACCTCATCGAGCACGCCGTCGAAATGGACGACGACGCGATGATGGAATACCTCGAAGGCAACGAGCCCGACATTCCGACCCTGCGCAAGCTGGTTCGCAAAGGCTGTCTCGATCTGAAATTCGTCCCCGTTCTTGGTGGTTCCGCGTTCAAGAACAAAGGCGTTCAGCCGCTGCTCAACGCCGTGGTCGACTTCCTGCCGAGCCCGCTCGACGTTGTCGATTACATGGGCTTCGCGCCGGACGACGAAACCGAAGAGCGCAACATCGCGCGTCGTGCCGACGACGAGATGCCGTTCTCGGCGCTGGCGTTCAAAATCATGAACGACCCGTTTGTCGGCTCGCTGACCTTTACCCGGATCTACTCGGGCGTCCTGAACAAGGGTGACAACATCACCAACTCGACCAAGGGCAAGAAAGAGCGCATCGGTCGTATGATGATGATGCACTCGAACGACCGTGAAGAGATCGAAGAGGCGTTTGCCGGTGACATCATCGCGCTGGCCGGTCTGAAAGAGACCACCACCGGTGACACGCTCTGTGCCACGAACGCGCAGGTCGTGCTTGAAACCATGACCTTCCCCGATCCGGTCATCGAAATCGCGGTCGAGCCGAAAACCAAGGCCGACCAGGAGAAGATGTCTCAAGGGCTTCAGCGTCTTGCTGCCGAAGATCCGTCGTTCCGCGTCGAAACCGACCTCGAGTCCGGTCAGACGATCATGAAGGGCATGGGCGAACTTCACCTCGACATCCTCGTCGATCGTCTCAAGCGCGAGTTCAAGGTCGAGGCCAACATCGGTGCGCCGCAGGTGGCCTATCGCGAAACGATCTCGCACGAGATCGAGCACACCTACACCCACAAGAAGCAGTCGGGTGGTTCAGGCCAGTTCGCCGAGGTGAAACTCATCATCACCCCGACCGAGCCGGGCGAAGGTTACTCGTTCGAAAGCCGCATCGTCGGTGGTTCGGTGCCGAAGGAATACGTTCCGGGCGTCGAAAAGGGCATCAACTCGGTCATGGACTCGGGTCCGCTCGCCGGCTTCCCGGTCATCGACTTCAAGGTCGCACTGGTCGACGGTAAGTTCCACGACGTGGACTCCTCGGTCCTCGCCTTCGAAATCGCCTCCCGCATGTGTATGCGTGAAGGCATGAAGAAGGCCGGCGCGAAGCTGCTCGAACCGATGATGAAGGTCGAAGTCGTGACGCCGGAAGAATACACCGGCGGCATCATCGGCGACCTCACCTCCCGTCGTGGGCAGGTGTCCGGTCAGGAACCGCGCGGCAACGCCGTCGCGATCGCCGCCTTCGTGCCGCTGGCCAACATGTTCGGCTACATCAACACGCTGCGCTCGATGTCCTCGGGTCGTGCGCAGTTCACGATGCAGTTCGACCATTACGAACCGGTGCCGTCGAACATCTCGGAAGAGATTCAGCAGCAATACGCATAAGCAGCGGTGCGGGGGTAACCCCGCACCCTACCACCCCGTAGGGTGCGTGAGGTCACGCACCGCCAAAGATAAAGGAGGCCATCATGGCTAAGGAAAAGTTTGAACGCTCCAAACCGCACGTGAACATCGGCACGATTGGTCACGTTGACCACGGCAAGACGACGCTGACGGCGGCGATCACGAAGTATTTCGGTGACTTCCAGGCATACGATCAGATCGACGGTGCGCCGGAAGAGAAAGCGCGCGGGATCACGATCTCGACGGCGCACGTGGAATACGAGACGGATGCGCGTCACTACGCCCACGTCGACTGCCCCGGCCACGCCGACTACGTGAAGAACATGATCACCGGCGCGGCGCAGATGGACGGCGGCATTCTGGTGGTGAACGCGGCCGACGGCCCGATGCCGCAGACCCGTGAGCACATCCTGCTCGCCCGTCAGGTCGGCGTTCCGGCGCTTGTCGTGTTCCTGAACAAGGTCGACCAGGTCGACGACGAGGAGCTTCTCGAGCTCGTCGAGATGGAAGTCCGCGAACTGCTCTCCGAGTACGAATTCCCGGGCGACGACATTCCGATCATCGCGGGCTCCGCTCTGGCCGCCATGAACGGCGAGAACCCGGAGATCGGCGAGAACAAGATCCGCGAACTGATGGCGGCTGTCGACGAATACATCCCGACGCCGGAACGCGCCGTGGACCAGCCGTTCCTGATGCCGATCGAAGACGTGTTCTCGATCTCGGGCCGCGGCACGGTTGTGACCGGTCGTGTCGAGCGTGGCGTGATCAACGTTGGCGACGAGCTTGAAATCGTCGGCATCAAGGACACGACGAAGACGACCTGCACGGGCGTCGAGATGTTCCGCAAGCTGCTCGACCGTGGTGAAGCCGGCGACAACATCGGCGCGCTTCTGCGTGGTATCGACCGCGACGCCGTCGAGCGGGGCCAGGTGCTCTGCAAGCCGGGTTCGGTGACGCCGCACACGAAGTTCGAGTGCGAGGTCTACATCCTGACGAAAGACGAAGGTGGCCGTCACACGCCGTTCTTCGCCAACTACCGTCCGCAGTTCTACTTCCGCACGACGGACGTGACCGGCACCGTGACGCTGCCCTCGGGCACCGAGATGGTGATGCCGGGCGACAACCTGAAGTTCGAAGTCGAGCTGATCGCCCCGATCGCGATGGAAGAAGGCCTCCGCTTCGCCATCCGCGAAGGCGGCCGCACCGTCGGCTCCGGCGTCGTGTCGAAAATCGTCGCTTAACAAACCTCCGGGTTCGAAGAGGGCCACCGGATGAGCCGGTGGTCCTCCTATCAACTCCAACGCCTTGAAAGGCTAAGAAAATGCAAAGCCAGAACATTCGCATTCGGCTGAAGGCTTTCGATTACCGCGTGCTGGACGCCAGCACGCAGGAAATCGTGAATACGGCCAAGCGCACCGGCGCCCAGGTCCGTGGGCCGATCCCGCTGCCGAACAAGATCGAGAAGTTCACGGTTCTCCGTGGGCCTCACGTTGACAAGAAATCCCGCGATCAGTTCGAGATCCGCACGCACAAGCGCCTGCTCGACATCGTGGACCCGACCCCGCAGACCGTGGACGCGCTGATGAAGCTCGACCTCGCTGCCGGCGTCGACGTGCAGATTTCGGTTTGAGGAGGGCATGACCATGATGCGCTCTGGCGTTATCGCGAAAAAAGTCGGCATGACCCGCCTCTTCCTGGAAGATGGCAGCCAGGTGCCGGTCACGGTGCTGCAACTCGACGGCCTTCAGGTCGTCGCGCAGCGCACCGCCGAGAACCACGGCTATACCGCCGTTCAACTCGGCACGGGCACGGCCAAGGCCAAGCGGACCTCGAAAGCCATGCGTGGCGTGTTCTCGGCAGCCAAGGTTGCCCCGAAGCGCAAGCTGGCCGAGTTCCGCGTGGACCCGGAAAACCTCATCGGCGTGGGTGAAGAGATCACTGCGAACCACTACTTCGAAGGTCAGTTCGTGGACGTCTCGGGCACCTCGATCGGTAAAGGTTTTGCCGGTGCCATGAAGCGGCACAACTTCGGTGGTCTGCGCGCCTCGCACGGTGTGTCGATTTCCCACCGTTCGCACGGCTCCACCGGTCAGTGTCAGGACCCGGGCCGCGTGTTCAAAGGCAAGAAGATGGCCGGTCACATGGGTGCTGCCCGTGTCACCACCCAGAACCTCCAGGTCGTGAAGACGGACGCGGATCGCGGCCTCATCATGATCAAAGGTGCCGTTCCCGGTGCCAAGGGCGGCTGGGTCACCATCAAGGACGCCGTGAAGAAGCCGTTCCCCGAGAACGCGATCCTTCCGGCAGCCCTGAAGTCCGCCGCCGAGGAAGCTGCGAAGGCCGCTGAAGAAGCTGCTGCCGCCGCCGCTGCCGAGGCTGAAGAAGAAGCCAAGCGTCTGGCCGAAGAGCAGGCCGCTCAGGAAGAAGCCGCTCTGAAAGAAGCCGAAGCCGAAATCGAAGCCGACAAAGGTGAAGATGGTGGCGACGCCGAGAAGAAGGATGGCGAGGAATGAAACTCGACGTGATCAAACTGGACGGCGGGAAGGCCGGGTCGGTCGAGCTGGACGAAGCCCTGTTCGGGCTCGAGCCGCGCGCCGACATCCTTCACCGTGTGGTCCGTTGGCAGCGCAACCGCGCCCAAGCCGGCACCCACAAGGTCAAGACCCGCTCGGAAACCAGCTACTCGACCAAGAAGATCTATCGCCAGAAGGGCACCGGCGGCGCACGCCACGGTGACCGTAACGCGCCGATCTTCCGCAAGGGTGGTATCTACAAGGGCCCGACCCCGCGTTCGCACGCTCATGACCTGCCGAAGAAATTCCGCAAACTGGGTCTGAAGCACGCGCTCTCGGCGAAGGCCAAGGAAGGCGCGATCGTCGTGATCGACACCGCTGAAGCCGATGGCAAGACCTCGGCGCTGGCCAAGCAGGTCAAGAACCTCGGCTGGAAGCGTGCACTGATCATCGACGGGGCCGAAGTGAACGAAAACTTCGCGAAGGCCGCTCGCAACATCGATGGTCTCGATGTTCTGCCGTCGGTTGGCGCCAACGTCTATGACATCCTCAAGCGCGACACGCTCGTGCTGACCAAAGCGGGTGTCGAAGCTCTGGAGGCTCGCCTGAAATGACCGATAAAGCTGCACTCTACGACGTGATCCGCAAGCCGATCATCACCGAGAAATCTACGATGGCCTCTGAGGCGAACGCCGTGGTTTTCGAAGTGGCCATCGACGCGAACAAGCCGCTCATCAAGGAAGCGGTGGAGACGCTCTTCGGTGTCAAGGTGAAGGCTGTGAACACGTCCGTCACCAAAGGCAAACAGAAGCGTTTCCGCGGTCAGCTCGGCCGCCGCGCAGACGTCAAAAAAGCTTATGTCACCCTCGAAGAGGGCAACACGATCGACGTGACCACCGGTCTCTGATCGTAACAAGACCTAAGAATTGAAAAGCCCCCCGGCGCAGGTCGGGGGGCTTTTCTCGTTTTCGGGGCGCGCGGGTTCAGGCCGCTTCGGCGTGTTTCTTGAAATTGTTCAAGATCGACTGCCAGCCGACACGCTGCATCTCTACATCGTTTTCGGTTTCTGCGTCGAAAACCGTTGTCACCTCGGTCTTGTTGTTGCCGATCGCTTCGAAACTCGTGGTAACGGCGCGTCCGTCTTCCATGACATAGGTGAAGCTCTTGCCCGGTGTCAGATCGGTGTAGGTCGCGACGAATTCGAAACCGAAGCTTTTGTCTTTCGCTTCCATGCGCGCGGTATAGGTGCCGCCAATCTCCATCTCGTTCGAGGCGGATGGGCAGCACCAGTCGTCCGATGCGAAGTTCCACTGCGTGATGTGATCGGGGTCGGTGTATTTTTCCCAAGCCGTTTCGATGGGCGCGTCGACGACGGCGTGGATGGTGATTTTTTCGGGAGTTGTCATGTCGTTCTCCTTCATTTGGTAAGCTCGGCGAGAACTTCGTCGAGGGTTTCGAGCGTAGATGTCAGGCCTTCCTTCATGCCCATATCAATCACCTTCTGAAGGTCATCGGGCGAGGCATATTGAATGACGGTTTCAACCATTGTGCCTTTGGACGTATCGCTGAACGTCACGTCCCAATCAGAGATGGGCATGTCGGTGTTCGGAGCACCTGTTTCATCCGAAAAAGCGTCAGTCGTCGCATAATGAGTCTTTGGCGTGATGCTGGTGTAATCCGTGCGGCCCCAGTAATGCGTGTCATCCTGGTCGACCATGGCGTAGTGCCAGTGTCCGCCCTCCTGAAACTCCATGCTCTTGGTCTTGGTGGACAGCGGCTTCGGTGCGAACCATCGTTCCAGCAATTCCGGCTTGGTATGGCAGTCCCACACTAGCTCGCGCCTCGCCGCGAATTCTCGGCGAATGGTCATCTTGGCCGTGGTCGTGTCTGCGATGAATTGAAATTCGGGATCAGGTTTCATCTTTTTTTCCTTGTTCGAGGGTTCTCAACAATTCGTCGAGCCCCGCATAGCGCCCTTGCCAAAACGCCCGTTGCTCTTCGAACCAACGCTCGGCGGCAGTGAGAGTTTCCGGCTGGATCCGGCAGGTCCGGGTCCGACCATGTTTTTCCGATACGACCAGGCCGGCATCCTGCAACACGCCAAGGTGCTTCATGAACGCCGGGAGGCCCATGTCGAAGGGGCGGGCCAGATCGCTGACCGAGGCTTCGCCTTGCACCAGCCTTTGGACCACCGCACGTCGTGTCGGGTCGCCAAGCGCGTGGAAGACGGCGTCGAGTTCGGGACTTTTGTTTTCCATGTGGTGAAGTATCAGGTGAGTCGGATACTTCTGTCAATGGTGAAGTATTGAGCGTGTGGTTTCGGCCGGTCGGTCACACGCAGGTCATCGCGCGGGCTGTGTTCACGAGTGAGAGAGATGGAACCACCTGATATGGCACAAATAGCTCACTGTGCGCGTTGTCGCCTTACGTTGGCTTGATTGGACAAGCCTGCTCGCCGAAACTAACGCCTTCAGATTCGAAGAAAGATGCTGCCATGTTGACCCGCCGCCATTTCCTCATCACCACGACGGCGCTTTTCTCTGCGCCGATTGCGACCGCTCAGGACGCTGAAGATGAAACCGCAGTGGAGGCACCCGTTGGAACTCTCTCCGAGACGGACGCGGCGGAAGCGCCCGCTCCAACACCGCCGCGTCCGACCTCGAATCCGTCGAACTGGAACAGTTGGGATGCGCGTGTGACGCCAGCCAATTACGATCCTGCCACGTCGAACCCCTGGGGTCTGCCGTCGCGGTTCCTGCCCAAACGGGTCGAAGCCAATCCGGGCCTCACACCGGGCGATATTCATGTGGATGCTATCGCGCGGTATCTCTACCACATTCAGGGCGACGGGACCGCGATGCGTTATGGCGTGGCGATCGCCAAGGGAAATCTTTACGAGCCGGGTGTCTACCGCATCGGGCGAAAGGCGAAATGGCCGACATGGACCCCGACCGCCGCGATGGTGCGGCGCGACCCCGGCACGTACAAACGCCATAAGAACGGGATGAACGGTGGGCCGTCGAACCCGCTCGGGTCACGCGCATTCTATCTCTACACGGGCAATCGCGATACATACCTGCGCATCCACGGCTCGCCCGCGCCGCGTTCGATCGGGGGACGCGCCAGCTCTGGCTGCGTGCGCATGGTGATGGCACATATCATCGACCTCTATCCGAACGTCGCCGTTGGTTCGACCGCACATCTGCATCCGCCGGAAGATATGATCGCGGCGCGGTCGTAGTCGAGCGGACGCGGCGCCATGACCGGAAAAGGAAAAGCCCCGGCGAGATCCGGGGCTTTTCTCATGGTTCAAGACGATTGCGGTTACCGCTCGGTGAAGCGCTCAATTTGCTTCGGTCACGCTTGCCATCGACGACGTGCAGATCGGACGACCGTCGGCCGTGCGCAACGGAAGGTAGGTGCTTTCGACCGGGCCTCGGTGGAGATATACGTAGCAGCCTGTCGCCTCATCCACGCGCGCGGACGACAGGTTCTGGTATGGCGCCGCCATCGCCGCGATGTTTTCCGGCACGGTCGTCGAACTGGTCCCCGAGGGCGCAGGCGCCATGGTCGCGTCGCAGGCCGCGAGGGTGAGGGGCAGGGCGGCGAGCAAGAACAACGGTCTGGTCATATGGGTCTCCTATGCGTTGGAGGCAGGATGGGGTAAGAAACGGCAGAAGGCCAGCCGATAGCGAAGCCGGCTTGCAGCGCCGGCACGCCTGCAAATAAACGCCTTTGCCCTAGACTCACCACCGCATCCCCGCTATAGACGCGCAATCTTCGGCCTCGGATTCGTTCCGGGGCCGGTGATTTTTGGAATTCGGGCACCTTCGGGGGCCTATATCTCGGCCACCTTCGGGGGGCTACAAACAGACAGGCGGGGCAACCCGCCGCAAAGCAACGGAAGACAGAAAGCATGGCACTCAAGTCGTATAAACCGACGACGCCGGGCCAGCGTGGGCTGGTTCTGATCGACCGTTCGGAGCTTTGGAAAGGACGTCCCGTCAAATCCCTCACCGAGGGTCTGACGAAGTCGGGCGGCCGGAACAACACCGGACGGATCACCTCTCGCCGCCGTGGTGGTGGCGCGAAGCGTCTTTATCGCGTGGTTGACTTCAAACGTTCGAAGTTTGACATCCCCGCAACCGTGGAACGGATCGAATACGACCCGAACCGCACCGCCTTCATCGCCCTCATTCGTTACGAAGACGGCGAACAGGCCTACATCCTCGCGCCCCAGCGTCTCGCTGTCGGCGATACGGTGATCTCCGGCACCAAGGTCGACATCAAGCCCGGCAACACCATGCCGTTTCAGGGCATGCCGATCGGTACCATCGTTCACAACATCGAGCTGAAGCCCGGCAAAGGCGGTCAGATCGCCCGCGCGGCAGGCACCTACGCCCAGTTCGTCGGTCGTGACGGTGGCTACGCTCAGATCCGCCTGTCCTCGGGCGAGCTGCGCATGGTCCGTCAGGAATGCCTCGCCACCGTCGGCGCGGTTTCGAACCCGGACAACTCCAACCAGAACCTCGGCAAGGCCGGTCGCATCCGCCACATGGGCAAGCGTCCGTCGGTCCGTGGTGTTGCGATGAACCCGATCGACCACCCGCACGGTGGTGGTGAAGGCCGCACCTCTGGTGGTCGGACCCCGGTCACGCCGTGGGGCAAGGACACCAAGGGCAAGCGCACCCGCAACAAGAACAAGGCGTCGCAGAAGCTGATCATCCGCTCGCGTCACGCCAAGAAGAAAGGCCGTTAAGATATGGCACGTTCTGTCTGGAAAGGGCCTTTTGTCGACTCTTACGTCCTCAAGAAGGCCGAGAAAGTCCGCGAGTCGGGCAAAAACGAAGTCATCAAGATCTGGTCCCGTCGCTCGACGATCCTGCCCCAGTTCGTGGGCCTGACGTTCGGCGTCTACAACGGCCAGAAGCACATTCCTGTGCTGGTCACCGAAGAAATGATCGGTCAGAAGTTCGGTGAGTATTCGCCGACCCGTACTTACTACGGGCATGCTGCCGACAAAAAAGCGAAGCGGAAGTAAGTCATGGGCAAGGAAAAGAACCCCCGCCGCGTGGCTGACAACGAAGCTATGGCGAAACTCCGCATGCTTCGCACCAGCCCGCAGAAACTGAACCTCGTGGCCGCGATGATCCGTGGCAAGAAGGTGGAAAAGGCTCTGAACGACCTCACCTTCTCGAAAAAGCGGATCGCCGTCGACGTGAAGAAATGCCTTCAGTCGGCCATCGCCAATGCCGAGAACAACCACAACCTCGACGTGGACGAGCTCGTAGTCGCCGAGGCTTTCGTGGGCAAGAACCTCGTGATGAAGCGCGGTCGTCCGCGTGCACGTGGTCGTTACGGCCGGATCAACAAGCCGTTCTCGGAACTCACCATCAAGGTGCGTCAAGTTGAGGAGCAAGCCTAATGGGTCAGAAAGTCAATCCAATCGGCATGCGCCTTCAGGTCAACCGCACCTGGGATAGCCGCTGGTACGCCGACACGAACGAATACGGTGATCTTCTGCTGGAAGACGTCGCCATTCGTGAGTTCATCAAGGAAGAGTGCAAACAGGCCGGCGTCAGCCGTGTGATCATCGAGCGTCCGCACAAGAAGTGCCGCGTCACGATCCACACCGCACGTCCGGGCGTCATCATCGGCAAGAAAGGCGCGGACATCGAAGTGCTCCGCAAGAAGATCGCCAAGATGACCGACAGCGAACTGCACCTGAACATCGTCGAAGTCCGCAAGCCTGAGCTCGACGCTCAGCTCGTGGCCGAGTCGATCGCTCAGCAGCTCGAGCGTCGTGTGTCCTTCCGTCGTGCGATGAAGCGCGCCGCTCAGAACGCCATGCGCATGGGTGCCCTCGGCATCCGCGTCAACTGCGCCGGCCGTCTGGGTGGGGCTGAAATCGCCCGTACCGAATGGCTTCGTGAGGGCCGTGTGCCGCTGCACACCCTTCGCGCCGACATCGACTACGCACTGGCAGAAGCCAAGACCGCCTATGGTATCATCGGCATCAAGGTCTGGATCTTCAAAGGCGAGATCATGGAGCATGATCCGTCTGCCCGTGAGCGTCGGCAACAGGAACTCCAGGACGGTCCGGCCCCGCGTGGCGCCGGTGGCCGTCGCTAAGGAGGATATGAGATGCTGCAACCTAAGCGCACAAAATTCCGCAAACAGCATAAGGGCCGGATCAAGGGTCAGGCCAAAGGTGGTTCCGATCTGAACTTCGGCACCTACGGCCTCAAGGCTCTCCAGCCCGAACGCGTCACCGCGCGCCAGATCGAAGCCGCACGTCGTGCCATGACACGTCACATGAAGCGTCAAGGCCGTGTCTGGATCCGCATCTTCCCCGATGTGGCCGTCTCCTCGAAGCCGGTCGAAGTTCGGATGGGTAAAGGTAAGGGTTCGGTCGACTTCTGGGCTGCCAAGGTCAAGCCGGGCCGGATCATGTTCGAGATCGACGGTGTGTCCGACGAAATCGCTCGTGAGGCGCTTCGTCTGGCTGCTATGAAGCTGCCGATCAAGACCCGCACCGTGGTTCGCGAAGACTGGTAAGGTCATTGCCGGGCTGGAGCCCGGCCTGCGGGAAAGTATGAAGCCCCCGGCGTTTGCGTCGGGGGCTTTCTTTTTGGGGCGCCAAAAATGCTCGTCAGCAGTAGTGGAGATGCATCGTCTGCGAGTGCCTCCTGACTCTCGCTGTCAGGCGGTCGCCTGACGCATCCGCCAACTTGCGAGTCCAAGCCACGCAACGGAGACGACCATTGAAATGGCGCCTGCAAGGACCAGTGCGGGAGACGCGGAGAGGACGATCTCGGCAACAATTCCGATTGGCATGAGCATCCCGGCGAGCGCAAGCCATGACACCCATTTCGCGGAGGTCGCGCCGATTGGCAGTTTCAGCAGAAGAAACCCGATCATGACATTCATGAGCGCAAACAGGTTTCCGTGTACATGGGCGAGCCGTGCCTCGAAATGGGTTCCGAGGCCGTAGTCGGCGATCCACTGTTCCTTACCGGGCGCGAAATCACGCAGGTAGATCAGCAGGAATCCGTAAGCCATGAAAGCCGCAAGAAATAAAAGACCTGCGGCGATATTGGTTTTTCCGTGGTTCATGATGAACCCTCCCTTCCACATGCGCGGTCGGTCCGGGAGCGGCCCGACGACGCATGTAAAAGGGTAAGTGCTCGTCTGCGTCAGGATACTTGATGAAAGTCAAAACATATATAAAAAAACGAATATTAAAAATTCGCGCACAGGCACCGCTCTGGCCGCTGTCAGACCCACTTGTAATTGAAACTGACCGACACCCGGTCGTCCTCGGACATGTTCATCGGCACCTCGTGGCGCAGCCAGCTTTCCCACAAGAACACGTCGCCGACTCTGGGTTTGACGAAGATGAAGGTTTGCAAATCCTCCCGACCGCCTTTCTTGCGGGGCGGTGACGCCATCATGCGGGCGGAGCGGGGGTCTTCAAGCTTCAGAGCCGACGTGCCCTCCGGCATCGAGACATAGGTCGTGCCGGAGATCACCGAGTGGGGGTGAAGGTGCGAGCTATGGGTTCCGCCCTCTGGCAGGATGTTGATCCACAGGTCTTCGAGTTCAAGGTGACCATCGCCAAGGTCGAAGTCGAGCTCGTCAGCGAAAGCGGCCACATGTTTGTCGAGCGCCTCCTTGATCTGCGCAAAGACAGGGAAGCGCCAGGGCAGGTCGGTGAGCGACGCATAGGACGTGTAGCCGGGATACCCTTCGCGCTCGCACCAATCCTGTCCGGCTTCGTCATCTTCGGCGATTGAATAACACGAGGCTTCAAGCTCGTCCGGGTCGATGGGATCACCAAGGTCCGAGAGCTTGGCATGGTAGAGGCGGGTGACGAACAGAGATTTGATATCGGCCATGTTCGCCTCATACCTTCATTCGCAATGACGGTCCATTCCCAGCGGATCTTGGCATAGGCCGCTGAGTTTTCGGGCTTGGAATGAGGTCGAAACCGGGTTCGATGTTCGCGACCACGCAAAAAACGACGATTCCAGCGGTTAATCCAGACAGGGGGCTTGCTTTGCAGGGGCTTTGGTCGTATTTGGCCCCCTCATCACGAACTCCACCAGATTCGCGGTGACCCCTTTCGTGCGTGCACGGAACCACCCGGGGGGCCGTCTGGTGATGTGGAAAGGAAAAGGCGATGAACGCCCAGGAACTTCGCGACAAGAGCGCGGAACAGTTGAAAGATCAGCTGGCCGAACTCAAGAAAGAAGCCTTTAACCTGCGCTTCCAGCAGGCTACCGGCCAACTCGAAAGCACCGCCCGTATGCGAACCGTCAAGCGCGACGTGGCCCGTGTGAAAACCATTCTGAACGAAAAGGCAGCCGCTGCTGCCGGCGACGCTTAAGGAGCCTGATTGATGCCCAAACGTATCCTGCAAGGCACCGTGACTTCGGACCAGAACGCACAGACCGTGACCGTCCTCGTCGAGCGCCGTTTCAAGCACCCGCTGCTTCAGAAGACTGTCCGGAAATCCAAGAAATACCGGGCACACGACGAGAACGACACGTTCAAAGTCGGCGACACCGTCCGCATTCAGGAATGCGCGCCGAAGTCGAAAACCAAACGCTGGGAGGTCATCACCGCCTAATCGCGGCTGACAATCCAGTTCGATCGAAACCAGGGGGCTATGACGCCAGAGGCCAGCCCCACAGGTCAGGAGAAACCCTATGATCCAGATGCAGACCAATCTGGATGTTGCTGACAACTCCGGCGCCCGCCGGGTTCAGTGCATCAAGGTCCTGGGTGGTTCCAAGCGTAAATACGCGTCCGTTGGCGACATCATCGTCGTCTCGGTGAAGGAAGCCATCCCGCGCGGTCGCGTGAAAAAAGGCGACGTCCGCAAAGCCGTCGTCGTGCGCACCGCCAAGGAAGTCCGTCGTGACGACGGCACCGCGATCCGGTTCGACCGGAACGCTGCCGTGATCCTCAACAACAACAACGAGCCGGTCGGCACCCGTATCTTCGGGCCGGTGGTTCGTGAGCTGCGCGCGAAGAACTTCATGAAGATCATCTCGCTCGCTCCGGAGGTGCTCTGATGGCTGCGAAACTTCAAAAAGGCGACAAGGTCGTCGTGCTCGCCGGCAAGGACAAAGGCAAAGAGGGTGAAATCACCTCCGTGTCGCCGAAGACCGGCAAAGCTGTCGTGGACGGTGTGAACATGGCGATCCGCCACACCCGTGCGAGCCAGTCGAACCAGGGCGGCCGCCTTCCCAAGGCGATGCCGATCGACCTGTCGAACCTCGCTCTGCTCGACAAGAACGGCAAACCGACCCGCGTTGGCTTCAAGACGGAAGGCGACAAGAAGGTCCGTTTCGCCAAGACGACGGGAGACGTGATCTGATGCTGGACACTGCCAACTACACCCCGCGCCTCAAGGCAGCCTATCGCGAGACGATCAAGGCCGCTCTGAAGGAAGAATTCGGCTATTCGAACGACCACCAGATCCCGCGTCTGGACAAGATCGTTCTGAACATCGGCTGTGGCGCCGAGGCCGTTAAGGACTCCAAGAAGGCGAAATCGGCTCAGGAAGATCTCACGAAGATCGCTGGCCAGCTCGCCGTCACCACCAAGGCCAAGAAATCCATCGCAGGTTTCCGCGTTCGCGAGGAAATGCCGCTGGGTGCCAAGGTCACGCTGCGTGGCGACCGGATGTATGAATTCCTCGACCGTCTGATCACGATCGCCATGCCGCGCGTTCGTGACTTCCGCGGCGTGCCGGGGACCTCTTTCGATGGCCGTGGCAACTACGCCATGGGTCTGAAAGAGCACATCGTGTTCCCGGAAATCGACTTCGACAAAGTCGACGAAGTCTGGGGCATGGACATCATCATCACCACCACCGCGAAAACCGACGCTGAAGCCAAGAGCCTGTTGAAGCACTTCAACATGCCCTTCAACAGCTGATCCTTGGAGACCGAATAATGGCCAAAAAATCCATGATCGCGCGTGAAGCCAAGCGTCAGAAGCTGGTGGAAAAGTACGCTGAGAAGCGTGCCGCGCTGAAAGAAATCATCAACGACGAATCGAAGCCGATGGAAGACCGCTTCCGCGCCTCGCTCAAGCTCGCGAAGCTGCCGCGCAATTCCTCGCCGACCCGTCTTCACAACCGTTGCCAGCTGACTGGCCGTCCGCATGCGTATTACCGCAAGCTGAAGGTCAGCCGGATCGCGCTGCGGGACCTCGGCTCTAATGGCCAGGTTCCCGGCCTGGTGAAATCGAGCTGGTAAGGAGGGAAAGCAATGAACGATCCTATCGGCGATATGCTCACCCGTATCCGCAACGCGCAATTGCGCGGCAAGTCAACCGTCTCGACGCCGGCCTCGAAGCTGCGCGCCTGGGTTCTGGACGTGCTTGCGGACGAAGGCTACATCCGTGGCTATGAAGAAGGTAAGAACGAGCTCGGCCACCCGACGCTCGAGATCAGCCTGAAATACTTCGATGGCACCCCCGTCATTCGCGAGCTCAAGCGGGTCTCGACCCCCGGCCGCCGCGTCTACATGGGCGCCAAGGAGATCCCGCAGGTCCGTCAGGGCCTTGGTGTCTCGATTGTCTCCACGCCGAAAGGCGTCATGTCCGATGCAAACGCTCGTAGCCAGAATGTTGGCGGCGAAGTGCTTTGCACGGTATTCTAAGGAGGTCTGGTAATGTCTCGTATTGGCAAACGTCCGGTCGAGCTCCCCTCGGGCGTCACCGCGTCCCTGTCGGGTCAGACCGTTGAAGTCAAAGGGCCCAAGGGCACCC
The DNA here is from genome assembly GCF_019218265.1 of Maritimibacter dapengensis. Taxonomy (GTDB): domain Bacteria; phylum Pseudomonadota; class Alphaproteobacteria; order Rhodobacterales; family Rhodobacteraceae; genus Maritimibacter; species Maritimibacter dapengensis. The sequence continues at coordinate 264,737 of NZ_JAHUZE010000004.1, forward strand.
GCACCTTCACCGCAACCGACGATGTCACGATCAAGATCGATGACAGCGTCGTGACGGTGGAACCGCGCGGGAAGTCCAAGCGTGCGCGCCAGCAGTGGGGCATGTCCCGCACGATGGTTGCGAACATGGTTCAGGGCGTCACCGACGGCTTCAAGAAAGAGCTGGAGATCAACGGTGTTGGTTACCGTGCCCAGATGCAGGGCAACACGCTCAAACTCAACCTCGGCTACTCGCATGACGTCGATTTCGAAGCTCCGGAAGGCGTGACCATCACCGCTCCGAAGCAGACGGAAATCGTCGTGGAAGGTGCCGATCAGCAGCTCGTCGGCCAGGTTGCGGCAAATATCCGCGAATGGCGTGCTCCCGAGCCCTACAAAGGCAAGGGGATCAAGTACAAAGACGAGTATATCTTCCGCAAGGAAGGCAAGAAGAAGTAAGGACGCGAAAAATGGCAAACAGCAAACGAGACCTGTTTCTGAAGCGCCGTCTGCGCGTTCGGAACAAGCAGCGGAAAGTGAACCCCGGCAAGATGCGCCTTTCGGTTCACCGCTCGAACAAGAACATCAGCGTTCAGCTGATCGACGACGTGAACGGCAAGACGCTCGCCGCAGCCTCTTCTCTCGAGAAGGATCTGGGCATCGTCGGCAAGAACAACGTGGATGCGGCCTCGAAGGTCGGTGCCGCGATTGCCGAGCGCGCCAAGAAAGCCGGTGTGGAAGAATGCTACTTCGACCGTGGCGGCTTCCTGTTTCATGGCAAAGTGAAGGCTCTGGCCGACGCTGCGCGTGAAGGCGGTCTGAAGTTCTGATGACTTGAGAGGGGCGGGTGACCGCCCCTCCGATGATCCGGGGGTCCTTGTGGCTCACCAGGATTGATTTTGACGGCGCGCGAGCGCGCCACCTGATGAAGGAAATGCCAGATGGCAGAACGTGACAATCGCCGGAACAATCGCCGCGACCGCGACGAAACCCCGGAATTCGCCGATCGCCTGGTTGCGATCAACCGTGTGTCCAAGACCGTGAAGGGTGGTAAGCGTTTCGGCTTTGCAGCTCTCGTCGTCGTGGGCGATCAGAAAGGCCGCGTCGGTTTCGGCAAAGGTAAAGCCAAAGAGGTCCCCGAGGCGATCCGCAAGGCGACCGAAGCCGCCAAGCGCAACATGGTGCGCGTGCCGCTTAAAGAGGGCCGGACGCTGCACCACGACATCGACGGTCGCCACGGTGCTGGCCGCGTCGTGATGCGCACCGCTCCGCAAGGTACCGGGATCATCGCCGGTGGTCCGATGCGTGCCGTGTTCGAAATGCTCGGCGTTCAGGACGTGGTCGCGAAGTCGGTCGGGTCGCAGAACCCCTACAACATGATCCGCGCAACGCTGAACGGTCTCTCGAAAGAGCAGTCCCCGCGTTCCGTCGCGCAGCGCCGCGGCAAGAAAGTCGCCGACATCCTGCCCGCCCGTGACGAGGCGCCGCAAGAGTCGAGCCAAGTGGCTGAGGAGGCCTGAGAGACATGGCGAAAACCATCGTTGTCAAACAGATCGGCTCCCCGATCCGGCGCCCCGCCAAACAGCGCGACACGCTGAAGGGCCTGGGCCTCAACAAGATGCACAAGACCCGCGAGCTGGAGGATACCCCCTCCGTGCGTGGCATGGTCAATTCCATCCCGCACCTCGTCCAGATCGTGGAAGAGCGCGGATAAGATCAGTGGGTGGGTCTTATCCACCCTACCTTTGAATTTGAGAGCACCCCGGCCAGGTTTGACCGGGGTGTTTCGCTTTCCAGGCTCCCCATCGAGTGGATGGGATTCTCACCCCTCCGTGATCTACAGCCTAGGAATGTGAACGCAGCTTCGTCTCGCGCGTAGTACCCTGTAGCTAACAAAGCCAACAGGGAGAGACAAAATGCAGACGACGAGACGTACATTCCTCACCGGCGCGGCGGCCGCGACCGGTGCGATTACCATTCTGCCATATGCGAGCATGGCGGCGAGCCATTCGTCCAACATGTTCCAGACGGACGGCGGCGACATCTCCGTGCACCCGGTGTCCCACGCCTCATTTGTCATGGAGACGCCGATGGGCGTGATCTACGTGGACCCGGTCGGGGCTGCGGAGGATTATGCCGATTTCCCCGCGCCCGACCTGATCCTCGTGACGCACGAACATGGTGACCATTACAGCGCCGATGTTTTGTCAGCGATCAAGGGTGAGGCGCATCTCATCACCAACCCGGCGGTGAACGGGATGCTTCCCGAGGACTTGGCCGAAGGGGCCGAAAGCATCGGCAATGGCGAGACGACCGACTGGAACGGTCTGACCATCGACGCGATTCCAGCCTACAACATCACGGAGGGCAGGACGGATTTCCATCCCGAAGGGCGCGACAACGGTTACGTGCTGAGTTTCGAGGGCTTCCGGGTCTATGTCTCTGGTGACACCGAGGACACTCCCGAGATGCGTGCGCTCGAAGATATCGACCTCGCCTTCGTATGCATGAACCTGCCATTCACGATGGATGCCGAAGCAGCGGCGAGCGCGGTGTCGGAGTTCGCGCCGACATACGTATACCCGTATCACTACCGCGGCCGTGACGACGGCACACAGGATCCGGAGGACTTCGCCGCCATGCTCGAAGGCGATACCGAGGTCAAGATGGGCGGCTGGTACGGCGAAGGCGACATGGGCTGAGGCAGCGATCAAGTCAGATCAATGACCGCCCTCTGCTGAACACAAGCCCCGGTCGTTTGCCGGGGCTTGTTTCCTTTGGTTCAAGCGTCTATACGCGCCCGGTGCGGGAAACGCCCGCGCAGAATCAAATCAAGAAACGCCGTGGTTGGCCCATCTCGCTTCGCGGGCCACATCCGGCAAAGGAGAAGCGATATGAAACTCAATGAACTCCGGGACAACCCCGGTGCCGTCAAGAAACGTATGCGCGTGGGCCGTGGTCCCGGTTCCGGCAAGGGTAAGACCGCCGGCCGTGGTATCAAAGGTCAGAAGTCGCGTTCGGGTGTGGCCATCGCAGGCTACGAAGGCGGCCAGATGCCCCTTTACCAGCGTCTTCCCAAGCGCGGCTTCAACAAGCCGAACCGCAAGAAGTACGCTGTCGTGAACCTTGGCATCATCCAGAAATTCATCGACGCAAAGAAACTGTCCGGCGACATCACCGAGGACAGCCTTGTCGAGGCCGGCGTCGTTCGCCGCAAACTCGACGGTGTGCGTGTTCTCGCCAAAGGCGACTACAACGCCAAGGCGAACATCACCGTGACCGGTGCGTCGAAATCCGCGATCGAAGCCGTCGAAAAGGCGGGTGGCAAGCTCACCACGGCTTCTGCGGCAGAGTAACGCTTGTCGGGGGCGATCACGCCCCTTAGATATGCGCACGACCTATAGCGCCGCCGGAGCCGGGTACGGTCCGGCGGCGTTTTCCTGAACAGGGGGCCACATGGCATCTGCAGCGGAACAAATGGCAGCGAACCTCAACTGGGGAACGCTGGGCAAGGCGACCGAACTTCGCCAACGTATTTTCTACACGATCGGGCTTCTGATCATCTACCGCGTCGGGACCTATATCCCGGTACCGGGGATCGACGCAGGCGCGCTTCGCGATTTCATGGAACAGGCCGCGAGCGGCATCGGCGGCATCCTTTCGATGTTCACCGGCGGCGCGCTGGGACGTATGGGCGTCTTCGCCCTGGGCATCATGCCCTATATCTCGGCCTCGATCATCGTGCAGCTTCTGGCGTCGATGTGGGAGCCTCTCAAGCAACTCAAGAAAGAGGGCGAACAGGGGCGCAAGAAGATCAACCAGTACACGCGCTACGGCACCGTTCTGCTGGCCACCGGGCAGGCGTTCGCGCTGGCCAACAGCCTTCAGGCGGGCGATCTCGTGTCCAATCCGGGTGCGTTCTTCGTTGCGTCCGCCGTGGTGACGCTGGTCGGCGGTACCATGTTCCTCATGTGGCTTGGTGAACAGATCACCGCACGCGGCATCGGCAACGGTATCTCGCTCATCATCTTCGTCGGCATCGTCGCCGAGCTTCCGGCGGCTTTCGCCCAGTTCCTGAGCCAGGGGCGTTCTGGGGCGATCAGCCCGGCAGTCATCATCGGCGTCATCGCCATGGTCATCGCGGTCTTCGCCTTCGTCGTGTTCATGGAACGCGCGCTGCGCAAGATCCACATCCAGTATCCGCGCCGCCAGGTCGGAATGAAGATGTATGACGGCGGCTCCAGCCACCTGCCGATCAAGGTGAACCCGGCGGGCGTGATCCCGGCGATTTTCGCCTCGGCGCTACTGTTGCTGCCGACGACTTTGTCGACCTTCAACACAGACGGCAGCGCCGGCCCGGTCATGTCGACGATCCTCGCCTATTTCGGCCCCGGTCAGCCGCTCTACCTGCTGTTCTTCACGGTGATGATCGTGTTCTTCACGTTCTTTTACACCAAGGAAGTCGCGTTCAAGACCGAGGATGTGGCCGACAACCTCAAGAGCCAGAACGGGTTCGTGCCGGGCATTCGCCCCGGCCCCAAGACCGCCGAATACCTCGACTATGTCGTGACCCGAATCCTCGTGATCGGTTCAGGCTACCTCGCATTGGTGGCGCTCCTGCCTGAGATCGCGCGGAGCCAGCTTGCCATCCCGTTCTATTTCGGGGGCACATCGGTGCTTATCATCGTGTCCGTGACCATGGACACGATCACGCAGGTGCAAAGTCATCTGCTTGCCCATCAGTACGAAGGGCTAATCGAGAAATCGCAGCTGCGCGGTAAACGCGGTGGGAGCGCTGCGAAAAAGGGACGGAAGGGACCAGCCAGACGATGAATATCATACTTCTTGGACCGCCGGGTGCGGGCAAAGGCACGCAAGCGGCCAAGCTCGTGGAGGAGCGCGACATGATCCAGTTGTCGACCGGCGATATGCTTCGGGCGGCGCGGACATCGGGTACTGACATGGGAAACAAGGTCGCCGCGATCATGGACGCGGGCGAGCTTGTGACCGATGAGATCGTGATTGGTCTGATCCGTGAGCAGCTCGAAGGCGACAAGAAGGGCGGCTTCATTTTCGACGGCTTCCCGCGCACGCTCGCGCAGGCAGACGCACTTGGCGAGCTTCTCAAGGAGCAGGGTGAAAGCCTTGACGCGGTGATCGAAATGCAGGTCGAGGACGACGTGCTTGTCGGCCGCATCGTTGGTCGCGCGGAAGAGGCACGCGCTGCAGGTAAAGAAGCCCGTGCGGACGACAACGAGGAAAGCCTCAAGATACGTCTTATGGAATACTATAAAAAGACGTCGCCGCTGATCGGCTACTATTACGCCAAAGGTGACTTGCAGTCGATCGACGGCCTTGCCTCCATCGACGAGGTGGCCGGTTCGATCGCGAAGATTCTGGGCTGAGCGAACACGTCAGAGCTAAGAAAAGACCCTCCGAAGGTTGCGCCTTCGGAGGGTCTTTTCACTTTGATTGTTCCTCAAGCTGCGGTTTGGGCCAACTCACGCAACTTGCCAAGCATGGCAGACCAGACGATGTCATCACCGGCTTTCGGGTCCTGCATCGCTTCGATCTCGGCTCGGGGGATCGGGCCGGACCCCATTGCCCATGAGCCGAACGAGCGTTCGGCGGCGGGCTGTTTGGGCCATTCTGACGTGATCTCGTGGCGAGAGTCGCCACGGATCAGGTTCATGACGATGTCCAGCTTGTCCTCCTCACCTTCGAGGATCTGGAGGAAGGAGTGTTCGGTTCGAAACAAGAAACCTGTGAGACCCATTTCCTCATTGCGCGCTTGCGCGGATGCGAGGATGAGTGCGTCGCTCTCGTGCCCTTTCGGGTGTTTCGAGCGGCTGAGATACATAATTTGGCAGAGCATTTTGACTTTCGCGCGTTGTCTTTCTACGCTCACGCTACCGCGAGCTTCTCTGATGTCAAACGAGATGAGACGGTAACGGTCATTTGTATATTTATCCGCCAACCGTGCCACGCGCGTTAGGCGCGCCTTCGCGGTGGGCAACTTGACCTTGACGCGATGTCCAATCCCTCGTATTGCACCGCATCCCGAAAGGGAATCGGTGCATTTCGGGTCGCTCCCTGCATGCACCAGACCATAGTTTCAGCTGCGGCCCGCGGGGGATGAACCCGGCGGGCTTACGTTGTGAAAAAAGGTTCCGGAACTACGGAACCGCAACGAAAAGGAAAAGACACTTGGCACGTATTGCCGGCGTGAACATCCCGACGCACAAACGCGTCCCGATCGCCCTTACCTACATCACTGGCATTGGTCACACCTCTGCCAAAAGCATCTGCGAAGCCGTGAACATCGACCCGACCCGCCGCGTCAACGAGCTGTCGGACGCCGAAGTGCTCGCCGTGCGTGAACACATCGACGCCAACTACACTGTCGAAGGCGACCTGCGCCGCGAAGTGCAGATGAACGTCAAGCGCCTGATGGACCTTGGCTGCTACCGCGGTCTGCGTCATCGCCGCAACCTCCCTGTGCGCGGTCAGCGCACGCACACGAATGCGCGCACGCGCAAAGGCCCGGCGAAAGCCATCGCCGGCAAGAAGAAGTAAGGGAGGCTCAGAGCAATGGCACGTGATACCCGTCGCGGAGGCAAGCGTAAGGTCTCCAAGAACATCGCCGCAGGCGTGGCGCATGTGAACTCTTCGTTCAACAACACCAAAATCCTGATCTCGGATGTGCAGGGCAATGCGATCTCGTGGTCGTCCGCCGGCACGATGGGCTTCAAGGGCTCGCGCAAGTCGACCCCTTACGCCGCCCAGATGGCTGCCGAAGATGCTGGCAAGAAAGCCCAGGATCACGGCGTCAAGACGCTGGAAGTCGAAGTTCAGGGCCCGGGTTCGGGTCGTGAATCGGCGCTCCGCGCTCTGGCTGCCATCGGCTTCAACATCACGTCGATCCGTGACGTGACGCCGATTGCCCACAACGGCTGCCGTCCTCCGAAGCGTCGCCGCGTCTGAGGCCGTACTTTTATCGCTCGGGCTCCGGTTATCCGGTGCCCGAGTCCGTCATTTTTAAACCTCGGGCGTTTTGCCTTTCGGACATGGAGGCAGAACAGGAATGGAGGGACGCATGATCCACAAGAACTGGGCCGAATTGATCAAGCCGACACAGCTTCAGGTGAAACCGGGCAATGACCCGGCGCGCCAGGCTACTGTCGTCGCCGAACCGCTGGAGCGCGGCTTCGGTCTGACCCTCGGCAACGCGCTTCGCCGCGTGCTGATGTCGTCGCTGCAAGGTGCCGCCATCACGTCCGTGCAAATCGACAACGTGCTGCACGAATTTTCCTCGATCGCCGGTGTGCGCGAGGATGTCACCGACGTCATCCTGAACCTCAAGGGCGTGTCGATCCGCATGGAAGCCGAAGGGCCCAAGCGCCTGTCGATTTCCGCGAAGGGTCCGCAGGTCGTGACGGCTGGCGACATTTCGGAAAGTGCGGGCATCGAGATCCTGAACAAGGATCACGTGATCTGCCACCTCGACGAAGGCGCGGACCTGTTCATGGAACTCACCGTGAACACGGGCAAGGGCTATGTCTCGGCCGACAAGAACAAGCCGGAAGATGCGCCGATTGGCCTGATCCCGGTCGATGCGATCTACTCGCCGGTCAAGAAAGTGTCTTATGACGTGCAGCCGACTCGTGAAGGTCAGGTGCTCGATTATGACAAGCTGACGCTCAAGGTCGATACCGATGGCTCGATCACCCCGGACGACGCCGTGGCCTTCGCTGCGCGCATCATCCAGGATCAGCTTTCGATCTTCGTGAACTTCGAAGAGCCGGAATCGGCTGGCCGCCAGGACGAAGACGATGGTCTTGAGTTCAACCCGCTTCTGCTGAAGAAAGTGGACGAGCTCGAGCTTTCGGTGCGTTCGGCGAACTGCCTGAAGAACGACAACATCGTTTACATCGGCGACCTGATCCAGAAGACCGAAGCCGAGATGCTCCGCACCCCGAACTTCGGCCGCAAGTCGCTCAACGAGATCAAAGAAGTGCTCTCGGGCATGGGGCTTCACCTCGGCATGGATGTCGAGGAATGGCCGCCGGAGAACATCGAGGATCTCGCCAAGAAATTCGAAGATCAGTTCTGATCTTCACGGGCCGGGGCAACCCGGCCCGACGCACAAATGCCCGGGATTCCGGGGAATGACTGGGCAAAGGCCCCAAGGAGAGCCGGTGACACGCATCGCCGGCCAGACAAAGCAAAAACGCAAGATTAGGAGATAGAAAATGCGTCACGCGAAAGGCTACCGCCGCCTCAACCGCACCCATGAGCACCGCAAGGCGCTCTTTGCCAATATGGCTGGCTCGCTCATCGAGCACGAACAGATCAAAACGACCCTGCCGAAAGCCAAAGAGCTTCGCCGCGTGGTCGAAAAGCTCGTCACGCTGGGCAAGCGTGGAGACCTGCATGCGCGCCGTCAGGCTGCATCGCAACTCAAGCAGGATGAATACGTCGCCAAGCTCTTCGACGTGCTTGGTCCGCGTTACAAGGACCGCAGCGGCGGCTACGTTCGCGTCTTGAAAGCCGGTTTCCGTTACGGTGACATGGCTCCGATGGCGATCATCGAATTCGTTGACCGCGACGTTGACGCAAAAGGCGCCGCCGACAAGGCGCGTCTGGCTGCCGAAGAAGAAGCGGCGTTCGCCGAAGAGTGAACGCTATACTCTGAATTCCGAGAAGCCCCGCCCGAATGGCGGGGCTTTTTTCGTCATTGTATTCGATTGCTGCTGCCGGTCGTGTACCCCGGCAGGAGCGCGAGTGCTGCTTCGAGTAGTTCAAGTTTGGTGGGCTCGATTTCGGTCACGGGTTCGGTCATGCCAATAAGCTCGAGCAAAGATTTTCTCTCTTCCGCATCGAGGTTGTTCAACCAATTAATCAAGTCGGTGTCTTTCGGCCCCATTTCTTTTCCTTATTGAAAAACAGCTTGCACCCCTCTACCCACACAATTTAAAGTTGTTTTTGCTGGTTGCAATCACGATGTCAGCGTAAAGGCTGCATCGGTCTGAACTTCAGGGGACATCTATGACGGTGATGCTCGGTCTCGATCATGGCCTGGCGCAACTCTCGGACCTTGCGCCGCGAGGATATGCTTTAGGTTTGCACATTCGATTTGCGGCCGCGCATTTGATGATCCAGACCTATGATCCGAGGTGGACGCAACGATATACCGAGAACGGGTATATGCTTGCCGATCCGATGGTTTTTTGGGGTTTCGGTAATAATGGAACTATCCGCTGGAGCGAGATCGACCTACCTGACCCACATAATATCATGGGGCAGGCTGCCGATTTTGGTTTGAAGTTTGGTATTGCGGTAACGACTGGCCCTACATCATCGCGAACGATCGGCGGCTTCGCACGCGGAGACCGTGAATTTACGGATGGTGAAATGGAAAAGATACAGGCTCTGGTGGAGAAGCTGCATGAGCAATCGACACCGCCCGACAATCTGACGCCGGCACAACGCATGGCGCTGAGGTTGATCGCCAAGGGGAGCCGCCATGCAGAGGCCGCGGCGCTACTCGGAATATCCGAAAGCGCGCTGAAGGCGCGACTGCGCGCCGCCCGCGAGAGGCTTTTCGTGCGAACGACCGCCGAGGCGATCCAGCGGGCACAGGAATACAATCTGCTCTGACGCGCTGGCGCCTCTTTTTGGCGTATCGGTCGAAAGGCGAGGCGCGAAATTCGCGGCACCTGCATGCCCGTGGCGCTGGCGGCGTTCCTTGCAAGTGATTAAGTAGAGGTCATGGCTGATCTCTTCGACACCGCCGCACAGATGCCCGATACCGGTCCGAGGCCATTGGCAGATCGTTTGAGGCCGCAATCCTTGTCCGATGTCATCGGGCAAGAACAAGTGCTTGGTGCAGACGGTCCGCTTGGCGTGATGCTGTCGTCCGGTTCCCTCGGATCGCTCATTCTCTGGGGGCCGCCAGGCGTCGGAAAGACCACCATTGCGCGCCTGCTCGCCCATGAGACGGACCTTCATTTCGTGCAGGTCAGCGCAATTTTCACGGGCGTTCCTGATCTTAGAAAAGTTTTCGAAGCGGCCAAGTTGCGGCGTCAGAACGGCAAGGGGACGCTGTTGTTCGTCGATGAGATTCATCGATTCAACAAAGCGCAGCAGGATGGGTTTCTTCCGCATATGGAGGACGGAACCATCCTCCTCGTTGGCGCGACAACGGAGAACCCATCGTTCGAATTGAACGCTGCCGTTCTGTCGCGGGCACAAGTCATAACTTTGAAGAGACTTGATCATGGGGATCTCGAGCGGCTGGTACAACGCGCTGAGAAGGAGGTCGACCGCGCGCTTCCGTTGACCGGTGAAGCGCGGGAAGCACTGATTGAAATGGCGGATGGCGATGGACGGGCGCTTCTGAACATTGTCGAGCAAATCATGGCCTGGGAGGTGGACGGCAAGCTCGACCGTGACGCGTTGGCCACGAGACTCATGCGCCGAGCAGCGCAATACGACAAGTCCGGCGACGCGCATTACAATCTTATCTCGGCCTTGCACAAATCCATCCGCGGATCCGATCCGGACGCTGCGCTTTATTGGTTCTCACGGATGCTGGAAGGGGGAGAAGATCCGCGTTTCCTCGCACGTAGACTGACACGAATGGCGGTCGAAGATATTGGGCTCGCGGACCCTCAGGCGAATTCGATTTGCGTTGATGCCTGGGAAACATATGAACGGTTGGGTAGTCCGGAAGGCGAACTTGCCTTGGCTCAGGCGGTCATTTATCTCGCGCTCGCGCCGAAATCGAATGCCGGCTATGTGGCTTACAAGGCAGCACGCTCGGAGGCGAAGCAGTCCGGTTCTGCACCGCCACCGAAACACATTCTGAATGCGCCCACGAGCATGATGAAAGATCAGGGCTATGGAGCGGGATATGAGTACGACCACGATGCTGCGGACGGTTTCTCGGGCCAGAACTATTTCCCTGACGATATGAAGCGACCTGTCTACTACACACCTGTCGAGCGTGGATTCGAGCGGGAATTGAAGAAGCGCGTGGCATATTTCACTGGGTTGCGTTCCAAGCGGGGCGGTTGACATCGCGCGGCGCGCGCGGGACAGGAACATATGGTTCAGACACTTCTTACTGTGGCCGCAGGCGGCGCAATCGGTGCCAGCTTGCGTTACCTCACCAATATCGGCGCGACCCGCGCTTTCGGTCATGGATTCCCGACAGGGACCATGATCGTGAATGTATTCGGTTCATTTCTGATGGGCGTCTTGTTCGTGGTGATTGCAAAAAAAGGCGGACACGGCCTTGCCCCGTTCCTCATGACGGGTGTGCTGGGAGGGTTCACGACCTTCTCGGCGTTTTCGCTCGATGCGCTCACGTTGTTCGAGAGGGGCCAAACAGGAAGCGCAGCAGTCTACATCGCGCTGTCAGTCGGGCTTTCGTTGTTGGCGATCGTAGGAGGCGTGGTGGCCGCGAGGGTGTTGGTGCCATGAGCCGTGTGCAGACAATGACTGTCGGCAAGGGCGATGGCGACCAGCGACTGGACCGTTGGTTCCGGCGCCAGTTTCCGCATGTTTCGCAAGGACGCATCGAGAAGATGTGTCGAAAAGGTGAAATCCGCGTGGATGGTGGACGGGTAAAGGGATCGACGCGGCTCGAAGAAGGGCAGGAGGTGCGCATTCCGCCGCTGCCGGCACCTGACTCCGCACCGGCACCGACAATCGCCCGAGTCAGCGATGCGGACGCGCGCTTGATAAAGGGTGCGGTGATCTACCGGGATGATCATATCATAGCGTTGAACAAGCCTCCCGGTTTGCCATCGCAGGGCGGTTCGAAACAGAACCGGCACGTCGATGGATTGGCTGAAGCATTGCGCTTTGGGTTCGACGAAAAACCAAGACTGGTGCATCGGCTCGACAAGGATACGTCGGGCGTTCTTCTCTTGGCGCGCACACGCGCCGTAGCAAAAGCGCTTACGGATGCGTTTCGGCATCGAGACACCCGCAAGATATACTGGGCGGTCGTCGCAGGCGTTCCGAGCCCGCGCATGGGGACGTTGAAGTGGGGATTGGTCAAATCGCCGGGGCATGGCGGCCGTGGCGAAGGTGAAAAGATGCTGTGCGTTCATCCCGCAGAAATTGCCAACGTCGAGGGTGCGAAACGCGCCGAAACGGACTACGCAGTGATCGAAGCGCTTGCCCAGAGGGCAGCGTGGGTCGGACTTGTCCCCGTGACCGGACGGACCCACCAGTTGCGGGCACATATGGCCGAAATGGGCCACCCGATCATCGGTGACGGAAAGTACGGCGGGTCGGGTCAGGAAAACCTCGGAGATGGCTGGGGGGCGATGCTGGGTGGCGAAATCTCGAAAAAACTTCACCTGCATGCGCGGTCGATCGAGTTTGAACATCCGGTTACGAAACGTTTGCTTCGCATCGAGGCGGACCTTCCGGACCATATGTCCCGGACTTGGGAAAGCGTGGGATTCCGTTTGGAAGATGCGCCCGACGACCCATTCGAGGACGTGGAATGGCAGCGCTGAAGCTCGTCATCTTTGACGTGGATGGCACGTTGATTGATAGCCAGCATGCAATCGTCGATGCGATGCGGGCGGCTGCTGCGCATGTCGGTGCTGAAGCGCCACAAAGATCGGCGATCACACGGATCGTCGGGCGCTCGTTGGCCGAAGCGATCGAGGAGCTGTTTCCGACTTTGACAGAACACGAACGCGTCGAAGCAGCAGAGGCGTACAGACACGCCTATATGAGCAAGAGAGAGGCCTCGGGAACACCGCCGCTGTACGAGGGTGCTCGCGCGGCAATTCGCGACGTGTCCAACAGGCCAGACGTCCTTGTCGGAACCGCGACCGGGATGAGCCTTCGTGGCATGAAACGGGTCATAGAAGCGCACGATTTGCAGGATGTTTTCTCAACGATCCAGACGGCCGACGACCACCCTTCGAAACCGAACCCTGCGATGATTCTCGCCGCCTTGGACGACACCGGCGCAGATCCGCGCCTTGCTGCTTTTGTGGGTGACACCGTCTTCGACATGGAAGCAGGAGCGGCTGCCGGGGTCTTCACGATCGGGGTGACGTGGGGATATCACGAACCAGATGAATTGCGGGCGGCCGGAGCGAACGTTGTGATTGAACGCTTCGACGATCTGGTCCCGACCTTGGACGAATACTGGAGCACACGATGAGTGAATGGGCCCCCAAGCGGTTTTGGACCCAGACTGCTGTAGAGTCTCGTGATGGCGGTTTCGCGGTGCTTTTGGATGCTCGCGAGGTCAAGACACCCGCCAAGACGGCCTTCATCCTCCCGACACGGGATCTCGCGGATGCCGCCGCAGCAGAATGGGACGCGATTGAGGAGAGGATCGACCCGGGGAAGATGCCGGTAACACGGATGGCAAATTCGGCGCTCGACAAAGTGGCTACACAGCATTCGGAAGTTGCGGACCTTCTTGCCGCCTATGCCGACGCGGATCTTACTTGTTATCGGGCCGAGGCCCCGGTGGAATTGGTCGACCGTCAGGCAGTTGCCTGGGACCCGATACTTGATTGGGCTGCCGTCACCTTCGATGCTCGCCTCTCGCCGCGTACGGGCATCATGCACGCTCCTCAGGACGATGCGTCGCTCAGGCGATTGTCGCGTGAGGTCCACGCGATGGATTCCTTCCAACTGGCAGCATTCCACGATCTCGTATCACTCTCGGGCTCCCTGCTGATCGCCTTGGCGGTGACGCATGGCCTCCTCGACGCGCAAACGGCATGGGATGTGTCGCGCGTAGACGAGAATTGGCAGATCGAGCAGTGGGGCGAGGACGAGGAAGCTGCGGAACAGGCCGCGATGAAAAGGCAGGCATTTTTGGATGCAGCGCTGTTTTTTCGACTGGCCGATCAAAAAAACTAGTCGAGCTGACCCACATCCGCGTTAAAAAATCAATCAGGTCAATGACATGCCTGGTTCTAATGATTTTTGCCCGCCCTTGACGCCAATAGGTGAAATTGCCCAAACTCTCCGCATGGCGGGGCTTGCCCCCACCCTCGTATCGCTATCGGCCGGTTGGCCGAACCATAAAGCCCGAAACGGGCAAAACTCAGGAAGAGGTAAATATGAAAAATTCCGTTATTCTCGGCGCCCTGACTGTGGCCGGCTTCATGGCCGGTGCCGCACAGGCCGCGACGCTGGACGACGTGAAAGCGCGTGGCTCGCTCAAATGCGGGTCGAACTCCGGTCTGACCGGCTTCGCCGCGCCAAACGCCAATGGTGAGTGGGAAGGGTTCGATGTTGCCGTGTGCCGTGCGGTTGCAGCAGCCGTTCTTGGCGACCCACAAGCCGTCGAGTTTGTGCCGACGACGCCCAAGACGCGTTTCACGGCGCTGGCGTCCGGTGAAGTCGACATTCTGTCGCGTAATACGACCTGGACATTGACCCGCGACGTGGATCTCAAGTTCACATTCGTCGGTGTAAACTACTACGACGGGCAGGGCTTCATCGTTCCCAAGGCACTGGGCGTGTCTTCGGCCAAGGAGCTCGATGGCGCGACCGTCTGCATCCAGACCGGCACCACGACAGAGCTGAACCTCGCGGATTTCTTCCGCGTCAACAACATCAGCTATGAGCCGGTTCCGATCGAAACCAATGCTGAGGCGCAACAACAATACCTCGCTGGCGCCTGCGACACCTATACGACGGATGCGTCCGGTCTTGCCGCCACACGCGCCTCGTTCGAGGCACCGGGCGATCACGTGATCCTGCCGGAAATCATTTCGAAGGAGCCGCTGGGTCCGCTCGTACGCCATGGTGATGACGAATGGGCCGACATCGTGCGCTGGACGCTGAACGCGCTCATCGCCGCCGAGGAATTCGGCATCACGTCGACGAACATCGCGGAACTGTCGAACGGTACCGACAACCCGGAGATCAACCGGATTCTCGGAACCGAAGGCACAATGGGCGAAATGCTTGGCCTCGATGCTGAATGGGCCAAACGGGCCATCATGGCAGAAGGCAACTATGGTGAGATCTTCGAGAAGAACATCGGGGAGTCCACGCCAATCGGCCTCGCGCGTGGCTTGAACGCTCAGTACAAGGACGGCGGCCTGCAATACGCACCGCCCTTCCGGTAAGCCAGAGACGGGCGCGGGATCACCCCCGCGCCCTTTTCTTTTCAGGGACAATCACAAGAGTATTTCGGGCGCAGGACACAGCGAACAAGCTGTGCGGGAATGATCCGAAATGACGGGGAACCTTCATGGCCACGATGACCGATCCCGAGGGCGGCACTTTTCGTCCATCCATGTTGCTCTACGATAGCCGGTATCGCTCAGCCACGATCCAGATCGTAGCTTTGATCGGTTTCCTGCTCTTGATCGGCTGGTTGGTGAATAACACCGTTCAGAACCTTGCTGATCTTGGTAAATCCGTAGGTTTCGGGTTTCTCGGAGAACGCGCGGGATACGACATCAACCAGCGCCTACTCGAATACAGCTCAAACGACTCGCATCTGAGAGCTTCGCTTCTGGGTCTTTTGAACACGCTATTGGTTGCGGTTGCGGGGTGTGCCCTCGCGACAATCGTCGGCGTTGTCGTCGGGGTCTTGCGGTTGTCGAGCAACTGGCTCGTGGCACGGATCATGACAGTCTATGTCGAGATGTTCCGAAATGTGCCAGTCCTGCTGTGGATCGTCCTATCAATGGCGATCTTGATTGAAACCCTACCCCCTCCGTCGGCTTATCGAGGCGACGAACCTGCAGCGAACATGATCGTTGGCGAAAGCATCGCGCTGACAAATCGCGGGATCTACGTGCCGGAACCGTTGTTCGGACGAATGGACGAGGATGGAGGCTTTGTCTCGTGGCGCCATGGCCTTGGAGATGTATCGTTGTTCGGCGACGCGTCTTTGCGTTTCGACGTAAGCCTGGACCTCATCGCGATTTTGGCCACCCTTGTGGCAGGTCTTCTCGTGTCCGGCTTGATCAGGAAACGTGCCGACCGAATACAGAACGCGACGGGTCTTCGTCCCAGAACCTGGTACTGGCGCTGGGGGGTGGTTCTGATCCCGCTCGTCCTATTGCTCTGGGTGCTCGGGTTCTATCTTGGAAAGCCTGCTCTCCAAGGGTTCAACTTTCAGGGCGGCACGCACCTGCGCAATTCGTTCATCGCTTTGTGGCTCGCCCTGTCGTTCTATACCGCGGCCTTCATTGCAGAGATCGTGCGGGGCGGCATCCTCGCAATCTCACATGGGCAGACTGAAGCAGCGGCCGCGCTTGGCCTCAGGCAACGACGGATCATGTCACTGGTCGTCTTGCCTCAGGCGCTTCGAGTCATAATCCCCCCGCTCATTTCTCAATATCTGAACCTCACCAAGAACTCGTCGCTTGCCATCGCCGTGGGCTATATGGACCTGACCGGCACGTTGATGGGGATTACGCTGAACCAATCCGGACGCGAGCTCGAGACCGTGCTTCTTACCATGCTCATTTACCTGTTGATCTCGCTTTCGATCTCAGGCGCGATGAACATTTACAACAACTCCGTCAAGTTGAAGGAGCGTTGAGATGGCTGGCCTTTCCTACGTCCGCGTTGAAATGCTCCCCGAACGAGAGCCTCCGGTCTCGGAAGTCGGCTTGATCGGATGGCTGAAATCGAACCTGTTTTCCGGCTGGTTCAACACGATCCTGACGTTGATATCGCTCTATTTCATTTACGCGCTCGTCTCCTCGATCCTGCCGTGGCTCTGGTCCCCAACCTGGGCAGCGCAGTCTCTCAATGAGTGCCGTGAAATCGTTTCGGACCTTGGCAAGGAACATGGCGGTGCCTGCTACGGAGTGATCCGGGAGCGGTGGCAGCAGTTGCTCTTTGGCTTCTACCCCGATGAACTTCGCTGGCGGCCGATCTTGACGCTCATTTTGCTTTTCGTCGCGTTGGCGCCGGTGCTTTTCACCGAAGCGTTTCCCGCCAAAATGCTTTGGTTCACCGGGGCGTTCCTGTTCCTTGCGCCGTGGCTTATGTGGGGTGGCGTGATCTGGACGCCTTTGCTGGTCGCGGCGGGCCTTGTCATCGGCTTCTATGCGTTCAAGTTCTCTGCGGGCGCGATTGGTAATCTGGCGGCAATAATCCTGGCGATTGCCTTGCCGATTCTATGGTGGATGTTCGCCATCGGGCCGATTTCACAAGGTCTCGCCAGCATCATCCCGTTCGGCATCGAAGTGGTCGAGAGCCGTCTGTTCGGCGGCTTCATGTTGTCCGTGTGGATCGGTGTCGTCGCGATTGCCATATCTCTGTTTCTCGGCGTAGTGCTGGCGCTTGGGCGGCAATCCGAACTGATGATCGTAAAGTATCTTTCGGTCGGGTTCATCGAGTTCATCCGTGGCGTTCCTTTGATCACCTTGCTCTTTGTGGCGTCGACCTTGCTCAACATCTTCATGCCGCCAGGGACCAACTTCGATATCATTCTGAGGGTCATGATCATGGCGACCCTGTTTGCGTCGGCCTATATCGCCGAAGTCATCAGGGGTGGGCTGGCGGCCTTGCCGCGCGGGCAGTATGAGGCCGCCGATGCGCTTGGGCTGGATTACTGGAAATCCCAGAGGCTGATCATCCTGCCTCAAGCTTTGAAAATATCCATCCCAGGGATCGTCTCGACCTTCATCGGATTGTTCAAGGACACGACGTTGGTTTCGATCATCGGCCTTCTCGATCCAATCGGCCTTACAGGTTCTATTCGAGCCGACGCAAATTGGAATGGTATCATCTGGGAGCTATACGGGTTCATCGCGATCCTGTTCTTTATCTCGTGCTTCTCCATGTCCCGTTACTCCATGTGGCTTGAGCGCAAGCTGCGCAAAGGTCATCAATAAAGGATCAATGAAATGTCCACGCTCGAACTCGACACTCAGGTTGATGCGTCCCGGATGGAGATCTCGGATGAGGTGGCCATCGAAATATCAGACATGAACAAATGGTTCGGGACGTTCCATGTCCTTCGCGACATCAACTTGACCGTCAACCGCGGTGAACGGATCGTCATCTGCGGGCCATCTGGTTCGGGAAAGTCGACCCTTATCCGGTGCATCAACCGACTTGAAGAACATCAGGCCGGGTCGATCGTGGTGGATGGAACGGAGTTGAATTCGGACCTCAAGAACGTCGACAAGGTGCGCTCTGAGGTTGGGATGGTCTTCCAGCATTTCAACCTGTTCCCGCACCTCACCGTTCTTGAAAACTGCACGTTGGCGCCGATCTGGGTGCGCAAAGTGCCGCGGAAGGAAGCGGTCGAGCGGGCAATGCATTTTCTCGAGAAGGTTAAGATACCGGATCAGGCGATGAAGTATCCAGGCCAGCTTTCAGGCGGTCAGCAGCAACGGGTCGCAATCGCCAGGTCGCTGTGCATGATGCCACGCATCATGCTGTTCGACGAACCGACTTCGGCGCTCGATCCAGAAATGATCAAGGAAGTGCTCGACACGATGATCGAACTGGCCGAGGAGGGCATGACGATGCTCTGCGTCACCCACGAGATGGGTTTCGCGCAGGCCGTCGCGAACCGAGTGATTTTCATGGCTGATGGTCAGATCGTCGAACAGAACGAGCCGCACGAATTCTTCAATAATCCGAAATCGGAACGCACTCAGCAGTTCCTGAGCCAGATCATCGGACACTGATATCCGCGATTACGCGGCGGTTGCTTTTGCCGTCGCTTGTTCTTCCGCTGCGATAAGGTCGCGGGGGACCACGAAATCGACGAGCTTGCCGCTCCGCCACGTGATTTCGTCCCAGCTCTCCACGTCGAAATCGACGACGGATGTCGCACCTGTCGGGTAGCGGTCGAAGATATGCATGGCCGGAGGCGTATCGACGATCGCCTGCGCCATATAGGACACGCCCGGGTTGTGCGCGACGAGCATCACAGTCTTGCCGGAACAACCTTTGAGTATGTTCAACATTACATCCGGCTCGGCCAGATAAAGCGACGACGCGAAATCCGGCTCGGCCGTGAATCCCGCTTCGCGCGACATGAGCTCCCATGTCTCGCGGGTGCGCTCCGAGGACGAAATGACAACTTCGTCGGGTATGTAAACCTTGGCAGCGAGGAAGCGTCCCAATGCACTGGCCGAAGCACGCCCGCGCTTGTTCAGCGGTCGGTCGTGGTCAGTCATGAGGGGATCGTCCCAGCTGGATTTTGCGTGTCGCGTCAGGATCAGGCGCAAAGTCATGAATGTAGTCCTCCCGGGTGAGCGGACAACCTAGACCAGCGATCGACTCGCGACAAGCTGCACTGCAGCACGTTGGCGGGTTTACCCCTGACGGATGAGTGACCCCGGCCCTTGCTCGGTATAAAGCTCTAATAAACAAGCGTTTTCTATGCGGCCATCGAGAATGACCACGGCTCGGACGCCACCTTCGATGGCCGAAAGCGCGGTCTCGGTCTTGGGGATCATGCCGCCGCCAATCGTCCCGTCCGAGATCATCTCGCGAATTTGCAACGCGGTGAGTTCCGTCACCCAGTTTCCGTCTCGTCCTTTGACGCCCGGCACGTCGGTCAGAAGGAGCAGCCGGTCTGCTTTGAGTGCCGCGGCGATTGCACCTGCGGCGGTGTCGCCGTTCACGTTGAAGGTTTCACCGTCCCGACCGACGCCGATAGGCGCGATGACCGGGATCGTCTCGCTCTCCGCCAAGCGTTCTAGAACGAAGGGATCGACCTCGACCGGCGTGCCGACGAAACCGAGTTTGGGATCAGTCGGCTCGCAGACCATGAGGTTCGCATCCTTGCCCGACAAACCGACAGCGCGGCCGCCCTCGGCATTGATCGCCTGAACGATCCGCTTGTTCACGCGACCGGCAAGCACCATTTCGACCACTTCAATGGTGGCTTCATCGGTGACACGTTTGCCCCCGATCCATTCGCTCTCGACGCCAAGCTTCTTGAGCATGTCGTTGATCATGGGCCCGCCGCCGTGGACGACCACGGGGTTCACCCCGACATGCCGCATCAGCACGATATCGCGCGCAAAACTGGCCATCGCGTCGTCGTCGCCCATCGCATTGCCACCGAACTTGATGACGACTGTCGCGCCTTCATATCGTTGCAGGTAAGGCAGCGCCTCGTTCAATGTGCGCGCGGTGGCGATCCAATCGCGGTTCATGCTGAGCTTTCTCATAGACGATCCTCGGGTTCGAAACGTTGTTACGCGAGGGGTGGCGAGCGGGCAAGTACGGGTGAGCGGAGCTCACGTCAGCCAATTGAGGCGATGATTGCACGCAAGGTAGCAATACCGTCGCCCTTTTCCGATGAGGTCAGGACGATTTCGGGGAAGGCTGCGGGGTGTTTCGACAGCTTTTCGCGGACCTGCGCCAACACACGTTCGCGGTCTTTCGCTTTGACCTTATCGGCTTTGGTCAAGACCACCTGAAACGTCACGGCGGCGCTATCGAGCAGTGACAGGATCTCGTCATCCACACCCTTAATGCCGTGACGGTGGTCGATGAGTACGAAAGCACGGCGAAGCGTGGCACGGCCTTGCAGGTAGGATTTGAGTAGCCGCTGCCATTTTTGCACCTTTTCAAGTGGTGCATTTGCGTATCCGTAGCCGGGCAAATCGACGAGATATGGGCCGCCGGACGTGGTGAAATAATTGATTTCCTGTGTGCGTCCGGGGGTATTCGACGCGCGTGCAAGTCCTTTGCGGCCAGTGAGCGCGTTGATCAGGCTCGACTTCCCGACATTGGATCGGCCTGCGAAGCAGACCTCGATCCGGTCGTCGGGGGGCAGGCCCGACATGGCGACGACGCCTTTGAGAAACTCGGTCTCGCCGGCGAACAGCTTGCGGCCTGCCTCGCGGGTCAAGTCATCTGGCGGTTCGGCCAAAGGGAAGGGCAGAGACGCCATGATGCGGCTACTTTTCCTCTTTCGGCTTTCGCTTGAAGCTCGACTTGATGTTGCCGAAGATATCCGGCTTCGCGCCGTGGCTGCGCATGATCGTGTATTGCTGGATGAAGGTCAGCGTGTTGTTCGTGATCCAGTAGAGCACGAGACCCGATGCGAACCGCCCCAGCATGAACATGAAGACCCAAGGCATCCACGCCATGATCGTCGCCTGTGTCGCGTCTGCAGGCGCTGGATTGAGCTTTTGTTGCAGCCACATTGAAATGCCGAGCAGGATGGGCAGGATGCCAAGCGAAAAGAAGAAGAACCAACTCGTTGGGTCCGGTGCAGCATTCGGCAGAATGCCGAACAGGTTCAGGATCGACGACGGGTCGGGCGCGGAAAGGTCACGTATCCAGCCGAACCAGGGTTCATGTCGCAATTCGAGCGTCACGAAGACCACTTTGTAGAGTGAAAACCAGATCGGGATCTGCAAGAGGATGGGCAGGCAGCCCGAGGCGGGGTTCACCTTCTCGCGCTTATAAAGCTCCATCATTTCCTGCTGGACCTTCATCTTGTCGTCGCCAGCATTTTCGCGGATCTGTTCCATCTGCGGCTGGAGTTCTTTCATCTTGGCCATCGAGACATAGGACCGATAGGCGAGGGGGAAGAGAACCATCTTGATGACGAACGTCAGGGCGATGATAGACCAGCCCATATTTCCGATGAACGAATGCAGCCAATGCAGAACCGCAAAGATCGGTTTCGTCAGAAAAAAGAACATGCCCCAGTCGATCGAGTCGATGAACCGATAGATGCCCTCGTTGTTCTGATATTCACGGATCGTGTCCCATTCCTTCGCCCCGGCAAAGAGGCGCGTGGTGACCTCGGTCGTGGCGCCTGGCGCGACTTCGACGGTGGGGAGCCGTGTTTCCGTTTGGTAAATATCTGAACCGGGTAGGTATTTGACAGCCGACGTGAAGGGCTGACCGGACTGCGGAATAAGAGCGGTCTCCCAATAATGGTCGGTGAAACCGATCCAGCCATTTTCAGCGACCGACGACAACTCGACAGGGGCACGTTCATTCGGGTCCACGTCGAGATCTACGACATCGTCATAATCGATCTCCGACAGTTCGTCGTCGGTCTGCCGTATGACACCCTCATGGAGGATGAAGAAGCCTTTTAGATTCTGCGGTTCGCCATGCCTGGCGATGATGCCGTAGGGCGCAAGCCGCTGGGCCGTGTCCGTGGCATTCTCGACAGATTGGGTGACTGTGAACAGATAATCCTCGTCCACCGAGATGGTACGCCGGAACGTCATGCCCTGGGCGTTCTCCCAAGCCAGCGTGATCGGACTGTCCGGTGTAAGAGATTCGCCGGTCTCGAGGTTCCACTCGGTGAAAGCATCGGGCACGTCATCCGCGCCAAGACCGCCCCCGGGGACCCAGCCATAAAGCGTGTAATAGGCTGAATCCTGCCCTGCCGGTTTCAAGAGAGTCACGGTGTCGGACGAAGGGTCGAGCGAGACTTTGTAATCGGTCAGATGGAGGTCGTCGATCCGTCCCCCAATGAGTGAGATCGACCCTGAAAGCTTCGGCGTTTCGATCCGCACGCGGGGACTGTCTACAACGTCGCTGCCAGCATCCGGTGCCGGCGCGGCTTGTTCTGTGGGAGCCGTATCGACTCCCGAAGGTGGTGCCGCAGCACCGTCGTTTTCAGTGGTCGCTCCGGGTGCGAGTGTTTCGGCAACTTCTTCCGGTTGCGGGACCTCGCCCTCTTCGGGCGGGAAAAGGATTACCCAACCGGTGATGACGAGAAAACTCAGCACCGTTGCCAGAATAAGGTTCTTGTTCTGGTTTTCCATGGAGGCCCACCAATCGTTCTTTCGGGTCAGGTGGGTTCAAACGCCCGCCAGCGCAAACGTCAAGCAGTTTTCCCGTGATCGGACTGGCTTTCAACGTCCGATCTGACGATTTTACGAATGCCGTCACGGACGAACCAGACGGGATTTCCGGGTTGAAGTCTGCTTAGGCATCCCGCGCCCGCGGTCCGATGTCAGGGACAGGCGGAATTTTTGCATGGTGCGCAGCGATCCAGTCCGATGTTTCACAGAACCTCATGGGCCGGGCGATGGAATAGCCTTGCACGTGACCGCACCCCAATTGTGCAAGCATCGCGTGTTCGCCGTGCGTCTCTACGCCTTCGCCAAGTGTTTCCAAACCCAACCTTTCGGCCATGGTTAGGATCGCGGCAACCATGTTCTGTTGATCTCGGTCCGTATCGACCTGGCTAATGAACGAACGGTCGATCTTGATGCGAGTGACGTCGAACCGTCGTATGTTCGAGATCGAGGCGTGTCCAGTTCCGAAATTGTCGAGGTCGATACCACAACCAAGCCGCGATAACGCTGCGATGTTTCGCGTCGTCATGTCGTCTTCAGACTGCGCAACCACATTCTCGAGCACCTCTACGACAAGACGCGAGGGCGCCAGGTCGAATCGGTCGAGTTCCCATCTGATTTTCTCGAACAGCCGGGGATCGCGAAGTTCATCGGGAGAGAAATTGACGGCGACGTTCGGCACGTGAAGGCCCGATTGATCCCATGTTCTCAGCGCCGAGAGTGTGTGGAAGAGCATCACTTCTCCCAAACGCTCAAACAAGCCTGCTTCCGCGATTGCAGGCAGAAAGGCGGCAGGAGCGACCTGGCCTTTTTCAGGATGTTCCCAACGTGCGAGAGCCTCGAAGCCGGTCAGTTCGCCCGTGTGTGTCGACACCTGAGGTTGGAACCAAGGTTTGATTTCACCCTCGTCGAGCGCTCGAACGACTTCTTTCGTCAAATTATCGGGGACCGAAACGCGCGGCCTCATACCTTGCGAAAAAGCGCGTATTGAGCCCGGTCCGGCTTTCTGAGCCTCGTCCAATGCACTTTCGGCCGCATCCAGCAAACTCTCGCCTGTCTGGTCGGGCACTCTCGATGGCAACGCGAAGCCGACGCAGGCGGTCAGCAACACACGGGTCCCGTCGAGTGATATCGGTTGACCGAGAGCATCCTGCATGCGCCCGGCAAGCTGGATCATGCTTTCAAGATCGGTGCGTGGCGTCTTCGCGAGCGCCATTCCGAAACGCCCGGGTTTCAGCGCGGTAGTGATGTCTGCCTCGCGAAGCGTTTCGCGGACTCGATCAGCACAGGCTCGTAGTATTGTTTCCGCCCCACCATCGCCGAACTGCGCAGAGAGTGCCGCAGCGTTGTCAATTTCGATGACGACACAGACTGGCGGGTCGCCCAGCGCATTGGCCCCGTCGGACATGGCATCGTCCAGACAGGTCAAGAGACGATCGCGGCCGGGTAATCCGGTCACGTTGTCGCGTTTTGGCGCTTTTTCCCACGGGAATCGCAATGATCCTGTGAAGGCAAGAAGTGCCGGTGTCGTGACCGCGAAGACGAGAAGCGCGCCTTCACCGCCGAACCAATAAGCACCAAGCATGACTGCGGGAAGGAACGCCAAAGCATGAGGGCCGAACATGCCTTTCCTGAATCGCGCAAGAGCATTGCTTCGGTCCGTTGCTATTCTGAAACCCATCACGATTGTCCGCTGGTCCGTGCGGGGAACTTCCCCCGCTGGACCGGGACCATAGAATCGACGAGTCAATCAGCAGTTAACGTCAGTCGGTTCTTTCATGTTCATCGGGCTTAGGGCGCATGAGACCGGCGAAATCGAACAATTTCGGGTCAAGCAGATGCGATGGACGCGCGTTCATCAAAGCCCGGAACATGACCTGACGACGACCGGGAGCGTTTTGCTCCCATCCGTCGAGGATCTGTTTCACCTGCTGGCGTTGCAGGCCGTCCTGCGACCCACAGAGGTCGCACGGGATGATCGGGTATTGCATGTCTCTCGCGAATTTTTGGCAATCCCCTTCAGCGACATGGGCGAGTGGGCGATAGACGAACAGATCGCCTTCTTCGTTGATCAATTTTGGCGGCATGGTTGCCAGTCGCCCGCCATGGAAAAGGTTCATGAAAAACGTTTCGAGAATATCGTCGCGATGGTGTCCCAGAACCACGGCCGAACAACCTTCTTCGCGCGCGATGCGATAGAGATTGCCCCGGCGCAGTCGCGAACAGAGCGCGCAGAAGGTCCTCCCCTCGGGAACCTTGTCCATTACAATCGAATAGGTGTCCTGGTACTCGATCCTGTGCGGCACGCCCCGATCTTCGAGGAAAGCCGGGAGAACCGTTGCAGGGAAACCAGGCTGCCCCTGATCAAGATTGCAGGCGAGGATGTCGACTGGCAAAAGACCGCGCCATTTCAACTCGTAGAGCGCGGCAAGCATCGTGTAGCTGTCCTTGCCGCCCGATAGACAAACCAGCCATTTTGGTGTTTTCCCGTCGGCGCGGGTTTCGATCATGCCATATTGCTCGACCGCCTCACGCACGTTTCGGATGATCCGCTTGCGCAGCTTCTTGAATTCGGTGGTGGCGGGTGCCCCCCGAAACAGCGGATGGATATCTTCATTGTCGTCGAGCATATCCGCGTCTTAGGGCGCAGATGCGGGTGAGGCAAGCGGTGCAAGAGCAGTCTCAGGCTTTACGATTTGATCGTGCACCGTTCGCGAGCCGCTTACCGTCCGTGAAATACTTCTCTGCGATCGATCTGGATAGAAGCGGGGTGCCAGCAGCGAGGCGTTGGCAGAAGCGTTCCATCTTCGCGTCGAAATGGGTCTGCCTCGTTGCGTTCTGGCGCGGGGGCATTTTGACACTGTCCACTGTAACGCTTGCGCCAAGCGCGGTCAGGAGCTGCGTCGCGCCTTCGAGAGACGTGACGTCCGAGAGGTCGACTCTGTGGATGTGAACATCCGGGATGTCAGCGGTTAGCATCGCGTAGTATTCGGCCCGAGCGAACACCTCATGCACATACCAGAAAGCGCTCCCTGCCACTCCATGCTCCATGAACGGAGCAGAATTGACCAACACGTTGGGGTATCGCGGATCCAGAGCAAAAAGCCACGTATACCCGAAATTGGTGAATTCGAAGCGATTGACGTAGGACCAGAGGATCTTGAACGGGTCGCGGGTTAAGATGATCAGGTGGACCTCGCCCGCCTCCACGAGCGGAGTGATATTTTCGACCAATCCTGCTTTGAACAGGAAATGCGAGATCTCAGCGTAGCGAACGGTATCCGAAGCGGCGATACGTTCCAGTTTCTGAGCCCAGAAACGACGGACGTGGTCGACGTTGCCCACCGAGTTGAAGAACGTGAAATGCGATGCGTCGGGACTTTCGACTCCAATCTGAGTATAACCCAGGCGTTCGTGATGAACTTCGGCGTCGATCCAATTCAGCCGGAGAAGTTCGGTCAGGAAAACCGTTCCAGATCGCCCGGTCGTGAGCGGGAACACAAACTGGCGGGTCATACGCACCTCAGGTTATTCATCGTCCCTTCCGTTATTGGGCTCCGGCACGGGGTCAAATCCGGAACCGCCCAATGGATGGCAGCGTCCGATCCTCTTGGCTGCAAGCCAGGAGCCTCTGATCGCGCCGTGCTTCTCAAGCGCTTCGAGCGCGTAGGCGGAGCATGTCGGCTGGTAACGGCAGCTGTGACCGACCCAGGGGGACAGCAGGAGCCTGTAAGCGCGCACGGGCAGGGCAACGATGTGGGCGAGCGGAGTCATGCTGTGGATATAAGCTTTCTCCTTCCGCCGAGCCATAGTCCAAGTGACGCGCACATGCCGCACGGTTGACGGATTGGCCGCGTGCCGCCACGCTCATGGGACCTGTTGAGGGGCATGCGCGATGATGAACCTATTCCATTTCCTTCACTTGCTCTCTGCCGTCACTTGGGCGGGGGGCACGCTTTTCTTCGGACTGGTGCTGATGCCCGCTATGGCGCGAAGGCCTGCGGCAGAAGCGCAAGCGCTCTATGAAGGGATCGGCCGCTCGTCCGGTTTACTCATGGGGATTTCGGGTGTCCTGGTGCTCGTCACCGGCCCTTTGCGCGCCGTATTCGGTGGCGGGCTTACACAATGGTCCGATCTTTGGACCCCATATGGTCTGATGGTGATCTCGGCCTTCGTCATCGCCTTCGTCGCGTCTGGCGTGGACGGTGCCAGCCGGGGGCGTATGCGCCGCGCTTTCGAAGACCCGGCGACCTATCCCGAAGTGGCCGGAGTCGCGGCGCGCCGCAACGCTTGGGTCTCGGGGGGCGCGATGGTTGCGCTCATTCTCATCATGGGCGCTTTGGGTTTGGGGATGTATTAAGCGCCGTGTAGGCGTGACAGCGCCGTCTCGAGTTCCCACCGCATCGCGTCGAAGTCTCGTGAGACGGTTTCTCCGGGCCGCGCAACCAGCACGTAGTCCCAGCCAGGTCGCCCTTGTGCCGCGATCACGTCCTGCGCCAAGGCGCGCAGCCTCCGTTTCGCGCGGTTTCGAGCGACCGCGTTTCCGATTTTCTTTGAGGCGGTGAATCCGACCTGGATGTTCGGGTCGTCATCACTGCGGTTGCGACCTTGCAGCAAGAACCCCGGCGCGGGTGCCTTGCGCCCCTTGGCGCAGGCGAGAAAGTCGGATCGTTTGCGCAAGATCTGTAAACGCGAAACCGCCGGAGGCGTTTCCGTGGTCGCAACCTTGCGGTCGGTCCCGGGCGCCTCCGGCGGTGTCATGTTTCTTCGCCTGTGGCTGACGCTTACGCGCTCAGCGACTTGCGACCCTTGGCGCGACGCGCGTTCAGGATCTTGCGGCCAGCCTTGGACGCCATGCGCGCACGGAAGCCGTGGCGGCGCTTGCGAACGAGGTTCGAAGGTTGGTAGGTGCGTTTCATCGCCCGTCTCCGTCCAGTGTCTTTTTGCGTTACCGTGCCTCTTGGCATCTGCCGCGAAACACAAGCCCCCAAACCCGATGGAATCGGGGCGAAATCCGTTGAAGCCCGGTCTATAGGGGGCGTTTGGCGTCAAGTCAAACGTGCATTTGCGCTTTTTCGCAACACAAGGCGCTTTGAAACAAATCACCGCGCGGTATCAACCCACCGTGAAAGGTCTGGCGGGTCCGGGGCGGGTCGGTCATGGTGCGCCGAACCGGAGACAGGAGGGGCCATGAGAGCCGACAGGATCAAACGACTTGCGCCGATCGCGGTGATCCTCCTGGTCGCCGTGGTGGGCATCGTGTTCCTGCGCGACCGGCTTTCGTTCGAGACCCTGGCCGCAAACCGCGAAGCTCTCATCGCCCACAGGGACGCGAACTACGTGCTCTCTGCAATGGTGTTCGTTGTCGCTTACATTGCCATCGTCGGCTTCTCGCTCCCCGGTGCGACCATCGCGACACTGACGGGTGGCTTTCTGTTCGGAATCTTTCCGGGCGTTTTGTTCAACCTCGCCGGGGCGACTATTGGCGCAACGATCATATTTCTTGCGGCACGCTTCGGACTGGGAGAGCGATTGGCGGCGCGCATGGAAGCGGTCGAAGGGCGGATCGCGCGGCTCAAACGCGGGATCGACGAGAACCAATGGTCGGTCCTGTTTCTCATGCGTTTGCTCCCGGCCGTGCCGTTCTTCGTGGCAAACGTGGTCCCCGCGCTCTTGAACGTGCGTACGGGCGTGTTCGTCGTCACCACGGTCGTCGGCATCATTCCCGGCGCGTTGGTCTATACCTCTGTTGGCGCGGGATTGGGCGACGTGTTCGATCGTGGCGGCGCACCAGACCTCGGCGTGATTTTCGAACCTTACATACTCGGCCCAATCATCGGCCTTTGCGTGCTCGCAGCCCTTCCCATCCTGATCCGAACTTTCCGCAAGGGGGACGTCGCATGACCAAGATCAAGACCGATATCTGCGTCATTGGTGCCGGGTCCGGCGGCCTTTCTCTCGCGGCGGGCGCTGTCCAGATGGGCGCGAAGGTCGTGCTAATCGAAAAGGGCGAAATGGGTGGCGATTGCCTCAATTACGGCTGTGTGCCTTCTAAGGCTCTGCTCCACGCCGGCGCTGCGGGAATGGATTGGACGGCAGCCCATCATCACGTGAAACGGGCCATTGCCACCATTGCACCTCATGACGGCCAAGAACGTTTCGAGGGGTTGGGCTGCATCGTGATCCGCGAGCATGCCCGCTTTACGGGTCCCCGCGAGGTCGTGGCGGGCGACACAACGATCCGCGCGAAACGTTTCGTCATTGCCACCGGGTCGCGACCCTTCGTGCCGGAGGTTCCCGGGTTGGACGAGGTGCCGTATCTGACCAACGAAACGATTTTCGATCTGGTCGAAAAACCGACACATCTCATCGTGATAGGTGGCGGCCCAATCGGCATTGAGATGGCAACGGCGCATCGGCGCTTCGGATGTGATGTCACAGTGCTGGAAGGGGAAAAGGCGCTCGGCAAGGACGACCCCGAGGCGGCGGCACTCGTCTTGGACGCACTCCGCGCAGACGGCGTCGAGATAGTAGAGAACGCGAAGGCCGTGCGGGTGCGTGAGACAGGCGGCAAGGTCGAAGTTGTGACCGAGGACGGCGGTGTTTTCACCGGCTCGCACTTGCTGATTGCCGTTGGGCGTAAGGCCAATATCGACGATATGGGGCTAAAGGACGCCGGCGTGCGAACAGATGGCACAGCGGTCCACGTAAACGACCGGTTGCGAACGTCTAACCGCAGGGTCTATGCGCTGGGCGATGTGACGGGCGGGCTGCAATTCACCCATGTCGCAGGGTATCAGGGCGGGGTGGCGATCCGCCCAACGGTATTGCGCTTGCCTGCAAAGGCGCGCACCGATCATTTGCCCTGGTGCACATATTCCAACCCCGAGCTCGCTCAGGTCGGAATGACCGAGGCCGCGGCCCGAGAGACCTATGGCGGCCGTATCGACGTGCTGCGCGCAGATTTCGCAGGCAACGACAGAGCCGTCGCGACAGGGAGGACAGACGGGTTCATCAAGGTCATCGCGCTTAGGGGCAAACCGATCGGCGTGACCCTTGTCGGCGATCACGCAGGCGAATTGATCGCCCCTTGGTCGCTTGTACTTTCGAAGGGGCTGAAACTATCGGACATTTCCGGCATGGTGCTACCATATCCGACCCTAGCGGAAATTTCGAAACGCGCCGCAGGGAACTATTTCGCGCCGAAACTGTTTGAAAATGATAAGCTTAAGCGTGTGGTGCGGGTCATTCAGCGGTTCGTGCCTTAAACACGTCGAGGGACAAATGTTTCTGAACTCGCTTTCCGGCCGGTTCCTCATCCTGACCGCCGCATTCGTCATGCTGGCGGAAGTGATGATTTTCGTGCCGTCCGTTTCGAGGTTCCGAGAAGATTATCTCCTTTCGAGGCTCGAGCGCGCCCAGATCGCATCATTGGCACTCTTGGCCGACGACATGATAGCCCCTGAACTTGAAGCAGAACTCCTGGAGAATGCCGAAGTCTACAACGTCGTGCTGCGGCGCGATGAGGCGAGGGAGTTGATGTTGTCTTCCCCTGTTCCCGGCCCGGCCGCCGCCAGTTTCGACCTTCGCGACCCCGGAATGTGGGAATTGATGCGAGATGCGATGCTGCGAATGTGGCGTGCTGAGCCTGAGATCATCCGCGTCATCGGTGACCCAGTCCGAGAAGGTGGTCTTGTGATCGAAGTCACGATGGACACAGCGAAACTACGGATGGCCATGATTGATTATGGTCGTAGGATCCTGATCCTGTCGGCCGTCATCTCGGCGTTCACCGGCGTTTTGCTTTATCTGGCCGTGCAGCTTCTGATGGTGCGTCCGATCCGCAAGGTCGTCGATAATATGAAAGGCTACGCATCCGCACCAGAAGACGCGCGACAGATCATTGCGCCGCAATCCGAAATCGTCGAGCTGAGGGAAGCCGAAGAAGCGCTCCACGATTTGCAGGAGCAGCTTTCAAGCGCCCTCAAGCAGAAAGAGAGGCTCGCAGCCCTCGGCGGTGCAGTCGCGCGCATCAGTCACGATCTGCGAAACATCCTTACGACGGCCCAGCTGTTCGCCGATCGCGTTGAGATGAGTGAGGATCCTGGCGTTCAACGCGCCGTCCCCAAGTTGATGGGCTCGATCAGTCGAGCAGTGAACCTCTGCGAATCTACTCTGGCATTCGGACGTGCTGAAGAACCTGCGCCAAGGCTGGCTCGTTTTCCTCTCACGGATGTCGTGACAGATGTTGTCGAGAGTGAACGCCTCGCAGCGGGAGAGGACGACATCTCGTACGCGGAAGATGTGCCAAGCGAATTGCTTGTTCGTGCCGATCCCGAACAACTCTATCGCATTCTCAGGAACCTCGTGCGAAATGCGAGGCAGGCGATCCAGAGCACAGGTAAAGGTGGTGAAATACAGGTGTCCGGCGTGGAGACGCCTGAAGAATGGACCATCTTGATCGAAGATACGGGGCCCGGCCTTCCCAAAAAGGTGCAAGACATCCTTTTCCAACCTTTCGCCACGTCCGGCCGCAAGAACGGATCGGGTCTTGGGCTCGCGATCGCTGCCGAACTGGTGAAGAACCATGGTGGTCGCTTGGAACTCGACCGCACCGGTCCCGAGGGCACGGTTTTTGCCATTCACCTTCCTCGCGGATTGGAAACCCTCTCGGACACGGTCCGGCAGCCGCAGGCCGCACAATAATTCCCGATTGCC
Source organism: Maritimibacter dapengensis (assembly GCF_019218265.1). GTDB lineage: Bacteria > Pseudomonadota > Alphaproteobacteria > Rhodobacterales > Rhodobacteraceae > Maritimibacter > Maritimibacter dapengensis. The sequence continues at coordinate 296,205 of NZ_JAHUZE010000004.1, forward strand.
CCTTGCAATGCACCGCGAGGAAAGCTAAATCGCCGCCTACCGCGCTCTGGTAGCTCAGCTGGATAGAGTACTTGACTACGAATCAAGGGGTCGGGGGTTCGAATCCTCCCCAGAGCGCCAACCTCCCCACTAAAAGCTTTAGATAACAACGGGTTGTCTGAATCATTGTCTAAGAAATCAAGTGCCTTAGACAATTTGGAAAAACCGTGACGTGACCGCAGGGCGGTGCAAGGGCCTGATCCAAGGCGGATTTTTCTCTTGGGAGTCACCCATACGCAACGGCCCGACGCTGGAAGCGCCGGGCCGTGGTGCGGTAGGAGGAGCCGATTGATTTAGTAGAAATCTCCGGTGTCGAGCACGGAAACGGACAAGATTCGTTTCCGGTCCGCGCCCCGCGTGTAGCGCTCGACCTCTTTGAGGCTCTCGTGACCACTCCACGCCGAAATCTGGTGCACGGTCGCACCGTTCTCGGCGTGTTTGATCATCCGGCTTTTGCGGAGGCCGTGTGAGGTGAGCCCCTTCGGCAAACCTGCTTCTTGCACTGCCTCGGAGAACCAACCGGGTGCTGCCTTTGCGGATCGCATTGCACCATAGGCAGTCTGAAGAAACGTTTCGCAAGGCTCGTTCATAGCGCGAAGCGCGTTTTTGAAGTGCTGAAGATCCGCCTCGTCGGCAAATCGCGGAAGGTCGCGGTAGACCGGCACTGCGACGTCCCCTCCGGTTTTCTGTTGCGTGAACTCCAGCCAGCCGTCTTCACTGATGTCGCCCGGTCCAAGCGCCACGGCATCGGAAATGCGACAGCCGAGCCAGAAGCACAGCTCGAAAGCGAGACGATGTTTTGTCCCAATCGGCCAATGATCACGAAACTGTTTGACCTGAGGATTTGTCCAAGGTGTATGCCCGTCCGATTTCGGTGCTTTCACCTTTTTTGCGGATAGGCTGGGATCGTCTTCTATCAGCTCCAACTCTACGGCTGCGAATTTTCCCAAAGCCCGCCATGTCTTCAGGCGTTCGTTCGCCGGATTAGGAGCCATCGCCCGCATCATCGCCTTAATGTGTTTGCCTTGGATGGTTCGATAGTCCAGCCGAGCAATGGCGCCGTCCTTTTCTCGGAGCAGGCGAGCAATATCGGTGCGTCTTACGCCCTGATAACTCTCAGATAACGCGCGAAATTCATGCGAGTCCATGTAGCGTCGCGCGACGTCTTCGACCGAATTTTTGATCACGATGGATTTCGGCGCATCGCGTTTAATGCCGTTGCGCGCTTCAAACAACGCATCCAAGAAGTCGGGATGATCTTCGGGCAAGTGAGCAGGAAGCGGCGTGTTCGTCGCGCGATGGTAAACGTAGTAGGTGCCGTTCACATAGTAACGCTTTAGGCCGGGTTGCTTCATTCCGCCGCGATCCCGAATGCTGCGTCCGCTGCCTCGGTGGTTCGCCATTTTTCTTCCCCTTCGTATTTGAGAGAGTCCGCAAATGCGTCGAGATCACGAATGTCGAAGAGGCGGTTGCCACCGCATTCTTTCCGACCGAAATGGCCCTGTCTTGCCAGTTCCAACAGCTTGGACTCCGACATCCCGAGGTAGTGGGATGCGGCAGACGCCTGCATCAGGCGCGGGGCAAATGAGAAGTTCTTTGACATGTGATCGGTGTTCTATTGCGGTCACAGGAGGAGTTAGAAAAAATCCAAAGCCCTCCTAAACGAATGACCGAAAAAAGTTATCGGTTTTTCGTAACCTTTTGACGATGTTTCGTATTTTTCTCGATCCGGCGCCGTTTAGGACGCCGGATCTGCTTGCTTTCCGTCAGCTGCGCTGGAGATCCGTGATCCGCGCCGCATACCAGCGCAGTGACGCGTCGACCTCTCGGGCGTCGAAGTGATCGGGGAAGTCCGAGCCCATGGATCCGATCATCGCCAATAGTGTTTCGACCACTTCTTCGAGGACGATGCTGAGCGGGATGGTTCGCGCACCGACGGGGACTTTCGCAGAGGTTTCGACGCTCTTGCTTGGCTCGATGAAGGGGTTGGCGAACGCGGCCCGATAAAGAGCATTTAAGCCTTCGCCATGCTCTTCGATGAATGTGAGGACCTCAGCACTCTGCCTGTCGATGTCCTTTACGATGATATTCATGGAGTCATCTCCGTCCCAAGCAAGCGACGGCGTTGGCCGACTTTGTAAAACTCGTTGGGGTCAAGGCCGTCGCTCCAAGCAGAGCGACGGGGTGCGTCATGCGGCGAGATCGAGATCGATTGAGGGATGAAGCGAGGCGTAAACACTAAGTGCGTCGAGCAAGCTGTCGCTGAGCAAACAAATCTCTTCGACAACTGGGTCGGTTGGGGCGATCATCAAGAAGCGCCCCTGTGCCTCAGGGTCTTCATCGATTGCATCGAGAGAAAGGATGCGATGGAGTTGCACGAGATTGCGCAGCGTCCTCCTGTCCGGCTTCGTGTTTCTCGCCAGAGCTTCGACAATGTCATCGACGAGTTGCTTGCCCTTCTTTCCTGCGAGCAACACTGCCGCATTTCCGAATGCTTCAGGGGCTGATCCCAGCAGCTGGTGCAAAGATGATTGCGGCGTCGCGTAATTCACCATGTTGATTTCCATGATGGACTCCCATTTTTGGCACGGCACCTTGCCGGGCCTTCCTAAGGCGCGCTCTCAGCTGTCTGGCTGGCTCGAACCTCATCAGAAGGGCTCGAGACCGCCGACAGCTACGCGCCAATCTTTCCGGGAGAGGTCGAGGAGGGGGCGTCCCCCCTTTTCGCCACACGGCGTGTGAGCAGGTGGGGTTGCCGTCGGCGGGGAGGAGTGCGGAACGACCGCCCCAAGAGACGCCAGGGGGTATGCAGAGGGGGAGTGGCGAACGACGACCCTCTGCCCGTCGGAGACGCCGGAGAGGTCCAGGAAGGTGGCGAACACGCATCATGGTCTGGGAGGTTCAGGAGGGGCGACGCGCCCTAATGATCCCGCTGAAGGCGCGGGGTCCCGGGGCAGCGCCCCGGGCGAACGAGGTGCCGCCCGCAAGGAGGCCCCGCCGGTGCGGGCGGCTCTATAGTGAGTGAAGACCTCTCCGCATCCTTGGATTCGGAGATTGCGCGGCCACCGCGACCTGTTTCTAACTGCGACTTTGGAGCTGCGGTCCGGGGACTAAGTCCCCGCGATGGAAGACTTGGATCTGATCATATTACGCTTCGAACGCGCCACTGATTACGACATCGGTGGTGTCGAGGCACATGGCACAAAACGGCAAGGCAAAGAGAACATAGATGAGCTGCGTTCGGATCAAAATCGCTATCTTATCGGCGGAGCGAACCTCCGTGAGATCTGTGACAACCGGATCGTGGAGCTTCAGAAGCGAACGGCCGCGCTTCGTGTCGTGTCCTTCAAGAAGTCAAGGCACACAGCAAAAAGAAAAGTGTTGGAGAAAGCTCTCGAAACCGCAGGTGATGACAAGCATGAACTGGCGGAGCTTGTCGGTTGGCCCTGGGATCCAAAGAACACGAAGCCGTGGACCCAAGGTGTCTTGAGTGCGTCACCTGAGTTTTTCAACGACGACAACGGCAACTGGGACGACGCACAGGTTGAAGACTTTCTGACGTTCGCGAAAGCATACCTCGAGACCGAGTTCGGTCGTGAAGTGCTCTATGCACGAGCAGACCTTGATGAAAAGACGCCACATGTTCACTTCGTTGTCGCGCCGGAGCATGAGGAGCGGCGAACCAAAGTTCCGATGTTGAGCCACTCTCAGCATCGATTGTTCGGTCAAGTCGAATATGAGAAATCGAAAGATCCCGATGGCGACGAGCATCTTTGGCGCAAGCGAAGCTACGAGCTTTTCCAGGATCGTGTGGCAATGTTTGCGGAGGTCTACCAGATTGATCTTCATCGCGGCGAGCAGCGCGCCGCCGAAGATCGCGTCAAACGCCGTCGAGGCGAAAAGATCATCGGGCGCAAGCACACATCACCCGCTCAGGGGCGCGAGGTCGCGAAGCGGATGGTTGTAGACGCCGAGGAAAAGCTGCGCCGCGCGGAGCAGGCCAAAGCAGACGCGGAGCGCCTGAAACAGCAAGCCGAACGCGACCGCGTCGCTGCGCAGAAGGATCGAGAAACGGCTGCTCGGGAACGCGCAGCTCTTGATGCTTACAAGGCAGGCCTCGAGCGCGGCCTCGAAGCTCTCGATGATGATGAGATCGTCTACACGTCGGACGCCGCCGGAAGGGATGAGAAACTCCAGGATGGACCGAACATGTCGGATGACGGCGTCGTCCGGGATGGTCTTTGGAAGACCATTAAACCTGCCTATGAATGGCTACTCGGTTTCGCGCGAAAAGCGTTCGTGAAGGGCCGAGAGCTTGAAAAAGAGGCGGCCCGCAACCGAGCTGAAGCCAATGTTCTCTACGCAGTCGACAAAGAGCTCAATGGTCACGACGCAGTCGCACTCAAGCAAATGATGAGGGGCATAAACCCCGAGCAATATACCCGGAGCCACTTTCCCGATGCCTACCGGATTCGCGATACGACCAGCCAAGATGATGTAGATGCCCATTTTCAAGGCCTGCCCAACCTCACGCTCCGCAAACACTATCGACCGACCCTCGATGCGGCGCTTCTGACCGAGGAGCATGATCCTGGGGAGTCGAAGAGGTATCGGCGCGCCGCAGATGCGATTGAAGCGACCGCCACGATGCGGGGTTTCAACCTGGAAACCGGGCGTCAGCACATTTTGCGCGCGACAGACCCGGAGCAAACGCGCAAGTTCACAGATCAAGAGCCGGACCCGATCCGGATCCGGCTCTTCAACAGGCAACGGCAACGAACGCTGTGACTATTCAAATGGGAACTCAGGTGTTTCCGGTTCTTCATCCTGGGTCTTCTTCGAAGAACCCTTTTTCGAGGGTGCCTTCGGACCCGGCGTCACGCTGATCAAAGAAGCCTTCAGTTCGTCGAAGAAGGCCTGTCGCTCGGAAAGGCGCGCCTCCGCATCAGCGAGTTTTGCTGTCAAGTCGGCAACCAGATCGTCGAGTTCGGCGATCTTGCTGTCAGCTTCGGACACCTGCCTATTTGCGCCATCAAGCTTGGCTTCAAGGTCGGAAACAATGCTCTCGAAGTCATCGATCTCAACCCGATGCTCTTGTCGCAGGGTTTCCAATGTCTTCTTCATGTCGACCAGCTCTGCGTTCTGCATATCGCGCGTTTTCATCCAAAGGTCTTCGAGCAGCCGGTCATACGCTTCCCGAATTTCGTCGGGCACAGCCGTCATCGCCGAGAGCTTCGTCTCTCGCGCCGAATGCTTTTCTTTCAGCATCCGCGTCAGCGGAGTCAGGCGGGACATTGATGTGCCCACCTTCTCGTTCAGCTTTGTGTTCGTCGGCATTTTGCCTTGGTTCTTCTTCACGAAATCAAGGAAAGCGTCTTCAACGCGCTTCTCGAATTCGGCCTTGGTCTCAGCGCTCTTCGCGAGTTTCGGATCATGTTTCGACATGTAACGTCTCCAGAAAGGCGGTAACGATATTACCGGGTATTACCGCCCGCTCTTCGGACGGCTCTGGGGACGTAGGGAAGAAATCCTCAGGTCCAAAATGTTAGGTTTTCCGACTGCTTTCATCGTTGGCGGAGCGTTATGGCTCAGTAGTGAAGAGGCACCCGCAACGGTCTTGGACACTGTCATTCGGCTTTTCTTGCTTGGATCAAGTCCGACAAGAAATCCGAGAGCGGCTCTGTTCCCGACATCCAGAGAAAATCTCTGGCACGGGTTGCGGCGACATAGAGGAGGTGTCGTTCGGTATTCATGACCTCATCAAGCTGGCCTTCGTCACGCGCCGCCAACAGACGCGTTTCATCTGGCAAGACATCCTGATCGAGGAACGGGATAGCGACGGCCCTGAATTCAGCACCCTTGGCGTCATGCATCGGCATGATCGTTGCATGATTGGCCAAGCCCTCTGGGAGTTGAGCGATCATCGCATCCTGCCGAACCAGGATGGCGATCTCATCGGACGAAACGCCTTGATCCGCGATCGCTTCGACCCAGGTCGCCACCTCCCGTATTTCGTCACTCCGATCTGCAAAAGCGCGTAATTCAGGTGCCGGTCCGTCGAAGACTGACGTGACCCCCAAGCGCGCCTCCTCCGACCCGTCCGCTTCGACCAGCGTTTCTGGCAAGAGAAGGTCGCTGCGAAGCCGGATCTGGTGCGACGTTCGATAGTTGACCTTAAGGCTTCGCGACCGCCCTCTTACGTCGACCTTGGCAGCAGACCATGGGAACGGCGCACGGAAAATCCTTTGTCCAATGTCGCCTGCAAAGAAGAGACCGTTCAGCTGATTTCCCAGGGTGGACCCCAGTAGCAGAAGCTCCGCTACGGATATGTCCTGAGCTTCATCCACGAGTGCGTGGGTAAACGGGATTTCGCCGACTTCGCGAAGTTCGTGAGCGAGTTGGGTTTCCGTTTTTAGCCCCTTCGATATCAGCTCTTGGCGGACTTGGGCGAAGACGGCCCAAAGCGCGTCTCTGCGAGAGGCGGCCATCCGGAGCTTGCGTCCAAGTCTCGGCAGATCGCGATAGGTCTCTTGATCCGGCACTGCCCATGCATCGACAATCAGAGACCATTCGTCGAATAGGAACTCGGGATCGGCGCTGAGCCCCTGATCTTGCGCAGCATCCGCCAAGAGTGTCCGCAAAGTCTCTTCATCGACGAGCTCGCTGTCACCAAATCGCTCTGCGTGAAGCCTACCCACAAGCGGACCCAGCGCTTCGACATGAATTCTCTTTCGGGTGTCGCCGTTCGCGACAAGAGGAACCTTCTCATTCAAGGCGCGTGCAAGTCGACGATTGAATGTGGTCAGGAGCACCCGAGCATCCGGGTCTTTCGCAAGACGCGCCGCCCTGTGTAGGGCGACCACCGTTTTGCCAGTGCCAGCTGAGCCGATCACCCGAGCCGGACCATTGAAATCCCGATCCACGAATTCGCGCTGCGCCGGGTGCAGGAAGACGGACCATTTCTCCCACGGCGCATCTAAAGCCTCGCGCAACTCTTCGACATTGTCGACGACGCGGAAGCGCCGCAGTGTATCGGGGTGCTGCCAAGGATCCTGATCATCCGCAACGATCGGAGCAGGCGCGGGACGCGAGCCTGTTGCAGCAGCCAAGAGCGCGTCTGCGGCCTCTCCTGGCAGGCGATGGGCAATGTCGAGGATGGTGTCCTCGGTGGCATCCCGCACCGTATCGAGCCAGTCTTCGGGAACACCCCACGAAAGAAGCGTCTCGTCATGTTCGTCCGCGAAGAGGCGCGGCATTCGGACCGCCTCTTCGACATACCTTTGCACGACGATGTCTTCGACGCTCTCGCGGGCCTCAACGATTTGCACGACGCCGGTTTTCGGATGCGCCTCGATCCTCCGGGTTTCGGCCCATCGGTAGGCATCATCATGGTGACCAACCCAGGCGAGGAGCGTGTCGCCATCCTTCTTGTGGATGACCATCCGAATGTCGCGGTTCACCCGTGCGGTCCAGAAATCCGGATCTCGTGCGCGGTCGACACGGTGCGTGGAAAAGCCGGGAAGGCTCGGGTCCATCTGAAAGTCGAAGGCAGATTGCTTGACCTGCTTCTGCTCCTGCGGCGAGAGCTTGGCGAGCGCGTCGTAGAAGGTGTCGGCGATGCGGTGGGTCAAAAGTCACCCCCAACCCGAAAGACATTGGAGCCTGCTGCCCATCCATCTGGTGTGAACAACTGGTTCTCTGTGCTACCCAATAGGCGCGCCGCACGGACAGGTTCGCTGTCGACTTCCACAGTTCCGACCTCCAGCCACGCAGTGGGAACAGTTGGGCCTTCAAATTGATCAACCACTGAGATGTCTTGCGCCTTCTTCTCGTTAAGAAACACGAGGCCCGCAGTCTTCAGGTCATCGATGAAAAATTCTACATCCATCGGGTTCATGAAGCCGACACGCGCAATCTCGTTGTCGCTGCATAGCGTGCCATTCGGAACGAGCTCGAGGAACTTGTTCCAGCCAATAGTTTCGCTCACTCGATCAATTCGAACGATGACTGAGATTGCTTCGATCAGAACGGCCATTGTGCGACATCCCTCGTTGAAAATTGTTTCTTGAAATCAGAGAGCCTCTATCAATGTCGGCCCATGCGGGACGAAATTCGACACAAAAGCCTTATGAGAATTACGACCACTAAGAAGGTTCATTGGTATCGCTTCATCCTTGGTGAGCTCAACGAGACTATCCACCTCCCAAAAAACCGCCCAGTGGCCACGGTTGTCCGCATCGTATTGCTCTGTGGAAGTAGGCCGATAGGTCATGCCAGAGGGATGCGCGCCATTTTTGGAGTCTACATGGCCCAGATACCGGGCCGTCCATCGGACTTTTGGTGGACCGAATTTTCTCGAGTCTGACGCATAGATGTAGACATCGATTTCTTGGTCGCCAGCAATCTCACGAAGTTCATTGAACACTTGCCAAGCGTTGGAACCAAAAGCGACTTTCCCGGCACTCTTTTGAGTGTCGAGGGCTGAAATCAGATGCTCTTCCGGCACGGGCGCGAGCAAAGCAATTTGGTCCATTCTAAACCCCCAATACCTTCATCACCTCATCTCCGAGGTGGTTGATGACCTTCACCGCGATCCGCCCCGACTTGGGCCGCGTAAACGGCCGCGACACCGTTCGCTTCAGGCTCTCCCACGCCTCCTCGTCTACTTCGCCTTTCAGCGTCGTCTTGAGTTGTTTGTAGGGGATATCCGCCCCCGGGAAATACGCATGGCGCACGAAGAAGCTCTCTTCGTTGTAGTCCGTATCGATGAACCAGCAGGCGATGTCGTCGGGTTCGCTCGACACCACGTCTCCGGTTGCTGGTTTGAAGATGTCGACGCCGAGCAACTCGATGCGGAACTTGTCGCCGTCTGCGGTCAGCTTGATGTCCGGCTCGCCGAAGACGACGAAGAGGTTGCCGCCACCGGCTTTCAGGTCCCCTGCCATATGCAGGTCCGGGTTCATTCGCGCGTGCAACACGGGGATGCGGCCCAGTTTGCGGAACTCGGCCGTATGCGCGTCGAAGTTGAAGGCGCAGGCGATGACGATGTCGAAGCCCGCGTCCGCTGCCTCGCGCGCAGCAGCCACGAGGTCGGCGCGTTGCACGGTGCCGTATTCCGGGCCGATGAAGATGCCTGCGCGGCGCTCCGTGTCGCCCTCCATATACCGGCCTTCCGCGGCGAGCCATTCGCCGGGCCAGGCGGACAGGCTGGTGAAGTCGATCTTGTCTGACTTGTCGGCCTGCTGCACCCCGGCCTTGGTCAGGTTTTCCAAGATCGCGGTGCGGTAGTTTTCTGCCTCCTGCGCACCGGGGGCACGGGCACCCGTGGCGGCGTCGTGTTCCTCGATCAACTCGCCGTATTTGTTGACGGCTTGGGTGCGGTGGGGCGAGAGGCTTTCCACCGTGAACGGCCCCGCCACGCGGACGCGTTTCTTGTCCTCGAAGGGTTTGTCGTAGAGGAACTCGAAGTCGGCCTTGGCGGCGATGGAGGCGTCGATTTCCTTTTGTCGGGCGATGCGGGCCTCCCAGAAATCGGCCAGCGCTGTCTTGGCGGCCTCAGACCAATGCTCGGGTGCCTCGCGCGGGATTTCCCATTCCATGAAGCCATTCGCGGGCGCGGATTCGCCGGAGGGGAGGGTGACGTCTCCGGAGGCGGTGAAGTCGATCTCCTCGCCCTTACGCCCGCCGGTCTCGACCATGAACGGGGTCGGGTGGCCGGTGAGGGCGGTGTTGAGCGCTGCGCGGGCGTCCTCGACGGCGGGCTGCATCGTGTCCCAGATCGTGTCGATCTCGGTGTTGTTGGCGATGGATTTGAGCGTGATATGCGGCACGCGGTCATAGACGAAGCCATGTCGGATATCGCCGAAGGTGTCGTGGGTCGAGGGGGCGGAGCGTGTCACCTCGGCCTCTTTGCGCTGCCCCTCGGGGCTGTCGGCGAGCAGATACCAGGGGTATTTCGCCCCCATGATCCGGGCACGGGCCAGCGCCAGCGCCACGCGGGAGGTGTCGATGGTGATCCACCGCCGCCCCCATTGCTCGGCCACATAAGCGGTGGTGCCGGAGCCGCAGGTCGGATCGAGCACGAGATCGCCGGGGTCGGTGGTCATTAGGAGGCAGCGGGAAACGATCTTGCTGCCAGTTTGGACCACATAAACCTTCGGATCTGTAAAGCTGCCTGTTCCAGTATCCATCCAAATATTGGTGTGGGGGGAGAGTGGAAAGTCGTCGATGTATTTGTAATGCGCAATGGTCTTTCCACTGGGTTGGATCATCTGGGCTTTTTGCAGTCGATCCATACCAGTGACGTTCGTTCTCCAACCTCCGCGCGAAGGCTTGGAAAGGGTCCCGTGCAGCGGGTAGGCGAAAGTTGTTGTCGAGCTTCCACTGGCCGATGTCATGCTCGATAGACGATAGATTTTGGAGGCGCGTGGCAAAGAAGTAGGGTCGGCGATTTCCTCTTTCGTTAGGTTTCTTCGTGACCCGTCTGGCATAAGAACATGACGATAAACTTGTGCGGCCGATTTACCCTCGATCTTTTCATACCATGCCGGTCGGATTTTTAGCTGCCCCTTATTCTTTGCGTAGAAAACTATGAAATCGGATGCTGACGGCAAGAGCGAAGAGGTTTGGCTGCCTGACTTGAAAATCGTAATCTGACTGACAAAATTCTCCTCCCCGAACACCTCATCCATCAGCGCCCGGACCCGGTGGACGTTCTCGTCTCCGATCTGGACAAAGCAGGACCCGCTCTCGGTCAAAAGCTCCCTTGCCACCACAAGCCGGTCGCGCAGGTATTGCAGGTAGCTGTGGATGCCGTCGCGCCATGTGTCGCGAAAGGCCTTTACCTGCTCCGGCTCGCGCGTCAGGTGCTCGAGCTTGCCGTCCTTCACGTCGCGCGACGTGGTGCTCCACTGGAAATTCGAGTTGAACTTGATGCCATAGGGCGGGTCGATATAGATCGCCTGCACCTGACCCTTCAGCCCCTCGCGCTCGGCCAGTGACGCCATGACCTGCAACCCGTCGCCCAGGATCATCCGGTTCGACCAGCGTTTCTGGTGCCGGTAGAACTCGATCTCGGCCTCGCGGTCGTCGTCGGTGATCCCGAAGTGGTCGAAAAGGTCCGCGCCCCCGCCCTCGCCATTCCGCTTCCCGCCCGCGCGAAGGTCCTCGATGATCGCCTTGGGATGCACCTGCTCCTGCAAGTAAATCGGCGGCGCGTCCATCGTCACGGCGGCCTGATCGATGTCCTTGCCCCGCCAGATCAACTGCGGATCAAGGTCCGGATTGCGCCGCTCATAGGCGACCTTGATGGGCTTGGCGTCCTCCGGATCCATCATCGGCGCAAGCTCCGGCGTCGGGATGTTCACGCGGGTGTCGTCATGGGTGATCGGCGCGATGGGGGTTTTCTTGTCGGTCATGCTTTGGCCTTCGGTTCGGGTTTCGGCTGCGGCTTGGGGAAACCGCTACGCAGCCCGTCAATGTGTTCGAACAAGTTTTCGTCGACCTTACGCCATAGGGGATCGAGGACGAATTTTATGCCTTCTCTGCGCGCGAGCTTGGCTGCCGGCACGAAGTCACTATCGCCTGCGACCAACACGATCATGTCGGCTTGGCGTTTCAGAGTGATCGAGGCGATATCCAGACCAATTCGCATGTCGACGGCATTCTGGCGGAACGTCGGGCGGAAGTCGTCATCCGTCAGATCCGCGAAGTCTCGATTTTTCTTCAGTAGGTCGCGCAGAACGCTGGGCTTCAGTTCCCACAGGCTATCGGGGTCACGGCGAACTTCGCCCAGACGCACGGCCATATTGGATGTGCGACGAAGATTGTCGTGGAGAGCGAGGTGGAATTTGGCACGGTCTGTTTTTGCGTAGTCGATGCCTTTTGCGCTAATCGGCAGATGACCTTTGTCCAGATAAGGCCGCGCGTCGTAGTAGAACGAGCGGTAGAGGAGGGCACGCGGATGGGCTGCCCTTTCGATCTTGTTGATCTGTTTGAGGTGACTGGTGACCAGACGACTTATGTCACGGCAAACGGCAGCGGCATCTTCACGGTTCGTCGTGGGGCGAACGGTGCGCAGGCGTTTTAGGAAGTAGCCGCCATCTATCAGAATAGCGACCTTCGTCATAGCGTGGCCCAAATAAGGAAAGCCCCAAGGGGTCGGCGAGGCTCTGGATTTCGAGGAGCAACGCTTACTGCCGAGGGGCGGATAACATGAGAGATAGGGGCATATGCCCCAATATGCAACGAATTTCTCCTCATGCCGGCACCTTGCCAAGCATCTCATCAATTGCCGCGTTCAAGCCCGGCCCAAAGTCATTGACGTCCCGCAGTTCCGCAAAGCCCCAGCGCCCATAGGTGCCGATGCGGTTCACGGCGGGCACCCATTTGTGCCGGATCGTCTCGGCTTTCAGATGAGCGTCCTTGCCACGGTAGCCTTTAACCTCGACCACCAGCGTCGTCGGTTCCGGCGTGTCGAGGCGGATCAGGAAGTCCGGGCGATACATGCGCGGCTCGCCTTCCATGACATAGGGCACTTCCAGCCCGAGGTTGTGGTTCTTGGCGTAAAAGATCACGCGCGGATGCTCTTCGATCCGGGCCGCCAGTTGGTCCTCCCACTCGCTATCGGTGATGATCCAGTTGATATGGCTTTTGTCCGGGCGCGGGGCGAAGCGCGAGGCTTTGGTCGTGTTGAAGTTGACGCACAAAGTCGATCCGGTCGGATTGTAGGGGTCGAGCACCGCACGCATGATCTTGTCGCCGCCGGGCTTGTCGATCAGCGCCCCGAAGATCAGATCGCAGACCTCGTCCGCCAATTCCCGGTAGAGAAGTTGCGCGGGTTTAGTGTCGCCGGTGCAGACGAGGTGCCCTTCGGACAGCCACTGCATGACGATCCTCTTCGCTGCCGGGATCAAGTGCATGCGTGGCGCTTGGTTCGCATCGCGGAGTTTCTCGAACACCATGTGCTTGGCGACATGGTAGGCGATCGTCGATTGGCGGGTGGTTTCGAGGTAGTCGAGATTGAGAACCTCGGTCTCCCCCACGATCCCCTGCATCGTAACGACGGTCGCCGACACCTTTTCGGGCGAAAGGACATAGGGCTCCATCCCAGAGAAATCGACGTCGAGGCGATCCGAGGGCAGGTCGGCGACATAACCGTTCACATGGGGGAAAGTGATTTCCAGATGGTCGCGTTCCGGCGAAATGGCCCGAACGTTGACGACATCACGGGGTTGCTGCGGTGGAGCGACACGCGGCTGATCCGAGAAGTTCAGCCCGTCGATCCCCATGATGTCCGCGTATTCGGTGCGAAAGTGTTTCGTTTCCGGGTCGATGTCGTAGGACAGGCGGCGCAGTGCACGACCGATGACTTGTTCGCAGATCAACTTTGTGCCGAATGCGCGAAGCCCGAGGATGTGCGTGACATTGTTCGCATCCCACCCCTCGGTTAGCATCGACACGGAGACGACGCAGCGCACTTGTTCGCCGAGACGGCCCTTTTTCCCGACGGTGTTCATGACCTCACGAAGAATGTTTGCGTCGGTCAGATCCTCGGTCGCGCCGCCTCGCGCGGCCTGTTCCCGCCGGAAGGCTTCGATCTCCTCTGCGTGGGCATCGCGAAACGCTTTGTCGATGTCACCACCGGCCTCGAGCGTCGCGCTATCGATCAGAACCGTGCGGGGGCGCGACAGCCGCTCGCCATCGCTCGAAAAATTCGAAAAGAGATCGCATTTGCCGGGGATGGTTTCAATGACACCATCTTCGCTTTCGACCTCGTAACCCGCGACGTAATCGCGAAGCAGCTCCGAGTTCGTCGTGTTGTTGCACACGATGATGAAAACGGGCGGGATACCTACCCCCTCTTTCTCCCACAGCTCGTATGTCCGTTTGTAGTGACCATAGAGCGCGTCGACGGCCGTCTTGAGTTCCAGCGGAAGCTTCTGTGGATCCGGCCTAACCCCTTTGGACTTCTTGGGCATCTTCTTCCCGATGGCGTCCCAAAGGTTACGATAGAGGGGCTCCGGCTCACCAGGCAGATTGTCGGCTACAGGAACGCGCGGAAGTTTCACGATGCCGCATTCGATCGCATCCATCAGCGAAAAGTCGGAAATGACCCAAGGAAACAGCGTGCCCTCGACCCATCCTGATCCAGAGAGAAAGAATGGCGTTGCAGACAGATCGTAGACCGTCTGAACGCCAATCTGGCGTTTTGCAGCTTCCAGCCCCGAAATCCACAAACGGGCGGCTTCAGCGTTCTCTTCCGCCTCTTTTCGCGCGTCCCCAGTAAGCTTCGCCTGCTCAGCGTCCGGTTTTTCGCGGTAACAGTGATGTGCCTCGTCGTTGATCACATTGATCCGGCCCAAACCCATGAGATCCGGCATCACCCGCTGAAGCATCTGACCCTCAGTCTCGAGCGTCGTGACGGCATCCCCGTGGCCTTCGAGCGCGGCGCGCGTGCCCTTTGACAGAGATATCCTCTCCCGCAACTTGAACGCGTGGTAGTTCGTCAGAACGATCTTCGCGCGCTGCATGTCCTGCATAAGGTCGCCGGGAACAAGATTGATCCGCTCGTAGTAGTTTTCGGCGTCGTTCGGCAGGAGCACCCGAAGCCGGTCGCGGATGGTGATCCCGGGTGTGACGATCAGAAAACCGCGGGAAAACGTCTTGGAACTCGGACTTCGAACCGAATTCAAGGACTGCCAAGCTATGAGCATGGCCATGACCGTGGTCTTGCCGGCACCTGTCGCCAGCTTCATGGCAACTCGGAAAAGGTCCGGGTTGGCGTCTTTGTTCGCGGCTTCGAGCCGTGCTCGAACCTGTTTCCCGCGAGGACCCAGTTTGGGTGCGACCTCGGCCAGCCAGATCGCGGTTTCGACGGCTTCGAGCTGACAGAAGAAGGGGCGGATGACTTGCGTTTCGTCCTTCTGAATCGCTCGCCAGTGCTGGAGCAATCTTTGGGTGATGGGAGAAACCTGCCAGTCGTTCGGGTTCGGTAGCTGGCGCCAACTATCCACCTGAGAGCGAAGCTCGTTCACGAACTCGGTGACGTTGTATGCGGAGTCGAGACCGCCCAGCCCTGCTTCGCTGAGCTCCAGTTCGGATTGCGACGCACCGCGCGAACGCTTGGGCTTCGGCATCGCAGAAATCAAATCCGATCGGCGGCGAGATGAGATGATGCGATCCGTTGGGCGGCCTTCTTTGTCGAGTTCCCAATGCTGATCAGGCACGAAATATGGTGAATTCAAAATCGGCTGTTCAAAAAACGACACTGACCGCCTCCCTTTTTTCTGCACCAAATCAAATACTTTGACCCGTAGCAATATCTACTCGCTTGTTTCGTCCATCGGTTGAGGCCTCTGTTCAACTCTTTGAAGGATGGGTGTCTGACGATTGTGACCGCACTCGAGGCGCATAGCTCGCCTTGTCGACGTCGATCATCCCGCCGGTCTCATCAGCCTTGCTCACATTGATCGGCTCGTATGGGCCCTACGAACTCCTTACGATCTGTCATCGCGTCGCACTTGATCGGCTGATCATTTTGTTTCCTTGCCGCCAATTATTGTTCG
Organism: Maritimibacter dapengensis; assembly: GCF_019218265.1. Taxonomy (GTDB): domain Bacteria; phylum Pseudomonadota; class Alphaproteobacteria; order Rhodobacterales; family Rhodobacteraceae; genus Maritimibacter; species Maritimibacter dapengensis. The sequence continues at coordinate 311,810 of NZ_JAHUZE010000004.1, forward strand.
CCGGAGTAGGTGGCGGCCTACGGCTGATACAGGAATTATCGTTGGATTGCAGCGCCGCCGGCGAAATCGCAGTTTTCTAAGAAAGGGAATTATTTTCGACTGTGAAATGGTAGGCTCGGCCTTGACTGGATGAATGAATATCAACGCTCCAGTATTCAAAAAAGTGTTTTGAGCCAAATGATTGCAGTTGGTCGTTGATTGTGTTTCTGGTCTCTCTTATGCAATCCGGGCTCGGAGCAGATGATCATATGCGTGAATCACAAGGTGATTCACGCAGAACGCTGAATATGTGGGGTGTCCGTGGACGAGTCGTCAATCCTGAGAACGATTAGAGCGTTTCCGCGCGGTCGAACCACAGAGGAGACACTGGTCATCGTCGGGGCCGGATTTAATCACGACAAGCGCATGGCTGCATTGGCTGAGATCGATCAGCTTATTCGTGACGGGAAAATTCGGAAGGATCGGACCGGTCGTTTGCTGGCCCATTTCGGCTCCTTGTCTATTGGTAGCTCCAAGGCTGAGGCGAGCACGACGATCGATGGAGAAGAGAACAGTATCCTCACAGCAGCACCAGCGCTGTTTTCTCAGATCGACGATCCCTCGGAAGAGCTCGCCGTGGAAGAAAAGGATACTACCAATATCGATCTCGGAGCTGTCTTGCGATACTGGCGTTCGGCGCTAAGAGCTGACCCTCGCGGAGCGACTACGCAGGTCGAAGACAAGCATGGCATTGAATGGACGTTGATCTCTGGTGCAGGCCCGATCGTTCCTGGTGAGGGAGCGACCGTCCAGATCCGCCTTTCACTCTCCGGCTTGCCCGCGACGTTTCAGGAGGCGCTCGTTCGACGAGAGGGGAATGAGAATGCCTTGGCTGTAGGTTGGCCATTGTCTGTCGCGCGACAGCGTGGTGTGCCGATTGTTCGGCCTATCGGGCTTCTTGCAGCAAGCTGGGAGCGTCAGGGCGACGACCTGATCCTGTCGCTTCATGCCGATGATGTCTTGGTGAATCCGGAATGGGTTCAGCAAGCCGCTCGTGCGAGTGGGTGGAACAGGAACGACCTTGCGGACGTGTTTCATTCCGACGACGGTGTCGGCCTCCCGGCGATCGAGTTTTTGGACAAACTGAAGGTCGCTGTCGCAAGTCAGATCAAAGGACGGATCAATGGAGAGGATCTGGTCTCGAGCTTGAACCTGAACTCGCAAGGTATCTTCGACGCGGCCGCAGTTTTCCTGCCGACAGACAGTTCGTTCGTTGCCGGTGCTGCGCGAAACCTCGATGAGATTGCCTCGTGGTCCGAGGATCGGATTGCTCAAACCGCCCTTGGCGCGGCGCTCGGTATGCAGGCCGAGGTGAAACCTGCGGCCGCGGCGATTGATGCGGGCCCCTTGAATCAAGAACAACTTCGTGCGGTTCGCGGGGCATGCGAAGCGCCTCTCACTGTCGTCACCGGGCCGCCGGGAACTGGCAAGAGCCAAGCGATCGTGTCGATGGCCGCGTCGGTTCTTGCCGCAGGTGGAAGCGTGCTTGTGGCTTCGAAAAATCATCAGGCGCTCGATGCCGTAGAGGACCGCCTCGGCAGTTTATCGTCCAACACTTCCTTCATGGTTCGAACATTGAACCCGAATGCCGAGATCGACGTCGGCTTTGCGGACGTATTGAAAGCCTTGATCGACAACGAGAATTCATCTCTTTCGTCCGATGTGGACGAGCTTGCGCTGGCGCGCCTCGTCGATCTTGCACGCCGCCGGGCGCAATCGTTGGATCAGATGGAGCGCGTGGCGGAGATCGAATGCGCTTTGACCGATATCTTGGAACGGATCGCTCTTAGGACCGATGCAGCGGGCGGGCGTCAGGAACAGACAGGTTCTGACGAAGCTGTGCAGGTAGATAAGGTAGCTATGTTGGTTCGGCTTTTGCGGTGGTTCCACGCGGTGACATCGAGACGGCCAGCGTCGATCGCAGAGGACGTTGACGACGCACGCCCCGGCTCGGACCTGATTGGGCTATCACTTTCGGACCTTAAGGCACGCCTTTCGGATTTGCGAGACGAGCTGGCCGAGCTTGGAAAGCCGGAGGACCCGATCACACTTGGCTCGGACATTCAGGAGATCATTCGGTCGTTGCTCCCCAAAATCCTGTCCAAGAGAGGTTTCGTTGCCGAAACGCGCCGTCGAGAGGTTGCGGAAGTCTCAGATGATTGGCAGTTCGCAGGGGGGAGGGGGCTGCCACCCGAGGAACTGTCTCAAGCAGTTGTCGAGCACCGTCCGCTATGGCTCGCGTCGGTTCTCGGCGCGCCAAAGCGCATCCCGCTCCACGACGGTCTGTTCGATCTGGTCATCTTCGACGAGGCGAGCCAGTGCGATATCGCGACCGCCATGCCGCTCTTTGCTCGGGCGAAGCGAGCGGTCGTCGTCGGCGATGATTTGCAACTGTCGTTCATTCCGCAATTGAGCCAAGCACAGGATCGAAACCTGATGCAGGCGCAAGGTTTGCCGATTGCTCGGATGGGCCGGTTTGCGCAAAGTCGTCGATCGCTGTTCGACTTCGCGTCACGTGCGCCGTGTGCCGAGCGGATTACGCTGCGCCATCAGTATCGCTCCGCTGGTCCTATCGTGGATTACATCAGCAGCACGTTCTACGGCGGTGTGCTTGAGACGTCCTACGATCCGGACCGCCTCGTCATGCCCAAAGGGGCCAAGCCCGGCCTGGCGTGGGAGGATGTTCCGGCACCCGCCGTTTCTGCGGGAGGCAACGTCAACACGGCCGAAGTCGCTACGATCTTGCGGCATCTGAAGAAACTTCTCGTCGACGAGGGCTATGAGGGGAGTATCGGGGTCGTCACGCCGTTCCGAGCGCAGGTGTTGGAACTGGAAAACGCGATCAACCGTGAGATTCCCGAGACCAAGCGTATCGCCGCCGAGCTCAAGGTCGGGACTGTCGACGGATTTCAGGGGCAGGAACGCGACCTGATCCTGTTCTCGCCGGTCGTCGGGCCGCGGAGTCCGCAATCCGGCATGACCTTTTTCCAGCGGGACAAGCGCCGTTTGAACGTGGCGATTTCGAGGGCGAGGGCGGTCGCGATGGTGTTCGGAGACCTCAATTTCGCGAGGTCCGGCAAATCGACGTCGCTACAACGGTTGGCCGCCTATGCGACTGAACAGCGCGGACGTTCGGGCGAGGGCGTCTTCGACAGCGATTGGGAACGAAAGGTTTACCACGCGCTCAAAGCGCGAGGCCTCAACCCAGAGCCCCAATTCGAGATCGCAGGAAGGCGCTTGGATTTCGCCTTGTTCGGGGCTGGTGGGATCAAGCTCGATCTCGAGGTCGACGGCCGCAAATGGCATCAGACCCCGGACGGACGCCGCAAGACGCAGGACTTGTGGCGAGATGAACAATTGAAGGCCATGGGCTGGCGGGTGCGCCGGTTCTGGGTGGATGAATTAGCCAAGGACATGGAGGGATGCCTTGACCGAGTCGAACAAGACCTTTCGTAAATCGAGCCGGAGCACGGTGATAGCGGCGACACTTGCCGGGGTCGCCGTTCTGGCCTCGGGGTATCTGATTTTCGCGGTGAATACACTCGACGAAAAGTATGGCCGGATCATTGACGATTTCGACCATTACAACGGGGAACTCCAATCGACCCGCGCGAGCGTGGCCGAGGTGCGAGACGAGTTCCAAGCCTTATCGGACCAGAAATTGAACCTCACCTCCGAGGTGGCGCAGGCCGAGGCCAGCCGTCGTAGTGCAGAACAACAGGAGGCGGACGCCCAAGCGCGGCTGGCTACAACTCAAGAACGGCTTGATGCCCTTCAGGAGCGGATGGCAGAGGCTGAAGACATGATAGCCACGGCGGAACGCCTGCGTCGCGAGAACGCCAGCGCCCAGTCCGATCAGGAAAAACTGCGTCGTGAAGTCGCAAGCCTGCAAGGTGATGTCGATGAGCTAACGTCGGCAAAACAGGTCGCGCAGTCCGACCTGGATCAGGTTCAGGACGCACTGGAGCGGGCGCGTCGGCAACGTGACGAACTACAGGACCAGATTGCGGACCTCGAGCCGAGGGTCTCAGACTTGAAGTCTGCCGAAGAAACCGTCGCTCGTCTCGAACTCGAACAGGAACGCCTGAGCAACCTGGTCGATGATTTGCGGGCAGATGAGTCCGCAGTCCGCGAAGAACTCGCCGGACTGACCGAGCGAAAGGACTCTGCCGAACAGAGCCTTGCTGATACGCGTGCCAGCCTATCGGGGGCCGCGACTAATCTGGCTGAGATCCAGGCGGATCTCGAAGAAGCGCAACAGCAAAAGGCAGAGATCGATGCGCGGATGGCGGGCGCGATGACGCTTGCCGAGGAAAACGAGAACCGCGCAGCCCTGGCGGAAGAGCGCCTGACAGATGCGAACGCGAGGCTGGAAGCTGTTATGACAAGCCTCCAAGCCGTCCAGCAAGATTTTGCCACTCGGAGCGCGCAGTTGGCGCAGTTGCGCAGTGAGGTCGAAACGGCCGAAACGACCCTGGCCGAGCTTGAAGCCAAGAGACAACAGGTCGCGAACTTGACCGCCGAGGTCTCGCGGTTGGAGGCGTCAAAAGCCGCGCTCGAGGGCCAGCTTCCCGATCTCGAAGCCCAGGTTCAAACTGCACGGGTCGACCTCGCGAGCGCATCCGATCAGAGGCAGGCACTGTCCGATGAAATCGTCGGGCAGCGCGCCAGGTTGGCCCAGCTATCTGAGCAGATCGGATCACTGGAGACTGCGATCGAAACGATGTCTACACGACGTGACAGTCTCGCCGCACAGATTGCCGAGGCCGAGGAAGCCGCGTCTCAGGCACAGGCGACGATCGAGGTGCAGAAGGCCGAGCAAGGTCGTCTGAAGGCCGCGATCGACGGTCTCGACAATCGCCGAGATGAAGCCAGCGCCGATATCGCGCGACGCCAGAAGGAATTGCAGCAGCTCCTGCAAGAGATCGCCAGCTTACGCGACACTGCGGCTGGCTCGTCTCCTGACACGCCTTCGCCAACGCCTGCCGCAGAACCGGCGCAAGAATCGCCTGCGACGACGAACGATCAGTAAGGACTTCCCAATATGTTGACTGCAACTACACTTTTGGTTTTCGTCGTCGCGGCGGTTCTCGTCCTCCTCGCAATCGTCATGCTGTTCCTCGCAAACCGCTATGATCAGGTGATTACTGCGCAGGGGCCGATCGCAACGATTGACGAACTCAAAGCACAGATAGACGGTAAGACGAACACGCTCGCAGATCTGGAAGCCGAGCTCGACAAACGCAGAGAAGCGATTGCCGTCGTGGCCGACGTGCAAGTGGAGGTTGAAGCGCTCCGACGACAGAAAGAGGAACTCCTTCTCGAATGGCAGAGCCTCGAGGAGCGTCGGAAAGAGGTTCAAGAATTCCGGTTGGAAACGGAACAAGCACAGGTCGAGCGATTGAACCTCGAGGCCGAGTTGGCGCCTATGCGGGAAGAATACAATGCTCTCAAGTCTCGCCTCGAGAAGGCCGAGGACCTCATCGCTCGTATCGAAAGTCTGACCCGCGAGCACGGCGAACTTTTGGACATGGTTCAGGGGATGCGCGACGAGTTGCGTCGGTTGGAAGAAGCGGAAGCGCGGGTTGCGGCTCTTGAAGAGCGTAGTCGCGACCTCGAGGCGGAGAATGCGCGTCTCGAAGGCCGCATGACTGCGCGGGAGTCCGAGATCGCGGAGGTCCAGAGCAGGCTTGGGCAAGAGCGCGAGGCCTTGGCCGCTGCACAGGCCGATCATGGACGCGCCGGGGCCGAGATCGCAGCAGCAGGTCAGGAACTGCGTCGCCAGCAAGGCGAACTCGAGGGACTCGCCGATACCCGAGCGAGCATGGAGGCCCGTCTGGCCCACCTTAGGGAAGAGATCGACAAGATTGATCCAAATAAGCCTTCGGCAGATCCTCTCCACGAACTCAAAGAGACGCCGCCGGTCATCCGTGCCATGCTCGACTGGCCCAAAGCACCGGTTCAGAACGAAGAGGATGCGATCAAGCGGGTCGAACGTCGTTTGCGCGCCAAGGGGCTGGATTATCCCGCCCGGACGTTGCGGGCCTTCCATACCTCCATGAAAGTCAACGAGACCACCCAGATGGCCGTGCTCGCCGGTATTTCCGGCACCGGTAAGAGCCAGCTTCCTCGGCAATATGCAGCAGGTATAGGGATCGGTTTCCTTCAGGTGCCGGTGCAGCCGCGCTGGGACTCGCCGCAGGATCTTATGGGGTTCTACAACTACATCGAGGGCAAGTTCCGTCCAACCGACATGGCGCGCGCGCTCTGGGCCTTGGATGAGCTCAACAACACGGACGCGATTGAGGATCGGATGATGATGATCCTTTTGGACGAAATGAACCTCGCCCGCGTCGAGTATTATTTCTCCGACTTCCTGAGCCGTTTGGAGAGCCGTCCGCAGCGCGGCGCCGTTGGTGATCGCAACGAACGCAAGGATGCGGAGATCGAGCTCGAAATCCCGAACATGGACCAGCCGCCACGCCTGTTCCCGGGATACAATCTTCTGTTTGCCGGCACGATGAACGAGGATGAGAGCACGCAGTCTCTGTCCGACAAGGTCGTCGACCGAGCGAACATCCTACGCTTTGCTGCGCCGAAGAAAATCAAGGACGGTCGCCCGGAAGGACCGATCGAACATCCGATGGCTCTTCCAAAGAGCACTTGGGACGGTTGGGTCAAGCCGAGTTCCAGCGTGGAGCGCGAGGCCAAGGTGACCGCCTCCTTGGACAAGATGGTCGATCTCATGCGAGACTTCAAACGTCCCTTCGGCCACCGTCTGGGTCGCGCGATCCTTGCCTACGCGGCCAATTATCCGCGCGTCGAAGGAAGCAATTGGCCCAACGACGCGATTGCCGATCAGGTCGAGATGCGGCTTTTGCCCAAGTTGCGCGGTGTCGACGTAGACGTGGCGTCGGGACAGTTCAACGAGTTGCGCTCCTTCGTCGAGCATGAGCTTGGGGATGATGCTCTTGCGCAGGCCATTGGCGACTCTTTGGAGCTTGCCGAAGGCACCGGGCAGTTCGTTTGGAACGGGGTGACGCGCTGATGCGATACCTGTCGCGACCCTGGTCGCCTCGGGCATTGGCGGAAGGGGCGTCCTTCGGTCCGAAGGATAGCCTCCTTGGTGCGTATGAAGGAGCGCGTCCGGGGAGACCTGCGCATGCCTTGCTCGGTCATGGGATGGTGCGGGGAACGGAGATGGGGACCGTCCTGTTTCCCTATCCCAAGCGTGATCATGCGGAAAACCCGCCGCGCGAAGGGTTTCCAGTTCGTCCCCGTCGCGGGCAGGAACCGACCAATGCGGCAGAGGAGGCGGGTGCGATCGCGCTTCGGCACATGAACGAAGTCATCGCGCGCATTCAGGAGTTGGAAGAAGCCCTGGAAGACCCTGCCAATGTCTGGTCGCGCTTGCGAGAGGCATGGCGTGCGGCGGAAGACGAGGCAAAGCCACGCATGGCCGAGATCGTCCGGCAATCTCGTCGGATGCAGCCCGTGCTTCAGGATCTGATCAAGAGGATCCGGCGGGTGCTTCGTCGTCACCGGGAGCTGACCCCGCTCGACCGGGTGCAGGAAATGGACCGCGCTTCGATGGTGTGGCTCAGTCGACAGCCCGGGCGCAGCATTGCTGAGCGGGCAGGATCCGCACAACGCATCCTCGCCACCGTTCGTCGCGAAAATTTCGACACGCTTGAGAACCGGGTGCTGTTCGCATACGCCAAACTCGCCTCCGAGTTGGCACGTGAATGGCTCCGCGAGCACCCGAGGGCGACGCGAAGCGATCGTTACATATCGGTCGATGCATTTCGCAAGGCGACACGATCTCTGGTAAAACTCCTTAGCGATCTTGGTGTGACCGAAGCTCAAGCAGGGATCACGCCCAATTACGTTCTCATGCAGGATCGGAGCTATCACGAGGTCCATGAGAATTGGATCAGGCTTCTCGAGCGGCAAAAGGCCGAAGATGACCTTTGGGCCTGGCAGGCTGAAACTTGGACCGATTTTGCGGTGGTCGCGATTATTCTCGCGATCGACGAGTTGGAAGAGGCTGAACTTGTCGCACAATCGCCTGTCGACTGGCATTACGAAGCTGTAGGCGGAAAGTGGTTTTCGCAGGATCGCCCCATCGCCGTATTCTGGCTGCGCGAGACCAATCGCGTCGTCGAAATCATGTCCCGACCCGAGGCTCCCGGAACGCTTCTGACGGTCGCGCGGGCACATGTCGCTTTGCGGATCACCGACCCGTCAAGGTCCGATCCCCCGCGGCGCGTGGCCGTTTGGACACCCCATGCGATGCTGCGGCTCGACCTCGAGGAGGCTGCGACAGAGGCCGCCAGCCTCTTGCAGCAACTTCAGCCTTTGGCCACTTCCGAGATTATGCGCGACGGCTTGATCATGACCCCGGCTTGGGGCCGGGCAGAGGCGGTGGAGGAAAAGCGGGGCAACGTCAGACTCAAGGCTATCGCACTGGGCCCATCAGGTGATGAGCTGTCGCGCGGCTTTTCCGAAGTTCGGGCCTTCGTGCGTAGCGAAATCTACAAAGGTGCGGCATGAGCGAACGCAAGCTTTGCGGTTACGATGTGAACGGTTGGCGTGACTTCTCCGCGCGCAATTGGAAGCTCACCCCCGGGGATGAAGAAGAGATCGGTCCGACCGAGATCATCGAGAACGGCCCGCTGACCAGTGCCGTGCTGATCGGGACAGCCGCAAAGGACCGCTGGATCGGCGGGCCGCAGGCGACGATTTCTCCGCATGGACTCGGCGATGGCTGGGGCGAAGTTGGGCGGGAGGAACGCCGAGTTTTAATCCGGTCACTTCTGGATCGGGACGACGTTCGACTGCCCCCCCTCGCGGCTGCCTTATCGGGGATGGGGCACGGCGCCTCGTTCAATGTCATTGCTATCGACGATACTCCGGCGAGCGACGAATTGGTGCAGGAGCATCTCTTGGCCGCATCCGGCGTTGCGCGCCTGAGAAACGTAATGCTCGTGTGGCGCCCGGTTCTCGCGGTCCTGCATGCTTTGGACCAAAAGCTGGTTTGTGAAGGCCAGACCGTTGGCGTCGTCACTCAGAGCGCCGAGGGCGTTTCGCTTCAGTCCTTCGATCTTCGTCCTGCGCATGGCAAGAGCACGCGCGTGGTGGCGCCGGAACGTCGTCGCACCGGGCGAAGTGTTTCGGGACCACTGGGGTTCTCCTCGCTCGTTCGGACTGCGCGGTATTTGGCGCTTGGGGAAGACGGGCTGTCGGCCCGGACCGCGCATCGAGCCCGCGCGCGCAGTGTCGGGAATTTCGCGCTCGGCCTGCCGGTGTCCCCCGAGGTCCTGCGTCAACAAAACGGCGACTGGGACTTGGTCGATCTCTCGGACGAGGTCTGGCCGACGGCGTTGACGCTCGACGAGACCTTGCCGGATTTTTCCGAGTGCGACGCGGTCTTGCTCGAAACCGTGGCAGAAGGCGCCGCCGCCGAGGCCCTGCACCGTGCCGTGGCGCAGGTGTCCAAGTCGCCACTCATCCGCCTCACACCGTATGCGGTGGCACGTGGTGCCCTTGTCGCGGCGCGCCGTCTCGGCTCAGGCGACCCTGTATACTTCGACTTCCTTCCCCGAATTTCGACGATCGTATTCAGTGGCAATTCGGCGTCGAACTTTGATTTGATCGACGCGAAAGAGACCTTGGAGGCGGGGCGCCTCTATCGAAGCCCGGTCCCGGCCGAGCTGGCCATTCCGGGAGGGCAGAACCAGATTTCGGTCTATCTCAGGAAAGACGCGGCTCCTTGGCCTCGCAAGGCAAAACTTGAGCTCGACAAACCGCTACGCTCGAATACGCCGGTATCGCTCTGGGTCGAACAGAAACCGGCGGCAGGTCGAGCCCGCATCCTGATGGAAGCGCGCGATCTCGGGCGTAGCTTCACGATCGATTGGGACGAGGCGACGGAAGAGAAACGTTCTTGGGAAGATATTATCGATAGTCAGCACGGCACAGTATCGGTTCCGTCCCGTCTGGTCTTGCCCTGTGGGCTGGACGCTTGGCATGACAGCGAACGTGCGGATGGTCTATTCACGCTTCTCGACAAAGAAACAGACCGCCGAAACCCGGATTGGGACACGCTCGCAGCGAAACTATCTCAAAGGCCGTTTGGGAAATACTGCATTTCGAGCGATGGCGATCTCCCCGACGAAATCGACCCTGAGTATGTTGAGCATCTCGATCGGCTAACGGAACGCGCCATCGACGTCACACAACGTCGTCTGCGTGGCGAGGTGGGACCAGGCACCGAAGACAATGCCGCGCTGAAGTTCTTGACGTGGCAGTTCAGAAGATGCCCTGAACCTGTGGCGGGTTGGTTGATCGACTGTATTGAAGCCGACGACCGGACACATCCTTTCGTGCACTATGCGGCAAGTTGGGTGCTGGTGTTTCAAGGGCTCGGTCGTATCATCAAAGATGAGAAAATCGAGCAAAAAGCGATAGAGACGCTCCTGTCCACGAAGATCGAGGATTGGGTGTGGAACCGTCAAAGCGCAGGGATGGCCTTCTTGCTCTCGCGGTCGGATACTGCACCGTTTCTCTTGAACCGTTATGATGTAGAACGCCTTGGGCGCCGAGCCATCGCGGACTTCAAACGCAACCTCCATGGCGAATACACGATGTTCAATTATGCGCCGTTTTTGATGGCTGGACTTCTGCGTTGGCGACGGAAGGAGCCGGCGGCACTGGTGGCTGGCACCGATCCGTTGGCCGACGAATTCCTCAAAATCATTCTTCGCGTCGAAGACGACATGACCGGTCGGGATAGATCCTCGCCTAATTTCGCACGACGCCGTTCCAAGTTCCTGCCAATCCTTAAGGATCTTAAGGCGGAGGTTCAAGGCAATGGGTCGAACCCAGACTTGCTTTTGGATATCTATAGCGTGAGCAGCAGCAAGTGATTGAACACCGTGGTTCCAATCTAATTGTCAAAGCGACGCCAGCTCAGCTCGCTTTTCGTATTGGAAGCAGTGACACAATTAGGACTGACGTTCGCTCCATTTCAAAGTGGTGATTCGAGATCAGGGTTCAATGTTATTCCACCACCTCCGGCAAGCTTGTGTAGCCCAGTGGCCCCGCTTCACCGCGCGAGGTGAAAGCTCCGCACCTCAGTTGATAGCTCAAACTGAGCAAAGTTGCGAGGATACGAAACGATCTGCGACCGCAGTTACCTGATCACTCAGTGCCACCTGACTTTCAAATTTGTCTTGACAGCTTTCCCGCCCAAATCCTTAGACAACCCTCCGCGTAACCCTTTGATTTCCAAAACCTCGGTTTTGTCTAAGAAATCCACAAGCTATTGAAAACAAAGGCCGGTGGCGATCCTCCCCAGAGCGCCATTATCCCAAGGTAAGCCACTGTTTTTCGTTGCGTCATGTCGCGGTTTTGGTAGTGGACTGGGCATGGAAGGTTGGGCGGAATACACACTGGCGATGATCGCGTTTTTGTCGAGCCATTTCGTGCCGCGCGTCGCGGATTTGCGAGGTCGGCTCATGTCCCGTATTGGGCGCCGAGCCTATTTCATTGTGTATGGAATCGTGTCGCTTTTACTCTTCGGATGGGTCATTTCGGCGGCCGGGCGTGCGCCCTTTATTGAACTTTGGCCACAGACGTCGCTGGCAAGATGGGCGCCGAACCTTGTCATGCCGATCGCACTGATCCTCGTTTCTGTCGGGATTGGAATGCGTCAGCCATTCACGCTCGGAAGCAGGCGCAATGCGGATTTTGACCCCGACGATCCGGGGATTGCGGCTATCAGCCGGCATCCACTCTTTCTTGCGCTTGCCATTTGGGCCATTTCTCATCTCCTGCCCAATGGCGACTTGGCCCATGTCATTTTGTTTGGTGCATTCGCCATGTTGGCCGTTTTGGCTATCCCTGCCTTCGACGCGAGGGCTCGGAGGGTATTGATGGGTGGGGCGGATCGTTTCTTCACGCAAACGGCGCTCCTTTCAGTTGCGCCTTTCACCGACCGCGATTGGCGGGCGCGTCATTTTGGGCGTTTTATGCGTCGGGCCGGCATCGGACTGGTAATCTGGGTGGGGTTACTAATGGCCCATGCTGCCGTGATCGGCGTCGCACCGTTTCCCTGAATTCTTGGCTGAAAGGCTTGGAGAGTTTTACCAATCTGAAGTTTTCGCGACGATCGGTTACTCACCATCGTACGGTGCTTTGGCTCATTCGATCCCGAGGTGGTTAACGGCCTGCAGTGCGCCATCAGGGCCAAACTGGGCGAAGAGCGACACTGCGATGGAAGGTGGCCCATGTTCCAGTAATGAACCGCCAAAAACGCTGCACGCGCATTTGACGACCGATGAGCCGATGATGAAATTCGGCTCACGCGCGAACTAGTTGAGCGGTTTATTGCGGCCGAGCAATGTCACACTTAGGGAAGCGAGTACTTTTCGACCGTTATCCGAAGGCTCCGGCCCTTCATACGACGTGTGTCGAACACCACCACGTCGCGAACGGAGCGTCAGTATGGCGTCGATCCTTTGCTTAGGTCGACATTTTGGGCCTGCATGATGATGGTCTGGTCTGCTGCTGCGGCCCCACAAAGACGCGCCAGAATACAACAAGCGAACCCGGTTGAGTCACGCACAATGCCTCGATCGTCTTTGAATGGGCACTCCGGCGAGATCGCTCGGTTGCTTTTTGTTCTGTCAAAGCTGAGGTTTCTTGGCGATCTGTCGATGTTTGCCCACTAGGCTGGCCGTGCCCGCATGGGGTCTTTTCATGGTGCCAGAACGACACGGCCAGCACCGTACCCATGCCACCTTCGCGTAAGAAAAACCGCTTCCCGGTTACGTTTACGTTTTCTCAAAGGCACTGCCCAAAGAGTGAAGGAGATCGTCCAAAAACGACATCACGTTATCTGTTTGGTTAAAAAAACCCTTGTGAGTGGGGTGGATACACGGGAAATTTCGTGTTCATGTAGAGCTATGTCGTTTTTGGACGATTACCCGGCGTACATTTGCCGGACGTTCACAGAGGATCTCGCGCCAAAGCGAGACGGAACCAACAGGGAGCCACTATGACAAAGAAAAACCAGGAATTGATCGAGCGGATCGTCGAGGGGGCCAAGAAGGGCCAGATCTCGCGCCGCGATTTCATGAATTACTCTGCCGCTGCGGGCCTGACGGTCGCCGGGGCGACGGGTCTGTGGACCAAGCAAGCCAAAGCGGCGCCGCAAGCCGGTGGTACATTCCGCTGGGGTATCCATGATGGGAACACCGGGGACACGCACGATCCGGGCACCTATGTGACACGGACGATGATCTTTCTCGCCCACACCCATCGGTCCTATCTGACCATGATCAATGGTGACGGCTCGCTCGGGCCGGACCTTGCGGACAGCTGGGAGGCGAACGAGGAAGCCTCGCAATGGACGTTCACTCTGAACTCCAATGCAAGCTTCCATTCGGGCAGGCCGGTAACAGCGAACGATGTTGTTGCCTCCTTCAACCACCACCGCGGGGATGCCTCGACGTCAGCGGCTAAAGCGCTACTGTCTGACGTCACGGACATCACGGCAGATGGTGAAAACACCGTCGTCTTCTCGCTTTCGGGCGGCAACGCGGACCTTCCGTGGTTGATGACAGACTACCACTTCGCCATTTGTCCGGCCAATGACGACGGCACGATCGACTGGAAATCGGGAGACGGTTCTGGCCCGTACGCTATCGATTCCGGCGAATTCGGCGTGCAGTTCAGCCTGACCAAACACGAAGGCTGGCATGGTGAGGGCGCTTGGTTCGACAAGGTGGAGATCCTGACGCTGAACGACCCGAACGCGCGTCAGACCGCACTGGTCACCGGCGACGTGGACGCCGTCAGCCAAGTCGACGTGAAAACAATGGCACTGCTCGAGCGGGACCCGAATATCCAGGTGTTCAACATTCCATCGGCCGGTGCGATCACGTTGCCGATGCATTGCGACACGGCTCCGTTCGACAATGTGGACGTGCGTAATGCACTGAAACTGTCGATCAACCGCGACGAAGTGATCGAAAAGATCATGTATGGCGCGGCGACCAAGGGCAACGACTTCCACCATTCGCCGGCCCAACCGTATTGGCCGGACGACATCCCGCAGCGCGATTATGATCCGGACCAGGCCAAATCGCTTCTGCAGAAGGCCGGGATGGAGAACCTGACGGTGAACCTGTCGACCGCCGACTCTGTTACGGCAGGCGCCGTTGACATGGCGGTGCTTTATGCTGAACACGCCAAGGCGGCCGGCATTACCATCAACGTCGTGCGTGAACCGAACGATGGTTACTACTCGGACGTTTGGCTGGTGAAGCCTTGGACGCTTGTGTCCTGGGGTGCGCGCCCGACGCCTGACGTGATGTACACTCTGGCTTACAAGAATGACGCGGCCTGGAACGAAAGCCGTTGGCAGAACGAGCGGTTCAACGAACTGCTCCTGCAAGCGAAAGCGGAACTCGACGAGTCGCTGCGTGCAGAAATGTATCGCGAAATGGCGATGCTGGCGCGCGACGATGGCGGCACTGTCATTCCGTTCTTCAACAACTTCGTCTATGGCGCGCGTGCTAACGTCGGCACGCCGGACGAACTGGCCGCAAGCTGGGAGAGCGATGGCGCTCGCGCAGCGAGCCGCTGGTGGTTCGAAAGCTGATCGGCTGAGAAACATTCGGCCCGGCGGGAGACCGCCGGGCCGTTTCAATTCGGACCGGCAGTTTCGGGCCGCTTGCATATGACAGGTGACACGTCGCCTTGCATCGCCCACACTGATCGGAACCGCAATAATTCAACGGCACGCCGAAAAGGCACCGCCGGACAACAACGGGGGAAGAACACATGGGCGATTTGACCCGGCTTGTTCTGAAACGGCTCGGCTACGGGCTTTTGACACTTCTCGTCGTATCCATCCTGATCTTCTTTGCCGTGGAACTCCTCCCCGGCGACGTGGCGGAAGCCGTGCTGGGTCAGGGTGCGACACCGGAAACCGTTCAGGCAATGCGCGATCAACTTGGCTTGGATCGGCCCGCAGTCATCAGGTATCTGGAATGGCTCGGCGGCGCGGTCACCGGCGATTTCGGCGTTTCTGCCGTGTCCGGGGACCCGGTCATGCGTGTGATCGGTGCGCGTTTTGTGAACACTTTGTTCCTTGCGGCATACGCGGCCGTCATCGCGGTGCCATTCGCCATCTTTCTCGGTGTTCTCGTCGCTCTGCTGCGCAACTCGGTTTTCGACCGGGTCGCGAACGTGATGACGCTCACCTCGATCTCGAGCCCCGAATTCTTCCTGGGTTACATCCTGATCCTCTATCTCGCAGTGAAACTGCCGCTCTTCCCGGCAATCGCGAGCCTTTCAGGCGATATGAGCTTCGGTGACTTGTTGCACAGAGCGTTTCTTCCAGCCCTGACGCTGGTTCTGGTCGTCACGGCGCACATGATGCGAATGACCAGGGCGGCAATCATCAACCTGCTGGCCTCGCCCTATATCGAGATGGCGCGGCTCAAGGGGGTTAAGCCGTGGCGGGTTATCGTGAAGCATGCGCTTCCGAACGCCTGGGCGCCGATTATCAACGTTGTCGCTCTCAACCTGGCCTACCTGATTACCGGGGTTGTCCTCGTCGAAGTGGTGTTTGTTTATCCGGGCATCGGCCAAGCCCTCGTGGATGCCGTTGCGAAACGCGATTTCCCGGTCGTTCAGGCCGCGTCGCTCATCTTCGCGGCGACCTTTATCCTGTTGAACCTCGCAGCCGACGTCGGCGCGATCCTGACCAACCCGCGTCTGCGGCATCCGAAATAAGGGGGGCGTGATATGAGTGCTTTCGTATTTGGCTATTATGCCTTTCTCATCCTTGCTTCCGTCATCCTCGCATATGTGGAGTGGCGCAAATGGTTCATGATGGTGTTCTCGCTCACGCTGATCTCGTTCGTGCTGGGCATCGTTGGTGGCACGCCCGCTCTGAGGGCGGTGGCGACTTTCGCGATCGTTCTGGCGGTAGCGGCAATGGTTTCTTACGCGTTCAAGGAATTCCTCATCCAGCTCGCAAAACCGAATCTGGCGAAGGAGTTGCGTACCGCGCCCCTGACGGCGGCCTTCGGGATGTTCGTGATCTTCACCTACGCGATTGCCGGCATTTTCGCCCCGGTCATTGCACCGCATGGCGAGGCCGAAGTGATCGCGGGTGCGTTCGCAGCACCTGATGCGAACATGCTTCTTGGTGCGGACCAATTGGGACGCGATATATTCAGCCGCATCATCTACGGCGCACGCAACTCGGTTGGACTTGCGTTGGTCGCGACCCTGGGCGCGTTCATCCTGGGTGCGCTCGCCGGTCTGCTCGCTGCCGTCAAAGGTGGCTGGTTCGACACGTTCATGGGCCGCGTGGCCGATGTGATCATGTCTATCCCGTCACTGATCTTTGCGCTCTTGATGCTGTCTATCCTCGGCACTGCGACCTGGGTCATCGTGTTCGTGGTTGCAATTATCTAT
Organism: Maritimibacter dapengensis; assembly: GCF_019218265.1. GTDB lineage: Bacteria > Pseudomonadota > Alphaproteobacteria > Rhodobacterales > Rhodobacteraceae > Maritimibacter > Maritimibacter dapengensis. The sequence goes on from NZ_JAHUZE010000004.1 coordinate 328,346, forward strand.
TCGCCGCGCGTGTTCCGTCTGACGCGAGCTGTCGCGGGCAATATCGTGGTAATGGACTATATCGAAGCTGCCAAGTTGCGCGGCGAAGGTGACTGGTACCTGATCCGGCGCGAAATTCTGCCTAACTCGATGGCGCCTTTGATCGCGGAATTCGGCCTCGAGTTCTGTTTCGTGTTTCTGCTCATCGCTGGCCTCAGCTTCCTCGGTCTAGGCCTGCAACCACCGACCGCAGACTGGGGGTCGATGGTGCGTGAAAACGCGACCCTGATTTCCTTTGGCGACGTGACCCCACTGATTCCGGCGGCAGCCATCGCGCTTCTGACCGTGTCCGTGAACTTCGTCGTCGACTGGATGCTGTACCGGTCCTCCGGCCTGAAGGAGCAATAAAATGACCAAATTTTCCGAAAAGGACGTACTGCTCAGGATCAAGGATCTGCAAATCCAAGGCTACTCCGAAGAAACCTGGATCGACATCATCAAGGGTGTCGACCTCACGCTTCATAGGGGGGAGGTATTAGGTCTCATCGGGGAATCCGGGGCGGGCAAATCCACCATCGGGGCCGCGGCGATGGGTTATGCCCGCGACGGCACCCGGATCTCGGGAGGCTCGATCGAGTTCGACGGGATGGAGCTGACCACAGCGACCGAAGGCGAGAAACGGGCACTCCGGGGTTCCCGTATCGCCTATGTCGCGCAGTCGGCGGCGGCATCGTTCAATCCGGCACACAAGATCATTGATCAGCACACCGAAGCGCCGGTGCAATACCGAATCCAGAAACGGATGGCGGCGCAAGAGGACGCGATGGAGCTATATGAGCGCCTGCGATTGCCGAACCCGGGCGAGATTGGTTTCCGTTACCCGCACCAGGTATCCGGCGGGCAGTTGCAGCGGGCGATGACGGCGATGGCAATGTCTTGTCGTCCTGACCTGATCATCTTCGACGAACCGACCACAGCTCTAGATGTGACGACACAGATCGAGGTCTTGGCGGCGATCCGTGACATCGTGGATCAGTTCAATACGGCGGCGATCTACATTACTCACGACCTCGCCGTGGTGGCGCAGATGGCCGATACGATCAAGGTGCTTTTGAAGGGCGAGGAGGTCGAGCAGGCCTCGACCGAGCAGATGCTCAGCAACCCGCAAGAGGAATACACGAAATCGCTTTGGGCGGTGCGTAGCTTCCAGCGCGACCAGAAATCGCGTCCGACCGACGGTACGCCGCCGATTATCTCGGTCAAGAACATCGACGCTTCGTACACCGGCAGCGCGAAAGTGCTGGATGACGTGTCCTTCGATATCTATCCGGGCATGACCGTTGCAGTGGTGGGCGAGTCCGGGTCGGGAAAATCGACAACGGCGCGCTGCATCACGGGGCTATTGCCCCCGTCCAAAGGGGAGATCCTGTTCAAAGGCGAAAAACTTCCGGCGAAATACACGGACCGGAACAAAGATCAACTGCGGCAAGCTCAGATGATCTATCAAATGGCCGACACGGCGCTGAACCCCAAGGTGCAAATTCACGAGATCATTGGGCGTCCGGCGCAATTCTACTCCGGCCTCAAGGGCGGCGATCTGAAACAACGGGTGGACGAATTGCTCGATCTGATCGAGCTCGATCCGGCCAAATATTACTACCGCTATCCGCCCGAGCTTTCTGGAGGTCAGAAGCAGCGTATTGGCATCGCGCGTGCGCTGGCGGCGGAACCCGAATTCATCATCTGTGACGAGGTGACTTCTGCGCTTGACCAACTTGTCGCCGAGGGCATCCTGAAGCTGCTCGACCGGTTGCAGCAGGACCTTGGCCTTGCATACATGTTCATCACCCACGATCTCGCCACCGTTCGGTCAATCGCGGATGAAGTGGTTGTCATGCAGCAGGGCAAAGTGGTGGAGCAGGGACCGAAGGACGAGATGTTCACGCCCCCGCACCATCCCTATACCGACCTACTCCTGTCGTCGGTGCCGGAGATGGACCCGAATTGGCTCACGACCCTGCTCGAAGAGCGCGGAGTGGACAATGTCGGCGAAGCGGCGGACGTTAACCAAGACCCGCCCGATGGAAAGGCCGAGGACGAGCCAACCAAGTGACAATGCTTGCCCAAAGAAAAAGAAACCCCGGCGCACTGCGCCGGGGTTTCGCTATTCCGGTCTGGGTGCAGATCAGATAATGGCAGAAGCCGTGAGGCCGAGAACCGCGACGATACTGCCATACATGATCAGGAACCCCGGCAGGTTACCGCGGGCTTTGTATTCCTTGATGAGTTGATCGCGCGTAATCATCGCAACCTCCTTGCCATCGTCAGATGGCCGAATCCAGTTTCGCTTAAAGGCCCCGTAACGCGTTCGACCTGAGTCGATCAATCCCTTTTTTGCTCAAAATCTATGCAAGATGTGAAAACCCGCTGACCGTTCTGTGCATGACTCTCGTCCGTGTCGTTTCAAGACCATGAGTTGTCGTGTCCTGGCCTAGGTGTCGATCAACGCGATGGGTCGAACGAAACCTGCCGAGGCGTCCTTTATGTTCATCGGCATCGCGACGACCTCGAATCCGGTTGAGGGGATGGCTTCGAGGTTTCCGAGTTTCTCAATGTGACAATAGATCGTGTCGCGCCCGGCCTTATGTCCCTCCCAGAACAAGGACCAGTCACCGGTCTCCTGAATTCGCTCCATCTGACTCATCAAAGGGGCGTCCCAGCTCCAGGCATCGGTGCCGCAAACCCGCATCCCGCGTTCAGTCAGCCAAAGCGTCGCTTCGCGGCCCATGCCGCAACCCGCCGATACATAATCGTCCTCACCATATCGACCCCCAGCGCGAGTGTTGACCAGAACGATGTCGCCAGGCTGAAGGTCGTGACCGATCCGCAAAAGCTCGGCTTCGACCTCGTCCGGGGTGACGACGTGACCATCCGGAAACGATCTGAAGTCAAGCTTCACGCCCGGTCCCATGCACCATTCAAGCGGAACCTGGTCGATACGCCACGCCGGTTCGCCACCGTTCATGGTCGGGTGGTAATGCCATGGCGCGTCCATATGGGTGCCGGAGTGGGTCGTCATGCGTAGATTTTCGATTGCCGCGCCCTTGCCCTCGAGTTGCTTGTCGACCGGAATGCCGAATGCCGCCTCGAAGGTTCTGGCGCCTGCGTCGTGACCAACGAATTCGATCTCCGGCGTCATTCCCGGTGGGTCAGACGCGATCCCGGCCATGAGTGGAACGGACAAATCGACGATCTTGCGTGGCATGGCAACCTCCCTCTTCTTGTCTACAAGCTATGAGCCGTTGACATATCTGTCCAATGAATACCTGAGATACGACCTATATGCCCTCCCCATAGCTTGGATGGCGGGCAAATCGTTGCGGTGGCTTCAGTGGCCGCAACGCAAAAGAGCGATCGTTTCGGCTCAATGGCTAGTGTGCCGAGTTCGGTTCTTGGGACGTCAATATCGGTACTGGTTAACTCTGAAAGAACCGCGAGAGGCGGGCAAAACCAGGAATATGAACACTCGTCCCACCGTCGGCTGCAAACGCTTGCCCAGTGATATATCGTGCCTCGTCGGAGGCGAGAAACGCGACAAGATGTGCTATATCTGCGGGTGTACCGAGATAGGGTGTCAGGGTTTCCTCTTCGACAGTTTCGCGCAGTTCCCCCGGCAGGTACGACAAGGCTGCGGCTGTCCCGGTCAAGCCGGGCAAGACAGCGTTGGCCCGGATGCCACGCTTGCCGTGCGAGGTTGCGATGGAACGGGTCATTTGGATCACCGCCGCTTTGGACGAGCTATATGCGGCCTGTATCAAGTTGCCCTGAAGCGCGAGGTTCGAGGCGGTGTTTATGATGCAGCCTGAGCCTTGCGGTGTCATGACCTTCAGCGCCTCCCGGCAGGCGATCATTGTCCCCCGCGTGTTGACCCGATAAGTCGCGTCCCAGTCATCGGTCGCCATATGTTCGATATCGCCGTCGCGACGGGCCATCTCGGCCGTGAGCAATGCTGCATTGTTGTCGATAACATCCAGCCGACCGAAGTGATCCAGCGTCGTCGCGATCATCGCGGCAATGCTGTCTTCCGATGCCAGGTCGAGTTCGATCGCAATGGCCTGATTGCCAAGCTCATCAGCCAAGGCTCGGGCAGCGTCATGATTGAGGTCTGCCACCACGATCCGCGCGCCGTGTTTCCCCATGATCCGACAGACTTCCGAGCCGATCCCGCCCGCACCGCCGGTGACGATTGTGACCTTTCCATCGAGTGAATAGGACATGCTAGGTTCCTTTACGTTTTAAGGTTTTCGAGACGAACCCCAAGGACCCAATGGAAAATCAGTCTGGGAAATTTCCTGCGGTCACGATTTCGACGATGATGTCGTTAGGGTCGCGGAAGAAAAACGCTGCCGCGCGAGGGCGGGGGTCGTTTGGGCCGAGGGTAGGGTCGTTCTCAAACACCATCGGATCTCCCGGTTTTCGGACGATGCCGATTACCACGCAGTCAGAGCGGGCGTGCAATGCGTCCAGCGCGGCTTGGGCATCCGAAACGGAGAAACATGGGTGCTTTGTGCCTTGTTCGGCGAGGTCGGTATTGGGCGCTTTGCGGTGGTCGGGGACGGGCTCGGACCCTGCCTTTTGGAAGAACTCGAAGCGAAAGTTGTCCCGCCGCAGAAACACAAGGTGCGTGTCGATCGGCTCGATGTATTTCCGATCTTCCACCTCCATACCGAAGACTTCGCCGTAAAAGGTGATCGCGGCTTCAATGTCGTTTACGGAATAACCGACGTGATGCCATTTCAGATCCGGGAAGAGACAGTCAGACAAGACCATGCGCCTCTTTCAGCCGCTGATCGTGCCCCTCGAATGCCGTTTTCAGCTCCGGCTCGAACACACCATCTGTGAGGACAAAGAGCATACGCGTGATCGTGTTTGTCCGGTTGGTCCAAGCGTGGATCGTGCCGCGCTGGACCACCATGTCGCCCCGCTCTAGCACCACTTCCTCTTCGTCCAGAAGTAACACGATCTGGCCCTCCAGCACGATGCCGTAGTCGATGCTTTCCGTGCGGTGCATGAGCGGATGCCGCCCAGGGATGGTATGTTCGGCATTCTCAGCCAGTCCCACCTGCGCAAAGAGCGCCTCGGCTGTTTCCTTGTCGAAGCCCGGGCCGTCCTGCCCCTCGGGCGGGATGTCTACCATGCGTATGATCGTGCCATGCGGCGGCGGCGCGGTTTCGGCGTAGCGGTCTGTAGGTTCACTCTCGGTGGCTGTCACAGGCGCGGGCGATGCGTCCGTATGCCAGAGTTCGTGGAAGGCCAGCCCCGGCTGATGTGCGGGTCGGATGACGTTGGGGGGCGTGCCATCGGAGAGGATGATGGCTTTTCCAGTCGCGTCGTGACCAGTCACAACGCGACGAACATTCCGGGACGGCATGGGCAGGTTCCTTCTTTGGTCGATTGACCAACTTATTACGTTAATTGGTCATCTGTTCAAGGTAGGAACAGAAATGTGCCTTCTAGGCGGCCCGTTTTCGTGGCGCTAACCAGATGATGGCAGATAGGGAGGATCCAATGTCGGACTACGATGTTGTCGTGATGGGAGCGGGGCATAATCAGCTTGGTTGCGCGGCGTACCTTGCAAGAGCTGGCAAGAAGGTTCTGGTGCTCGAGAAAAAAGGATTTCCCGGCGGTGGCGCCGTAACCTTGGAACGCACGGCGCCCGGCTTTCTCCACAACAAGCATTCGATGATCCACGGGATGATTCAGGCGAACCCCATGCTCCTGAACGATGAGCTGGGCCTGAAGTCGAAATACGGCTTGGAATACATCCACCCCGATCCGCCTATGAGCCTTGTGCTCAAGGATTTCACCTATATGCGGTCATACATCTCCATCGACAAAACCTGTGAAGAAATCGCTCGGTTTTCACCCAAGGATGCAGAGGCATATCGCGAGTTCGTCGAGTGGGGTGGTAGGATGATGCCGATGCTGATGCAGGGCATGTTCAACGTGCCGATCCCGATGGGTGCCTTCCTGATGATGATGCAGGGGAGTGAGGACGGGCGCCGCCTCATCGACCTCATGTTCCGCTCGCCCCTTCAGATCGTGGACGAGCTGTTCGAAAGCGACCTGCTCAAAATATTCATTCTCAAATGGGCATCTGAAGGCATCCTTCAGTTCCCCGACGACATGGGAACGGGGTTGGGCGTGATGATCATGATCGTCATGACGCATTATTATCCGGTGGGCTTCGCGGTCGGTGGGTCGGGCGAATTGTCCCGCGCTTTGGTCGATTGCATCAAGGATCACGGCGGCGAGGTGCGGCTCGGGACCGAGATCAATTCGGTGATTGTAGAGAGCGGGCGCGCCGTGGGACTGCGTTCGACGGAGGGCGAAGAATTTCGTGCCAGGGACGCGGTGGTTGCGGCCATCCATCCGAACCTCTTGGGCGATTTCGTCACGGGGCTGGATGAGGCTATGCTGCGCCGTGCCTCCCGCGTAACCAACGCGCCCTATGCGCTGTTCAAGATTGACGCCGCGCTGGATCGGCCCGTTGAGGCCTTCGCCGGGCGGTTGCCGGAGGAGGTCTTCGGTACCGCAGCCAATACGATCCACGCGACGAACCTGCTCGAGTTTCTGGAGAACTTCGAGCCGCTGCGGCTTGGCCGTGTGAACACGACGAACCCGTTACAAGGGGGCGGTCCGATGGCGCTGCCGGGGTTCCAGCCGGAGGGGAAATCGGTCCTCTATATGACGAGCTATCAGCCTTATAACATCGAGCGGAACGGCCCCGGCGACTGGGATCGGATCAAGGAGGATGTGGCGGACAAGCTGCTTGAGACGCACAGCTATTTTTATCCGGGCCTCGAGGATGCCGTCATCGCGAGGGAGGTGGACAGCCCGCTCGATATGCAGCGTTGGTCTCCCGCTACTTTCGTCAATGGCGAGGTCCATGGCGCAGGGTTGCAACTCTTTCAGACCTCCGGCTTCCGCCCTACGCCCGAGCTTGCGCAATACGCGGTGCCGGGCTGCGAGGGGCTCTATCTCTGCGGGCCGTTCATGCATCCAGGCGGGGCGATTTTCGGAGCTGGGCGGCCCACGGCGATCAAGATCCTCGACGATATGGACATCGATTTCGACAGAGTCATCGCGGGGACCCTGTGATGAGCAAGACCAAGAGTGAAATGAAGATCTATGACGCGCAAGGTATGGCGTTGATGTCGGTGAAACGGCTGGAGCGCGACGGCAACGACCTCGTCATCCGGGGCAAGATTTTCGACGCCATGCCGATGGCCGCACGGTTGACGCCCGAGGATGCGCGGGCGGCGTTGAAGATGCTCGACCTGAAGACGATGTTGTTCCTTCTGACCATCTTGTTCCGCAAATCGTCCGACGAGCGCGGATGATGGAACGGGCGCGGTTCGATGACTACATCGCGCGATTCAACGCCCGCGATGCCACGGCCTTCGATGATTACCTATGCGCCGACATGGAAATGCTGAACGGGGCGCTGCGGTTCACGGGAGTGGAGGGGATGAAGCACCATTACGTCGATCTGATCTGGCCTCATTTCCGCGAGGAGCTGAACGCTGAGCGGTTCGTTTCCAATGACACCCACGTCGCGGTGCGGATGCGCACTGAGTTTAAAGCGCTTCACGATGCGGCCGACACTCTGTTCGGGCCAGTGGTGAAAGGGGAGCGGTTCACCTATCGCGGTCTCATAATGTACGACGTGCGCGACGGGAAATTCTCAACGATCACGGTGGCGTATAACAGTTTCACGAACACGAAGCCGGACGGGCAGGTGGTGGAAATGGGGCTACCGCACTAGGGCAGCCCCGCCTCATTACTTCGCTGCGTAGGCCTCTGCCTGCGATTTGATCAGGTCGATGACGTCACCTTGGGTGAGGAAGGCGTCGATCATGTGAAGCCCCCATCCGGTCGCGACATTCGGCCCGAGGAACAACTCACCGCCGATTTCGTCGGTGCGGGCGTCCTCGGGGTCGGCATTCACCGTGATCCCAAAATACTGCGCTCCGTTTTTGCTCATGCAGGCGCCGGAGACGAGACCGGGGGTGGAAACGTAAGGCGTCTCGACGTTGCCCGCGCTTGACCATGCCTCGACCGCCTTCGTCGTCGGCCCATAGATCGAGGTGAAGTAGCTGTCGAGTGTTTCGCGACCCAGTAGCTCGGCGGGGTTCACGCAGGCGTTCACCATGCCCTCTTGCCCCAAGTAGCCGAACTCCGCCCCCTGTGACGGCACATTGTCGGCCTTGAACGAGGTGAAGGCGACCGCGCATCCGGTCTGCTCTGCGCTTTCACAAAGCGGAATCGAGCCAAGCTCGCCACCGACGACTTCGTTCTCAGGCAACGCGATGTTGTAGCCCATGAGGATCGCAGACAGCAGGTTCTCTTGCGCGGGCTTGCCGTCGATCATCATCGGGATGACGCCTTTCAGCATGATGGTGCCCTGGCTGTGGCCGACCAACACGTAAGGACGGCCCTCGTTATGGTTTTCCATGTAGTGACCGAACGCAGCCGCAACGTCAGACGCCGCCAGACCCCAGTCGGCGCCGATATCCCCTCCGCTCAACATTGCGCGAAGACCAGCGAGCGTCACCTGTCGATACATCGGTGCATAGAGTTTGCAGACCTCTCCGAAGCGGGCGAACTGCTTTTGCACGGTCGAGACTTCGGCGGGATCAATGGACAGGTCCGAATTGCCTGTCGGGTCCATCGACACGGTCGGATAGACATAGAAGCAATCGACGCCGGGGTCTTCGGCGGCGGTGAACTCTTTGATGGTGATGCTGCCGTCAGGTGCTACCACCGAAGTGGTCAGATCGGTCTGACAGGCATCTTCGCGTCCGGGCAAACAGAGCCAGTTATCTTCGTTTCCATAGTCGGTTGCCTGCGCCGCAGCAGGGCTGGCAAGACAAACGAGCAATCCCGAAATGGCGATACGTGAAATCATTACTACCTCCCCGAGGGGCGTAAATGCCCCGCCAATCAAGCTAGACCGGTGCGGACAGGGATGTCCACATATTTGCGAAACATTGTTTTGCATTGCAGAACTGTACGGTGATTGACCTTGTTCGGGTTCCTTTGGCATGAACGGCGCATGTTGACGGCAGATGATCTGGCCAAGCTCTTGGCGATTGGCGAGGCAGAGGTTTTGGAAAGTGATCCAAGGCTTGCCGGTCTGGCAGCCCTGTCGGATGCGATGGGCGCAACGCCGCCAGACCGCGACGCCCCAGTGCGTGAGGTCATGGCGCGCCTAGGCGACAATTGGTCCGCGCTCATCCTCAAGGTTCTGGCAACTGGGACATATCGACATGCGACGTTGCGAAGGGTTATCGGCGCTCTGGCTTCTGAACAGGACATCTCGCAACGGATGCTGACGCTGCGGCTCAAGGCGCTGGAACGGGACGGGCTGATTACACGAAGGGAATCACGCTCTGTGCCGCCTCGTGTGGAATATGCATTGTCGCCACTCGGGCGAGACCTTGTGTCTGAGTTCGATCGGCTCTTGGGCTGGCTCGAAGCTCATAGCAGCCAGATCGCCGCCGCACGGGAGCGGTTCAAGGATTAACGATTCAGCGCTTCAAGGCCAGCTGTCGAGAATTCCAGGAGCGTTTCATATGCCGCGGCAAGGTCGGTGCTCGACGCTACGCCGCCGCTCAAGGTCGTGACCCTCGCGTTTTGAGAAACCGTGGCAAGCATTGCGTGAAGCACCATCGCAAAACCTCGGGCAAGTTTGGCCCGGTCGGCCAGTGGCAGCACTTGGTTCAAAGCACCAAGGAAGCGTTGACCGGTGTCGTCAAAATACCTTCGCAGCAGTTCAAGATGTTCGTCGCCTTCGGAAAGCCTCGATACGACGCGGAAATATGATGGCCAACCGGGTTCGCCTGACTGAGCCTTGTCAAACATCGGCCCCATGAACGCGTCGAGGATGGCGGCGGTGTCCGGAGCGACCAACCTGTCGAGCCGTGCGTTCCGTTCCGTGCCCAAGACCGCCGCTCTTCTTGCGACCACTACTTCAAACAGGTTGTCCTTTGAGCCGAAGTGGTAGGAAGCGAGCGCGAGCGTCACATTGGCCTCGCCGGTTATGTCACGCAGCGAGACAGCCGCCATGCCGCGCGCACCAAATAGCTTTTCGGCGGCGTTGAGAATTTTTTCTCGGGTTTCATCGCCGTTGGAGCGTGTGACTTTTTGTTTTCGTCTTGTAACGACTGTTTTATTACGTTCCTTATCCACCCGTTCCCCCGAGGTTTCTTGTGCCATGTATCGATATCTCCGATAGGTAGGCGCGAGAGATGCGATTTTGCACTAATTGGTCACTTGTATAATTAGGAACCCACGGACGCAATGCCGTGCCGCTGCGACTCGCAACCGCAGGCAAGGGCGGGGGAGGATAGATGTTCGATGACGGAAAGCGACCCGACGTAATGGCCGATATCCTGACCGTGACCGGCCTGGAAAAATCACTGGGCAAGGGGTCCGAGCGGCTCAAGATACTCAGCGGGATAGAGTTCACCGCCAAGCCAGGGGAGTTTCTGACCATCGTCGGGCCGTCTGGCTGCGGAAAGACCACGCTTCTCATGTCGTTGGCTGGACTCTATGAGCCCGATAGCGGTCAAGTGCTCTTTCAGGGGCACCATGTATCGGGACCGCCTGAAGGCCTTTCGGTCGTGTTTCAGGACTATTCCCGATCGCTTCTGCCGTGGAAGCGCAACTTGCAAAACGTCCTGTTCGCGATGCGGCGTCTCGACATGTCAAAGGCCGAAAAAGAAGCGTTGGCGCGTGAAATGCTGGAAGCGGTCGGTCTAATCGGGTTCGAGGACCGCTATCCTTGGGAATTGTCCGGCGGCATGCAACAGCGCGTAGCGATCGCGCGCGCGCTCGCAACCCGTTCAAAGCTCCTGCTGCTCGACGAACCTCTTGCGGCAGTCGATGCTCAAACGCGCGCCGATATGCAGGATCTTTTACTTCGGCTTGCCAAGCAGTTCAACAAGACCTGTATGCTCGTCACCCATGATGTGGAGGAGGCGGTCTATATGGCCGACCGTATCGTGGTGCTGTCGAACCGTCCGACCCGGGTGGTCGAAGAGATCGAGGTGCCACTCGCCAAGCCGCGCGATCATCTTGCAACCCGCGAGGACCCGGAATTCCTTCGCATCCGTCATGAGGTGATCGAACGTATTCGGAGTTTTAAGCAAAGCTGACCCGACGAGGTCGAGGCGGAGCCCCCGCCAATCATTCCTAGGGAGGAGAAAACATGAAAAAACGTAGCTTTTTGAAAGGTGTCGCGCTTGCGGCAGTGACGGCGGCGGCCCCGATTTCGGCACTCGCCATGGACACCGTGAAGGTGGCCTACATGAAAATTCCGCCGCTGGTGTCGATCAAATACGCCATCGACAGCGGAATCATGGAAGCGAACGACCTCAACATCGAACTGACCGTCGTCAACGGCGGACCGGAACTGATGACGGCGCTCGCGTCCGGGTCGGCCGACATCGGACAGACCGCAGCCGGCATCGCGCTTCTGGCGCGTTCCAAAGGCTTGCCCATTGCCGTCTTCGGAACGGGCGACACCGAACGTCAGCCCGACTACAACCACAATTGGCTGATCGGCACAGAAGAGGCAGGGACCACTGACCTCAAATCGCTCGAAGGCAAGACAATCGGCGTCGTCGCGAAGAACTCGCCCGCAACGCTCGCCTTCATGAGCCACATGGTAGCCGCCGGCGCCGATCCCAGCACCGTTGAATTCGTAGCGCTGCCGTTCCCGCAGCTGCCCTCCGCTCTCGAAGTCGGCAACGTCGACGCCGTGCATGTGGGCGAGCCGTTCCATGGCATGATCATGGGCTCGGACAAGATCAATGCGGTCGAACTCGCTAATGGCCTTATCCATTCCGAAGAGGGTGTGGAATACGCGCTCGGCGCATGGTTCGCTCAGGATAAATGGCTCGAGGAGAACGAGGAAATTGCCAAGCGCTTCCTCACGGCGATGGAACAATCCTACCGTGAACTGGTCGCCGACCGCTCCAAGGTGAACGCGATCCTGATGGCGGAATTCGGCATGCCCGAAGGTGCCGCTAATGCGACCCCGCTTCCGCTCAAAGCAAAAAGCTTCACAACCACCAATGAGCAGTATCAACCGCTGCTCGAACAGATGGTGTTGACCGGCATGATGGAAGAGGGCGCAATCGACCTCGACGACGCTGTGCGCGCGGTGGACTACAAATAAGCAAGCCAAGGGGCGGCACGATGTTCATGCTCGCAAGACGTGTTGTAGGTCTTCTGATTTTCCTGGTGATCTGGGAGATCGTGACCGCGACAGGGATCGTGTCGCCCGACTATATGCCCCGGCTCGCCGACATTGGCGCGGCGATCTGGGCCTTCGTGACCAGTGGTGACTTCTGGCGCAACTTCTTCGCCACGGTGCAGCGGATGCTGCTGGGCCTCTCCGTTGCGATCGTTCTGGCGATCTCCGTGGCTGTGGTCGCCGCCCGCTTCGCGCTCCTCCGTCGTGCGTTGGAGCCGATCACCGACGTCCTGCGCTCACTACCGCCGCCGGCGCTTGTGCCGCTTCTGATCTTCGTTCTCGGCATAACGCCTGCACTATTCTACTTCGTGATCATTTTCGGCTGCATGTGGGCGACCTATATCTCTGCCTCCAACGCGCTTTCCACGGTCGAGCCGGTTCAGGTGAACACCGCGCGCATCTACGGCCTCTCGGAATGGCAAATCCTGTGGCAGATCAGGTTGCCCGCCGCCATGCCTGAAATCTTCACGGGTATACGCCTGTCGGCCTCCGTTTCCCTTCTCGCCACCACTGCGACCGAGATGCTTCTGGGTGGCGATGGATTGGGCGCCATGATCTACAACGCGGGCTTCAGTCTTTTGTGGGACCAGATGTATGCGCTCATGTTCATCATCGGCCTGCTTGGCATTTTCATGAACCTTGCCGTTGCTGCCGCCCGTTGGCCGCTGGCCGGTTGGCAGACCCGTTACGCCTCGATGGGAGCGACCGCCTAATGGACAAGCTCATCAATGGCCGCATCAACTGGCCGGGGATCATCTTTATCCTACTCATCATCATGGTTTGGGAAATCTGGGCGCAGATCGCGGACAGTTTTTATTTTCCGAAGGCGAGCGCCGTGGCCATGACTATGGTTGAAGATTGGGCGAACCTCTGGGCCGCCACGCTCGACACTCTGCGGCGCGCCGCGATCGGGTTTGTGATCGCGCTGGTGACCATGCTGCCTCTGGGAATCGTGCTTGGCCGCATCCGCATGCTGGGCGAGATCGTGGAGCCGGTGCTGGAGTTTTTCCGTCCCCTTCCGCCCATCGCGGTCGTGCCACTTGCCATCATGCTCTTGGGTATCGGGGATGCCGCGAAGCTCGTGGTCGTCGTCTGGGGTGCCTCTTTCCCCATCGTCATCAACACCATCGATGCCGTGAAGGTGCAGGATCCAATGCAGGCGCGACTCGCCCGCTCGCTCCGCCTGACTACGTGGGAACGGATGACTTTGATCGACCTGCCGGCGGCTCTTCCGCGTATTTTCGCAGGGATCAAGCTGGGCATCACCGTAGCGCTTCTTCTGACGGTCGTGTCCGAGATCATCGTCTCGACCAACGGGTTGGGCGACTATCTGCGTGTGGCGCAGTCCGATTTCTCCATGACCCGTGTGATGACCGCGATCATCGTCATCGCAATCCTTTCCGTCATCGTGAACGGTGCTACCAACTGGGCGAACAAGCGGCTGCTCGACTGGCATTATCGCCGCTCGGCGTTGGCCGGACGTCAATAATTCTCGGAGACCCTCATGGCGAACGCAAAGAACATCCTATTCATCATGTTCGACCAGCTGCGCTGGGATTACCTGAGTTGCTATGGCCACCCGCACCTGCAAACGCCGAACATCGACCGTATCGCTTCGATGGGAGTGAGGTTCACCAATGCGCGTATCCAGTCGCCGCTCTGCGGGCCGAGCAGGATGTCGACCTATACGGGACGATATGTGCACAGCCATGGTGCCGCGTGGAACGGCTATCCCCTGCGCGTGGGCGAGATGACCATGGGCGATCACCTGCGAAAACTCGGGATGGACGCGGTGCTCGTTGGCAAAACTCATATGCAGGCCGACGCCGAAGGGATGCAGCGCCTCGGGCTGGAACCTGACAGTATCATTGGTGCGCGGCAGGCGGAATGCGGCTTCGATGCGTTTGAGCGGGACGACGGTCTGGCTTTTGAGAGTAATGCGGGACCCAATAGCCCTTTTGTCGAAACCCATTCGGCAGCCAAGTACAACACCTACCTCAAAGCCAAAGGTTATGATGGCGAAAACCCGTGGCACGACTACGCAAACTCCGGTTTGGACGACGATGGTAACGTGCTCTCCGGCTGGTTTCTCAAGTATTCCGACCAGCCCGCCAACATCGCCGAAGAGGATTCGGAGACGCCTTACATGACAAGGCGCGGGATTGAGTTCATCGAACAAGCTGGTGACACACCGTGGCTTTGTCACCTCTCGCTGATCAAGCCGCATTGGCCTTATATCGTGCCTGCGCCTTACCACGACATGTACGGGCCCGAGCACATGCTGGCGCCGGTGCGGTCCGACGCCGAAAAACAGACGGACCACCCGGTACTCGCCGGGTTACTGCAATGGATGGTGAGCCGGACCTTTGCGCGAGACGATGTTCGCGAAAAGGTTCTTCAGGCTTACATGGGCCTCATCAAGCAGATCGACGACCAGATGGGTGTCCTGTTCAAATTCCTAGAAGACACGGGCCGCATGGAAGACACGATGATCGTGCTGAATTCCGATCACGGCGACTACATGGGCGATCATTGGCTGGGCGAAAAGATGTTCTTCCACGACACGTCGGTGAAAGTGCCGCTGATCATCTACGATCCGTCGTCGAAAGCCGATGCGACCCGCGGAACGACGTCTGACGCATTGGTGGAAATGATCGATCTTGCCCCGACTTTTTACGAAGTGGCGGGCGGCGACGCGTCGGACGTGGACCACATCCTCGAAGGACAAAGCCTGGTCCCGATCCTGCACGGCACCGGTAACCCGGACCGCGAGGTGAGCTTTTGCGAGTACGATTTCGGGCACACGCCGCAAGCTGAAGCTATGAAACTCGCCCCAAATGACGCGCGCATGTTCATGGTCGCGACCCGCGACTGGAAACTTATTCATTTCGAGGGAGGCTTCCGCCCGATCCTGTTCGACCTTGCGAATGATCCGAACGAACTCGTCGATCTGGGCAAATCACCGGATCACGCGGAGCATATCGAGGCGATGTATGCCCATCTCCACGCCTGGGCGCTACGAAACTCGCAAAGGGTCACCGTTCCAACGAAACGTATCCTCCTCCGGCGCAAAAATATGGAAATTGGAAAGGTCGGTATCCTGATCGGCGTCAACGGGCCCGAAGACCTTCCACCGGGTGCCGTGGATCAATATATCGGGCGCAAAGCCGTGGACAAACGCGCGCCAACCTGAAGCTGGCTAGATGTCATTCTGCGGTCCAGCCACCATCGACCGTCAAAGTCGACCCGGTCATGAGCGCCGAAGCGTCTGAAGCAAGAAATACGATTGCACCCATAAGGTCGCTCACCTGACCGAGACGGCCAAGCTTGATTTTTTCCATCACGCGGGCAAGAAAAGCTTCGTCTTCGAAGAATGGAGCGGTCATAGGGGTCTCGATGAACGTCGGCGCGATAGTGTTCGAGCGTATTCCGTGCGCGGCGAGGTCGAGCGCAAAACCTTTGTTCATTCCTTCGATGGCGAATTTCGAGGCCGAGTAGAGTGAGCGACCGGGGCCAGAGACCTGCCCCATCTGCGATGACATGTGTATGAGCGAACCGGACTTGCCCGCCTTCATCAGTCCCAGCGCAACGGCTTTGGCGACGAAAAATGCGGATTTCAAATTGAGACCGAGTACAGCATCATAGTCACTCTCATCCACGTCCCATACCGGCTTGGGCCGATTGGTGCCGGCATTGTTCACGAGAATGTCGAATGGGCCCGCCGCCGAAACTTCGCGGGACACGGCGCTCAGGTCCGATACGTCGAGCGCCAGCGCATGCGCGCGCTGAGAACGGGCGCGAATGGCATTTGCCGCGGACTCGATTTCATCAGCGGAGCGGGCAACCAGCGTGACCTCGGCGCCTTGTTCGGCGAGCGCGGCTGCGGCGGCCAAACCTATGCCCCGGCCAGCGCCAGTGACCAAGGCGCGTTTTCCATCCAATCGGAAGGAAGGGGTTTCGGGTAGTTGCATCAGACTTTATCCTCGCCGGCCTTGGGTTCAGCGCCTTCGGCATATGGTACATTTTGGCCGCCGTATCTGCGCACTCGAACATTTGCCTGTTCCGCGTGGCCTTGAAATCCTTCCAACATGCAGAGCCGCGAACAGTACCGACCGACCATAGCGCTTGCCTCGTCGGTCACCACTTTCTGGTAGGTGTGGGTCTTGATGAATTTGCCGACCCAAAGCCCCCCAGTATAACGTCCGGCCTTCTTCGTGGGCAGCGTGTGGTTCGTTCCGATTGCTTTGTCACCGTAGGCCACATTGGTTCGGGGTCCGAGGAACAGCGCACCATAGTTGACCATCTTGTCGAGATACCAATCGTCCCGGTCGGTCATGACTTGCACGTGCTCGGAAGCGATGTCGTCGGCGACGGCCAACATTTCATCGTGATCCTCGACCACGATGACCTGACCAAAGGTCTCCCATGCCTTGCGTGCATGGCCTGCGGTAGGAAGGATCTCGAGCAATCGTTCCACCTCTGCCATGGTGTCGCGCGCCAATCGCTCGGACGTGGTCAGGAGAACCGCAGGGCTGTCCGGGCCATGTTCGGCCTGGCCCAGTAGATCGGTGGCGCAAAGCTCGGCGTCCACGGTCTCATCCGCGATGACGAGGGTTTCGGTCGGGCCAGCGAATAGATCTATTCCAACCCGTCCATAGAGCTGGCGTTTGGCTTCTGCGACAAAGGCGTTCCCGGGTCCTACGAGAATGTCGATCGGGTCGATGGTCTCGGTCCCGAGCGCCATTGCGCCAATTGCCTGAATACCACCGAGCGCATAAATTTCGTCCGCGCCAGCCATGTGCTGCGCCGCGACGATCGCCGAGGCGGGCCGCCCTTGATAGGGTGGAGCACAGGTAATGACCCGGGGCACGCCAGCGACCTTGGCGGTCAGAACCGACATATGCGCCGAAGCAAGCATGGGGTATTTGCCTCCAGGCACGTAACAGCCTGCGTTCTGGATCGGAACGTTCTTATGCCCGAGTATAACGCCGGGCATAGTTTCGACTTCGACGCCCTGAAGCGCAGCTTTCTGAATTTGGGCAAAGTTGCGCACTTGGGTTTGCGCGAACTCGATGTCGTGCAGGTCCTGCGCGCTCATCTCGTTCATGCATGCGTCGATTTCCTGAGGAGAAAGTCGATAATCTTCACGATCCCAATTGTCGAATTTGACCGAAAGGTCTCGGACCGCGGCGTTGCCTCGCGCCTCGATGTCTGAGAGCGTCGCTTCTACTATGCTGCGCACCTTTTCGTCGGCCGCCTTGACCACGCCGGGGTCCACACCTTCCTTGAGATATCGTGCCATGCTTGGTCCTCCCAACCTTTCCTTCACTTCGTTGAAACCGATAATTCACACAGTGTCTCATGGTTTCTGTCGATACCACCGGGCAGAAAATCCAATAGGAATCGCACCTTAGTTTCCTTGTCGCACATCTGACGGACCGATAATATTTGGTCGATCGACCAATTGAGATTATGAGGGATATCGGGAGGATGGAAGTTGCGGTGATCGGAGCGGGAGGTTTTGTCGGACAGCGACTGTCCGATCTCTTGCAGGCCGATCCGGAAATCACAAAGGTTTCTCTCGTAGACCGCATCGAAATACCCTCGAGGGAGGGAACGAAGGTCGAAACATTCAAAGGTGATTTCTCGGAAGAGGCACTGCGCGCCGAGGCGCTGGGTGGGGCCGACGCGGTGATACTTCTGGCCTCTGTCCTTGGGGGAGCTGCAGAGGCGGACTACAGCCTGGCCCGGAAAGTGAATGTCGAACAGACTCTCGATCTGTTCGAATACCTGAGTAACACCGCTGCGGGCACTCGTGTCGTGTTCGCCTCTACCATCGCCGTGTACGGAAAGCCTATGCCTGATCCGGTCACCGACTCCACGCCGTTCGACCCATCGATGATCTACGGTGCGCAAAAGTTGATGATGGAAGTGGCGTTGACCAATTTCACAAGGCGCGGCTGGCTTGACGGCGTATCAATCAGACCTTCGGGCGTCATGGCTCGGGACGGTGCTGATGCCGCACTGAAGTCAGCGTTCATGTCGCGGCTTTTCTGGTGTGTGAGAAGGGGTGAGGATATAGCGCTCCCGGTCGCGGAAGACAGCCGGACATGGATGGCCAGCGTCGACAACGTGGCCCGGAATTTCGTCCATGCCGCAAAGTTGCCGAAGCTCGGTGACACACGCGCTTTCACTCTGCCAGCCTTGGCTTTGACATTCGGCGACTTGGTGGCGGCCCTGCGCTGCAAGTTCCCGGAAAGCCGTTCTAGGATCACATATGAGCCCGACCCTGAACTCGTGGCTCTGTTTGGAAGCTATCCCGAATTGCAAACCGAAACCGCCGACCGGCTTGGTTTTTTGCGGGACGACACAATTGCCGATCTTATCGACGGTGCGATTTAAAGTAGGAGGATTATCATGAAGTTTGCGACGATCCCGGATGGGTCCAAGGATGGCCGACTTGTGGTGGTAAGCAGGGACCTGTCCCGGATGGCACCGGCTGAGGCCGTGCCAACGATGCAGGCTTTGATGGAGCGTTTCGACGAAGTCTCAGGTGCGCTCTTGCAGCAATACGATGCGGTCAACCGTGGTGACGGCGAGGCATTCGATCCTTCGTCCGCTCACGCGCCTCTGCCAAGGGCGTGGCAATGGCTTGACGGGTCGGCCTTCGACAGTCACGGGGCGCTTATGGACAAGGTCTTCAACATGGAAGGCAAGTTCAAGCCGGACTTTCCGTACATGTATCAGGGGGTTTCCGACCGGTTTTATGGGCCATGCGAGGACGTGAAATTCCCGACGGAGGACGATTTCATCGACTTCGAAGGCGAATTCGGGATCATCACCGATTCCGTGCCGCTTGGCACCACTGCTGAAAAAGCGCGCGGCCATATCAAGCTTATTGTCCAGATCAACGATTGGTCCCTGCGCCGCATCGCACCTCTCGAGATGAAGGCGGGATTTGGCTGGGTTCGGGCCAAGCCGGCTTGTGCGATGGCGCCTGTCGCGGTCACGCCGGACGAACTTGGCGACGCCTGGCGCGACGCCCGCGTTGACCTTCCTCTCAATGTCTGGTGGAACGGTGCCAAATTCGGCGCGGCAAGCGGCTATGCCATGTCTGTCGGTTTCGATGAATTGGTGGCGCATGCCGCGTATTCTCGCGACCTCGTTGCCGGAACGGTGATAGGGTCTGGAACTGTCTCCAATGAAACCTACCGCGAAGTCGGTTCGTCTTGCATCGCAGAGCGTCGCGGGATCGAGATGATCGACGAAGGCGAAGCGAAGACCAGTTTCATGCAGTTTGGAGATCGGGTGAAGATGGAAGTGTTCGATCCGGATGGTACCAGCATCTTCGGTAGGATCGAACAGACCGTCGTCAAAGCCTGAAGCAGTTCTGTTAGCTATTTGAGCGAAGTCGGCCGATCCGGGCCGACTTTTTTTCATGCCTGACTGGGCCGAGAATTTCCTTGACCGAGGTGCCGACAAGTGGACACTTGTGTCCACTTGATGCTGACGGGAGGAAGACATGACGGAATGGGACGAAAGCTTCGATGTGGTCGTGGTCGGCTCTGGCGCAGGCGGTTTCATGGGGGCGATCAAGGCGGCGACTGCCGGGCTGACGGTGCTCTTGATAGAAAAGGCCGATGTATGGGGCGGAACATCGGCTCTGTCGGGCGGTGGTGTCTGGGTGCCGAACAACCCGCTAATGGAACGCGATGGCGATCCAGACAGCCCCGAAGAGGCGCTGACTTACATGGAAGAAGTGGTCGAGGATGTCGGCCCAGCCTCATCTCGCATACGCAAAATCGCATATATCGCAAATGCCCGCCGCATGATGGAATTCGCAATGTCGCAAGGCTTCCAATGGGAGCGAGCGCGCTACTATCCCGACTATTACCCAGACCGACCGGGTGGCAAGATCGGCCGCATCGTCGAGGGCATGATCTTCGATGGTAAGACCCTAGGCGAGTGGCGGTCCTCCCAACGACGATCTTCACAGGGCGCGCCGGCAATGGCGTTCAAGACAGACGACGTCTACCTGCTTCCGCTCGCGACACGGACACCTAAAGCCGCACTTCGGCTCGCCACCATCCTGGCACGAACCGCCTGGTGGAAGCTGACGGGTCGCGAGCCGATGGCGATCGGTCAGAACCTTACTGCACAGCTTATGTCGATATTTCTGAAAACGACTGCCGAGCTTCGGCTTTCGACACCGCTCGTCGGGCTTGTGTCGGGCGGCGGCCGCGTTACGGGTGTGGTCGTGCGCGAAAATGGCCGTGACAAGCGTATCGAGGCGAAACACGGCGTCCTACTGGCTGCGGGCGGGTTCGCACATAACGAAGCTTTTCGTTCGGAACACCAGCCGGTCGACGGCACATGGTCGCTGTCATCCCCCGATGACGAAGGCGACGGTATCATCATCCCAATGGCGGATCTGCCGGTTGCAACCGCCCTCATGGATGAGGCGTGGTGGGGTCCGTCCACGCAAAATGCCGAGGGTGAAATGGGGTTCCCGGTTTGGGAGCGGTCTTTGCCACATTCGATCATCGTGGATCAGACCGGCGCGCGGTTTTGCAACGAGAGCGAAAGCTATGTCGATGCAGGGCGACGGCAACTCGACCGAAATGAAACCGTCTCCGCCATACCTGCCTGGCTCATTCTCGAAAATCGTCATCGCAAACGCTACATGTTCGGGTCCGCGCCGGGTGGACGGACGCCGCAACGCTGGTTGGATACCGGATTTTTCATCAAGTCGGAAAGTCTGAGCGACCTCGCCGAAGCCTGCGGCATCGACAAGGCTGGGTTATTGGCAACGGTGGAACGGTTCAACGGTTTCGCTGATCGTGGCGTGGACGAAGATTTTGGGCGCGGGCGGACCGCATACGACAACTACTATGGCGATCCCAGGGTGAAGCCGAACCCGAACCTGGGCCGGCTCGAACAAGGACCGTTTTATGCTGTGAAGATCTTTCCGGGCGATTTAGGTACCAAAGGCGGGCTTCTGACCGATGAGTACGCGCGAGCGATCGATACGGGCGGAAAGGTCATAGAGGGTCTATATGCCACTGGAAATAACACCGCGAGTGTCATGGGGCGGACGTATCCGGGACCTGGGGCGACGCTTGGACCCTCGCTCACGTTCGGCTTCATTGCGGCGAGCCATATGGCAGGTGAGGACGTGGATCTGCCGAACATTGGGGTGTAGTTGAGCTGCACTGAGGAGACGGCTAGACAGAAACCATGGAGATGAAATCACTTCGCGCCGATGGCGCTCGCAACCGCGAATTAATACTTGCCGCCGCAGCCAACGTCTTTGCGCTTGATGGGTTCAGTGTACCGCTTGACAAGATCGCGAAAGCTGCGGGCGTTGGTCGCGCTACGCTTTATCGCAATTTCGCCAGCCGTGAGGAGTTGGGTCTCGCCGTATTCGAACGCAACGTCGGGCGGCTCGAAGCATTGGCTGGCGAGGCGCCCCAATCTGGCGAGGGATTTCACCTGATCTTGTCGGCCCTGTTCGATGACATGGCAGCGCACGCGGCGCTCGGTCCTGCGCTCCAGGGTTGCGAAGACGACGGGTGTTTGCAGGATCTCCATGATCGAGTGATTGCGGTTCTGGATCGATTCCGAGTGGCCGGAATCCGTGATGGCTCGCTCCGCGAAGACCTGACGGAAAAAGACCTTGGTTTGCTGCTTAACACGCTCGGTGGCGGTTTGGGGCGCGGCGAAAGCACCCCGCGCGACGCGGATGCGAAACGGATCATGGATCTCCTGTTCGCGGGTTTGCAGCAAACCTAATAAGGTTGCGCGATCGCACCAAGAGACTGGCCCATGAGTGGCCCAATCTTGTCCATACCCGCACCTTCCTGTTCCAAGCGTCCGAGTTCTAACGAGTTGCCAACGACCATCTTGCCGCGCGGCAGGCGACGCGCCATGAACGCGCTCATCGCTTCGTCCCAGTTATCGGCGCGGTCGAGCTCTTCAACCAGCACGATCGCATCCTCGACCGCCATGCCGGCACCAGAAGCGAGGTGCGGAGTCGTTGCGTGGGCCGCATCGCCGATCAGCAAGACCCGTCCGACGTGCCAAGGTCCGTCAATCAATACGGATTCGAGCGGTCGGGCGAGAATTGGCGTTGCCTCGTCCATTGCATCTCTGATCTCGGCTAGTTCGCCGCCGAAAGGCGCGAGCAGGGCCTTCAGGCGGGGAAGAAGTTCTTCGTTTTTGTAGAACGGCTTGTCCTTCGCGTTCTCCAAGAGAAACATGTACATGCGGTCTTTGGCATAGGGTGTGAAACCGACTTTGACCGGACCCAAGAACATCTTCGCGGTCGTCCAGTGGGGAGGGAGCTCCATCTGTGCACGCCAGCAGACTTGCCCAGTGTAGCTTGGCTTGGGCGCGTCAGGCATGACGAGGTCCCGTACTTTCGAAAACAGCCCGTCGGCGCCGATGACCAGATCATACGTACCGGTGCTTCCATCGGTAAATGTAACGTGGACGCCTGCCTCGGTCTGATCCAGTTCAGTTACCGAAATGCCGGTGTTCATCGAGACCCCATTATCCCGCATTCTTTGGACCATCATATCGTGCAGAACCGGGCGCATGACGCCTCCTTCACCTGGGACGTCCGGCGAAAAAAGGCGTGGTGTCTGGTGCTCCTGCACCACATTGCCCATAGGGTCGCACATGATGAGGCCGTCATGAAGGTGGCCTTTGTTGATGAGGTCCTCGGCAAAGCCGAGATCGCAAAGCGCGCGTGCGGTCAGGGACGACAGAGTGACCCCCGTGCCTGCAGCCCCCCAGTTTTCCTCAATGTCAATCAGGTCCACTTTCACGCCACGTTCCGCCAGACGGATCGCAGCGGCGGGACCACCGACGCCACCGCCCACGACCAGAACGTTTTGAACGTGGTTTGTCAGATTACCTCCCATGCCGTCCTCCCTTGGCATTTCTCTTCCGCAGCACCCTAGAGAAGCGCCTGACCTCGGTGAAATAGAATGATTTAATGATTTGTATCGACCTGACCGATGGGTCAGCTATTCCGCGCCGCCGTCATTATTTTTTCCCGAACCCATGCCAGACACTCGTCGCTGTCAGAATACGTATGCCATTGGATCGCCTCGACGAGTTCAGGGATGTCGATCGGGCAGGGTATGATCCGAAGTGGCATCTGCGCGGCGAATATTTCTGCCATCGACCGATGCATCAGGGCGAGGTACTCGGTGCCCTCGATCAAAAAGGGTAAGGCAGAGAAACTACCAGCGATGACCGCTAACTTGCGTTCATTGGCGGAGCGATTCTTGATGAACCAGGCCTCATAAGACGGGGTATGGGTTTCGAACATGACAGTGGCGTGCTGTGCGGCAAAAAATTCCGCTTCGGTAATCGTGGTGCCGTGCGTCGTGTTGCCCTCCCATGCAACTACCACATAGCCGTCTGAAAACACTCGCTCGGACGGATGGTCCGGCGACACGTAAAGCTCTGGCATAACCAGCAATTCGACTTCACCGCGTTCGATTTTCTCGTGCGGCTTATGCGCGGGCTGCTGGATGTCGATCACAAGACCCGGCGCTTCGCGACCGATGTTGCGCACGGCGCTTCGCAGGCAAGAGATCGTGATAAAGTCCGACGCGATGATGCGGATGGTTCGCTGCACGGTTGCGGGGTCAAATCCGGGCGCTTGAATGATCGTGCCGTCGATCTGAACCAGCGCTGCCCGCACTTTGCCCGCCAGCGCCGTGGCCCTCGGTGTCAGAACCATTTTGCGTCCGACCTGGACCAGCAGCTCGTCGTCAAAATAGTCCCGCAGCCGGGCGAGCGCACCAGAAGTCGCTGACTGGCTCAGGAACAGTTTTTCCGCAGCGCGTGAGACGTTCTTTTCAGTTAAGAGAATGTCGAGCGCGACGAGCAAATTGAGATCCAGCCCTTTGAAACGCATGTTGCCTCCTATTTGTCTACCAGATCGAATCCATTTGTCTTATCGACTTCATAGATAGTTTTTATTGCGGCAGAAAGGGGTGGGGAGGATCAAATGACACCGATGGAAATCTTCGACCTGTCCGGCAAACGCGCACTCGTCACCGGAGGTGCTACGGGCATTGGGCGTGAAATTGCGCGAACGTTTACGGACGCGGGGGCCGAAGTTGTGATTGCGGGGAACGTGGAGAGCGATCTGGCCGAAACCGCATCTGAAATCGGGTGCCACGCGATCCCGGCTTTACTTGGAACACATGAGGCGGCGGACGAACTGTTCCGGGCAACAATCGACGAAATGGGCGGCGTCGATATTCTTGTCTCGAACGCAGGGGTTGAAGGCGGCACGACTGGGGTCGTGGGGCTGGACGAAGCAGAATACATGCGAACATTCGACGTGAACCTGCACGCTGCAACTTGGCTTTCTTCAGCAGTGATACCCGAAATGTCACGAAGTGGCGGCGGGTCGATCATCCTCATGTCGTCACTATCGGCGCTGCGCGGAAACAAGGCGATCGCGACCTACTCCATGACCAAGGCCGCGCTCGCCCAACTTGCGCGAAATATCGCCGTGGCGCACGGGCCCGAGAACATCCGGGCGAATGCCATCGCGCCCGGGCTCATCAAGACACCCTTCTCCGAAGGCCTGATCGCGGATGAGGCATTCATGAAGCGAAGATTGCAGGCCACGCCTCTGCGACGCTTCGGCGAAGTCTCCGAGATCGCCGCGACCGCGCTTTGGCTCGCGAGTCCGGGAGGTGCGTTTGTCACTGGACAGACGATCGTCGTCGACGGAGGCACGCTGGTTCACGATGGGTCCTGATCTCGCTTCTCACCAAGCGGTCGCGCCACCGTCGATGCGGAAATCCGCACCGGTCACATAGCCCGCTTCGTCCGATCCGAGATAAACGGCGAGATGCGCTATGTCTTCCGCCGTTCCCAACCGCCCGACCATCAGCTTGGCTCGAACGTTCTTCATGAGCGGCGTGTCGAGATGCTGACTGGTCTCCTCGGTAATCGTGAAGCCGGGTGCGATCGAATTCGCTCTGATGCCAAGGGGACCGCCTTCCATCGCCATCTGCCGGGTCATTGCTAGTACTGCGCCTTTGCCAGCTGTATGCGCGATCGCCGGCAACCCATCGAGCGCGACATGGGCGTTGGCTGACGAGAAATTCACGATCGAAGCGGCGCCCGACGCCTCAAGTAATGGCCACATTGCCCGAGTGACAAGGAACACGCTGTCGATCTCACCTTTCGTTGTCGTATGAAAGTCCGCAAGGTTCATGTCTGCAATGGGGGCAAAACGCACGATAGCGGCGGCATTGACCAGAATGTCCGCACCGCCCCATGCGGCACGCGCGGCCTGAACCAGATCATCGGCCCCTGTCTCGGACGTCAGATCGGCTGCCAATCTGCGCGGTGTCGAGAGGGTCTTCAATCCGCCGGGGTCGATGTCGCAGGCTAGAACCTCAGCCCCTTCTGCAACGTATCGCTCGGCAATCGCGCGTCCTATCCCACGTCCGGCGCCTGTGACGACTGCTCGTTTGCCAGCAAGTCTCATGGATGGTGCCTGCCGGGGCGCGGACGGAGGCCCGGACTATAAGGCTCCTCAAGAAACACCTGACCGTCAAGGATGGTGAGTGGAACGGGCGTCAAGGATTGACCGAGGCATGGACCAAGTACGCATTGACCCGAGGCAATATCGAACAAGGCACCATGTGCGCCACAGACGATCCGGCTGCGGTCACCGTTCAGAAACTCATTCTTTTTCCAGGCCATGCGCGCGTTTTCATAGTGAGGGCAATTGTTGCGCCAGCCATAGAGCACATCGCCTTGCCTCACGATGAACATCGTGTCGCGCCCCTCGCTTAGAGGATCAAAACCCCGGGAGTGCCCGTCCTCCAGATCGTCGAACCGACAAAGCGGGCTTTCGACGAACTGGGGTTGTCGGGTCTCAGTCTTTTGGCCCTGCACCGGGGAACCACTTTTCGACATTTTCGAAGAGAAACAATTGCGAGGCCTCTGCGGAAACGTCGATTTCCCTGGGGGCCCAATCGTCGTCGTGAATGTCCATGTCGGCATCGTACTCGAAATGGGTCATGAGCGGGCAATTGAAATACCAGAACCAGTTGGACCCAAACTTGTGCCGACCCGGGCCCCAGAAGCTTTCGTATCCTTTTTGAACCAGCCGTGAGCCTGCGAGCATCAGGTCCGTTGGCCCTTGCATATGAAATGCGAGGTGCTCGAGGCCTTGCATGTAGGGCGGGGTCGCCAGCATGAACAGAGTATGGTGGTCTTTGCAGGCCTGCGGCCGCAGAAATGGCCCAACGTTGGTGAAGCGATCCGTGACAACGAATTTCAATCGCTCCACATAGAAGGCTTCGTGCTTCGTCATGTCTGGCGTGAAATAGACGATGTGGCTTAGGGTGCGCGGCTTCGCCGGGGCATCCTGAAGCGCGCCGATCTTGTTCACGCCGCGCAAGGGCGCAGCACCGGGGCTGTTGATCAGTTCCGCCTCCAGATCCAGGTCGATCCGCCGTGTCACTTGGAATTTGAGTGCCATGTCAACGTCGTCGACAAGAGCGATTGCGCCGTTTCCGTCTCGAGTCACTTCCCGGTCGGTAGACAACTCAGCTTCAATTTCGTCCAGCACGCTTGCATCTTCGACGCCATAGATCGTCTGACGTAGCGTCGATCCCGATGGCAGTGGCTTGGGGAGTGAAGAATCATCGCGCGCGCGCACAGTTATCGCGGTGTTGTCGAGCGCGACGAAAGTACCGCCCTTGCCATCCTCCCAGTTTTCTTC
This sequence comes from Maritimibacter dapengensis, assembly GCF_019218265.1. Lineage (GTDB taxonomy): Bacteria > Pseudomonadota > Alphaproteobacteria > Rhodobacterales > Rhodobacteraceae > Maritimibacter > Maritimibacter dapengensis. The sequence continues at coordinate 355,423 of NZ_JAHUZE010000004.1, forward strand.
ATCCAGCCCGTAGTCGACTAGGAACGTGCGACAAGCATTCAAATCGTCGACGCCGAAGACCAGTTCGTCAGGTCCGATGATGCGCATGGGTATCCTCCCAATTTCATAAGCTCCACGCAATCTAGGCTGGACGAATGTATTGGAGAAATTGTTTGTCATCATCCACGCTATCCGCGAAATCAATAGTTAAGTCCGTGACATTCAATTTCCCATCGCACAGTTGCGCGCGTAGCGTCCGCTGGAAACTTTAGGAGGAACGCGCATGGCCTTGTTTGAATATTTCCCCAACTACGTCTGGAACCTGTCCCTTTCGATTGCGATGCAGTCGGGAGCTGAGCTGGGAGAAATCATCGACATGTCCAAGCCGCTGCTTGAGAAGGCGCAGGCGGGTGAAGATGCAGGAACCGCCGAGTTTCTGGCTGAATGGATGAAAAAGGCGAATGATCTGATTGCGCAGGCTGCGGACGACGAAGAAAAGAAAAGGCTCTTTTCGGCGGCTGATAAGCTGCGCCGCGCTTCGCTATATCTGCTGACGGCGGAACGGATGCAGGGACACGGACACCCGGGGCGTAAAGAAACCTTTTCTAAGGCACTGGAATGCTTCGATAAATATGTACGCTACAACCGTGAGAACTGTGAGCGGGTGGAAATTCCCTATGGTGAAAAGGTGATCCCCGCCTATTTCACGAAAGGCGCTGGGGTCGAGGGAGAAGGGCCCTGTGTGGTGTTTCTAAACGGGCTCGATTCCAACAAGGAACTGCTTTATTGGACCTGGCTCCCTCACGCACTCGCAAAGCGTGGTATCTCGACACTTTGTGTCGATCAGCCGGGCACCGGTGAATCGATCCGGCTTCAGGGATTGCACGCCACGCATGACAGCGAACGCTGGGGCACGCCGGTGTATGAATACGCCGCTGCTCGCCCGGACGTCGATGCGAACCGCGTCGGCTGCTCAGGTATTTCGCTCGGCGGATACTACGTTCCACGCGTCGTGGCGAACGAATCCCGATACGCCTCCGGGGCGGTTTGGGGTGCCAATCACAACTGGGCCGAGGTCCAGCGCAAAAGGATGAAACGCGAAGGCGAGAACCCGGTGCCGCATTACTGGAAACACGTCTGGTGGGTGTTTGACGCAGCCGACCAAGAGGATTTCCTCGAGAAATCGGCGGGCATGACGCTGGATGGGCAAATGGAAAAGATCAAGGTCCCGTTCCTCATCACCCATGGTGAAAAAGATCGGCAGATTGGCTTGGAGTACGCACATCAGAGTTTTGAGCAACTCGTCAACAGCCCCAAACGTGAGCTGAAGGTATTCACCGATTACGAAGGTGGCGTTGAGCATGTCGGGGCGGACAACATGTCGTTCGGTCGCTCGCTTATTGCGGACTGGTTCGCGGAAACCCTGGGCGGGCATACCGCCTGAGCCGCCTTCATTTGCTTTGCGCAGGGTGCGATGGCACCGCACCGCGCATGCAATTGCCGATTTCTTGGTGCCCCCTCTGGTCCTCGGCAGCAAATCGGGGCAAGAGCGGTGTGACTAATCCAGCGATACCATAAGGGTTTCCACGATATCATAGTCGTGTGTTGGAGGCAGATCCGCGAGCCGAGAGGAGCTGAACATGAAAAAGGCCTTGATCACAGGCATCACAGGACAAGACGGATCGTATCTCACCGAGTTTCTGCTCGAGAAAGGATACGAAGTACATGGGATCAAGCGTCGGGCCTCTCAGTTCAATACCCAGCGCGTCGACCATATTTACGAAGATCCCCATGAGGGCGATGTTCGGATGATCCTTCACTACGGAGACCTTACGGACACCTCGAATCTGACGCGTCTTCTGGCGGAAATCGGACCGGATGAGGTCTATAATCTCGGCGCGCAAAGCCATGTCGCCGTAAGCTTCGAAAGCCCTGAATACACAGCGGACGTAGACGCGATCGGCACCTTGCGTCTGCTCGAGGCAATCCGCTTTCTCGGCCGCGAGAAAGAGACGCGCTTCTATCAGGCTTCGACGTCGGAACTCTTCGGCAAAGTTCAAGAGATCCCGCAGCGTGAAACGACGCCTTTCTATCCACGCTCACCTTACGCCGTGGCCAAACTCTACGCCTATTGGATTACGGTGAATTACCGCGAAAGCTATGGGATGTATGCCTGCAACGGCATTCTATTCAATCACGAAAGCCCCCGGCGCGGTGAGACCTTCGTGACGCGCAAGATCACGCGCGGCTTGGCGAATATCGCCATGGGGCTCGAGGATTGCCTTTACATGGGCAACATCGACTCGCTTCGCGACTGGGGTCACGCCAAGGATTACGTGCGGATGCAGTGGATGATGCTGCAGCAGGACGCGCCCGAAGATTTCGTGATCGCGACCGGCAAACAATATTCGGTGCGTGAGTTCATCGAGTGGTCGGCGCGGGAATTGTCGATCGAGCTGGACTTTTCCGGGGAAGGCACCGACGAGATCGCGACAGTAAAATCAGTGGACAACAACGTTGCTCCGGCGGTGAAGCCAGGCCAGGTCATCATGCGGATCGACCCGCGTTACTTCCGCCCCGCCGAGGTCGAAACGCTGTTGGGTGATCCGGCCTATGCAAAACAGAAACTGGGCTGGGAGCCGGAGATTACCGCGCAGGAAATGTGCGAGGAAATGGTCGCGGAGGATCTCAAACACGCTCGCCGTGTTGCATTGCTGAAAGAGCACGGGCTGGATCTCCCGGTGTCGCTGGAGGGCTGATTATGGCTTGGGATATCTCCGGCAAACGTGTCTGGGTCGCCGGGCATCGCGGCATGGTCGGCGGAGCCGTCGTGCGCCGATTGGAGGCCGAAGACTGCGAGGTCGTGACCGCCGGGCGAGACGTCGTCGACTTGACCAGTCAGGCCGACGTGCGTGACTGGATGGCTGAGGCGCGCCCCGATGCCGTTGTCATGGCGGCGGCCAAGGTCGGCGGCATTTTGGCCAACGACACGCACCCGGTGGATTTCCTGCTGCAGAATCTTCAAATCGAAACGAACATCGTCGAAGCCGCACACGCTAACGATGTCGAGCGGTTCCTGTTTCTCGGGTCCTCTTGCATCTACCCTAAAATGGCGCCACAGCCGATGGCCGAAGAAAGCTTGTTGACAGGACCACTTGAGCCTACAAACGAGTGGTACGCCATCGCCAAGATTGCGGGCATCAAGCTCATGCAGGCCTATCGCAAGCAACATGGTCGTGACTGGATTTCGGCCATGCCGACGAACCTCTATGGCCCGGGCGACAACTATGATCTCGAAAGTTCGCATGTGCTGCCGGCACTCCTTCGCAAGTTTCACGAGGCCAAGCAGAGCGGCGCGGAAACTGTCGAAGTTTGGGGGTCAGGCGAACCTTTGCGCGAATTCCTGCACTGCGACGATCTTGCGGACGCGTTGGTTTTTCTGCTCAAGGAATACTCGGGCTACGACCATGTGAATGTCGGTTCGGGCGTCGAAGTTTCGATCCGCGATTTGGCCGAAACGATCGCTCGGGTGGTGGGGTATGAGGCCGAGTTGGTATTCGACGCGACCAAACCCGACGGCACACCGCGCAAGCTCATGGATAGCACCCGGTTGCACGAACTGGGCTGGAACAACGTTCGTTCGCTCGAAGAGGGTGTGAAGGACGCTTATCAACATTTCCTCGCAGCTGAAGCGCGTTGAGCACAAGGCGCGAACTTATTAGTCAATTGCATATTTTTTGTGCGAATTGAGTCGCGCGTCAGCAGGTTCCACCGATAAGACTCACGATTTCGTGGAACCCGATGCTGGGAGGCAGCGTTCGGTTGCCGACGTCGCGGGGAGGCCTATCCTCAAGACAAGACATCATCGCGCGCCCCGGAGATCCGGGCGGATAGGGGCCAGTCGCGGTGTCTCGGAGAGTGCGTTCGTGCTCCCTGGGCCGATCCGCCCCTCCGGTCGGCCGAGTAACTCCAATCCAAGGGTCGTATGACCCTGAGCAGATGAAAGACAGCGAACAGAAGCCGTCGTCATATCCATTTGCCCGAGTTGCCGTAATCGGCGCCGGGTCGTGGGGCACCGCCCTGGCCGCCGTTCTGGCTCGGTCCGGTCGCGACGTCACCCTTTGGGCGCGTCGCCGTGACGTTGCCGAGGCTATCAACGCAACAGGCGAAAATGCGCAATATCTGCCGGAGGTCCCTCTGCCGCCCGGCATTCGGGCGACATCGGTGATCGGCGAAGCGCTGACCGGTGCTGAAGCGGTAATCCTCGTCACGCCGTCCAAAACCCTGCGCGATATTTGCGACGCCGTTGCCCCGCATATTCCGAGTGGCATCCCGATCGCACTCGCCTGCAAAGGGATCGAGCGCGGTTCCGGGCTTTTGTTGTCCGAGGTCGTGTCCGAGGCACTTCCGGGTCATCCGGTCGGCGCGGTCTCGGGCCCGACCTTCGCACGCGAAACCGCGCTCGATCACCCAACCGCCGCCACGGTCGCATTCCCGTTCAGCTATGCCGACCGGCTCCTACCGAACGAAAGCCCGGCCGCCCGGCTCGCCATGTCGTTCTCGGGCAGCGGGTTTCGCCCCTACGTGTCGGACGACCTTGTGGGTGTCGAAGTGGGTGGCGCCGTCAAGAACGTGATTGCCATCGCCTGCGGGATCATGACGGGCGCAGGCTTCGCCGAGAACACCCGCGCCGCACTCATCACCCGCGGGATCAATGAGATGAAAGCTATGGCCGAGGCACTGGGCGGGCGACGCGAGACGGTGACGGGGCTTTCGGGTGCGGGCGATTTGACGCTAACATGTTCCTCGACGACGTCGCGCAACATGTCGCTGGGGTGCCAGTTGGGCGAGGGTCGCGCGCGCGCCGAATGCTTCGACGGGCGCCCGGTCGTGGTCGAGGGCGAGGTGAACGCGGTCTCTGTCGTCGATCTTGCGCGGCGGATCCGCGTGCCGATGCCGATCTGCGAAACGGTTAACGCGGTCCTGCATGAGGGCGCGGATATTGGGAAGAGTTTCTCGGCCCTTTGGACGCGTCCGCTCGAAGGTGAGCCGCGCACGCTCGACCTTTTTCTCGACCACCCTGAACCTACAGCGATACTCGGATTTGGAGATCGACATTGAACGAACTGACAACGCTCGAGAAACCACTCTCGGCGCGAGAATTCACTTTGGCCACCGACCTCGACGGCACGTTCTTGGGCGGCAGCGATGCGGCGCGGGGGCAGCTGTATGACTGGATTGAAGCGAACCGTGATAGCGTGGGGCTGATCTTCGTCACGGGTCGCGACCCAGACTTCATCGCTGGCATGTGTGTTGAGCGAGACCTACCTTGGCCAGACTACGTCGTAGGCGACGTGGGCACGACAATCGCGGAAGTGCACCGCCCAGAGATCACCCCGATCAATGTACTGGAACATGACATTTCTCATCGCTGGCAGGACGCCGGCGAGCGCGTACGCGCAGCTTTAGACGGGCAGCCGGGTCTTACGCTTCAGCCGACGGATTTTCGATATCGGGTCAGTTATGACCTCGACCCCGCGCAGTTCGATGACAGCGCAAAAGCAAAGGTCGAGGCATTGGATCTGGATTGGCTCATCTCCGACAATCGTTATTTCGACGTGTTGCCCAAGGGCGTGTCCAAAGGTCCGTCGATTCGTCGCCTCGTTGAGCATCTCGAGATGGACCTGTCCCGCGTGCTTGTCGCGGGCGATACGCTCAATGACCTGTCGATGCTCGCCTGCGGCCTTCCGGCGGTCGCGGTCGGAAACTCCGAACCCGATCTTCTGCGCCAGGTACGCGACCTCGATCATCTCTATCTCGCCGAAGCCCATGGTGCGGGCGGCATAATCGAAGCCATCGCAGCGCTCGGCCTTCACCCGAACCATCCCAAAGGAGCTTGACCCAAATGTCTTCGAACATCGTGATCGTCTATCACCGCCAACCCTATACGGAAGTGAAAGTCGACGGGAAAATCGAGTTCCACGAGAACAAGAGCCCCAATGGGATCGTGCCGACGCTGAAGTCGTTTTTCGGACGTTTCGACAGTGGGGCCTGGGTGGCCTGGAAAGAGGCCGAGGATCCGATGAACCCCGGCTTTGAGCGCCGTGTCGAGATTGAGGATGCGCATGGCGCATATACCGTCAGCCGCCTTCCGCTGACCCGTGAGCAGATAAAGAGCTTCTACGAAGTATCTTCGAAAGAGGCGTTCTGGCCGATCCTTCACGGCTTCAAGGAACGCTACAACTACGACCCGGTCGATTGGCCGACCTTCCGAGAGGTAAACTGGGCCTTTGCCGAGGCAGCCGCGCATGAAGCCGCTGACGGGGCTGTGGTCTGGGTTCATGACTACAACCTCTGGCTCGTGCCGGGGTATCTTCGCCGACTGCGGCCCGACCTGAAGATCAGCTTCTTCCACCACACGCCGTTCCCCTCGGCGGACATGTTCAACGTTCTGCCCTGGCGCAAGGAGATCATGGAGAGTCTTCTCGCCTGCGACGTCGTCGGTTTCCACATACCGCGTTACGTCGCGAATTTCGTTTCCGCCGCACGTTCGATGCTGGATGTGGATGTGACGAAAAGGCAAAAGGTGGACGATGACTTCGCCGCCGAATTCTCGGCCCTGACCGAAGTCAGCGTGCCCTCAGAGCTGCAATTTGGCGATCAAACAATCCGTGTGCAGGCGAGCCCGGTGGGGATCGACTTCGGGTATATTTCCGACGTCGCGGGACGGTCCGAAACCGATGAACAGGTGACCGGGATCCGTGCCGATCTGGGGGACCAGAAGCTTCTACTTTCGGTCGGACGCACCGATTACACGAAAGGCGGCATCGACCAACTTGAAAGCTTCAAAAGACTGCTCGAGGCCAAGCCCGAGTTGCGCGGCAAAGTTCGCCTGATGCACGTCTCCGTGCCAGCGAACAAGAACATGACGGTCTATGAGAACATCCAGGCCGATCTGGAACAGATGGCCGGGCAGATCAACGGACAATTTGGCTCGCTCGACTGGCAACCCATCGCGCTCATCTCGCGCGCGATCCCATTTACCGAACTTGTTGCATACTACCGTGCCGCCGACGTGGCGTGGATCACGCCGTTAGCGGACGGCATGAACCTTGTCGCCAAGGAATTTTGTGCCGCGCGGAGCGACGGTGACGGGGTGCTTGTGTTGTCGGAATTCGCGGGTGCGGCGGTTGAGATGGGTTCGGCACTGCTCACCAATCCGTTCTCGAACCGCTCGATGGACAGCGCGATCGAACAGGCTTTGTCAATGGAAGAACCCGAGCGGCGAGACCGTATGGCGGCGCTGCGCCGGGTGATTCAGACATATGACATCCAATTCTGGGCTGAGCATCAGATGCAGGCGCTGGGCGGCGAAGAGGCACGGTTGGCGTCGCTGCCTGCGGCGGAGTGAGCCTTAGACATCGACGAAGTTTCCGGCATTGTCAGCGGCCGACAATACGTTCGGGTGGCACACCTGACATGGCATGGAGCAATGCGTTGGTGTTGGTCACACCGAACTTCTTTTGAAGATTGGCGCGGTGGACCTCGACCGTACGTGGCGAGATGTCGAGCGCTCGCGCGATCTCTTTCGAAGTCAACCCTTCGGCCAAAAGGTTCACGACCTCGCCTTCGCGCTTGGTCAGCGGCTGGTAGGGGCGGTGCCCCGACAGGTCCGCGAAACTCCAGACGGCGCGGCCGAGCGGGTCGTTTTCGGGCGTAAGCGAATGTCCCCGCGTGCGGCACCAGAACAGGGAGCCGTCTTTACGCGCCATGACGCGTTCGTCCCAATAGGTGTTCGTGGTCCTGAGGTCCGCAACGCCGCGATCTCGGATCTTCACGAATTCGTCGCGTGAGGAATATAGCACTTCGAAGGATTGGTCGGTCAACTCGCCCGAGTCGTAGCCGAACATCCGTTCGAACTCAGGGTTGCAAGCCCGGATCACGCGGCTTTCGGTGACGACGAGGCCAACCGGCGCGTTCTCGAACACGAGACCCGCGAAATCTCCGGACGCGTAGGCGTCATCTATACGTATTTTCCCCAAGTTGCCGAAATCCCTGCGATTGACGAGGCTTGTGCCACGATATGAACGATCCCGTGTGACCACAAGCGCGCGGGGCCAAGGGAGGATAATCCATGAAACTCATGAAACGCGCCATGACCGCGTTTTCTGTCGCCGTTGCGATGGCCGGTCCGGCGGTCGCACAGGATGGCGACCCGGTCAAGATCGCACTCATCCACGGTATGTCCGGCAGCCCGCTGGAAGCCTTTTCCAAACAGACCCACACCGGCTTCGAGCTTGGCCTCGAATATGCCACGGGCGGCACGATGGAAGTAAACGGCCACCCGATTGAAGTGATTTACAAGGATACGCAGTTCAAACCAGATGTGGCGCGCGCCGTTCTTGCCGAAGCCTATGGCGACGACGAAGTGCTTTTGGCCGTGGGTGCTACCTCGTCCGGTGTGACCACCGGTATGCTGCCCATCGCAGAAGAATACGAGCGTATCTTGCTGGTCGAACCAGCCGTTGCAGACAGCCTGACGGGCCCGGAATCGAACCGCTACGTGTTCAAGACTTCGCGCAACTCGTCAATGGACATGCAGGCCCAGGCGCTTGCGCTGAAGCCTGATGAGAACCTCTATGTTGCCACGTTGGCCGAAGACTACGCCTTCGGTCGTGACGGTATCGCAGCGTTCAAGTCGGCACTCGAAGGGACGGGGGCGACTGTCGTCTCCGAGGAATACGTGGCGCAAGGCACGGCGGACTACACCGCTGTCGGCGAACGCCTGTTCAATGCACTCAAGGATCAGGATGGGCGCAAGGTCATTCTGATCTATGTTGCGGGGTCCGGCGACGCGCCCGGCAAGCTGCAAGCGATGGATCCGTCTCGTTTCGACATCGAACTGTCTTTCGGTGGCAATATCCTGCCCGCAATGGCCGGTTACAAGCGGTTCCCGGGCATGGAAGGCGCGGTGTATTATTACTACGAAGCCTTCGAGAACGAGATCAACGACTGGCTCGTGGAAGAGCACATGGCGCGCTTCGACGGGCCGCCTGACTTCTTCACTGCGGGTGGCATGTCGGCGGCATTGGCCGTGGTCAAGGCGATCGAAACCGCCGAAACGCTCGACACCGAAGGGCTGATCGCTGCTATGGAGGGCATGTCCTGGGATACGCCCAAGGGTGAAATGACCTTCCGCCCCGAAGATCACCAAGCGTTACAGAGCATGCTCCACTTCAAGATCCGTGTGGATGATGATGTTGAATGGGCGATTCCCGAAAAGGTGGAGATCATTACCCCCGACATGATGGACATCCCCGTCGGTCGCGAAAACTGATGTCTCCAGCTCCGGCCGGTGCCAGCGAACGTGCTGGCCGGGGCGACTGAACAGAACCTCAATCATATGATACACCCATCGCTTTCCACCCGTGATCTCACGATCCGGTTCGGCGGGCATACGGCCGTGAACGCCGTGACCTGCGACTTTCGCCCTGGCGAACTGACCGTCATCGTGGGCCCGAACGGTGCCGGCAAGACCACCTATTTCAACATGATCTCGGGTCAGCTTACACCGACATCCGGGAGCGTGGAGAAAGACGGGGTCGACCTCACACGAATGTCGGCAAGCCAGATCGCCCGACACGGCGTTGGGCGCGCGTTCCAGCTCACCAACCTTTTTCCGCAGCTCTCGGTCCTCGAGAACATACGGCTCGCCGTTCAGGCGCAGGCGGGCGACGGGCGTCGGTTCTTCACACCGGTCGCGAAGCTGAGCGAACTGACGGCACGGGCGGAACGCTATCTCGAAGCGACCAAGCTTAGCGACAAGGCCGAATTGCCTGCTGCCGCATTGGCCCACGGCGATCAGCGCAAGCTTGAAGTGGCGCTGCTCATGGCGATGGAGCCGGATATCTATATGTTCGACGAACCCACCGCGGGTATGAGCCTTGACCACGCGCCGGACGTGCTCGATCTCATCGCCGAGATCAAACATGACCACTCAAAGACGGTGCTTTTGGTCGAGCACAAGATGGACGTGGTGCGCGCCCTCGCGGATCGGATCATCGTGCTTCACAACGGCGAGCTTATTGCTGACGGCGATCCGGGTGAGGTTATGTCGAGCCAAGTCGTAAAAGATGTGTATCTAGGCAATGCTGGAGAGATGGCATGACCCTGCTTTCCATTAAGAATATGGACGTCTCGATCGGACAATATTCGGTTCTGCATGGCGTGACCTTCGACGTGCCCGAAGGCGGTGTGTTCGTCCTGCTTGGGCGCAATGGCGCGGGCAAAACTACGACGTTGCGCTCGATCATCGGGTTGTGGGACCGCCCGCCCGGGTCTGTCACCTTCCGCGGCGAAGACGTTTCGTCGCTCCACACCTCGGACATTGCGCGCAAAGGTATCGCCTTCGTACCCGAGAATATGGGTATATTCGGTGGTTTGACCGTGGCCGAGAACATGGTTCTCGCCACCGCGAGCGGTAAATTCGACCAGGCGCGGCTCACACGTGTTTACGAGCTTTTCCCGGCGCTCGAACAGTTCTGGGACAAACAGGCCTGGAGCCTTTCTGGTGGGCAGAAGCAGATGCTCGCCGTCGCCCGGGCCATAATCGAGCCCCGCGACCTGATCTTGATTGACGAGCCGACCAAGGGTCTTGCTCCGTCGATCATTCACGCGATGGGCGAGGCTTTTCGGGAAATCAGCCAGACGACGACGATCCTGCTGGTCGAGCAGAATTTCGCATTCGCCAAGAGCCTTGGGCGCGACATGGCGGTGATCGACGACGGGCGGGTGGTCCACACCGGCACGATGGCCGAATTCGCTGCCGACACCGCGCTTCAGGACCGCCTCCTGAGCCTTTCCGTGGAGGGTGCATGAACACGTTCGCAAACATGATCGACCGCGCAGGGGGCGTCTTCGTCCTTCCCGTCGCGATCGCAATCGTTGCCTTTTTCCTGATTGGCGCTCCCTCGTCCTGGCTTACCCTTACCGTCGCCGGGCTATCGATGGGTCTCATGATCTTTCTCATGGCCTCCGGTCTGTCGCTCGTTTTTGGCCTGATGGATGTGCTGAACTTTGGCCATTCAGCCTTCGTGAGCTTCGGTGCTTTCGTCGCAGCCAGCGTGTTGGCATGGCTCGGAGGTTGGCTCGGGGCCGACAGTATCATCCTGAACTCCCTCGCCCTCATCGCAGCCCTTGCAGCGGCTATCGTGTTCGGCGCTGCTGGGGGCTGGTTCTTCGAGCGCGTTATCGTGAAGCCGGTCTACAAAGATCATTTGCGCCAGATCCTCATAACCATGGGGGCGCTGATCGTGGCCGAGCAACTGATCCTCGCCACGTGGGGGGGCACGCCGGTGAACGTTCCTCGTCCGCATTTCCTTGAAGGAGCGATTATTCTGGGCGGATCGTCGCTCGAGGTCTATCGCCTGTTCGCGTTCGTGGTCGGCGCTTTGGTTTACGCGGGGCTCTACTATTTGCTGAACAAAACGCGCATCGGGCTTTTGATTCGCGCTGGCGTGGAAAACCGCGAGATGGTCGAGGCGCTGGGTTTCAAGATCGACCGGCTTTTCATCGGGGTCTTCATGCTTGGCTCAGCGCTCGCCGCACTCGGAGGCGCAATGTGGGCAGGATATGAGACGCTCATCACCCCGGCGCTTGGGGCCGAGATGATGGTGATCGTGTTCATCGTCGTCATCATCGGCGGGCTGGGGTCGATCCAGGGCACCCTTCTGGGCGCAATCGTCGTGGCGCTCATGCAGAATTACGTGGGTTACCTATCGCCCAAACTCGCGCTCGCATCGAACATGATCTTGATGATGGCGATCCTCCTGTGGCGGCCCTACGGCCTCGCCCCGGCGGTCAAATGAGGAGCGCGATATGAACCGCACACTCTCAGTCAAGATCATCGCGCTCACCATCTGGGGGTTGCTCCTGTTCTCGCCCTTCCTGTTCCAGGATGTGCGCCAGGTCGAGGTCGCTGCTCGGATCTGCGTCTTCATCGTGTTGGTGGCGAGTTACGATCTCCTGATCGGCTACACCGGGATTGTCAGTTTCGCGCACACAATGTTCTTTGGCCTAGGAGCATACGGCGTGGCCATCGCGATGAAACAAGGTGACAACACCTGGGGATACTGGATCGTGGGTGCGTTGGCGGGCGTACTTGTCGCGGCAGTGCTTGCGGTTCTGATTGGTCTGTTGTCGCTCAGAGTGAAGGCGATCTTTTTTGCCATGATCACGCTCGCCGCTGCTTCAGTGGCACTTGTGCTCGCGTCGCAACTGTCGTCGTTTACCGGTGGCGAGGATGGCATGACATATTCTTCACCGGACATATTCAAACCCGCGACCAAGCTATTGACCGATGACGAGGGCAAGGTTGCCCGGATCGCCGGCGTTCGCATGAATGGCAAGATCGCGGCGTATTACTTCGTCTTCTTTACCTCAGCGGTCATGTTCTGGGTGATGCTGCGGATCGTCGGTTCGCCCCTTGGCACGGTGCTAAAGGCCATTCGCGAGAATGAGGCACGGGCCGAGGGCATAGGCTACCGCGTCGTGGCGTACCGAACAGCGGTCTTCGTAATTGCTGCGACCACAGCAGCGTTGGCCGGTGCGGTCTATGCCGCCTGGCTCAAATACACAGGGCCGGATACCACGCTGTCCTTCGCCATAATGATCGACATTCTGCTGATGGTCGTGATCGGCGGCATGGGCACGATGTGGGGAGCCGCAATCGGTGCCACACTCATGGTGTTAGCGCAGTACTATCTGCGCGATTTGATGGAAGTCGCTTCGGATGCGACTAGCGCGATACCACTTCTGCCAGAGCTGCTCAGTCCGGATCGCTGGCTTCTCTGGCTTGGGATCATATTCATCCTGCTCGTCTACTTTTTCCCAGCAGGGATCGCAGGAACAATCATCCGGGGGCGAGCGAAATGATGCCACGCTCGGTTTTTCTGCCGCTCGGGACGCATGAACTTCATGTCACGGAATGGGGAGATGTGTCCAATCCAGCATTTGTCATGTGGCACGGTCTTGCCCGAAACGGACGCGATTTCGACGAACTGGCACGGGCTTTCGCGTCCGAGTATTTCGTGATTTGCCCGGATACGATCGGCCGCGGGTTATCATCTTGGGCGGTTGATCCGGACCGGGAATACACCCTCCCCAACTATGCACGCCTGGCAGGCGCGATGCTGGATCACTACGGCAAAAACGATGCGATCTGGCTCGGCACGTCCATGGGTGGCCAAATCGGAATGACGCTCGCCGCAGCCACCGACCGTGTGTCGGCCCTTATCATCAACGATATCGGCCCGATGGTTCCGGATGCCGCGCTGGATCGGATCGTGACCTACTCTTCCGAATTGCCAGTATTTTCACGCGTTTCCGAAGCCGAGGCTTGGCTACGGGAGGTCTACACGCCTTTTGGCCCCGCGGACGATCCTTTTTGGGCGCGGATGGCCGAGGCATCGGTAAGACGTTGCGCAGACGGACAACTCACGCTGCATTATGATCCACGTATCATCGACGTTCTGAACGCCGACCGGGAATCGACCGATCTGTGGGATATTTACGATTCGCTTCAAGTATCGACCCACGTGTTAAGGGGGCGGTCGTCAGACCTTTTGACCGAAGACATCGCCAGCGAAATGTTGACCCGTGGACCGCGCCCCGAGATAACTGTCTTTGACGAAGCGGGCCATGCGCCTTCGCTGACGCGCGCAAGTGATGCGGCGTTGATTTCGAATATCGTGTCGCAGCTTGCAGGATAGGCGGGCGCTCGCGATCGTTTAGGCAGCGGTCGCAAGGCGGCTCATGACCTCCGCGCCGATCTCGAACGACCGCAGACGTGCCCTATGGTCATGGATTCCGCTGGAAAATATGACCTCGTCGGGCCGATACCGGTTCAGCAACGCTTCGACCTGGCGGGCAACCTGATCGCGACCTCCAATTGCGGTGATCCGAAGGGCGTTGTTGACCATAGCGATTTCCTGTTCATTGGCTATTGTTCCGAAATCGTCGACCGGTGACGGAAGAGGACCGGGCGAACCTTTGCGAAGATTGATGAATGCCTGCTGCATCGAGGTTCTGAGCCGAAACGCTTCGTGCTCGGTATCAGCTGCGAAGAGGTTCACGGCGAGCATGAACCGTGAGCTATCCTCCTGACCAGGTTCAAATCTCGTTCGATACACGTGGATTGCATCATCCAGCGCGTCGGGTGCGAAATGACTGGCGAAGGCGTAGGGCAATCCAAGCTGGGCTGCCAACTGGGCGCCAAAAAGGGATGAACCAAGCATCCAGATCGGTACCTTTGTGCCAGCTCCGGGAATAGCCTTGATCCGTTGGCCCGCTGAGAGAGGCGCGAGATAGCTGATCAGCTCGACCACATCGTCCGGGAAGGTGTCGGCCTGCGACAGTATCCGTCGCAAGGCTCGCGCAGTCGCCATGTCGGTTCCCGGTGCTCGTCCGACCCCGAGGTCAATCCGCGGACCGTATAGCGTCGCGAGCGTTCCGAACTGTTCGGCGACCATTAACGGCGCGTGATTGGGAAGCATGATTCCGCCCGACCCGACCCGAATTTTGCTTGTGGCGTTTGCGACATGTCCAATCAGGATTGCGGTCGCAGAAGATGCTATTCCCGTAGAATTATGGTGTTCGGCAAACCAGTATCGATGGTACCCCCAACGCTCCGCGTGTCGTGCAAGATCGGTAGCATTGGCGAGTGCGTCAGAAGCACACGACCCTTCTGGAATGGGTGCGAGATCAAGAATTGAATAATGTGTCATACGTGTCTCCCGTCGCCCTCGTCAGGTGGGGCGGTCAGCGTCTTTGTTCAATGCTTCGAGCAATTGTGACACGTTCGGGCGGCTCACCGGGAGCACGTCACCGTTGACCAGACGCACCAGGTGCTTGCGCCCGTCGCGTTCGATACCATCGATAGCGTCGAGCGCCACCCAATGCGATCGATGGATTTGAAGGCCGGGGTAACCGTTGAGTTCCACAATGGCGTCGGACATGCGTTTCAGGATCCGTTCGCGACCGTTATCCGTGACTACGTCCAGATAGTGGTCGTTGGTGCTGATCGACAGCAGCTTCGAGCCGGGTTGGCCATCGAGGTGCCGCCAAAACAACGGCTCAGCATCCGTGCTTCCCGCGGTGGTCGTGGAAACTTCCTCGTGGTGCGGTACGCCGCTTTCTTCTGCTCTTGCACTACTCGCCCTTAATTTGGCGATCAACTGAGGCAAGAGGTAATACTCGGTCGCAGCGATGAAGAACGCGATCGTGGTAATTGGGGGCCATCTTCTCAAGATCCTGTCGACTGCGAAGGACTTTTCGAGAAGGAAGTAGTCCACCGATAGTAATGCGACCGATCCGAATGGCCCGGCCATGATAGCGCCCAGCGCGATACCGACGAGGGCGTGTTGTGAAGAAATACCTGGCAGCATCCGAACAACGCGAATGACGCAGATCACGGCGATGGATATCGCAGCAAGCGAAATCGGCCAGTAAACCGCGCGAGATCCAAGAGACATGGTGTCGAAAGTGGAAAACGGTCCGGTCACGACAGCAACGAGGCTCATGACCCCAATAATCGTTACCTTTCGCCGCAGAGACTTTCCCACATTTAATCAATACCCCTCCGTACAAGTTTTTTCAAATAATCAATGGTTAACGGTCGTGAACACAGTGTTGCCTTGGGGCCGTTTTCGGCCGATGTATCGGCAATAACCGGAGGGGACGGAATGGAATTTGGCGGCGATTGGGACTTCATCATTGTGGGTGCGGGGACGGCCGGCTGTGTTTTGGCAAACCGCCTGAGTGAAGATCCATCGACACGCGTGCTGTTGCTGGAAGCTGGGGGACGAGACACCTATCCTTGGATCCATGTTCCAGTTGGCTACCTCTATACGATGGGGAATCCGCGCACGGACTGGATGATGACGACAGGACCTGAACCGGGTTTGAACGGGCGCTCGCTCGCTTATCCTCGCGGCAAGGTCTTGGGGGGGTGCTCGTCTATCAACGGCATGATCTACATGCGTGGGCAGGCAGCGGATTACGACCAGTGGCGACAACTCGGCAATATTGGCTGGGGTTGGGACGATGTACTGCCATATTTCACGAAATCCGAAGACCATCACGACGGCTCAAGTGCCCTGCATGGACAAGGCGGCGAATGGAAGGTCCAGAAACAAAAGCTTAAATGGGATATCCTCGAGAGCGTACAACAGGCCGCGATCGAGTTTGGAATCCCTTTCGCACCGGACTTCAACGACGGGACCAATGAGGGCGTAGGATTTTTCGAGGTAAATCAACGGAACGGAGTGCGCTGGTCCACTGCCAAGGCATTTTTGAAGCCTGCTGAGGGTCGGCCTAACCTTCGAGTTGTGACCGGTGTACTGGCTGAACGCCTGATCCTCGAAGGGAAACGTGCTGTCGGTTTGCGCTGGTCAATGAACGGCGTGCCGCAGGAGGCGAGGGCGACGCGTGAAGTCATCCTGTCGGCTGGAAGCCTCAACTCGCCCAAACTCATGGAACTTTCGGGGATTGGCGACCCTGACGTACTTTCGAATTTCGGGATCGACGTCGCCCATGCTCTGCCAGGCCTGGGCAAGAACCTGCAGGATCATCTACAGATCCGGACGGCCTACAGGGTCAAGGGGGCCAAGACTTTGAACCAGCTTACGAATTCTCTGGTCGGCAAGGCGCGGATGGGACTCGAATACGCGCTCAAACGCTCCGGGCCGCTCTCCATGGCACCATCGCAGCTTGGTATTTTCACACGCTCGGACCAGTCGGTCGCAACTCCCGATCTTGAGTATCACGTGCAGCCCCTCACTACGGACAAGCTAGGCGAGCCATTGCATCCGTTCCCCGGCATTACAGTTTCGGTTTGCAACCTCCGGCCCGATAGCCGTGGCACGTCGCACCTGCGATCGACCGACCCCGCGACCCAGCCGGACATCCGCCTGAACTATCTGTCTGCCGAACGTGATCGTATGGTTGCGGTGCGCGCGGTGCAGCAGGCACGCGAATTGATGGCGATGCCCGCGATGGCTAAATACGAACCCGAAGAATTTCTGCCCGGGCCGACCTGCTCGACAGATGAAGACCTTCTGCGTGGGGTCGGTGACATCGCATCAACGATCTTCCACCCCGTCGGGACGACCAAAATGGGCGTAGATCCACTGTCGGTGGTCGCACCTAATCTCCGGGTCCACGGCATGGACGGTCTTCGGGTTGTAGACGCAGGCGTCATGCCAACGATCACGTCCGGCAACACCGCTTCGCCGACAATCATGATCGCCGAAAAAGCCGCCGACATGATACGCGCCCGCACCTGACCCGCGCCGCAACTGCGAGCGAATTGCGCGATTTGTGCAAGCGCCGAGTCCTCAAGCGACTCGATTCGTTAAGAAAACAATGATTTTCCTTTTTCTTCTTTACAGGAGTCAATGAATAACACACGATATGTTGTAGGGATGGGGCGCAATAGACGCCACACCCTGTACAGGCAACAAGCCTTTGCGTTTCTGCATCCGCGAAGGCTGAACCGGGCAGAAGGGGCACGTCATGGCGGCGACCGAGCATTACCTCGAATCCGAAGAACTGCATCCGATCGACATTGTTGAAACCCTCGCCGAACACCACGCTTGGGATTTCGACCGTGTGGGTGACGATCAGATCGCTATGGCGGTCGAAGGACAGTGGCGGACCTACTCCATCACACTTGCTTGGAGCCCATACGACGAAACGCTGCGGCTGATCTGCACTTTCGAAATGGATCCACCGGAGCAGAAGCTTCCGCAACTCTTCGAAGCACTGAACGCGACCAACGACATGGTCTGGGACGGCGCTTTCACCTACTGGCATGAACAACGTTTGATGGTTTTCCGCTATGGGCTCGTGCTCGCCGGTGGCCAGATGGCGGGACCGGAACAACTCGGGCGGCTCATCTCCTCCGCCGTGGGCAATTGCGAACGGTTCTACCCTGCCTTCCAACTGGTCAACTGGGGTGACCAGTCGGTGGCGGATGCCATGCAGGTTGCAATGGCGGAGGCTTACGGGCGCGCCTGAACTTCGATCAGGTTTCATACTGGCGACATCGGGGGGACTTCGGTTCCCCCGACTGCTGTCTAGACATCGCTTGCTGCTCCGCGTTGCACTTGTCGCTTCGCCCCCCTAACGTCCCGCTCAAAGACGGAGGGACGCATGAATATGAACGACATCGAAAAAAATGGCCTTGTCCTTCTGGGGTGTGGCAAGATGGGGTCCGCCATGCTCAAGGGCTGGTTGGACGGCGGGTTGCCACCCGCGTCCGTCTGGGTAAGCGACCCAAACCCATCCGACTGGCTCGTTGGTATCAAGGGCCTGAACCTAAACACTGATTTGCCTTCTGCGCCTGCGGTTGTGCTGGTGGCGGTGAAGCCACAGATGATGGCCGACGCGCTCCCCACACTTGCGGCGATGGGTAATGGGGAAACGCTTTTCATTTCGGTTGCGGCAGGAATCACCATTGCGACTTACGAAGAACTTCTTGGGTCCCGCACCCCGATCGTTCGAGCTATGCCCAATACGCCAGCCGCAGTCGGGCGTGGCATCACGGCGATCATCGGCAACGGATTGGCCACCGCGGACCACGCCGAACTCGCGGAGGCGCTGCTGTCGTCAGTGGGACAAGTTGTCCGGCTTGATAGCGAGGATCAGATGGGGGCTGTCACCGCGATTTCCGGCTGTGGACCGGCGTACACTTTCCACCTGATTGAAGCGATGGCGGCGGCGGGCACGGCAAAGGGTCTCAATCCGGATCTGGCCCTGACATTGGCACGGGCGACGGTGGCTGGTGCCGGGCATCTTGCCGAAAATTCGGAGGAGGACCCTAGCCAACTTCGCGTTAACGTGACGTCTCCGAACGGCGTGACGCAGGCGGCACTAGAGGTATTGATGAGCGACAGCGACGGCTTCCCACCTCTCCTTCTTAGAGCCGTCGAAGCGGCGATCAATCGTGATCGGGAGCTTGGAGAATGAATCAGATCGACTTTGACGACTTCCTCCGAGTGGATATCCGTAAAGGCACCGTCGTGAATGCCGAACCTTTCCCTGAAGCTCGAAAACCGGCGATCAAGCTCTGGGTGGATTTCGGTGATGCGTTGGGCATCAGGAAATCATCCGCGCAGATTACAAAGCACTACACACCGGAAGGCGTTATCGGAAAAGACGTCATGGCCGTGATCAACTTTCCGCCGCGCCAGATCGGCAAGTTCATGTCAGAGGTCCTCGTTCTGGGTGTGCCAGATGAGACAGGCGAGGTTGTCTTGTTGACCCCCGACCATCCAGTTCCTGACGGCGGTCGTTTGTTCTGATGGGTAAGGTACTTGTCACTCGCCCAATGCCGGACATCGTGATCGAACGCCTTACCCACGCGCATGATGTCTCCGTCCGCAAACACGTAGCACCGATGTCCTCGAGCGAAATGATTGCATCACTAAGGGATTTCGACGTGGTTATGCCGACACTCGGTGACGCGTACTGCGCGGATATTTTCGATGCGGTCGGGACACCTCGTTGCCAACTCCTTGCGAATTTTGGCGTCGGCTTCAATCACATCGACGTCGCGGCAGCTCACGGCCTTGGTATTCAAGTTACCAACACTCCCGGCGCAGTGACAGATGCGACGGCAGACATCGCTTTAACACTAATCCTGATGACCGCGCGCCGCGCCGGAGAAGGCGAGCGATTGGTGCGCCGAAATGGTTGGGACGGTTGGAATCCCATGCAACTTCTGGGTCAGCACGTTACCGGAAAGACGCTTGGTGTCGTCGGTATGGGCAGGATCGGTGAGGCCATCGCGCGTCGGTGTCACTTCGGTTTCGAGATGAATGTTGTCTTTCATAACCGCTCTTCGAAGGAACCCGGGTTTCCGGCCCGTCAACTCGAAACGATCGAAGCCGTAGCGAGTCAGGCTGATTTCCTCGTCGTCGCTGTGCCTGGTGGTTCTGACACTCGTCACCTGATCGACAAACAAGTCTTTGGCGCCACGAAACCCAATGCGATATTCGTCAACATCTCGCGCGGCGAAGTTGTGAAGGAAGCCGATCTCGTTGAAGCCTTGACGAAAGGAGAAATCGCTGGGGCAGGGTTGGATGTTTACGAGTTCGAGCCAGAGGTACCGGATGCATTGAAGTCGATGGAACAGGTGACGCTTCTGCCGCACCTTGGAACAGCGACTCTCGAAGTGCGTACTCAGATGGGCCTGATGGCGGCAAAGAATATTTTAACCTTCCTCGCTGAAGGCACTCTGCTTAATCCCGTCTGACATGCCGGGAATGATGAACCTTAGTTCGCTGGGACCGTTTCGCCTTTCCTTTCGTACACTCCTTCGCATGTGAGAATTGTGCTAAGTTCATTGAGCGAATGTTTTTTCGGATCGACTGGAGAGCGAAACAGATGCCGGAGAACAAAACACAACCGACCGATGCGCCTGTTCTGGACTTCATCTCATCAGTCGAGCCGCCCAGGCGACGCGAAGACGCTGCGACGCTCGATCAGATCTTCAGGGATGTGACTGGATGGGCGCCGCGAATGTGGGGACCATCAATCGTAGGTTACGGCAGTTATCACTATGTCTACGACAGTGGGCGAGAGGGTGATATGTGCGCGACCGGTTTTTCACCGCGAAAGTCGAACCTCGTGCTCTATATCATGCCAGGATATGCAGACTACGCGGACATTCTTGCAAATTTGGGAAAGCACAAGCTCGGGAAATCGTGCCTTTATCTGAACAAGATCGACGACGTGGACCAAAGCCTGTTGGGCGAACTGATCAGGCGAGGGCTCGATGACCTTGCGCAAAAATGGCCGGTTATACCAAGCTGATCATTCCCACCAGCGGTCGATCACAGCGATGTCGTCATCCGACCAACCGAAATGATGTGCAAACTCATGCACCACGACATGCGATACGAGTGCAAAGATCTCCACTTCCCCCCGTTCGACCCATTCGTCGAGGATCGCGCGCCTGAAGAGCCAAATCACATCGGGTCCGAACGGTTGGTCCATGGATGACTTTTGGGTGAGCGGCACGCCGTCGTAGAGACCAGTCAATTGGAATGGGTCATCGATCCGCAGGTCATCCAACATGTCCCGTTCGGCGAGTTCTTCGACCCGCAGAATGACTTCGCGGGCTGGTTTGCGAAACCTGTCCGGCAAAGCCTCGACTGCATCGAGAGCCATCGCTTCGATATCTTCCAAGGTTGGCGGGGTTTGGCTAGGTACATGCGCCGTTCCGGTCATGGGTCCTCACAGTTCGCTTATTTCCATCCGCGTGGATCAAAGACCATCCCATAGCACAGGATCATGGACAAAATCAGAGCAGTATGAAAAACGCTCCTCGCAAGGAGACCAACTATGACGATCACCCGTTTTGCGCCCTCACCCACGGGCTTTCTGCACGTCGGCAATCTACGAACCGCGCTGTTCAACTTTCTCATCGCACGTAAGGCAGGCGGCACGTTCATCCTCCGGCTCGATGATACTGATCCGGAACGTTCCAAGCAGGAATACGCGGATGCGATCATGGAGGACCTTGAGTGGTTGGGCCTGACGTGGGACCGGGTGGAGAAGCAGTCCGAACGGCTAGATCGGTATGATGCCGCGGCGGACGATCTGCGCACCAAAGGAAGGTTCTACGAAGCCTTCGAAACACCTACGGAACTGGAACTCAAACGCAAGAAACAGCTCAACATGGGAAAGCCGCCGGTCTATGACCGCTCGGCGCTACACCTCTCTGACGACGATAGGTCGAAGCTGAGAGCTGAGCGTGGCGACGGGGTCTGGCGATTCAAGTTGGATCACGAACGCATCGAATGGGTCGACGGCATACTTGGCGATATTTCGATCGACGCTGCCTCGGTCTCGGACCCGGTTCTGATTCGCGCCGACGGGCAGTACCTCTACACGCTCGCGAGTGTTTGCGATGACGTCGACTTCGGGATCACCCACGTGGTGCGCGGGTCCGACCACGTCACTAATACGGCCACACAAATCCAGATCATTAATGCGCTCGGTGGCAATGTGCCATCTTTCGCGCACCATTCGCTTCTGACCGGTCCTCAGGGCGAGGCGTTGTCGAAACGACTTGGAACGCTATCGCTGCGGGACCTGCGTGCGCGCGGTGTCGAGCCGATGGCGCTCATTAGCTTGATGGCACGTCTTGGTTCGTCCCAACCAGTTGAGTTGCGGTCAAACCTGGAAGAGGTAATAGCGGGTTTCGACCTTGCGAGCTTCGGCGCTGCGCCGACCAAATTCGACGAACAGGACCTTTTGCCGCTCACCGCGCATGTCAACGCGGCGAAACCGTTCGACGCGATCGCGAATGAGTTGCGCTCCCTCGGCGTGCCGGACGAACTCGCTCCGCGGTTTTGGGAGGTCGCGCGTGAGAACATCACTACTATCGACGATCTCGCGGGATGGTGGACGCTTTGTCGTGATGGGGCCGAACCTATGGTCTCGGATGAAGACGCCGAAATGATCGCGACGGCCATGCCGCTCTTGCCAGAGCCGCCTTATGACGACACGACTTGGAAGACGTGGACAGACGCGGTCAAAGAGGCGACCGGACGCAAAGGCAAGGGGCTTTTCATGCCGCTTCGCAAAGCGGTGACGGGTATGGAACGTGGTCCGGACATGTCGAACCTCATGCCGCTTCTGCAAAAAGTCCGCGCAAAGGGCTGACCCTTTGGTCCAACCATCAAGATCGATGGATTTTGGCTTACGGGTTGAAACTCTGTCAACGTGCCGAAAAATGCCGATGGGGGAGCATGGCTCTGGCCTCCATCTGTTTCGGCAATTGGCCTGTGCGCGTGCGAGCCCTAGCGCACGAACCCCATGATCTCGAATGTACGTGAAAGTATCGGTTCCGCAATTTCACTTGCGCGTTCGGCACCTTGTTTCATGATTGCGTCCAGCTCGTCCGGCGCATCGAGAAGGCGCTTCATTTCGGCTGACACCGGGGCAAGCTTTTCAACCGCGAGCTCTGCGAGGGCCGGCTTGAACTTACCCCAACCCTCACCGCCGAAATCACGCAACACATCTGCTGCATCGCATTCGGACAACCCCGCGTATATGTCGATGAGGTTCTTGGCCTCGGGCCGATCTTTCAATCCTTCGATATCTGTCGGGAGTGCTGCGGGGTCCGTGCGCGCCTTCTTGAATTTTTTCGCAATCGTGTCAGCGTCGTCGAGCATGTTTATTCGCTCCATATCGCTCTCACCCGACTTCGACATTTTTTTCGAGCCGTCCCGCAAGTTCATAACGCGCATCGCCGGTCCCTCGATCACTGGCTCCGTCATTGGGAAAAAGTCGACGCCGTAGTCGTGGTTAAACTTGGCGGCGATGTCGCGGGTCAGTTCGACATGCTGTTTCTGGTCTTCGCCGACAGGGACGTGCGTGGCGTGATAGAGAAGAATGTCGGCCGCCATGAGCGCAGGGTAGGCATACAGCCCAAGTGACACCTTCTCGGTGTTCTTACCGGCCTTGTCCTTGAACTGGGTCATACGGTTCATCCAGCCAACACGTGCGACGCAGGAAAAGAGCCATCCAAGCTCGGCATGACCCGGCACGCGCGCCTGGTTGAATAGGATAGATTTCGTGGGGTCGATACCGGACGCGAGCATTGCGGCGGCGACTTCACGCGTTGCGCGGCTTAAATCCGCCGGGTCCTGCCAGACGGTGACCGCATGCATGTCCACGACGCAATAGATCGTTTCGTAGGTGGGATCTTCCTGCATTTCGACCCAACGCTTGATCGCGCCAAGGTAATTTCCCAGGGTTAGGCCGCCAGAGGGCTTGATCCCGGAAAACACGCGCGGAGTGAAGGTCGGATCGGTCATGTCGATCTCCATGGTGGATTTCTTTGTCTGGCTCGCTTACCTAGGCCCGGAACTATCGTCAAGGAACGGGCAATGCCGACCGACTCGAACCAAAGCAACAGTACGGCCCCGGTGAACCCGCTTCCGCCTGTCGTCATCGCGCTTGCACTGGCCGTCGCTTTACCGGAGCTTCTGTTCACGTTCGCCGCACAAGGTTGGCTGGGTGACGAATTACTCAGCCTGCGCACATCCGCAGCCGAGGTCTTCGGCTTTTTCATTGCACGCGTCGATTGGATGATAGAGGCAGGCACCTTGCGCCTTGCCTATCTCTGGCCCTTTTTCACTTATCCCTTCATTCAGGCTGAGTTCATGCAAGCGATCTTCGTCGCGGTGTTTGTTCTAGCATTGGGCAAGATGATCGCCGAGGCCTTGGGACAAGCGGCGGTTTTGGTAATTTTCTTCGGTGGAAGCGTTCTCGGCGCGCTGGTCTACGCCGCTATCTCGGACAGCCAGATTCCATTGTTTGGGGGTTATCCGGGAGCATTCGCCCTAATCGGCGCGTTTTCTTTCACTCTCTGGCAGCGCCTCAGAGCGTCGGGCGGGCAGGTAAGGCAAGCTTTCGGTCTCTTCGGGTTGTTTACCCTCATACTTATTGGGTACGGCGTCTTCCTCTCTCCAGGCATAGTATGGATCGCGCAACTCGTTGGGTTGTGGGTCGGGTTCCTGATCGCGTATCCGTTTTATCCGGGTAATTGGTCACGCATCCTGAGCCGGATCCGTGCGCGGGGCTGACGTTTCAGGCCCCGCGTTTCAACATCGACTTAAGATCGCGAAAATTGACAGCTCCTAGCAGCTGAGCTGCTACGAAGTAGACCGCGATGCCCCAGATGATCAGAATGAAAAGCGCTGGAATTCGCAAACCGTCGATCCCGAACATCGGCCCCATCACGATGACGCCGCCCCAAAGTGCGACCCCCATAACAGCGCTCGACAGGATAATCCCCACTAGCCGGCGCCAAAACCGCGCATCAAACCGCGTGCTGTAACCCATCCGCGATGTCCCTACCCATAGTGCGGCAGTCATGGCCCAACTGGCCAGCGTCGTGCCGAATGCGGCTGCGATGAACCCGATAACCGGCGCGAGACCGATGGCAATAACCGCGTTCACGGCAAGGGACAAAAGCGCAAAGTAGAATGGCGTTCGAGTGTTCTCTCTCGCGAAATAGATTGGCTGAAGCACCTTTTGCATAACAAAGGCCGGCAGGCCAAAACCGTAGACCGTGACAGCGAGCGCGGTGTTGGCCGTATCGTCGGCTTTGAATGCACCCCTCTCGAAAAGGACGGATACGAGCTCCATCGGGATCACAACCAATGCCACCGCCGATGGAATCGTGAAAAGCATCGCGAATTCGCCAGCGCGGCTAAGGCTTTCTCGGCTTCCGGTTTCATCACCGGCTCGGAGTCGACGTGAGAGGTCGGGCAGGAGCACAATGCCGATTGCAATACCCACGACACCCAGCGGTAGCTGATACAGCCTGTCGGCCATAAAGAGCCATGCAATCGCTCCGTCAAAATACGAGGCGACTTGCCGGCCAACAATCAAGTTGATTTGGACAACACCCATCGCAAGTGCCGCGGGCCCCGCGATCATGGCTAGCCTTTTTAACTCCGGGGTGAAGCGAGGGCGACGTGGTATGATACGGTATCCAGCACGGCTTGCGGCAATCCAGACGAGTATGAGTTGAGCGATACCCCCGATCGGCACGACCCAAGTGAGCGTGAGCCCCATGTCGAGCCCAAGCCATCGTGCAAGCAGGATCGCGGTGACGAAGATAATGTTCAGGAGTACGGGCGCGGCGGCAGCGGCCGAAAAGCGCCCAATCGCGTTCAGCACGCCGGACAACAGCGCCGACAGTGAAATGAAGAAGATGTATGGGAAGGCAATTCGCCCGTAAAGCGTGGCCAAAGGCAGCCGCTCATCCGAAGCAAACCCGGATGCAAGCATCAGGACAAGTGCCGGCATGAAGATCTGAGCAACGACCGTCAGGACGAGGACGATGGTTGCCAGACCCGTGAACGCATCGCGCGCGAATTCGAGGGGGCCATCTCCGCTTTCAACTTTTTTTGAGAACATCGGCACGAAGGCCGTATTGAACGCCCCTTCTGCGAAAAAGCGACGAAACATGTTTGGAAGCGAAAAGGCGGTGTAGAATGCCTCGGCAACAGGGCCGGAGCCAAGAGCCGCCGCAAATCCCATGTCGCGGACGAAGCCGAGAACACGACTGAGCGCAGTCCATCCTCCTACGGTGAGGAAGCCCCGCAAAAGCTTGATCGGCTGCATTAACGGTCGGCCCTCTCCGCGCCTTGCGCGATTGCGTCACGCAGCTTTTTTTCGAGCGATTTCTGTTTTGCTTCTGAGTGGAATTTCAAACCGAACATATCTTTAACATAGAACGTGTCCACGACTTGCTCACCGTAAGTGGCGATCACTGCACTTGCGATATAAACGTGGTTGTCCGCAAGCGTTCGTGTCAGATCGTGAAGCAGGCCGGGTCGATCCCGCGTATCGACTTCGATCATCGTGTAGATGTCCGATCCCTCGTTGTCGAACGTAATATTCGTGGGCAGTTTGAAGGCTTTTTCTCGTTTCTTGAGCTTGTCCCTGTCTACCATGGCTTCACGCGCGATGACTTCACCCTTGAGCGTCTTGTGGATCATGTCCTCCAGCCGTTTCAAACGGGTCCGTTCGAAGGGGTGGCCTTCGTGATCCTGAACCCAGAATACGGCGGTCGCGAAGCCATCTTTCGAAGTGTAGGTGCGTGCATCCACAACGTTAGCGCCCACAAGTGCGAGCGCGCCCGCGAGACGCGAAAAAATACCTGGGTGGTCGGCCAGAACGAAGGCAGCCCGGGTGGCATCTCGGTCGTGATCCTGAGTCAGTTCGATGCGAATATCATCGGGTCCAAGGTCCTTTAGGAGCTTCGCGAAGACCATGTGTTCCGCGGTAGTAAGACCCTGCCAGTAGTCGTCGTAGTGGCGCCCCGTCTCGGTCCGGATGTCCTTGCGCTCCCAGTCGTCGAGCCGCTTTCGCAACTTTTTCTTCGCCTTGTCCGCGCGTGCGCCTGTCGAAAGCGCCTCGATTCCTTCCTCAAGTGCTTTCCGCGTCTCATTATAGAGCTCGCGCAACAACATGGCCTTCCAATTGTTCCACGTGCCCGAACCCACGCCACGAATGTCGCAGACAGTCAGCACAAGTAGGAGGTCGAGCCTTTTTTTGGATGTGACCGCTTTGGCAAAACCCCGCACGGTGCGTGGATCTGACAGGTCACGCTTCTGAGCCACGTCGGACATGAGGAGGTGATACCGCACCAACCATTCGACGGTTTCCACTTCAGGCTTGGTCAAGCAGAGTCGGGTGGCGATGGTGCGTGCCAGTTTCGCGCCGAGGATCGAGTGATCTTCTTCGCGCCCCTTGCCGATATCGTGGCAAAGAAGCGCGACGTAAAGCACCTTGCGGTTGACGCCGGCTTTAAGAATACGCGAGGCGACGGGCAAATCCTCGACACGTTCGCCGCGCTCAATCTCGGCAAGTGACGAGATGCACTGTATGGTGTGCTCATCCACCGTATAACTGTGATACATGTTGAACTGCATCATCGCCACGATCGGTTCGAACTCCGGGATGAATGCGGCGAGAACGCCCAATTCGTTCATTCTCCGCAGCGCCCGTTCCGGGTTACCATGCTTCAGGAGCAGATCAAGGAAGATCCGGGCCGCCTCTTTGTCCGACCGCATGTCGTCATCGATACTGTCGAGATTGGCCACAACGACCCTCATCGCGTCAGGGTGGATCAATACGCCCGTGCGTAGTCCTTCTTCGAACAATCGAAGCATGTTCAATTTGTCCGAAAGAAACTCGGCCTCGTCCGCAAACGTGAGACGACCGTTGTCCATAGCAAAGCCTGCCTTGACCTTCTTGCGTCGCTTGAAAAGGCCCGCGAGCATTGGCTCCTTCTTAAGGTGTTCGGCTTCGAGCTTTACCAGAAAAATCCGAGTGAGTTCGCCCACCGCGGTCGCATGACGGAAGTAGTCCTGCATAAAATGTTCGACCGCACGGCGACCGCCTTTGTCGACGTAACCCATACGAGACGCCACTTCGAGTTGCATGTCGAAGGTGAGTTGGTCGACGGGCCGGCCGGCAATCAGGTGTAGATGACAGCGGACACCCCAAAGGAAGTTGCTCGCTTCCCGAAACACTTCGTACTCTTCATCAGTAAAGAGTCCGAGGGCGCGCAATTCTCGGGCGCGCAGCACTCGATAGGTATATTTCGCGACCCAGATGAGCGTCTGGAGGTCGCGTAGTCCACCTTTGCCCTCCTTGACGTTCGGCTCGACGACGTAGCGTTGGCCGCCCTGTTTTCGATGACGGCTTGCCCGTTCTTCGAGTTTTGCTTCGATGAATTCCGGAGCTGTCGACTTAAACAGACCTTCAAACAGTTCGGAAGCCAGCTCTTGTGCAAGAGGCTCGTCGCCGTCGATGTAACGCACCTCGAGCATGGCGGTTCGTATCGTGAAATCTTCCTTGCCGAGGCGGACGCAATCTTTGATCGTGCGGGAAGAATGGCCAACCTTCATATGAAGGTCCCACAAGATATAGAGCATGCTTTCGATCACGCTCTCAGCCCAAGCGGTGATCTTGTAGGGCATTAAAAACAGAAGATCGACATCCGAGTAGGGCGCCATCTCGAACCGACCATACCCTCCGACTGCAAGCACTGCCATGCGTTCCGCCGTTGTTGCATTGTCGACCTGGTGGAGGCGTTCGGTCGCGACACGATAAACCGTTTGCACCAAGCAATCGGTGAGCCAGGCATAGGATTGAACCGTATCTCGCGCCGATTTCGGATGTGCGAGAAATTGTTCTTCAATCAAAGCACGTCCCGCGCTCTGCGCATCGCGAAGAACGTTTACAGTCGCTTTGCGAATAGTAGCAGCATCGCTTGTATCCTTGATACGAGCATCAATGGCATCGTGAACCGCCTCCCGGTCAAAAATCTGGTGCGCGGGTGCTATCAGGTCGTCGGGCGTATCCTGTCCGGTTTCTAGGAGATCAGAATCCGACACCGCCAAAACTTTTCGGAGCAGGGTCGATCACGACGACCTTCTGGTTCTGGACTTGGGCTATGGCTAGACCACGATCATTGGTACCGTCATTCCGCAGGCGAAACACACCACTAACGCCAACGAAACCCTGGCTCTGCGTCAAGGCATTGCCGGTTAGAGCATCTGCCTTGCCAGCCTTCACGAGAGCACCTATCGCCGCAACGCCATCATAGGCAAGGCCGGCGATCGGGTGAGGAGGAGCGCCATAAGCGGCTTCGTATCGCTGGCGGAATCGGGTCGATAGATCCGGGTCAGGAAGTGCAAACCAGCCGCCTTGCACGCCAGGAAGAGTGAGAGCGTTTGCGGGAATGTCCCATCGTTGGATACCCGCGAATTGGACGTCAGAAGAGCGGACGCCATTGTCAGGCAAGAGCCCGGTCACAAATGGCAAGGCGCCGTCGGTTCCAGAAGTGAAGAAGATCGAGTTCGCGCCCGAGCTTTTCACCGAAGAAGAGATTTGGGGCATTGCCTGAACGATACCGTTCTGGCTCAACTCGAACCCGACCGCGCCGGCCTGCGTTGCTCCAGACGTAGAGGCAATTGCTCTCGCAATCGAATCCCGCGCCAGCGTCTCGGCCGGGCTGTCCCCATATAGGATCATGATGTTGCCTTTGCCCTGGCGAGCAGCATAGCTCACCATACGGCGCGCAGTGTTTTCGAAAGTGTTTCCGAGGATAAAGACGTTGCCTCCTGCCACGTCTGGATTGTTCGAGAATGCGAGAACATTCACGCCACGTGACGCGGCAGCGACGCCGGCCGAAGCCGCATTCTGCGCGTAAACCGGCCCGAGAATGACCTTGGCGCCATCCGCAATGGCCTTCTGCGCTTGCGACGAAGCTTGTCCAGCGTTCCCAGCAGTGTTGTAGACACGCAAGTCGATCGCGACACCTTGCAGTTCGCTCATCGCCAGACGAGCGGAGTTCTCGAGCGACGCGGCGAGCGCGTTGTCGTTGGCCGAAGATGACCCGCCCGGTACCAAAAGCGCGACAGGTACCGGTTTGGAAGTGTCGATCTGCGGACCGCCTCCTCCAATTGTCGGGAGTCCGCCCCCGCAGGCAGCAACGAACAGGATGGACATCAGGGCAATGAACGTCGCCGTGGCCTTGCGGGCGCGGCGCAAAAAAGCAAACATAAGGTACATCCTCTTTCCGCTGGGAGCCGGTTTTTTCGCGCATTGACGGGAAGTTGAGACTCACCCCGCAACAGGCGGCATAATAAACGTCACGAAAGGCAGGTCCACCCTTGAAACCTAAGGTGACCCCTCTGGACCCGGGCCTATACCTCGTCGCGACGCCGATCGGCAACGCTAGAGACATCACGCTTCGCGCGCTGGATATCCTTGCCAGCGCCGACGTTATCGCTGCAGAAGACACCAGAACTGCGCGAAAACTGCTCTCCATTCACGGCATTGCTATCGATAAACGCCCACTCATTCCCTACCATGACCACTCCGGCCCGGACGGCCGCGCTGGGCTCATGAAACTTCTTTCTGAAGATCTCTCGGTGGCGCTTGTAAGTGAAGCGGGAACGCCTCTCATTGCGGATCCCGGTTACGCGCTCGCGCGAGAAGCTGGAGCGGCGGGCCATATGGTCACGAGCGCACCCGGCGCGTCAGCAGTGCCTACAGCACTGAGTCTTTCGGGCCTTCCGACCGACCGTTTCCTGTTCGCGGGCTTCCCACCAAGCGCCAAGAGTTCGCGACGGACATGGCTTATCGACCTGCTGGAAATTCCAGCCACTTTGATCCTCTACGAAAGCCCAAGACGCATTAACGATACTTTAGCTGATCTCTGTGAATTAGGAGCATCGGAGCGGCAGGTCGCACTCTGCCGTGAACTGACAAAAAAATTCGAAGAGGTGCGCCGCGGCACGCTCGCGGAACTGCGGCGTTCCGTTGAAGTGGGTGCGCCAAAAGGCGAAATCGTCCTTGTGGTGGACCGTGGGCGCGAGGAAGTCAGCAAGGAGGCTATGGAGGAAGCTCTGCGGAAAGCGTTGGAAACGATGCGCGTGAAGGATGCAGCTTCCACAGTTGCCGAAGCCTTCGGCCTGCCCAAGCGCCAAGTTTATCAGGCAGCCTTGGAAATAGGAAAGGGCCAGTGATGTCCGGGCGGTCCAACTATCTCGAGGGCTTGTCCGCGGAAGACGCCGTTGCGCGCGCGTACGTAAGACTTGGGCACTCTTTGGAGGCATGGAGATGGCGTGGGACACGCGGCGAAATTGATCTCATTTTCCGTTGTGGCGAAGCGTACGTCTTCGTCGAAGTCAAAAAGTCGCGCGATTTCCGGCGCGCGGCTGAGGCATTAGCGAGTGCTCAACTCGATCGGATTTGCCAGACGGCAGTGGAGTATTTGTCCAAACGCCCCAATGGTATGCAGGCCGACATGCGGTTCGATCTCGCAATGGTCGACCGCTCAGGACAGATCGAGCGGTTGGAAAACATCACTCTGTAGGCGACCATTGCCCTTTCTTCCGGGACGCGCCATGTAATGTGCAAATTTCGGGAGAGACCAATGACCATACAGGTCGCTTTTCAGATGGACCCCATCCAAGGCGTGGACATCGACGCCGACAGCACGTTCCGGATTGCCGAAGAAGCACAGGCGCGAGGACACGACTTGTTCTTTTACACACCCGACCGGCTTTGTTTTCGGGAGGGCAGGGTGACGGCGCGGGGTTGGCCCATGGAATTGCGCCGTTTGAAAGGTGACCATGTTACGCTCGGCGAAGAGAAAAAGGTCGATCTGTCAGATTTCGAAGTTGTTTGGCTGCGCCAAGATCCGCCGTTCGACATGGGGTACATCACAACCACGCACATCCTGGATCGGATCCACCCCGACACACTGGTCGTGAACGATCCGTTTTGGGTCAGGAACTATCCGGAGAAACTTCTCGTACTTGAATTCCCCGATCTCACACCTCCGACCATGATCGCCCGCTCTCTCGCCGACCTAAAAAGCTTCAAATCCGAGCACGGAGATATCATTCTGAAGCCTTTGTATGGGAACGGAGGCGCGGGCGTGTTTCGGCTCGATCCGAATGACCGAAATCTTTCGAGCCTCCACGAACTTTTTGCCGGCATAAACAACGAGCCGCTCATCGCCCAAAAATATCTCCCCGCCGTGTCGAAAGGGGATAAGCGCGTGATCCTCATCGACGGAGAACCGGTCGGTGCGATCAATCGTGTGCCCGCGGAAGGCGAGACGCGCTCTAACATGCATGTCGGCGGGCGTCCCGAGAAAGTGGAACTGACCGACCGCGATAGGGAAATCTGCGCACGGATCGGCCCTCTGCTTCGTGAAAAGGGCCAGATCTTTGTGGGGATCGACGTGATTGGGGATTGGCTGACCGAAATTAACGTCACCTCGCCAACAGGCATACAGGAACTCGAACGCTTCGATGGCGTGAATATCGCGGCGAAGATATGGGAGGCAATCGAGGCGCGCCTGTCGTGAGCATCCGTCTGCGTGCACTAGGTCTGGTTCTACGTATCTTCGTCAAGCCGGTGCTAAGTCATGCCCGAGATCCGGCCGCGAACCGTGAACTGCTAGAGAAGGGAGCGCGTCGGTTCTTCCGAATGCCACCTTATGCGCTTCAACGTGAGGCGCGACTGCAGGGGGGCGTAAGCGGCATTTGGGTATCCGCTCGGCCCGCGACGCGCCCGGTCCCGAGTGACCGTCTCATATTCTATGTTCATGGAGGCGGGTTCATAGCCGGTGCGCCGGAAACCCACGCCGCCTTACTCGCCAGACTGGCGTGGCTGACGGGTGTCGAAGTTTTCGCGCCACGTTATCGGCTTGCGCCCGAACATCCGTTCCCGGCAGGGATTGAGGATATCCGCGCCGCGTGGGAAGCGCTGTTGCAGCGCGGGTATTCGCCCGACCGAATTGTGCTCGCCGGCGACAGCGCCGGGGGTAATATCGCTCTTGCGTTGCTCGCTGAACTTTGCTCGCGTGGTCAGCGACCGGCGGGGCTATTCGCGTTGTCTCCTCATACGGATTTCACATTCCAAAGCCCCTCGATCAGGGAAAACGAGCATCGTGACACGATGCTGCCAGCCAACCGACGGAAGGATGTGGCGCGCTGGTACCTGAGCAGTGGTGATGTAAGCGACTGTGCAGCGTCGCCCATATTCGCGACTTTTCTCAATCCGCCTCCAGTCCTCCTCCAGTATTCTCAAACCGAAATACTTCGCGACGATGCGAGCCGCCTTGCCGCAATCCTCCGCGATGCTGGTGGTAATGTCGAAGAACAGGTTTGGCCGGACGCTCCTCACGTTTTCCAGATATTCGACGGTTGGGTGCCCGAGGCCCGGGATGCGCTCGAAGGTGTCGCGGATTTTGTCGCCAGAAGGCTTGATGTCACTCGGCCAGGAAAAAGCCGAACTTAGTCGATACGCATCGTCGTGATCCGATAGCTCAATGCCTCGGCGACATGGGGTTTGCGTACATGTTCCTCGCCGGCCAGATCGGCGATG
This sequence comes from Maritimibacter dapengensis, assembly GCF_019218265.1. Lineage (GTDB taxonomy): Bacteria > Pseudomonadota > Alphaproteobacteria > Rhodobacterales > Rhodobacteraceae > Maritimibacter > Maritimibacter dapengensis. Next base: position 388,906 of record NZ_JAHUZE010000004.1, read on the forward strand.
GTCCGAGCCACACGTAGCACCCGATGATAACCACGCGCCGAAAGGCCGAAGCGGTCCGCCGCCTTGGCCAGCAAATCACGACCTTCCGGATCCGGGGCGGCGACTTCGTTCAACGTTTGGCCTTCCGCGTCAGCATTCAGGTGTAGGCCCTGAGCATCCTTGTATCGGTTGGCCTGGCGTTCTCGAGCGTGACGAACGCGTTCTGCAACCGATGCCGATGCTTCTCCGCTTGGCGCCATGTCCAGATCGGCAATAGAAACGGCCGGGACTTCTAACCTGAGGTCGAAGCGATCCAAGAGGGGGCCGGAGATTCTGCCGAGGTAGTCCTCGCCGCAGATCGGAGCCTTCGCGCAGGCCCGTGACGCGTCGGCGAGATAGCCGCAACGACAGGGGTTTGCCGCCGCGATCAACATGAAGCGGCAGGGATAGCGAACATGGGCGTTGGCTCGGGCAACGACGACCTCGCCGGTCTCGATCGGCTGCCGCAAGGTTTCGAGAACCGGGCGCGAAAACTCCGGCAGTTCGTCGAGGAAGAGCACACCGTTGTGGGCAAGGCTCACCTCACCAGGTTTGGCTCCCCGTCCGCCTCCGACAATCGAGGCCATAGACGCGGTGTGGTGGGGGTCGCGAAACGGCCGTGACCGTGATATCCCGCCCTCGTCAATCAATCCGGCAAGCGAATGTATCATCGAAGTCTCAAGTGCTTCCGATGGCGTAAGAGGTGGCAGGATCGACGGCATTCGCGCGGCGATCATCGATTTTCCCGAACCAGGCGACCCGGTCATAAGAAAATGATGCCGCCCTGCGGCAGCGATCTCCATGGCACGTTTGGCACGTTCCTGCCCCTTAACGTCGGAAAGATCACGAAACGTGCGATCTTCAGTGACTTCGCCTGGCTTTGCAGGGGAAAGTGGTGACTGACCGGTGAAATGCTGGATGACAGAGGCGAGCGTTGCGGCCGCGATGACCTTTGCCGTTCCGACCCATGCGGCCTCGGCGCCGCAGGCGCTCGGGCAAACAAGGGCACGTTCGGAATCTGCGGCCGCGACCGCTGCGGGAAGCGCGCCGATCACCGGAACAAGGCTCCCATCAAGAGACAACTCCCCGAGCGCCATGGTGCCCTCGATTTCTTCGGCCGGGATAACGCCAATTGCGGCAAGAAGGGCAAGAGCGATGGGTAGATCGAAATGTGACCCCTCTTTGGGCAAGTCTGCGGGTGAAAGATTGATCGTCACCTTCTTGGCTGGAAGCGCGATGGCCATGGCCGCTAAAGCCGCGCGTACGCGATCGCGTGCCTCCGATACCGCCTTGTCCGGTAATCCAACGATCGAAAACGCCGGCACGCCCGGCGACAGAGCACATTGAACTTCGACCGAACGCGCCTCCACACCTTCGAAAGCAACTGTGTAGGACCGTGCGACCATCCGCCTCTCCGTCTGACTTAACGAAGATTAAGCGCTGTATGGTTAGCGAAGTGTTAATGCGTAAGAGGTAAGGCTGGCCAATCGCGAGTCTTCAGGTCCAGAGCGTAGGGTACGGGATCATAGGATTTCTTCAGCCCCTCCTCGCGCCATTCGCGGAATGCCGCGTCATTCAGTGTCGCAGCAACGTATTCCTGTGCCTCAGTACCTACCGCTAGGGCATAGCCCGCGATCCGAGCCGCGACCGGCGCAAAGAACACGTCAGCAAGGCTGTAGGATCCAAAGAGCCATTGGCCCTTCTGACCATGACGCTCTCTTGCGTATGACCAGAGTTTTTCGATCCGGTCGAGATCGGCGCGGACCGGGTCCGAGGTAGTAAATCCTTCATACTGATGGAGAAGTTGCATCGGGCATTCATCGCGTAATGCCACGAAGCCTGAGTGCATTTCCGCAACCATCCATCGGGCCAATGTCCGTGCGGCGGGGTCTTCTGGCCATAGTCGTGCGTCTGGGTGGCGTTCCGCAAGGGTCTCGGCCATAGCCGCTGTGTCGCCAACTACCAAGCCCTCAGGTGTGCGCAGGACAGGGACGAGCCGCGCAGGGGCGAGATCGGCAAGGTCCTCGGTCATGGTCCCGTCATAGAGACCGACCATGTGAACTTCGAAGGGCAACCCGAACTTTCGCAGCATGAGCCAGCCGCGCAGCGACCAACTCGAAAATGTTTGGTCGCCGATATAGAGGGAATATGTCATGAGCTACCTTGTCCGTTGCGAAACGAAGGCTAACAGCAGCGGACTTTGCAGGGAAATTCCAAATTGTGCGCGTGCCATCACGGGAGGTGATTGATCGGTCCCGCCGTCCATCGTGCCGGCCCTATGGCAAGTTGGGTGACCGACAAATTGTCGATCCTGTGCGCCAAAACCCTTGTGACCGGCACTTCGAGTGCCCGACGGACCTGGCTCAGTATGACCCCAAAATGGGCGACCACGATCAATCCTTCGGGATTTTCCCGTACAAGCCGGTCTACGACCGGATTGACCCGGTGTTCGAGAGATCGCCAGCTTTCACCGCCAGGCGGTGCATTGTTCTCCGGATCGTCCCAGAAGGCGCGGGTACCGTCGGGATCTTCATCATGAAGCTCTTTGCCTGATCGCATTTCCCAAAAGCCAAAATTGAGTTCCCGCAGGTTTGGTTCGTTGGCAAGGCGCGGGCGACCTCGCTGTATCGCACTCGCGGTATCGGCGGCGCGTATCAGGTCCGACGAAACGATCGGGACACGCGGCAAATAGGTTGATAGACGGTGGAGCGCGGCGGTGTCTGAAAGGTCGGCGGGGATGTCGCTCCACCCCACCATCGCCTTACGATGTGTCGGTCCGTGGCGGACCCACCAGACCTTGGTCATGTGGAAAGTTCCGTCAGATCGCCTTTCAGAGCGAAGGGCAGCCCTGCCATGACCCCGACGACGTGCGATGCGCGCGCCGCGAGCGTTTGGTTCAGTCGCCCCTGCGCGGCACGGAACCGGCGTGCGAGCGCATTGTCGGGCACAATGCCAGCGCCGACTTCGTTCGTGACGATGACCACTTGTGCGGGACACGCTATGAGTGCGTTGAGTAAGCGTGTTTCCTGGCTCATGAGATCGGCTTCTGCGACCAGTAGGTTTGATAACCAGAGCGTCACGCAGTCCAACAGCACAACGCGACCTGTGCCGATATCGGAAAGCGCCAAGGCCACGTCAAGCGGGGCTTCGACCGTTGTCCAATGTGATGAACGACGAGCTTGATGTGCCGCGATCTTGAGCTTCATCTCATCGTCGAACGCCTGCGCAGTCGCGATGTAGGTCAACGGGAGCCCGGTGCTCTCGGCAAGTCGCTCCGCATAGGCCGACTTGCCGGAGGCGGCTCCTCCGATCACGAGCGTCAGGTCAGGCAGGCTCAAAGTCATGTGATTGACCTACCACCCACTCCAGCGCGATGAAAGCAACGTGAGCGGGCTTGCCGCGGGACGCGCTAGTCGCCAGAGTGCGCACATGCTCCATTTACTACCTTTCCTGCTCATTGCAACGCCGGCTTCAGCCGGACCCTTCGCCGAAATCGAGGCGGACATTTACGTGCTGGGCGAAGTGCATGACAACGCCGCGCATCATATGACGCAGGCCGAAGCGGTGTCGGACATCGCGCCGGCCGCGGTCGTCTTCGAGATGTTGACCGAAATGCAGGCGAGCGAGGTTCGTGGAGGCCGGCCGACTGACGCCGAAACGCTGGCCGAAGTTCTGCAATGGAGCAAAAGCGGCTGGCCGGATTTTTCTATGTATTATCCGATATTCGCGGCGGCCCGTGGAGCTGAGATATTTGGCGCGGCAGTTCCACGCGACGTGAGCCAGGCGGCCATGCAAGACGGGCTGGCTGAGAGTTTCGCAGGCGACGCCGAAATTTTCTCGCTAAAGGAGCCTCTCGGCGACGACGAGTTGGAAGAACGGCTTGCCTTGCAGCACGAGGCGCATTGCGGCGCGCTGCCGGAAGAATTGCTTCCAGCGATGGTGGACGTGCAAAGGCTCCGTGACGCTACCCTGGCACAGTCGGCGATCGAGGCGCATCGGGCGACCGGAGGTCCGGTCGCGATCATCACCGGAAACGGACACGCCCGCAATGACTGGGGGGTGCCATTCTACATAGCTCGGGCCGCTCCAGAACTGTCGGTCGTCACGCTTGGTCAATCCGAAGACGGCCTCGAACCGGATGGAGGGTTCGACATCATACTCGACGCGCCGGCGGCTTTACGCGAAGACCCGTGCGCGGCTTTCCAGTAGTGGACGCATCGGCGACAGCGGCGTAACAAGGGTCAAAGGAACCAACATGCTGGCAGGCAAACGCATTCTTCTGATCATCGGTGGCGGGGTAGCGGCGTTCAAGTCGTTGATATTGATCCGTCAACTCCGGGAACGCGGGGCCAGCGTGGTGCCCGTCATTACCCGCGCAGGCGAAGAATTCGTCACGCCATTGTCCGCATCGGCGTTGGCGGCGGAAAAGGTCTACACCGATCTCTTCGACCTCACGGACGAGGCCGAGATGGGACATATCGAGCTTAGCCGCGACGCTGACCTCGTCGTGGTGGCCCCTGCGACAGCCGATCTGCTTGGAAAAATGGCCAACGGATTGGCGGACGATCTGGCATCGACATTGCTTCTCGCCACAGACAAGCGAGTGCTTGTCGCCCCCGCGATGAACGTGCGGATGTGGGAACACCCGGCGGTCCAGCGCAATGCTGCTTTGCTGAAGGCCGACGGCGTTCTCTTTGCAGGGCCGACCGAAGGTGCAATGGCATGTGGCGAATTCGGTTTTGGTCGTCTGGTCGAGCCCGACGAAATTGCGGACGCAATCTCGGCAGCACTGTCCGCAGGCCCGCTTGCAGGGAAACACGTTCTCGTTACGTCTGGGCCGACACACGAGCCGATCGACCCAGTGCGCTACATCGCCAATCGCTCTTCGGGTGCGCAAGGTACGGCGATCGCGGCAGCGTTGTCGGCTCTCGGGGCGTCGGTCACATTCGTTACCGGTCCGGCAGATGTGCGGCCACCGGCCGGCGTCAATGTCGTCGCAGTCGAAACCGCACAAGAGATGCTTGGTGCCGTGCAAGTCGCGCTCCCCGCCGACGCCGCGATCTTTGCGGCCGCCGTTGCGGATTGGCGGGTGGCCAGTGCCAACGCCAGCAAGATCAAAAAGGATACGTCGGGCAGCCTGCCTAGCCTGGAGTTCGCAGAAAACCCCGACATCCTCGCCATTGTGAGCCAAATGGTCGATGGGCGCCCAAAGCTGGTCGTGGGTTTTGCCGCTGAGACAGACGATGTCGTGGCCCATGCCACAGCAAAGCGCGACCGCAAGGGCTGCGACTGGATCGTCGCCAACGACGTGTCGCCCGAGACCGGGATCATGGGAGGCTCCGAAAACGCGGTTGTTCTCATTTCCTCCGGCGGCGCAGAGGAATGGCCTCGGATGACCAAGGATCAGGTGGCGCGCAAGCTGGCAGCCCGTGTCGCAGAGGCGCTGACATGACACCGGTGATAAAGGTGATACGCGAGGAATGGGCTGACGACGGCGTCGCGGTCCCAGCCTACGAAACCTCGGGTGCGGCGGGCGCTGACCTACGTGCCAATTTGCCCATCGAACATCGCAGTGAAGGAATAACGCTCGCCCCCCTTGAGCGCCGGATCATCCCTACCGGTTTGAGGGTCGAAATCCCGCAAGGATTTGAAATGCAGATCCGTCCCCGTTCCGGACTTGCGTTGAACCACGGCATTTCGCTTCCCAACACGCCCGGTACGATCGACAGCGATTACCGTGGGGCGCTTGGCGTCCTGCTGATAAATCTCGGGACCGAGCCCTACACACTCCACCATAACGATCGGATAGCCCAAGCAATCATTTCGCCGGTGACTCAAGCGGCTTATGTAGTCGCGACTGAGATTTCCGAAAGTGGACGAGGCGACGGGGGGTTCGGTTCGACCGGACGAAACTGATATGTTCGTTCTTTTCGTCGCAATCGCGATCTGGGGAATCGGTCACGTGCTGGACCAGCCAAAGCGCCGTCGGGTCACCTTGATCGCCCTCTTGCTGGCAGTCGTACTGTTGACCCACGCGCTATTCCCATCGAACCACCCTTTACCGCGCCTGTTCGGAGGCAATTTTGCGGCTTGGGCCACCCTTGTCGGAGGCATTGCGCTCGTGGCGATCTACCGCGAGGGGCTGAAACGACTTCGCAACCATGCAGCACCGCAAGAGGTCAAGAAAGAAGGTTCATTCAGCGAAGCCGAACTCGGACGATACGCCCGCCATATTGTCCTGCGCGAGATCGGCGGGCCGGGGCAGAAGGCCTTGAAAGACGCGCGGGTTTTAGTGGTCGGGGCAGGGGGACTAGGGTCGCCCGCTCTGCTGTATCTCGCAGCGTCGGGCGTAGGAACCGTTGGCGTGATCGACGGCGACATCGTGGATAATTCCAACCTTCAACGCCAGGTCATCCACCGAGACGAAGATATTGGCACGCCCAAGGTTTTTTCGGCAGAGCGCGCGATGAAGGCGCAAAACCCTTACGTTGTCGTGCGGCCATACAACCGCCGCCTTACCGAAGACATTGCCGCAGATCTTTTTGCCGAATACGACTTGGTCTTGGAGGGGTGCGACAATTTTGAGACCCGTTACCTTGTCAATCGCATCGCCGCATCCCTGCGCATTCCCGTAATCGGAGGGGCATTGACCCAGTGGGAGGGGCAGATTTCGATCTGGCACCCGGCATCCGGCGCGCCTTGTTACCAATGCGTGTTTCCAGAAGCGCCAGATCCCGGCCTCGCACCTTCCTGCTCCGAAGCGGGGGTAGCCGGACCGCTCCCCGGCGTCGTTGGCTCAATGATGGCGGTCGAAGCAATCAAGTACCTGACGGAAGCGGGCGAGACGCTGGCGGGCCGGCTCCTGATATATGATGCACTCTATGCCGACTCGAGAATTGTGCGTGTGAAACCGCGTCCCGATTGCCCGGTTTGCGGCGCGAGACTGGACAAACCGGGTCCCGCGCTTAGCTCTTCCTTGAAGGAGATCTGAATGGCAAATCCGCTATTGGCCGACTGGACAGACCCCTACGAACTACCCCCGTTCGAAGCAATCCAGGACGACCATTTCCCCGAGGCGATGGATGCCGCCTTGTCCGAAGCGCGTGCAGCCGTAGATGCGATTGTGGCGCAAGAAGCGCCGCCCACGTTCGAAAATACCATCGAAGCACTCGAAATGGCTGACGCGACGCTGTCAAAGGTCGCAGGTGTGTTCTACAATCTGGTAGGCGCCGACGCGAACGAAGCGCGGCAGTCGCTGCAACGCGACCTGTCACCTAAGATGGCCGCATACTCGTCCGACATCCTGATGAACGAAGGCCTGTTCGCTCGCGTCGAAGCGCTTTGGCAGGAACGTGAGAACCTCGGCCTGACCGAAGAACAGGCCCGGGTCCTTATGCTGACGCGGCGAGGCTTCACGCGCGCGGGGGCTGAGCTGACGGGGGCGGACCGCCATCGGTACCGTGAAATCATGGAAAGGCTCGCCATTTTGGGTACCGGGTTCACCCAAAACCTCCTGGCTGATGAGCGTGAATGGTTTATGGAACTGTCTGAGAGCGACCTCGAAGGGCTCCCGGAATTTCTAATCGACTCTGCCCGCTCAGCAGGCGAAGAAAAGGGCGTAGGTGGCCCTGTCATCACGCTGTCCCGTTCCCTGATTACGCCGTTCCTCGCAGCATCGCCGCGCCGAGACCTGCGCAAGCGTGCATACGAAGCTTACACGGCACGCGGTGCGAACGGGGGAAAGACGGACAACCGTGCCATCGCTGCCGAGGTGCTGAAGTTGCGCGAAGAACGAGCCCGGCTCTTGGGTTACGACAACTTTGCAGCATACAAGCTTGAAACTCAGATGGCCGGGACCGCGGACCGCGTACGCGAGTTGCTCAACGATGTCTGGCGGCCGGCGCGCAACGCGGCCAATAACGACGCGGCGATCCTCGAACAAATGCTGCACGCCGATGGCGTAGCCGGCCCGCTCGAACCTTGGGACTGGCACTACTATTCTGAGAAACGGCGACAGGAAGAACACGATTTGGACGAGGCGAGGGTCAAGCCATTCCTGCAACTCGATCGGATGATCGAGGCCGCTTTCGCAACCGCTAACCGGCTGTTCGGGCTCAAGTTCGAACGCCTCGACACACCCGGGTATCACCCCGATGTTCGAACCTATGAGGTCACTCGTGGCGGAGATCATATTGCGATCTTCATGGGGGATTACTTCGCACGCGGGTCGAAACGCTCTGGCGCATGGTGTTCCGCGATGCGAAGTCAGAAGAAACTCGGTGGTGAGACGCGTCCAATTGTCGTGAACGTCTGCAATTTTGCCCGACCTGAGGCGAACAACCAAACGCTTCTTTCCTTTGACGATGCACGAACCCTTTTCCACGAGTTCGGCCACGCGCTGCACCAGATGCTTTCTGACGTGACGTACGAAAGTATCTCTGGAACGTCCGTTGCGCGGGATTTTGTGGAGCTTCCAAGCCAGCTCTTCGAGCATTGGCTCGAAGTGCCCGAGGTCCTGGCCGAGTATGCGACACACGCCGAAACCGGTGAGCCTATGCCACGGGAATTGCTTGACCGGCTTCTCGGCGCGGCAACCTATGACATGGGATTTGCCACGGTTGAATACGTCGCCTCCGCTTTGGTTGATCTCGAGTTCCATTCCGGCCCTGCGCCTGTCGACCCGATGCAAAAACAGGCCGAGGTGTTGGAAGACCTTGGAATGCCCCATGCGATCAGGATGCGGCACGCAACACCGCACTTCGCACATGTCTTTTCCGGCGACGGGTATTCGGCGGGTTACTATAGCTACATGTGGTCCGAAGTCATGGACGCGGATGCGTTCGAAGCGTTCTTGGAAGCCGGTTCCGCCTTCGATAAGGTCACTGCCCGTGCGTTCGAGGACAATATCCTGTCGCGCGGAGGGTCTGCTGAGGCACAAGATCTCTACCTCGCCTTTCGTGGCAAGATGCCCGAAATAGATGCACTCCTGAAGGGCCGAGGTCTAGTTGCTGCCGAGTAAATCCTCCAGTTGGGAAATATTGGGCCGAGTTAGGTACGGGAGGGGTCGTCCGGGTGAGGCTCGACCCCAACTGGGTCTTTGTGGATCAACACATCGGTGCCTGGAAAAGCACTAAGTATCTCCCGTCTCAACGCCGCTCCGATGGCATGCGCTTCGTCGAGTGTTTGAGCCCCGTCCAGTTCGATATGGAGGTTGACGAAGGTCACTGAGCCAGCGGTCCGCGTCTTGAGGTCATGATACCCATGCACGCCAGGGAACTCGCGCACCAGTGCTTCGATCCCCGCGATGGTTTCCTCGTCAGCGGCCCTGTCCATCAACGCATCGAATGCCTTGCGGAAGATACCGATGGCCCCGACTGCCAGCATGATCGCCGCACCGATGGCAACCACACTGTCGATGGTTTCCAACCCGAATGTGCGGCTGGCCCAAAGCGACAGGATGGCACCCAGCGCAGGCAACAGATCTCCCACGTAGTGCAGGCTATCTGCTGCAACCACGCGGCTTTTTGTTCGTTTCATCACGTAGCGTTGCCACAACACCAGCGCGAGCGTGAGGATAATCGACAGGACCATCGCGGCGATGCCTTGGCTTTCGTTGGTCAAAGGCACCGGCTCGCCTGCGAACAGGCGCATGATTGCGGCGTAACCGATCACCCCAGCCGAAAGCAGGATAAAAAGCGATTGGCCAAGCGCTGCGAGATCCTCAACCGAACTGTGTCCGAAAGCGTGATCTTCGTCTGCGGGCCGGGCTGCATAAATGATCGCGACCAACCCGCCGATCGAAACCATCAGGTCCATGGCGCTGTCTGCAAGCGAGGCGGCCACTGATAGCGCGCCGGTGCCGCCCAGGGCCCAGATCTTCAAAGCGACGAGGGTCAATGCGATGCTTGCCGAAGCGATACCGGCAGACAGGTTCAAGCGATTGTTTGCGTTCATCGCGCCACCGAAGTTTCGCAATCGGGATACAGTAGTCGGATCCTCAGATGAAAGCTTTTTCCACGATCCGGGTCCATGCGCGTTCGGCAAAATCCTCTTTCGCTTCTTCAAGCAGATGGCGATGCAAGTACCAGAAAAAGTACTTCTCGTAAGGGAAGTCGGCCATCGCTTCGACACCGAAATCAAGGGCTTCACACAGATCCTCTGCGGTCCGAGCGGTCAGCGTCGCCTGCCAATAGTCCGACTTCCCGCAGGTCACGACAGGCTTTTTTTGCATTAATGCTTCGAAGCCCGCTCTTGAATTCTGCGTCACCACTAGGTCCGCAGCGGCCACGAGATCATGTACCGATGCCTCCGAGATTTGGACGTTCGGGTACTCTTGGGCAACGGCGACGATGGCGCGTCGCATCGGTTTCGACTGCATCGGATGCATTTTCACGTAGATCACCTTCTGCGTCTCGTATTCGGCGATTGCACGTATCATTTGCTCTGTAGACAGGTAGTGCATTCGGATCGGCTGCTGCTCGATCTCTTGGCAGAATAGCGCGACCCGTGCCTTCGCCGGAGGCGGATCAAGCCGTGATGGCTGGTCGACAGGGGAGATATTGTGTTCGAGCTGCCAACTGGTGACGCCGTTGAAAAAGTACTCTGCGGCTTCCTTGTCGATCCGTTCCGGCGCGAACTGGCCGAATCTCAGCGTGGAGTTTGGTCCGATTCCCAGTTCATCAAGGTACCAGAACCCTCTCACCGGTCCGGCACCGACATGGAGTCGGTCAGGCGCGTATCCAGCGCGATCTCCGAACATGATATGTACGTAGCCCAGACTCTGGTCTCGCATCATGTCCGCGACTTTGGAGTTCGCACGAACCGCGCGGGTCGGTATCCCGTCGCGCAATGCACGTTCAGCCAATTTCGGAAAAAAGCCATCCCGTCCCATAAGGATATCCGAGAGCGCCTGGCTATCAGCATGAACGACAAGCATTCGGCGGTTCTGCTTCGCCAGCATCCGCGCCATAGAGGGTGTCGAGACCTCTTCCACCGCTAGTCGAACACTTCGTTTGGCTTGACGCCCCAGAGCGCGGATTTCTCCATCCATCCCCGATGTCCCTCAACCTTGACCTTGCACCAAACCGGTTCACACCGATCCAGGTATATTACGACGCCAGCTTCGAGCCGGGCCTTGATCTGCGCGTCGCTCGCATCGCGCGCTCGCACGGGTGCCAGGTCGCGCTCCACGATCCCGGTTCGTGCTCCTGAAATTAGGGAGTAGTGAATCCAGCCACCAACGCCATCCCGGTCACGGACTTGTCGCCAGTGGCCGAATTCGCCGACCACCGTGAGCGGCATACCGCGCCGTTTGAAAACCCAGTCGATCCGGTGGGTCAAGGATGGACCCCGTCGGACGTTGGCCTCGCCGACCTTCAACGAGACGAACCGCGGTATAGGGAGGTTCGTAACCGGCCCCCGCTCTGCCGCACGCGCTTCGGCGGCGGAGACGAGGAGTCCCACCACGAGAGCCGAAAACGCCAGGAACGCGCTTATACGTGTCATAACTACTGCCCGTGAACGCTTGTTGTATTTTTTTGCCGCGCAATTTTCTTTCGCGCTGACTTGTGCCTGTTTGCGTTCCCTGACACGATGCATCACGCGCGCTGAAAAAAGCAAGCCACGGGAGGCGATGGATGGCTCGGAAGCGGTTGAGTGTTGTCGTAACGCGACGGTTGCCTGAGGCAGTCGAAAAGCGCATGGCCGACCTTTTCGACGTCGAGTTAAACGAAACCGACGAACCAATGAGCCGCGACGCGTTGGCCTCTGCCATGAAACGCGCCGATGTTCTTGTTCCAACGCTATCCGACACGATTGATCAGGCGCTTCTGGCGCAGGCTGGTGAGCGGTTGAGGCTGATCGCGAATTACGGGGCGGGCGTCGATCATATCGACGTCGGCACGGCGCGGCAGCGGGGTATCCTCGTGTCGAACACGCCCGGCGTTTCGGCCGATGACACGGCGGACATGGCCATGGCGATGATCGTTTCGCTGTCACGCCGACTACCCGAAGGCGTGCGCCTCATGGCGGCAGGCACTTGGGAAGGGTGGTCGCCCTCGGCTATGTTGGGCCGCCGAATTGCGGGTCTCCGGCTAGGTATTCTCGGCATGGGCCGGATCGGACAGGCCGTGGCACGACGCGCGAATGCCTTCGGCATGGAAGTTCACTACCACAATAGGCGGCGACTACACGACGACATCGAAGCGGAATTGACGGCAAAATACTGGGAGAGTCTCGACCAGATGGTGAGCCGGGTCGATGTATTGTCGATCAACGCGCCACACACGCCCTCGACCTTCCACCTCATGAATGCCCGCAGGTTGAAACTCATGAAATCTGACGCGGTCATCATCAACACGTCGCGTGGCGAAGTGATCGACGAAAATGCGCTGACCCGAATGCTACGCGCCGGCGAGATCGCTGGCGCCGGCCTCGACGTCTATGAGAAGGGCAGTGAAGGAAACCCGCGGCTGCGCGAGCTCGAAAACGTTGTACTTTTACCGCATATGGGATCGGCCACGGTCGAAGGCCGGATCGAGATGGGCGAAAAGGTCATCATCAACATTAAGACCTTCGACGACGGCCACCGTCCACCGGATCAGGTCGTGCCGGGAATGCTCTGACCAGCGCAATCCGCTTGACCCTGCCACGCGGCGCGCCAAACTCGCCGCATGAAACGCGCCCTCATATTCGGCTTGCTCTCGCTCACCGCTTGCGCGCGACCACTGACCGAGAACGAAACGATCTTCGCTAAGAACCTGTTCGGCGACACTCTGCGCACCGATGAGGTGAGCATCATGGCGGGCGCAGGGCTGACGCCACTTCCGTGGCGGCCCAAGAACCCGGATCCTAGGGTGGATGCCGCCGCCGGAACGGTAGAACCCCGCAAGCCGCCCGACGATCTCTGTGTGCGCAAACCGAGCCCGCGCCCCTACTGGGACTGGCCAGCCGCATTCGTGCTCGACGACAACATCTACTTTTCCTACCGATGGTATCCGTTCGACGCCTTTGAGGGCATGCCCGAGACCGTGCCATTTCCCCATTCCGTCCTCATGGCGCATGAATTGGTCCATATCTGGCAATGGCAAAACCGCGACCGCACTGGCTATTCGCCGCAGGCGTCTGGCAATGAAAGCCTCAGATCAAAAGATCCGTACTACTACGCGAACCGCGACAGCGCCGACTTCTTCGCCTTCGGGTACGAGCAACAGGCCGCGATGATCGAAGATTTCGTGTGCTACGCGCTTTTCGACCCCGAGGACCCGGTTCTGGACGAACTAGCTCAGTTGCTTCGCCCTGTCCTTCCAGTTGACGGTTTCTTGGACAGCCTTGGGCGATGACACCTACTTAGCGGTGCCGTTGGTCGCTTTTGCACCATCAAGCGTCGGGCGAATTTGTCCTCCGATTCCGTATTGCGCCATTTTGATCGCGGACGAACAAGGGAGTCGTGTGCCATGACGAAACATGTGAAAGCACTGGTGGTCGGGGGCGGCGCAGTGGGCGCGTCGATCGCCTATCACTTGGCAAAGGCAGGTTGGAAAGACGTGGTGCTGTTCGAGCGCGACGAACTGACCTCGGGCTCCACATGGCACGCAGCCGGCCTCCTGCCTCTGTTCAACATGGGATATGCGACCTCGCATATCCACGACTACTCGGTGAAGTTCTACAAAACGCTCGAAGAAGAGACAGGTTTCGACGCCGGCTTCTTCGTGGTCGGCAACCTTCGCATGGCGCAAACCGATGAGCGGATGGACGAATACGAACTCTACGCCTCGACGGCCGAAACCGTTGGCATCCCGTACGAATTCCTCACGCCCTCCCAGATCAAGGACCGCTGGCCGCTGGTCCATACCGACGACCTGAAGGGCGCGCTGTATCACCCGACCGATGGCTACATTAACCCGGCCGATGTGACCATGGCGATGGCCAAGGGTGCGCGGCAGCGGGGCGTCGAGATCCTGCGCAAGCGGCAGGTGGACAGCTACGAATGGGCAGGTGACCACTGGATCGTCAAAGGCAGAATTACGGGCGAAAAGGGTGGCAACCTGATCGCCACGGAGGAAGAGTTCGAGATCCACGCCGAGCATGTCGTGACGGCCACCGGTAACCATGCGCAACGCACCGCTAAGCAGCTTGGCATCAAGATGCCTGCGATCCCTGTCGAACACCAGTTCATCGTTACGGAGCCCGACCCCGCGCTGGTGGAATACCGCAAGACCAATCCGCAGCACCCAGTGCTGCGCGATGCGGATGCCAAATGGTATGTCCGCGAAGAACGCGGGGGCTGGATACTCGGACCCTACGAGCGCAACGCGCCAGCGCGGTTCGAGTTCGGCGTGCCCGACAGCTTCCGCGCCGACCTCTTCCCGCTCGATCTGGACCGGATCGAGGAAGAATACATGTCGATGATTCACCGCATTCCGTCTTCGGAAACGGTGGGCCTGAAGGATGATTTCAACGGCCCGATCTGCTACACGCCAGACGGCAACCCGCTTGTAGGTCCGGCGCCGGGCCTGCGCAACATGTGGTTGGCAGAGGGTTTCTCCTTCGGGATCACGGCGGCAGGCGGCACCGGTTATTACCTCGCCCAGATGATGGTCGAGGGCGAGGCCGAGATCGACATGGCGTCGCTCGATCCGAAGCGATACGGGCAGGACTGGATGACCACCGAGTACGGTGCCCGCAAGAACGAAGAGTGCTACGAGCACGTCTACATCCTGCACCACCCTGACGAGGAGCGCGAAGCCTGCCGTCCGCTGCGCACCGGCCCAGCCTACGACCGTCAAAAAGCGCTCGGCGCGCAATTCGGTGTCGTGAACGGCTTTGAACGTCCGAACTACTACGGTCCGCTGGACGCGCCCGAGAACTTCGACCACGACGCACGATCCTTCCGTCGTGGTGGTTGGTGGGAATACGCCAAGGCCGAGGCCGAAGCGATCCGCAACGCCGCAGGCATGGTGGACGCGACCGCCTTCGCCAAGCACCGCGTGTGGGGACCGGGCGCAACCGCGTTCCTCGACTGGTTCACCACCAACAAACTGCCTAAAGTGGGCCGCATCAACCTGACATACGCCCTGACGGAAACCGGCACGACCCGCACGGAATACACGATTGTGCGCGAGGCCGAGGATAGCTACTACCTCGTCTCCGCAGGGGGGCTTCACGCCTATGACGAAGATTACCTTTACAAGGCGATCGAAGACAAAGAGGACGAGTTCGGGCGCATCAACCGCGAGGATGTGACCACGAAATACGGCGTCTTCGCACTCGCCGGACCCAACGCCCGCGACATCCTCAAGGAATTGATCGTGGACGCTGACCCGGACATGGCGCTGTCCAACAAACGCTTCCCATGGCTGTCGATGCGCAACATCGAATTGAAGATGTGCCCAGTCATGGCGATCCGCGTGGCCTATACCGGCGAGCTTGGGTGGGAGCTTCACCACCCGATCGAGATGCAGAACTACCTGTGGGATCTGCTCATGAAAGCGGGCGAGAAACATGGGCTGAAACCAGCGGGCGTGCGAGCGCAGAACTGGCTGCGTCAAGAGAAGAGCTACCGCGCCTTCGGCACCGAGCTTGGCCGTGATGCGACACCGCTGGAAGCCGGGCTGGACCGTTTCGTCGACATGGAAAAGGACTTCCACGGCAAGGAAGCGATGCAGGAAACAGGCATCCGTTCGATGTGCGTGACGCTTCTGATCGACGGACCCGAAGATGCCGACCCTTGGGGGCGCGAGGCGCTCTATGACGGCGACACCAAGGTCGGGCGTCTGACGTCGGGCGGCTATTCGGTCGCTTTCGGAAAATCCATTGGCATGGGCTACGTCAGCCCGGACAAGGCCGCGGTCGGAGCCAAGCTCAACGTCAAGATGCAGGGCCAGCTGTGGGACGCGGAAATCTGCGAAGACAGCCCACACGACCCAACCAACGCACGCATCCGACAAGACGGCTGAGGCATATCATGATACCCTCCGGACACGCGCCGGAGGGTCTGCCTTCGGGGAAACTCGGAGGCATTTCTATTGAGCGATACTATCTCCTGCTCCTGCCTTTGCGGCACCGTGACGTTCACGGTGACTTGGCCCGACCATGTGACCTCGTGCAATTGCTCGGCTTGCCGCCGCTACATGGCACTTTGGGCTTACGATCCACCCGGAACGCTGACCTTCACGAAGGGCGAGGGCGAAACCGTCGCATTCACACGGGGGGACCACGAGCTTGCCTTCCACCATTGTCAGACCTGCGGCGCCGTCACCCACTGGCAGGGAATCGTAAACGACCGACGCGCCGGGAATGTGAGACTCGCCGATGACCCGGATGTACTCGACCGGTTGCGCGTGCATTATTTCGACGGAGCCGACAGTTGGACCACGATCCGGATTGAGGGATGACGCCGATCACGGAAACCAGCGGTCTGGACCGCGACCCAGAGACCGAATACGCCGACATTGCGCGTTGGCTCGGTTCGATCGAGTTCGCGTGGGATATCGAGCGCGCGCTCGAATTCGCCCTGTTTCGCACATACGCCGTGCCGTCGATTTCGGGCCTGCTGGCACGAACAGGCAAGTTCGAGGCGGCACCGCGCAAACGGTACGATGATACCGAGCTTCTCTTGTCCGAGCCGATGGAGCACGGGCTGGACAGCGAGAGGGGTCGCGCGGCGGTGGAACGGCTAAACGCAATTCATGGGCGGTTTCGCATCTCCAACGAAGACATGCGCTACGTCCTGTCTACATTCGTTTGCGAACCCGTGCGCTGGTGTGCGGAAAACGCGAAGCGCAAGTTCAAGGACCATGAAGTCCGGGCATGGACGAATTACTACATAGATCTCGGAAGCCGCATGGGGATAACGGACCTACCAAGCGATTTCGCGGGCTTCGAGGCGCTTAACCGAGATTACGGGGCATCGCATTTTCAATTTGCTGAAACGAACAAGAAAATCGCAGATGCATCGGTCGAATTGCTTCTTGGTTTCTACTTGCCGCGCTCACTATTTCCGCTTGGCCGTCCCGTAATCCGAGCCATGATGGATGATCCGCTTTTGGAAGCGATGGGATATGAACCGGCTCCATGGTTCGTGAAGGCGATGGTACGCATTGCACTTGATCTGCGGGCAGCAGTGGTTCGCCTCCTCCCGCGACGGAGGCGTCCGCTTTTCCTGACGCAGCGCAAGCGACCGACCTATCCAGGCGGATACCTCATTTCGGAACTGGGAAATGGCCCCGAGCAGGGGAGCGTCCTCCGGCGTCAGGCTTCGAACTGACTGACTGGGATTTGGTGGAGCCGATCGGGATCGAACCGACGACCTCGTCATTGCGAACGACGCGCTCTCCCAACTGAGCTACGGCCCCAACGCGCCGGTATTTGGCGTTTTATGCGTTCAGTGTCAAGCGGGTATGGCGTCGTTCACGAGGTGACCTTGGCCTTCTGCCGCACGAAATCTTCAATCGCGTTTGCCGGGATCGCGCCCGCCTGTCGCGCGATTTCCTTGCCGTTCTGATAGAGGATCAACGCCGGTATGCCGCGGATGTTGTTCTTCATCGACACCTTGGGATAGTCCTCGGTGTTGATTTTCGCGAGGCGAGCGTTTGGTGCGAGCGACTGGGCGGCTTCCTGAAAGGCTGGCGCCATCATCCGGCATGGTCCGCACCACGGCGCCCAGAAATCCACGAGCAACGGCAGATCGTCGTTTTTCGCCGCCTTCGCCAGAACAGCAGGGTCCATCTCGCGAACCTTGCCGTCATTCATACGCGACCCGCACGTGCCGCATTTCGGCCCAGCGCCGATTTTCTCGCCCGGAACCCGGTTGACGATACCGCAGTTCAGGCAGGTCATTTTTAGAAATCGCGCCATATCTCAGCCTCATGAATTCATTTTCGTGAATGTGATATTAGTGGGATGAAGTTTCAAGCCCTTCGATGAACTCCGCCAATTTCGTCAGCTTATGGCATAAGACCTTCTCACTTTCCGACATTTCTCGTAGAACCCGGAAACGGTATGGGACGCGCAGGATAAAGACAGTCATGACCGATGAAAACTCCTTCGACATCGTTGTCATTGGTGCAGGGCCGGCTGGTGCGACCGCCGCCCGGCGCGCCCGTGATCTTGGGCGATCGGTGGCGTTGATCGACAAGGCCACATTCCCACGGCCCAAGCTGTGCGGTGCGCTCGTATCGCCACGATCGCACAAGGCCATCGCACGTCTGCATGACATGAAAATGCCGCAGGACATGTACCTCGTCTCCCACAAGTTCGGCCTGCACTGGGAAGGAAACGAAGAGCGTCTTCTGGAAGCGCCATACGAGCTGACCTATACCTATCGAACGATATTCGACGCTTGGTTACTGGACTCCGCGTTGAAGGCCGGGGCAGTCGACATGACCGGAACGCGTGTGGCCGAGTTCCTCGATGGCGAGAACGCGCTCCTGCTCGCGGACGGTCGCCGCATCGAGTATTCGGTGCTGATCGGTTGCGATGGCGTGGCTAGTCCGGTCGCCAAACATCTTTTTGGCAAGGCCTTCGATACGGAGAAAATCGGGTTCGCTTACGAAGTCGAAACCGCGAAGGGCTGTGAACCGGAAGCCCCAATGTCAATCGAATTCAATATAGTCCAGTGGGGATACGGTTGGAATTTTCCGAAAAAGGACAGCCGCACCATTGGTGTTGCAGGTGTACGAGGGCATGAGCAGGATTTGCGGGAACGCATGAATGCCTATTTGGTTCAAGAGGGCGTCGACCCTGCGACTGTGAAAGTCAAAGGCGCCCACATCCCCTTCGGCGATTTCCGTGAGAAACCGGGACGCGGAAATATATTGCTCGCCGGGGACGCAGCCGGTTTCGTGGATGCTATCACGGGTGAGGGGATCGCCCTGGCGATCGAAAGTGGTGGCGAGGCGGCCGAAGCCGCTGCCGAGGTCATCGCGGCCGGACGTCCGATGCGGGCTGACCGCGCCTACTTCAAGCGGATCAAGTATATTCAGGATGACCTGGAGAAAGTCCGGCGACTACGTGTCATCGCGTTCTCTTCGCAAATGCGCGACCTGTTCAAGCAAAAGGTTGGTACTTCAGCGCTCCTGCACGAGTCGATGTTCGATCTGCTTGCTGGCAACCTGACCTATGGCGAAATTGAAAGAAAGGTCGCAAAGCGCGCTTTCATGCGGGTCGCGAAGGGCATTTCTGCTTGGCCGTCAATCCTGTCACGAAAGACCGGCTGACGCTCATCGGGGCTTCATGCCGCGCACGAGATTGTACCGGACAATTCCTTTGTCCACATCTGGCGCTGTCGTGTCGCCGAATATTGCATAGGTGCCCAAGAAGCCGGACACTGCATTTCGCGAGAGATGTTTGGGCACGAACCGGTGCATGAGTCGGTAACGCCACTGAACCATGTAAAGCAGTGCAACCCGTCCAAGGCGTCGACAGGTTCCCATGCAAAGATGCGACAGATCGCGAGTTCTGATGCCGACCATGCCTGCTGATCTCATAGCCTCTTCCCACTCGCCTTCGGTGAAAAAACCGTCCGAAATCGCCATACATAGCTCATTGATCACTTCGGCACGCTGCAGATCTTCCGAAAAGTTTTCGAAATCCGGCTTGCGAAACACATCAAAGATCAGGAACACGCCGCCGGGGCTGAGGTGCTCCATGACCTGCTCGACGACCTCACTGGCATCCGAGGCGTAACAGAGCGTTTCGACTCCGAAGATGACGTCGAACTTCCCAAGTCCTTTGGGAATGTCCGTAAAACTGCCTTGCACCGCGCGAAAGTTGGAAAGATTTGAGCCGCGTTCATTGGCGGAGACCACGTGGTGCTGCATAAGGTCCAGCCCGACGACTTCGACGCTCGGCATTCGGCCGGCGACGAAGCGCGCGTTGAATGCCTGACCGCAACCCAGCTCAAGCACTCGGGTCGCACCAATCTTTTGCGCGTTTTGCACTACGGTGCGGCCCTGCATCTTGAGCCCGTCCGCTTTGTAATCATCGCCGTCCGCAAGCGCGACATGCATGGCGGCTCCACCACTGTAGCGCTCATAGCCCCATTTCGAATACTTGTAATATCCGGAAATCAGACCGTCTCGAGGTGCTCTCAGGTCTTCGAGCAGGTTCTCGATTCCGAACCTTTGGTCAATGAGGTCAAGCGCATCCGCCAAAGAATAATCTCTGATTGAAGGTTCAATCTTGCCCGTGAATCGGTTCTTCTCCGGCATTTTTCTATCCCGCCACGATGATTTCGCAACGACGCTATCCCGCGTTCGACCGGTTGGCCAGAAGCGAAAGGTCCGTCATTCGGCAGCGTCCACATAATCCTCAAGCGGCGGACAGATACAGACCAAATTCCGGTCTCCGTAAGCATTGTCGACGCGATTCACCGGTGGCCAGTATTTATCGACGCGGAAAGCGCCCGGCGGAAAACAGCCTTGTTCTCGGCTATAGGGTCGATCCCAGTCGCCAACCAGATCCTCGACTGTGTGAGGCGCGTTTTTGAGCGGGTTGTTGTTCTTGTCCAGCTCGCCAGTTTCAATCGCGTGAATTTCTGCACGAATCGCCAGCATCGCGTCGCAAAACCGGTCGAGCTCGGCCTTGGTTTCGCTTTCGGTTGGCTCGACCATCAGGGTTCCGGCGACCGGCCAGCTCATGGTTGGCGCATGAAAGCCAGCGTCCATCAACCGTTTGGCAATATCGTCTACAGAAACGCCCGCACTTTCTGCAAAAGGGCGCGTGTCGATGATACATTCATGCGCGACCAGTCCCGTTGGTCCCTTGTACAAGACATCGTAGGCCCCCCGAAGACGGGCCGCTATGTAGTTGGCATTCAGGATTGCGACCCTGCTTGCTTGCGTAAGTCCCTCCCCGCCCATGAGCAGTATGTATCCCCATGAGATGGGGAGGATTCCTGCCGAACCGAAGGTCGCTGCGGAAACTGCGCCAGTCTTGCCCTCAAAAGGGTCGGACGGCAGGTGCGGCTCGAGGTGCGCCTTCACGCCGATGGGCCCCATGCCTGGTCCGCCTCCGCCATGCGGGATTGCGAATGTCTTATGCAGGTTCAGATGGCTCACATCGCCGCCAAGTTCCCCCAATTTGACCAGTCCAACGAGCGCATTGAGGTTCGCGCCGTCGATATACACCTGTCCGCCATGCTGATGGGTGATCGCACAGACTTCGCGCACAGTCTCTTCGAATACACCGTGCGTAGAAGGATATGTGATCATCGTGGCGGCGAGCCGGTTGCCGGCCTCGCGCGCCTTCGCCTGAAAATCGCTCAGGTCGATATCGCCGTTCTGTGCTGACTTCACGACGACAACTTTCATCCCAACCATTTGTGCCGAAGCAGGATTGGTTCCATGTGCACTCATGGGAATAAGGCAGATATCGCGCTCTGGTTCGCCATTCGCGGCGTGATAAGACGCAATAGTCAAAAGGCCCGCATATTCGCCCTGTGCACCGGAGTTCGGTTGCATCGACATGGCGTCATAGCCAGTTATGGCGCACAGTTTCTCCTTTAGATCGTCAATCAGCTCATGATATCCCGCCGCCTGGTCTTTGGGTGCGCAAGGGTGCAGCATCGAGAACTCGCGCCATGAGATCGGCATCATTTCTGCGGCGGAATTCAGCTTCATCGTGCAGGATCCAAGCGGAATCATCGCGCGGTCGAGAGCGAGATCCCTATCGGCCAGTCGACGCATGTAACGCATCATTTCAGTTTCCGCGCGGTTCATGTGGAAGACCGGGTGGGTGAGGTATTCAGTTTGCCGAAGGATTTCGTCAGGAAGCCTGTATTCCATTGTCTGATCGTCGTCGCGTGCTTCGATTCCGAAGGCGCGCCAAACGGCTTCGATGGTCGCAGGGCGAGTCGGCTCGTCGAGCGTGATTCCGACTTTTGTTTTCCCGACTGGGCGCAAGTTAACGCCTTCGCGTTCTGCGGCGGCCAAAACGCCCTTTTGTAATAGTCCGACGTCGACGGTGATTGTATCGAAGAAAGCTTCGGGTTCGACTTTGAATCCCGCATCCTCCAGCTTCTTTGCCGTGCGAAGCGTCTTGCGATGAACGCGTTGCGCGATGGCCTTCAACCCCTCGGGGCCGTGGAAAACCGCGTAGAAACTCG
This sequence comes from Maritimibacter dapengensis, assembly GCF_019218265.1. Classification (GTDB taxonomy): domain Bacteria; phylum Pseudomonadota; class Alphaproteobacteria; order Rhodobacterales; family Rhodobacteraceae; genus Maritimibacter; species Maritimibacter dapengensis. Next base: position 411,029 of record NZ_JAHUZE010000004.1, read on the forward strand.
CGATGACGGCCAAGAGAGCCTGCGCGGTGCAGACGTTCGATGTCGCTTTCTCACGGCGGATATGTTGTTCGCGCGTTTGAAGCGCAAGGCGGTAGGCTTTGTTTCCGCGAGCATCTACCGACACGCCGACGATACGTCCGGGCATGGAACGCTTGTAGGCGTCTTTCGTCGCCATGTAGGCCGCGTGTGGCCCACCGTAAGCCATAGGCACGCCAAAGCGTTGCGTCGAACCAACGGCAATATCGGCACCCATTGCGCCAGGTTCCTTGAGCAGGGTCAGGGCAAGCGGATCAGCCGCGACGATCCCAATCGCTTTGGCGTCATGAAGCGCCGCGAGTTCTGCAGTGAAGTCGCGCACATGTCCGTGGGTCCCGGGGTACTGGAATATCGCGCCGAAGACCTCCTCTGCGACAAGGTCGTTGGGGGCACCCACGATGACGTCGATCCCGAGCGGAGCAGCGCGCGTCTTCATCACTGCGATGTTCTGCGGGTGACACTCCTCATCTATGAAAAAGCTCGTCGCCTTGGATTTGGCGACGCGCTGAGCCATGACCATCGCTTCGGCGCAGGCTGTGGCCTCGTCGAGCAGGGAAGCGTTGGCCACTTCCAGACCCGTCAAGTCCGAAACCATGGTTTGATAGTTCAAAAGGGCTTCGAGACGGCCTTGGCTGATCTCAGGCTGATAGGGCGTGTAAGCGGTGTACCAGGCAGGGTTCTCCAAGATGTTGCGCTGGATCGCAGGTGGGGTGACTGTGCCGTGGTAACCTTGCCCAAGTAGAGATCGCATCACTGTGTTTTTTGCGGCCACGTTGCGCATCTGAAACAACATCTCGCGCTCCGAACGCGCCTTGCCAAAGTCGAGCGGTTCGGCTTGACGTAGGCTCTTTGGGATTGTCGCGTCGATTAATGCCTCGAGGTTCGGCATGCCGATCAATTTCAGCATTTCGGACATTTCGGAAGGCGACGGGCCAATATGACGCCGATTGGCGAAGTCGTAAGGGCGATAATCGGTCGGAGTGAACGGCATGTCCGTATCCTTCAATCGAGGTGTGTCACGACGTTTATGAGGTTCCCCCCAAGTCGCGAAAGTAGAAGCGGCGAATTCCCCATGGATCACTCACCGGACCATTGGCCGGCAGGATCCCACGAGTTGATAGGCGGGCGAGCGTTCCGCCGAAATTGTCGACTCCGACCTAAATGTTGGCAAATCCGGGTCTGTTGCATTCTCAGACGCCGTATGCATTTCGACGGTCAGATTGGAGCTTGTTTGTAGCGAAGCGATCCACCCCAGTTCATGGACCAAGTCGTTGTCGAACACTTCTGAATAGAACTGGGCGAGCCCCATCGGGGCCGACGCGGACAGATTGGGAACGATACGGACGACTGTCATTCCGTGACCTCGACGGCAGGTATTGCGAGTGAGGAGGCGAGGGTAGCCTCGTTCGGCACGCGGTCGATTCCGAGAGGTAAGTTTGCGGAGGTAACTGACATCGTAGTTCTACCAGATACCGCGACATGAACACAGATCATCCGCATTGTTCCGCCCAGATCGCTTCCGGCACCGCCGCTACGAACAGGTCGGCCCGGTCAGTTGGCCTCTCGTCTTTCACCCGATGAAGTCCTTGTAGGCTTTCTCGTCCATGTAGTCGTCCATCTGCTCCGGCTCTGAGGGTTTGATCTTGAAGAACCAGGCGTCGCCTTCGGGGTCCTCGTTAACCTTGCTCGGCTCCTTTATTATTGCTTCGTTCACCTCCAAAATCTCGCCGTCCAACGGGGCTAGGATGTCGGAGGCGGCTTTCACGCTTTCTATCACCACTACCTCGTCATCTTTTGAAACTTCAGTGCCAGCTTCGGGCAATTCGACAAAGACGATGTCACCCAGTTGCTCGGCAGCATGGGCGGTTATTCCGACGGTTACGATTCCGTCCTCGTCCAAGAGCCATTCGTGTTCTTCCGTGTATTTCATCAGGTCAATCCTGTTTGTTCAGCGTTTGAAAGTAGCGGGGCGAAAAGGCATGGGCACGACAGACACCGGAAGTCGTTTTCCACGCACTTCGCCATAAAGGTGAGTTCCACGCGTGCTGTATTTCTGTGCAACGATACCCATAGATACGGGAGCACCGACGGAAGGGCCGAAGCCACCGGAAGTGACGACACCGATTTGGTCTCCGCCTTCGTTTGCCGTGAACAGCGCGACCTCACGGCGCATCGGTGCGCGGCCTTCCGGGGCAAGGCCGACCCTGCAGCGTTCGGCGCCGAGGACGAGAGCTGAGAGGATTTGTTCTTCGCCAGGAAAACCGCCAGCCCGTGCGCCACCTTTGCGTCGGACTTTCTGGATCGCCCAGGACAGCGAAGCCTCGACCGGATTCAGGCCTGCATCCATATCGCTTCCGTGTAGCGGCAGACCGGCTTCCAGCCGCAGGCTGTCACGCGCACCCAATCCTATCGGTTCAACCTGCTCATGCGACAGCAATGCGCGGGCCAGGTCGTTGGCGTGTTCGTTCTTCACCGATATTTCGAACCCGTCATCGCCAGTGTACCCTGAGCGCGATATCCATAATGTGCCAAAATCGGTATCGAACGTGCCCATATCCATGAACCGCAGTCTGCTGGTATCCGGGGCGATCGTGCCGAGTACGTCTTCGGCGTCGGGCCCTTGCAGCGCGAGAAGCGCTCGGTCGTAGATCGGTTCCACGGCGTCGCCCAAATGTTTGCGGAGATATTTCGTGTCGGCTTCGGCATTCGCCGCGTTCACAATAAATAGGTAATGATCACCGCGGTTGGTGAACATCAAATCGTCGATGATCCCGCCGTGGTCGTTGGTCAGAAACCCATAGCGCTGGCGACCTTCGGGCAGTGCCGCGACGTCCACGGGCATCAGGGCTTCGAGCGCCTCGGCCCCTGCACGCACGATCAACTGACCCATATGGCTTACATCGAACAAACCCGCCGCCGCGCGGCAATGTAGGTGCTCTTTCATGACCCCCAACGGGTATTGCACGGGCATCTCCCAGCCAGCGAAATTCACCATCTTTCCGCCCAAGGCAAGATGCAGGTCTATGAGTGCAGTTTGCTTCAATTCCCCCAAGGTCGGCTCCCGGCAACTTCGATTCTACCGGGTCGCCCCCGGCATCAAAAGGGCATTCGTGCATCACGCGCGCGCCCTACGATGCCCCCTCTGTCCGTTCGCCTGAGATCGTTATCCCTTCGGCGGGCGCTCCTGCGCCACTCTCCAGAGTCCCTGACCCGCGCGGTCCTTTTGCCTGAGAGTTTTCCGGGGCGGTTGCTCCTTCGGCACCGATCGAGGGATCGGATTCTCCCAACGCGGTTATCGGCACGGTAGTCGGGCCAACCGTAGGACACAAGACTTGCTATTCCGGGCGTTGGCGCAAACATTTGTACCATGCCCGATCCGTACTTTTTTGGCTATGGTTCGCTTGTGAACCGACGCACTCACACCTATCCGAACTCGCATGCCGCGCGGGTGACGGGCTGGCGCAGAGCATGGCGAAAAAACGCGGCGCTTGACCGTTGCGTACTTTCGGTGGTGCCAGCGCCCGAAGATTATGTCGATGGGCTGATTGCGTCTGTGCCCGGATCAGATTGGGCCGCACTCGATGAACGCGAACGTCATTATTTGCGCCACGATGTTAGCCAAATGGTGCGTTACCCAATCGATAAAGCGCTAGACGTGGCCTTGTATGCCACGGACCCGCAGGTGTTTCTAAATCCCACTGAGGATGACATCGTTCTCCTGACTTACATCGACGTCGTGGTGCAGGGCTTACTCGCCGAATTCGGGCCGGTCGGGGTAGACCATTTTTTCGAGGCGACCCAAGGGTGGGAAATAACCGTGCTCGACGATCGTACTGCACCGATCTATCCACGGCATCAGAAACTCGTTGCCGAAGAAACCGCTCTCGTCGACGCTTGGATCTCACGCTTGGAGTTACGTGTCATCGGCCCGTGATGGGTCGGTGTCTCGTTGTCACGAAATGGAATCACAGCCCGGCTAGCGTGCCGATATCCGCGATTCCCGACCCTTCCCCTGGGTCCGCGGATGGCGCGCCTGTCCCTACCGATTCCTTTGCGCGCATTTTCTTCGCCCCCGGGTTTTACCGGGGGCACTTTTTTTGCCTTCTGGTCACCACTCCCGATCGCGCCTAGGGTCCGCCGGAAGCCAAGGGAGGAATGCATGGCAACCGGTACCAATCTACGGACCTATTTCGACGGCACGTGGCACGAGGGCGACATACCGGTGATGAGAGCCGGCGATCACGGCGCATGGCTTGGCACGACCGTTTTCGATGGCGCGCGCTACGTCGACGGGATGGCGCCAGACCTCGACGCGCATCTGTCGCGGGTGAACAGATCCGCAGAAGCCCTGATGATCAAACCGACGATGTCGTTGGATCAGTTACTCGAAATAACATGGGAGGGTCTGTCTCTTTTTCCAAAGGACGCCGCTGTTTACATTCGGCCGATGTACTGGGGGATCGACGGCGGCTATCTCGGCATTCTGCCAGAACAGTCCGCGACGGGATTCGCCGTGTCACTCGAAGAAATCCCGATGGCCGCGCAAGACGCCGCTATGACACTCACAACCACCCGGTTTCGCCGTCCCGTGATCGAAGACGCGGTGGTGAACGCGAAAGCAGGATGCCTTTACCCCAACAACGCGCGAATGCTGGCCGAGGCGCGCGCAAAGGGGTTCTCCAACGCGCTCGTCGCGGACGCGCTGGGCAACGTGGCCGAGACTGCTTCGGCCAATGTCTTCATGGTTCGCGACGGAGAGGTTTTTACGCCGGTGGCCAACGGCACATTCCTTTCCGGTATTACGCGTGCGCGCCATATCTCGAATTTGCGGGCCGACGGTGTGACTGTGCACGAAACGGTTCTGAGCTTCGACGATTTCCGTGAGGCGGATGAGGTGTTCCTGTCCGGCAACCTGAATAAAGTCACGCCAGTAACCGAATTCGACGGCACGATGTATCAGATTGGTCCGATCACGCGCAGAGTGCGCGAACTTTATTGGGACTGGGCAATGTCGAATTGAACACACCTTGAGCGCGCATTCTCTAGAGCAATTAAGTACGGCTGTGGGTGTTGCCCCAAGTACCAAACTGCGATGCTCCTCAACCTCTCGCTAAGGTACTTCCGACACGATGAAGGGCTGTTGCGCGAATTTCGGGCGTCATCCATGATGCGTCGTTGAGAGGAGAGCTCTTATGCGCAAATTTCTAGTGGTGCTCGATGACAGTCGTGAATGCCTGAACGCGATGCGATTCGCCGCCATGCGCGCCGCTAACACAGGAGGCGGTGTCGAAATACTGTCGATCATACCGCCGGAAGAGTTCAATCATTGGCTCGGCGTTGGAGCCGTCATGCGCGAAGAGGCCCGTGAGCGGATAGAGGCGCATTTCGAGGTCTTCGCAAAGTGGATGCGCGACAAACAGGGGATTGATCCCGAACTGGTCATCCGAGAAGGTGAAGCGGTCGACGAACTGCTAGCCCAGGTTCGAGACGATGCCGATATCGGTGTCGTAGTGCTTGGCGCTGGGGCAGGAAAAAAGGGTCCGGGTCCACTTGTGACCGCGCTGACGAAAGCGTCCGCAAACCTTCCCGTCCCTCTCACCATCGTTCCGGGCGAGATGTCAAAAGAGCGTTTGGAAAGTATCACCTGATCCGGGGCGTGGCCGGCTTGCGGCTTCGACCCCTGACCAACGCGACGACGTTGGACACTGCCAATGCAGAGATGACGACCGCACCACCGATCAGCGCCCAGACGCCGGGGTTTTCGCCGACGACCAGCCATGCGAGCAACGGCGCAAACACGCTTTCAACCAAGAGCAATAGCGCGACTTCGGCTGAAGGCAGGTACCTTGGCCCGATCGCCAGAAGCGCCGTGGAAAGCACGATAAAGAAACCGCCATGCAGAGCGACCCAGATCCAATCGTCCGATGGAACAGAGAAAGGGGAAGAGAAGGGCAGTAGCACCAAAGCTGCAGCCAGCATTCCGGGGGCGATGGCCGGGACCACGGAAATTGGTCTGAGACTTCGCGCAATCGTCAGCGCGATCGAAAAAACGACGACAAGTCCCATCGCAATAAGGTCACCGAGAAAGGACGCACCTTCCGTCTCTCCTGAGCCATACGCGATGATCCCTATTCCTATTGGCACCACCGCCATCGTGACGAGCGTGCGCCTTGCCAAAGTTTCGCCAAGAGCCACTCTGGAAAACAACGCAGCAACGATTGGCATCGCGGCGAGGATGAATACGACATTCGCTATCGAGGTGTGCGATACAGCGATTACAAATAGCGTTCCCGCCGCGCCGGAGCAGGCAGCATATACCCAGACCCGCACACCTGGCGCAAAGGTCTCGCGAAAAACGTTTGGTCCACCCCATATGAGAAGCGCGACGCCGGTCACGGTACCTGTCAGAAGTGCCTTCCAGAACGCCACTGTCACACCATCGGTAGCGATCAGTCGCACCATCAAGCTGTCAGGCAGAATGAACAACACTCCTGCGAAAGTAATGAGAAGGCCCTTGACGTGATCGCTCATGCCTCCACAAACCGTGACCGACAGTACGGAGCAAGTCTTTTCCGCTCTCCTTGACTTGGAATCATTCCAAGCTCATATGGGTAACAACAGAAAGGTTGATCCCAGATGTTTATTCAGACCGAATCCACGCCCAACCCGGCGACGCTGAAATTTCTCCCCGGCCAGACCGTTCTCGAGGCTGGCACAGCAGATTTTCCTAACGCGGATACCGCGAAGAAATCTCCCCTCGCAGGGCGCATCTTCGCGGTTGAGGGCGTGTCGGGTGTGTTTCTCGGAAACGACTTCGTGACAGTGACGAAATCCGAAGAAGTGGACTGGGATCACGTGAAGCCCGCCATTCTTGGCGCCATCATGGAGCATTTCCAGTCGGGAGCCGCGGCGATTGAAGGCGAAAGCCAAGCTGCACATGCCGAGCATGATGGGCCAGATGCCGAAATCGTTGGGCAGATCAAGGACCTTCTGGATACGCGCGTGCGCCCGGCAGTGGCGCAGGATGGCGGCGACATCACCTTCCACGGTTTCGAACGCGGCGTCGTGTATCTCCATATGCAGGGTGCTTGCGCGGGCTGCCCGTCCTCGACCCTGACACTCAAGATGGGAATCGAGAACTTGCTGAAGCATTACATTCCCGAAGTGACCGAGGTACGCCCGGTTGCGGTCTGACCCGGCTATTTTGGCGTTTGATACATCGGCCGCGCATTGCGCGGCCGCTTTGCTTGTGGCCGGCGAAGTGGTTACTCGATCAGAGGACATGGCGCGCGGGCAGGCCGAACACCTATTGCCGTTAATAGAAGCGACTCTCTCCGACTGCGATCGCCACTGGTCCGAACTCGATGCCATCGCGGTCGGAGTAGGTCCCGGCAATTTCACCGGAATTCGCATCGCCGTCGCCGCCGCGCGCGGGCTCGCGCTTGGGCTGTCGAAGCCTGCCATAGGTATCTCCTCGCTCGAAGCACAGGCATTCGGTACGCCGCGGCCATGCCTTTCTGTCGTAGATGGGAAACGCGGAATGGCCTACGTACAGGAATTTGATGGCGGGAGTCCGCAACTCATGGCGTGGGAGGATGTCCCTGACAGCCGGCCGAATGCAGGCACGCTCGAGCCGGAACGGCTTGTCGCCTGTATCGCTCGGCTCGCGGCGCAGCGACTTGCCGACACGTCGGATCACAAACGCCCGGCACCGTTATATATCCGAAGCGCGGACGCTGCCCCTGCTTCGGATCAACCTCCGAAGATCCTGCGATGACACCGGACATCTTGGCCGAAATCTATCGCGCTGCATTTCCGAGTTCGCGCCCCTGGTCCGCTGACGAAATCGTATCCCTGATCCAGCCGCCCGGTTTCGTGGTCACAGCGCCGGGCGGCTTTGCGATCGGTCGAAGCGCGCAGGGAGAGGCAGAGCTCATCACAATGGCCGTCGAACCAGCGTCTCAAGGACAGGGTGTCGGTCGGTCCCTTCTGTCGGAATTCGAGCGCGCGGTTGGGGTCGAAAAACTTTTTCTCGAAGTTGCGGCCGACAACATACCTGCGCTCGCACTCTATCGAGGCAGCGGCTGGTTCGAAACGGGTCGACGCAAAGACTATTACACTCGGCTTGATGGACAGCCCTGTGACGCGGTCACGATGTCAAAGACGCTCCATCCGCATTCGGTCTGAAAGCCCTCATACCGGCGGCGCGGCAGTTTCTTCCTCTGGCATCCTGACCTTTACGCCGTTTAGGGTGGGCCAACGTTTAGAGGAGATGAAAATGACCGCCGATGAACTCGCTGAACTCATCCGTTTTCGCGCGGGCAGCGCGCCTGTACGATTGGGGTTGATCCTCGGCTCGGGGCTCGGCCATCTCGCGGATGCGGTCGATGGTGAGGTGATCAGCTACAACGAATTGCCCGGTTTCCCGCAGCCCGGCGTTTCCGGGCATAATCCCAAGCTGGTGGTCGGGGAACTGCTCGGCCATCGTGTTGCCATATTCGGGGCGCGGGCGCATTACTACGAACACGGCAATGCCGCTGAAATGCGCCTGCCGCTCGAGACGTTGAAAGCGCTTGGGGCGACGGGACTTCTTCTGACCAATGCAGCCGGATCGGTGCGCGACGGTCTGACCCCGGGCAATCTGATGCTCATCACCGATCATATCAATTTCTCCGGTGCCAACCCATTGATCGGCGAGCCGACAGATCGGAGGTTCGTGCCTCTGGGAGATGCCTACGATATCGGGATGCAGGGCGCTCTGGCGGCCGCGGCTTCTGCAGAAGATATCCATCTCGAGACTGGAACCTACGCGTGGTTTTCAGGGCCATCTTTCGAAACACCGGCCGAAATTCGCGCGATCCGCACACTTGGCGCGGATGCAGTTGGCATGTCCACCGTGCCAGAGGTGATCCTCGCTCGTTTTTTCGGTCTCGAAGTCGCAGCGATTTCTGCCATCACGAACATGGGCGAGGGTATGTCGGATGAGAAGTTGTCGCATGAGCATACGAAGCAGAACGCTGTCGCCGGGGCCGAGAAACTCGAGCGCCTGATCCGCCGTTACCTGTCGGACCTGTGACCCGTGCCTGCGCTGTCGATGGACAGCCCTGTCGGACGTCTCACGGTAACTGAGACGGACGGCGCGATCACAGCGGTAGACTGGAATGGTAATGCACAGGACGAGACTGAGCTTTTGGTCGCCGCGCGCGACCAACTCCATCAGTATTTTGGGTCCGGATCTCACGTCATCGACTTGCCGGTCCGTGTTGCCGGCAGCACTTTCCTGATCGAAATCTGCGCAGCCATGTCTGCCATCCCGGCGGGCGAGACCCGCACTTATGGCGAGATCGCCCGAAACCTTGGCGTATCGGCTCAAGCGGCGGGGCAGGGATGCGGGGCGAACCCAGTGCCGATCATCATACCCTGTCACAGGGTCCTTGGTGCACGCGATTTGGGCGGCTACTCCGGTGCGGGTGGGATCGAGACGAAGGTCTGGCTGCTCAGGCACGAAGGCGCGGCAGGGCTTCTGATCTAGGGCGTTGACGTCTGGACAACCGCGGCGGGCTGTCGCACTCATGGAACATGCAGATCTACCTCCCCATCGCCGAGATTTCGGTCAACGCATTTCTCCTTCTGGGACTTGGCGGGATGGTGGGGATTTTGTCAGGCATGTTCGGGGTCGGTGGCGGTTTCCTCCTGACGCCACTCCTCTTCTTCATCGGCATCTCTCCCGCGGTCGCGGTCGCGACGGGCACGAACCAGATCGTAGCTTCATCATTTTCAGGCGTTCTCGCGCATTTGAAACGTAAGACCGTCGACCTCAAAATGGGGTGTGTCTTGTTAGGCGGGGGTTTGGTGGGCTCCGCGCTGGGTGTCCAGCTGTTTGCCTACCTCACATCCATCGGGCAGGTCGATCTTCTGGTTACTCTGGCCTATGTCGTTTTTCTCGGGATCATTGGCGCGCTCATGCTGATCGAGAGTCTCGGCGCTATACTGCGTACCAGAGGTGGGCGGACACCTGCACCTAAGCGCAGAAAACACGGGTGGGTCCATGCGCTACCACTGAAAATGAAATTTCGCACCTCTGGGCTCTACATCTCCGCGATACCGCCGATCCTCGTGGGCATGATGGTGGGCGTTCTGGCCGCGATCATGGGCGTGGGAGGCGGTTTCATCATGGTGCCAGCCATGATCTACATCCTTGGGATGCCGACCAAGGTCGTCGTGGGAACATCGCTTTTTCAGATCATTTTCGTCGCGGCCTTCACTACCACGATGCATGCCACGACGTCGCGCACGGTGGACATCGTGCTCGCGTTGCTGCTGATCGTTGGTGGCGTGATCGGCGCCCAGATCGGCACTCGCATCGGCATCCGGATCAAAGCCGAACAGACCCGGATACTTCTGGCACTTTTGGTCGTTGGCGTTTGTCTGAATCTCGCGATGGATCTTCTGGTCCGCCCAAGTGAGCCATATTCCATTACAGTGGAGGCCAATTGATGCGCATTCTGGCTGTACTCCTCGTCGCACTTTTTCTGCAATCCTTTACACCTGCGCGTGCCGAAAGCCTCGTCGCCGGGATGAGCCAGAATCTCGTGTCGATCGACGCGACTTTTGTCGGCTCCGAAATCCTGATCTTCGGGGCCGTCAAGCGTGAAGCCCCGATACCCGAGGGTGAAATGGGCGTTGTGATCGTGGTCGAAGGGCCGCGTGAGGCTGTCACGGTGCGCCGAAAAGAGCGCCGATACGGGATCTATCTGAACGCAGAGTCCATGGATTTCTATTCCGCCCCAAGTTTCTATGCCGTCGCATCCTCTGGCCCCCTCGATGAGGTTCTATCCGAGCTAGAGAACGTTGCGCGTCGCATTACAGTGGATCGGGCAGTATGGGGCTGGGCTTCGGCCGATAGCCCGGAAGAAGAGGAATTCGCTTCCGCCCTGATCCGACTGCGTGAAGATTCTGGGCTCTTCGCCGAGTCGGCCGATAATGTCACGTTCAAGCAGAAGACGCTTTTCGACACCGCGATCGAACTCCCAGCTAATTTAACGGAAGGGATCTACATCGCTCAGATATTCCTGACCCGTGAAGGTTCAATTGTCGCAGAATACGGGACGCTCGTGCAGGTGCGAAAAGTCGGACTAGAGCGGTTTTTGTATAACCTCGCGCAAGACCAGCCCTTTGCATATGCGATGCTGTCGCTCGCGATCGCCATCGCGGCCGGCTACATCGCGTCTGCTGCCTTTGTCTTTTTCTCGCGTTCCTGATGGTCCAGCCCACGGGCTGGATCCACCATGCGTTCGGTCAATCGTGACCATTCAGTGGATCGCAGAATCGCGGCGGTGCGCACTGAATGTCTGAGTTCTGGATGTCACCTCTGTTGGCAGCCGCACCTCGATGCGTCTGATACACCGTTAAACGCGTTCTGCTTCGCAGACACATGCTCGCGGCCCGTTGCGGGCGAGCGGTTTTGCACATAGAAGGCGCGGGACATTTCCGAAGGAGACAAGCATGGGCTTTCGCATGGGCATCGTTGGACTGCCGAACGTTGGCAAATCGACCCTGTTCAACGCGCTGACGCGAACTGCGGCGGCGCAGGCCGCGAACTTTCCGTTTTGCACCATCGAACCGAATGTTGGTGAGGTCGCCGTGCCCGACAGCCGGCTCGATAGGTTGGCCGAAATTGCCAAGTCCAAAGAAATCATCCCGACCCGCATGACATTTGTAGACATCGCGGGATTGGTGAAAGGGGCTTCCAAGGGCGAGGGGTTGGGCAACCAGTTTCTGGCAAACATACGTGAAGTCGATGCCATCGCGCATGTCCTGCGCTGTTTCGAGGACGGCGATGTGACCCATGTAGAGGGCCGTGTGAACCCGGTAGAGGATGCCGAAACGATCGAAACCGAACTGATGTTGGCCGACCTGGAGTCCATCGAAAAAAGGCTCCAGGGGCTCGTGCGCAAGGTCAAGAGTGGCGACAAGGAGGCGTTGCAGCAGGAGCGACTCTTAAAGGAGGCGCAAGCCGTACTCGAAAACGGAAAACCTGCCCGTGCGGTCGATGTCGATGCAGAGGACGCAAAGGCCTGGAAGATGCTGCAACTACTGACCACAAAGCCGATCCTTTACGTTTGCAATGTTGGTGAGGACGAAGCCGCAAATGGCAACGCACATTCCGAAGCGGTTGCAAAAATGGCCGAAGCGCAGGGCGCGGCATCCGTTGTGATCTCGGCCAGGATCGAGGAAGAAATCAGCCAGCTTGACGCAGAGGAACAGGAGATGTTCCTGAGCGAGCTGGGATTGGAAGAAGCAGGATTAGACCGCTTGATACGAGCGGGATATGAACTTCTGCATCTCGAAACTTACTTCACCGTAGGGCCGAAGGAAGCGCGCGCCTGGACCATCCGAAAAGGTACACTCGCACCTCAGGCAGCGGGTGTAATCCATGGGGATTTCGAAAAGGGTTTCATACGGGCCGAGACCATTGCCTTTGACGACTACGTGGCACTAGGGGGTGAGGGTCCGGCTAAGGAAGCAGGAAAGATGCGGGCCGAGGGAAAGGCCTACGAAGTGAAGGACGGCGATGTGCTCCACTTCCTCTTCAACGCCTGACGATCAAGCCTTGGGCCGCCATTCCATTCCCATGTAGCTTGTTCCGGCTTCCAGTTCCCGCAACATGACCGCAAGGCGTCCCTTTTTTGTGTCTTCACGCTTCGCACGGTTGATCCAGCCGAGGTAGTCGTTTCGCTGATAAGGTGGGCGTGCATCATATGCTTCACGCAAGCCGCGCAAATCCAAAGCGGCAGACACGAATTCCGGCATATCTTGAACTGGTCGCGTCAAGCCGCCCACGCTGGTCTCACTGGCCCTCGAAAGATGCGAGTGTGAAAACCGTGAGCCAAAGTATTTTCAGATCCATCCAGAGATTGGCTCGCTGGATATAGGCGAGGTCCGTCTGCGCCTTGAACCGGGTTTCTTCGACGCCTTGCACATAACCGAGAGTTACTTGGCTCAATCCCGTCAGTCCGGGCCGGACAGCGTGCCGAGCACGATATTCGGGGATGAGCGAAAGGAATTCTTCTGCGTGTTCCATGTAGTCCGGGCGCGGTCCGATCAATGCCATATCCCCGGTTAGGATGTTGATGAACTGCGGCAACTCATCGATCCGGGTCCTGCGTAGCAATCCGCCAAGAGGTGTGATCCGGTCACGTTCAACTGGGTCATTTGCGCCTCTGGTGACCTGAGCGCTGGGAACCATCGTGCGAAACTTAATGGCAACAAAGGGCTCCAGATCACGCCCCATGCGGGCTTGCCGATACATCAATGGGCCCCGGTTGAAAAACGGGTTGAGGACCAAGAGCACAAGTGAAACCACCGCGACCAACGGGAGGGCCAAAAGGCTGATCGCGAAATCTAGGATCCGTTTTGTGGTCCAAAACAACGATGACCCGCCCGGCCGGTTCGCCGAGGTCTTTTCAACCACATGGGTCGTCATCGTGATGTCAGTCGCCATGTTCTCTCCCGTTGAACATGCCATACGCGCGAAAGAAATGTCAGCGCACTGGATTGTATGCTTTTCGGCCGAACCTAGGGTAGGGCACACGTCCGAGCAAGGCTGCTGAAGCTAAAACTCGATCAATTCCTCGATAACCCCCCGAAATAACGGAATTTTAGGCGAGGTTTCGCTCGTTAGCGTCGAAAAACATCATGCTGGTTACCAATTCTGTAATGCATGGGTGGAGGATTCGTTCCCGCAATCCTCAAGGGAGCAGCACCGCGAGCGTCGTCGCGAGTTGTGCCATGACCCGGCCAGTCGCCACCAAAGGTTTCTCAGAAACGAACACGACATCATTCGGCCTGAGCTCGAACCGGGTTGCCAGCACGAGGTTGGCGGCATTGTAGGCGTCCAAGTGCCACGCCCTGATTCCAAGCCCGTCGCCCGTACCGCGCAGAACGTAGACTTCGCCGATGTTCCCTGACGCGTTCGGAACGCCTTCACCTTCCGAAAATAATGCGTCTGCAAGACTGGCTTTCCGTTCGAAAGGAAGTGTAAATCGGCTTTGCTGACCGACTTCGCCAGCAACATAAACATAATCGCGTTCAACCGCATCGAGATTGACAAGCGTGCCGTAGTTCGTCCGAGCCTCTGCGAGTTCGCCCTGCCTTATGCCGATCTCGGTTGAAAGTTGGTTCAGCGCATTGGTTCTTGCAGTTGAGCGAAGGTTTTGGAGCGCGATTTGCTGTGAGAAGTATCCTTGCGCCGATTCCAGATCGTAATCCGTATCGACGAAGATGTTATCGCCATCCGAAAGCGGCGTTCGTTGAAGTTCGGCGCGCGACAAATAGGCACGCAGCGGGATTTGATACAGTGAGCCGTCCCGATAAATCCGGATTGATGCATAGTCAGCGCTTTGCACGGTGACCCCCCCAGCCGCCGCAACGGCGTCAGAAAGGACTAATGGGGACAAAGTTATCGGAATGGTTTTTGGGGATTTGACCGCGCCACCTAGCGATATCCGTTTCGAATTGAACTCCGTCACCTCAAGCGAGAAACTCGGCTCGATCTGGGCATCGACGAGCGTTTGGAACAGAACTGCTTCCGCCTCTTGCAATGTGCGTCCGGCGATTTCGACGCGACCCACGTCCGGGATCGAAATTGAGCCGTCATCTTGTACGGTGTATCCACTTCGACGGTTCTGCGCAGCCAAAAGGCCTGACAGTTCCGAAACCGTAGAGCCGGATTGAGGCGTAGACAAAACCACTACATCGCCCACACCAATACGGTAGGGTCCCACCTTTTTCTGAGGCGGCAGGATCATCGCGGGATTTCCGGGTCTTGCTTGCTGGTCGAACGCAGGGCTGGGCAGCGACCCAAGATTTGCCACGCTACCATGCGTCCCCGCAGTCTGCGTAAAGATAGCGGGTAATGTGCGCGGCTCATAAGTCGAGGCATTTGCGCCATTCACGCTCTGCGCCGTAATCGGTACGATTTTGACATCACCGACCGCCGTGGCCTCCTCGACCACGACAGGAGTGCCGATCGCACCGCAACCCGCCAACGCTAGTGCCAGAACCATTTGGATGAAAGTCCGCAAGAGTGCCCCCGAGAGTTAATCGCCGGGAAGTGATGTACAACATATAGGATGGTAATTAAAGCCTAACTCAACCTTTAAGTGCATTCAGTCGATTGGTGCTGTCTCATCGAGTTGGGGTTGGATCAAGTGAATGCTTCTACCCCGCAATCAGGGCCCGAAGTTCCGCGACGCGGTCAGACAAGCTGGCATCTCCCCGCGTTTCTACGTTCAGTCGAAGAAGTGGTTCGGTATTGGAAGACCGAAGATTAAAGCGCCAGTCATCGAAAGACAGGCTCAATCCATCGGTCTCGTCCCGGCTCAGGGCCCGTGCGGCGAATGCCTCTTCGACCCTCGCTATCGCAGTCGGTGCGTCGTCGACACGGAAATTGATCTCACCGGACGACGGGAACGCGGCCTTTCGATCGGCCACCAATGCGGACAAACGCTCATCGCGTCTCGACATGAGCTCAATTACAAGCAGCCAAGGCACCATCCCACTGTCGCAAGCTACGAAATCGCGAAAATAATGATGAGCAGACATTTCGCCGCCATACACAGCCCCGGATTCGCGCATGGCTTGTTTCACGAAGGCATGGCCAGTGCGCGATTGCACAGCCCTCCCGCCGGCGGATTGAACGATGTCGAGCGTATTCCAGACGACCCGAGGATCGTGGACAATAGTGGCCCCCGTTTCTTTCGCGAGAAAGGCCTCGGCCAGAAGCCCGACGACGTACTCGCCAGCCACGAATGCTCCGGTTTCATCGAAGAAGAAACACCGGTCGAAATCCCCATCCCATGCAACACCAAGATCCGCGCCGCGGTCACGCACTGCGTCCGCGGTCACCGGTTGGTTCTCGTCCAGAAGCGGGTTGGGTATGCCGTGCGGAAAACGACCGTCAGGCGCATGATGCAGGCGCTCGATGGTCAAAGGTGCACCCCGATCGATAAGTGCATCCGCAATCGCGTCGAAAGTCGGCCCTGCTGCTCCATTTCCGGCATTCACCAAAAGCGTCAGTGGCTTCAAGTCGTCGACATTCACGAAAGACAGTACACGCTCGACATATGCGGCCCTCGCCCCATGCGCGTCAGACATGGAGCCCCCCCGCTTGTGGTTGGAAAGCGGGGCGGCTTCGGCGATTTTTTTTACCAAGCCTAGCTCCGTGTCAGGGTCAAGCGGTGCCGATCCGGCCTTCACCATTTTCATGCCGTTGTAGTCCATGGGATTGTGGGATGCCGTCACGCAGATCCCGCCGTCTGCATTGAAATGCGACGTGGCAAAATACATTTCCTCGGTTCCCGACAAGCCGAGGTCCAGCACGTCACATCCCTGCGCCATCAGGCCTTGGGCAACGGCAGACGCCAACTCTTCCGAGCTCGACCGAATGTCACGCCCAAGCACGACTCGTTTGGCATCGAGCGCCTTGGCGAAAGCAGACCCAATTCGCTCCGCAATGCTAGCATCGAGATCGACACCCAACCGACCTCGGATATCGTATGCCTTGAAGCAAGTCAGTTCGCTCATTCTCTGTTCCTCCACTTCATTGCAGATTATCGGGCGGACAGTTCCAGACCGAACGTGTGACCGCAAGCTTTTCCGATTCCTGGCGCTGAAGAACGATGTAGCGCAGACAAATCAAGAAGGGGTCTGTGAAGAAGATCGAGTGGTTGTCCCAGTTTCGACCGGACCCCGAAAGAAAATGACCTCTAGGCTGACCAGGGGCACACGAGAAAACCCTGTTCGAACGGAAAGAAGCAACAAATAGAACCAAGACGGACACAAATAACCTACAATGGCCTCGCACCACCCACTGCCAATCCCGCGTTTTTTTCGTGGGAGCAAGAAATTCGCCCAACCAAGATTTTACCTTGTTTCCCGCGCCCCATCTCACTAAACGGGTCGACGGAGACGTGGCCGAGTGGTCGAAGGCGCTCCCCTGCTAAGGGAGTAGGCGGGAAACCGTCTCGAGGGTTCGAATCCCTTCGTCTCCGCCACCACGCACTTGTAATCGCGTTATTGTAAGAAAAGGTGGCTCAATGAGTTGCCCTCTGCCGTGCGACATGCAGCGCACATCCGTTTTGGGCAGGACGGCGTTGAGTACTACGGCACAAGCACGCGGCTGACATTTGGGCAGAATGCTCATCACTCATCCCGAGCCGGACCACAGCCAAGTTCAACTTGATACAATACGTTCGCAATAAAAGAATGAGCTCCGATTACCGTAGTGACGACAGTCCTCGGATTTGCACCTGAATGGAAACATAAAATAGAGCTAGATTCTCCTGTCTCTCGTCTTGGCATCGCGACACTGCCTCGAACCAAGAACGAGAAAGGACCGGCGCGATGACCGGTCCTTTTAGTTTGTCACATCGCCTTATTCGGCGGTGAGAAGCGGTGGCTTCTTGCGGCTCGCGATCCGGGGGCTGCCCGGTTCTTCGATACGGAGGTCGATTTCGCCGTCCTTGACGCCGACCTGCACCACGCCGCCCTTTGCGAGCTTGCCGAAGAGCAGCTCCTCCGCCAGCGGCTTCTTGATGTATTCCTGGATCACGCGGGCCAGAGGCCTTGCGCCCATCTTGTCGTCATATCCCTTGTCGCCGAGCCATTCGGCGGCCTTGGGAGTGAGTTCGATGGTCACGTTGCGGTCCAGAAGCTGGGCTTCGAGTTGCAGGACGAATTTCTCGACGACGCGATTGATGACCTCCTTGCCGAGCGGGGCGAAGGAAATGACCGCGTCGAGGCGGTTGCGGAATTCGGGCGTGAACGTGCGTTCGATCGCCGCCGTATCCTCGCCATCGCGACGATCGCGGCCGAAGCCAATGGCGGTTTTCGCCAATTCCGTCGCGCCCGCGTTCGAGGTCATGATGAGAACCACGTTGCGGAAGTTCACCGTGCGACCGTTGTGGTCGGTGAGCTGGCCGTGGTCCATCACCTGCAACAGGATGTTGTATACATCCGGGTGCGCCTTCTCGATCTCGTCGAGGAGCAGCACGCAATGCGGGTGCTGGTCGACACCGTCGGTCAGAAGACCGCCTTGGTCGAAGCCCACATAGCCCGGAGGCGCACCGATCAGGCGCGAGACCGCGTGTTTCTCCATGTATTCCGACATGTCGAAGCGCAGCAGTTCGACGCCAAGCTGGTCAGCAAGCTGGCGGGCCACCTCGGTCTTGCCCACGCCGGTCGGACCCGCGAACAGGTAGTTGCCGATAGGTTTTTCGGGGTCGCGCAGACCGGCACGGCTGAGCTTGATCGCAGAGGACAGAGCGGTGATCGCGTCGTCCTGTCCGAACACCACGCGTTTGAGCGAGGCTTCGAGATCCTTGAGCACGGCCTGATCGTCCTTCGACACCGATTTCGGCGGGATGCGGGCGATTTTGGCGATGATCGCTTCGATCTCCTTCGGGCCGATGGATTTGCGGCGCTTCGATGCGGCGACGAGATGTTGGGCTGCGCCCGCCTCGTCGATCACGTCGATGGCCTTGTCCGGGAGTTTGCGGTCGTTGATGTAACGGTCCGACAGTTCCACCGCGGTCTTGATCGCGTCGTTGGTGTACTTGATCGCGTGGTGTTCCTCGAAGTAGGGTTTGAGACCTTTGAGGATTTTCACGGTGTCATCGACTGTCGGCTCGTTCACGTCTATCTTCTGGAACCGGCGGGAAAGCGCGCGGTCCTTCTCGAAGTGCTGGCGGAACTCCTTGTACGTGGTCGAGCCCATGCAACGCAGCTTGCCGCCCTGAAGCGCAGGCTTCAGAAGGTTCGAGGCGTCCATCGCACCACCCGATGTCGCGCCCGCACCAATTACCGTGTGGATCTCATCGATGAAGAGCACCGCGTCAGGGTGGTTCTCAAGTTCGGTGACGACCGCTTTCAGCCGCTCTTCGAAGTCGCCACGATAGCGGGTACCGGCGAGCAGCGCGCCCATGTCGAGCGAGAAGATGACCGTCTCCGAGAGTACCTCGGGCGTTTCGCCTTTTTCAATCTTCATGGCGAGACCTTCGGCGATCGCGGTTTTGCCCACGCCGGGGTCGCCCACGAGAAGCGGGTTGTTCTTACGCCGGCGGCACAGCACCTGGATGCAGCGCTCGACCTCGTGGTCACGGCCGATCAGCGGGTCGATGTCGCCCGCGCGCGCCTTCGCGTTCAGGTCGACGCAGTATTTGCCGAGCGCCGAATCCTTGGCTTCTTCGTCAGCGGCTTCGTTCGTCGCTTCTTCGAAGTCCGGGGTTCCGGAGACCGGGCGCGTTTCGCCGTAAGACGGGTCCTTGGCCACGCCATGAGCGATGTAGTTTACCGCGTCGTAACGGGTCATGTCCTGTTCTTGCAGGAAGTAGGCGGCATTGGATTCGCGTTCGGCAAAGATTGCGACGAGCACGTTGGCCCCGGTCACTTCGGTCCGGCCTGACGATTGCACATGGATCGCCGCGCGCTGGATCACGCGCTGGAAGGCGGCGGTGGGTACCGCTTCGGAGCCTTCGATATTGGTTTCGAACGCGCCGAGTTCGTCGTCGATATACTTGACGAGCGTCTGGCGGAGTTCCTCCAGATCCACGCTGCACGCCTTCATCACGCGGGCCGCGTCGGGCTCGTCGATCAAGGCCAGAAGCAGGTGTTCCAGCGTGGCCAGCTCATGCTGTCGTTCATTGGCATGAGCGAGCGCGGCATGGATGGCCTGTTCAAGCGTGTTCGAGAATGAAGGCAAATGGTCACTCCTCGTTCAGGGGTCGGGGGCGAGTGGTTCAGGCCCGTCCGCTCCGACCGTGGCCTCATATGTTTAAGGTTCGGTTTTCCGAGCGCATCTTCAAGGGTTTTTTAGCCAATTTTCGCTCACAGCGCGGTGATCGTGAGACAATGGCCTAGAAATTGTCCTTCGCACGTCGGATTTCGGCGAAAACCTCGGCATCGGCGGCATTCTCCATGCCGACCGCCTTCTTCATGCTGTCCACGTTAGCACGCAGGAATGGGTTTGTCGCCAGTTCCTCGGACAAAAGCGATGGCACCGTGAACTCGCCTTTTCCGCGGGCGGCGTTCACCGCATCGGCGCGATGAATCAGGTCCGCGTTCTGCGGATCCACCGACAGGGCAAAGCGTGCATTGGCAGCTGTGTATTCATGGCCCGAGCAGATCAGTGTGTCGCCGGGCAAACCCGCGAGTTGGCTCAGGGTCGACCACATCTGTTCGGCGCTGCCTTCGAACAGGCGCCCGCATCCGAGAGCCATGAGGCTGTCTCCGGTGAAGGCGGCCTTCGCGTCGGGGATATGGTAGGCGATGTGGCCGATCGTGTGCCCGTCTGCGGGCATCACGCGCACGTCGTGGCCCGAGAAATCCACAAGGTCGCCGGGCGTCACGGCACGGTCCAGTGCAGGAAGCCGCTCGGCATCGGCCTTGGCCCCGATCACACGCGCATCGTGTTCGGCCCGGAGCGCGTCCACCCCGTCGATATGGTCGCCATGGTGATGGGTTATGAAAATATCGGACAGGGTCCAGCGCCGTTCCTTCAACGCATCCGAAATCGGCGCGGCTTCGGGCGCATCGAAAAGCGCGGTGCGCCCCGTCTCGGTATCGTGGACGAGAAACGCATAGTTGTCGGAAAGGCAGGGGATCGTGACGAGTTCAAGCGGCATGACGTGAATATGGGGCAGGGGGGATCGCGGCTCAAGTGCGGTGGGGCGAATTCTTGCGCGAGTCGCTTTGCCTCTTTCCCTGCGCATGTGATGCGCTAACGTGCGCCCATGCATCTCGACGCGCAGGATCTACGTGCTTTCTACTATCGTTCCGCCCTTGGCCGGGTGGCGCAACGTCACATTCGCGAAGTGTTGCAGGCGATGTGGGCCGGAAACCTGAAAGGTGAAACGGTGGTCGGGTACGGGTTCGCGGTGCCGCTGCTTCGCCCGTTCCTTGGGTCGGCAAGACGGGTGATTGGGCTGATGCCCGCCGCGCAGGGCGTGATGGCCTGGCCTGCCGGCCTCCCCAACGTCTCGGTGCTGTGTGAAGAGGTGCTTTGGCCCATCGACACCGGCGTCGTCGACAAGCTGGTTATCATGCATGGGCTGGAAACCTCGTCGAACGCGCCCGCGCTTATGGATGAGGCGTATCGGGTGCTGGGGCCAGGCGGCCGGGCGGTGTTCATCGTGCCGAACCGGGCGGGGCTGTGGTCGCGTTCGGACAAGACGCCGTTCGGTTTCGGCCGACCCTACACCACCGGGCAGCTCGAATCGCAGCTCAAGGACCATGGTTTCGCCATCGAACGCCACACCGCAGCACTCTATCAGCCCCCGACCCATCGCCGGTTCTGGCTCAAGACCGGGCCGGTCTGGGAGAAGATCGGGCAGGGCGTGCCGCGGATCGTGGGTGGCGTGCTGTTGGTCGAAGCATCAAAACAGGTGCGAGAGAAACCGAAGTCCGGGCTAGGCGAAGCGGTGAAGCGACCGCTCTCGGTTCTTGAAGGATTGGGAGCGGCCGAGCCGAGCCCCTCCCGCCGGGTCTGAAATTCACGCCAAAAGATTCGGTCGTTTCGAGCGAAATGACCTTTCGCATCCCGATACGAACATGGGTGTTTGCACGTTTTCAACGCGCCTGCGCCCCATAATTCCAATGTTGGCGCAAAACCCGCGTAAGGATGTTGCGGGCCGGGGGATGCTCTGCTAGACCCCCGCTGAATTTCAGATGGCTCGTGGAAACGCGCGGCATCGAGAGGCCGCCCCTGACTGCCGCCCGGCAGCCACGCAAAGGGGCTAAAGACATCGGAAGGGTGGACGTGTCCGAACCAGCTTCGATCACTTCTGGGATTGCCCAGCGCTACGCCACGGCCGTTTTTGAACTGGCCAAGGATTCCAAGAAAATTGATGCCGTCGAACAGGACCTCGATCAACTCGAGACCGCCCTCGCCGACAGCGACGATTTCTCCGGTCTGATCTCATCGCCGATCTACTCGCGCGACGAACAGGCCGCAGCGATCACATCGATCGCTGACAAGATGAACCTGTCCGACGCCTTCAAAGGTGCGCTGGGCGTAATGGCGCAGAAACGCCGCCTGTTCATCTTGCCGCAAATGATCGGCCAACTCCGCGCAATGATCTCGGAGGACAAAGGTGAGATCGTGGCCGAAGTGACTGCGGCCAAAGAATTGACGAAGGCGCAGCAGGACAAACTTGCCAGCGCGCTCAAGTCTACCGTCGGAAAAGACGTCAAAATCAACC
The DNA here is from genome assembly GCF_019218265.1 of Maritimibacter dapengensis. Classification (GTDB taxonomy): domain Bacteria; phylum Pseudomonadota; class Alphaproteobacteria; order Rhodobacterales; family Rhodobacteraceae; genus Maritimibacter; species Maritimibacter dapengensis. Next base: position 433,324 of record NZ_JAHUZE010000004.1, read on the forward strand.
TGGCCGTCGATGAAAGCCTCATCGGTGGCCTTATTGTCAAAGTCGGGTCCAAGATGATCGATAGTTCGATCGCTTCGCGCCTGAATGCACTCCAGAATTCCATGAAAGAGGTCGGGTAAGAGAATGGGTATCCAAGCTTCCGAGATTTCTGCGATCCTCAAGGACCAGATCAAGAACTTTGGCCAGGAGGCCGAGGTAGCCGAAGTCGGTCACGTGCTGTCCGTCGGTGACGGTATCGCACGTGTCTATGGCCTCGATAACGTTCAGGCCGGTGAAATGGTCGAATTCCCCGGCGGCATCCGCGGAATGGCGCTGAACCTCGAATCCGACAATGTCGGCGTCGTGATCTTCGGTTCCGACCGCGACATTAAAGAAGGCGACACCGTCAAGCGCACGAACGCGATCGTCGACGTGCCTGTGGGCGACGAACTCCTCGGCCGCGTCGTCGACGGTCTTGGGAACCCGATCGACGGGAAAGGTCCGATCAAGTCCAAGCAGCGGGCCATGGCCGACGTCAAAGCGCCGGGCATCATCCCGCGAAAGTCGGTGCACGAACCGATGGCGACCGGCCTCAAGGCCGTGGACTCGATGATCCCGATCGGCCGTGGCCAGCGAGAGCTGATCATTGGCGACCGCCAAACCGGCAAGACCGCCGTGGCCCTCGATGCGATCCTGAACCAGAAAAGCTATAATGACGCTGCTGGCGACGATGAATCCAAGAAGCTTTATTGCGTTTACGTCGCAGTCGGCCAGAAGCGTTCGACCGTCGCCCAGCTCGTGAAGAAACTGGAAGAAACCGGTGCGATCGACTATTCGATCATCGTGGCCGCAACCGCATCTGATCCGGCTCCGATGCAGTATCTTGCCCCCTACACCGCAACCGCGATGGGCGAATACTTCCGTGACAATGGCCGTCACGCTCTGATGATTTACGATGACTTGTCGAAACAGGCCGTGTCCTATCGTCAGATGTCGCTTCTTCTGCGCCGCCCGCCGGGGCGCGAAGCTTACCCGGGCGACGTTTTCTATCTCCACTCCCGCCTGCTCGAGCGTTCGGCAAAGCTGAACGAAGACAGCGGCGGCGGCTCGCTGACGGCCCTGCCGATCATCGAAACCCAGGGCGGCGATGTGTCGGCGTTTATTCCGACCAATGTGATCTCGATCACCGACGGTCAGATCTTCCTTGAAACCGACCTGTTCTACCAGGGCATCCGCCCCGCCGTGAACACCGGTCTGTCGGTGTCGCGCGTTGGTTCGTCGGCTCAGACGAAAGCGATGTCTTCGGTTGCGGGACCTGTGAAACTATCGCTCGCTCAGTATCGCGAGATGGCTGCCTTCGCCCAGTTCGGCTCCGACCTCGACGCCTCCACCCAGCGCCTGCTGGCCCGTGGTGCACGCCTGACCGAGCTGATGAAGCAGCCGCAGTATTCGCCGCTTACCAACGCCGAAATCGTCTGCGTCATCTTTGCCGGCACGAATGGCTACCTCGACAAGGTCGCGGTGGACGATGTGAGCCGGTTCGAAGACGGCCTGTTGGCGCATCTGCGCACCAAGCATCAGGACCTGCTGGACGACATCACCAAGAACGACCGCAAGGTGAAGGACGAACTGGCCGACAAGGTCAAAGCCGCCCTCGACGAATTTGCGGAAGGCTTCGCGTAAGCAGTTGGTGACCCGGAAGGAGGCTGGCAATGCCAAGTCTTAAGGACCTCAGAAACCGGATCGACAACGTCAAGTCGACCCGGAAAATCACCAAGGCCATGCAGATGGTCGCGGCGGCCAAGCTCCGTCGCGCCCAAGAAGCAGCCGAGGCCTCGCGCCCCTACACGGAACGCTTCAACGCGGTTTTGGGCGGGCTGGCCAAGGCGTCTGCCGGGTCCGAAGCCGCGCCGCTTCTGTTGCGCGGCACCGGCTCGGATCAGACGCAGCTCGTCGTCGTCATGACAGCCGAGCGCGGCCTGTGCGGTGGTTTCAACTCGTCGATCGTGAAACTGGCGAAAACCCGTATCGAAGAGCTTCAGGCCGCAGGCAAGACGGTGAAGATCATCACCGTCGGCAAAAAAGGCCGTGAGCAGCTGAAGCGGGATTACTCGGACCTGTTCGTCGATCACGTCGATCTGTCGGACGTCAAGAACGTCGGCTACCCGGACGCACAGAAGATCGCCAGCGATCTGATTGCGCGTTTCGAGGCTGGTGAATTCGATGTCGCGACGATTTTCTACAACGTGTTCGAAAACGTCGTGAGCCAGATCCCGACGGCCAAGCAGATCATCCCGGCGGATTTCGAGAACGTCGAGACGGAGTCCGAGGAAACCGGCTACGTCTATGACTACGAACCGTCGGAAGAAGCTGTGCTCGCCACGCTTCTGCCGCAAGGCGTCTCCACGGCCATCTTCTCGGCGTTGCTCGAGAATGGCGCGTCGGAGCAGGGCGCGCGGATGTCCGCGATGGACAACGCGACCCGCAACGCTGGCGATATGATCGACAAGCTGACCATCGAATACAACCGTTCGCGTCAGGCCGTTATCACCAACGAACTGATCGAAATTATTTCGGGCGCTGAAGCGCTCTAAGGACCCGGAGAAACGAAACATGGCTAAAGCACCGAAAAAAGCCGCTGCCACCGGTAAGGTCACCCAGGTGATCGGCGCCGTCGTGGACGTGCAGTTCGACGGCGAACTGCCGGCGATCCTCAACGCTCTTGAAACCGACAACAACGGCAACCGCCTTGTTCTCGAGGTTGCGCAGCACCTCGGCGAGAACACAGTCCGCGCCATCGCGATGGACGCAACTGAAGGTCTGGTCCGTGGCCAGGACGTGAAAGACACCGGCGGGCCGATCTCGGTTCCGGTGGGCACTGCGACGCTCGGCCGTATCCTCAACGTGACCGGCGATCCGGTCGACGAGAAGGGCCCCGTCGAAGCCGACGAGTACCGCCCGATCCACGCTGACGCGCCCGACTTCGACGAGCAGGCCACAGAGGCCGAAATTCTCGTCACCGGCATCAAGGTCATCGACCTTCTTGCACCTTACGCGAAAGGCGGGAAGATCGGCCTCTTCGGTGGTGCTGGCGTGGGCAAAACGGTTCTCATCCAGGAACTCATCAACAACATCGCGAAAGTGCACTCGGGTCTGTCCGTGTTCGCCGGTGTGGGTGAACGGACCCGTGAAGGCAACGACCTCTACCACGAGATGATCGAGTCCGGCGTTTTGAACCCCGACAATCTTCCGGAATCCAAGATTGCGCTGTGCTTCGGCCAGATGAACGAGCCGCCGGGTGCCCGTGCCCGTATCGCGCTGACCGGCCTGACGCTCGCGGAGCAGTTCCGCGACGCGACCGGGACCGACGTTCTGTTCTTCGTCGACAACATCTTCCGCTTCACGCAGGCGGGTTCGGAAATGTCGGCACTTCTGGGTCGTATCCCCTCCGCTGTGGGCTACCAGCCGACCCTGGCCACCGACATGGGCGCGATGCAGGAACGGATCACCTCGACAAAGAACGGCTCGATCACCTCGATCCAGGCCGTGTACGTGCCCGCGGACGACCTTACCGACCCGGCACCGGCCACGACCTTCGCCCACCTTGACGCGACGACTGTGCTTAACCGCGCGATCTCGGAACTCGGCATCTACCCCGCCGTGGACCCGCTCGACTCCACCTCGCGTCTCATGGACCCGCTGGTGATCGGTGATGAGCACTACAAGGTCGCCCGTGACGTTCAGGGTATCCTCCAGCGCTACAAGTCGCTTCAGGACATCATCGCCATTCTCGGCATGGACGAACTGTCGGAAGAAGACAAACTCACCGTGGCCCGCGCCCGTAAGATCCAGCGTTTCCTCTCGCAGCCGTTCGACGTTGCGAAGGTGTTCACCGGCTCAGACGGCGTTCAGGTTCCGCTCGAGGACACGATCAAATCGTTCCGCGCGGTTGTGGACGGCGAGTACGACCACCTTCCCGAAGGCGCCTTCTACATGGTCGGCGGCATCGACGAGGTGATCGCCAAAGCCGAGAAGATGGCCGCGGACGCTGCGTAATCAGTCCTCCCCCGGCCCACGCCGGGGGGCGGCTCCGATCAGGAGACAATAAATGGCTGACATGATGCAATTCGACCTGGTGTCGCCGGAGCGCCGCCTGACCTCGACCGAGGCCAGCGCGGTGCAGATCCCTGGTGCCGATGGCGATTTCACGGCGATGGCCAACCATGCGCCGACTATTGCCACGCTGCGTCCGGGCATCGTGACCGTGCAAGGCGGTTCGGGTGACGAGAAATTCGTCGTCACCGGCGGCTTTGCCGAGGTGACGCCGGACGGGACAACCGTGCTCGCTGAGCGTGCCATGCCCGCAAGCGAAGTGACGCAGGACGTGATCGACGAATTCGTCGAAAGCGCCGAGGCCGCCCGCGACAACGCGACGCCGGAGATGCTCGACCAGCTGTCCAAGCAGGTTGGCGATATCGCATTGGTGGCGTCCGAGCTCCGACTTCAGGCAAAGCAATAAATCATCCGGTCTGACCGGGGGACAGTTTGGCCCTGCGTCTTTGGATGCGGGGCCGTTTTCTTTCGGGGGTGTTCGGTCGGTGCCAATGGCCCCGTCTATTGGTGACCGTCCATCATGCGTTCATGCACCGCCTGCATGCCGCGTTCTGCCATATCGCTGACTTCGGCGGCGTGGGTGTGGAGCGCAGCGACCAGTTCGGGGTCTTCCGAGGTCTGTATCACCACGATGCTGTCGTCGGTGACGTCGATCTCGCTATCGATCCCCTCGGCGCGCGCGAAGAAGATGTCCAGCGTTGGCGACTGGATGATGATCTGCGGGTCGTCCTTGGCTTCGACCCGACCGATCATGCCGACTACATGGCTCACGAGCGCATCCATTACCTCCGGGTCAGAGGACCGGGTTACGGATCGAATACCATTCGGCAGGTTTTCGACCTCGCGGCTCAGGGTCCTGAAGTTGCGGAACATCAGGGCCAATTCAGCGCTTTCTTCGGCGCTGGCATTCGCGCCGCGCAATCCGGGCATGGTGACTTCGTCATGCATCGCACCCGGCCCGCCATGGCCATGCATCATGCCGCCGCCATGGCTTTCGGCAAGAAGCGCAGGCGCTGGCAAGAAACCTATCACGAAGGCGATGGCGAGGTAGGGCGTTGATTTCCGTGTCATGGTCATTCTCCCGTTGGTCGCCCGAGATTATCCGGCCTAGTGGAATGTGCCAGCGACAAATCGGTTACCGGCGCACCTGGGCGAAAGCCATGACGCCGATTTCGCGCAGGAGTTTGCGCCGCATTGCACGTTCGTAATCCTCGAACCCGTCGGCCACCTCGACGAAGGCCCCAGGGCCGTGGATCACCCTCTCACGGTAATAGCTCGCGATATCGCTTCTCGGCTCTTCAATCACGAGGGCGTTCACGGTGATCCCGTCCATGTCCCATTCTTTGTAGGCCGTGGCTGGCGAGAAACCGTCATTGGACTCGCCGTCGCTGGAAACGTCGATGACCCGACGTGTGCAAGCCTCCGGTGCGTCACGCAGAAGTCCAAGTCCGTGGCTGAGCGCGAAACCCAGCGATGTCGGGAAGTCTTCAGCAAGTCTGCGGGTGCCGGCAATCGCATTCGCGGCTTCGAGCACGGCGGACTCGGTGTCGAGAAATGTCCAAGGGAATTGTTCGTATTGGTGACGCTTGCCGGACCACTCATAGGCAGTGAGCCAGATGCCGCCCTGTGCGACGATGGCTTGTGCCACCGCGTCGCTACGCAGCGCGGCGCCGAGACCTTTCTGTTGCAGTGCGAATTCGTCCGGATCGACGGAAGCGGACACATCAAGCGCCAGCACGAGGGCAAGTGAACAGGCTGAAGCCCCCTTGGCCAGAATGACCGCGCCAAGAGCGGCAGCCAAAGCCAGCCAACCCGGTGAACCTGTCAGACGGAATGTGATCGCGGCCTCCCTGATCGGAACGAATGAAACAAGATAGCACGGGCCGAGCCGCGGCCAAAATCACGGAAAGTTCTGTGTTCGGCCCAATACTCGCCCCAATCGCGGAAAATGGTTCGCGGCAGAATTTGGTTTGAAAGGATATGAACGATGCGGGTTCACACGTTTGCGGCCACAGCTGCTTCTCTTTGTTTCGTAACCACGAACTGTATCGCGCAACCCTATTCGACGTCGATGGCTCAGTGCGGTGGCCTGATGAGCGCGATGAAAAGCCACATGACCGACCCCGACAAGGCGGACAGGCTTCAGTTCGCTTCGAACGCGTGGCTGACTGCCGCCAAGGCACAAGCTGAGAGCGAAGGCGTGACGGATGCGGAGGAGGCGGTGCTCTCAGCGTTCAAGTCTATGCACGACGAATGGGCCGCGAAGGGCCTTCGCATGGCGTTCGGAAGTGAATTCAAGGATTGGGCCGCTTACTGCGGGAAATTCGCAAAAGCCCAAGGGATCGAAACCGGGCTCTGAACCTGTTCCAAAAAGGCTTGCCACACGCGGCGGGCCGCGCCACTGATCTTGCGTCTTGTGCGAGGTCGTTTTGGAAATCCGTGGATCTCTCTGGTTCATCCTCATCACCATCCTGATCGATGCGATCGGGGTGGGACTGATTTTTCCGCTCATGCCGGACCTGATGGCGCGGGTCGGAGCCGTGACGACCGGGTCGGGCGCGATTTGGGGCGGTATTCTCATGGCCGCCTATGCAGCCACTCAGTTCCTTTTCGCGCCGCTCGTCGGAGGCCTGTCGGACGCGTTCGGGCGAAAGCCGGTATTGCTCGTGGCCTTGGCTGCCCTTGCGTTCGACTACGTGTTGATGGCGCTTGCGCAGACGTTCTGGCTCTTGCTCATCGGGCGACTGGTCGCCGGTGTGGCCGGGGCGACGTATATCACCGCGACAGCCTATCTCGCCGATATTTCACCGCCGGAGAAGCGTGCTGCGAACTTCGGTTTGATCGGTGCGACTTTCGGGGTCGGGTTCGTGCTTGGCCCGGCACTCGGTGGTATCCTCGCGCAGGTGAGCGTGACGCTTCCATTCTGGACCGCCGCAATCCTGTCGGCGGCGAATGTGGTGTTCGGGCTCATCATACTCCCCGAAAGTCTGCCCCCCGAGAAGCGGCGTGCTTTGAGCGAGATCGCGATAAATCCGTTCGGCGCGATTCTGGATGCGTTGCGTCTTCCCGCGCTGACGATCCCGCTTGTCGCAATGTTCGTTTTCGAGTTCGCCAACATGGTCTACCCGACGCTTTGGGCGTTCTGGGGGCGCGAAGCTTTCGGATGGAGCGCCGCCGTAATCGGCACCTCGCTCGCCGCTTATGGGATCGGGGTCGCGCTGACGCAGACTGTCGTTATGCCACGGCTTCTCACCCGGTTCGGGGAGCACCGCGTTCTGATTTTCGCGCTGGGAACCGGGGTGATCGGGGCTGTGGGGTTCGGCGTGATCGGAGCGGCCTGGATGGTCGCGATCTTCTTGCCTATCGCCTGCCTGTCGGACATGGCGCCGCCCACGATGACCGCCATCATGGCCAATGCGACCGACGAGTCCCGGCAGGGATTGCTACAGGGGGTCATCGCCTCTCTTGGGTCGCTCGCCGCAGTGCTCGCGCCCCTGGTCATGACGCCGGTGTTTTTCGCCTTCACCGATTCTGCGGCGCGGGTTCACCTGCCCGGTGCGCCTTTCCTGCTCGCTGCGTTGCTCATGGGTGGGCTTCTTTCTCTCGTGTTCCGGTTCAACCCCCAGACCGCGTGAGCCGCAAGGCCTTGCAGTACTTGGGTATTTAGGGGCAAGTTGACCGGTGAGGGGCCCAGATAGTGAGCAAATAGAATGTGGCGCATCCGCACGCACCGAATGGGCATCGACCGGGGAACCAAGATCCTGTTCTCGGACTTCGTGACCGATGGCGCAATGTGGACCGGGGAGGGGGATCGCGAAATCCGCATGAAGATCCCGTTCAGCGAGTCTTTCACCTCTCCGCCAGCCGTCATGGTCGGGATGTCGATGTGGGACATCGACGCCGAAACCAACAGCCGGATCGACATCTCGTCCGACAATGTCACCGCCGATGATTTCGAGATCGTTTTCAGCACATGGGGCGATACGAAGGTCGCACGCATCCGCGCCGATTGGATCGCGTTCGGTGAGGTAGCCGACGAGGACGATTGGGACGACCAGGACCTGTTTTAACATTACCCCGACGATTGTCGGGGCGAAGGCAAGTGTTCGTGATCAGTTGTAGAGCGTTTCGTACAGCGGCTGAAGCGTCGCGTGTTCGAAGAGCGACGACACTGACGTGCCCCCCCAGATGTTCAGGATCGCCTGCGCGAAGATCGGCGCGGTGGGCACGACGCGGATGTTCTTGGCGGCCTTCACCTCGGGCGTGGGGGCGATGGAATCGGTGAGGACCAGGCTCTTCAGCTTCGACGCCGTGACCCGCTCGACGGCGGGGCCGGACATGACGCCGTGAGTGATGTAGGCGTGCACCTCCTCCGCGCCATGTTCGACCAGCAGGTCGGCGGCTTTGCAGAGCGTTCCGGCCGTGTCGCAGATGTCGTCGACGATGATGCAACGCTTGCCGGTCACGTCACCGATCACTGTCATTTCCGAAACTTCGCCGGCCTTCTCACGCCGTTTGTCGACGATGGCGAGGGGGGCTTCGATCCGTTTTGCGAGTTCGCGAGCGCGGGCCACGCCGCCGACATCGGGTGAGATGACCATGACGTCGTCCATGCAATCCTTGAAATGATGCGCCACGTCGAGGGCGAAGATCGGGGAGGCATAGAGGTTGTCCACGGGGATGTCGAAGAAGCCCTGGATCTGAGCCGCGTGCAGGTCCATCGTCAGAACGCGCTCAATCCCGGCCTGCGCGATCATGTTGGCGACGAGCTTCGCCGAAATCGGCGTGCGGGCCTTTGTGCGGCGGTCCTGTCGGGCATAGCCGAAATAAGGGATGACGGCGGTGATCCGGCCCGCCGACGACCGGCGTAGCGTGTCCGAAATGATGAGCAGTTCCATCAGGTTGTCGTTCGCCGGGCGCGAGGTCGACTGGATGATGAACATGTCCTCTCCGCGCACGTTTTCATGCACTTCAACGAAGACTTCCGCATCGTTGAACCGTTCCACGCGGGCGTTCACGAGCTTTACCGACGACCCCCGGTGGATCGACATGCGCCGGGCGACCGCTTCGGCAAGGTCGAGGTTGGCATTTCCGGAAATGAGCTTGGGTTCGGTGATCGCTGGCATGGAAATGTCCCCGGTTGTCCATGTAACAGAATCGCGACTGGGCGCGTGGGGACCGATTAGCACCCGATCCTTGCCATGGCTACACCGACAGAGAGGGACATCAAATGTGTTGCCGACCGTTGCCCTAATCTGAAGACAGCATGGACCTTTCTTGGTAAGGTTTGACCTCGAATCCCTGAGCGTTATTGTCACGCTATTCGAAAGTCCGGGCGAGCGACGCCGGGCCCATCCTGTTTATTCCGAGCAAGGTGTACCGTGAGCGAAGGTCTCCCCATAGAACGCATCGCTGGTTTCCCGACTCATGTGTCTCGTCTCGGAGCAGGCGTGCGACGTGCCTTGTTCATACATTGCACGCAGGCGCATCTCGGAGCCTGGACGGCCGTGCAAGCCTTGCTGCTCGACAAGCTTTCGATGACCTCCTTCGACAGACCCGGCCACGGAGAGTCCGCCGACTGGTATGGTGGTGACGATGCGGCGGCGCTCCATACTCTGACCACGAGCATTGCCGGGGCGCTGATCAACAAACGAGCCGACGTGATCGGTCACAGTTTTGGTGCCACGGTCGCACTGCGCCTTGCGATGGAACGACCCGAACAGGTTCGGGCGGTCGTATTAATCGAGCCTGTGATGTTTGCGGCGATAAGGTCAGGTCCGCACTTCGAGCGCGTCAATGCAACGATGCGGAACGTGAAGAACGCGCTCGACGGGGGCGATGCGATTGAAGCGGCCCGAATTTTTAACGATGCCGTAACTCCCGAGATGCCTTTTGATGAATTGCCGGAAGGTCGTCAGGTGCGTATGGCCACCCGGGCGCGGCTCGTCCTGACGGAGTGTGGTGTGACGCTCGATGATGCACCCGGGTTGCTGGACGCGGGCAGATTGGAAAAGGTCAAACAACCGGTCTTGCTTCTGGAGGGGTCCAATGCGCCGCCAGGAATTCGTGAAATCAACGACGTCTTGAGCGCGCGGCTTCCCAACGTGCAACGCGTCGTTGTCGTAGGGGCAGGGCACATGTCCCCTCTGACGCATCCCGAAAACATAGCCGGCGAGATCGCGACGTTTCTCAAGCTTTGAGGTGAGCGAGAAATGTGTCGATGGCAGCCTCTTCGGTCGACCAGTCGCACACGAAACGCGCGCCGAGTTGGGTGTCGAACGACGCCCCCTCCAAGGGCCCATCTACGAGATGATAAGAAGCGCCCGAATCGAAGGCAGCGGCATGGATCTTTGCCGGCAGTGTTGCAAATGTCATGTTCGCATCTGGCGACCACAGGAATTGGCCCATGTCTGCGGTGCGAAGGCCCGCGACGAGCCGCGCGTTGGCCGCATTCGCCCGGCGGGCCAGATCGAGCCAGAGGCCTTCCTCGAGATAAGCGGACATCTGAGCCGACAGGTACCTGTGTTTCGAAAACAGATGACCACCGCGCTTGCGACGCAGTTCGAATTCCCAAGCCTTCTCGGGATCGAAGAAGATGACGGCTTCTACACCCATGCAGCCGTTCTTCGTGCCGCCGAAACTGAGCACGTCGACACCTGCGCGCCAGCTCATCTCGGCGGGGGTGGCGTTCGTGGCGACAAGTGCGTTGGCAAATCTCGCGCCGTCGAGATGGAGAGGGAGGTTGAAATCCTGCGCAACTTTGGCAAGCGCTTCGATCTCTGCCACCGAGTAGACCGTCCCGCGCTCGGTCACGTTGGTCACGGACACCGGTCCACGTTGGGGTCCGTGCACACCTCGGGTGCCCTCGGCCTTTATGCTGACTCGAAGCGCATCGGGTGTCATGCGCCCGTCTTCCGTCGCAACGAGTGTCAGTTTCGCTCCGCCCATAAAGAATTCGGGTGCATTGCATTCGTCTTCGTGGATGTGGGCCGTGTCGCTGCAGAACACTGTCTGAAAGGGTTGCGTGTAGCTGGCGAGTGCGAGGGAATTGGCCGCAGTACCGGTCGCCACAAAATGCACGGCTGCTTCGGGCGCTTCGAAAACGTCACGGATCATGTTCACCGCGCGATCGGTCTCGGGGTCGGCGCCGTAGCTTCCGACATGCCCGGTGTTCACGCGGGACAGGGCCTCCATGATCTTCGGGTGCACGGGACCTGCATTATCGGATGCGAACTGCATCAGAGCTCCTCTTCGATCAGGTAGTCTTCCCATTCCTCTTCGGGAATTTCGAATTCCGGGACGGTCCAGCCGCGCACCGAGATCCCTGCGTCATGGACGCTGTCGGGATCTCCGGTCGCGAGCGGGTGCCAGGCGGGAAGGGGTTTGCCTTCGTGACGCAGCCGGTATGCGCAGGTGGTCGGCATGAAATAGGCGATGTCGGCCATATTGGCCGGGGTCAGCACGATACATTCCGGCACGAATTGCAACCGAATGTCATACTGCGCACAGCGGCAGGTGTCGTTGTCGAGAAGGCGGCAAGCGACGCGCGTGAAGGCGACTTCGCCGGTGTCTTCGTCTTCAAGCTTGTTCAGGCAGCATTTGCCACAACCGTCGCAGAGCGCCTCCCATTCAGGGGGCGTCAGGTCGGAGAGAGGGCGTTCCCAGAAGCGTTCGCGCAGTTGAGTCGTCATGTGCGGACACTCGCACCCGTGCACGGGATTGAAAAGCGAAGTCGCCACCAAGAGCTGCGCCCATGGCGGATTCATGCGACCGGGCGCAGGAGGTAGCAAGCGAGCATCGGAGAAAGGAGCCCTGCTGAAGCGCGTCGTGCAAAAAAGAGCGGAACCGCACGATGGACGGCCAGAATCTTTCGTGGAATCCGGGCGATACGACCATGTGACTGCTTAATAGTGGTGGGCAACCCCACTTCCGAGCGGCGATGCCGGATTTCTCCTTGCAGGTTTTTGACCCCTCGGTCAAAGTTGACGCGACGGCGGTGTTGAACAATCCGAGACAAATCGGACACCGTCTCGCGAAGGGGACGACAGAGCCCCGTTATCAGGGAGTGCGTTGCGGACAGGCCCGAGACCGGGTCCGTTCGTCGTGGTTTGGCAGCCGCATTCCCAAGGCAAGACGCCCAAGTAGCGTGAGACCCAAACAGGGAGTGTGAAATGTCTCTAAAGAAAATCATGGCAGCGACCAGCGTGGCGACGATGCTGATGTCCGGCGCGGCTTTTGCGCAATCGACGCTGGTCTATTGCTCGGAAGGCAGCCCGGAAGGTTTCGATCCGGCGCTCTACACCGCCGGGACGACGTTCGACGCGTCCAGCCACCCGATCTACAACCGTCTGACGGAGTTCGAGATCGGCACCACCAACGTCATTCCGGCCCTTGCTGAAAGCTGGGACGTCTCGGAGGACGGCACCGAAGTGACCTTCAACCTGCGGTCGGGCGTCAAGTTCCACTCGAACGACATGTTCACCCCGTCGCGCGACTTCAACGCCGACGACGTGATCTACTCGTTCGAGCGTCAGACGGTCGAAGGCTGGTCCGGCGAATACTTCACGGCGATGGGCATGGGCGATCTGATCGAGAGCATCGAGAAGGTCGACGACATGACGGTCAAGTTCCACCTGACCCAGCCTGAAGCGCCGTTCGTTGCGAACCTCGCGATGGACTTCGCCTCGATCCAGTCCAAGGAATACGCGGACGCGATGGAAGAGGCCGGGACGCCCGAGATGCTGAACCAGCAGCCGATCGGTACGGGTCCGTTCAGCTTCGTGGCCTATCAGAAGGACGCGGTGATCCGGTATGCCAAGAATGCGGATTACTGGAAGGACGGTGTGCCGAAGGTCGACAACCTCGTCTTCGCGATCACGCCGGACGCTTCGGTGCGTTACCAGAAGCTCTCGGCCGGCGAATGCCACATCATGCCTTATCCGAACCCCGCCGATATCGAGGCGATGCAATCGGATGAGAACATCAACGTGATGGAGCAGGAAGGTCTGAACGTCGGCTACCTTGCCTACAACACGATGCAAGAGCCGTTCGACAACCCGGACGTCCGCAAGGCGCTCAACATGGCCATCGACAAGCAGGCCATCATCGACGTCGTGTTCCAGGGCTCGGGCCAGATCGCGAAGAACCCGATCCCGCCGACCATGTGGTCCTATAACGACGCCATCGAGGACGATCCCTATGATCCGGAAGCCGCACAGCAGATGTTGGCGGATGCCGGTGTGTCGGATCTGTCGATGAAAGTCTGGGCGATGCCGGTGCAGCGCCCCTACAACCCGAATGCACGTCGCATGGCCGAGCTCATTCAGGAAGACATGTCGCAGATCGGCGTCGACGTGGAAATCGTCACCTTCGAATGGGGCGAATACCTTGAACGTTCGGCGGACGAAGAGCGCGACGGTGCGGTCCTGCTTGGCTGGACCGGCGACAATGGCGACCCGGACAACTTCCTCGCCGTGCTGCTGGGCTGTGACGGTGTGGGCGGGTCGAACCGCGCCAACTGGTGCCACGAGCCGTTCCAGGATTTGATCGCGGAAGCCAAGACGCTTCCGACCCAGGAAGAGCGTGCGGCGCTTTACGAAGAGGCACAGGTCATCTTCAAGGAGCAGGCACCTTGGGCCACGATCGCGCATTCGGTCGTTTACATGCCGGTGCGCCCGGAAGTGGAGGGCTACAAGGTCCATCCGCTCGGCGGCCACATCTTCAACGAGGTTTCCCTCGCTGAATAAGACTGACCCGATGGGGCGCTCTAAAGGCGCCCCATCGACCCCTAGAAAGGCCCCCCATGGACCGCTTCGACGCGCACCGAGCCATCGCCAGGTCGCTTGATACCGATGCGATCGCCCTCGTGCCGGGTGCGAATTTCGCCCGCGTCATGGGCGCAGATTTCGCTACGTCCGAACGCCCAACCCTGATCGTTATTCCCGTTGAGGGTGCGCCTGCGGCGATCATGCCCAATCTCGAACTTGCCTCTTTCGCCCAACTCGGTTTCGACGGAAACGTGTTCGATTGGCGAGACCAGGCAGGATATGACGACGCCTTCGCTGCGCTCGCGGCGCATGTGCCACTGACCTCGCTGGCCGTCGAAGGCCAGTCTATGCGGGTCTTCGTGCATCACGCCCTAAAACGCGCCTATCCCGATCTGTCCATCATCGACGGCGAGCGCGCCATATCCGGCCTGCGGCTGCGAAAGACGGACGACGAGATTGCAAAGATTGCCCGCGCCATCGAGATATCCGAGGCCGCTTTGGGCGACGTACTGGACGCCGTGTGCATCGGAATGACCGAGCGCGAGATCGAGAGCCGCCTGATTGCCGCTCAATTTGCGCATGGTGCGACCGGCATGGCGTTTTCACCCATTGTGGCGGCGAACACGAATTCGGCGATGCCCCACGCCCACGCCCGCGACTACGCGGTACAGGCTGGCGATGCGCTCTTGATTGATTTCGGGGCGATGTATGACGGGCTGTGCGCCGACATCACGCGCACGGTTTTCGTGGATCATGCCGACGATCATGCCCGCGAGGTCTATGACACGGTGCTCCGCGCCAATATCGCGGGCATCGACGCGACACGCGCCGGCGTGACGGCGCATGTCATCGACGATACCGTTCAATCCGTGCTGGAGGCTTCGCCCTGGCCGGAACGCATTCGCACCAAGACCGGGCACGGGCTGGGGCGACAGGTGCATGAGGAGCCGTATATCATGCGGGGCAACGAACAGCAGATGGAGGCGGGCATGGTCTATACCTGCGAGCCGGGGCTCTATGACATGGAGCTTTTCGGCGTGCGGATCGAAGATGACGTGTTGGTCACGGACGAGGGCAGCAAGGTTCTGACGTCGTTTCCAAAAGAGTTGCAGGTGGTCGGCTGATGCTTCGGTTCCTGATTTCGCGCCTTCTGACCTTCATTCCCACCTTCATCGGTGTCTGCATCATTTCCTTTGCCTTTATCCGCGTCTTGCCCGGCGACCCGATAGTGGTCATGGCGGGCGAGCGCGGGCTGAGCGACGAACGTTATCAGGAAATGGTCGAGCAATTCGGCTTTGACCGGCCCCTGATCGTTCAGTTCTGGGACTTCTTCACCGGGGTGCTACAGGGTGACCTCGGCACGAGTTTCGTCACCAAGCGGCCTGTGTTCGACGAGTTCTTCGCACTTTTTCCGGCGACGCTGGAGCTGTCGTTCTGCGCCATCGTCATCGCCATCGTGCTCGGGCTTCCGGCCGGTGTGATCGCGGCGGTCAACCGTGGCAAGTTCTTCGACCGGGCGTTGATGTCGTCCGCGCTGGTCGGGTATTCGATGCCGATTTTCTGGTGGGCGCTTCTGCTCATCATCATTTTCTCGGGCAACCTTGGCTGGACGCCGGTCTCGGGGCGCATCGACCTGCTCTATTTCTTTCCGCCGGTCACCGGCTTCATGCTGATCGACAGCCTTCTGTCGGGGCAGGACGGGGCGTTCACCTCTGCCGTGCGCCATCTGATCCTGCCCTCGATCGTGCTTGCGACCATTCCGCTTGCCGTGATCGCACGGCAGACCCGTTCAGCCATGCTCGAAGTGCTTGGCGAGGATTACATCCGGACCGCCCGGTCCAAGGGCCTCGCCCCGCCGCGCGTGAACGGGCTGCATGCGCTCAGGAACGCGATGATTCCGGTCATCACCGTGATCGGGTTGTCGGTCGGGATGCTTCTGGCCGGGGCGATCCTGACCGAGACGATTTTCTCCTGGCCCGGAATCGGCAAGTGGATGGTCGACAGCATCTATCGCCGCGACTACCCGGTGGTGCAGGGTGGGCTTCTGATGGTCGCCTTGATGGTGATGGTCGTGAACCTGATCGTCGATCTGACGTACGGCCTTATCAACCCGAAGATCAGGAAGCGCTGACATGGCTGACGTGAGTTCATCGACAAACACCACGCCGACCGACGCGGCCACGGCACGGCCCGGACGGTTCAAGGAATTCTGGCGCTACTTCAAGGAGAACCGCGGCGCCGTCATCGGTTTCTACGTGTTCGTGTTCTTTTTGATCGTTGCGATATTCGCGCCGCTTCTGGCGCCCTTCGACCCGTCATCGCAGAACCGGGCCGCGACGCTCGTGCCTCCGTTCTGGCAGAGCGGCGGCAACTGGACCTATCCGCTTGGCACTGACCCACTTGGCCGCGACATGCTCTCGCGTCTGATCCACGGGGCGCGGTATTCGTTCCTCGTCGGGACCGTTGTTGTGATCCTCGCGGCCACAGGTGGTATCCTCACCGGACTCGTCGCGGGCTTTGCCCCGAAATGGCTGGATACGATCATCATGCGGATCATGGATATCATCCTGTCGATCCCGTCACTGCTGCTCGCGCTCGTGCTGGTCGCCATTCTCGGGCCGTCGCTTCTCAATGCGATGATCGCAATCGCCATTGTCCTCCAGCCGCATTACGTGCGCCTGACGCGGGCGGCGGTCATGACGGAGCTGTCGAAGGATTACGTGGTGTCGGCCAAGGTCGCGGGCGCCCGGCTACCCCGTTTGATGTTCGTCACCGTGCTGCCCAATTGCCTCGCCCCGATCATTGTGCAGGCGGCACTGAGTTTCTCGAACGCGATCCTCGACGTTGCCGCGCTGGGCTTTCTAGGTATGGGGGCGCAACCGCCGACGCCGGAATGGGGCACCATGCTGGCAGAAGCACGCGAATTCATCCTGCGTGCGTGGTGGGTGGTGACCTTCCCCGGTCTCGCGATCCTCGTCACGGTGCTCGCGATCAACCTGATGGGCGACGGGTTACGCGACGCGCTCGATCCGAAGCTGAAAAGGAGCTGACATGTCTCTCCTGACGATCAAGAACCTTTCGGTCGATTTCGACACCGCAGGCGGAATGTTCCGCGCTGTGGACGGGGTGGACATCAACGTGGACCAGGGCGACATCCTCGCCATCGTGGGGGAATCCGGTTCGGGCAAGTCGGTCTCCATGCTGGCCATGATGGGTCTTCTGCCCTGGACCGCGACGATCACGGCGGACGAGATGAGCTTCGACGGGATAGACCTGCGCGACCTTGGCCCCATGGCGCGGCGCAAGGTGATCGGGCGCGACATGTCGATGATCTTCCAAGAACCGATGTCGAGTTTGAACCCCTGTTTCACGGTCGGATTTCAGATCAAGGAATCGCTCAAGATCCACCTCGACCTCGACCGGGCGGAGCGCAAGAAGCGTGCGATTGAATTGATGGAACTCGTCGGTATCCCCGATCCAGAGCGGCGGTTGAAGGCGTTTCCGCACCAGCTTTCAGGCGGGATGAGTCAGCGTGTCATGATCGCCATGGCGCTTGCCTGCAAACCGCGCCTCCTTATCGCGGACGAGCCGACGACGGCACTCGACGTGACCATCCAGGCGCAGATTCTCGATCTGCTTGCGGACCTGCAAAAGGAAACCGGCATGGCACTTATCCTCATCACGCATGACATGGGCGTGGTGGCGGAAACGGCGCAGCGGGTGCAGGTTCAATACGCGGGTCAGAAGGTCGAGGAGCAGGAAGTGCGCGGCCTCTTTTCCGACCCGCATCACCCCTACACGGCGGCGCTTCTCGCGGCTTTGCCGGAGCGCGCGACCGAGCGACACCTGCCGACCATTCCCGGTGTCGTGCCGGGCCAGTATGACCGGCCGCAGGGATGCCTGTTCTCGCCGAGATGCAAATTCGCCGATGACAAATGCCGCAAGACGCCTCCGCCGGTGCAACCGCCGGATCTGGGGCTCGCGCGATGTCACTATCCGATCACGCGGCAGGAGGACGTGGCATGAACGCGGTGGTAAGTGCCGAAGGGCTGGCGCGTCATTATGAGGTCGGGGGCGGGCTGTTTTCAAAACCCGGCGTCGTGAAGGCTCTGTCTGAGGCGACGTTCCAGATCGAGGCCGGGAAGACGCTGGCGGTGGTCGGCGAGTCGGGCTGCGGCAAGTCAACGCTGGCGCGGCTGGTGACCCTGATCGAGGAACCGACGGCTGGCAGCCTGAACATCGACGGGATCGAGGCGACGCCGGACAATTGGGACCGACTGCGCAGCCATGTGCAGATCGTGTTCCAGGACCCCTACGGGTCGCTCAATTTGCGCCACAGGATCGGTGCGATTCTCGAAGAGCCGTTGAAGATCAACCGCCCGGACATGCCGGCCAAGGAGCGGCAGGCCAAGGCGCGCGAGATGCTCGAGCTTGTGGGCCTACGCCCAGAGCATTTCGACCGCTTCCCGCATATGTTCTCGGGCGGGCAGCGCCAGCGGATCGCGGTAGCGCGCGCGCTCATGCTGGAGCCGAAGCTTCTGGTGCTCGACGAGCCGGTTTCGGCGCTCGATCTGTCGATCCAGTCGCAGGTTCTGAACCTGCTCCTCGACCTTCAGGAGCGTCTGGACCTCGCTTATCTGTTCATCTCGCACGACCTGTCGGTAGTTCGCCATGTGGCCGACGATGTGGCCGTGATGTATCTCGGCCGTCCCGTGGAATTCGGGACCAAGGAACAGGTCTTCTCGAACCCGCGTCACCCCTACACGAAGGCGCTTCTGTCCGCGACGCCATCGACCGAGCCCAATCCGGACAAGATGCGGATCAAGTTGGAAGGCGAATTGCCGTCGCCCTTGGCCGTGCCGGACGGGTGCCCGTTCGCGCCGAGATGCTGGAAAGCGAAGACGAAATGCCGGGAGCAGCGCCCGGAATTGATGGGCGAGCATCCGGCAGCGTGCTGGTATCCGGAGGGCTAGGACGAGCGTTTGGAAACGGTCTTGAGCATGATCCAGATGTCCATGCAGCACGACTGGTTCCGCTGGTAGATCAAGTCGAGACGGGCTTTCCGCGGCACGCAGCGACGGGAATAGACCGCGTCTGATTCATCGGCGGACTGGCAGTCGGCAAGCAGCTTTTCTTCATGCGCGTGAAAGACGAGCGACGCCAGCCCGGTTATCCCCGGTCGACATTGCAAGACCTCGGCATAAAGCCCGGGAAACCTGTTTACATACATCCTAAGGGGCGGTCGCGGGCCGACGAAGCTCATGTCGCCGCGCAGCACATTCCAGAGCTGCGGGATCTCGTCCAGACGGGCCGCACGAAGCATGGAGCCGGTTCGCGTGATCCGGGCGGACTTGTCTCCGCCTGAAACGCCATGATCCGATATTGCGGAACGCATCGTGCGGAACTTGACAAGGTCGAATCCCTCGCCGGTACCCTTCATTCTTTCCGAAACGTAGAACACCGGGAAACCGTCGAACAGAATTATGGCGACCGCGAGCGCAACCATGACCGGGAGCAACACGAAGGATAGAACGACCGCCAAGGCCAAGTCGAAAAGCCGCTTAGGAAGGGACATCTGTCATGCCAAGTCCAGCCCATTCGCCGATGATGGCCTTAGGATTCCAAGCACCGTGAGGCATAGGCGCGATCCGAGCGAGTTTGGCCGTATTCAGCACGATGTTCTGATGCGCATGTAGCGGTGCTGGAACAAACCTCCAAGGGATACTTCCGGCTTCGGCAAGATCTTCCATATGAACCGCTGATTGTGCAGCGACATTGAGTATAGGTGGCAAGGGGCCTTTATGTAATGCCAGCCGGACAAGTGATGCGGCAAGCGACACCGGGCCGATGTAGGAGCGAAACGGTCCCCTATCGTCTGCGAACCTGTGAATAATCAAGGGCCTGCCCGAGCCTGCATTTGCGAGTTTCAAGAGAAGCGCATCCGCACCTGCGATATTTCCGATTCTGAGGTTCGTCACTTCGACCTTGTCGGCACTCAGACTAAGCGCGGCTCTTTCCATGTCGACTTTCGCTTTCCCGTAAGGGTTCACAGGCCGGGTTTCGTCTTCCTCGGAGTACGGGGTGGATTTCCACGATCCGTACACACTCGATGAGGACGCAATCAGGACGCGGCGGATATTGGCGTCCAATGCGCCGGCGACGCAGGCCTCGGCAATCGTGCCGTTGTCTTCGAGATTGCCGCCCGATGCCGGTATGACGCCCGCCATGACGATCATTGCATCTATCGAGCCATAGTGTGAAACCCAGTCGCGCAATGGTTCGGTGCTTTCCAAAGGTGCCCAACGTAACTGCCCCGGCGTGTTCGCTTCCGCGCAGTCACGCACCTGGATTACGGTTCTGGCGCCTGGCGGGTAGCGCGTCCATGCCTTCGATATTAGCCGTCCCGCCCGTCCGGTGCTCCCCACGAGGAGCAATCGTGCGTCGGGACGGGTCCGGGTCATGATGCGATTGCCTCACGCCGTGCTTGGGGTGCTCCCCCACGCGCAAGGCCGAGGTGATCGAGCAGGATCGCGTTCACTCGTTCCACGTCGAAACGTGTCCGCGCGAGCGCGAGGCTGGCCTGCGCCATCCGTTCGCAATCATCCGGATGATCGAGGAGCCAGTGCATCCGTGCCGCAATCGCATCCGGGTCACGAACCGGCACCAGAAAACCGTTCTCTCCGTCAATGACTGTTTCCCGACATCCCGGGGCATCCGTGGTGATAACTGGGCGGCCTGTCGCCAGCGCCTCGAGCGTGGAACGCGGGACACCTTCGCGATACCGTGATGGCAGCACGAATACTCGGCAACCAGCTAGGAAAGGACGCACGTCCTCGACGTGACCGACGTATTCCAGGACGTCGCTTGTCCAATGCGCGAAAATGTCCGGGTCAATGGCGTCGGGCCCGCCGTCGATGAAACCCAGTAGCTGGAACCGCGCATACGGATGGGTCGTTCGTACCGCCAGCGCGGCTTGCGCGTATTCTTGCACACCCTTCGCACCAATGACGCGCGCAACCATCAGAAAAATGGGCGCATCAGGAAGAGGTGCGGGTCTGTAATGCTCGAGGTCGACGCCAGAACCGTCCACAAGTCCGGCCTTTCGCGGCTCACCCAGACACCCCGCGACCATAAAGTCGCGCAAGTCGTCATGGTTCTGAAAAATGACCGCTTCGTTTCGGTCGGTGGCGCGGCGATAAAGCGTGCGTGCGATACGCTTGACCAGCCTTGTTCGCGGGCTGTCGCCGTCGGATGCCGAAAAGGCAAAACCAAGGCCCGTGATCATGGCGACGCTGCGCACCCCCTCGGCATACGCCGCGAATGCGCCCCAGATATTCGGCTTGATCGCATACGTCAGTACGAGGTCCGGTTCGATCCGGCGGATCAATGCGCGCAGATCTTTCGCATAGGCGATGTCCGCGCGAAAGCCAGTGCCTTGCCGCGTCATGCGCGTTTCATGTGTCGTGCAACCCAACGCTTCGACCCGTGCCCGCGTGCTTTCGTCGAGATCGGGTGCCCCGGCATGAACCTCATGTCCCAATCCTCGCAATTCGCTTATGAGCGGCCCGCGGAAGTTCACGAGCGATGGCGCGTAAGCTGTGAGAATGAGCACCTTCATGGGCAAGAACCGCTCGTCTTGGTCCTGTGAACGGTCGCCGCTTCAATAGAAGTGCCGCGTGCCATTTTGGTATTTCTGCGAGGCATCCCCAAAGGTCAGGACGCCGGAACTGCTTCGCGGACCGGCGCTTTGTACCCGTCAACGAACCTGGTCACGAGGTCGCGAATGCCGTATTTGTCCTGCCCTTCCAGCATCGCGGAAAGCTCACGCACGAGTGACGCTGTTTCGATCTGGCTCAAGAACGTCTCCTCGGCACGCAGGATCAGGGGATGCGGAGTCTTGAGCAGGTTGTCGGCACCGATCAGAAGCTCCTCATAAAGCTTCTCGCCCGGCCGCAATCCGACGATCTGGATTTCGATGTCGCCTTTTCCGGTGTCCGGGTCGCGCACCGTCTGACCACTCATTTCGATCATCCGCCGCGCAATGTCGAAAATCCGTTTCGGCTTGCCCATGTCGAGAACGAAGACGTCTCCGCCCGCAGAATATGCGCCGGCCAACAAGACGAGCCGCGACGCTTCGGGAACCGTCATGAAATACCGTGTGACCTCCGGGTGTGTCACTGTGACCGGGCCGCCGCTCTGGATTTGGCGGCGGAAGAGAGGAACGACCGACCCCGACGAACCGAGCACGTTGCCGAACCTGACCATCGACAGTTTCGTTCGCGTGCTGCGCGTGGCGAGGTCCTGAAGAACCATTTCGGCCATCCGTTTGGTCGCGCCCATGATATTGGTCGGACGAACCGCCTTGTCGGTCGACACCAGCACAAAGCGTTCGATACCGGCCTCGATGGCTGCGAGCGCGACGTTTCGCGTTCCCAAGACATTGGTGAAAGCGCCCTCGACCTCGTTGTCTTCCACGATCGGCACGTGTTTGTAAGCAGCGGCATGCAAGATGACATCGGGGCAGGTCTCGCCGATGATCGATCTCACCCTTCTCGGGTCGGTGACAGAACCCAGTCTGGCGATAAGGTCGATATTGGCGTCCTTCGCCAGTTGCGCCAGTTCCATTTCAAGCGTGTAGAGGGCAAATTCGCTCTGATCGAACATGACCAGCCGATCTGGCGCGCATTTCAGGATTTGTCGGCAAAGCTCTGAGCCGATCGAACCGCCGGCCCCCGTCACCATCACCGACCGACCGGCGTAGGTTTTGGTGATATGCGGGTGCTCGAGATCGACCTGGCTCCGTCCAAGAAGCTGTTCGGCAGGGACGAGACTGATGTCCTTTTTACGACCTTGCAGGATGAGATCGACGAAGGACGGCATGACCTGGATCTCGGCGTCGAGTGACGACAGGTTGGCCACGATCGCCTTGAGTCGCTCGGGACTCGCAGACGGCATCGCGATCAGCACCCGGTCGATGCGATACCGTTGCACCAGGTCGGCAAGTCGCTCGGGTTCGCGCACCATCATGCCGGAGACGTATGTATGTTGAACGTGAGGATCGTCATCCACGAACATGACGGGAAGCATTTCGGACGACCGCTTCAATCCGTGGGCGAGTTGCATGCCTGCTCGCCCCGCACCGTAAATGATCGCCCGGCTCGCACGGACGCCATAGCGCAGTTTCAGGTCGATGAGATTCGCGAGAAGGAACCGATAGGTCGTCGCAAGTCCGAAGAAGAACACGCCTGTCCCCAAGGGAACGGAACGCGGAACAGGCGTTTGCGTCAGGAAGCTCGCGAACCCGGCGGCGAGGGCCAGCGCGACCGTCGTCGGCAGAATGTGCATCAAGAGCTTCGAGTGAAACTCGGACGCTTTGATGCGATGGAGCCGAAAACCGAGGATCGAGATTGCTGCGAAGACAAGATAGGCCCCGCTGAACAAGCCTGCCTGTCCCGTGTCGACATTCGGACCCAACGTGTCGGTACGCACCCAGAAGGCGAGTGCCAGGGCCGCAGACGCGGTCATTAAATCAAAGGTGAAAAGGATCGCGTGCTTCACTCGGCGAGGCAGTCTTGTCGCTGCCAAAGCGGGAGAAAGAAGCAATTTATCAAATACTTCAAACATCAGTAACTCCGCCCTCGCAACACATCTTATGCGTGAAATGAGCCATGGATCAAGATTACTTATGGTTGTATTTCCAAAAAATCCTAGTGGGGACACGCCGCTCTGCGACGAAGGCAGCGACTCGCAGCCTTCAGAACTCATTGACCCGTTACGACGAATAGTCAGCACGACTGGACCAACGGCCGGTGCGGTGATGCCCGTCACTTGTCACGCCCGTTGAGGGCTTCGACGGACCCGCAGGTCTTCCTCACCAGCCGCATTCGACCGTATCGAGAGGATAGGAAAATGGGAAAGATTTCGCTTCCGGAGTTGCATCACGCGACCGATGAACTTGGCGATCCGGTGCCACACGCTTTGATGTACGTTTACCGTGCCGGGACCGACAACCTTGCCCCATTGTTTTCGGATTTCCATCTGACGGTGACGCAGCCCAATCCCGTCCGGGCGAATGACTTCGGGATATTCCCGCCAATTCATGCGGTTGACGGCTACTATCGCGCGGTGGTCCTCGCACCTTTTGGCGAAGAGCTTCACTGCGCCGAAGATTTCCCCGTGGCGACCGCCGTGGAAACCAGCGGTGCGATTTCCGTCGCCGGACGCAAGTGGTTCGCGTCGGTCGAAGCGATGCTCGCAGATTCCCAGATGACGTATGAAACTGGGGCCGGAGACGACACCGTGAGCGCCGGAGAGGTGATTTCTGCAATCGACCGCGGTTACAGCTATCGAATTGTCGATGCATCCGCCACAGAATACCACCTTCTGACCGCAGGGGGTATCCGGCTCGAGGTGCTTCGCACGCCGGAAGGCGATTTTCACACCGCGATGTGGGGCGTGAAGCCGGGCATCGATGAAACCGCAAAGTTGCACAACGCTCTGGCGACCGCTGCAGGCGGGGTGCTCGTAATAAACAAGGTTTTGGGCGAAGTGGTTGGCGACACACTTACCCCTGCTGCAGCTACGCGACTCCGCTTGGAAAACGGCCTGATCTACAAGGTTCTGTCGGGCGCGACGCGCGGCATTCAGATCCTCGATCAGGACATTCATGTAGAAGGCTATGGTGCGACCATCCAGATGGACGGGTCGCAGTCGAGCCACGGTATCGCAGTGCTTGCAAGCTCGACTTCGACACCGCGTAACTGCACCGTTAGCGGCGTCCGCGTCATCGGAGCCGGGAACACTGGCGACGATTGTTTTTATATCGGGGGCGATCCTGCGACCAATTCCATCCCGCAAAATATCGCCCTTGTCGATTGTATTGCCGACGGCGACGCCGTGGCGCGAAATGGTCTTAGCATTGTCGCCGGGCGCGACATCCTCGTCGACAATTTCGAAGCCTTCGACGCCGGTCCCGCCTTCGGGCTCGGGATAGACGTAGAAGCGAACCGTTATATGGCGGACGCAACCAGCGCGCTTCGGAATATCCTGATCCGTCGCCCTCGCTGCCACGACAATCCACACAACTCGGGCATAGGCGTGGTGTTCGGGTCGGAAGTGACGATTGAAGACGCCGCATGCTGGAATAACGGAGGGTCCGGAATCATCACGAGCGCCGGAGGCACCAATTTCAAGGAAGGCATAGCACGTGTCGGCGACGTTCTCGGCATCAAGTCATTCGACACGGCGAACGGTTGGATCGAAGTGACCGACGGAACGGCAGGAAATCTGCTGACCGACGATCTCGACATTTATGAAGGCATGTACGTGTCACGCATTACCGTGAACGGAGCGACTTGGCCCGCGGAGATGTCGGCGGGCTACTACCAGATTGTCGAGATAGACCCGTCGCAATCGAAGATCCGGGTCGGCGTCGCTTCGGGCGTTGGCGAGATCGCCGGCTTCGCTGCGATCGGCACGGGGGAGCGGTCCTTCGACCCATGGGCGTCCGACCTGCGATTGAACGTTTACGGCAGGCCCGGCAACAACGACAAGATCCGCATTGAGCGTGCGCGCTGCTGGGACAATGCAGAGGATGGTATACAGCTTCAGACGTCTCGCGACCTCGTCTGCACGGGCTGCGATATCGCCACGCAACGCTTCGGGTTGAAAGTCACCTATTCCAGCAACGTGAGCGCGACCGAGAATGTCATGGTCCATACCGATCCGGCGGCATTTGGCCGTGGAATGCTGGTGACCGCTTCCAATTTCGTCTCGGATCGGAACGTGATCCGCAATTTCACCTACGAAGGCGTCTTTATGACCGGCGTGTCCGGCGCGGTCTGTGGCCGGGATCAGGTGACCAATTGCGGCGCGTCGAGCAACATCGCCTATCGCGTATACAGCTGCAACACCGGAACCTTTTCGCCGGTGATCCGCAGCGACGCGACACATGCCACAACCAAGGGCGTGGCGCTTGAGGCAAGTTGCAGCAATTGCGTCGGCAGCGGGATCATCGCACGGGGTGTCGGATCGACAAACGCGAACAGCTTTATCGGCGGCTCCAACACGGTCTGGCGCGATTGCATCCAGAAGGACGGCACGTTCCGCTGAGCCTCATGACCCGGCGCGAGACGCCGGGTCAGATACAGCGCCCGCCGTCCACTTCCATGGCAACGCCAGTCACCATGCCGGCCTCGTCCGAGCAAAGAAAACAGGCGGCGTTGCCCATGTCTTCCGGGGTCGAGAAGCGACCGAGCGGAATGGTCGAGAGGAATTTTGCGCGCATCTCTGGCGTGTCCTCGCCCATGAAGCTCGAAAGAAGCGGCGTTTCCCCCGCGACGGGGGCGAGCGCGTTCACACGCACGCCGAATGGCGCGAGTTCGACCGCCATCGTCTTGGTCGCCGTGATCATCCAGCCCTTAGAAGCGTTGTACCAGTTGAGGTTGGGGCGCGGGCTGAGCCCCGCCGTCGACGCGATGTTGAGGATCGCGCCCGACTGGGCGACTTTCATGCGTGGTACGATATGGCGAGCGGTGAGATAGACCGACTTTGCGTTCACGTTGAACACACGGTCGAACTCCTCTTCCGTCACCTCCTCCATCGGTTTCGGAAGATGTGTGATGCCGGCGTTGTTGACGAGAATGTCGATCCCGCCCATCTCGCGCTCCGCTGTGTCCGCCAGGGCTTCGACCGAGGCGCCATCAGCCACATCGACCCTGAGCGCGACGCCTCCCACATCGTCGGCGACCTTGCGCGCGGCTTCTTCGTTCAAATCGGCGATGAGCACCTCGGCACCTTCCGCCGCGAATTTTCGCACGATGCCTTCGCCAAATCCCGAAGCGCCGCCGGTTACGATGGCGCGTTTCCCTTCAAGACGCATGTGGTCCTCCCATTAGTCCGGCGTCAGGTTGCGCGTGTCTCGGGGCGAGGGCAAGCCCAAGTGACCCCGTCGAGACCGCCGAGGCGCGCGAAACGCGCGAGTTCCGCGTCGAGCCGGTCGACCCGGCCTTGTCCGAAACGCACACCCGGCTCGGTCCAGATCCCAGAGACGCAGAGCGTGTTGGTGGACTTGTCGGCTTTCGCCTGAAGCCGCCCCACGAAACGGTCCCCTTCGAGCAGCGGGTAGACGTAATAGCCGAACACCCGTTTGTCGGCGGGCACGAACATCTCGTTGCGATAGGAAAAGCCGAACAGCCGTTCGGTACGGGCGCGGTCTCGGAAGGCCGGGTCGAACGGATTGATGATGCGCAAGCGGTTCGACAGGGGCGGCTCGGTCGCGAGGCGAGTTTCGATATCAGGGGCCGCGCGGCTTGCATGGATGCGCCCGTCCCCGCCCTCGATCTCGACCGGGATCGTGTGGGCATCGGTCCAGGCACGCGCCTCGGCAGGACGGGCGAGATCCCAGAACCGGGCAACTTCACCATGGGTGGCGAAGGGCAGGTGGGCTAGCGCGCGAGCGTGGAGCGAATGCTCGCGGTCTAAATCAGAAGCGCCCCTGTCAATCGGGCCCAGAACCCGCTCGCCGAGGTCGTAGAATTTCACGAAATTCTCGCGGTGGCAGGTCGCCAGCGCGCCCGCGTACCACATCTGGTCCAACGCTTTCTTATGCGGTGGTCGCGCCCACATTTCGCGTGCTTCGACCTTGGTGTCGAAGGCATGGGTCGAGAGCGGGCCTTCCTGCGAGATACGGTCGCGTATGGCGTCGATCTCGGCCCGGCCCAGACCCGATTGATACCATGCCCCTTGCGCAGCCTTGTCGCCAAGTTCGTGAAAACGGCGGGTCCAGAGGGGAAGGACGGAACGCGGGATCAACGAGGCATCGTGCGTAAAGTGCTCGAACAGATCACGGTTGGCCAAGTGTCGCCAGACCTGCCCTTCGCGATAGGTCTGCGCCCGGCTCCACAGGATGTGATCCTGAGCGCGGACCACGTTGCGGATGGTGTCGATCTGAAGAAACCCCAACGCCTCGATGATCGCCATGACATCGGGCGCACGGGTCGGCGCGGCAGCGAGTCCGTGGGCATCGAGCCAAAGCGCCCGCGCCGTTCGGTTGTCAATCCGCAGGGGGGTCAAACGGCGCGCGGGCGAGGGGCCAGCCCCTCGCACTCCCCGGGATATTTGGAGACCGGAAACAGGGTGGCTGCGCGCGTCGGTTCAGCCATGCTTTGCCGCGACTGTCTTGAGCGTGGAGAACCCGTAGAGCGCCTCGAAGCCCTTCTCGCGCCCATGGCCCGATTTCCCGACCCCGCCGAAGGGCAACTCGACGCCGCCGCCCGCGCCGTAATTGTTGATGAACACCTGTCCGGCCCGGATCGCCTTGGCCATCCGCATCTGACGTGCGCCATTTTCCGTCCAAACGGAGGCGACAAGGCCATAGTCGGTGCCATTCGCGATAGCGACCGCCTCCTCCTCGGTGTCGAAGGGAATGGCGACCTGCGCGGGGCCGAAAATCTCATCGCGGGCGAGGGGGTGGTCGGGAGGGACATCGGCAAAGAGCGTCGCCGGCACGTAGTGGCCGGCCTCGGGGGCGCCCTCGGCGATCGAGCCAAGCCCTGCGACCCGGAGGTCTTCGCCCTTCTCCAAAAACCCTTTCACGATCTCTTTCTGCTTCGCCGAAATGAGCGGGCCAAGGGACCCGTCGCTGTCGGCGGGGGCTGAAACCATCGCGTCATAGCGCGCGCCCATCCGGGCCACAACGTCGTCGTAGACGCCACGCTGGATCAGAACCCGCGACGAGGCCGAACAGGTCTGACCCGCATTCTGGATACAGGCTCCGACGAGGAACGGGATCGCGGCGTCGATGTCGGCATCGTCGAACACGATCTGGGGCGACTTGCCGCCGAGTTCCAGCGTGACGGGGGTTACGTTCGTTGCCGCCGACGCCTGCACCAGAGATCCGACGCCCACCGACCCCGTGAAGCTGATGTGATGCACGCCGGGGTGCGCGGTGAGAGCGGCGCCTGCTTCTTCGCCAAGGCCCGGGACTACGTTCAGCGCACCGGGGGGGAGCCCCGCTTCCTCGGCGAGGGCGACGAAGGCGAGCGCGGTGAGGCAGGCTTCCTCCGCGGGTTTGAGAACGCAGGCATTGCCCATGGCGAGTGCAGCACCGACGGAACGTCCGATGATCTGCATCGGGTAATTCCAGGGGACGATATGCCCGGTGACGCCATGCGGTTCGCGCAAGGTATAGACGGTGTAGCCGTCGAGATAAGGGATCGTCTCGCCCATGATCTTGTCGGCAGCTCCGCCATAGAATTCCATGTACCGGGCGAGTGCCACGGCGTCATTGCGAGCCTGCGTCAGCGGTTTGCCAACGTCCGCCGCCTCGATGATCGTGAGTGCTTCTATTTTCTCCTGCACCAAGCGCCCGATGCGCGTCAGGATCCGCCCACGCTCCAGCGCCGTCATGCGCCCCCAGTCGCCGTCGAGCGCAGCCTGTGCGGCGGAAACGGCGGCGTCGATGTCTTCGCCCGTGCCGCGCGCGATGGTGCCGATCACCTCGCCGGTCGACGGGTTCTCGAGGTCGAGTTGCCCGCCACCTGTGGGCGCGCGCCATTCGCCGCCGATATGGACTTGTGTCGCGTCGTACCAAAGATGTTCACGCATGTTGGCCGTCCTCCTGCCAGTCGTCCGGAATACGCGGGGTCGCCGCGATCAGGGTTCGGGTGTAATCGTGCTGAGGGTCGGTGAAGACGGTTTCCGTCACGCCTTCCTCCACGATCTCGCCCGCGCGCATGACCATGACCCGGTCGGTGATCGACCGCACCACGGACAGGTCATGGGAAATGAAGATATAGCTCAAGCCGTGCTCGGCTTGAAGTCGCGCGATCAGGTCGAGCACCTGCGCGCGCACCGAGACATCGAGCGCCGAGACCGCCTCGTCCAGCACGATCAGGTCGGGCTTGGTGATGAGCGCACGGGCGATGGCGATGCGCTGCCGCTGACCGCCGGAAAACTCGTGGATATAGCGATCCATCGCAGAGGGGTCGATCCCGACATCGGTCAGAGCTTCCGCCACGCGCGCCCGGCGATCCTTGGGCGGCGAGGGCATGAGGTGGAAGGGCTCAGAGACGAGCCGTTCGACCGTCCAGCGTGGATTGAAGCTGCCATACGGGTCTTGGAACACGACCTGGATCCCGGCGCGCAGCGCATTGGGGAAATCCGGGCCGACCTCGCGCTCGAACGCTGTGATGCGGCCGCCCTGGATCGGGTCGAGGCCGAGGATCGCGCGGGTCAGCGTAGACTTTCCGCAGCCGCTTTCCCCCACCAGTCCGAGGCTTTCGCCTTTGCCCAATGTGAAACTCACCTCGTTCACGGCGCGAAACCGGCCCGGAGGCGCGAAGAGAGACGGCCGCGCGGTCGGGTAGTCGCGGACCACCGCATCGGCGGTCAGGATCGCGTCGGTGACGGGAAGGGGTTTACGGTCAGGTTGGTGAGAGGAGGCCGCGAACAGCGCCTTGGTATAGGGGTGGTTCATGTTGCGGAACAATGGCTCGGTCGCGTCCTGTTCGACGATCTCGCCCTCCTTCATAACCGCCACATGATCCGCCATGCCCGCGACCACGGCGAGGTCGTGGGTGATGAGCAGTAGCGACATGCCCTCCTCGTCCACGATTTCGTTGAGCAGGTCGAGGATCTGCGCCTGCGTGGTCACGTCGAGGGCGGTCGTCGGCTCGTCGGCAATGAGAAGCTCGGGGTGGAGCGCGATGGCCATGGCGATGGCGACGCGCTGACGCTGTCCGCCTGACAGTTCATGTGGGAAGCGTGTCAGCGGCATGTGCCCCAGACCCACGCGCGCGAGCTTTTCGCCCGCGATGCGCCGGGCCTCGCGCCGTTCGGCACGGCCATGGATGAGCAGCGTTTCGGCCACCTGGTCGCCGATCGTCTTGACCGGGTTGAGCGCCGTCATCGGCTCTTGAAAAATCATACCGATCCGATTGCCGCGGATGTCACACAGGCGGCGTTCGGACACATTCAGAAGGTTTTCGTCCCCCAGCCGCACCGCGCCGGAAACGTCCGATCCGTTCGGTAACAGTCCCATGATCGCCAGCGCAGTCATCGACTTGCCTGACCCGCTTTCGCCGACTAACCCCGTGACCTTCCCCGGCGCGATGGACAGGTCAATATCCCTCAGAATGGGCGTGCCATGAATCGAGAGCGACAGGGATTCCAGCCCGATCATGCGCGCGCTCTCCTGACCCGCGGGTCCGTCAGATCGCGCAATCCGTCGCCCATCAGGTTGAGGCCAAGCACCATCGCGACGATCGCGAGTCCAGGCAGGATGGCGAGCCGCGCGTCGGTGAAGATCATCGTCTGCGCTTCCGCAAGCATCCGCCCCCAGCTTGGCGTGGGGGGCTGTGCGCCGAGGCCGACATAGGACAGCGCCGCTTCGGCGAGGATTCCGAGCGAGAACTGGATCGTTCCCTGCACGATCAGGAGGTTCAGGATGTTCGGAAGGATATGCTCGACGCTGATCCGGACCCGGCCCTTACCCGCAACGCGCGCCGCGAGGATGTAATCCAGCGTCCAGATCGAAAGCGCACCACCCCGCGTCACGCGGGCGAACACCGGGATGTTGAAGATCCCGATGGCGAGGATAGCATTGACGGCCGAGGGGCCGAAGACGGCGGTGATCAGGATCGCGATGACGAGTGAGGGAAAGGCGAAGATCAGATCGTTGCCCCGCATGATGATCTCGTCGATCAGGCTCCCACGATTTGCCGCCGCCATGAGGCCAAGCGGGACGCCGACGGCCATGCCGATCCCCACCGCGACGATCGCGACCGCGATCGAGGTGCGCGCGCCGACCATCAGCATCGACAGCGTATCGCGCCCGAGGTGATCCGTTCCGAGCCAATAGGTCGGCGAAGGCCCCTGCAACTTGTCCGAGATGGTGAGGGTCGCCACGTCGTGCGGCACCCAGATGAAGCTCAGAAGCGCTGCGGCCACGAAAAAGACGCTCAGAACCGCGCCGATGAGGAGTTGGACAGGAAGCTTCATCTCCCGCGCCTCAGCCTGGGGTCGACCGCGGCATAGGCGACGTCGACGAGGAAGGTGACGAGGATCACCGCGAACACGAGCAGCATGACGAGGCTTTCGACCACGATCAGGTCGCGCTGGGTGATACCCTGAAAGATCAGCCGGCCGAGACCGGGGAGGTAAAAGACGTTCTCGATAATGATCGCGCCCGCGAGCAAAAACGAGAATTGCAGCCCGATGATGGTCAGTACCGGGATCATGGCATTTCGAAGCGCGTGGCGCACGGTGGCCTGCCTGCGGCTCAGCCCTTTGGCCCGCGCGGTGCGAATGTAGTCTTCGCCCAGCGTTTCGATCAGCGCCGAGCGCATGACGCGGGCGAGGATCGACGCTTGCGGCAGGGCGAGCGCGAAGGCCGGAAGCGTGAGGGATTTCACTCCGAGCCAGAAGCCCGCGTCCCAGCCGGGAAACCCGCCAGCCGAGAACCAGCGCAGGGTGACGGCGAAGATCAGCACAAGCAGCATCGCGAACCAGAAATTCGGGACCGCGATGCCAAGCTGCGTTGCTCCCATGATCGAATAATCCGCCGCACTGCCGCGCCGGGCGGCAGCGATAAGGCCCACGGGAATGGCGATCAGGGTAGAAAGCGCGAGGGCATAGAGCGCGAGCGGCAGCGACACCCAGAGCCGTTGCATGACGAGCTCAGAGACCGGCACCTTGTAGGTGTAGGAGAGGCCGAAATCCCCGGTCAGCATACCGCCAAGCCAGTCCAGATAACGCAGGGCGAGGCTGTCATTCAGGCCGAGCTGTTCGCGCAGGGCCGCCACGGCGTCTTCCGAGGCATTGATCCCCAACATGTACCGAGCGGGATCGCCCGGGATCACTTCGATGACCGCGAAAATCACCAGCGACGCGATCAGAAGGCTCAGGGTGAGCGAAACGAACCGGGTGAGAGCGAAGCGCAGCATGGGGGGAGGTTAGAGCGGGGGCAGGGCGGCGAAAAGCCGAAACATGCGCCATAGGGGCAAAGTCTCTAGCCGCGACGCCCGACGTGAAAAGGGGCGCCAAACAGCGCCCCTTTCTCGTATCATGTAACGTGCATCACTCGGTCCAGCGCACATCCGTCAGGTCGTTGGCCTGCGTGGGCGCGTTTTCCCAAAGCCCTTCGATATTGGCATTCGCGACACCGACCTTGGCAAGCTGGAAGAGGTAGGCGTTCACGAAATCATTCGCGATAGTTTCCTGCGCCTCCTTGTTCATGGCGGCACGGGCCTCCGGGTCGCTCTCCACCGCCAGATCCGCGATCAACGCCTGGAAGTCGGCGTTGTCATACTGGAAGTAGTAGTCGGGGCGGGCATAGATGTTGATGTCCGCCGGTTCCGTGTGGCTCACGATGGTCAGGTCGAAATCCTTGCCGGTGAACACCTGTTCCAGCCATTGCGCCCATTCGAGGTTGGTGATCTCGGTCTCGATCCCGACCTCGCGAAGCTGGGCTGCGATGATCTCGCCGCCACGGCGCGCATAGGTCGGCGGCGGCAGCATGAGGCGCAGCGATAGTCCTTCGGCTCCAGCCTCGGCGAGAAGCGCTTTGGCGGCCTCGGGGTCGTAGTTGGACGTCTCGGTGAGGTCGACGTAATCCGGGTTGTGCGGTGCGAAATGGGTGCCGATTGGGGTGCCGTAGCCGAACATGGCTCCGTCGATGATTTCCTGCCGGTTGATCGCATGGCTGATCGCCTCGCGCACCTTCACGTCATCCAGCGGCGCGACGGCATTGTTCATGGCGAGGATGGTTTCGCCCTCGGTCGAGCCCTCGATCACGGTAAAACGGGGGTCTGCTTCGAACTGGCTGACCAACTCGGGGGCCGGGAAGACCGGGAAGACGTCGATGTCACCCGCCATCATCGCGGCGAAGGCGGCGTTGCCGTCCGCGATGAACTTGAACGTGGCCGTTGCGAGCGCAGGGGCCTCGCCCCAATAATTCTCGTTCCGGCTGATCGTCACGTGATCACCCTGCACCCATTCGGTGAAGGTGAAGGGGCCGGTGCCGATCGGCGTCGTCGCGGCCTGTTCGATGGTCTCTTCGGCCACGATCACGGCGTCGCCCCAG
Organism: Maritimibacter dapengensis; assembly: GCF_019218265.1. Classification (GTDB taxonomy): domain Bacteria; phylum Pseudomonadota; class Alphaproteobacteria; order Rhodobacterales; family Rhodobacteraceae; genus Maritimibacter; species Maritimibacter dapengensis. The sequence continues at coordinate 467,266 of NZ_JAHUZE010000004.1, forward strand.
GCCATGTTGAACGGGAAGTTGCCGTTCGGCTCGGACAGTGTCACGCGCACGGTCAACGGATCGACCGCTTCGACCTCGGTGATTCCCGCGAAAAGCGCCTTCTGCGCGTTCGTCGAATCCTCGGCGCGGGCGCGGTTCAGGCTGAACACCACATCTTCGGCGTCCATCGCGGTACCGTCATGGAACGACACACCGTCGCGCAGCGTGAAGGTATAGACGGTCCCGTCCTCGCTCACTTCCCACTCGCTTGCGAGCGCGGGCTGGATCGACCCGTCCGGGCCGAACCGGGTCAGACCCTCGAAGATGTTGGCATAGACCACTTCGTCGATTGCGGCGGCCGCGCCACCGGTGGGGTCGAGGTTCGGCGGTTCGAGCTGCATGCCGACGGTGATCGTATCCTGCTGGGCGAGCGCGGTGCCCGCCATGAGCGCCACGGCTGCGGCGGTGGTGAAAAGCTTGGTCATTGGGTCTCCCTCCTGGCGCCCCGTTCGGGGTCGGCACCATGAAACTACCCGAAGGGCGCAGGTGCAAGGCAATTTCCCGTGGAGCTTAGGTTAGAAGAAGAGGCGCAGAAGGTGTCCGATCACTTCCCGGTCCAGCTTTTCCACCAACGCGACACACGCCCGCGCCGCTCGTCCGCATAAGCGTCGACCTTGTCCCAGGCATCCCGGCCATCCTCGAGCCGTGGGTCAATGGCACGTTCGCGAAACTGCCGCCAGAAGGCGCGCATGAAGATGAACGCGGCGAAGAGTGCGATGAAGAAGAAGATGTTGAACCACGGGATGATCCGCACGTCCGGCCCGTCTACCGGCTCAATTGCGATCGCGTTCGGATAAATCGAGAAGAACCGATTGCGCCAGCCGTACCGCGTGACCACCACCCATTGCTCGTTCCCCGGGGCCGAGACATTGGCAAGCGCGGCGGCCTGAAGATCGGATGAATCGAACTTGAAATAAGGCGGCCAGATCCAGCCCGTATCCTCATTGCGATAGACGAAAACCCGCTCGGCATCCCGCCGGATCAGGCCGAGAAGCGCCTCGCGTTTCTTGACCGAGTTGATGAGCCGCACGTCCCGCGTGGCGAGGTTCTCGTTGGCACTGTCGGACTGCGCGTAGAACGGCCGGTTTATGGCCGAGAAATCCATGCGGATGACCTCGGTCCCGGTGATCCGGGCGATGTCGTGGCGTGGCAACACGTAGAGAAGGACGAGGCCGAGCGCGACCGCGATGATACCGAGAATGACGTTGCGGACAGTTCGCATGATGGCCTCAATTCGCGTTGGTAATATAGAGGATCACGCCCACGGCGAGCGCGGGCACGATGTAGATGAGCAAAAGGAGCTTGGGTCGGATCGAGTCGTTGTAGTCGATCATGCCTTGCGTGATGAAGGTCTGGCGCGCGGCTTTGTCGCCGCCGTCCGGATTGTCCTCGGCCCATTCCTTTTCAAGCTTCTCTCGCCGGACCGACCGGGAATACCACGCCACGGCGAGGTAGATTACCGAGAGAAACAGAAATCCGAAAACGATGAGCCTGAGCAATGCCATGCGTTACCTCCTGATGGCCCCCCAAGGCCCGACGATGTCGAGTATATCTTCTTTGGCCGCGGGTGAAACCGGCTTGGCCGACGGGGTCGCCGCCGGTTCCTCGCCTCCGAAAAGCGCATCCCGCGCCCCGGCCTTGTTCGCCGCGTAATCGCGGGCGAGAAAGTCGGCCACATATTCCTTCTTCGCGTCCGGCCAGCCTGCATAAGCGTCATAGAACGCCTGTTTGTGGCAGATGAAGAGCTGCCGGATGTCGAGCGGCGCAAGCTCGGACAGCATCTGGTTGATCAGGTCACGATCCGGGTGATCGGGCCGCGCGCGCAGCGTGTAGAAATAGCTCGCGTCGTCCGATGCGATCCGGGGCCATTTGCCACCGTTCAGCGCCCATCGGACAAGTTGATTGAGCTTCAGAAACTCTTCGGGCAGGTCCGATCCCATACGTTGGGCCAGCCGGTGCAGCGCCCGGTGATCCATCCCTTCGATCTCGATCCCCCGGCTGGTCGCCGCATCGACGAGGATGAAATCCATTTTCTGGCGCAGGATCGCCGCGCCATCGACGCCGCGCGCCTTGATGATCGGTTCGACCAACTCGTTCAGTTCCAGAAACGCCGCGACCCCGTTGCGATCCCCGAAATCCAACGTCGTCTCGATTGGCATGACGCCCAACTCATCCTTGTCGCCCACCGCGATCGCCGCAGGCTCGGCCACGTCGCGAAACACGTAAAGCCCGCCGAAATGCGCGGTCCAGAAGTTGTTCTGGGTGTAGGTGGGGCGTTCGAGGTCGATGGGCTGGCGCGTCACGTCGCCGGTCTTCTTGGCAAGCCCGATCATCTCGGCGATCAACACATCGTCGAACCAGGCGTCCTCCTCGGTCTGGAACCGCTCGATCCGGTCGGCGAGCTTGCGGGCATTCTCAACATGGCTCTGCGTCGTGTCCGCGCTGACGGTAATGGTGCGGATGTCGAGCAGGCGGGCCGGGTGCGAGACCTCGAACACCGAATTGTCCAGCTCGCCCGCGACGGCGTCATGGGCGGTCAGCGCGAATAACTTGGCCTCGTTCCCCTCGATGAACTGCCGCAGGATACCGCGCGAGGTCGAAAACTTGGCATTGAGCAGCGGCGCGGTCTTCTGCTCCACCGTAAGGATGATGAACATCCGGTTCACCCCGTTGGGGTTGAGATAAAGATGGTCGCCAAGCTCCTCCCCGATCTCGTAGGAATAGCCGGCAATGTCGATATGAAACTCGGAAAGCGCGGTCCGCTTGCCGGTGAGACTATTAAGCGCCCGGTTGTAGCGGTCGATCAAGGCGGGGCTGTCCACCCGGATCAGGTTGCCAAACATCAGACCGCGTTTGATGAGGCGGATCATGAGCGGATTCCTGGCTTGTTGAGGATGGACCTTAGATCGTTCACCGACAGTGGGGGCACTTCTCTATGCAGCATTGCATGACAGTTCGGGCATACAGGCACCAAGTCCTCGATCGGGTCTACGCGTCGCTCTGCACGCGTTTCTGATAGCGGCGAAACATGATGAACGTGAATGAAACCCTCACCTAGTTCGCCGAATGTCTCGCCGAAGTTCATGCCGCATACTTGGCAGTCGAGGCCATAATGTTCGAGACACAAAGCGCGTGCTGCAGAGTTGCGTTCTACGGCGCTCACGCTGACCGTTCTTCTTGAACCCTCCAAGAGCGGCTCAAGGACTGTGGGCACATCTGATGCCCATTCGTCAGGGAAGTAAAAAACCCCATCTTCTGAATAGGCGAAGTATGTACCTCGGTCATATACCAGTCGTCCGCTTTTCAGATTAGGATCAAACTCGGTAATCCTGACGGTCTCACTCTTCATAGTCGGGTCAATTAGCTCTTGTCCCATGGAGAAGGTCTTGAGCCGGTAACCGTCGTGAAGGACAAGTTGCGCGTATTCTTTCGCTTCGGCGAAGGCCGGTTGTTTCCGTCCGTTTGCGTATTCCCACTCGTCTTTGAGTATGACGCGCATAGTCGGTGTCGATGCGGTTTGCCAAGTGCCAAAGATCACGAGTTTTTCTTTGTGGTTCACAAAAGCCCAACTCCACCTCCAATTTCGGCATGAAGCTCCATGGGACTCAATGAAATTGCGGCGCGATGTATTGGACATTTAATTTCACCAGCGTTTCGCTTGCGAAACGATGAGCGCCCGACCGCCCCCACGGGCGGGCGCTTCGCGTCCACCCGCGGTCGGTCGCGCATCGTTTCTGTTCCACCTTTGCATCATTCAGCTCACCCCCCGCTCCCGACGCCAGCTCAAGAAAAACGCCCCCACATAGGCCACGATCACCAACAGCGTCGCGACCCAGCTCATCACGCCGAGGTTCCCGTCACAGACTGTCAGCGGGTCAAGCCCCGCCGCCTCGACCCGGCCCTTCACGATCACGGCGAGCCGCGCGCCGATCTGCAACACGGCAAGCGACACCACGATGGCCCCGAGGATCACCCAGACGTTCGGCTCCCGCATCCGGCCCAGAAACCGCCCGACGATCCACGCCGCGATACCCGCGCCGACCACCATCAGCCCGGCCACGAAAAAGAGATCGCTACAATCGCTCATGCCCGCTCCTTTCGCGCCCTGCGCCCCATGACGTAGCCGCCGATCCAGAACGGCGCGGTCAGACCCGATACGACCGCACCGACCAGCAGACCGGACAATCCCGGCTCGTTGAACCGGTCGCTGACGGGCACGCTGCCGTTCGTCGCCATGAACCAGAGCGCGACAGCCACCATGGGCAGACCCGCGATCGCCGATAGCGCACCCCATGGTGCGCCCAGACGCCCCGCGCCCAAGGCGAACACGCCAAGCGGCAGGCCGACGACCACGAAGATCAGGAAGAGGGTCACGATATCATCCCCCCTTGCTCTCAACGTAACGCCGCTTGGCCTCTTCGGTGAGGCCGAACTCCCGGACCATCTGCGCAATCGCCGCTTCGTCCGACTTGTCGGCATAACGAAACTCGCTGTCGGCGTATCGGTTGATCTCCTGGATCACCATTTCAATGGTGATCGGCTGGCGCAATTCCTCGATCATCCCCTTCTTCTCGTCATAGGATTTGAACAGGAACAGCTCCGGCTCTTCCATCCACTCGTCGGGAAGTTCGAAATCCATCGCGCGGACCTTCACCGCATCGGTGATGTTCTTGATCGCCCGGCCGGTAAAGCGCTCGTCCGCCTCCTGAATACCCTTCAGATAGGTGCCCAGCTTTGCGATGGTGTCGAGCTTGCCGATATCGCGCTCGACCCGCTCATAGACCCGGATCAGCCCGTCCTCGTGCGGGCGGGCGTGACCCTCGAAACTTGCGGCCACCGCTTTCTTGATCTCCTGCGCGGCATAAAGCTCGTGTTCGCCCAGCGGAATGTCGTGGTTCTTGCCCATGAGGAGTGCAAGGATGTCGATGTAATCGTCCCGCGTCTGTGGCCCGTCGACGAGGAACCGCGCCCCTGCGCGCTGGCGCAACGCGTCGTCCACCGCCTCCGGGTAGTTCGAGAACATGCCGAAGGTGCAATTGCCCCGCACCACGGTGTTGGCGCCGGCGAAGCTCTCCATCAGTACTGCGGTGATCTCGAGCTGACCCGCGCTCGACTGCCGATCCCCACGCTTGCCTGCAAGCTGGTCGATGTCGTCGATGGTACCGAAGCCGATCACGCCGGGGTCCAGCACGTTGTTGATGAAGGCCTTGGCATTCTGCGCCGACTTGCCCTGATAGCTGTCGATGCTTTCTGTCGACAGGTTCTGGTAACGAAACGGATATCCCGCCGCCTCGCAATAGCCGTGGATGAGCCCGGCCATCATCTGGATGAGCGTCGTCTTACCGGTGCCCGGCTTGCCGTCCCCCATGAAGGTGAAGATGAACCCGCCAAGCTCGGCAAACGGGTTGAGCTTGCGGTCGAAATCATAGGCCATGAGCATCTTGGACAGCTTCATCGCCTGATACTTGGCGATATGGTTGCCCACCACCTGGTGCGGTTTTTTGAACTGCATGGTGAGCGTCTGAGACTTGCCGCGCCGTGCAGGCACGAAGCCCGAAATGGTCAGGTCGTCCGCATCCACACGGTAATTCACCCCCGTGAACGGCTCCAGCCGCGGCGCGGTCTGGGCGCGCAGGGCGACCTTTTCCATGAGCTGTTCGGCATAAGCGAGCATGGTGGGAATGAGACGTTCTTCGTCACTGGCGAAGGTCGCAATTTCCTGATCAAGCTCCCACAGGGCGCCATGCAGCGCGGTCAATGCATTGTCGGTCAGGATCTCCTCGACCTCGCCGACTTCGACGGATACCTCGCCTGCCTGCCCGGACAAAAGAAACGACAGCGCATTCGCAAAAGAGCCGAGCACGATCAGCGCTTCAGCGGCCAGCAACTCGGAAAATTCGCCCGACTTGTCGCGGGGCAGGGCGCCCTCCAGATTTGCTTTCTTCAGCGCCACTGACCCGGTCGCCTGCGCATAGGTATCCCCCAGTGCCAGCGCGATGGCGAGAGCGCGGCGCAGCCCGTGCATCGCGCCCGCTTGCAAAGGCGACACGATCGGGTCGTCTCCGTCCACCGTCTCGATCCGATCCAGCAATCGCACCCCTTCGGGTCGCGCGGTCGAACGCGTCACCAGACCGGGCGTGGTCGAACGAAACCGCCGCGTGCGCGCCACGCCGGGCGAACGCTCGGCCGGGGTCGCGTCTTTCGCTTTGGCGAGGCGCGGGGTGTGATCGAACCCGTCCAAGAGCCCCGCGGCCGCATCGTAATGCGCTCGGATCTCTTCCTCGCGAAGCTCCATCTGATCGGCCGGCATCGACATCCCTGATCCCCTTCATCGTTTCCCAAATACTTCGGGAGGTCTGGAGGGCTGGCCCTCCAGAGGCCGCGCCAGCGGCCTTCCCCCGCGCGACCCGGTCCCGGACCGGGGCGCAATTCACCAATAACTCAGCACTTGACCCCCAGGGCTGACCACGAATTTTCGCACGTCGCGAAATCCCGGCGGGTTCTTCTCGGCCAACACCTGAAACGGGCGCTGCGGCAGGATCACGGCGCGGGTCAGCCGCGTGGCTCCGGTGTCCGCGCCCCGGCCCGAGAACGGATCGAGCGCGAAGACTTCGCGTTCGACGCGCCCGAACCAGCCTGACTTCTCGGTCTCGACCCGCTCGCTTTCCAGTTCCTCGACCGTCCAGGCCAGCGCCCAGTCCTCGCCCGCGGGCGCGCGCGCCTCGGCCAGCACGTCGCGCAGCGGGCCGGTCTGCCGGGTGAAGGCGTGGGAATACATCGGGCCGACATGGAACCGGCGCAGCCTTTTCGGGTGCAGGTCCGGAAAGTCCCGGTCGAACCCCGTCGCGATGGTGACGAGCTTCAGCCCGCCCACCGCCTGCGCGGAAAGATGCGCCTGAACTTCCGGCCAGCGGCTTTCGTCCTTGGGGAGCGCGGTGCGCCCCGTGTCTTCGACCTCCAAGAGGTAGATCGTCGGCAGGTTCAGACCGCTGTCATAAACCGCCCAATGCACAAGGTAGCGCCGGCGAACATCTCGGCCCTCGCCGGTGTTGCCGAGCCAGATCGCGTCGGCATCCATCTGCGGCCAGAAGAGTTCTCCCTTCGCCATCTCCTCGTAATAAAGCCGCTGGCTCATCGCATATTGCAGCTTGGTCGGGATGGTGAGGCCGCCGACGATCTCCTTTACCATCTGGTCCTTGAGCTTGCCCTGGCTCGGGAGCGTCTTGAGATGTTTGGTGGCCTGTGCCGCGTCCGACGCCATCTGCATCAACTCGGCATGGACCGGAAAACCGCTCTCCTCCCGGTCGAAGGTCAGCGTGCCAGGACCGATCCCCTCCATGCGGCCGGTCATGTGATATTTGTTGGCCAGCGCCCGGAATGTGTAACCCAGGGCGATGATGTAGCGTGCCAGAACCTCGACCTCGCGCTTGTTCAGAGCGCCTTCGGTCTCCATCACGCCAGCGACGCGGGCGAGATGCGCTGTGATCGCCTCGAATTTTTTGAAATACCTCCGCGTGACCCGCGTATCTTCAAGGTCCGTGTGGTCTTCGGTCAGGGCGTCGGTCTCAGGCATCGTCGGACTTCGGCTTATCCCACTTGCCAAGGCACATGAAGCGCACCATCGCCACGGTGATCGCGCCGATCACGAGGCCACGCAACATCCCCCCCATCCTGTCCTTGCCGAACGGAAGGCTATCACCCAGCACGACCATCGCGACCGAGGCCGCCAGCGGCACCAGAAGCGCCACGGACCAGCGAAAGAGTTTCGGGAGCTCGGCGATCATTTACGCCCCGTAGAGGTTCTTGTCGTGCTTTTCGACGATCTCGGCGAAACGACGGGCAAAGCGTTCGTCGGCCTTTGCCTTGGCTTCGATTACGTCGCGGGCGAAAACCATATGCTCTTCGTGAGCTTCCATCATATCGGCCATCTTCTGGTTCGTCGCGGTCCCGATCGAGGCCATGGCTGCCTGCGCTTCCTTGTCGGTCTGCACGCCGATCTCGTTGATCCGGTGGGCCACGTCCTGCTGCTGCGCGGTCTTGAGCGATTTCGACAGGGCGTCATAGAGCACCACGCGCTGCTTGGTGTCCGTCTGAAGCTTGTTGATGAGAACCATCTGCGTCGCGGCCTGGTTCTGAAGGCTGTCGACCCAGGTCTTGCCCTTCTCGATATAGCGCTCGAGCGTCTGGGAGCGGGCCAGTTTCACCTGCTCCTGCTGCACCATTTCGTTGTATTTCGCGTTCAGGTCGGCGAGCTCGCTTTCCAGCTTGGTGCGCGCGGCGGCGTCCTGTTCCACGGCGATCTTGTTTTCGAGTTCGATGATCTTCGGATCCATCGCCTGAATGTCGGCCTTGAGTGTCTCAAGCTCGCCCACCACCATCTCGCGCTCGTCCAGCGTTTCGGTGAGGTTGGTCTCGACCTTCGTTTTCTGCTCGTTCAGCATGTCGAGCTGACTTTGCAAAAGCTGGACGATCACATCCGACTTGCCGATCAGGTCCTGCAACTTGTCGTCGATCGAGGCGGTGCGCATCCGTTCCTGTCGAAGGCTTTCGGACCGATGTTTCGAAAATATGCCGACGAAGCTTTCCCAGCCCGTCTTCGATCGCATCTCGTCGAAATCCTTGGAGAACCCGGCCGTCACGTCGTCGAGCCCCATGATGAGTTCCGCAATATTCGCGTTCATCACCTGCGTATGGGCATGAACATCGTCAAGCGTTGCGTTCTCAATGTCGATCGCGATGTCTTCGCCCGTCTTCATCTTCTCACGGGCGGTCTCGATGCGGCTGGTCAATTCCGCGATCTTGGCCTGCGCCTCCTGCACCTGCGTCTGGCTTTCCTTAATCTGGGTGTCGAGATTGGCGGCCATGAGAACCTCAAAGTTAATAAGCGTAACATTATCCGATATTGGAAGCCTAGCGCGGTTGTTCAAGCCTGACCATCGCCAAATCGGGCGGTTCCGGCAGTTTTTCGGCGTTGCCGCGCACCTGTGGCTCGCTTAGCTTGACCGCATGGTCAAATCCGACACGTCTCTGCCCGATCTCGTTGCCGCGCGCGAAGCCGACCTTGTGGCGCTGTGCCAGGACCTCATTCGTATCCCCACGCTGAACCCGCCCGGCCTGCATTATCGCAATATCTGCGACATGCTGGGGGCGCGGCTGCGCGACGGGGGCTGGGACGTCGAGCTGATCCGGGCGGTCGACACGCCTGGCGACAGCGATACCTATCCGCGCTGGAACATGGTCGCGCGGTATGACAGCGGACGCCCCGGCGAAACGGTGCATTTCAACTCGCATCACGATGTGGTCGAGGTTGGCCACGGCTGGACCCGTGATCCGTTCGGGGGCGAGCTGGACAAGGGCCGCGTCTATGGCCGCGGCGCCTGCGACATGAAAGGCGGGTTGGCAGCCAGCGTGATCGCGGCGGAAGCCTTCGTCGCCGCGCATCCCGAATTTGCGGGCGCCATAGAGATTTCCGCCACGGCGGACGAAGAAACCGGCGGGTACGGCGGTGTCGCTTACCTTGCCGAATTGGGGCGGTTCGACCCCGAGCGTGTGCAGCACGTCATTATTCCCGAGCCGTTGAACAAGGACCGCATCTGCCTCGGACATCGCGGTGTTTGGTGGGCCGAGATCGAGACAAGGGGGCGCATCGCGCATGGCTCGATGCCGTTCCTTGGCGACAGCGCCGTGCGCCACATGGGAGCGGTGCTGGCCGAGATGGAGGCGACCCTGTTTCCGCTCCTGGCGTCGAAAGAGACCGCCATGCCCGTGGTGCCAGAGGGCGCGAAGAACTCAACGCTGAACATCAATTCGATCCACGGCGGCGAGCGCGAACAGGACCCCGGCTATACCGGCTTGCCGGCCCCGGTCGTGCCGGACCGCTGCCGCATCATCATCGACCGCCGCTTCCTGATCGAGGAGAACATCGAAGATGTGAAGGCGGAGGTCCGGGGGATGCTGGAGAAGATCAAGGCGACGCGGCCCAATTTCGAATACGAGGTCCGGGAGTTGTTCGAAGTCATACCGTCAATGACCGACGAGGACGCGCCCGTCGTCCGCTCCACCGCCGCCGCGATCGAACGCGTTCTGGGCCGGATGCCGGATTACGTGGTGAGCCCCGGAACCTATGACCAGAAGCATATCGACCGGATCGGGCGGTTGAAGAATTGCATCGCCTACGGGCCGGGAATTCTCGACCTCGCGCACCAGCCCGACGAATGGGTCGGTGTGCAGGACATGGTCGATAGCGCCGGGGTCATGGCGCTTGTGCTGGAAGATCTTCTGATTGCGCCGCGCTGACGCGCGTCGCGGGAATGAGGGGGCGCTGCCCCCTCAAACTCCCCGGGGATATTTCAAGACCGGAAAGACGGTTGTCACTACTAGCGGATCACCGCGTTCAGGATCGTGAAGATCACACCCGAGAGCAGCGCGGCGGCGGGGACGGTGATGATCCAGGCGGCGACGATGGTCATGAAATGCGACCGGCGAACGAGCTTGCGGCGGCGACGTTCCTCAGGCGGAAGTTCGAGGGCGGGCGTGGTTTTGCGAAATGTCCGGCGGCGTTTCTCGGTGTGGTATTCACGGTAGAACCCGACGCCGAAAACGCCGCCAACGGCGATGTGGGTCGACGAGACCGGAAGGCCGAGCCATGAGGCAACGATCACAGTGATCGCGGCGGCGAGAGCAACGCAGAAGGCGCGCATCGTATTGAGCTTGGTGATCTGGCTCCCCACCATGCGGATCAGCTTGGGGCCGAACAGCATAAGCCCGAACGAAATGCCGAACGCGCCGATCACCATCACCCAGGTCGGGATCGACACCTCGCCTGCGAAGGCACCAAGGCTTTCGGCATGGACGATCGCAGCGAGCGGCCCGACAGCGTTGGCGACGTCATTGGCACCGTGCGCGAATGACAGGAGTGCGGCCGAGATGACCAGGGGCAGGCCGAAGAGCACCTTGAGCGAGCGGTTGCGGTTCTCAAGTCCCACGGATTTTCGGCGGATGAACGGAACGGACAAGGCCCAGATGAGTACACCGACCACTAGCCCGATGATCAACGCGCTGCCGAGGTCGATGCTCACGATCTTTTTCAGCCCCTTGACCGACAGATAGGTGCCGAAGGCGCCGGCCATGATGCCGTTTAGGACAGGTACCCAACGGCGGGCTGCCGCGATCTTGTCATCGACATAGATGATGCGTGACTTGATGAAAGCGAGGAAAAGCGCCGCGATGGCACCGCCGAGCACGGGCGAGATCACCCAACTCGCCGCGATCTTGCTCATGGACGTCCAGTCCACCACGCTGAACCCGGCCGCTGCAATCCCCGCACCCATGACCCCGCCAACCACGGAATGGGTGGTCGACACCGGCGCACCGACCCACGTCGCAAGGTTCACCCAAAGCGCGGACGAGATCAGCGCCGCCATCATTGCCCAGATGAACACGCGCAGGTCGGACATGGCCGAGGGGTCGATGATGCCCTTGGAGATCGTCGAAACCACGTCGCCCCCTGCGAGAAGTGCGCCCGCGCTCTCGAATACCGCAGCGATCAGAATCGCGCCTCCCATGGTCAGCGCGTTCGCGCCGACCGCAGGGCCCATGTTGTTGGCGACATCGTTCGCGCCGATATTGAGCGCCATGTAGGCGCCGAACCCGGCAGCGACGATGACCACGAGCGTTCCGGGCTGAAACCCGAAAAACAGTGCCGCGATCAGCCCTGCGAGCACGATGAAGATCAGCGAAATGCCGAAGCCGACCATCGGGCGCGTGACGTATTGCGTGCCCCGTTCGAGGTAACTGAAACGTTCGAGATCCCGATCCAGCGTCTTCCACTGGTTGCCGCGAGCATCGCTCATCGCCGTTCCCCGCTGTTACTTTGCTGTTACATGGCCTTTACAATCGGCACGCGCCTATCGCACGGGGCCGTTCGATGCAACAGGGGGGTAAGTGTGTGAGGCGTTTTGCGCTCAGAAGTCGCGCAACAGCCCCTTCAGCCCCTCGTCTTCGACGAGATTGGCCGCGTCCGACGGCGACAGCCATCTGCGCTCGCGTTCGCCGGCTTCGGGATAAACGTCCGAGACATTCGCGACCTTGAGCGGATAGACATGCGTATCGCAGGGAATGGGCAAGCCCTCGTCACGGTCCTTCGTGTATTCGAACGTGCCGAGCGGCTTTTTCGAGATCTTGGCGGGTTTCACGCCGGCCTCTTCCCAGGCCTCGATTTCAGCAGCTTCCGAACCGCTCTTGCCGTCCATCGGCCAGCCCTTGGGCAGAATCCACCGGCCCGACCCACGCGATGTGACGAGCAGCACTTCCTTGCCCGCCTCCGTTTTCCGGTAACACAGGGCCGCGACCTGTAACTTGTTGGGTCGCCTGATCATGGGGCGCAGGACCTCATCCCACGCTTTGGCAAAAAAGGTCGTCATTCGAAACCGCCTGTATCGCTTATATGTTATTGAAACGTATAATTACGTGGATTGGTTCGATTTTTCAAGTTTTTGTGCACTTGACCAATCAACGCCTCGGTTTCGCCCGGCGGGTCGGCGAAGCGTCGACCGGGTCGTCAGGCCAAGGGTGCTTCGGGTAACGCCCGCGCATGTCCTTGCGGACGTCCTCATAGGATGTTGCCCAGAACGACGGAAGGTCCGTCGTGGTCTGTACAGGCCGCCGCGCCGGAGAAAGAAGCGTGACGCGAAGCGGTGTCCGGCCCACACGCGGATGCTCGGTGACGCCGAACATCTCCTGCAAACGGACCGCGATTTCGGGCGCTTCACCGCTGTAATCAATGGGAATTTTACTATCCAGCGGCGTCACGAAATGCGCCGGCGCCGCTTGGTCGAGCCGTTGCATCTGTCCCCAGTCGAGCATGGCGCGCAAGGCAGGCAGTAGGTCGAAGCCTTTCCAATCCGCCGCCGTCCTGACCCCGCCGAGATGCGGCAGCAGCCAATCCTCCAGTCGGTCCATCATGGCGTCTTCCGACATATCGGGAAGGTCCGCGTCACTCTCCCGCACCAATGCGACCCGGGCGAGGAACCGACGGGCAGCTTCCGACGGGGTGAGTCCCAACTGCCGCACACCATCGAGCATCGCGCGTGCCATCGCGTCGGGGTCGGCGTCCTTCCAGGTCCGGTCAGCCAGGACCACCGCGCCGAAACGCTCCTGTTCGCGAGCGATGACGCGGTTCTCGCGCTTCGACCATTCGCAGACTTGATGCCAGCCGATCTGCGCCCCATGAACGGCCCGCAACTCGGCCTCGGTGATCTCGATCGCCTGCCGGATGCGGGCCTCGCGCGGATTGCCATCGGTATCGGTCACCACGATCAGCCGTGCGCCTGCCATCGGGTCGTCCTCGGACAGCACCGCGCCCTTGCCGCCGGACAATACGTAGCGCGGCTGATCGCCTTTTCGCCGTAGGCCGACCCGGTCGGGATAGGCGAGCGCGGCCATTTCGGCGGGGTTCATCGGCGGAGCGTCCGGAGCGAGACGGGTAAGCCGCTTCGCCTCGGCCTTCACGCGCTCGACCACGCCCCGGTTCGCGATCGCCTCGCCGGGTCGGGCCAGCGCTTCGAGCCTCAGCGCCAGATCGACGGATGCGCTTCGGGGCAGGGGATCACGCTCCGCCATAAGCGCGGCGAGAGGTGCGGCGTCCCGGCCCGCGTGCATGAGCATATGACCGAGACGCGGATGCAGTGGCAGTCGTGACAACGCCTTTCCATGGGCCGTGATGCCGGTCGCGTCCAGCGCGCCCAGGTCTTCCAGCAGCGCGCGCGCTTCGTTCAGAACGCCGGGGTTGGGCGGGGTCAGAAAGGCAAGCTCCTTGCCGTCGCCCGCACCCCAAAGCGCCAATTCCAGCACGAGGGGGGCGAGGTCCGCGACCTCGATCTCGGCCGGCGGAAAGGCGGGCAGGGCACCTTCTTCGCCCTTGGTCCACATCCGGTAACAGGTGCCCTCGGCCACCCGTCCGGCGCGCCCCCGGCGTTGGTCGGCTTCCGCCCGGCTCACAGGTTCGGTGACGAGCCGCGACATGCCTGAACCGGGGTCGAACCGTGCCCGGCGGGCACGGCCCGTGTCGACCACGACGCGCACGTCCTCGATGGTGAGCGAAGTCTCGGCGATAGAGGTCGCCAACACGATCTTGCGCCCCGTTTCAGCGGGCCGGATGGCCGCGCGCTGGGCTTTCATGTCCATCGCGCCGAACAGCGGGTGGATGTGGCAATCGGCAGGCAAGCGAAGATCGGCGGCGACACGGCGGATCTCGCCCTCGCCGGGAAGGAAAACGAGCACGCCGCCTTTGGTTTCGGCCACCGCGCGTTCGATCAGCGCGGACGCCGCTGCCTCAAACCGCGTGCCGCTGCGAACCGGGGTGTCGAGCCATTTCGTCTCGACCGGAAAGGCCCGGCCTTCGGACCTGACGATGGGCGCATCGCCCAGAAGCGCCGCGACCGGCCCGGTGTCGAGCGTCGCCGACATCACGATAAGCGCAAGATCGTCCCGTAGTGCGCCGCGCACTTCCCAGGCGAGCGCGAGTCCGAGATCCGCGTTCAGGCTGCGTTCGTGGAATTCGTCGAAGACAAGAGCGCCGATGCCGGTCAATTCAGGGTCCGATTGCAGCATTCGTGTAAGAATGCCCTCCGTCACCACCTCGATCCGCGTCGCGTTGCCCACCTTTGCATCGCCCCGGATGCGGTAGCCCACGGTCTCGCCCACCGGCTCATTCAAAGTGGCGGCCATGCGTTCGGCGGCAGCGCGCGCGGCGAGACGCCGGGGTTCCAGCATGACGATCCGTCCCGCGATGTCGGACAGAAGCGCCAGCGGCACACGCGTCGTCTTGCCCGCGCCGGGCGGAGCAGCCAGAACCGCGCGCCCCGCTTTCGCAATCGCAGCGCGCAGGTCCGGCAGAACGCCGTCTATGGGAAGCGCATCGGACATGGTCCCGTTATGGGGCCAGCCCGGACGCGCCACAAGTCATTGCGGGGAAAGCGTGACAAGCCCGTAATCGGTGTCGGCCTGCGCTTCGCGGAACACGTAGCGGTCGCCCTGACGCTGATAGCTGATCGTGAAGTTGTAACCCTTGCGGAAGGAGAGCTGCTTTTGTGTATACCCCCGCGCCCGCATGAAACTGCCGGAACAATTGAGCGTGTCGCCGTTGCGCCCTGCCTCGTCGATACGAAGCCTGTTGGTGCGCTTGCCGTCATAAACGTTTACTGAGAGCTTGCAGCCCTGTTCAAGCGTCCGGTCCGCAAGTGCTGCGATCATGGCGCTGTTCGGATCGTAACGCCCATCTTCGTCCGTGAACTGGACCTCGTTGTTCGACTTGCGCTTACCGGTATTCATGTTCTCGATGAAATAGGCCGGGTCCAGTTGGCTGCCGGAGTGGCGTCCCCGCGACTGCATCGTGAATTTCACGTTGCGTACGAGCCCGGCCACGCCAGTCGTCTGGAATTGCGACGAGGCGTCGTAGACGCCGTTTCCGCCGTAGGATTCGCGAATGACAAGCGTACCGACAGAAAGGCCGCGCAACGCTACGCGAAGCTGAGTTGTATCCTGCGCGGCGGACGGCAGCGCTCCAAAAAGGAAAAACGGCAGGGCAAGCGCGAGTGCTGCTCTGGAAATCATGACGGGTCTATCTCCTAGCGTCCCCGGACGACCGGGGCGAATGGGCCAGCTTTCAATTCCGGGCTAGCATAACACCGATGAAACACGGGCTGACAAGTGCGTGACGGGGGATCGGCTGGACATTGCCAGACCCGCGCGGCATGACGGGCGAGAAGCAATTGAGGGCGTGATGTCGGGACAGGACGTGGAGCAATTGGCCAAACGCGTGGCGGCGGGCGAGCGGCGCGCTCTGTCTCGCGCGATCACCTTGGTCGAAAGCGGACGCGCAGATCACCGCGCCGATGCGGTGGCGCTTCTCGACGCGCTGAAGCCGGCCGGCAAACAGGCGCTCCGCATCGGGCTGTCGGGAACGCCGGGCGTCGGCAAGTCCACCTTCATCGAAGCCTTCGGCATGTTCCTGATCGAGCGCGGGTTGCGCGTCGCGGTGCTGGCCGTCGACCCGTCCTCGGCCCGCTCTGGCGGGTCGATCCTCGGCGACAAGACCCGGATGGAGGAACTGTCGCGCCACCCCGACGCCTTCATCCGCCCATCGCCGGCCCAGACCCAGCTCGGCGGCGTCGCGCGACGCACCCGCGAGGCCGTGTCGCTCTGTGAAGCGGCGGGGTTCGACGTGGTGCTCATCGAAACTGTCGGTGTCGGCCAGTCCGAGACGATGGTCGCCGAGATGTCGGACCTGTTCCTGCTGCTTCTCGCGCCTGCGGGCGGCGACGAATTGCAGGGCGTGAAACGCGGGATCATGGAAATGGCGGACATGATCCTCGTGAACAAGGCGGACGGCGATCTGAAAGCCACGGCCACGCGCACCTGTTCCGACTACGCCGGTGCACTCCGCCTCCTGCGCAAACGCCCTCAGGACCCCGAGGGGTATCCTTGTGCGATGACAGTCTCTGCGGTCACCCGTGACGGGCTCGCAAAAGCATGGGACGCGATGGAGCGGCTGGCCGAGTGGCGGCGCACGTCCGGCTATTGGGACCGCGCCCGCGCCGAACAGGCCCGGCATTGGTTCATGGAAGACCTGCGCGCTGGTCTGCTTGCCCGACTCGACCGCGATCCCGATATTCGGGAACGGATCGAGAAGCTCGGAACCGAGGTGGCACAGGGCGAAAAATCGCCCACGGTGGCGGCAGACGAGGTGCTCTCGGCCCTTGGAAAATAGGGTTCTCCGCGATGTCACGAAACATTCGCACCCGCCGACCGTGACAAACTGATAATCATCGGCTAAGAAATCTGCACCCATGACGGAGGTTCAGATGCGAATAATTCAGGTCCCCTACTTCGGCTGACACGCCCGGACCTGTCGGGCTGTCCAACGCCCGTACGCATCTTCTCTATTTCCAGCACATCGCTGTCCCGCCTCGAAAGGCACCGTCATGTTCCGTTTCTTTGAAACCCGCGTCGATCCGTTCGTATCTCACGATGACGCCACCCCGCCGGAGAAAATCTGGCCCTATGTGAAATCCCACCTGGGCAACTTCTGGCCCTGGCTGGGCTGGATGGCCGTGCTCGGTCTCATCGTCGCGGTGATAGAGACCGCGATCATCGCTTACATGGGGCGGGTCGTCGATCTGATCGAAGCAGGCGATCCGGGCACGTTCTGGGCGTCGCACGGGCTGGAACTCACGCTCGCGGGCCTTGCAGTGCTCTTCGTGCGCCCGGCGGTCATTTTCGCGAACTCGCTCATGCTCGAACAGATCCTCGCCGGTGCGATGCAGGATCAGGTGCGCTGGCGGGCGCACAAGCACCTGCTCGGGCAGTCTATGGGCTTCTTCCAGAACGACTTCGCCGGGCGGCTGACGAACCGGGTGATGCAACTCGGTCCGGCGGTCGAGGACAGCACCTTCATGTTCTTCGAGGCGATCTGGTACGCCACGACCTATGTCATCGCCGCCGTGATTATCGTCGGCGAAATGGACCTGCTCCTCGCCCTGCCGCTGATCGGCTGGGTGATCGGCTTCATCGCCTATACCCGCAACATCTCGATCCGCGTCGGGGCGGCCAGCGAGAAATGGTCGGATGCCCGCTCGCTCGTCACCGGGCGGATCGTCGATGCCTATGCCAATATCGAGACGGTCAAGCTCTTCGGCCACGGCGCGTCGGAGGAGCGCTATGTGCTGTCGGCGATGAAACGTCACCGGCTTCGGTTTCAGCGGTTCCTGCGGCTCATGTCGGAAATGGGCATTGGTCAGAACCTCCTGAACGGTGCTCTGATGGTCGGTATGCTCGGCCCCGCGCTCGCGCTCTGGACAGCGGGCCGGGTAACCGTGGGCGACGTGGCGGCGGCCTCGGCGCTCACGCTACGGCTGACGGGCATGTCCGGTTGGCTGATGTGGGTCACCATCCGGTTTTTCGAACATGCAGGCGTCATCCGTGAGGGGCTGCGCTCGGTCTCCGTGTCCCACACCGTGATCGATGGTCCTGACGCGCAAGCACTCAAGGTGAAGAAGGGCGCGATCCGGTTCGAGGATCTCAGCCACCATTACGGCAAGGGCAAGGGCGGTCTGGACCACGTGACGCTCGACATACCGGCAGGGCAGAAGGTTGGCCTCGTCGGACGCTCCGGGGCGGGCAAGTCCTCGTTGGTCAACCTGCTCTTGCGGTTCCGCGACGCCGAAGAAGGGCGCATCCTGATCGACGGGCAGGAGGTCGGCGCGGTCACGCAAGACAGCCTGCGCGCCTCGATCGGCATGGTCACGCAGGACAGCTCGCTTCTGCACCGTTCCGTGCGGGCGAACATCCTTTACGGTCGGCCGGAGGCAACGGAGCAAGAGATGTTCGCAGCCGCTCGCAAGGCCGAGGCCCACGACTTCATCCTCGATCTCGAAGACCCGCGCGGCGGGCGCGGCTACGATGCGCAAGTGGGCGAACGGGGCGTGAAGCTGTCGGGCGGTCAGCGGCAACGGATCGCCATTGCGCGGGTCATGCTGAAGGACGCGCCGATCCTTGTGCTGGACGAGGCGACCTCGGCGCTCGACAGCGAGGTGGAAGCCGCCATTCAGGAAACGCTCTACGGCATGATGGAGGGCAAGACCGTCATCGCCATCGCGCACCGGCTGTCTACCATCGCTGCGATGGACCGGATCGTCGTCATGGACGAGGGCCGGGTGATCGAGGACGGCACGCATGAAGAACTGCTGGCACAAGGCGGCACCTATGCCGGCCTATGGGCGCGGCAGTCGGGCGGGTTCCTCGCCGAAGCATGAACCAGGGACGCGCGGTAATCGTACATCGCGCGTCTTCCCAATGCGCCACGTCACGACAGGGTGACTTGGCGCACCCGATCACGGAGCCTAGATTGTCAGGATGCGCTTGAGCGATCTCATCGACCCATTCCGCCCCGCCGAGGGACCGCCACCCGGAACGCTCTTCGCGTTCGCGCGCTGGATTCTGAAAGGCGCATGGCCGGTTCTCGCCGTGGCCGCGTTGGCGTCCGCCATGGCCGGGGCGTCTGAGACCGGGACCGCATGGGTGCTGGGCCGGGTGATCGACGGCGTCGTCGAGACCGGCCGCGAGGACTTCTTCTCGGCCACCAACCTTGGACTATTCGCGCTGGGCCTGGGTTTTTTCGTGCTCTTGCGCCCAATTGTATTCGCTTTTTCCAACTTCATGACCTCGGTGGTCGTGACCCCCGCAATCTCGCCGTTGGTCATCATGCGCCTGCACCGCTGGATGCTCAGCCAGTCCGTCGATTTCTTCGACAACGACTTCGCCGGGCGGCTGGCGCAGAAACAGGCCCAGACCGCCAACGCGATGACGAACCTCGTCGTCGAGTCGATCAACGTGATCTTCTTCGCGCTGGCCTCTGTGGTCGGCGCGCTGGTGCTCGTGTTCTCCATTGACCCCTGGCTCGCCCCGATCATGCTGATCTGGTTCACCGCCTACGTCCTCGTCATCCGGTATTTCATCCCGCGTGTGCGCATCCGGGCCAAGGCCCGCGCCGCGACCCGTGCCGTCGTGACCGGCAAGGTCGTGGATACGATCACCAACATCCGCACGGTCAAGCTCTTCGCCAATGCGGGGCACGAAGACGACGGAGCGCTCACGGCGGTGAAGAACTTCCGCGCCTCGGTCATCCACTTCGGGCGCCTTGCCGCGACCTTCCGCCTGACGCTCATGACCTTGGCCGGGATGCTGCCCGTGTTCCTCGTCGGCGGCACGCTTTTCGCGTGGCAGGGCGGTAGCGCGTCCGAAGGCGACATCGTGGCGGCAGGCACGATCTCGGTCCGGCTGGCGCAGATGACCGGCTGGGTCAGCTTCGCGCTCATGGGGCTCTATCGCGACATCGGCGAGATCGAGGACGGGATGCGCACGCTCACCCCCGACCGCCGGTTGCGCGATGCGCCGGGCGCGACCGAACTTGCGCTTTCCGGCGGTGAAATACGTTTCGACAATGTCGGGTTCGCCTATGGCCGGATGAAGGGCGGGGTGCAGGGCATCGACCTGACCGTGCGCCCGGGCGAAAAGCTGGCCATCGTCGGCCCGTCCGGGGCGGGCAAGTCCACGCTCGTCTCGCTGCTTCTGAGGCTCTATGACCCCGAAGACGGGCAGATTACGATCGACGGTCAGGACATCGCCCATGTGACGCAGGACAGCCTGCGCCGGACCATCGGAATGGTCACGCAGGACACCGCCATGTTCAATCGCTCCGCCCGCGACAACATCCGCTATGGCCGCCCCGAGGCGGACGAAGAAGACGTGATCCGCGCGTCCGACCGGGCCGAAGCGTACGAATTCATTCAGGACCTCATGGATGCCGACGGGCGCGAAGGCTTCGATGCCCATCTGGGCGAGCGTGGCGTGAAGCTCTCCGGCGGGCAGCGCCAACGCATCGCCATCGCCCGCGCGATCATCAAGGACGCCCCGATCCTCGTGCTCGACGAGGCGACGTCATCCCTCGACAGCGCGGTCGAAGCGGCCATTCAGGAAACCCTCTACGACATCATGGAGGACAAGACGGTCATCGCCATCGCGCACCGCCTGTCCACCATCGCCCATATGGATCGGATCATCGTGCTGGACGACGGTCACATCGTGGAGGAAGGAAGCCACGACGCGCTGCTTGCAGCAGGCGGGCTATATGCCGACCTCTGGTCGCACCAATCGGGCGGCTTCCTGGGAGAAGCGGCAGCCGAGTAGTGCCGCAAGAGGTCCCGGCTCAAGGCCGGGACGCGGATCCCCGGTATCAGGCCCCGCCTTGAGCCGGGACCTCACCGTCGACTTACGACTTGCAAAGACCGGCCTTCGCCTCGTCGTACTCCGCTTCAAGCCGGGCGATCAACGCGCCCGCCTTGGGCACGTCCCGGATCACGCCGATCCCCTGACCGGACCCCCAGATGTCTCGCCACGCTTTCGATTTCTCGCCTGCCGCGACCTTGGAGACGTCGCCCTTTTCGCCGGTCAGGTTGTCGGGGTCCAACCCCGCCGCTTCGATCGACGGGCGCAGGTAGTTGCCATGAACCCCGGTGAAGAAGTCGGAATACATGATGTCCTGCGCGCTGCTCTCCACGATCATCTGCTTGTAACCTTCGACAGCGTTGCCTTCTTCCGTCGCGATGAACGCCGTGCCCATGTAGCCGCCATCGGCCCCCATCGCTTTCGCGGCAAGGATCGAGCGACCATGCGCCATGGCACCGGACAGAAACAGCGGCCCGTCGAACCATTCGCGGATTTCCTGCACCAATGCGAAGGGCGACAGGAGGCCTGCATGGCCACCTGCACCGGCGGCGACCGCGATCAACCCATCCGCGCCTTTCTCGATCGCCTTTTTCGCAAAGGCGTTGTGGATCACGTCATGGAGCACGACCGCGCCCACGCTATGCGCCGCCTCGTTGATTTCGGGCCGTGCGCCGAGCGAGGTGATCCAGATCGGAACTTCGTGCTTCATCAGGATCTCGACGTCGCGCTGAAGCCGTTCGTTCGTGCGGTGGGCGATCAGGTTGACGCCGAAGGGCGCGGCCGGTTTGTCCGGGTTCGCCGCATCCCACTCGGCAAGCTCCGCCTTGATGCGCACCAGCCATTCTTCAAGCTGGATCGGTTCGCCCTCTTTCTCGCGTGCGTTGAGCGCGGGGAAGGTGCCGACGATCCCCGCCTTGCATTGGGCAATGACCAGTTCCGGGCCGGACACGATGAACATGGGCGCACCGATAAGCGGCAGGCGCATCTTGTCGAAAGTTGCGGGCAGGGCCATGGATTAGGCTCCTTTGAAATTCGGTTTCCGTTTCTCGAAGAAGGCTTGCACCCCTTCGCGGCTGTCGGCGGACTGGATCAGTGCGGACTGCTCCTGCGCCTCCAACGTCACCGCTGTCTCGTAACTCGCCCCGTCCATCGCGCGAAGCAACCGTTTCGCTGCGGCACTTGCAAGCGGCGGACCTGCTGCGATGCGGGCTGCGAGTGCGGTGGTTTCATCGGCAAGTGCGTCATGGGCATGGGTCGCGTTGGCCAGCCCAAGCGCGACCGCCTCCTCGGCCGGGATCTTGCGGCCTTCCAGAATGGCCTGCATCGCACGTTTGTAGCCAAGCCCGCGATGCAAAAGCCACGTATTGCCGCCGTCGGGGATCAACCCGATCGCGGCGAAAGCCATGTAGATCGTGGCGCTATCGGCCATGGTCATCAGGTCGCAATTCATGGCGAGCGCCGCGCCGATCCCGGCGGCCGAACCATGCACCTGAGCAATCCAGATTTTCGGTGAGGTCGAGATCGCGGCCAGTATCGGCCGGTATTCCTGCTCGATCAGAAGCGTGATCGGGTTGTCGATCTTCTCCTGCAAATCGGTGCCGGCGCAAAAGCCCCGTCCATTGCCCGACAGGATCACCACGCGGATGTCGTCATTCGCGTGAATGTCCATGATCGCCCGTTTGAACCCGTCTCGCAGCGCCTTGTCCATCGCGTTGAAGGCCTCGGGGCGGTTCAGCGTGACACGCGCAATTGCGCCGTCCGTTTCGTAAAGGATCGGGTAAGCCATCATGCCTCCTCAAGTCAAAACGCCGTCGTCCCGCATCCGGGAAATGGCTTCGTCGTCATAACCCAGTTCGGTGAGCACGGCTTTGGTGTCGGTTCCGGGCGCATGTGGAGCGCTTGGCTCTGCGGTGCTGCTGCGCGAAAACCGCGGCGCAGGGGCGGCCTGCGTAACGCCTGCGACCTCGGTGAAGGTCCCGCGCGCGGCGAGATGCGGATGATCCGGCGCTTCGCTCCAAGTCATGATGGGTGACGCGCAAGCATCGGAGCCGTCGAATACGGCTGTCCACTCGTCGCGTGTTTTCTGCTTGAATACGGAGGCGTATGCATCGCGCCGCTCGTCCCAGGACGCCGTGTCCATCTGCGTCGCCATGTGATCCTCGGGCAGTCCCGCCAGCCGAACAAGCTCGGCATGGAATTGCGGCTCAAGTGGGCCGACCGCAATGAATTTGCCGTCGGCGCATACGTAGGTCCGGTAGAACGGCGCGCCACCGTCCAGAAGGTTCGCCTGTCGCGTCTCGCTCCAATGCCCCCGCGCGATCCAGCTGTGAACCAGCGCCATCATCGCCGAGGCTCCGTCCACCATCGCCGCATCCACGACCTGACCCTTGCCGGAGGTCTGGCGCTCGAACAGCGCCGCCATGATCCCGAACAGAAGGAACATGGTCCCGCCACCGTAATCCGCCGCGATATTGAGCGGCGGCGCAGGCGGGCGGTCGGCCTCGCCAATCGCGTGCAGAAACCCGGTGAGGCCGAGATAATTGATGTCGTGCCCCGCCGTCATGGCGAGAGGCCCGTCCTGTCCCCAACCGGTCATTCGCGCGAACACGAGGCCGGGGTTCAGCGCCGCACAATCCTCCGGCCCCAACCCCATGCGTTCCATCACGCCGGGGCGAAAGCCCTCGATCAACACATCGGACCCGGCGATCAGCTTCATCGCCGCCCCGACGCCTTCGGGCGCTTTCAGGTTGAGCGCGATGCTGCGTTTGCCCCGGTTGTTGATGTCGGTCGGGTCGGCCTTGCCAGACTTGCGGGTCACGAGCACGACCTCGGCACCGAGATCGGCCAGGAACTGACCGGCGAGAGGTGCAGGGCCGAGGCCCTGCATCTCCACGACTTTGAGCCCCGTGAGTGGACCGCTCATGCCGCTTTCGCCGTGTCGTCGCGCAGCCGGTCGAACATGCTGTCCGGCACTGCGAAACGCTCACCATATTTTTCGGCCAGTCCTTTCGCACGCGCAATGAACTGGTCGATACCTTCACCCTTGATGAATTGAATCGCGCCGCCGGTGTGGGCCGGAAAGCCGATGGCCATGATGCCCCCGAGGTTCGCTTCGACCTCGGTGTTGAGCACACCTTCGTCCAGGCAGCGCAACGTCTCGAGTGCCTGACGATAAAGGATGCGGTCGATGGCATCCTCCATCGGGATGTCCATGTTGCCCTTGGCGTATTGTCCAAGTCCATCCCACAGCGTGCGGTTGCCCTCGCCGTCGTAATCGTAAAATCCGCCGCCATATTGACGCCCGCCGCGCCCCATCTCGATCATCGGATCGGTAACATCGACGGTGGCGGTGTTGTGGTGGCCGAAATTCGAGTCGACGCCCAGCCGCTCATCCAACGCCTTGTGCGTCTTGCGCACCTTCTGGCTCAGGATCAGCGACACTTCGTCAAAGACCTGAAGCGGACCGACCGGCATACCGGCGAGCCATGCGGCCCGTTCGATGGCAGACGGCGCGAGGCCGTCGACCAAGAGCTGACAACCTTCGTCCATGAAGGTCCCGAAAACACGGGAGGTGAAGAAGCCGCGCGAGTCGTTCACGACGATGGGCATGTAACCGATCTGCTGCACGTAATCATAGGCTTTGCGCAACGTATCCTGCGAGGTTTTCTCGCCCATGATGATCTCGACCACCTTCATCTTGTCGACGGGCGAGAAGAAGTGGAGGCCAATGAAGCGGCTCGGGTCGGGGCAGCTTTCCGCGAGGATCGAGATCGGCAAGGTCGAGGTGTTCGACCCGTAGATGCCATCCTCCGACAGCATCGGCCATGTGTCGGCAATGACCTTGTCTTTGAGGTCGATATCCTCGAACACGGCCTCGATAATGATGTCCACGCTACCCGGTTCGGCATTCTCCGTCGTGGGCGTGATCGCATCCAGAAGCGCGGTCTTCTTGCCGTCGTCCATCCGGCCCTTGGCAATCGCCTTGTCGCAAAGCTTCTCAGAGTAG
Source organism: Maritimibacter dapengensis (assembly GCF_019218265.1). Lineage (GTDB taxonomy): Bacteria > Pseudomonadota > Alphaproteobacteria > Rhodobacterales > Rhodobacteraceae > Maritimibacter > Maritimibacter dapengensis. Next base: position 492,095 of record NZ_JAHUZE010000004.1, read on the forward strand.
CCCTTGCCCTTCTCGGCATTGGCTTGATCCGTGTCCTTGAGCCGTGTTGCCAGCCCGCGTTTGGCATGAGCGTAGGCAATGCCAGACCCCATCATGCCTGCGCCCAGAACGGCGGCGGAACCGGCTTTCCACGGGTCCCCCTCAGGGCGGACCTTGCCGGACTTGATCGCGTTCATGCCGAAAAAGAACGTGCTGATCGCCGCCTTCGACTCCTTCGTTGCCATCAGCCCGATGAACCGCCGCGTTTCCATCCGAAGCGCCGCATCGAACCCCATCCGCATCGAATTCACGGCCACGTCGAGGATCTTTTCCGGCGCAGGCAGAAGCCCCCGTGTTTTCTGGTAGAGCATCGCGGACGAGGCAAGGATCGCCTGTTTCACCTTGGGATGCAGGGCATCGCCACCGGGGTAGCGGAAACCCTTCTCGTCCCACGGCTGGGTGGCGTTCTCGGGGTTCGCCTTGATCCAGTCCTTGGCTGCCGGCACCAGCGCGTCCCGGTCCTCCACGATCTCATCCACCATACCGACCGCGAGCGCGTCCTGCGGGCGCACCTGCTTGCCTTCGAGCAAATAGGGCAGGGCGGTGAGAAGCCCAAGCTTGGCGGTCAGCCGCACGACACCACCGGCGCCGGGCAGCAGGCCCAGCGTGACTTCCGGAAGCCCGACCACGGCGCGGGGGTCGTCCACCACGATCCGGTGGTTGCAGGCGAGGCACAACTCGTAACCGCCCCCTAATGCCGCGCCGTTGATCGCGGCCACGACCGGGACTGGCAGCCTCTCAAGCCGCCGATAGGTCGCCTTGTTCGCCTCGATGAAGTCGAAAGTGCTTTCGTCCACGCTTTCAGTCGCGAGAATGTCGTGCAGGTCGCCACCCGCGAAAAAGGTGGACTTTGCGCTTGCGAACACCACGCCGGTCAACCCTTCTTCGGCTTCCAGCTTGTCGCAGACCGCACGCATCCCCGGCTCGAAACGGGCGTTCATGGTATTCGCGCTCTGGCCTTGCATGTCCATCGTGATGGTGACGATGCCGTCCGCGTCTTTCTCGTAATTGAAATCTTCCATGATCCCCTCCCTCACACGCGTTCGATGATGCTGGCGATGCCCATGCCGCCGCCGACACACATGGTGATGAGCGCGCGTTTGAGGTTCCGGCGCTCCAACTCGTCCAGCATGGTCGAGACGAGGCAACCACCGGTGGCCCCCAGCGGATGACCCATCGCAATCGCACCGCCGACCACGTTCAGCTTTTCGTCCGGCACGTTGAGGTCTTTTTGCAGCCGCAACGCGACCGAGGCGAAGGCTTCGTTGATCTCGACAAGGTCGATGTCGTCGATTGTCAGCCCCGCCTTGGCGAGCGCCTTTTCCGACGCCGGGCCGGGGCCGGTGAGCATGATCGTCGGGTCCGTTGCGGTCAGCGCGATGGACAACACACGGCCGCGCGGTTCGATCCCGATATCGCGACCCGCCTGTTCGCTTCCGACCATGACGAGGCTCGCACCATCCACGATCCCGGAACTGTTCCCCGGCGTATGGACATGGTTGATCCGCTCCACCATTGGGTATTTCGCAAGTGCCACCGCATCGAAGCCGATCGAACCGGGCATGGCGAAAGACGCCTTGAGCGCACCGAGTTTCTGCATGTCCGTGTCCGGCTTGATGAAATCGTCACGCTCCAGAACGGCGATCCCGTTCTCGTCGCGCACCGGCACAACCGAGCGGTCGAACCAGCCGGAGTCGCGGGCATGGGCCGCGCGTTTCTGGCTCTCCAGCGCGAAGGCGTCCACGTCATCCCGACTCCAGCCCTCGATGGTGGCGATCAGGTCAGCCCCGATCCCCTGCGGCACGAACCCGGTGTCGAGCGCCGTTTCCGGGTCTTCACCGAACGGCCCACCATCGGCTCCCATCGGGACGCGGGACATGCTCTCGAAACCGCCGGCGCAGACTAGGTCTTCCCAACCCGACGCCACCTTGGCGGCCGCGGTGTTGAACGTATCCAGACCCGAAGCGCAGAATCGGTTGACCTGCGCACCCGGAACGGTCTCGTCCCACCCCGCCTTCTGCAGCGCGATCTTTGGCAGCACCGCGCCCTGTTCCATGACCGGGGCCACGCAACCCAGCATCACGTCATCGACGCGCGCAGTGTCGAGGTCGTGGCGGCTCTGCATCTCTTCCAGCAAAGTCGTGACAAGGTTGATCGGCTTCACTTCGTGAAGCGTTCCGTCCGCCTTGCCCTTGGATCTGGGCGTGCGGATCGCATCGTAGATATAGGCAGCTTCTGCCATCTTTCTTCCTCCCGTTTTGCCCGTCCGTCAGGCCGCGTCGAACACGGCCAGCCGGGGCAGGGGCTCCAACTCTCTTTGTGTGATGTCGCGCGCTTCGGCGCGTTCGATGCCGACCCCGCGCAGGATGATCTCGGCGGTATCGGACCCCGCCTCGCGCCATGTTCGCCGCCCGTCGATGACAAGACTCATCGCACCGAACGTCGCGCCTCCCGCCGTAGCGGTGATCGAGGCGACCTGGTCGCGATGGAAATTGAAGCGGCCCGAGACAAGCCCGCGCCGCAACTCTTCTGCGGGCATCTCGGCCCAGAAGCTTCCCAGCTTCGGTTCCATCATCGCGTAACGAGCGATGAAACGTCCCCAATGCGGGTCGTCATGCACCCGGCGCACGCAGAGCCGGATCGACGCCGAGAGTTTTTCGGCCGGATCGGACATGTCCACGCAGGCTTGCATGATCGATTCGCGAAACTCGCTCGCAACCGTGTCGCAGACCGAGGCAAACAGTTGCGCCGGGTCGTCGAGGTTGTTGTAGATCGTCCCCCGCGACAGCCCCGCCTCGCGTGCGAGGTCACTGACGGCCACGCTGCTTCCACCCTCTACGGCAAAGATCCGCATGGCGGCTTCGTGGATGCGTAGGGTGGCTGTGTTCATGACGTTTGCGTGTCCCGAAAAAATCACTGTTGACGTAAATTGAACACGAGTGTTTAATTCCTGTCAACAGCGTTCATCGCCGGCAGGGAGGTAACGGCATGAAACACCCGAAAGGGGGCGCGCAGGCGTCCGGGCTCCGCTGATGGAGCTCTTACAACTCATTATCGGCGGACTGGCCAACGGCTGCATTTACGGGCTCGTCGCTCTCGGTTTCGTGCTGATCTACAAGGCGTCCGAAGGCGTGAACTTCGCGCAAGGCGACATGATGATGCTGGGGGCGTTCGTCGTTCTCGGCCTCGGCAACTCGGCACAGATGGGGCTTCCGTTTCTTGTCGCTGTGCCGCTTGGGATCGCCATCATGTTCGGGGTCGGTTGGGGCGTCGAACGGGTGGTGGTGCGCCGCATTTTCGGCCAGCCGCAATTCGCGCTGGTGATCCTGACAATCGCGATGGGTTTCGTGTTCCGCTTCGTCGCGGGGTCGATCTGGGGGTATACGCCGCTGGTGCTGGAAACGCCGTTCGGCGGGCAGAACCTGCGCACCGGGGGCATCGTCATCTCGCTGGCTGACCTCGTAACCATCGGCGTGACCGTCGTGCTGACCATCGCACTCTGGGCCTTCTTCGCCTTCACCAAGATCGGTCTGGCCGCGCAAGCCGCGAGCCAGAACCAGATGGCGGCCTATATCGTCGGCGTCCCGGTGATGCGGGTGAACTCGCTGATCTGGGGGCTGTCCGGCGCGGTCGCCACCGTCGCGGGCGTGCTCTATGCCACACGCGGCGCGATCGACCCCAATATCGGGCTGCTCGGGATCAAGGCCTTCGCCGCCGCCGTGATCGGCGGGCTCGGCTCGCTGCCCGGTGCGCTCATCGGCGGGCTCATCATCGGCGTGGTCGAACCCGTTGCCGGCCGCTACGCCCCCGGCGAACTGGCAAAGATGTCGCCCTATATCATCATGCTTCTGGTGCTCGTGACACGCCCCGGCGGCCTCTTCAGCCAAATCCAGATGAAGAAGGTCTGAACCATGCGCGTCGTCTTCAAGAAAAGCTACGACCCGGATATCGACCTGCACGAACACGGCTGGTCGCGCGCCAAGATCGCCGTGCTGGCAGGCATCATGATCATCCTGCCATTCCTGGTCGGAAACTACTATCTCGCCGAAGCAGCGAACACGTTGATCTGGGCGCTGGCCGGCATGGGGTTGATGATCGCCGTGGGGCACACCGGGCAGGTGAGCCTCGGGCACGCGGCCTTTCTCGCCATTGGCGCCTACACCGATGCGGCGCTCATGAATGCTGGGTTGCCGTTCCTGCTCGCCTTCCCGGCGGCGGGGCTGGTCGCGGGCCTCTTCGGCGCGGTGATCGCCATTCCCGCCGTGCGCATGTCGGGCATCTACCTCGCCATCGCGACGCTCGCGGTCTTCGTCATCGTCGAGGAACTTGTCATTCTGCTGGAGCCAATCACCGGCGGGGTCGGCGGCATCATGGCCCCCTCCATTACATTCTTCGGGATCAGTTTTGACCGCTACGGCGCGCTTCAGAACTTCTACTGGTTGGTCCTCGGCGTCGTCGCGCTCGTTACATGGGGGTACGCAAACCTCATGCGTTCGCCGACCGGCCGCTCCTTCCTTGCCGTTCGGGACAGCGAAGTTTCGGCGCGGGCGCTGGGGATCAACGTCACGAAGACCAAGGCGCTGGCCTTCGGGTTATCCTCGGGCGTGACCGGGCTCGCAGGCGCGCTGATGGGGCATTACATCGGCTTCTTCAACTACGAGCTCTTCTCGATCTTCATCTCGATCAACCTGCTGCTGGTCGTCACCATCGGAGGCCTTGGCTTCATCCAGGGCGCGTTTCTCGGAGCGATCCTGATTACGGGAATGCCGCAGCTCATTGCGATCCTGCGCGATAATCTCAATGCCACGACAGGTATCGACCTCGGCTCGGTGCCCGGCCTCGACACGATGCTCTTTTCGGTGATCCTGATCCTGTTCATCATCTTCGAGCCGACCGGGCTATACGGCCGCTGGCTCAAGATCCGCACATGGTTCGAAATCTTCCCGCTTGCCCGGCGCGACATGTTCCGCCGCCAGAAATCCTATCTCAAGACGGAGCGCATGAAATGAGCCTGTTGGAGGTCAACGATCTGGCCGTTCACTTCGGCGGCGTGAAGGCCGTGGACGGCGTGTCGTTCTCCGTCGATGCAGGCGAGGTGTTCGCGATCATCGGTCCGAACGGGGCAGGGAAATCCACGATCTTCAATCTGATCAGCCGGATTTACGAACCCACCCGCGGCACCATCCGATTCGACGGGAAGGATATTACCGACTTGAAATCCCACGACATCGCGAGCCTCGGCATCGCGCGCACGTTCCAGAACATCGAATTGTTCGACCATTCCACCGTGCTCGCCAACCTGCTCATGGGCCGCCACACCCACCGCTCCACGAACTTCGTGCAGGACATCCTTTTTCTGCCCAAAGTGCGGCGCGAAGAGCGCGCGCACCGCAAACGGGTGGAAGAGGTGATCGAGTTTCTCGAACTCGAAGCCTACCGCAAAAAGATGATCGCGGGCCTCCCTTACGGCGTGCGCAAGGTCGTCGAAATCGGACGCGCGCTGGCCATCGGACCCAAGATCATCCTGCTGGACGAACCCGCCTCCGGCCTGTCTGTCGAAGAGACACAGGACGTTGCCTTCTGGATCGAGGATATGCGCCGCGACATGGGGCTGACCGTGCTAATGGTCGAACACGATATGAGCCTCGTGACCCAGGTCTCGGACCGTGTGCTCGCGGTGGCCAATGGCAAGCCGCTCGCCATGGGCACCGCGCAGGAGGTGCAGGCCGACCCGCATGTGCAGGCCGCCTATCTCGGCACACCCGAGGAGGACGCGGCATGACGGTGCTTTCGGTCAGGAACCTTGAAACCTTCTACGGCGCGATCATGGCCCTGCGCGGCGTGTCAATCGACGTGGAAGAGGGCGAGATCGTCACCATCCTAGGCGCGAACGGTGCTGGCAAGACCACGTTGATGAAAACCATCGCGGGGTTGATGGACCCGGAAAAGGGCCAGATCACCTTCTTGGGCGATCCCATAGCGGGTCTCGACCCCGACCGCGTGGTCGGTCGCGGAATCAGCCTCGTCCCCGAGGGGCGCGAAGTGTTTCCCTATCTGTCGATCGAAGAGAACCTTCGCATGGGCGGCTTCACCCGCAAAGGCGACCTCTCCGGCGATCTCGATCTGGTCTACCAGTATTTTCCCATCCTAAAGGAACGGCGGCGGCAGGCAGCGGGCTTTCTCTCAGGTGGTCAGCAACAGATGCTCGCCATCGGTCGCGGGCTGATGTCCGAGCCGAAACTCCTGATGCTGGACGAACCGTCGCTGGGCCTGTCGCCGCTTCTGACCCAAGAGATTTTCGGTATTATCGCCCGGCTGAACCGGGACGAAGGCGTGACCATGCTGCTTGTCGAGCAAAACGCCCATATCGCGCTCGAGACCGCGCATCGCGGCTACGTGCTCGAAATGGGCCGGATCGTGATGACAGGACCCTCCGACCAACTCGCCGCGTCGGACGATATCCAGGAATTCTATCTCGGGCGCACCGATGCGGGCGAACGCGGACAGAAACGGTGGAAAAGGCGCAAGACATGGAGATGAGCCGCGTGACACCCGAAGACCGCATCGCCTTCGACGGCCACGACACCATCGTGTCGCTCTGGGCCGCACGCTGTGCCCATTACGGGCCGCGCGTGGCGCATCGCGAGAAAGAGTTGGGCATCTGGCAGGAATATTCCTGGAACACTTACTACGACAGCGCCAGGAAGATCGGGCTTGCGCTGATGGAGCTGGGCGTGAGCAAGGGCGACCCGGTCCTCATCCTGTCCGAGGATCGGCGCGAATGGATCTATTGCGACATCGCCGCCGCTGCCATCGGCGCGATCCCGTCCGGGGTCTACACCACCGACAGCGCGGGGCAGCTTGCCTATCTCGCCAATGACTGCGCCGCCAAGGTGCTCTTTGTCGAGAACGACGAACAACTCGACAAATGGCTCGAAGCGCGCGGCGACATGCCGGGCATCGAAAAGGTCGTCGTGTTCGACCGCGAGGGGCTCGCGACCTTCTCCCACAAAAAGGTCATGTTCCTCGACGAGCTCTACGCCCTGGGCGAAAAGGCCGCGAACCCGGATCGGTTCGAAAAGGCGCTCGAAACCGTGCAGCCCGAAGACCCCCGGATGCTGATCTATACGTCCGGCACCACCGGCCCGCCAAAGGGCGCAATCCTGACCCACCGCAACATGATGTTTCAACTCGTCGCGGGCGAGCAGATGCTCGATTTCCACGAGACCGACGAACAGCTTTGTTTCCTGCCGCTCTGTCACGTTCTCGAACGGCTCGTCTCGGTCGAAGCGCCCATCGCCAACGGCTGCACCGTCAATTTCGCGGAAAGCCCGGAAACCGTGTTCGAAAACCTTCAGGAGGTGAACCCCGACACATTCGCAGGCGTCCCACGCATCTGGGAGAAGGTCTATTCTCGCGTGATGATCCTCCGGTCCGAGGCCGGGCCAATCGGGTCCAAGGCTTTCGACCTGGCGATGTTGCTCGGCAACAGATACGCAAAGGCCGACAACCCAGGTCTGGGGCTGAAGCTGGGCAAACTTGTCGCCGAATTCGCTGTGCTCCGAAACCTGCGCCGAATGCTGGGCTTCGCCAACGCGCGGCGCGTGACCTCCGGTGCTGCGCCCATCTCGCCGGAACTCATCGAATGGTTCGACGCGATCGGCGTCCCTTTGGTCGAAGGCTTCGGCATGACCGAAACCGGCGGCGTCGCGACTGTGAACACGGTGGACGACAACAATGTCGGCACAGTGGGCAAGCCGCTCCCCGGCGTGGAATTGAAGATCGACGAGACCGGCGAATTGCTCGTCGGCGGGCCTTGCGTCTTCAAAGGCTACTGGAACAAGCCCGAGAAAACTGCCGAGACGTTCACCGAAGACGGTTGGCTCAAGACCGGCGACATCGGGCGCATCGGCAATGACGGTGCGCTGACCATCACGGGCCGGATGAAGGACATCATCATTACAGCGGGCGGCAAGAACATCACTCCCGCCGAGATCGAGTCCAAGCTCAAATTCTCGCCCTATATTTCGGACGCCGTGGTCATCGGGGACAAGCGGAAATACCTGACCTGCCTCATCATGATCGACCAGGAAAACGTCGAGAAATTCGCCCAGGACCGCCAGATCCCGTTCTCGGATTTCGCGTCGCTCACCCGTGCGCAGGAAGTCCGCGACCTGATCGGCGGCGTCGTGTCCGAGACCAACAAGCAATTCGCGCAGGTCGAACAGCTCAAGGATTTCCGCCTGATCGACATCCTGCTCACGGCGGAGGACGAGGAACTCACGCCGACCATGAAACTCAAACGGAATTTCGTGAACGAGCGTCACGCGGCGCTCATTGACGAGATGTATTGATCGAAAGATCGCAACAGGGAGGAAAACATGAACACCATCAAAGCACTCGCGGCTGCGGCACTTTTCGCCACACCCGCCTTCGCTCAGACGCCGGGCGTCTCGGACGATGAGATCAAGATCGGCGGGGCGCACGACCTGTCCGGTATCTTCGCACCCTTCTCGGTCCCGGCTGTCGCGGCGGCGCAGGCCTATTTCGATCAGGTGAACGAGAACGGCGGCGTGCATGGCCGTCAGATCAACTACATCGTCGAGGATCACGGCTATCAGGTGCCGCGCGCGGCGCAGGCGGCGAACAAGCTGATCAACCGCGATCAGGTCTTCGCCATGCTCCTGAACCTGGGCACACCCCATAACCTCGCCATGTTCCAGTTGATGGAGCCGGAGGGCATTCCCAACGTCTCCCCGATCACTGCGGCCCGTCAGATGATCGACCCGCCTGCACCGTGGAAATTCGCAGGCACCTCGTCCTACTACGACGCGACGATTTCGGCGCTCACCTTCATGGCTGAAAACGAAGGCACGTCAAAAGTCTGCCTGATGATCCTGCCGACCGATTTCGGCAAGGAAATCGCGGAAGGCGCCTACAAGCTCGCCGAGGACGGCGTGATCGAAGTCGGCGAAGAGATCGGCCACAAGCCGGATGAGAGCGATTTCACCGGCGCGCTGGGCCGGGTCAAGGACTCGGGCTGCGATACGGTCGGCATGGCCCTGGGGATTTCGCAGGCGATCAACGCCATCGCCACCGCCCGCAAGCTTGGCATGGATGACCTGAAGTTCTACCTGTCCGGCGCTGGTTTCCACACTGTGGTCGCCAAGGGCCTTGCTCAGCAGGGGGTGATGGACGGCGTTTACTCCGGTGCCGGCTGGCAGGATCTCGAGGCCCGCGTTGGCGAGCCGGAAGTGGCCGAATGGATCGCGCAATACAAGGAAGCGACCGGCGAAGACTATCCCGGTACAGGCGCACTCCTGGGTCGGTCCGGAGCCGAGATCATGGTGCGTGGTCTCGAAGCCGCAGGCCCTGACCTGACACGCGAAAGCTTCATCGCGGCGATGGAAACACTGAACTACGAAGACCCGATAGGTGGCAACACGGTCGATTTCTCGGCCGAGGACCACACGGCGGCAGACGAAATTTTCGTCTCCCGCATCGAAAACGGCTCGTGGGTTCTGGTTCAAACCATCGAATGACACGACCGGCGGGGCGCTTTGCGGCGCCCCGCCACCCCGCCTCGCAACACAACCGAAAACGCCAAAAATCAGCCGGAGGTCCCGATGCTGACACGAACGATCTATGACGAAGAGCACGAGATGTTCCGCAACACCGTGCGGGCCTGGGCCGAGAAGGAAGTCTATCCGCACGCAGAGACGTGGCGCGAAGACGGCGTCGTGTCGCGCGACGTCTGGAAAAAAGCAGGCGACGAGGGCTTTCTATGCATGTTCGCCGACGAGAAATACGGCGGCCTCGGTCTCGACGATTTCCGTTACGACATGATCCTGTGCGAAGAGATCGGCCCGCGCGAGCCGGGGCTGTTTCTGGGCCTCCATAACCGCATCGTCGGACCCTACCTTCAGAAATTCGCGTCCGACGAACAACGCGACCGTTTCATGCAGGGCGTCGTCTCGGGCGAGACAATCCTCGCCATCGCCATGACCGAACCGGGCACGGGGTCTGACCTCGCTGGCATCAAGACCCGCGCGGTCGAGATGGACGACCACTGGGTCCTGAACGGCTCCAAGACATATATCTCCAACGGCTATCTCGCAGGGCTGACGCTGGTCGCCGCCCGGACCAATCCCGACAAGCCGCACGAGATTGGCCTGTTCTGGGTCGAAGATGGTATGGAGGGCTTTGATCGTGGCCGAAACCTGAAAAAGGTCGGGCTGGAAAGCCAGGACACCGCCGAATTGTTCTTCGACGACGTGAAAGTGCCGAAGGAAAACGTGCTGGGCGATCCCAAGGCCGGGTTCAAGACGATGATGATGAACCTCGCCGAAGAGCGCCTGATCGGCGCGGTCGGTTTCGTCGGGCGTGCCGAACACGCCTTCAACATCACGATGGAATTCATCATGGAGCGTCGCGCCTTCGGCAAGCCTATCGGCACGTTCCAGAACTCGCGCTTCAAAATGGCCTCGATGCGGACCGAGCTCGATGCCGCCTGGGCACTGACCGACCATTGCGCGGCAGCCCATATGAAGGGCGAATTGTCCGCCGAAATGGCCGCCGAGGTGAAGCTCTACACATCCGAGGTCGAAGGCCGCGTGGTGGACGAGTGTCTCCAGCTTCACGGCGGCGCGGGCTATATGGACGAATACGAAATCTCGCGCCTCTACCGTGACGCCCGGATCAGCCGCATCTACGCCGGCACCTCCGAGATCATGCGCGAAATCATCGGGCGGGGCCTTGGGCTGGACGACCGGCAGCGGAACTGATGCCCGGCCTGTCGCTCACCCAGCCCGTCGTCAAAGCCGCCACCGAACGCCCCGGGGAGACGTTCACGATCTTCGGGGACCGGCGGCGCACCAACGCGGACTTCGCGGACCGCGTGGCACGGTTCGCAGGCGCGCTGGTTGCAGGTGGCGTCACCAAAGGCGACCGGGTTGCGATGCTCGCCATGAACTCGGACCGCTATGTCGAATACGTCTTCGCGACCCTCTGGGCCGAAGGGGTGATCAATCCGGTGAATGCCCGCTGGTCCCCCGTAGAGATGGCCTATTCTTTTCAGGACAGCGGAACACAGGTGCTGCTGATCGACGACACATTCCTGCCGATCCTCGATGACCTGCGCGGCCTCGCGCCCGGTTTGCGGCGGATCATCTACGTCGGCGACGGAGAGACGCCGGACGGCTGCGAAAATTACGAGATGCTCATCGCGTCGCATGACCCGATCCTCGAGGGCGGTGCGGCGGGCGACGATATGGCAGCGCTGCTGTATACGGGCGGCACCACGGGGCGACCCAAAGGCGTCATGCTCTCGCACGAAGGCATCGCGACCTGTTCGCTCGCCCTGACCGCTGCCGCACCGAACGGAGGCGACAAGCCCGGCCTTCACGTCGCGCCGTTCTTTCACATCGGCGGGGTCGGCGTGATTTTTCAATTCGCCTTCCGCCGCGCGCCGCAGGTCATCATGCCCGCGTTCGAGCCCGGCGAGGCGCTGCGCCTCATCGAAGCCGAAAAGGTGGCCGACATATTCGTGGTGCCCACCATGCTGCGCGTCATCCTCGACCACCCGGACATGGCCACCCGTGACCTCACATCGCTCGTCTCGATCCGATACGGCGCGGCGCCCATCAACACCACGCTCCTGAACCGCGCGATGGATGCAATCCCCACCGCGGGCTTCATGCAGGTCTACGGTCAGACCGAGTTTTCGCCTGTCATCACCTGCCTCGCGCCCGATGATCATCTTGGCGAAGGCGCCGAGCGCCGTCTGACCTCTGCTGGCCGTCCGCTGCCCTCCGCGTCCGTTCGGATCGTGGATGAGAACCGCGACCCTCTGCCGCAAGGCGCGGTGGGTGAGATCGCCGTGCGGGGTGCGCAGACAATGCTCGGCTATTGGAACCGCCCCGAGGAAACGGCGAACACCCTGTCCGGCGGCTGGCTCTACACCGGGGACGCGGGGATGATGGATGAAGAGGGGTTCCTGCACATCGTCGACCGGGTGAAGGACATGATCGTGACGGGGGGCGAGAACGTCTATTCCGCCGAGGTGGAAAACGCGCTCGCAACCATGCCCGGCGTCGGGGCCTGCGCCGTGGTCGCACTCCCCGATGAACATTGGGGCGAGCGTGTTCATGCCGTGATCGTGCCCACACCCGGCGCGGCGTTCACGCTCGAAGCCGTTCGGGCCCACTGCAAACCACTCATCGCGGGTTACAAGGCGCCCCGCTCGATCTCCATCCTCGACGAACTTCCCCTCTCGCCCGCTGGGAAAATCCAGAAAAACGTTTTGCGCGACACCCTCGCGAAGGAGGCCTGATGCCGTTCCCCCGTGTCCATTTGGAAGAAGAGCACGAAATGTTCCGCGATCAGGTGCGCCGCTACCTGCGCGACAACATGGCCGGCAAAGTCGCCAAGTGGCGCGAACAGGGCCATGTCGACAAAGAGGATTTCCTCGCTTTCGGCAGGGAAGGGTGGCTGTGCCTCTGGGCAGACGAGGCATATGGCGGCCTCGGCATCCGCGACATCCGCTACGATCAGGTGTTGCAGGAGGAAACCGTGCGCTGGACCGACAGCGGGTTCTTCCACAACGCGCATTCCATGCTGGTCGGCCCCTATCTCGACCGTTTCGCCAACGACGAACAGAAATCGCGTTTCTTGCCCGGCGCTGTGTCCGGCGAAACGGTCATGGCTATCGCGATGACCGAACCCGATACCGGCTCCGACCTCGCCGCGATCCGTACCAAGGCCGAGGATCAGGGCGACCACTACCTGATGAACGGCTCGAAGACCTACATCTCCAACGGCATCATCGGAGACTTATTCGTGGTCGCCGCCAAGACCGGCGAGAAACGCGGTGAAATCGGCCTCTTCGTCGTAACCAGCGATATGGAGGGGTTTTCCCGCGGACGGCATCTCAAAAAGATGGGGCTTCAGGCGCAAGACACCGCCGAGATCCGCTTCGACAACGTTCGCGTGCCGAAGGAAAACCTCTTGGGCGAAGCGGGAATGGGCTTCGCCTACATGGCCGAATGTCTCGCCGTCGAGCGCACGATGAGCGCCATCGGCTCGCTCGCTCATGCCCAGGTCGCCTTCGACATAACGCTCGACTTCATCAAGGAGCGCACCGCGTTCGGCCAGCCTGTCGGCACGTTCCAGAACACCCGCTTCGTCATGGCCGACCTGCGTGCGCGGCTCGACGCGACGCAAGCCTGGCTCGACCAATGCGTCATGCTGGCCAACGCCGAGAAACTGACGCCCGAAGATGCCGCTGCCCTCAAACTCGTCACCTCCGAGCTTCAGGGCGAAGTCGTAGACGCCGGTCTGCAATTCCACGGCGGCGCGGGGTACATGGATGAATACGAGATCAGCCATATGTTCCGGGACGCCCGCATTGCGCGGATCTACGCGGGTACGTCGGAGATCATGAAAGAAATCATCGGGCGCGGTCTGGGTCTGGGTGACCCGCGCCGCTAGCGGTCGGTGGGGATGACCCACAGCGCAATGACGGCGACGCTCGCAACGATGACACTCGCCGTGGTCGCCGCGGGCAGGCCGATCCAAACAGTGAGCCCCGACAGCCCAAAGGCCAACGCCGAGGTCGAGGCAGTGTTGGCCAGCATCCAGATCGACATCACGCGCCCCCTGAGTTCGTCCTCGAGCCGCGACTGCACCCCGATCTGAAGCGAGACGCCCACGAAGGTCGATGCGAAGCCGACCAGCGACGCAGCGGGAAGTGTCCACTCGAAACTGGGCGCGTGGACAAGCCCGAGCGTGCCCACGAACCCCGCCCAGATCACCGCGAAGCGCAGCGGCCGGTATCGCAGAAGCCGGTTGCCTGCAACGACCTGAAAAATCGCCGCGACCAGCGCACCGCCACCGACCGCTGAAGTCAAAAGACCAAGCCCCGTCGCCCCCCGCCCGAACATCCCGTCCGCGACCAGAGCGAGGATTTCCGAAATCCCCCGGATCAGCCCGAGAGCCGCGACCGCGAGCAGGATCGAGCGTCGTATCGCCCACCGTTCCCACACCACGCGAAACCCCTCCGCCAGATCAGCGAGCAGCGCGCCGTGGCTCTCATGGTCGCCTTCGCGCGGACGTAAGGTCGGCGCGATCAGGGCATTGGGAAGGGCGAGCACCACGCCGATGAGCGACGTGGGGAAGGTTCCGAAAGCTGCAATCATCGCGCCGCCTAGCGCCGGGGCCAACAATCGCCCGATATTGAAATTGAGCGCCGCAAGCGCCACGACCGACCCGATCGCGGGGCGCTCGACCAGACGCGGACCCAGCGACTGGCGCACCGGGTGATAGGCCGACATGACGATCCCGAAAGACAGCGCCACGAAGAAAAGCGGAACGGCGGTCAGCCACCCCGCCGCGAGAAGCGCGGCGATCACCACCGGAACGGCGAGAAGCGCCAGCGTCACCCGCTGGAACGCGATCCGCGCCGACATCCGGTCGATCAATGCGCCGAAGAACGGCCCGAAAATGGCGATGGGCAACATGCTCGTCGCGGCGATGACGCCCACGAAGGTCGGCGAATGGGTCAGGTCCCAGGCGAGCCACGACATCAGGATGCGACTGATCCAGCCGCCATTGGTGCCGCAGACGGCGCCGACATAGAAGCGTCGGAATTCCGGATAGGCGAGGGCGCGTTCGCTTGCCTCCTGCGGGTCAGGGATCGTGGTCATGCCCCGCTTAGACGCCTTTGCGCAAAGCGTGGCAAGTCACGCAGCCAGCGCCCAGTGTGCGCAGATGCGCGGAACCGGGCGTTTCGGCCTGCGTTTGCGAGACGTCAACATATACGCGGGAGCTGCTCTCCGACCAGCATGTCCACGATCCTCGCGCCACCGAAAAGCGTGCGCATCGTGACCTGACCCGCGGGCGCAGGTTTCGCTCGTCCGATCACCGTCGCCCCTTCGCCTTCCGGCACCGATCGCATTGCCGCCAACGCGGCCTCCGCCTCGTCCTCCGGCACGAACAGCACCAACCGCCCCTCGTTGGCAAGGTAAAGCGGGTCGAGCCCGAGGATCTCACAGGTGCCTTTCACTTCGGCCCGAAGCGGGAGCGCGTCTTCTTCGATTTCCACAGCCACGCCAGCCGCCTCAGCGATTTCATTGAGCGCCGAGGCCAGCCCGCCCCGCGTGCAATCCCGCGCCGCGCGGACGTTCGGACAGGCCGCCTGAACCGCAGCCATGAGATGCCCCAGCCCCGCACAATCCGACACGAGGTCGGAGGACAGCGCCATGTCGCCCCGCGCGGCAAGAATGCAGGCGCCATGATCACCCAGCACCCCGTTCACGATGGCCACGTCTCCGGGGCGTACATTGCCTGCTTTCAACTCGACGCCGGGCGCGATCACGCCCACGCCGGTCGTCGTGATGAACACCTGATCCGCGGACCCGCGCCCGACGACCTTGGTGTCGCCCGTGACGATCCGAACGCCCGCCTTGTCCGCCTCGTCCCGCATCGTCGCCACGATCCGGCGCAAAAGGGCGATTTCCGTGCCTTCCTCGATGATGAACGCAGCCGACAGGTACAGCGGCGTCGCTCCGCCCACGGCAAGGTCATTTACTGTGCCGCACACGGCGAGCTTGCCGATATCGCCGCCGGGAAACTCGACCGGCGTCACCACGAAACTGTCGGTGGTCATGGCGAGCCGCGCCCCCGGAACCGCCAGCGCCTCGGCGGTGAGCCGCGCCTGGTCTTCCATCCCGTCCGGCTCGAACACATCGGTAAAGACGCTTTCGATCAAATCGCGCATCGCCTTGCCGCCGCCACCATGGGCGAGCGTCACGCGGCTGTCGCGCAGCACCTTCTGCCCGGTCACGTCCTTCATTCTGCAGCCTCCACCGCCGCGCGCCCGCCGCCGTATTGGTAGTACGCCGCACAAGCGCCCTCGGACGATACCATCAGCGCGCCCAGCGGCATTTCCGGTGTGCAGCCGAGCCCAAATTGCGGGCAGCCGGTGGGTTTGATGCGACCCGTCATGACCTGGCTACAGGCGCAACCTTCCGGCTCCTCGACCGACCGCTCGACCTCGGCCCCATAGCCGATCCCGAACTTCGCCTCAGCGTCGAAGGCCGCGTATTTCTCGCGAATGCGCAACCCGCTCTCGTCGATCTCGCCCAGCCCGCGCCACGCGAAGGAGGGGCGTTTCTCGTACACGTCTTCGATGGCGGCAAGGCTCACGGGGTTGCCATGTTCCGGCACGACGCGGGCGTATTGGTTCTCGACCACTGCGCGCCCGTCTCTGATCTGTTCCAGCACCATGAGCACCGATTGCAGCAAGTCCAGCGGCTCGAACCCGGCGACCACGATAGGCTTGCCGTAATCGTCGGCAATGAAATCGTATGGATGCGTTCCGATCACCATCGAAACATGACCCGGCCCCACGAACCCGTCGAGCACCATGTGCGGATCGTCCAGAAGCGCCTTGATCGGCGGCGGCACGGTGATGTGGTTGCAGAACACGGTGAAATTGGTCAGCCCCTCACGCGCGGCCTGTTGGATCGACAGCGCGGTCGAGGGTGTCGTCGTCTCGAACCCCAGACCGAAAAAGATCACCTCGCGCTCGGGGTTGCGGCGGGCAAGCTCCAGCGCGTCGAGCGGGGAATAGACCATGCGAATGTCGGCCCCGTCCGCCTTGGCCTGCAAGAGCGACTTTTTCGTCCCCGGCACCCGCATCGCGTCACCGAAGGTGGTGAAGATCACGTCCTCCTGTTCGGCCAGTTCGACACATTCGTCGACCCGCGCCATCGGCAGCACGCAGACAGGGCAGCCGGGTCCGTGGATGAACTCGACGCCTGCGGGCGTCAGCTTGTCCAACCCGTACCGGAAGATCGCGTGGGTGTGCCCACCACAGATTTCCATGATGTAGACGGGGTTCTCCGCCGTCGCGCCAATCTCGTCCACGACGCGGTCAATCGCGGCGAGCAGGCCCTTCGCCGCCTTGGGGTCGCGGAATTCCTCGACATATCTCATGCCCGTTCCTCCAGAGCCTTCGCGCCCTCGGCCATCGCCTCCAGCGTTTCCTGCGCCTCGCCGAGGCCCTCGAGCGCCTTCAGCGTTTCCGCGGCCTCTTGTTCGTCGATGATCGCCATGGCGAAGCCCACGTGGATCAGCGCGTATTCCCCGATCAGGTCACCGGGTGTCATGCCCGCGCCCAGCACCGGGGCAATGGACACTTCGCGCCGGACGCCTGACACATCGGCCATCGCCATAAGGCGGCTTTCATCGGTGATCTCGACGATCTGTCCGGGGATGCCTAGGCACATATCACGTCTCCTGATTGACCGGCGGGGCGATCCCGTAGCGGTCGAGTTTCGCGCGCAGCCCGACACGGGACAGGCCCAGTTCGGCGGCGGCGCGGGATTTGTTCCATTTCAGCCGGGTGAGCGTTTCGCGCAGGATGCGCATTTCGATGAGTTCCACCCGGTCCTTCAGTGTCCCGTCTCCCACCAACACCTGATCGGCCCGCCGATCCGCGCCCTCGTCCGAGGGCGCTGCCTGCAAGATATGGCGCGAGATCAGCTCCGGCCCCAGCACACGTTCCTGCCCGAAGATCAGCATCCGCGTCACCTCGTTCTCAAGCTCGCGGAGGTTGCCGGGCCAGTCGTAATTCTCCAGAAATCCCAACGCGGGTTCCGCAATGCCATGCACCGTCTTGCCATGGCTTTGCGAGGCTTCGAACAGCATGTTCTGGGCCAGCACGGCCACATCGCCGGGGCGCGCGCGCAAAGGCGGGACCGCGACCTCGGCGGTAGACAGCGCATAGTAGAGATCCGCGCGGAATCTGCCGTCAGCGACAGCGGCGCGCAGGTCGGTATGTGACCCGGTCAGGAGCCTCGTGTTCGTGGTCAACGTCTCGTGCCCGCCAAGCGGCTGGAACGCACCCTCCTGCACGACCCGCAGAAGCTCGATCTGAAGCTGCGGAGACAGCGTGTCGACACCGTTCAGGAACAGTGTGCCCCGGTCAGTCTTCTGCAAAAGCCCGACCTTGTTGGAGTTCAGCCCAGCAAACGCCCCGCGTTTTGCGCCGAATAGTTCGACCTGTATCATCTGCTCGGACAGCCCGGCGCAGTTCAATTCGAAAAAGGGCCGTTCCGAGCGCAGCGACGTGTAATGCATCGCCCGCGCGATCTGCACCTTGCCGACCCCCGGCTCGCCGACGATCAAGGCGGGCACGTCGAAGCTCGCATATTGCCGCGCGATGTCGATCACCTGGTTCATCGGGCTGTTGGGCGCGCGCAGCACGTTCTCGAACCCAAGCCCCTCGCGCAACGCCGCGCGCTGTTTCTCCAGCTTCGCATTGGCGGTATTGGCGAGGTACTTGCTCTCCAATGTCAGCCGGTCATGGTCGCGGCTCAACTGGAACAACCGCGCTGCGCCCTTGGCGACCATCAGAAGCTGATCGGGATGCCACGGTTTGGTGACGAACTGGTATATCCCGGCCTCGTTGATCGCGGCGATCATGTCGGTCGCCTCGGTGTAGCCGGTGATGATGATGCGCACCGTTTCCGGCCAGCGTTCGCGCACATCGGTCAGGAATTCGACGCCGGTGGTGCCGGGCATCCTCTGGTCGCAGAAGATGACCTGCACGTAATTATCCGCCATCAGCCCCTGCGCCTCATCCGCGCTGGTGGCGGTAAGGCAGTCGAACTCGTCCTCGAGCGCCATTTCCATGGCGCTGACCGAATGCGGCTCGTCATCGACCAGAAGGATCGTGGGGCGCGCCTCGGCCATCACTCTGCCGCCTCGGTCGCGGACTTTGCGGCCAGGTTGCCCCTCAGCCAGTCGATCCAGGCGTCCATGCCTTCGCCGGTCCGAGCCGAAATGCGGATGATCTCGATGGTCGGGTTGATGCGGCGCAGGTTGTGTTCATAGAGGTCGAGGTCCACGTCGCAATAGGGCGCGAGATCGACCTTGTTCAAAAGCGCGATGCGGCTGGCCGTGAACATATCGGGGTATTTCAGCGGCTTGTCCTCGCCCTCGGTGACGCTCAGGATCGCGACCTTGCAATCCTCGCCAAGGTCGAAGCCGGCGGGACAGACGAGGTTGCCGACGTTCTCGATGAACAGCATTGCGCCCTGCGGCAGGTCGAGATGCTCCATGGCGTGACCGACCATATGGCCGTCGAGGTGACAGCCCTTGCCGGTATTGACCTGCACCGCCGTCGCCCCCGTCGCCCGGATACGGTCGGCATCGTTCGCGGTCTGCTGGTCGCCTTCGATCACGGCGAGCGGCTGATCCCCCAGCGCCTCGATCGTCTTGCACAGAAGCGTGGTCTTGCCGGAACCGGGCGACGATACGAGGTTCACCGCAAAGGCCCCAAGGCCGATGAGCGCGTCCCGGTTCGCCGCTGCGTAGCGGTCGTTCTTCGTCAGGATGCCGGTCTCGATCTCGATCAGCCGCTCCTGGCTCATCCCGGCCACGTCGACACCTGCGGCCCCCTGGCCGAAGTGGATGTCGTCGCCGTGGTGATGCACGTGGGAATGGTCGTGAGGATGGTCGTGGCTGTGTCCATGATCGTGGGAATGGGAATGCCCGTGGTCATGAGAATGATCGTGACCATGCGCCTTGCTTTCGACACTCGTATCTCCGCATCCGCAAACCGTACACATTACGCCACCTCCAAATCCTTGATCCGCATTTCGTCGCCCCCGTCGGGCATGAGCTGAAGCGACCCGCAGAGCGGGCAGGGGTCCAGCCGATCCTCGATCTCCACCGTCTCACCGCAGCCGAAACAGCTTGCACGCCCCGGCAGGTCGATCATCACCAGTTCCGCGCCCTCCGCGGGCGAACCGCGCATGACCACGTCGAACGCAAACGCAAGCGCGTCCTTCTCGACACCCGCGAACCGTCCGATCTCGACCCGGACACGCGAGATGCGAGGCGCGTTGTGTTTCGCGGCGCTGTCCACGATGATCTCGCGCATCCCTTCTGCCAGCGACATCTCATGCATGGTTCAGCGCCCTCACTCCAATCTCGTGGCACGGGTCCAGAATATCCATGACGAGGCCGGACTTGCCAGCATCGCGCGCATTGAGCGCAGCAAACGTGATCTCAAGAATGCCCCCCGGTGCGCAGAGGTGATCGGTCGGGGTGATACGAGAGATGCCCGTGATCCGCCCCCGCTCTTGTCTGAGTGTCAAAGCATAGGTCCCACGCGAGGCAGGCACCAGCGCGACTCCGGCATCGGTCACGCGCGGCGCGGGCAAGGCGCCGCGGCAGGCGTCTGCCAGATCGTAGAGCCGTGCCACAGCCCGCCAGTAAAGATCGCGTCCCCGATCGACCTCGAGACTGCGTAGGACCGTGTGGCTCGCCTGCCGCCCGGCGACTGAGTTCTCGACCGCGACAGGCGACAGCGCCCATGTGTCGGTCAGGGCGGGCAGGGCGGCGGCGACGCCCGTGCCGGGCGGCAGAACGCGGTCGAGCGCGGCCAGCACAGGCGCGATCCCGCGACCCGTCCCGCAGGCGGCTTGAAACGAGCGCACCGTTTCGGGAAATGGCCCGTCGAACAATGCGCGGAGCAAACCCTCCCCCCCAGCCTGCCAGTGCGTGGGGAGCGGCAGAGGGGCGAGCCCCAGCTGCGCGGGCCAGGTGACAAAGAGTTTGAGCACGTGATCGCGAATGACGTCACCCGTCAGGTCGATCACAGGCGCGGGCAATCCGAGTGCCAGATGCGCCGCCGTCGCCTGTGCCGACCGGCACAGGTTGAACAGGCGCGGCAGCATCTCGGCTACCGCTTCAGGCGTCAGGCCCCGGATCATTTGCGCGATCGGCACACCCGCCGCGCGTGTGATCTCGAAATTGCCCACCCGTGCATTCATCACTCAGACAGGCCCCCGGTCAGAATCTGGCGGCGGGTCGGCTCCGAAATGACCGAGCGATCGTCGTCGAGGGCACCCTCTGCATTACCGTTTCCAGCCTCCTCAAGCGCGGCAATCTCGCTCTCCCGTGCCGCGCGAATGTCCTGCGCCCGGTCCGTTTCCGCCCGGTTCTCGTCCTTGAAAAGTTCCACCATCACAGCCTCGGCAACTTCGACCGCCTGCGCCTGCGTGTTGAAATCACCCATTGGCGAAAATAACGAACAGGCCTTGTAGCCCCCGATCATGTCGCGCCGATTATGGATGAATTCGTATTCGCCCGAGGGAAACGCAATGGTTTCCTTGTCACCCGCGACAAGCCCAGACCAATCCTCGTCCTCACCCGGAAGCTGCACGAGGTTCATGAACCACGGCGACATGAGCACGCCCAGAGGCCGCCCTTCGTGTATGCGCCAACCAACCGCCTGAACCCTCAGCGCCGCATTGACCAGCGGCACGTCTCGCATGGTGCCGTTCCAGACTTCGGTGAAATCGGCGACCAGCTTCGCGGTCAGGTCGTCGAGCAGCCGGATATCGGCCGCGGATTGGCTGCCGGGGTCTTCGGCCACAAGGAACTGGTCCTTGGGCGACGAACAATTCGGACAGGACCAATCCTCCGGTAGATCGACAAAGGCCGTGCCCGGTTCGATCTGCCGGAAATCGTCTCCCTCGGCGGGATCATAGGGCGTCCAGCACACTTTGCATTCCATGATCGCTTGCGGGCTGATCTTGTCGGCGGCCCCAAGATAGCTGCCTTCGAAACCTGTCATCTGCCCGCTCATCTGATGGCCTCGATCACTTCGACGATCCGCTCGCCGCTGTCTTTCAGATCCTCATCAGCGGCCAGAGCCACCTCGGGCATCTCGGTGACTTCGAACGTGTCGAGGATAAGCTGTTCGGTCGAATTGTAGAATTGGACCCGCCACAGATGTGGCGTGGCCTGTGCCGTGATCCGGCAATTGCCGTAACCGCGCGACAGGATCGTGACCGCGCCCTCGCCGAAAGCATCGGAAAGCCAGACAAGGTCCGGCTCCGTATGGGGCAGAAGCGTGAGGTTCACCACATGGGGCGCATCACCCACCTGCCATGACGCGGTCTTGTCGAACAGCTCGGTGATGAGCGCGGGGCCGTTCGCCAGACCCGGGATCATCGCGATCCCCGGACCTTCGCCCGGGCGGTGGGGCATATGCGCCTTTTCAAGCGCGACCGGCGGAACCTGACCCACGTCGATCCGGTCCACACCGACACCCGATACCATCCAGACGCCTGCGAACCAGCTTTCCTGAATGGCCAGAGCCGGTTGGCCCTGCACCTTCATTGCCACTTCGCCTTCGCCCATCGTTTCCGCGATGAAAGCGCGATTTTCGCGATCCAGCGTGGTGAGGTCGAAACGCGCCGGCGCCATGCCCTGCGCGACCCGCGTGCAGGCTGCCGCAATCTCGGCCAAGAGCGCCATGCCCGCCGCAACCCTCGTCGGTTCCTCGACGTCCGGGGTCGAGGGCGTGAAGGTCCGCATGTCCTGCGGCATCTGCATGTATTCGAGCGTCTCATCCTCGCCCAACGGCTGCGAGCCGGGGCCAAAACCGATGGGGGGCAGTACGAAGTCAGCCATTTTTGTCTCCTCAGGCGACGGTTTGCGGGGTGGGCATGGCAAGGATCTGCGGTATGCGCTTCATGTAATCGTTCCAGTCACGCACCTTGGGCAGGGTCGACAGGAAATACCCGTCACGGAAGAAAACGAGGTTCGGGGTGCGGTGAAATTCGATCGTCTCGCGCACCCATGTCTCGGCCTCGCCGGTCGCGACCGCACAATCGAACGCGCCCTGAAAGGTCATGCGCAACTCCGGCAACACGACTGCCACGTCGGGCGTCTCGAGATTGCGCTGGGCATCCCCGGGCAGAAACACCACGTGCACGCCCTCGGTCGAAATGAAGCCTTCGGCATCGGCAGGTGTCGTGAGAAGCGGATAGCCCTCGGTCTCGACAAGGCGGTCGACCAGCGGATGACCACAGGGGCCCTCGCTCTTATCCAGTGTGGTGAGTTGCGTCATGCAGTTGTCTTTCCTTCGCTCAGGGCAGCGGCCAGATGCAGCGGCAGACGCGGCCCGGTTTCTTCGAGATCGGCAAAGGCATCGCCCAGATCGCCTCCGCCCATGACCGACCGCAACCCGTCGAGCGCGGCCGAGATTTTCTGTGCGTCGTCTTCGGTGATGACCTCGCGGGCGGAGCCGAGGAAGGTCAGGAGCCATGTTCCCGGCTCGACTTCACCGACGAGCGCGAGGTCGATGGTCTCGGTCACGGTGCCGTCCGAGCAAAGCGCGGACATTTCATCGCGCCTGATCACCTGCATCGGCACCCCCACGCACATCAGGCGGTCTCTTTCGGATAGAACCGGATGTCGCCTTTGCGATGCGCTTCGGCTTCCGACGGGCGCCCGCCCTCATAGGCGTCGCGGGTGATCGACGGATCGGCGAGGTCATCGGTCGCATGGCGTCCTTCGCGCGCGACAATCCCGAGGGCTGCCAGTTTTTTCAGGGCAATCTCGATGGCCGGGTCGATCTGCGCCGCCACGATATCGCGTAGCCCCCCGCCGTAATCCTCAAGCTCTTCGGGCTGGCATCCGATCAGGATCAGCGTCTCGGGGCGGTATCCCATGAGCTCCGACGTCGCGATCACGTCCTGAAACCCGGTCTGATGGAGACTCATCTTCTTCGCGCCCATGAACGACGGAACCTCGTCGCCCTCGACCACCTTCATCTCGCCGGGGGCCATCCCGTAATCCACCGCGTCGAAGACCAGAAGGATGTCGGCCTCTTCGAGGAACGGGAGCAGATAGAGCCCCTGCGTCCCGCCATCCATGATCTTTACGTTGTCATGGAATGCCACGCGCGAGGCCAACCGTTCGACACAGCGGACCCCAAAGCCTTCGTCGGCCCAGAGAACGTTTCCGATACCCAGAATAAGCACGCGCGGTGCCATGTGCTGTCCCTCCCTGTCCAACCGGAATCCCTCTTTCCGGTGGGTTGTTCGGGTGAACGTAATGCGACCAGCACTCGAATGCGGCATTTTGTCGTGATGGCGAGGTGACTGGCTAAAACATTGCTTTTCAACGGGAAAGTCCGAGCGATTCATGCATTTCACTGAAGTGTTATGGAAGGCAGTAAGCCACAAGGCGACAAAATTGGAAAGTATCTTGCCGCATGCGCGGGGACTTGCCTAACTCCGAGTCACCCGGAACTCTGCCCGCTTCCGTCCGTTCTCCTGCCAAACCGGGGCACAACTGGCCTCGGACCTGACACAAGGAGAAAGACAATGAAACGCAACACCATTCTTCTCGGCTCCGCGGCTGCCCTGACGCTCGCCACCGGCGCGGCCTTCGCTCAGGAAGGCTCGGCCACCGTCACGACTGATCTGAACATGCGCATGGGCCCCGGTCCCGGCTTCAAGATCGTGCAGGTTCTGCCCGCGGACACGCAGGTCGACCTCAACGGCTGCATCCCGGCGGATGGCTGGTGCAAGGTGACGGCGAACGGCTCCACCGGTTGGGCCTATTCGCCCTACCTCGCCGTGGATCAGACCCCGGTTGCCGAAATCGAAACAATCGAAGTGATCGAATATGACAGCAGCGGCGAAAGCGCTGCGGCCTCGATCATCGGCGGCGGCACTGGTGCTGCGGTCGGCGCATTGGTCGGCGGTCCCGTCGGCGCAATTGTCGGCGGCGTAGCCGGCTCCACCGTGGGCGGCAGCGCGGTTCCCGAGGAAACCACCGTCTACGTGCGCGAGAACCCGGTCGAGCCGGTCATTCTCAGCGGCGAACCGGTTCCGGGCGTTTCGATCCCGCCAGAGGTGGATTTCTACGAGGTTCCGGCCTCCCCGACCTATTCCTATCTCAACGTGAACGGAGACACCGTGATCGTGGACAGCGAAACGCGCCAAATCGTTTCCGTCCTTCGGTAATCACTTCGTCACGAACCCTCACCAAAGGCCCCGCCGCAGTCGAAACCCTGCGGCGGGGCTATCTATTTGTCACAAGATAATGTGGCCTAAACCAGTTTGGGAACAATATGGGGCGTCCGGGCGTTGCCCGCGAAAGAAAGGAATAATCATGAGTGCGAGCATTCACTTCCTGCGACCCTATCACGAGGCCTTTCTCGACGAGATTCCGCTGATGTGGCGGCAACCGGGCGAGGCCCCGACAGGCATCACCATTCATATCCCCGACCTCGGTCAGCGCAAGGAAGACAACCTCGCGCTTCTGGACCGTCTCGCGGACGACGAAGGCCAGGTGGCGATCACCCTCGACCTCGCCCGCCACGGGCGGCGGCGCGACGACGACCAACTCGGCCTCGCGATCCGCGAGAACTACGCGCGGGTGCTCTGGACGCTTCTCGGGAACACCGTGTTCGACATCCCGACCGTGACGACTTGGGCGCGCCACCGCTTCGGCGATCTGCCCCTGTCGCTCTCTGGCATGGGGCTCGGCGGCGACGCGGCGCTTGCGGCCGCCCGCATGGTCACCAAGGTCGACCGCGTGACCTGCGTGGGCGGCTCCCCCGACTGGTCCGCTCCGCTCGACGGGTTCGATGAGGTGACAGGCGCGCCCGATGCCCGCGCGGCGATGTTCCGCCAGACGCTCGAACCGATGCGCAACCCGGCCGATTACGTGGGCCAGCGCATCCATTTCCTGAAAACCGCGCGCGACGGGCGCGCAGCCGCCATCGACACCTTCAAATCGCGCATTCTCGACCTCGCGATCGGGGAGGGGGGAGAGATCGTGACGACCACGCTCACCCCGCGTGAGGGGATCAACTTCTCCGATCCTCTCGTCTGGTGGCCCCACATGTCCCGAACTGCGGCCTGACGGAGTTGCCCGCTCCGAGGCGTGTTCTGCCCGCGCCTCACAGACCGCAAAGCCCCGCCGCGATGTCCCCGCGGCGGGGCGTTTTCATTTAACGATCCGCGCCCAGTAGCGTGTCAGTAACCGCATCCGAGAACCGCCGTCGCTCGCCGCCGACAAGAACCGCGCCCGGCATCTCCGGGTCGCGCGTCGCCCCGGGCATCCCGTGATCCAGAAGCGCCGAAGCGCAGCCCGGCCAGTCACCCTCCGCATGCGGTTCATTCACGGACGCCCAGCTCAGGGTGCCGCAGACGTTGTCCCCGAACCCGTGACGCTCGGTCCAAACGCTTCCCCGTTCCAAAAGGTACCGTGCCAACTCCGCATCGCCCCGAAACACCGCCTGATTGAGTGCGGACGCATTCCAGTCGCCGCCCTTCACGTCCAGCGGCCAGCCGAGATCGACCATGAGCTTCACGGCGTCACGCGCGCCCGCCTCGGCCAACTCCGGCAACAGGCGCAACCGGTCCTGGTCGAGACTGGCCGGAAGCCCTGGCCTTTCGTTCAAGATCTCCTGCGCCATGTCCGCGTCGGCGCGCGCGCAGGCGGCGACGAACCGATCCTCTATGGTCGATGGCGTGGCTCCGCCCGCTTCGGCCAGCAGGTCTGCGACTTCGGGCAAACCATAACGCAACGCCGCGACATGGGCGCTGACCCCGGCCTTGTTTTTCACTTTCGGGTCCGCGCCAGCGGCGAGCAGGGCGCGTATATGCGCGGGACTACGCCGCCTGCGGATCGCCCATAATATGAGCCTCCCATTGCGCAGTTCGTTGCTGTCCCCGGCATGGTCGACAAGGCGCTGAAACGTGTCGAGATCGTCGAAGTCGAGGGCGCGGAACAACGCGTTCGTCCCCTCGACCCACGCCCCCGCCTCCAACAGGAGCGGCGTGCAAACCGGGTTGTCCAACGAATGATAGAGCGACTCCCCGTCGTTCGGGTCCGCCCCCGCCGCGATCAGGAGGCGCGTGATCTCCGGGTCGAAATAGACCCCCGCTGCACCGTGCAGCGCCGAGACCTCCCACGTATCGGCGGGCATATCGGCGTTGACTTGCCAGCTTCGGCTCAGCCGTCTGTTCGGATCCGCGCCCGCCTCCAGAAGCGCGGCGACGGTCCGAACAAGCCCGGTGTGATACTCCGGCAATAACACGAGGCTCGACTGGCAGGCCGCGATCAATGGGGTCAGATTCAGCCGCCCGCCAGCCCGGTCGATCCAGCCGGGTTCGGCCTCGATCTGGCGGCGAACCGCCTCCACATCTCCGGTCGCGCAGGCGATCAGCGGATCGTCCGCGATCTGGTCGCCATGTTCGGCCAGCAGCCGCGCGGCGGTTGCGGGGCGTGCCCTGGAATTTCCACCAGCGATCTCACCGGCATAGACCGTGCCCAGGAAGCTGTCGGTCATCGCATCGGGATCCGTTCCAAGCCGCGCTACGACCTCCACATATCCGCGCAGATCTGCCCATGACGCGAAGCCGTATTCCCGTGCGAGGCAGGATTGCGCGTCGTGGAGCCTGAACGCCATCTCGCGCAGTGCAATGTCGGGGGTGTGCCGGGCCGCGGGCAGGGCGGCGGCGAACCGCGCGACCGCCTCGGCGTCACCGTTTCGATAGCCCGCCAGCAATTCCTTGGCCTGACGTTTCAATTGCCCCAGATCGGGACGAGAGGGTAGGGATGTCATGGAAAACCTCCGCGCATTATATGCCGACGACCCGCAATCCGGCTGCACAAAGGTTGAGGAAATCTTTGCGTGTAGATGCAAGTGGGCTCTGCCCTTCCCGCGGGTCCGGGTGCGGCTTGCACCGCAGGCCGAACGCTAGGCCGACACCTGCCACATGTCAAACCGAGCGGCCGACCCTCGCACACGTCGCCCGCCGCGCACCTGCCACCCGCCAAGAAAAAGGGGCGGCCCCTCGGCCCGCCCCTCGCAGTCTCGTCGCATGGCCCGAGGTCAGTCGATCTTGTCGTCCTTGAACGTCCGGTGGCCCGAAATCATCGTCGACACCATAGACTGCCGCGACATGATATCTTCGCGGATCGCGGCGTAGATGTGGATGATCATGAAGATGACGATGAACCACATCCCGATGTGATGCAGCGTGTGCAGCACCATCGAATTGCCGACCAGCCCCAGCACCCATCCGGCGACGGTATCCGCGAAGCTTCCCTGCCCCGCGCCCTCCGCATAAAGCGCCCAGCCCGTCACGATCATGAAGGTGATCCCGATGGTCATGAAAAAGAACATCGCGATCTGAGCAAGAGGATTATGGCCCACGTATTTCTTCGGCGTCTTCTCGATGAACGCGTACCATTTCAGCTCATGGAACATCTCGCGCCACCAGGCCTTCTTCCACACCGGCACGTAGAATAGCTGCTTGGCGTGGTGGTTGCCGACGAAGGCCCAATAGATGCGCCCAAAAAACCCGACCGTCATGATCATCCCGGCGGCGAAATGGACAAAGCGAATGTAGCCGAACAGGAACTGGTGCGTCGCTTCACCGATCTGCATCGACGGCGGCGGTGATCCGATCATGAAACCGGTCGCGATCAGCACGACAATCGCAAGAGCGTTGGTCCAGTGCCAGATACGCACCGGCGCTTCGTAGACATAGACGCTGGTGCGGCGGCGGATGCTCTCGATGTCTGCTTCGGTCGCATCCCCGGTCAGCCGCGAACTTTGCAGCGGCTCGATCCCCGGATTGGCGATATGGATGGTGTCTTCAGCCATGTCAGTCCTCCCGCTGGCCGAGCGCCTTGCGCACACCCCCTGCGACGATCACCGCAGCGGTCGCAAGACCGACCGCGATCACCACATGCGCGATGTCGTGACCCATCGGTCCCGCAGCTTCGGGGTGGCCGGGGTGGGCCATCGCGGTCGCCGGCATCCCGGCGACCATCAGGGTAATCAGCTTCTTCATCCTTCGTCCTCCCTTAGCGAACTTTGACGTCGGCCAGCTCGTCGCCGTCGGGCGACATGACATGGGTCGAACAGGCAAGGCATGGGTCGAAGCTGTGCAGGGTGCGCAGAATCTCGACCGGCTCTTCGGGCCGCTCCATCTTGGTGTTCATGAGGCTCGCCTCGAACGCGCCGATGTTGCCTTGCGTATCGCGCGGACTGCCGTTCCAGGTGGTTGGCACGACGCATTGATAATTCTCGATGCGCCCGTCCTTGACCCTGATCCAGTGACCCAGCGCACCGCGCGGCGCCTCGGTCATGCCCACGCCCTTGGCCTCGGCGGGCCATGTGGACGGATCCCATTTGGCCACGTTCGCCGTCGTCTCGTCGCCGTTCTTGATGTTGGTGAGAAGCTTGTCGAAGAAGTGCTTTTGCAGACGCCCGCAATATTCCGACTCGAGCGCCCGCGCCGCGGTGCGCCCGAGCGTGGAGAACAGCGCCTCGGTCGGAAGGTCCATGTCGCGCAGGAGGCCCGTCACCTGCTCGGTGATGTCCTCGTGCCCCTTGGCAAAACCCACGACATAGCGGGCGAGCGGCCCGACCTCCATCGCGTGACCCTTCCAGCGCGGAGCCTTGATCCAGGAGTATTTCCCGGCCTCGTCCAACTCCTCGATGTTGGTCTTGGTGCCCTTCGCATTCGGACCGAGCTCGAACCGCGGGCTGGTCTCGCCATCCCACGGGTGTAGCCCCACGCCCGGCTCGCCGTATTCGTACCAAGAATGGTCGACGAATTCCTGCACTTGCTCGGGGTCGCGCGGATCGACGTCATGCACGACCGACAGGTCGCCATTGATGATCGCGCCACGCGGCAGGTGAAGCTGCTCGGGGCTGAAATCGTTGGGATGCTCCGGGATGTCGCCATAGGCGAGACAGGCCTGCGACGAAAGACCGCCGCCATAAAGCCAATTCTTGTAGAACCCGCCAATCGCCTTCACATCGGGCAGATACACGTTCTTGTTGAACTCGATGCACTTGTTGATGATCGACTCCACCATGTTGAGCCGTTCCATGTTGATCGCGCCGACAGCACCTGTACCGTGGACGTTGATCGGGCAGGGCACACCACCCACCAGCCAGTTGGGATGCGGGTTCTTGCCGCCGAAGATCGTGTGAATCTTCACGATCTCCTTTTGCAGGTCCAGCGCCTCGAGGTAGTGGGTGGTGGCCATCAGGTCCGCTTCCGGCGGGAGGAGGTAGGCCGGATTGTCCCAATAGCCGTTCTTGAACAGGCCAAGCTGCCCCGATTCCACGAACTTTTTCAGCCGGTTCTGCACGTCCCGGAAGTAGCCGGGACTCGACATCGGATGGCTCGGGCTCACCGCCTGCTGCAACTCGCTCGTGGCCTTCGGGTCGGCCTTCAGCGCGTTGACCGGGTTCACCCAGTCAAGCGCGTGGAGGTGATAGAAATGGACGACATGGTCGTGGATTTGCAGGTTGAGCTGCATGATATTGCGGATCGAATTCGCGTTGTCCGGGATCTCGATCCCCAGAGCATCCTCGACCGCGCGCACGCTGGTCAGCGCGTGCGTCCCGGTGCAGACCCCGCAGATACGCTCGGTGAACGCCCAGGCGTCACGCGGATCGCGACCCTTCAGGATCACTTCGAGCCCCCGCCACATCGTGCCGGTCGACACCGCGTTGCGGATAATGCCTTCGTCGTCCACGTTCACTTCGCAGCGCATGTGACCCTCGATGCGCGTCACCGGGTCCACGACGATGCGCTGGCCGGAAGTGTCGAGGTCGAAACCGTTGGGAGTCGTCGCCATGATCAGACCTCCTCATTCCTGGATTGAGCTTTGTTCTGCGCGGCCTTGAGCGCGGAGATCGCGGCATGGGCGGCAACACCGGCCCCCACGACCCCGGCGGCAGCGAAGCCGACCTTGTCGGCATTCGCTTCGACCCCGAATTGGGTCAGGTCGGTCACGCGATCGTAAAAGGTTCCCTGGTCCCAGAACCCGTCTTCGGAACAGCCAATACAGCCGTGGCCCGACTGGATCGGGAAAGAGGTGCCTTCGTTCCAGCGCACGGTGGAACAGGCGTTATAGGTGGTCGGCCCCTTGCACCCCATCTTGTAAAGGCAATAGCCCTTGCGCGCGTTCTCGTCGTCCCAGGCCTCGACGAACTGTCCCGCGTCGAAATGCGGGCGGCGGTAGCATTTGTCGTGGATGCGCTGGCCGTAAAACATCGCCGGGCGACCCTGACGGTCGAGCTCGGGCAGGCGGTCGAAGGTGAGCATGTAGGTGATGACCCCGGTCATGACCTCCGCGATGGGCGGGCAGCCCGGCACCTTGATGATCGGCTTGTCGGTGATGACCTTGTGCACCGGCGTCGCCTGCGTCGGGTTGGGCTTGGCGGCCTGCACGCAGCCGTAGGACGCACAGGCCCCCCAGCTGATGATCGCCTTGGCGTCCTTTGCGGCGTATTTGAGCTTCTCGACGAAGGGCTTGCCGCCGGTGATACAGAACATGCCGTCCTCGTTCAGGGGCGGGTTGCCCTCCACGGCGAGGATATAGTTGCCCTTGTATTTCTGGATCGTATCCTCGAGCGCAGCTTCGGCGGCGTGTCCGGCGGCAGCCATCAGCGTGTCGTCGTAATCGAGCGAGATCATCGACAGAACCACGTCTTTCGCCAGCGGGTGCGCCGACCGGATGAAGCTTTCCGAACAGCAGGTGCACTCCAGCCCGTGAACCCAGATCACCGGCGTGCGCGGCTTGGTCTCCATCGCATGGGCGATCTTCGGCACGAAGCTTGGTCCGAGCCCGAGCGCTGCGGCGGTGAGCGAGCAATACTTCATGAACGAACGGCGGGTGATCCCCTGCCGACGCATCACGTCGTAGAAGGTTTCGATATCGGCCAAAAGTCCCTCCCTTGGTCCAGACGGGCCACTGGAGACGCACCCGTGGCAGGTTCTGTAGGGAAGATTCGCCGATGCGAGCCGGCGATTGTATGGGATTGCACACAATCGCGCGGATTATCCGTAAGCTAATGATAAAAAACCGTTTCCCGGCCCACACGGCGCAACATGCCGCGCGCGCATCCGAACAGGAGCTAACCGGGTGACCGGCCCGCCGGTCAACCAGTTGCCACCACACCGTCCCACGCTCCGGTCGACCGACGCGCGGCATTTCGTCTCTTTCCGGCCAGAAATATCCCAGGGGGTGCGGGGGACAGCGTCCCCCGCTTTTCGCGGCGGGGCAAAAGCCCCGGCGCACGTCAGATCTGCCGCGCAGCCGCCACCAGTGCCTGACCCAATGCCAGCCCGCCGTCGTTGGCCGGAACCCCGTGGTGCAGGAGCACCGGCACATCACCGAGATGCCGCATGAGCGCCGCCTGCAACAAAGCGTTCTGCATCACCCCGCCCGACAGAGCGACCGCCTCGGCCCGGCCCGTCTCCACCAGCGCCCGGGCCGATGCGGCAAAGGCCGCCACCAGCCCCTCGTGAAACCGCGCCGCGGCGACCTCGGGTGCCTCGTCCCCCTCGGCCCAGACCGCGAACATCGGCGCCGGGTCGATCACCGCGCCATCCTGTCCGAACGGATAGGGCGCGACCATACCGGCCCGCTCCGCCATCGCCTCCAGCCTCATCGCCGCTTCGCCCTCGTAACTCTGCCGCTCCACGCAAAGCCCCAATGCGGCCGACATCGCGTCGAACAACCGCCCCGCGCTCGACGAAAGCGGCGCGTTCACCCCCGCCGCCACAGCCTGCCGCACCACATCCACCGGATAGCCCGCAAGCAAAGCCTCCGCGCGCGCGCCAAGCCCCGCCTGATCCAGCCGCACGAGCAGATTGCGCCACGGCTCCCGGCTCGCATGATCGCCGCCGGGAAGCGGGGCAGGGGCCAGATGCGCCACCCGCTCGAAGTCGCGATAATCGCCCAGAAGCACCTCGCCGCCCCAGATCGTGCCATCGCGCCCCAGCCCAAGACCGTCCAGCACGATCCCGGCCACCGGCCCGCCCGCGCGAGGCCAGCCGTTCTCGCCCATGACGCTCGCCAGATGCGCATGATGGTGCTGCACGCGCTCGACGGGCAGACTCATCGCCTCGCCCGCCTGCGTCGCGCGGTAGCCTTCGTGCAGGTCCACCGCCACGATCTCCGGCGTATGATCGAACAGGTCGCGGTAATCCTCCAATGCGCCCTGATACGCCTCCCAGGTCAGCGCCTCGTCCAATTCTCCCAAGTGATGCCCCAGAAGCGCCTGCCCGTTCTTCGTCAGGCAGATCGCCGCCTTCATCTGCCCGCCCATGGCCAGAACCTGCGGCGCATCCGCGAACCCGTCAGGAAGCGGCAGCGTCCCCGGCACGCGCCCCCGCGCCCGGCGCAACACCATGGGGCCTTGGGGCGTCACCCGCTCCACGCTGTCATCGAGCCGTCGCACGATCTCCCTGTCATGCATCAGGAACCCGTCGACGAACCCACCCAACGTTTCCCGCGCCTCAGCGTTCCCGATCACCTGCGGCTCGCCCGACAGGTTCCCGCTCGTCATCACCAGCGGCCGCCCGACCGCGTCGATCAGCAGATGATGCAGCGGCGTGTAGGGCAGCATCCAACCCAGCCGCGACTGTCCGGGCGCCAACCCCTCGGGCAAGGCTTCGCCCTTCGTAAGCAGAACGATCGGCGCCGCCGCCTCACGCAGGAGCGACCATTCGGCACCGCTCACCTGCGCAAAGCGCGCCACCATCTCCTCGGTTCCCATCAAAGCGAGCGGCTTCGCGGGCCGCCGCTTGCGCTCCCGCAAAAGTTCCACCGCCCCGGCGTTGGTCGCATCGCAGACGAGGTGAAAGCCCCCCAGCCCTTTGACCGCCACGATCCCCCCGGACAGGATCACGCCCGCCGCATCGCCTTCACCCTCGAACCAGACCGTCGGCCCGCAATCCGGGCAGGCGATGGGCTGGGCGTGGAAGCGCCGGTCGCCGGGGTCTTCGTATTCCGCGCGGCAGGCGTTGCACATCCCGAAATCCGCCATGCTGGTGCGAGCCCGATCATAGGGCAGCCCCCGGATAATGGTGAAACGCGGTCCGCAATGGGTGCAATTGGTGAAGGCGTAGCCAGCCCGCCGGCCATCGCCCCTTATCTCGTCCAGACAGGCGGGGCAGGTTGCGGCATCCGGCACCACCCGCGTCTCGGCCCCCGGCCCACCCGAGGCCGCGATCTCGAAGCCCTCCTGAAGGTCGCCGTCCCAGTCCGACACCTCGACCGCGTCCACCCGCGCAAGCGGCGGCGCTTCGCCCCCGACCCGCGCCACGAAATCCTCGACTCCCTCCCCTCCGACAAAGACCAAAACCCCCTCGGCATCGTTCAGAACCCGGCCCCTCAGCCCAAGCTCACGCGCCAGCGTCCAGACGAAAGGCCGAAACCCCACGCCCTGCACCTGCCCGCGAATCCGAACGCGCCGCTTCATCGTGCCGAAAATATGCCGGGGGGGACGGAGACCCGTTTACGGGGCTCCGTGGGGGGCTGCCCCCCCACCTTGCGCGACCCGGCATCCGCCGGGGCGCAAGTCAATGCACCGTGCAGACCATGCATGGGTCGAAACTCCGCACGATATGCTGCACCGAAAGCGGCGTTTGCTCGCCCTCGGACAACGGCGCACCGACCAGTGCGGCCTCCAACGGCCCCGGCACGCCCCCCGCATCGCGCGGGCTGAAATTCCACGTGGTCGGCGCGACGATCTGGTAATTCGCGATCACGCCCCCCTCGATCCGCACCCAATGGCCGAGCGCCCCGCGCGCAGCCTCGACCAGCCCGACACCTCGCCCCTCGCGTGGGATCGTCACCGGCACCATGAACCGCGCATCGGTGTCGAGCGTGTCGACCCAGTGCTCCATCATCGTCTGCAACCGGGCGAGTTCCAGAAGCCGCCCGGCGACCCGTGCCAGCACCCCGCCATCCACCAGAGCACGGGCGAGCGGATGCCCGTCCACCACCTGCCGCGCGAGCGCCCCGGTCTCGAACGCAGCACCACCATAACGCGGGGCCTTGCACCAGCTATAGGCGGGGTCGGTCATGTCCTCATCCGGCATTGTGCGGCCCTCTTCGGGATGCGCGGTGTCCCCGATCATCCAGGCGTGGCTGACGTCCTCGGTGATCCGCGCGGTGTCGAGCGGCGCGACGGAGCCATCGAAAACCCCCTGCGCCATCGCCCGGCCGCCTGCCAGCGGATAGGCCCCGAACGACAGGTAACGCCCCGACCCTCGCCCCATCTCCGCCAGCCCCAGATCGGCCGCGATCTCAAAAAACAGGCCCGCATCGCCCGTATTCCAGCGCAAGAGCGCCTCGACGCTCTCCAGCGCGGCAAAATCTTCCAAAGGTGCCCCGAACATGACCTCCTCCAGATACCGGCGGAAACCGCGCAACGTGGCCCGCATCCGCACCTTTTCCGACGCCGTCGGCGTGCGCGTCACGCCGCCCGGCTGGATCGCGAGCGTATGGGGCCATTTGCCTCCGAGCGTTCCGACGATGTGGAAAAGCTCGGCCCGCGCCTCGACCGACCGGCGCACGGCGCTGCCTGCACCTGCGGTGAACCGCTCCACGGCGCGGGCGTGCCAATCGCGGCCCGCATATCCGTCCCGCGCGAAATCGGGCATGAAGAAGAGGTTGAAATGCGTCAGATGGTCGCCTGCATTTTCGGCGGCGTGCAGAAGCGCCGCGACCTGCGCGCCCATCGGCACCATCTCGGCCCCCGCCGCATCCGCGAGCGCAAAGGCCGCCGCCGCCGACTGGCTGATCGAGCAGATCCCGCAAATGCGCGGCGTGATGGTCAGCGCATCGCGCGGGTCCTTGCCCTGCATCATCACCTCGAAACCGCGATAAAGCGGCGAGTTCGCGCGCGCTTCGCGCACCCGGCCATCGGCGATGTCCAGCCGCACTTCGAGGTCGCCTTCGACCCGGTTGAAAGGCCCGACGATCAACTCGCTCATCGGCGCGGCTTTCGGATGCTCGGTGGCACTTCCACTCGGTCGCTGACCGCGTTCTCGCCGATCCGTCTCGGGGTCGCGGCCTTTGACAGGGATGCCAGTGCCATGAACCAGGCTTTCGGCATGTCGGTCGGCAGACCCACGGGTATGCCCGCGATCTTGGGCGTCTCGGTGAAGCTGTGGCTCGGTTCCTCGAATTCCGGCGCGGTGCAATTGATGCAGGGGTAGCCTGCGCGGGTGCACGACCCGGACCCGTTCCACGCGCGGATGTTGCAGTCGCCTACCGCTTGCGTGCCGATACAGCCGAGGTTCTCCATCATGCAGCCAAGGTCCGAGAGCTTCTCGGCACTCGCTTTGTATTCGTAGAATTCGTTCTTGGGGCAGGCATGGTGGACGAGGTGGTCGGCGTAGAACCGGGGGCGCGCGTAATCGTCGAGATCGCCGGGGCCAAGCGCGCCGTCCGCGAGAAGCATGAAAGTTTCCGTCACCCAGTCGGGATGAACAGGGCAGCCCGAGACGTTGACGACCGGAAGCCCGGTCGGGTCGCGGAAGGTGGGCGCAAGTGCCGCCCCCGCTTCGGCCCCGTCATATTGAACACCGACGGCGTCCGCCGGGTTGCCGCCTGCAGCGGTGACCCCGCCATAGGTGGCGCAGGTGCCGACCGCGACAACGTGCTTGGCGCGCGGGGCCAGCGACTGCACCCAATCGAGCATCGAACGGCCTGTGCCGCCGAGCATGTTGAACTTCCCGGTTCCCTTCGGACCGCGCAAAATCGAACCTTCTATGCACAGAATGTCCAGCGGTATGTCGCCCGCCTCGACCTTTTCCAATAAAAGGCGGGTTTCGTCGCCGGTCGCCTCCGACAGCGTGGGATGCCAGAGGATGTCGATCCCGACGCCCTCGAGCAGGTCGAACAGGTTGGGGTCCTCGGCGCACAGAAGCGACATTGTGCAACCGCCGCAGCCCGCCGCTTGAAGCCAGAGCAGGTTCATGCGCCGCGCTCCAACGGCAGGGTCAGGGTGAAGCGGGCACCCCTGCCGGTATGCTGGGCGAGCCGCAGGTCTCCCCCATGTTCTTCCGCGATCTTGTGGCTGATCGGCAGGCCCAGCCCCGTGCCCTTGCCGACCTCCTTGGTGGTGAAGAAGGCGTCAAAGACGGCGGCTTGAAGGTCATCGGGAACGCCGGGACCGTTATCTTCGACCCGGACGAAGGCCATACCGTCCTCGGTCCCGTAGGTGACGTCGATCACCGGGGCATCGGTGCCGTCCACCGCGTCGGCGGCGTTCTGAATGAGGTTCATCATCACCTGCTGGATATGCCCCTTTCTCCCGAAAGTGTCGAGCCGTTCGGGGCCGTGGCGGATGATTTTCGGCATCGACTTCACCCCGCGCGCGACCCAGTTGATCGCGGCTTCCGTTGTCCAGACGAGGTCGAAGACGCTCATCTCGCCCTGACCGTCGGCAGACAGCCGGCGCAGGTCCTCGACAATGTCGCGCACCCGCTCCGACCCGTCGCGCGCTCCGTCGAGCGCGGTGCGCAGCCGTTCCATCGCGCGGTCGAGCTTCAACGTGTCGCGCAGCGCGACCAGCGTTGCGCGATCTTCGCCGCGTTGAACCGCGTCGAAATACGTCTCGAGCTTGGCGGCCGATTTCTCCATCGCATGGGCATTTGCGTAGACGAAGGAAATCGGATTGTTCAGCTCATGCGCCACGCCCGCCAGAAGGCGGCCGAGCGAGGCGAGCTTTTCGTTTCGCACGAGGTGCAATTGCGCCTCTTTGAGCTGCCGGTGGCTCGCTTCCAGCTCCGAATAAGCCCGCCGCAACTCGCCCAGTGGCCGCCCCGTGATGACCGCACCGCGGGTGCGCCCCCGGTCGCCGATCCGGGGCGCGATGGAAAGGTCGAAGGGGGCCGGCGCACCGCGCGCAAGAAAGTCAGCCTCGATCCGTCCCGTCACCCGCGCGTCGATCGCCGCGCGCAGATGCGTCTCGACCTCGGCCCAGTTCTTCGGACAAACGAGATCGGACAACGAGGCACCCACGCCCCCCGCGCCAAGCTCTTCGAGCACCGAGCCCGACGCTTCCTCGATCGCGCCGTCCCGGTCCACGACGAGCACGAGGTCCGAGACGCTCGAGAACACAGACCCCATGAACCGACGCATCGCGTCGAGTTCGGCGTTGCGCGCTTCGAGTTCTTCCTGGTAGGCGACAAGCTCCTGGTAGGTCTTGTCGACCGCCTGCAACACTTCGGCCCATGCCGCATCGGGCAGGGTCGGGGCCTCGGTCGCGCCGGGCGTGTCGAACGGGTCGTCAAATCGTGCCACGCAAGGGACTATAGGGATGCGCCGGGGCTTTGGTAAGAGGCGTCGGGGCCGCAGATGCGGAGCTTGGCGCCGGATGGCGAAAAGCGGGCGCGACTCACTTGACGGAGGCCAGAAAACGGCCTAAAGCCCCCGGACGGAATTCAGGGCGCTGCTCGTGCGGCGCCCGTTTGTATTGACTGGCAAGTCCGTATGGCCAGACGCGCGACCGCGACGGGACGCGCAGAAAGCCCCGGAAACTGCCCGCTAAGTGAGGATGAACCCATGTCGCGCGTCTGCGAACTGACTGGTAAAGGCCCGATGACTGGCAACAATGTCAGCCACGCCAACAACAAGACCAAGCGCCGGTTTCTGCCGAACCTGAACGACGTGTCGCTCGTGTCGGAGACGCTCGGCCGCCCGATCAAGTTGCGCATCTCGGCATCTGCCCTGCGCACCGTCGACCACCGCGGTGGCCTCGACAAGTTCCTGGCCAAAGCCAAGGACGAAGAGCTGTCGGCGAAGGCGCTGAAGGTCAAGAAAGAGATCGCGAAGGCCCAGGCAACCGCCTGATCCATCCGATTTCGACGAAATCGAACACGGCCCCGCCCCGCGGCGGGGCCGTTTCTTTTGTGCGCCGTTGCCACAATGAGCGCGCCAGGGCGCGCGCAGGATGAGCGCCTGCGGCGCGGATGGGGGCTGTCTGCCCCCACCGTCACGTTCGCGGGACGCGAACGCGACGCCCCCGAAAGTATTTTTCGAACAATGAAGCCGTGACCGGTGCGGCGCAGGCGCATCTTGTGTGGCCTGCGATCCGGCGATACGACGGGTCCATGCGCGTCCTGCTTGCCATTGCCATGAGTCTCGTGCTCGCCCTCTCCGGTGCCGTCCTGGCCGGGGCGAAGGGGGCCTCGCATGATATCGGCATGGAGATCGTGATCTGTTCCGGGATCGGCATGACCACGATCACCATCGGTCCCGACGGTGAGCCGATCGAAAAGAGCGAAGTCTGCCCCGAGGGCCACTCCCTGCTGGCCGCCACGTTTATCACACCCGATATGCCGCAGCTCGAGGTAAGACTGCTTGCGGTCGCGGAACGCGTCACCCATGACCGCGTCGCGCCGCGGCATGAACTTTCGCCATCGGCACGCGGACCTCCTGTGACTGTCTGATTTTCAGCGAATACAGACACAAACATCCAGGAGAAACCAAATGAAACCCATCATCCTTGCGGCCATCGCCGCGTCTTTCGCCATGCCTGCTTTTGCCGACAGCGAAATCGCCATCTCCGACCCCTACGCCCGGGCCTCCGGCATGAACGCGATAGCGGGGGCCGCGTTTTTCGGAATCGCGAACAGTGGCGATGAAGACGACCGTCTGATCGCCGTGCGTTCCGACGTGGCCAAACGGGTCGAGCTTCACACCCATATCGAGGGCGAAGGCGGCGTCATGAAGATGGTCGAAGTCGAAGAAGGCTTCGCCGTTCCCGCAGGCGGCATGCACATGCTCGAACGAGGCGGAAACCATGTCATGTTCATGGGCCTCAACCAGAGTATTGAGCAGGGCGACATGGTGTCGGTCACGCTGGTCTTCGAAAAGGCCGGTGAGATCGCGCTGGAAATCCCCGTCGATCTCGACCGTCAGCCGGACATGAAACATGGCGACATGAACAATTCCAACTGATACTGGTCGCGCGAAGGCCGTGTTTCCTGACCCGTTAACGCTTTCATAACCGACAGCCTGTACCACTCAGGTCATGGTTAACGATCCGTGGCGGGTCAGGAAGGGTTGAACGCGTCATGAACACGCCGGTGAAATGGGGCGAGGAATTTCTCGCCAATGTCCTGACCGCCAGCACGCAGAACCAGCCGGCGGTCGTGGCGCTCGCCAATGGCGGTTTCGCGCTCGCCTATGGTGATTTCAGCCGAAGTACCGATGAGGGCACCGACTTGGACGATTTCGCGGTGCGCCTGCAGATCCACGACGCGCGCGGCGTGCTGACCACAGGCCCGATCCAGGTCAACCAGATTGCGACCGGGGCGCAACAGAACCCCAAAATCTTGAGTCTGGAGAACGGCGGCATCGCGGTGCTTTACGAAGACGGTTCCGAAGGCGCGGACACCGCCGGCGACGACAGCGATGCGGCCTTGAGGCTGAGTTTCTTTTCGCAGGACGGCACGGCGGGGCCGGGCGATCTCCTGGCACCGATGAGCACCTCGTCGAGCCAGACGCGCGGCGCATTGGCGGCACTGCCGAGCGGCGCCTTCGCCTTCGCCTATACCGATATCTCGGGTGCCTACGGCGATGGGGACGAGGCGGTGATGCTGTCGATCCGGGGCACATCGGGCGACGTGATCGTCCCGGATTTCCGAGCCAGCGTGCCAACTCTTGGCGCGCAGGAAGACCCGGCGCTCGCGACGCTTGCAAACGGCTCGATCGCGCTGGCCTATACCGATGCGTCTGGCGGTGACCCGGACATCCGGGTCGCGGTGTACGATCGCACCGGGGGGGCCATCGGCACCTCGGTCGTCGCCAACACCACCACACAGCATGAACAATTCGCGGCGGACATTGCCGGGCTCACGAATGGAACCTTCGTCGTGTCATGGACGGATGGATCGCGGACCGGCCTCGACCCGTCAAGCTACGGGGTGAGGGCGCAGATCTTTTCCAAGCACGGCGTGAAGCTCGGGGGCGAGTTTCTCGTCAATACCGCGATAACCTCGCAGCAAGCGTTCCCCGAGGTCGAGGCGCTCTCCGACGGCCGCTTCGTCATCGCCTGGCTGGATCGTTCGGAGGGGGTCGACAGCGGGCTGGACGACGCTTCGGGCGGGGCGATTAGGGCGCAGATTTTCGAGCCGGACGGGAGCCGGTCCGGCGACGAATTCCTCGTCAATACGGTGACCGCTGGCTTTCAATCCGATGTCACGATCACCGATCTCGGTGACGGACGGATCCTGTTCGCCTATCTCGACACGTCGATGGGGGTTCAAACCGATTTCGACGACACGACCTCGTCGATCCGGGCGACCATCTTCGACACGCGCGATGCGGGGCAGACGTGGATCGGCACCGAGGCGCATGAGCAATATGCAGGCACTGAATGGGACGACACCCTTCTTGGCAGGGCCGGAGACGACCTGCTCTTCGGCTATCATGGCGATGACCGGCTGGATGGCGAGACGGGTGATGACAGGCTGGTTGGCGGACAAGGGGGCGACACGTTGCTGGGGCGCGAAGGCCGCGACCACATCGAGGCAGGCGGTGGTCCAGACCGATTGCTGGGCGGGCGGGGCCGCGATTTCATGTTCGGGGGGGCCGGCCACGACATTCTGCGGGGGCATGAGGCCGGCGACTGGCTGCAAGGCGACGGCGGGCGCGATGTCCTGTTCGGCGGCGCCGATCCGGACGTTTTCGTCTATGCGACCGGGGCCGACAGCCGCGCGGGGGCGCTTGCGCGGGATCGGATCATCGGCTTCACGCCCGGCGAGGACCGTATCGTGCTGAGGCGCCTCGATGCGGATCTTCTGAGTACCGACAATGACGCGTTCGTCTTCATCGGGGAGGACGCTTTTTCCAACACGCCGGGCGAGTTGCGGGTCACGGTGCATCCCCGCTGCACGTTGATCCGGGGCGATACGGACGGCGATGGTGTGGCGGATCTCGAGATCCTCCTGCGCGGCCAGCACCAGCTCGACGCCTCGGATTTCATCCTCTGAGGCGCGTCAGCACCTCGCCCACCCAAAGCGGCACGATCTCACTCGCCGGGCCGTAACGGCCTTCGTCGAACAGCCCATAGGTGTCCGATGGTTCGAGGTTCAGTTCCAGCGTCGGCGTTCCAGCGGCGCGCGCCTCGCTCACGAACCCGGCGGCGGGATAGACGATTCCTGACGTCCCGATCGCCACGAACAGGTCCGCCATCAGAAGCCGGTCGTAGATCAGTTCCATCTCATATGGCATTTCCCCGAACCAGACGACGTCGGGCCGGGTCGCGGCGGTCGCGCAGGCGGGGCAGGGGTCGTCCACCGACATGACCTCCGGCGCGTCCCAGCGATGCCCACACGCCCCGCAAAGCGCTCGGTTCAACGCGCCGTGCATGTGGATCACGTCCCGCGCCCCGGCACGCTCGTGAAGATCGTCCACATTCTGCGTCACGAGCGTCAGCCGAACCCCGGCAGCAGCTTCGAGCCGCGCCAGCGC
Organism: Maritimibacter dapengensis; assembly: GCF_019218265.1. Lineage (GTDB taxonomy): Bacteria > Pseudomonadota > Alphaproteobacteria > Rhodobacterales > Rhodobacteraceae > Maritimibacter > Maritimibacter dapengensis. The sequence continues at coordinate 534,269 of NZ_JAHUZE010000004.1, forward strand.
CTCATGCGCCGCATTCGGCGCGGCACCCCGGCAATTGGCCCGCCGCGCGTTGTAGAACTCCTGCACCAGAACCGGATTGCGCGCGAACCCCTCGGGCGTCGCCACCTCGTTCAGGTCGTATTTCGTCCAGAGCCCGCCCTCGTCGCGAAACGTGCCCAGCCCGCTTTCGGCCGAGATCCCGGCACCTGTCAGAACAACGATCCGTGTCATGGGGCAAGGGTAGGGCGCTTGACCCGTGCCGGTCCAGCGCGGAATATCGACCGAAAAGCGGAGGACATCAGAATGACGGAACGCGCAAAAGCACCCTGGCATCTGTGGGTGGTCGCCATCTTGTCGCTGTTGTGGAACGCGGGCGGCGGTTTCGATTGGGTGATGGCCCATTTCGCGCAGGAACAATACCTGGGCATGATGACCGAGGAACAACGCGACTGGTACACGAGCTTTCCGCTCTGGGCCGAAGTATTCTGGGCGCTGGGCGTCTGGGGAGCGATAATCGGCTCGGTGCTGCTGCTCGTCCGGTCCCGCCACGCAAGCCTCGCGTTCCTGCTCTCGCTGATCGGTCTGGTCGGAAACAGCCTCCATTCCATCGTGAGCATGGGCAACGCGCTGGTCGACATGATGGGACCGGGATCGATGATCTTCTCCGGCGCAATCGTCGTAGTCGCGGTGCTCTTGTGGTTCTACGCACGCGCCATGGCGCGGCGCGGCGTGCTCACCTGAACCGGCTTGGCGACAGGACCGCCACGCGCTAGCGTCCGGCCATGACCAAACGTATCCTCTTCGTCTGTCTCGGTAATATCTGCCGGTCGCCCTCCGCCGAAGGCGTCACCCGCGCACTCGCGGGCAGTCGCGACCTCATGCTCGACAGCGCGGGGACGTCCGGCTGGCACATTGGCGAGCCACCCTATGGCGAAATGCGGCGCGCGGCCGGTGCGCGCGGCTACGACCTCGACACGCTCCGCGCCCGCCAGTTCGCCCGTTCCGATTTCGAAAGCTTCGACCTGATCCTCGCCATGGACGACCAGAACCTCGCCGATATCGAGGCGCTGCGTCCGCCGGGCAACGATACCCCGGTCCGCCTGTTCACCGACTATGCGCCCGAAACCGGGGCCGACCATGTGCCGGACCCGTATTACACCCGCGATTTCGACGGGGCGCTCGATCTGGTGGAAACCTGCGCGCGCGGGCTACTGGCGAGCCTGGACTAACGGCAGAGCTCTGTCGCAGCCTCGCCGTACGACTTCCATTTGAGCCAGAACACTTCGTCCGCCGGATCGTCGGACGTTCGTGTCTCCTGGCTCGAATGAGGATCCTTGAAGAACGCCGCCCCGCGCTTCTGTTCTGCCGGTGTGAGAACCTGATCCGCGACCGCCTGGATACAGGCGCAAAGTGTCGCTGTGCGGGCCTGCCGTTCCGAGGCATTACAGGCCTGTTCGATGATCCCGGCATGCGTGAACGTTGCGCTCGACATGACGACGATCAGCGCCAGAAGCCCTGCCGACCTGGCCAAGGAAATGCGCAACATGGTCCCAGTTCCCTTCCCGAACGGCTGACACCATACCACATTGGCGAATGTCGGAAAAGTTAAACCGCAGTCAGCACAGCGGTCGCTGCAAGGGCCTCGACATCGGATATTGCACATAGCTCGGTGGCGTCCGTCATCACCGCGGCCGAGGCAGCGGCGCATCCCTGGACCAGCGCCGCCTCCGGCTCGGCATCACGGGACAGGGCAAGCGTGAAGGCACCCACGAAACTGTCGCCGGCCCCGACCTTGGATTTCACCGGCACGTCTTCGGTGTTGCAATGCCACCGTCCCGCGCGGGTGACGAGCACCGATCCGCCCGGACCCATCGCCAGCACGACCATCTCGGCCACGTCCCGCGCGATCAGGCTCCGCGCGAAATCCGCCACGTCTTCTCGTGATGGGAGCGCACGACCGGCCAGGGCCGCGCTCTCCGCTCCGTCGAGCCGCAGCACATGCTGACGCCCCGAGCCGACATTCATAAGCGCATGAAGCGGCGGCCCCGATGTGTCGAGGATCAACCGCGCGCCGCGCCCCACGATCTCGGCGGCGAGGTTGGTGGGGAAATGCACCGGCACCCCCGGCGGCTGGCTCCCGGACAGGACGACATAACCGCCCTCGGGCGCGACCTCCGCAATCGCCTCGATAGCCGCATGAGCCAATTCGGGCGACCAGCGCGGCCCCGGCATCACGAACCGGTATTGCTCCCCCGTCGTTTCGTCCGTCACGGCGAGCGATTGGCGCGTGTCGCCGGGGATCTCGAACGGCACCGGGTCCAGCGGCTCTTCGGCCAGCAGATCGCGATACGCTGCCCCGATATGGCCCGCCAATGCCACGAAAGCTTTCGCGCGCCCGCCAAGCTCGCCAATGGCCCGCGCCACGTTCACGCCCCCGCCGCCCGCGTCCCGCACGGCAGCGCGCAACCGGAGCTTTTCCTCCGGCACGACATGCGGGACCGAAGTGGAAAGGTCGAGCGCCGGGTTCAGCGTAACGGTCAAAATGCCTGACATAGCGCGACGCTATCCGCGCGCGGGCGAAGCGTCCAGCGTTACGCGACACGGGCGCGCTGTGCCGAACCTTGCCTGCCTCCCGCTGGCCGTCGCCCGCCGCAACCCTCCTGTCACGAAGCTATCACGCAGCATTCGCACGACTGTCACGCCCCTGTTGCGTTCAAGCCCAAGCTGTTGCCATCGCCAACCCTTAATCGGAGATAGATATGCTCTTGAGAACGACCGCACTCGCGCTTGCCGCGCTTCCCGGCGCCGCCCTCGCTGCCACGATCGAACTTGGCCCGCGCCCCTACTACCTGATCGACCGGATGGAAGACGGCGCGCTGAAGGACAAGTTGATGGCCTGCACGGATATGGACATGCAGGCCTCGCCTTTTTCCATCGGCCACCGTGGCGCGCCCCTGATGTTTCCTGAGCACACGGTCGAATCGAACCGCGCCGCTGCTCGCATGGGAGCCGGTATTCTGGAATGTGACGTGACCTTCACCGCCGACAAGGAACTGGTGTGTCGTCACGCCCAGAACGATCTTCACACCACCACCGATATTCTGGCCTCGGACCTCGCATCTAAGTGTTCGACCCCGTTCACCGGCGCGTTGGGTGACACCCCGGCATCGGTCGAATGCCGCACCTCGGACATCACGCTCGCCGAATTTCAAACCCTGACCGGCAAGATGGACGCGGGCAACGACCAAGGCGAGACGGTCGAAGCCTACATGGACGCGACCGCGGGCTGGCGCACCGATCTCTATTCGGCCATGGGCGGCACGTTGATGACCCATGCCGAGTCCATCGCCCTGTTCGACGAACTCGGCGCGGATTTCACGCCCGAGCTGAAAAGCCCCTCGGTCGAGATGCCGTTCGACGGGTTCAGCCAGGCCGATTACGCGCAGAAGATGATCGACGAATACAAGGACGCGGGCATCGCGCCGAACCGCGTCTGGCCACAGAGCTTCAACCTCGAAGACGTGCTCTACTGGGTCGAGAACGAGCCGGAATTCGGCGCACAGGCCGTGTTCCTCGTCGAATGGTCGGACGGGTTCGACGAACAGAACGCCGAGACATGGAACGAAGATTTCGCGGCCCTCGTCGAGCAGGGCGTGAATTATCTGGCCCCGTCGATAAACATGCTGGTCACCGTCAAGGACGGTGCGGTCGCAGCGTCCGACTACGCGAAGGCCGCGAAAGACGCAGGTCTGAACCTGATCACATGGACGCTGGAACGGTCCGGCCCGCTCACCACCGGTGGAGGTTGGTATTACCAATCCGTCGCTGACGTGGTCGACAACGACGCGGACTATTTCACCGTTCTCGACGTGCTGGCACAGGATGTGGGTGTCGAAGGCGTGTTCTCGGACTGGCCCGCAACCGTGACCTATTACGCGAATTGCATGGCGCAGGGCATGTAAACGCATTTCGCCCCGGTCGCACGTCCGGGGCAACCTCGTGGGGGAGGCGTGGCCTCTCCCATGTCATTCTCGTCCGGCCCTACGCCGTGCGGGGTCATCACCGGTCGACAGGCTCAGTCGTCCTTGTCCGATTTGCCGACGTCGCCCAAGGCCGCGCCGATCGCCGCGCCCATACCCGCGCCAATCGCGATCCCGGCCCCGACATTGTCCATCGCCACGCCGATGCCGGTGCCGATCCCGATACCGATAGCTATTGCAACACCCATATTCATGGTGCACCTCCTTGGAGTAGACATCGTGTCGCCCCCCGCGCGATGCAAATCCCTCAGCGGCACGCCGCCGACCGGATCACCTCAATTTCCATTGACCATTCCCCCCTTTGGCAGCATATCCCGCACATGACCACAGACCTCGCCCATATCCGCAATTTCTCGATCGTCGCGCATATCGACCACGGGAAATCCACGCTCGCCGACCGCCTGATCCAGGCCACCAACACCGTGGCCGACCGGGACATGAAAGAGCAACTGCTCGACGCCATGGACATCGAGCGCGAGCGCGGCATCACCATCAAGGCCAACACCGTGCGCATCGAGTACGAGGCGCTGGATGGCGAGAATTACGTGCTGAACCTGATCGACACCCCCGGCCACGTCGACTTTGCCTACGAAGTCTCGCGCTCCATGCGCGCTGTCGAAGGCTCGCTCCTCGTGGTGGACTCGACCCAGGGCGTCGAGGCGCAGACCCTCGCCAATGTCTATCAGGCCATCGACGCGAACCACGAAATCGTTCCGGTGTTCAACAAGATCGACCTGCCCGCCTCCGACATCTCCCGCGTGGCCGAACAGGTCGAGGACGTGATCGGCATCGACGCCTCCGGCGCGATCGCGGTCTCGGCCAAGACCGGCGAGGGCATCCGCGAAGTGCTCGAAGCCATCGTCAATACGCTGCCCGCCCCCAAGGGCGAGCGCGACGCGCCGCTCAAGGCGATGCTGGTCGACAGCTGGTATGACCCCTATCTCGGCGTCGTCGTGCTGGTGCGCATCATGGACGGCGTCCTCAAGAAGGGCGACAAGATCAAGATGATGCAGACCGGCGCGACCTATCCCGTCGACCGCATCGGCGTCTTCCGCCCGAAGATGGAAAACGCGGGTGAGCTAGGGCCGGGCGAAATCGGCTTCCTCACCGCCTCGATCAAACAGGTCCGCGACACCAAGGTCGGCGACACGATCACGCATGAGAAGAAGGGCTGCGAAAAACCGCTCCCCGGCTTCAACCCCTCCATCCCCGTCGTGTTCTGCGGCCTCTTCCCGGTCGACAGCAACGAGTTCGAAGACCTGCGCGACGCGATCGAGAAACTCGCGCTGAACGACGCCTCCTTCAGTTACGAAATGGAGACCTCCGCCGCGCTGGGCTTCGGCTTCCGCTGCGGCTTTCTGGGCCTTCTCCACCTCGAAGTCATCCGCGACCGGATCGAGCGCGAATATGACATCGAGCTGATCACCACCGCACCCAGCGTGGTCTACCACGTCTACATGAAGGACGGGACGATGCAGGAGCTGCACAACCCCGCCGACATGCCCGACATGACCGTGGTCGACCACCTCGAGGAACCGCGCATCAAGGCGACCATCATGGTGCCCGACGAGTTTCTGGGCGACGTGCTGAAACTCTGCCAGGACCGGCGCGGCATCCAGCTCGACCTGACCTATGCCGGCTCACGCGCGATGGCGGTCTATGACCTCCCGCTGAACGAAGTGGTGTTCGACTTCTACGATAGGCTGAAATCGGTCACGAAAGGTTACGCGTCTTTCGATTACCAGATGGAGGGCTACCGCGCCGACAACCTGGTGAAAATGTCGATCCTCGTGAACGACGAGCCGGTCGACGCCCTTTCGATGATGGTCCACCGCGACCGCGCCGAAACCCGCGGCCGGGCGATGTGCGAGAAACTCAAAGACCTCATCCCCCGCCACATGTTCAAAATCCCGATCCAGGCCGCCATCGGCGGCAAGGTCATCGCCCGCGAAACGCTGTCAGCCCTGCGCAAGGACGTGACCGCCAAATGCTACGGCGGCGACGCGACCCGGAAGAAGAAACTGCTGGAGAAGCAGAAGGCGGGTAAGAAGAAAATGCGCCAGTTCGGGAAAGTGGACATCCCGCAGGAGGCGTTTATTTCGGCGTTGAAGATGGATGGGTGATGACGTTCAGTGACATCACGTGAATGATTTTCCCAAAAATAGACCTGATCTCGGCGCGATGATAAATTATGTCGACGAGCGCTTGACCCAAAGTTTGGATAAAAGGATTGCGGCCTACATTGACCAATATCCTGCGCTGTTGAATCTGGGGCAAAAAGCACAAAGCGACGCAGATCTCAAAGCATTGGCGTTGGCTGTTTACGGATGGATGCCAACGACGCTGAAATCGTACCATTTTGATGGATTTGATGTTTCGTATGTCAAAGGGCTTGATGTGCAATCTGCTTATGATTGGCTTCGGAGTGAGGCCGAGCCAAAGGTGAATAACAGTTGGGTCGGATACAGTAAGTTTTTGCATATGTTGCGCCCGGACCTATTTCCGATTTGGGATAGTCATATCGCGCGTGCACTTGGCTTAAAAATGTATTCGACAAATAGATCTGGTATATACGCGAACTATTTCTACTGGGTTCATTTTTTTGCGTTACCAAAATACGGCACGGAACTGGCTCGCCTGGAAAAAGGCATCCTCGAAAACACAACCGAAATAAGACGATTGGAATTTGCGATCTTCAGCGCATACCAAAATATATAGTTTTGGTTTTGGACGCTGCTTTGAATTAGAGAGCGAGCCGTAGGGTGCGTGCTCGCACGCACCGCATCGCACTCCCGCCGCATCGGTGCGTGAAATCACGCACCCTACGTCATATTCATCCCATCCCACGAACCGCCCGTCCCGGCGCCCCGCCCCGGGACTGACCCGGGGCGGGGCGCGTCTCTCAAGACCGCACTCCTCCCACCCCCACCCGTGCTACACTCCCCCCACACCACAGGGAGGAAACACCATGTCTCATGTCTATCCGATCACCGAAGTCTATGGCTCGTCCGAGGAGAGTATCGACGATGCGATCCGAAAGGCGATCTCGACCGCGTCGAAATCGGTGCGCAATGTCGAGTGGTTCGAGGTGACCGAGATCCGGGGCCACGTGGCCGAGGGCGAAGTCGCGCATTTTCAGGTCGGGGTGAAGCTCGGGTTCCGGCTCGACCGCGACTGATGCGGGGAACCGGGCAGCGGGCCGCGTCGTTGGCGAAGCATGGAAAGATCGACCGCCCTTGCCCCGACCCCTGACGCCGCCCACGACCTCGCCCGGGTGGAGCGCGTCGCCTCATGGCTCGACACCCGATATGTCATTCCCGGCACGCAGGTTCGCTTCGGGCTGGACTCGCTCATCGGTCTGATCCCCGGTGTGGGCGACACCGCGATGCTGCTCCCCTCGCTCTGGATCATGGCGGTCGCCTACAAGCACGGCGTGCCGAAGCGGACCATCGCGCAGATGGGGTGGAATGCGGGCGTCGATTACGTTGTCGGGTCGATCCCGCTTCTGGGCGATCTCTTCGACCTCTTCTACAAATCCCACCGCAAGAACGCCGCGCTGTTGCGGGACGCGCTGGGACAGCGGACGCCGCGTTAGCATTTCCGGCGCAGGCCGACATACGGTCATCGTGCCATACGCTTTCCATACGTCTTCCATACGTGTTCCATATGTGGGCGTTGTCCAAGGGTCGGCCGCTTAACCTACCGTGCGCGAAGGGGCGGCCGCCCCCGGAACCACGGCGACACCTCGCGCGTTTCACGGGAAAGGAGACGTATCATGAAATATGGTTGGAAACTGCTTCTCATCCCGATCTGGGCGCTCTCGATCGCAGGTGCCGTCGTCATCGCAGGCCTGTCCATCGGAGCCATATCCTGGGTCACGTTTGCCGTCGCCGCGGTCGTCGGCCTGGTGCTCGGCATCCCCGCAGGTATCTGGAATACGAGGAAAATTCGCCGTGAAGACCCGAACTGGGAAAACGGTCGCTACGTGCCGGCCTGACCCTGCGGCAATTTTCCGCGACGGAAAAATCCGGGCATGGCGTATGATCCTGAACATGTTTCAGGAGACCCGCCATGCCCCAAGGCTACACCCGACTGCAGATCATTCTTCACTGGCTGATTTTCGCGCTGATCGCGGCGCAATTCATCTTTCACGACGCCATATCCGATGCGTTCCGAAGCTTGGTCCGAACCGGCGGTTTCGAAGCTAACCCATTGGTTTTCCAACATGTTCTGACCGGCATTCTGATCCTGATTCTGGTCGGATGGCGCTTCTACATCAAATCGCGCCGAAGTGCACCGACGCTCCCGGAAAACGAGCCCGCCCTGCTGAAACTTGCCGCCCACGGAACGCATATCCTGCTCTACCTCCTGATGGTCTTCGTGCCCATCACCGGGCTCGTCGCGTGGTTCAGCATCTCCCGCGGCGCCGGCGAGGTTCACGAGGTTCTGAAATCGGTCTTGCTGGTCGTCATTCTGCTCCATATCGCGGGGGCGCTGTTCCAGAAATTCGTGTTGAAATCCAATGTGATGGAACGAATGATCCGTCCGAATCCATGACCCGGCTCGTCCTCTTCCTGCACTCGATGATCGGGACGACCCTGGCGGGCGTCACGGTCGTCGTGGCGCTGGTTTCGGGGGTCTCCGGGCTATGGCCATTGGTCGGCGCGGCGGCGGCGGGATGGGTCGTCGGCTGGCCGATCGCCCGGATCGTGGCAAGACGCATTCAGTAACACGAATGACTTAGATCAAAGACAGTAAACCCCTAATCTCCATACAAGTTTTTCAAACGCGCGTGACAAAGGGGAAAGCCATGTTTCTGATTCTCGCACTCTATTTCGTCGCCGGCACATCGCTCGCCGGCATCTTCATCGTTGCCGCCCTCACCGCGGGCCTGACCACAGCCCAGCCCATCATCTGGGCCGCCGTCATCGGCTTCGTCGTCGCGGTTCCCGTTGTCTGGCTTCTCGCCCGCAGACTCCGCGCCTGACGTTACCGGTTGAACGGAAAGGGGCAGCGGGCTACGAGAAGGTCGTGCGGCCCCTTAGCTCAACTGGATAGAGCAGCTGACTTCTAATCAGCAGGTTCCGGGTTCGAGTCCTGGAGGGGTCGCCAATGTATTTAGATATTTGATTGATATTCACCGATCACAAAAAACCTACCGGCTGCCACACGGCTACAGCAATAGTCATGTCAATCCTCGACCCGATTTGAGCTGTAGATCGTTGTTGGGAAATGATCGCGGAGAACCAAATTTTTGGCTTTAATCGGGATCTGAAAGTGGCAGGTGTGATTTTAGATAAACTTGCCAGGCAAGTGTCTTGCGAGTGCACAACACTCGCTCAATGATTTCATATCTAAGGCATAGCATTTCCGGGGCTGAGATGGCCCGGCATCGACAGTGAGCTCTGAGTCAGCTTCGGACCGGACAGTCATGTCAAACGTTTCGACTGGCTGGTTTGCTGGTGATCTGCCCATTCGGCATAGCTGCGGCTCGGAAAACTAAGTGGTGGTCTGCTGCACGTATTCGGCCCCGCATGATTGGCAGCGAGACGGGCCGGCGTCACTCCATCTCGCCCTGAACAAGGCGTTGAGCTGCCGGACCTCTTCTGAAGTGAGCGACCAATGAAAGCCCAAGGATTACGAGCGCAAAGAGCCCCGCAACAAGAGCGATCGGTCTTGTCAAGAACACGCCAAAGTCGCCGTCTGACAACAAAAGAGTGCGACGCAGGTTCTCTTCCAACGGCGCGCCTAAGATCAACCCGAGCACCAACGGCACGACATCAAATCCCGCAAGGATCAATGCGAAACCGGCGATGCCGAAGATCAGGGTCAGCCAGAGGTCGAAAGTCGAGTTGCCGACACTCATCACGCCGATGCACGTAAAGAGTACGATTGCCGGAAACAGCAAGGGATAAGGAATCCGAAGCAACCGCACCCATATACCGATCAGCGGGATGTTGAGGGCAACGAGGATGACCATACCGATCCAGAAGCTCGCGATCAGGCCCCAGAACAGCTCTGGGTGCATTGTCATGACCATCGGACCGGGCTGAATCCCCTGGAGCATCATTGCCGCCAAGAGCAGTGCCATCACCGCGTCACCAGGAATCCCGAGCGTCAGAGACGGGATAAAGGCAGTACCGACGCCGGCGTTGTTGCAGGCTTCAGGCGCGGCCAATCCCTCGATGGCCCCTTTGCCGAACTCTGCGGGGCGTTTCGAAATCCGTTTTTCAATCGCGTAGGCGATGAACGTCGCCATGCCGCCGGAGGTGCCCGGCAGCGCGCCGAAGGCCGCGCCCAACCCCGAGCCGCGCAGCATTGCGGGCCAAGACCGTCGCCATTCCTCACGATTGGGAAGCTGGTCGCGCAGTCGCAGGCTTTGGTTCATCGGGGCAACAGACGCCTTTCCCACGCTCGAGATGACCTCGGTGAGCGCGAACAGCCCCATTGCGATGGGGATCAGACCAATCCCGTTTGAAAGCTCCGGCAGCCCGAATGTGAACCTTTGGAAACCAGTGTTCACATCGGTCCCGACGGTGGCGAGCAGCAAGCCCAAAAGGACCATCGAAATGCCTTTGATCGGCGACCCGCGACCGACGCTGGCGGCCGCGACAAGGCCTAGCATCATCAGCATGAAATACTCGGCTGGTCCGAACTTGAGCGCGAAGGCGGATAGCGCGGGTGCAGCGAGCATGAGGAGCAAGATGCCGACTGATGACCCCCATGCAGAGGCGATGCACTTGGTGAAAAGCGCGACGCCTGCCTTGCCCTGCTTGGCCATGGGGTAACCGTCGAGCACATCGACGGCCGCCGCCGGATGACCCGGAATCCCGATCAGGATCGAAGTGGTTCCCCCGCCGAAATCCGCACCAAAGTAAACGCCCGCGAGCATGATCAGGGCACCATCGACCGGAAGGTAATAGGTGAAGGGCAGCAAGAGCGAGATCGTGATCAACGCACCCAAGCCCGGCAAGACCCCGACGAGTGTGCCAAGCAAGACCCCAGCAAAACAATACCAGAGGTTCGCAAGGGTCAGAGCTTCTGAAAAGCCGAGAATGATGTGATCCAGCATCGTTGTGTCTCAGAATGGGAGGGCTGACAAAGGCATGCCCAATGCCACGATGAAGACGAGCCAGCTTAGGACGGAAAGCCCGATGGCCAACAAGACGAGCGTGCTGAGTTTCGTCTTGGGGTCGGCAAATCCGGCGACGACCACGGCCAGAAATGCACTTGGAACCAACCCCAATAGGCGGATCGTCAGGGCAAAGACCGCAACCGAACCGATCACGCATAGGATCGCGCGAAGATTGACGCGTGCGATCGCCCCCGGCTTGCCCCCTCGCATAAGCGCGGGAGCCGCGATGAGCGCCCCGCACAGTGCCAACGCCACGCCAAGTATAGTCGGAAAAAACCCCGGCCCCATATTGCCGAGCGACCCGAGATTGAGGTGCGTTCCTGCGCGAAGAGCTGCGCCGCCGCCAATCACGGCGAGGGCCAGCCCCCCCAGAATATCTCGGCTTCGCTCGGGCAAAAGGTTCATACGGTCGCCTCCGCGTGCACAATTTTTCTCAGGTGCGCACTCACCCGCACCATCGCTTCGTTCGCTGCATCGAAACGGTATTTGGTAAAGCCATGAGGCATACCCTCAAACACGTCGAGTGTGACTTTTGCACCGCCAGAACTGGCCTTCTCGGCAGCCGTCATCGCTTCGCTCAAGAGGCCTTCGACGCTGCCGACGATGATGTGCACCGGCGGCAGTCCAGAGAGATCACCATAGATCGGTGAGGCCCGCGGGTCGTCGCGTGGCGCAGCGCCCATGTAAATTGCGATCATATCAGAGCCCATGGCGCGTGTGGCGATGTCTTTGCCAGCGTTGAAGTCCCAACTTTCACCAGACAGGGTCAAATCCACAAAGGGGCTGATGCATGTCACGACCAAGGGCGGAGGGGCCCCTTCATCCCGCAGGGCAGCCGCCGCAGCCAGAACCAGACCGCCACCTGCGCTTTCGCCGACCAGCGCGAAACGTCGCCCTTCGGCCCCAAGCGCCTTGGCAACGGTCACTGCATCGTCAAACGCTGCGGGAAACGGATCCTCGGGGGCCTGACGATAGGCGACCGCAAAGACCGTGCAGCCCGTTCCCAGAGCGATCTCTTTCGCGTTGGCACGCCCAAGATCGAGGCTTCCACGGATATAGCCGCCCCCATGAAAGAACACGAGAACCACATCGCTAGCACCTTCGCCCGCGATCCATTCCCCCGGACAGCCACCCACCTCGCCCGGCGTGACGGTCAACCCCTCCGGTTCAGGGCGAAAGAACGGATTGGAGATCATGGTCGCGGTCGCGGCCCGGAGCGAGGCGATGTCGCCGCTGGCCCGGTAGCTGGTCGCGAAATTCACGTTCTCGAGCATTTTGCGCACGGTCTCGATATCCCCGCTCGTTGCGGGGATATCGTTACGCGTCAGACCGTCGGTCATTGATCGAGGCTCACGCCGAGGTCTTCGATCAGGGCTTTGGTCCCGGGTGTTTCCGCTTCGATGAAAGCCGCGAAATCGGCAGGCGTGCTTGCAATCGGTGTATAGCCATTGGGCACGGCGATCTCCGAGACGAACGCAGGGTCAGTGATGACGGCCTTGAAGCTTTCTTGGATCTTGGTCTTGATCTCGTCCGGGGTGCCGCCCGGCACCGCGATGCCGACGATGGCGTAGATGTCCAGATCGGGATAGCCGACTTCGGCGAAGGTCGGGACATCCGGCAGCGACGGCTGCCGCTCGTCGCCGTTCATCGCGAGCATCCGAAGTTTGCCGCCCTCGCCGAACCGCGTGGCGAGAACTGAACTGGCGACGGTCACATCGACCTGTCCGCCGAGCATGTCCTGTAACATCTGCCCTCCGTTGGAATAGGGCACGTGCTTCATGTCGAGCCCGGCAGCCTGAAGATACTTGGCCATGCCGAGGTGCATCATGTGGCCGACGCCGAACGAGCCGAAGGTGTGACTCGCGCCTTCGGCCTTCATCATCGCGTCGAAATCCTCGACTGTCTGAGCTTCCAGCCCGCCTCTCACGAGCAGGCCGAACTCGATCCGGAACAACTGGGACACCGGCTCCAGATCGGTCGCGGCATCATAGGGCAACTGTTTGTAAAGGATCGGGTTGTTCAGGAAAGTCGACTCGGTGCCGACGAAGATCGTGTATCCGTCAGGCTCCGCTTGCGCGACGGTATTGGCCGAGATGACTTCGTTCCCGCCGGGGCGCGTATCGACGACGACAGGCTGCCCCCAGCCCTCTTGCAGTTTTTCGGCAATCGCGCGGGTCACGGCGTCCATCGCAAAGCCGGGATAGGCGTGGATGAGCGTGACGGGTTTGGTCGGGTAATCCTGCGCGGCCGCGGTGAACGGGGCGGCGAAGCTCGCAGCGATCGCAATGCCCGCAAGACGGGTGATGGCACGTTTCATGAAGGTCCTCCTCTTGGTCGCCGTTCTCCTCCAGACCGGCGTGCTGGTAGAGGACCATAAAAGCAGCGGACTGCATTTTCTTGACATTTTGGGACATCACGCATCTTCGCGTTTCATCGCCCTCCGGCTCGCAAGGGGAGCAATTCCAAACGCACTCCGATACCAGCGACTGAAAACAGACGAGCTTTCAAAACCAATGAGATAGGTGATCTCGGTCAGTGACCTGTCGCTGGCAAGAACATATTGCTGCGCAAGCTCTCGTCGCACTTCGTCCAGCAGAACGGAAAACGTAAGACCTTCAACCGCGAGCCGCCGCTGCACCGTCCGCCGATCCATTTCGAGCAGACCCGCGATTCGATCCGCGCGCGCTTCGCCCCGGGCAATGAGCAGGATGATCAATTGCCGAACGCGATAGGAAAACACATCCGGCGCTTCGGCAGCACGCGACAAGATTTGATCCGCCTGCGCGTCGATGACTTGCGCCGTCGTCGGTCGTCTGATCGAACGTGCAAGGTCCCTAGGTTCCAGAACTAGCGCGTTGAGTTCCTGTCCGAACGCCGGCACCGAACCGAAGTGCTTTCGGTAAACGGCATCGGGCAACGCCTTGGCATGGCGAAACCGAACGCCCTTCGGCGACCATTCTGTGCCCAGAACCCACCTGAGCATCTCGGTCACACCGCACAGGATCATTTCGGCACTTTGTCGCGACAGGATGTGCTTTCGAGTCAACAGTTCGACCGTGAGCAAAGTCAATTCGCCATCGTCGACCACCGAGAGAAACAACGCACTGGAATGGAGGTGAAAGGCACGCGCCATGGTCTCCAGCACATCGCCGAGCGTCTCCTTTTCACGCAGCACCAAAGCGACCGGGCCAAGATCTGGCATCTTCCTGAAGGCGGCGAACTGAAGTCCGAAATCCTGCATTTCGAGGGTTTTGGCAGCAGTTTCCAACAGTGCCATTGGCGCTTCGACTGGCACCCGAGCGTCAGGATGGTCATTCAAGGACAGCGGCACACCACTCGCCCGAAACACCTGCTCTGGGTCTGCCTGAAGCACCTTTAGGAAATCAACAAGGTCAAGGATAAGAGTTCCCCGAATGTTGGCCGTCATGTCCCATCCATGTTGCTGGGTCGGAGTTGCTTTGAGACCGAATTAGAGGCCAAGCCTATACTGCGATGGCATTGCTGTCGCCGTATTCATCAAACAAGCGCGATGAAGGTTTTGCCGATTTTGGAATTTGTAGATCGCACGGTCGTTTTAGCTCATTTCAGCACTTGGAGACGAATCTACGGACATCTGCCCTCGGCCCAACGAGTCTACGACCATCTCGGGTGTTTTGCGGACCGTTGCCCCAGACACGGGGGGAGGCCGGTTCCGCCCCTGAGCAGACATTCGTTCCAAGTGCAGCGCCAGATTCCAAGGGGCTTGGTTGGTGGCGAGGGGAATTCATCTCATGTGCTGCATGGGCCTCGTGGTCAGCGCCTCCCAAGCCCGAGAAAGCGCTTGAGGTGGGTAAACGGCAACGTGCCAATTTTTTTCAAAGCGTCATCGAGATGTGGTATGGCGTTGTCTTGGAGGTCTCGCGGGAAACCTGGCGCACGTCGGCGTTCGGGCCGCGTTAGCTTCTGGATGTGCAAGGCTGACAGTCCTTATCAAGGCGCGATGCCGAAGGGGCCCTTTGCGGGCGGGCGCGCCTGGACTGCCTCATCGCTGAAAACCTTCTGCGGCTCATGCGTGTCGGTTGGCGCTGCATCTCAGTTCATCTCGGGATCGAACCAGATCGTCGGCCCTGCATCACGTTGCTTGTGCGCTTCACCATAGACTGGCCGGTTCTTGCTCTCGCAGGCGGGAGGTTTAGGCCTTCTCGCGCAAGCCAGTTCCCGCGCGGTATTAAATGGAAAAATCGGTTCTAGAATTGGCAAAAAAACGCGGGATTGATGTCCCATCGCTTTGCATTCGATCTCTGCGATGATGAAGAGCTTCTGTCGTTGCGGCACATCTGTGTCTACGCCCCGGTCGCCCAATCAGACTTTGAACCTGCCGTCGGGCCCCACAAGCGGCGTCGATTCCATGGGCGGTGCTCTTACACGCTTTCCGGTGTGTAGAGGTCCAGTTGAACGGGCTGGTGCGGTGATAATGGGCCGTCGGTGGTGACCGATGCCACCATCTCCGACACAGTATCGCGGCACAAAGTCGGCAATGGCGTCGCCAATGCGAGGCTCACGTATCTTTCCGACAATGCTGCACGGCTATCCGGTGTGATCTCGTTGACGACCAGGGCGACACGACCGGGTGGGCGTGTTTCGCGTAGTGCAGAGATTGCACCTTCCATGCCGCCGCCCGCCACGTATATCCCACGCAGGTCAGGGGTCCGGGCCAAAAGGTCGAGCGTCGCCTCATGGGTCAGTTGCCGGGTGTCGAGGTTGATCATCGTCGGCAATAGCTCGAAGTTCGGGGCATGTTCTCGTAAGTAAGTACGAAAGCCCGTCTCGCGCAACTGGTGGCTGTGCCAGTGATGCCCGCCAATAAAGACCACCAGTTGTCCGGGGTTTTTGATCTGGGTGGTCAGCATCCAGGCTGCGATCCTCCCGACGCGCAGATTATCGGTCCCGAGATATCCAGCTCTCGCCCCTTGGGCGAAATCGTTGAGCAGGGAAAAGGTCGCAACCCCGTCGGCTTTCAGCGCATCGACGACCCGCGTCAACCGGGGATGGTTGGGGGCGACGGCCGCCAGCACGTCGACTTCTCGCCCGAGAGTTTCGAGCGTGGCGGCGAAAGCTTCGGGAGTGGTTGTGTCCGGCGAGCGAATGACACAGGTGCCACGTATGTCAGTGCGGGCCTCGACCGAACGTTCCAATATCTCAGCGAAGGTGCGGTAAAAGCTTTGCGCTGGCTTTGGCAGAACGAACCCCAAACGCAGGCGGGGGAGGGCTTTCGCCTCAATACCAGCAATGCGGTGCGCGCCGGGATAGCCGATGGCCAGCGCCGCTTCGGCTACACTTTCGCGGGTGGCGGCACGCACATTGGTGCGGTTGTTCAACACGCGGTCGACGGTGGCGACACCGACACCGGCCGCAGCGGCGAGGTCTTTGATGGTGGGGCGGTTGGCCATGCCTGCGTCCAGTCTTCTGATGAAAAACCATCATCATTGATGGTCCATATTGATCGAAATTGATGTAAAATCAAGCCCTGGCTGTGTCAGCCTGTCGCACCGTCGCTTATGGTCGGACGAAGGAATCGTAATCCACCGGGGAGGAGCCTGTCATGGAAACGCGCGATTATTCGATGTTGGGAGAGAGCGGGCGGCTGGCCGTTGAAACCGGACTTGCGACCGCCGAATGGTATCATACCCAAGTGCCCCGCAAAGAGATGAAGGCGTTGATGCAACGCGCCGACGGGCCCGCGATCCGCGACACGATCATTCTGTTCGCAGGCATGATGGTCTTTGCAGTGATCGGTGTTGCGCTTTGGCCGTCGCTCTGGTCGCTGCCCTTCTGGCTCGCCTATGGCGTGCTCTACGGAAGCGCGATGGACAGCCGCTGGCACGAATGCAGCCACGGGACCGCGTTCAAGACCCGCAAATACAACGACTGGCTGTATCAGGTCGCTTCGTTCTGCATGATCCGTAATCCGGTCACATGGCGCTGGTCCCATGCCCGCCATCACACTGACACGGTGATCGTGGGCCGCGACCCGGAAATCGCAATAATGCGTCCCCCGGTGTTCTTCAAACTCATCGCCAACTTCTTTGGCATCTTCGACACCATCGACGGGATCAAGCGGATGCTGCTGAATGCCTCCGGGCGTCTGACCGATGAAGAGGCCACTTGGATCCCCGAGCAGGAGCAGCCCAAGGCGATCCGCGTTGCACGGATATGGGTCGTGATCTATGCCACAACCCTCGCGCTGGCTCTGGCGATGGGGTCGATACTGCCGCTGATGGTCATCGGGTTGCCTCGGCTTTTTGGCGCGTGGCATCACGTCATGACCGGGCTTTTGCAGCACGGGGGCCTGGCCGATAACGTCATCGATCACCGGCTGAATTCACGCACGGTCATAATGAACCCGGTGAGCCGCTTCATCTATTGGAACATGAACTACCACGTCGAGCACCATATGTTCCCGATGGTGCCATATCACCGTCTGCCCGAACTGCATGACGCGATCAAGCACGACCTGCCCGCGCCGAACACCTCGATCGCGGACGGGTTTCGCGAGATGTGGCCTGCGCTGCGCCGCCAGCTCAGGAACGAGAATTATTTTGTCAAACGCGACCTGCCGGAGAGTGCGAAACCTTATCGTGAGGATTTCCACGTGGCCGCAATCGCCGCCGAATAACGCAATGATCAGGGAGGAGTGAGGCCATGGCCTGGATCGACGCAATCGCAACGGACGACGTGGACGAAGAGGACCTGATCCGGTTCGACCACGACGGCAAGACCTACTGCATTTATCGCAGCCCGAACGACGAGTTTTTCTGCACCGATGGGCTTTGCACCCACGAACAAGTACATCTCGAGGAGGGACTGGTGATGGACTACGAGATCGAATGCCCCAAGCATAACGCGGCTTTCGATTATCGCACCGGCGAGGCGCTGCGGGCGCCGGCCTGCGTCAATCTCAACACCTATCCTGTAAAGGTCGAAGGCGACCGGGTGCTGATCGAGATATGAGCGGGCTTTATCATCAACGGCTCACTGTGGCCGATATCCGCGCCTTTAAAGGTCAGCGGCAATTGTCGATGCTGTTCGTCGATACGGTCGAGGAAGCCGCGGCGGCCGCTGAAGCGGGGATCGACATGCTGTCGATCATCGACCCGGTCTGGACGCCCGAAATGCGCGAGGCGGCTGGCAATTGCTTTGTGCAGGTGGGGCTGCTTTATGGGCAGCTCGTCACCGCCGAGGACTACCAGCGTGCCGCGCATAGGGTGATGCAGATCGGCGGCGATTGCGTCTATTGCGCCTCGAACCTGTCGACCATCGACCTGTTGGCGAGCGATGGGATCCCGGTGGTGAGCCATGTGGGGCTGATCCCGTCCAAGGCGACCTGGACCGGGGGGTTCAAGGCCGTGGGCAAAACCGCCGAAAGCGCCATGCAGGTGATGGAGGACATCCGGCGGCTCGAGGAGGTCGGCGCCTTTGGCGTGGAGCTCGAGGTGGTTCCCGACCGTGTCGCCGCCGAAATCGCCAAGCGGACCAATCTGGTGCTTTTGGGGATGGGCGCAGGGCCGCATGCGGATGCGCAATACCTCTTTGCCGAGGATGTGCTGGGCTACACCCGAGGACACAAGCCGCGCCATGCCAAGACCTACCGGGACTTTGCAGCGGAATACGAGCGGCTTCAGTCCGAACGGATTGCGGCCTTTTCCGAGTTTCGCGCCGATGTGGACGGGGGTGCCTATCCGGCGCCAGAGCATTCGGTGACGATCAGCGACGCGGAACTGGCGGCCTTTGTCGCAGCGCTCGACTGACCCAACGAAACGCGGCATTCTGATGCGATCAAATCAGGATGCCGCCGATGCCCAAACCGACCTATAGCGATATTGCCGCCCGCGCGAGCGTCGGCACGGCCACGGTCGAACGTGTGTTAAATGGTCGGGGCGGGGTGCGCGAGGTGCTGGTGGAACAGGTCGTGCGCGCCGCGCGGGCGTTGGACTGGCCGGGGCGGCTCCCGGAACGGCACCGGGGCATTCTCAGGGTCGACGTGCTGTTGGTGCGGCCTGAATCGAGCTTTTTCGCTCGGCTCGCCGCCGCTTTCCGCCGGATTGGTGCGACGTTGGACCCGGTGGTGCAGCTCCATGTCACCTTTCTCGACGAAAACGACCCCGAAGCGATTGCCGCCCGGATCGCCAAGCCGTCAATGCGGCGCGCCGGGCTGATCCTCGCGGTGCAGGACGCAGCCCCCGTGCGGGCGGCTTTGGCACAGGTCCGCGCCGAGGGCACGCCGGTGGTGCAGGTGGTGACGCGGGCCGAGGCTGAGACGGATTTCGTGGGCATCGACAATTACGCCGCCGGACGCATGGCCGGACTGATGATGGCGAGGCTGGGGGCGGTGCGTGGTCCGGTGGTAGCGCTGTGTCACTCGCATGTTTACGAGGTCCACCGCGCGCGGATCAAAGGATTCTCGGAGTATCTGGCGGGGCAGGGCGGGACGGTCGATTTCGTCCATGTCGCTTATGGGCTGGACAACCGCGATGTGAGCGCGCGGCGGATGCGCGAGGTTTTGGCACACTGGCCCGACCTGGCTGGGATCTACAACGCGGGCGGGGCGAACACGGCGGTGCTCGACGTGCTGGCGCATGCCGGGCGTGAGGTGTTTTTTGTCGGCCACGAATTGACCGATCTCACGCGCGGCGCGCTTGAGACCGGCCTGGCGAATGTGATTTTCGACCAACTCCCCGAGGCGCAGGCGCGGCGCGGGATCGACGTGATGCTGGCCGCGCTGGGTCTGCTCGACGAGGCGGTGGACAATGCGCCGATCCGGTTTTCGACGATCACGGCGGAAAACCTGTGAGCCGCTTTTGATCTGATCAGATCAAAACCCTTGCGGCGGGATGTCGCAGGCACTGCTATCCCATGTTCCAGGCAAACAGGGAGGAGCGGGGCGCTATGACACCCCTTACCACGTATGAATTGCGGGCCGCGAAAGGCACGCGCACTTGGTTGCAACTCCATGTGGACAGCGGCGCCGAGGCAGCGGCGGCGGTCGAGGCGGGGATCATGATCCTGTCGTGCGAGCCGGACCACACGCTCGTGCCGATCCGTGCGGCGGCCCCCGGCGCGTTCATCTCGGCAGGGATGCCACACGGCACGATTGCCAGCGAAGCCGAGGCGATCCGGGCGGGCTTTGCCATTCTCGAGCGCGGGGCCAACGCGGTCTATTGCTCCCACTCGCCGCGCCTGATCGAAGCGATGGCGCGAGAGGGTATACCGGTGACGGGGCATGTGGGGCTGGTTCCCAATCTTGCGGAATGGACCGGATTTCGCGCTGTGGGCAAGACCGCGGACGAAGCGCTGACGGTGCTGGCCGAGGTGCGCGATCTGGAGAACGCGGGCGCGGCTTGCGTCGAGGTCGAGGTGGTCCCGGTGGAACTGGCCGACCACATCACCCGAACAACCGCCATGGTGACCATGGGCATGGGCTGCGGCGATGTCTGCGATACGCAATATCTGTTTTCCTCGGACGTGCTGGGCACCCATCGGGGACATTATCCGCGCCATTCGAAACGCTACGCCGATTTCGTGGCACTGGAGGCCGAGCTTCAGGCCAAGCGGGTCGCGGCGTTTCGCGACTTTGCCGAGGATGTGGCCAAGGGCGGCTATCCGACGGCAGGACATGAGGTCCGCATGGACCCAGCGGAACTTGAGGCTTTTACCAAACGCGCCCAGACGATCGGGAGGGGCTGATGGACGATCTGCAATTCGGCACGCGCAACAAGCGCGGCGATTATGCGCCCAATGAACCGGCGGGGACTGCGCCTCTGTTCGTCTGGCCGCCGCGCCCCTTGGCGCTGATCAAATGGCTGCCCAGCTATTTCCTGCCTTATAACGCGCTGTTCTTCCTCTCGGCGCTGGCTTGGTGGGCCTGGGTCGTGCCGCCCGTCGCGGTTATGCAAACGCTCGCCTGGGGCTGGGTGCTCAAACTCTTTGCGGTCAACGTGGTGGCGGTGATCGTGTGGTATGGGGCTTTTGAGGTGCAACTCTATATCAGGCGGCGCCAGGGCAATCGGTTTAAATACAACGGGAAATTCCCTGCGGATGCGCCTTCGGACGTGTTTTGGTTCAAGTCCCAGAACATCGACAATTTCCTGCGCGGGATGCTCTCGGGCCTGCCGATCTGGACCGCGTTTCAGGTTGGCGTGCTGTGGGCCTATGCCAATGAGATCGGGCCGTGGGTCAGCTTTGCCGATCATCCGATCTGGCTGGTCGTGCTGGCGCTGATCGTGCCGGTGATCCACGAAGTCCACTTTTTTCTGATCCACCGGATCATTCACACACCGCTTTTGTACAAATGGGTCCATTCGGTGCATCATAATTCGGTCAACCCGAGCCCGTGGTCTTCGCTTTCGATGCATCCGGTGGAGCATTTCGCCTATTTCGCCACGATACTTTATCACCTGGTGTTGCCGTCCAATCCGATCCTCGCGCTCTATCAGTTGCACTACGCGGGCTTTGGCGCCGTGCCGGGGCATGTCGGCTTTGACCGGATCGAGATCGGCGAGGACCGTGCGCTCGAGAGCCACGCCTATATCCAC
The DNA here is from genome assembly GCF_019218265.1 of Maritimibacter dapengensis. Lineage (GTDB taxonomy): Bacteria > Pseudomonadota > Alphaproteobacteria > Rhodobacterales > Rhodobacteraceae > Maritimibacter > Maritimibacter dapengensis. The sequence continues at coordinate 555,994 of NZ_JAHUZE010000004.1, forward strand.
TATCTGCATCACAAGCATTTCGAGGTGAACTACGGCGATGGCCTGATCCCGCTGGACCGCTGGTTCGGCACCTTTCACGACGGGTCGAAAGACGGGCAGGCGCGCATGAACGCCCGCTATCAAGCAAAGAAAGCCCGCCTGAACGCCAAGAAGGAAACCTCCGCATGAGCTGGGTCGACGCCTGTGCCTTTGACGAAATCGAGGTCGAAGACCTTATCCGCTGGGACCATGAGGGGCGCACCTTCGTCATCTATCGCAGTCCTGAGGACGAGGTTTATTGCACCTCCGGGCTGTGCACTCACGAAGAGGTGCATCTGGAGGACGGGCTGGTGATGGAGCATGAGATCGAATGCCCGAAACACAATGCGGCTTTCGATTACCGCACCGGCGAGGCTTTGCGAGCCCCCGCCTGTGTGAACCTGAAAACCTATCCGGCCCGCGTGGTCGGTGGTCGGGTCGAGATCGATCTGTAGAGCCTTCGACAAGGAGGTCCGGCAAATCTCACGCGTGGGCCGGCACGCACAAATTCGGGAGGATTACTGATGAAAAAGGTATGGTTGGCTGCAAGCGCGTTGGCGCTTTTGACTGGCAACGCGAACGCCGAGACCATTGGCATTTCGATGGTCAGTTTCGATGACAATTTCCAGACGCTTTTGCGCACCGGCATGGAGGAGATGGCGGGCGAGATGGGCGTGGACGTGCAGATCGAAGACGCGCAATACGATGTGGCTAAGCAGCTCGACCAGATCAACAACTTCATAGCTTCGGGGGTGGATGCCATCGTGGTGACGGTGGTGGACAGCTCGTCCGCAAACGCGCTGTCGTCGGCGGCCGAGGCGGGTGGCGTGCCGCTGGTCTATGTCAACATCGAGCCCGGGAATGCAGATGCGTTGCCGGACAATCAGGCTTTCGTCGGTTCGAACGAGATCGAAAGCGGCACCATGGGCGCCTATGAAGCGTGCCTGCAACTGCGCGCGGCGGGTAAGTCGAATGGGGCCAACGGCTATATCCTTGCGGGCAACTTTATCCATCAGGCAGCAGTGCAGCGCACCAAGGACGTGCATGACGTGATCGGCATGGACATGTGCAACTTCATCGCGGTCGCGGGTGAAGAAGAAGGCAAGTGGTCGCGCGATACGGCGCAGAACATCATGACCAACTGGCTGTCGACCGGTGAACCGGTAGACGTGGTTTTTGCCAACAACGACGAAATGGCGATCGGGGCCATTCAAGCGCTGAAATCGGTGGGCACCGATATGGAGGACGTGATCGTCGTCGGTGTCGATGCCACGCAGGACGCGTTGGTTGCCATGCAGGCGGGTGAACTGGACGTGACCGTGTTCCAGAATGCCAAGGCTCAAGGCAGCGGCGCATTGGAAGCTGCGCTTGACCTCGCGCGCGGCGAGGATGTGGATCAGAAGGTCTACATTCCCTTTGAACTGGTCACGCCCGACAATATCGAGGGCTACATTTCGGCGAACTGACCACACGCTCCTCCGAGGCGCATCGGGTCTTTTGCGCCTCACCTTGGCGGTCCGGGTTTATCCCGGGCCGCTTATTCGTTCAGACGGTGCGCCAAGCTTGCCAGATCGAGGAATTTCGTCATTATGACGTAAACACGTCAAGAGGGTTCCATGGCAAATCGCCCCACAACCAAGGATGTCGCGCGCGAGGCAGGGGTCTCTGTTACCACTGTTGACCGCGCTTTGAACGGTCGGATGAAAGTGCGCGAGGACACGCTGCGCAAAATCGCCGAGGCCGCACATAAAGTTGGTTATCATGGGCGGGTCTTGTTGGACGAGCGGCTCGACCTGTCCAAGCCGCGCCTCAGGCTTGGGGTCGTCCTGGTCAAAGGCGGCCAGGAGTTCTACCAGAATTTTGCCCGCGAGGTCGAGGCGGCCATGGCGGCACGTTCGGACGTGCGCGGCGAGGTCATCGTGCGGTTCACCGGGTCACAGTCCCCCGACGATTTCGCCCGCGAAATGCTGGCCCTGGGCGACAAGGTCGACGCGATAGCCTGTGTGGCGATCAATCATCAGAAGCTCGACGAAACCGTGCAGGCTCTGAAGGATCGGGGCTTGCCGGTGTTTTCACTTCTGAACGACACCGCGCAGGGCATCCGCAAGATGTATCTTGGCCTGAACAACATGAAAATGGGGCGAACGGCAGCCTGGGTGCTGACACGCACCATGCGCCGTCCGGGCAAACTTGCGGTCTTCGTGGGGGGAAATCGCTGGCACGGGCATGATCTGCGAGAGGTGGGATTCCGGTCGTTTGTCCGGGCCGAGGCGCCCGAATTTACCGTGCTTGATTCGCTGGTCAACCTTGAGACCCGGCAGGTGACCTATGAGGCGACGCTGGACCTTTTGGCCCGGCATTCCGACCTTGCGGGAATCTACGTCGCTGGCGGCGGCATGGAGGGTGCGATAAGGGCCCTTCGCGAGAAACGCCCCCCAGGCAAAGTGGGGTTGGCATGCAACGAATTAACCGACGTAACCCGCGCCGCTTTGGCTGATGGATATGTGCAGATGGTCATGTCGACCCCGCTTGACGAACTGTGTTCGGAATTGATCGAGGCCGTGGTGGCCGCCCGGCGTGACGGTGCGAACGGCGAATCCGTGCAGCGGTTCCTCGATCCGCGCATCTACCTGCCGGAGATGCTGTAATGACGTTAACGCGTCATTTCGCGGGTGCAGAAAACGTCATCATTGACGCAAATACAACTGCGGCAAATTGACCGACTCGGGCAAGCTGTGGTCAGTGTCTCACCAGTTTCGGCGCTAACGCTTGCGCCGACCTGGGAGGACAGCATGAAAAAAGCATTGAACCAGATGACGGTGCCGCACCTGAGCTTTGAGGCATTCCTGGACCTTGCGGCCGATCTGGGTTGTATCGGCGTCGAGGCGCGCAACGACCTGGATGGCTATGATCGCCCGCTGTTCGACGGGATGGACCCGGCCGACGCCGGTGCAATGGTCCGCGCCAAGGGGCTGCGGCTCGTGGGTTTGAGCCAGGTCTATCCGTTCAACACCTGGGACGACGAACGTGCGTCCGAAGTGCGCGACCTGATTGCCACCGCCAAGGACGCCGGGGCCGAGACCATCAGCCTGATCCCGCGCAATGACGGCACCCAAGGAGCCAATGGCGAGCGCCAGGCAAATCTGCGCATCGCCCTGAAAGACATTTATCCGATGTTGGTCGACGCCGATATGCACGCGCTGGTCGAACCGCTTGGCTTCAACCGTTCGTCGTTGCGGTTCAAATCGGAACTCATTGAAACGATCAAGGATCTGGGCGTCGCGGATCGGGTCCGGATCGTGCACGACACCTTCCACCACATTCTGGCCGGTGGCGGTGAATTCTTTCCAGAGCACACGGGCATCGTGCACATCTCGGCGGTGGTCGATCCGGCACTCGCTGTGGATCAGATGGAGGACGAGCATCGCGTGCTGGTGGGAGAAGAAGACCGCCTCGAGAACGCCCAACAAATCTCGGCATTGCTGGCGGCGGGCTATGACGGGCCGGTGTCCTACGAATGCTTCGCGCCTGAAACGCAACAGTTGACCAACCCGAAAGAGGCCATCGCCGCCTCCTTCGCGTTCATCGAATCCCGGATCACGGCCGAGGCCCTCTGATCTGCGATATGCCCTGTAAAAGGGCTTCCGGCAGAGGAAAAGGTGTGCCGGACACCAATTTTTGGGAGGACTTCCATGAAAAAGACCCTTATTGCCGCCACCGCTTTCGCATCCCTTATGGGAACGTCCGCGATGGCCGAGACCGTCGGCGTGTCGATGGCGCTGTTTGACGACAACTTTCTGACCGTGCTGCGCAACGGGATCGACGAATACGCGGGCACGCTCGATGGCGTGGATGTGCAGATCGAGGACGCGCAAAACGACGTGGCCAAGCAGCTTGACCAGATCAACAACTTCGTCGCCTCTGGCGTCGACGCGATCATCGTGAACCCGGTCGACACCTCGGCCACCGAAGCCATGACCGCCGCTGCCGCCAGCGCCAATGTGCCGCTCGTCTATGTCAACCGTCAGCCGATCAACATTGATACGCTGCCCGACAATCAGGCCTTTGTCGCATCGAACGAAGTCGACTCTGGCACGCTTGAAACCATCGAAATCTGCCGCTTGCTGGAAGAGCAGGGCAAGAACCCGGCCAACATCTACATCATGATGGGCGAACTTTCGAACCAAGCCGCCGTGCAGCGGACTGCCGACATTCACGACGTTATGGAAGCGGGTAAATGCGCCGTCGAAATGAACATCCTTGACGAGCAGACCGCCAACTGGTCGCGTGACGAAGCGCAGGATCTGATGACCAACTGGCTGTCGACGGGCGAGCCCTTCGACGCCCTGATTGCCAACAACGACGAAATGGCCATTGGTGCCATTCAGGCGATGAAGGCCAACGGCATGTCGATGGATGACGTGGTTGTGGGCGGCATCGACGCCACGCAGGACGCTTTGGCCGCAATGGCTGCGGGTGACCTCGACGTCACCGTGCTCCAGAACGCCGCCGGTCAAGGGCAGGGCGCGCTCGACGCCGCCCTGAAACTCGCCCGTGGCGAAGATGTGGATCAGAAGGTCTGGGTGCCCTTCGAGTTGGTGACGCCGGCCAATATCGACGACTACACGTCGAAAAACTGATCCAGACGGATCGCTGAAAACACGGGGCGGCAGGCATTCTGCCGTCCTTGCAAGGCCCAAAAATGGAGGGCCACATGGGGAGGAAGCCATGTCCGAATCGACGCATGGAATTGGGGGTTTGACGTTCGACGCGAAAAAACGCGCCCGCCCCCCGGAATTGAACGTTCTGTTCGCTCTGATCTTGATTATCGGCGTGTTCGAACTGCTCGGCGCGTTTCTGATGGGCCAGAGCTTCCTGTTCGACAGCGCGGACCGCTTTGACTCATTTCTGAACGAAGCCCGCCTCAAAATCATTATTCTTCAGGTGTCGATCATCGGGATCATCGCGATCGGATCTACACAGGTCATCATCTCGGGCGGGATCGACCTGTCACCGGGATCGGTGGTTGGTCTAACCGCCATGATCGCAATGTCGTTCGCACAGGTGGCCGAGGTGAACGGCAACCCCAATCCCAAGGCCGTATTCGGCCCTGCCTGGATGGATCTTCCGGCCATAGTGCCGCTTGTGGTCGGGCTTTCCGTCGGGATCGCCGCCGGTCTGATCAACGGGCTGCTCATCGCATACACCCGCATCCCCCCTTTCATCGCGACGCTGGGGATGATGGTGACCGCACGCGGGGCCGCCAAGTGGTGGACCAAGGGCCAGCCCGTATCGTTCCCAACCGAAGGCTATGCCTCGATCGGTCAGGGTATGATGCCGGTCTTGCTGTTCATCCTGCTGGCAGTCCTGTTCGCTCTGATTCTTCGGTTCACCGTCTACGGCAAACGCACCTATGCGATCGGCTCCAACGAAGACGCCGCCCGGATGTCGGGTATCAACGTCGCCCGCCACAAGGTCCTGGTCTATACCATCGCAGGTGCCTTGGCCGCCTTTGCCGCCGTGGTTCTGTCGGCCAAGAACCTGACCGCGCAGGCAGGCATGGGTGTGATGTACGAACTCGACGCCATCGCCATGACCGTCATCGGCGGCGTGAGCCTTGCCGGTGGGCGTGGTTCGATTGTCGGCACCGTTCTGGGCGCTCTGATCTTTGGCGTAATCATCTCGGGTTTCACGTTTCTGCGCCTCGACGCCTATTACCAAGAGATGGTCAAGGGCGCGATCATCGTGGGGGCCGTCGTTCTCGACCAGTGGCGTCAAGGCCGCATGGCCGCGAAGATGTAAGGGAGGACATCATGAGCGATCTACAAACCAATATTTCGAGCGGTGAGTTTCCCCATGACGCCCCCGGCACGTCCGATGTCATTCTGGAAACCCGAGGTCTGACCAAACACTATGGCGGCGTACACGCTCTGGAGAATGCTAATTTCACCCTGCGCAAGGGCGAACACGTGGCGATCATGGGCGACAACGGGGCGGGCAAATCCACTTTCGTGCGCCAGATCACCGGGGTCGAACAATTCACCCGTGGCGAGATCATCTTCGACGGGAAGAACGTGAAGTTCGAAAACCCGATGGAGGCGCGTCAGGCCGGGATCGAAACCGTGTTCCAGACGCTGGCGCTGGCCGATCAGCTGGACGTGCCGGACAACCTGTTTCTGGGGCGCGAGCTGGTGAAGTTCAAACTGGGGCCGTTCTCGATCCTCGATTACAAGGCCATGCGCGAACGGACCATGGAGGCCTTGGTGAAGACCGGGGTCAAGATCCCAAACATCCGCGGCACCATCGAACGGATGTCGGGTGGCCAGCGTCAGTGCGTTGCCATCGCCCGCACCGCGACGTTCCATTCGAAGCTAACCATCATGGACGAGCCGACCGCGGCGCTTGGCGTGCAGGAAACCGCACAGGTCGAGAACATCATCCGCACCTTGAAAGAACAGGGCGAGCCCCTGATCCTCATCAGCCACAACATGCGGCAGGTGATGGACTTGTGCGACCGTATCGTGGTGTTCCGCCGCGGCCGCATCTGCGCCGATATCGACATCACCGCAGGCGACGTCACAGGCGAAGAGGTGGTCGCTTATATCACGGGCGCCAAGACGCAACCGCAATTCGAAGACGCAGCCTAACCTCCCGGGCGGGTCGGGGAAATTGCCTCCCGGCCTGCCGATTAGGCTTTACGGAGATCAACATGAAACTTGGTCTGGTCGGATATGGCTTTGGTGGCCGCGTTTTTCACGCGCCCTTCATCCGCGCCGCAGAAGGTGTCGAGATCGCGGGCGTGGTCGCACGGTCGCCGGACAAGATCGCCGCATTGGCCAGCGAGCTGCCCGGCGTGCCGGTCTATGCCAGCCTGACCGAGATGATCGTGGCGGGCGGTGTCGAGGTGGTGACGATCACGACCCCGCCCGAGACCCACAAGCCGCTCGTGCTCGAAGCGATTGCGGCGGGGCTTCACGTCGTCTGCGACAAACCCTTTGCCCCGACACTTCCCGATGCTATCGAGATGGCCGAGGCCGCCCGCGCGACCGGAGTTCTTTTGAACGTGTTTCACAATCGCCGCTGGGACAGCGATTTTGCCACGTTTCGTGCTTTGGTCGAGGATGGGCGTCTGGGGCAGGTGCTTAGGGTCCACAACCGGATGGATTTCGACGACCCCGGCACGCTCGAAGCCGGGCCCGGTGGCGGGCTCTTGCGTGATCTGGGCAGTCATATCGTCGATCAGATGCTGGTGGCCTTTGGCCCTGCGGTTTCGGTATCGGGACAGGTCGACCATGTCAGCCTCGATGCGGGCGACACCGACGCGAGTTTCGCGCTCCACCTCACCCACGAAAGCGGCACGCACAGCTACATAACGGCGACGAAAATCCACCACTTCACGGAACGTGAAATCCGCGCCTATGGCACCCTGGGGACCTATGTGGCGAATGGCACCGACGTGCAGGCTCGCAGCGTGATCGAAGGCACTGCGCCGCACAACGGTCCGGGCTGGGGCATCGAACCCAAGGCGGGCTGGGGCAGGCTTCACACCAGCGCGGGCGCCGAAACGATCCCTTGCCTCCAGTCGCGCATTCAAGACCTGTACACCGACTTCGCGCGCGCTGTGCGCGGCGGCGGCGACGGGCCGGTCCCATTGGCAGGCGCGCTTCATACCGTGGCCGTGCTGGATGCAGCCCGCGAGGCGGCCCGCGACGGGCGCACCGTCTATCTGAACAAGACCCACTGACACGCCCAACACCGGCTTCTGGAGAGACCACAATGACCACTCGTTTTGCCATTCTCGGCGCTGGCCGCATCGGACAAGTTCACGCCCGTGCCGTTACTTCGAATACGGCGGCCCGCCTCGTTGCGATCGCCGAACCCTTTGCCGATGCCGCCCAGAAGGTCGCCGCGCAATACGGCTGTGACATACGCTCCATCGACGAGATCGCCACCTCCGACGATGTCGACGCCGTGGTCATCTGCACTCCCACCGACACTCATGCCGACTTGATCGAGCAATTCGCCCGTGCTGGAAAGGCCGTCTTTTGCGAAAAGCCCGTAGATCTGGCGGTGGACCGCGTAAAGGCCGCACTCGCCATCGTCGAGGCGGAAAACGCGGCTCTGATGGTCGGTTTCAATCGACGGTTCGACCCGGACTTCATGGCGCTTAAAGCCGCTATCGACGAGGGCCGGATCGGCGACGTTGAAATGATTACCATCACCTCGCGGGATCCCGGCGCACCGCCTGCCGAATACATCAAGGTGTCTGGCGGCATTTTCCGCGACATGACGATCCACGATTTCGATGTGGCGCGCTGGCTCCTGGGCGAAGAGATCAAGACGGTCTATGCCGCCGCCTCGGTCCTGACCGACCCCGAGATCGGCACCCTTGGCGACTACGACAGCGCCAACGTGGTGCTTACGACAGCCTCGGGCAAGCAGTGCACAATCACCAACAGCCGCCGCGCCTCCTATGGTTATGACCAGCGGATCGAAGTGCTTGGGTCCAAGGGTATGGTCGCGGCCAAGAACACCGCCGAAGCGAATATCCTTATGGCGGACGAGGCCGGGTTCCACGAGCCTCCGCTGCTCAATTTCTTCATGACCCGCTACACGGCAGCCTATGCCAACGAAATCGCGGCCTTCGTCGCCTCGATTGAGGATGGCGCACCGATGCCGACGACCGGCAAAGATGGCCTGAAGGCGCTGGAACTCGCCGAGGCCGCTCTGGAGTCCGTACGCACCGCTGCTGCTGTCACGCTGGACTAAGAACTCGAAGCCAACCGATCCGAGAACCGCGCGTGAGACCTGAAAGGCACAAGAGATGAAAATCGCCCTCGACCCGTTTATGCATCGCCACCTCTCGCTCGAAGAGTTGCCGTCGAAGGTCAAAGAGCTTGGCTACGACTGGATCGAGCTGTCGCCGCGTGGCGACTTCCTTGAGTGGTTCAAAGCCCCGCGTGTCTTTCCCGACCGCATCAAGAGCTTCAAGAAGGCGCTGAAGGATGCGGACGTGGGGATCGCCACGCTGCTGCCGATGTATCGCTGGGCCTCGAACGACGAGGACGAGCGCAAGGCCGCCGTGAAGCATTGGAAGCGCGCCATCGAGATCGCGGTCGAGATGGAAGTGGACACGATGAATTCCGAATTCGGCCGTGGCCCGCACCCGGACAAAGGCACCTGCTACTGCTGCCACACCGGGTCGATGATCGAAGCCTGCGAGGATGCCTGGTGGCGGTCGATGGACGAGCTAGTACCTATCTTCGAGCGTGAGGGCATCAACCTTCACATCGAGCCGCACCCCGAGGACTGGGTCGAGACGCTTCAGCCGTCGGTGGACCTCATCCGCACCGTAAACTCGGACCGCGTGAAATTCCTCTACTGCACGCCGCACACCTTCTATTTCGGTGACGATACGGTCGCGATGCTCAAGGAATGCGCGGATGTGCTGGCCCATGTCCACATCGCCGACACGTTCAACCACAAGGCCAGCTCCGGCCTGCGCTACATCATCAACCCGCCGGGCTCGACCGCGCGCGTGCACCAGCATCTGAACATCGGGCAGGGCGAAGTGCCGTGGGACGATTTCTACCGCACGCTCGCCGAGATCGGCTTCGACGGAATCATGACCGCCTGCGTTTTCGCCTGGGAAGAAAAGGCCGACGAGAGCGGCACGTTCATGCGCGCAGAGATGCAGCGCTACATCGACAAATACTTCGACTGACTCTGAAAGACGCGCGACATCTCTGAAGGACGAGACCATGAATGAAGAGCTGAAAATCGGTGTGATCGGAACCGGCATGATCGGGCAGGACCACATCCGCCGTATTACCGAGGTGCTGTCGGGAGCGCGCGTCACCGCTGTGACCGATGCCGACCGGACCCGCGCCGAAGAGGTCGGGGCACGGCGCGGGGCAACGGTGTTCGCGGACTCCGCCAGCCTGATCTCAAGCGACGATGTGGACGCGGTGATGATCTGTAGCTGGGGGCCGGCCCATATCGACGCTGTCTTGCCCGCCTTGGCGGCCGGCAAGCCGGTCTTCGTGGAAAAGCCGCTCGCGACCTCGCAGGGAGACTGTGTGAAAATCATCGAGGCCGAAGTGGCCGCCGGGAAACGTCTGATTCAGATCGGATATATGCGGCGCTATGATGCCGCCTATGCTGCGCTCAAGGCCACGATCGACAGCGGCGCCATTGGCGCGCCGCTTATGTATCACTCGGCGCATCGCAACGCGTCGGTGCCGCCCGATCTTTATACCGACGACATGGCGATTGCCGATACGATGGTGCACGACATCGACGTGGCGCGGTTCCTTTTGGATGAAGAAGTGTCCCAAATCCGTGTGATCGCGGGGCGCAAGAACTCGGTCGGAGGCGCCTTGCGCGACCCGATCCTTGGCGTGATGGAGATGTCCGGCGGCGCGATCGTGACTGTCGAGGTCAGTGTGAACATCGGCTATGGCTATGACATTCGCGGCGAGGTCTCGGGCGAAACCGGCACCGCGGAACTCGCCGAAAGCAACCATGTGGTCGTCAAATCCGGTGACGGCTTTGCCGGACGGGTGCCCGCCGACTGGCGCGAGCGGTTCATCGAAGCCTACGACACCGAAGTGCAGGATTTCATCGACAATGCCAGAAAAGGCGTGGTCGGCGGACCATCGGCCTGGGACGGATACGCCATTCAGGTCGTCTCGGATGCCGGGATCGAAGCCGCCCGAAGTGGTCGAGCCGTGCCCTGCGCCATGATCGAAAAACCCACGCTATACAACTGAGACAGGCGAGCGATCCCATGACCAAACTTGACGTCATCACCATCGGCCGGGCGGGGGTCGACCTTTACGGCGACCAGATCGGCGGCCGGCTTGAGGATATGGGATCGTTCTCGAAGTATATCGGGGGGTCACCGACGAACATCGCGGCGGGGACGGCAAGGCTGGGGCTGAAGTCCGCGCTGATCAGCCGGGTCGGGGACGAGCATATGGGGCGCTTCATCGTCGAAGAGCTGGCGCGCGAGGGGGTGAACACGGATGGGATCGTGACCGACCCCGAACGGCTGACCGCGCTCGTCATCCTCGGTATCCGCGACGAGGAACAGTTTCCGCTGATCTTCTACCGCGAGAACTGCGCGGACATGGCGCTGTGCGAGGATGACATCGACCCGGACTTCGT
>NZ_JAHUZE010000005.1 GCF_019218265.1 Maritimibacter dapengensis
GCGCCAAAGCTGTGTCAGCCACTGACGCAGCGCCCTGTGGATATATTGCAATTAAGGGTACAGAATCTGCCGAAAACGCTTCCAATCCGCAGAATCTGATTAATTAGGGTACAGTGACAACCCGCGCCGATGATAATCCAGAGGCGTACGCCTATCGGCTCGGTTACTTCCTCGGCGACGGCACCGGCTGCGGCAAGGGCCGCGAATGCGCCGGGCTCATCCTGGCGAACTGGCTCGCGGGTCGGCGCAAGGCGGTCTGGATCTCCAAATCCGCCACGCTCATCGAGGACGCAGTCCGCGACTGGACCGACCTCGGCGGCTCGCCCGCCGACATCCAGCCGCTCTCCAAATGGAAGCCTGACCAGCCTATCTCCATGGGCGATGGCATCCTTTTTGTGACCTACGCGACACTCCGGTCCGCAGGCAAATGCGGGATGACCCGGTTGAGCCAGGTTCTGGGCTGGATGGGCGACGGGTTCGACGGCGTGCTGGCTTTTGATGAGGCCCACGCCATGCAGAACGCCGCGGGGTCCGACGCGGGCAGGGGGGTCAAACCCTCCCAGCAGGGTCTCGCCGGGCTGCGTCTGCAGCTCGCCACGCCCCGGGCGCGGGTCTTTTATGTCTCGGCGACCGGGGCCACCAGCGTGCAGAACCTGGCCTATGCCTCCCGCCTCGGACTCTGGGGTCAGGGTCCGGACTATCCCTTCCCGAGCCGGGAGAGCTTTGTCTCGGCAATGGAGGCCGGAGGCGTTGCCGCGATGGAAGTCGTGGCGCGCGACCTCAAAACGCTCGGATTCTACACCGCGCGGGCGCTCAGCTTCGATGGTGTGGAATATGACGTGCTCGAACATGCGCTGACACCGGCGCAGATCGAGATCTATGACGCCTATGCCGGGGCATTCCGGACGATCCACCATAATCTCGAGGCGGCGCTGACCGCGACCGGGGTCAATGATGCCTCCGGTCAGACGAACGCCTCTGCCGCGAAGGCCTCGGCCAAATCCCGCTTCGAGAGCACCAAGCAGCGCTTCTTCAACCACCTTCTGATGGGCATGAAAGCCCCGACCGTCATCCGTGCCATTGAAGATGATTTGGCCGAGGGATTTGCCTGCGTCATCCAGGTGGTCTCGACGGGCGAGAGCCTGTTGAAGCGACGGCTCGAGGCGATGGACCCCGAAGACGAGCTGGTCGAGGGGGCGTTGACGCCTCGGGATTATGTGCTCTCCTACCTCGAACAGGCCTTCCCGATCCATGCCCAGAAGATCGTGGAGATCGACGGGAACATGGTCGCGGAGCCGCTGCGGGATGCGAATGGCGCCCTGGTTGTCTCCCGCGAGGCCGAGGCCTTGCGCGATGAGGCAATGATAGAGCTGATGTCCCTGGCGCCGATCCCTTCGGCGCTGGACCAGATCCTCTGGGCCTTCGGGGATGAGGTCGTGGCCGAGGTGACAGGGCGCTCCATCCGCCCCCTGAAAGCCAGCGAAGGTGCCCTCTTCATCGAGAAGCGGTCCGCCAGCAGTAATTCTTCTGAAACCCGGGCCTTCATGGATGGCGAGAAGGACATCCTGATCTTCTCCGATGCCGGCGGGACGGGCCGGTCCTATCATGCCGCTCAAACGGCCAAGAACCAGAAACGGCGACGGCACTACCTGCTGGAGCCCGGTTGGCGGGCCGATGCCGCGATCCAGGGGCTCGGCCGCACGCATCGTTCGGCTCAGGTCAGCGCGCCTTTCTTCCGGGTCTGCACCTCGGATGTGCACGGCGAGAAACGCTTCACCTCCACGATCGCCCGACGGCTTGATCAGCTGGGCGCCCTCACCAAGGGCCAGCGCGAGACCGGCTCCCAGGGCATGTTCCGCGAGGAGGACAATCTCGAAAGCCCGATCGCAAGGGGTGCGCTGCGAGGCTATTACGCCGATCTCGCCGCCGGGCGCGCGGCGGCCATGAGCTACGAACAGTTCAGCGATTGGACAGCTCTTCGACTGATCGACCAGGACGGCGTGCTCCTGGAAGAGTTGCCGCCGATCCAGCGCTTCCTCAACCGTGTCCTGGCGCTGCCGATCCACATGCAGAATGCACTTTTTGTCGAGTTCATGAGCCGGATTGCCGATCAGACCGAGCGGGCGCGGGCTGCAGGCACACTCGATCTCGGCGTCGAGACATTGCGCGGCGAGAGGATCGAGCAGGTCTCGACCGAGGATCTCTGGACCTGTCCGCGCTCCGGAGCGGTGACACGGATCATCGGACTGGAGGTGACGGACCCCGTCCATATCCTCTCCGCAGAAGAAGCTTTGGACCGGAACCCCGACAAGCTGCCAATGATCAACAGTGCCTCGGGACGTGCGGCGCTGATCTCCTCGCGTCCGATGCAGATGTATGACGAAGAGATCGTCACGCTCATGCGCAAGGTGACCCGGCCAAGCGGGTCCACCTATGTCGAGGAAGGGAAGTTCCAGGCCTCCGCCTGGGAAGAGATCGAAAAGCCCGAGTTCCGCCGCCTCTGGGACGAGGAGGCCAACAGCCTGCCGAAGGTGACCACGACGAAGCTATACCTGCTGACCGGGCTGCTGTTGCCGATCTGGAAGGATATCCCCTCGGGCAACGAACGCATCTACCGCGTCACACCTGAGGCACAGACAGCGATGATCGGCCGGACCGTCAGCGAGGACGGCGCCGCGGCCCTGCGTGCGCGGTTCATGGTCGGCACCCCGAAAACCCCGCGGGACATGCTGACGGCCGCGCTCGGATCCACCGCGCCGGTCGATCTGGGACGCGGCCTCACGCTCACCCGCCGCCGGGTCGCGGGCGCGGCCCGTCTCGAGATCGACGGGGCCGACCGGGGCACGATCGACGGGTTGAAGGCCCTGGGGTGTTTCACCGAGATCATCGCCTTCCAGCTTCGGGTCTTCGTGCCCCACGGGGAGGGCGTCGATACCGCTGCGATCCTCGGCCGGATCGTGGCGGACGGATCAGCCTCCAGGGCTGATCGCGCCGCCTGAAAGGAAAAGCGGGCCTTGGGTCGGGGGAACGCGGAAGGGTGCTTTGCCCCCTCGCGTTCCGCCGCCGTGGCGTGTCTCCAGACCCCTCGGCGCCTTCCCCAATCCCAGACAAGAGGACGAGACCCATGACCAACTCCGAGACCACCTTTGCCGAGACGATGGCAAAGTGGCAGGCCGAGCGCGAAGCCGCCAACAAGGCCACCCGAAACGAGCTGCTCCCGCAATTGCGAGGCCTCGGCATCACCGAGGTCACCGCCGAATACGAAGGCTACGGCGATTCCGGCAATATCGAAGACGTAACGGTGCAGCCCGCAGGCATTGCGCTCCCTGACGAACTCTGCACGAAGGTTGGCGACTTCGCCTGGTCCGTCGCCTATCACCAGCATCCCGGCTTCGAGAACAACGAGGGCGGCTACGGCACGCTGACCTGGGATGTCATCGCCGACAGCATCACCCTCGATCATGCCGACCGCTACGTTGAATGCTCCCACAGTTTCGATGAGGGCCTGTGACATGGCCCATCCCCTCCATCATGCCGAAAGTTCCGCCCGGAAGTATGGCGGAACGCCATCCGACTATCAGGCCGTTCACGACTGGTTCGATGCCTCAAAGGAGCATCTCGCCATCTTCACCCACCGTGCTCTGCGCCATCACACGCAAGGCATCTTCGAGGCCGAACGTGTCTTCGGGCTCTCCCTCACCAACGGGGCGGGGCGCGAGATTCCCATCCGCTGGATCGGCGAGCAGCATGTCCGCGAAGACTGTCAGGGCCGCATTCCGAGCCTCGCCGACTGGCTCGGACGGATCCAGCCCGAGCCCTGGATGGCCAACGGGCAGATCGACCGGCAAGCGCATGAGCCCGTCGGCGATCCGCGCACGAAATGGCTGGCCGAGGTGGCTGGGGGCAAGACGATCCTCGGCCTCAAGGACTGGATGGAGGCGAGGGGATCATGATGCGCAACGTTCGCAGGTTCTACGATTGCAGCACCGCACATCTGCCTGAATAAACCGTCCAGGCTATCGAGAACGGGCTCTTTGCCAAATCGCCGAGCATGCAGAATGAGTATGGCTGGCTGTTCTCCGTCCCTGTAACCCTCGCCGACATGCCGGAAGGCGTCGACTGCGACGCCTTCAAGGCGGTCATGGCGTTGGCGATGGATGCCGGGTGTGACTACGTCCTCTTCGATCGAGACGTCCCGCCAGCCCCCTATCTCGAGGTCTTCGACTGGTAGGTCAATCGCGGTTGCACAGAGGCCCGATCCACGGATCGGGCCTCTCTTGTTTCCAACACCAATACTGAAATGGAGATCCGGATGAACGTCGCGGAGATAAAGCTCGCCGTGGATGCCGGCAAATCCGTCCACTGGGCGAATGAGGGGTATCGGGTGCATCGGGACGGCCTTGGCCAATACCTCATAACCTTTGTGCCGAACGGCAGCACGATCGGGTTGACCGACCGGAGCGGCCGTAGGCTGAACGGAGCCGAGGCCGACTTCTTCATATCGGAGCCGGGCCATGATGGCGCGACAGCGCAGGGGAGGGTGGTGCGCGGGGCGACGTCGGACACCTCGTCTACCGCCGGGCCGGGCTGACGGGCAGGAGAGAAAGGAAAGCATCTGTCTTGAAAATCAAGGCTGCGTTTCTGACCAGAGCCTGTTTTCGCTGAGAAGCGTGTTCGCGAGTATGAGGAGCTTTCGCATCACGGCGGTGATTGCGACTTTGAAAGGTTTGCCCGCCTTCTTGAGGCGCTGATAGAAAGCGGCCATGTCCTTGTTCCAGCGGATCGCGACGACGGCAGCCATATACATGACGTCTCTCACTGGTTTGCGTCCGCCGCCGATCTTACGTTTTCCGCGGAAGCTGCCTGAATCACGGTTCATGGGCGCGACACCGGAAAGAGATGCGATCTGCTTGGCATTCGCGCCGCCCAGTTCGTTCAACTCGGATATCAGAGTTGCAGCAGTGGTCAGGCCGATGCCCGGTATTGATGTAAGGATTTCATGCTTTCGCCTGATGCCATCGTCTTCTTGAATCAATTCGGCCAATAGCTGTTCGAGATCTTTGCAGTGACCCTGACACAGAGAAATGCGCGCCGCGATCTGCGCGATCACCAGGTCGTCCAGTGTCTGTGTTTGCTGCTGTTTCAGGATCTTCATTTCATCGACGATTTGCCTCCGAGCGACTGTAATCTCGGCAATTTTTGCTTGCAGTTTGGAAGGGGGTGTACTCGCCGGAGGTCGAAGCCTTTCACCATACTCAGCCAGGACTTGCGCATCGATCCTGTCGGTCTTGGCCAGGCGACCTATTGACCTCGCGAAATTCCTGCTTCGAGCAGGGTTCGCGACAGCAGTCCTAACACCAGCCCCATGAAGCGTTTCATGCGCCATCCTGTGATAGCGTCCCGTCGCCTCGAGGACCACAAGATCGGCATCGTGATCTCGGCAGACGTTGACCAGTTCGACAGCGCCTCCAGCGTCATTCTTGAAGCTGTGATGATTGCCAGCCGGCGAAACATACACGTCCAGCTGATCCTTGCTGACGTCGACCCCAACGACAATGAATGGGGAGGTCGCCGTGGTGATGGTCTTCTTTTCTTGTATTCGGGACATCGGTGACTCCCCTTCATCTGTTCAGAACAGTTCCATCTTCGGAAGCCGACCATTCTCTCCTTCGGTACATCTCTACCTTAAGGCTTTCGGTCCGACTTCCGCAGGGATGGTTAGCAATGCCGATCCCAGATTTCGACGTTCCGCGTGCGGGATCGTCGCGCAATCAAAGATACAAGAGGGCTTTGTGGTTTTGCGATCCCATGAGGGGTCGAAAAGCAATCCCGCGTGCTCTGGCCAAGTGCCGGGCAGCGGCAAACCCAAGGAGAAGACCTATGTTCGCAGGAACCCTGACCAAGAATGCCGAAACCGCAGCCACCGCCTATTCCGGCATGATCCATTCGACCCGGTTTGACATCGCCATCCAGCTCGAGACTCGGACGAAGATGTCCGAGCGAAGCCCGGACTATGATGTGACGGCGGTGAACAAGTCGGGCCGCAAGGTGCGCATCGGCACGGCCTGGAACGAGACCGGCAACACCACCGGTAACCATTACATCTCGATGCAGATCGATGTCGGCCTCGGGCCCTTCCGGGTCAACGCCGTGCAGACCAAGGAAGCACGCGAAGCGATGACCGGTGAATTCGAGATCATCCCGCTGGTCTCGAACGGTGCGATGAAGTCCGGTTCGATCTCGGGCGAGTTGACGGCGATGGATGCAGACAACGCCTTTGCCGGTTACATCGCCAACATGATGTTTGACCTCGACTTCATGCTCATCGAGAACGAGTTCAAGACCGAGGAGACCCATCCCGACTACCGGATCGAGGTCAGCTCGCCCAAGGGCCACCCGATCCGCGTCGGCTCGGCCTGGATGGCGAAGAGCAACCGGACCGGCAACGACTATGTCTCGCTCCTCATCAACACGCCCGATGGCGATCTGCGGGTGAACGCCGTGCAGAACGAGGAGCAGCGCGGCGGCCAGACCTTCTCGATCATTCCCTTCGTCGAGAGTGCAGGCCAGGACCGGTCGGACAACGCCGGGCTCGCCCTGGTCGGCTGACAGGCAGCGACTGCTACAGAACTGGCGCCCCGGGCAACCGGGGCGCTTTCGCCCGTGCAGGCCTGATCCTCCTCCCAAAACGGCCTGACGGGGTGGTGCCGGTCCTGTCTCCGACCGGCCCGCGCCTCCTGTCCCCAAGAGGCAGGTCCCGCGAGGGGAGCCGCAGTGACGCGGCTCCCCTCTTTTCGTATCACCTCATCAGTAGGACTAGACGCATGTTCAATCTCACCCATCCCAAGCTGGTCACGCTCGCCGAGGCCGAAGGCTACGCAGAGGTCGTGGACTTCCTGGAGGACTATGCGCAGGGCAGCATCGTGCCCGCGATCTGCATGGCACCCGATTGCGACCACACCGCCGATCTCGAACCCGACCAGCGCGCCGGCTTCTGCGAGGCCTGTGGCCGCCCCACCATGAAATCCGGCCTCGTCATCGCAGGCATGAACTGAGCGGCGCTGGCCGCGATCCTCTCAAAAGATTGGAAACGACATGATACAGCACGATCCCAAAAAGATCGCCGAACGAGGCGCATCCGGTTTCTCCGAAGCCGAGATCGCGACCATCGACGCCGCCCGCATCATCCTGCGCAGGCATGCCCGCTCGACCTCCGCACTGCAGTCCTGGACCATGCTGACCGACTACCTGGCTCTGAACGCCGTTCATGAACGGGTCGAGGTGTTTCGGGTGCTGCTTCTGGACCGGAAGAACAGGCTGATCCGCGACAGGGTCATGACTCGCGGCAGCATCGATCACGTCCCGGTCTATGTCAGCGAGGTGCTCCGCGCCGCCCTCGTTCTCGATGCCTCTGCCCTCATCCTCTGCCACAACCACCCCTCCGGCGATCCGCATCCGAGCCAGACCGACATCGAGCTCACCCGCAAGATCGTGGAGGCCTGCAAGGTGATGGAGATCGTGGTCCACGATCACATCATCGTCGGCTTCGGGCGGGAGAAGAACGCCTTCAGCATGCGGGCGGCAGGGATGTTGTCGGATTAAATTCGCGCACTGAACGTCGCGCAGCTCCCTGGCAGTCGTATCGCTAGCAGTATCTCGCCCGCCTGATCCGCGACCGCGCCGCCGGCGTCTCCAGATGGGCATACCGACCTCCGGAATATCTCCGACAATCGAGCGCGTGACCGGCCGCGATCAGCGCGGCGCCTATGTCCTCACCATCGGCGTAACAAATGCCCACCCATCGGTCATGGGTCCGCTCGCCGTTGAGCTCGCATTCTATCGAACGGCCATCGAGGTAGTTCACCATCCAGCGCCGGGCATCCCGGCCCGCCCGCGTTCGGAGCTCGGGAGCATCGACGCCATTCAGACGCACAGGTGTGCCGGAGACGACGATGGTGTCGGCGTCCCGGATCTGCACCTGCGCGATGGCTGGTGATGTCAGCAGGATCACGACGATCGGGATCAGATATTTCAACTTCCGCCTCCTCTGCAGGTGGGTTCACATTCTTCCGGGCGTAACACTCTCAGACCCTTATCGCATTAATTGGCCCGAAGCGCCCACTGCCTGACGGCCTCCCCCGCTCGGCTTCGCGTGTCGCAGGCGAGAACGGCCCTGCGGTCCGTCGCGCATTCGGCCATGCGGCCTCACCGCGGCGCAGCACTTGGCATCCCGGTTTGCCCGTCTCGCGAGCAGGCCGCGCCCCGGCCGCTCCGCCGGATTGCGCTCCGGTCTGTTTTGCGGGGCAAAACGATCCCGCCGCTCCATCCGTCTCCCGCGTCCGGTCGCGCCCTTTGCCTGCTCGCGTCGGGCAAACCTACCGTCAACAACACACACATGAGTGCGGAAGCATATCCTCCGGATGGCCCCCAAATCAGCCCGCGTCAAGGATCGCAAAACTTTTCGGCGAAGGCGGCGCGGGTCGAAAGGGCGGTCCAGTTTTCGATGACGCGCCCGTGGTGGGCGATGCGCCCGGAAAACTTTTGCGCCCGGCACGCCGGCGGCTTCGCCGTCCCTGACCCGGACAGATTCGGTGAACCAGACGTACGGCCATGCCACCACACTCCCGTGGTGGTTCCCCGAACATCTGGAGACACCAACATGACTTACGAGAACGCGAACGCCTACGAGACCATCGAACTTTTCGGCCTGACGGAGAAAGACGCGGAGCTGCCCATCCCCGAGGATCACATCCTGACCGACAGCGTCGTCCGCGAGACTTTCGAGGCCCTGCTCGGCCAGCTGCGCGGCACCGGTCTCGAGACCGAGATCGAACCGCTCGCGCACGGGCTCGCCACAATCCTGCAGCGCCGCAAGATCGCTCTCGGCAAGGAGCTCGACCGCACCGCCGACAAGATCGGCGCCCTGGCAAAATCCCACGACGGATCGGAGATCGCCGAGACCGCGCTCGAAGAGGCGCAGGCCCGCTTCCTGCAGGTCCGCGAGATTGTCGCGGCCATCGAGGTGATGAGCGAGGCGGCGGCGGAATGCTACGAGGTCGAGACCGGCCATGCCTTCATCCCGGCCGCGGGATCGCGCGCCAGCGCTCGCGCTCAGGAGACCGGAGCGGTCTTCGAGGCCCGGCAGTTGCTGGAACAGCATGATCGCGAAACGGCCGCGAAGTCGAAGGTCGAGGGGGTTCCCCTGATCGTGTCGGGGGCGACCGACTGGACCGATATCGACGTCATCTTCTCGACACTCGACAAGGTTCGCGAACGCATCCGGCAGAACCGCAACCAGGAGATCTTCCTCTGCCATAAGGGTGGCAAGCACGGGGCCGAGATGATCGCCGCCCGGTGGGCTCGGGCGCGCGGCGTCGCGCAGGCGCGCTTCGATCCGCGCTGGTCCGCGCATGGGCGGGCGGCACCCTTCAAATGCAACGATGAGATGCTGGACGACAAGTTTGCTGCGACGGGAGTTGTGCTCTTCGGTGGCAACGGGGTCGCGCTGAACCTCGGGCAGAAGGCCGAGGCGAAGGGGCTCACCGTCATGCGGGTCGCCGATCCGGCGAAGAAGTCGGCAGACGCGTGAATGAGAGAGGGTCGCCTTTGGGCGGCCCTTTTGTCGTTTTCACGTCGGCCTCTAAATGCGACCAAGCGGACGTATCGAACTCACTAGATGCAGCTTTTCGCCGATGACACCGTTTGCAAGATTCCCCTGAGACGCTAGACGGGTAAGCCAGTTGGCAACTGTCACAGGTCCCCAGAGAAATGACTATTTACTACGATCAGTTTGAGACCTGGGAGGGGTCTTTCCGCGAACTGGCAGTTGATCTGGTAGGCAAGGAAGCGATCGAAACCCTCGCTTCATCGAATTTTGAATTCATCGAGGATGCGGGCGACTCCGTGGTTCGGCATACGGACATCGAAACGGCGTCAGACGCGATTTACGATTGGCTGCAAGCACATGAATTCTGCGTCTTCCATGGTACACGTTTGCTGCCGGACGAAATCCTATCTGTGCAGCAACTTGGTCTGCGTCCATTGGTGGCCGCAGACCGCAGGCAAAGACTCACAGAAATTCTCAAGACCCATCCTCAGTGGCATCATCTAGAACACCAACTTGCCGAGGTACTTGAAGATGTCGGCCCGAAAAACAAGCAAGGCCGACGGGAAGGACAAGTTCATTTCAGTCTATCTCGATCGGGTCTCGCGAATGGTTTCGACCACTATTTGAGTCACGGCTCTGAGTTTGATCAGCATGTCGTGCAGCGGTTGTTCGGCGATCAATCGGGCCTTCACCTGCTCCACTCGGAAACCGTTCCCATCATCGTACATGTCCGCATTGGTGGCGAAGAACTCGTGCGAGGTGCTCATCCGCACTTCAGCTATTCTGACATCACCGGCATGGGCGAAATTCCTGGGATTGCACGCGTCTTCCTGAACAGCTGGGCATTCAAGGTAGCGAACCCCAGCTTCGATATTGCCAAGCTGCGAACTGACTGTTGCATGATGCAACGGGTCGCCACTCCGCCCGAACGGATCATCGATTTGGAAAAGTTCGGCGAGTTGGACGCAAAATGAGTGTCGAGCAACAAGTCGATAAGATGATCTCGTCAGCCCCGCCAAACCGAGGCCCGGCTGGACAGCTCGCCCTTCCAACTGGACAAAATACTGCGGTCTGATCACACGATGATCCGTGACTGGTTCGGTCAAGACGGGCCCCTGCCGGCGGGGTTGCCCTCATGCGCGCCTGAAACCCCGCGATCCGGCCGTGCGGGTGCAGATCGCTGGGGCGGGCGCAGCGCATCGACTGCGCCGCCCGATGGCGGCGACCCGTCCGGGCGGGCAACGCTGCTGCCAGGCCCGCGGATGCATCACCTCCCCGGATCGCGAGACTGCGACGGGGAAGTCGAGTTTGAGGCAGACGATCGCGGTCGTGCCGATCGGGCTTGGGCGAACCATCCCGCCGCCGCGTTGGATGAGAGCGGCGCGGACATGGTCATGTCTGACATAACTCGACAGGACCGAAAACGGCTGAGGGGCGGGGTGCACATCCGGGTCTCCCCTCTTTGCTCATAGATGTGGATCGCACGGGGTCGGGCGGTCCGTGCCCTCCGCTCACGCTCCGGCAAACACAAATACGGTTTCCACGCGCGGGGCGCGCGGACCCTCCGCATTTGTGTTTGCGGACCTCCCTTGCCCCCCGTGCCGGGTGATCCCCATCGCAAAAAGGAGAGACCCAAATGACCAACCACTACGTCGCCACCGTTCCCGTCAAGTTCACCGACAACGAAGGTCAGGAGCGCACCCGCTTCCAGCGCGTCGGCGCGATGTTCCGCAACACCCGCAACGGGGACGGCTCGGAGTTCTTCAGCCTCAAGCTCGACTTCCCCGTCGCGGTCCAGGAGCTGGTGATGTTCCCGCCGAGCTCCAAGGAACCGCAGGAGTAATCCTCCCAGGAGGATGGGCCGCCCTAGAGGCGGCCCTTTCCCTGTCTCAGGGAAGGCTGCGCCAAGACCGGGGACCCCTGCTTTCGGCCGGTGTCCCCGATAAGGTGTCAGGACCGTGCACGGTCCTGACGGGGGATTTCAGAGATCGCCTGGAACAGGTCTGCCGGCCAGCCTCAAGGGGGCCATCCGGAATAACAGTCGGGCTGAAGCCCGCCGGTTTTTCCGGCAGAGATTTGGGCCAAGCCAAATCTGGCCGCCCTTGACCCTGTCCGTCAGCCCCGTCGGTGAAGAGATGCGCCGCCCCTCGCTTCCGTCCGAACACGGGTCCGTGTTCGGCCAGACCCTCGGGCGCGGGCATGACAACAGGTGGCCGAGGTGCGGTTGGAGATGGTCGGTGTTGCTGGGCCCTTCGGGCCGGGCCTCGCACCTGCGGTGCTCGGCTTGAAGCGGAATTCAAGGTCGCCTGGGGGCAATCTACAATAATATTGTATTGACCGCAACATATAGTTTCGTATGATGAGGGCGACCTTGAATGAAGGTGGCAGGAAATAGGGGGGCTTTCTTCGTATGAGCCGGACCAGGAGACTGACACAGACGGAGCGGGCGGAGATTATCCGTGAGGCCGGAGAAGGTGTGGGGACGTCTGAGCTCGCGGAGCGGTTCGGGGTCACGCCGCGGGCCATCCAGTACACGTTGAAGGCGGACGAAGATCGCCAGAAGGATGCGGCCGTGGCCACGGCCGCCGTGACCGTGAAACTGACCCCCGAAGAGCTTAGTGCGCTGGATGAGGTCCTGGCCGCGGCGGGGATCGAGACCCGCACGGAGGGGGTCCGGCGGCTGATCCAGGCGGCGGGGGGAACCTTCGTTCCGGACGCGCAGCTGGCGGCTGAGATGGCACGTTACCGGGCCTCCCTGCACGAGGTCGGTAACGGCGTCGTACAGGTCGCCAAGCAGATGATGAAAGCCAGCCGGGCGGGGCAGGGGGAAGGCTCCGCACCGAACGCAGAGTTGTCCGAACTGCGCCTCGCGCAGATGCGTGGTCTGGCGCGGTTCATCCTTGATTCCGCTGACGAGATCGATCTGCTGCTGCGCCGTCGTCGGGATGCCATGCAGCTCGCCGCCACTGCCGCTCTGAGGGAGTTTGCCCATGCGGCTGAATGATGCCGTCCATGACGTCACCGGTGAAATCTTCCGGGACGGTTGGAGCCGCATTCGGGGCTCGATGCAGGGGCTGCAGGCGTCCCGGCAGAGGCAGCTCGTGCGGGCCGCCGCCGGTCACCGTGCAGCGGTCTTCAAGGCGATCCGGGGCGGGGGCACGCATACCAAATCGCAGCTGATGAACCAGCTCGATTACCTGACGACGAAGTCCTCGCATCTCGTGGACAGCAGCGGCTTCCTGGACGGGAAGACGAAGCTCGAGGCATCCGAGATCAAGGACCTGACGGAGCGGTTCGCCAAGCGCTGGAGCGCGGGGTTCAAGCCCAAGCTCGGGCAGACGACGCATATGCTCATGTCCTACCCGATCGGCACCCGGGGCGAGGACGTGCGCGACATCACCGCCAATGTCGCGGAGCGGTTCTTTCAGTCCGACGAGGGGCATTTCGACTACATCATCGCAGTGCATGAGGATCGCGATCATCCCCACGCGCATATAGTATTGAACCGCCGGTCCCAGGAGGGCGAGTTCTTCTTCCTGGGTCGCGATCACAGGTTCAACTATGACGACTTCCGCCTCGCCATGGTCGAGGAGGCCGAGAAATTCGGCGTGCGTCTGGAGGCCACGCGGCGGCTCGACCGAGGTGTCGTGCACTACCCGCCGCGCACCCGCGAGGTCTATGCGGCCAAGGTTGAGGGGCGGGCCGCGGAACCACGGCCACGGGTCGGGGCAGACTTGGATCGCGCTCTCGAAGAGATCGCCAATACACGGATCATCTATCACTCGCTCGCAGCCGAGGCCTCCGCGGACAACCGCGAAGATATCGCCGATGCCCTGTTCCGGTCCGGAGAACTGCTGGCGAAGGGCGGCAAACTCACATCGGAAGGAGGGGTCTACATGGCTGAGGAGCAATCGTTCGACGACCTGAGGACCCGCTATGCCGATCAGGTCGCGCGCGTGCAGGGCATGATTGATGCGAAGCCGGAGGCCGAACGGCCGAGGCTCGAGCGCAGCCTCAACGAGATCCAGTCGCGGCTCGCGCATATGCAGCCCTTGGGGCTGCGCTCCGTGACACTGACCGAGAAGCCGTCCGACGGCGGGATCTATTCCGAGACCAATATCGATGCGGCCCGGCTCGACCGGTTGCGCGACCCCGAGGTGCGGGCGCATGTCGACACCGCGCTGCGCGGAACCGGGATCAGTTCGTCCGTGGTGGTCGCGCGGATGGAGACGGGCGCGCAGAACGCGGCGCTCGAGCGGCAATGGATCGCTGACGATCTGGCGCGGGTGGCCGAGAGGGACGGTCTCAACCTCGAGCGCCGCGCGGATCTGGAGACGGCGCGCGAGACCCTCAACCGGGCCCATGTCCAGCTCGGCGTCGCGCTGGAGCGGGCAGGGGTCTTGCGTGAGGACGGTGTCGTGGAAGATCGCACCGTGACGGAGAGGGTCCATTATCATCGGGACGCCACTGAGGACATGGAGCGCGCCATCCGCCAGGACATGCGTTCGGAAGGTCTGACCGAAGACCAGATCGAGGCGCGGGAGTCGGAGATCGTCTCCCGCGCGGAGCGGCGTATCGAAGAAGAGCAACGCAGGTACCTCGATGCGCATCCGGAACTCCTCGCGCGCCCCGGTGACGTGATCGACCGGTCCGTACCCTACCGGGAGCACATCACCGACGAGGATCGGGCCCGCGAGATCACCCGCGAAGTCGACCGGATCATGGAGGGTCGCGACGCGCGGACCCCCGTTGCGGAGGCCGTCACGGACGCGTTCCGCGCGCGCTATCCCGACATGCCGTCGCATCTTGCCCGCGGGCTTGGCGCGACCTATGCGGCCGTCACCGAACTGCGTGACACCGAGGCCATCGACCAGGTTCGCCGCGAAAACGAATTGCAGGAGGTGGCGCTCGACCTGCGCGACGGGCGGCTTTCGGACGTGCGCGAGGGGGACGCTGTCGAGGGCGCGCCGATTGCCGATCCGGACATCCGGCGGGTCGTCGACCATGAACGGGCCGGCAATCTGCATGGGCCGTTCCAGGATGACGGTCAGCGACTGGCCTATCGCGCCGCGGTCGAGCGCGAGCTGGACGCGGCGCAGATCGACCGGCTGCGGGACGGTGATGTCGACGTGCTGAAGACCCAGATCGAAGACCGTCTCGACCGGCTCTACGCCGCCAAGACCTACCTGCAGACGGATCCGGCCACCGCCAACAGCGAGGCGACCCGCGCCGTGGTCGAGGAGATCGCCGACCGCGAGTTCGAAATCCACCGCGCCGATCTTGTCGATGGTGAGACCGAGCGCGGGGAGACCCACTGATGGGAGGGATGGGGAAAGGCCGCCTCGCCCTCGGCGTGGTGCTGGTCACACTCGTCGCCATCGCGATCGGCTACGTCATCGCCTCGGCTGTCGTGACGTTCCGGGACCTGGGTTTCCAGGCCGAGATCGATTTCTTCTACATCGCGCAGAACTACCGGGCGATCGGTGCCGCCCGCCCCGATGATTTTCGCCTGATCAACCTGATCATGGGCGGGGCCGGGCTGGCGGGCCTCATGATGAGCCTGGCGATGTCGGGCTCGGCCCTCACCCGCTTCGGCTACACCCATTGGCAGACCCGCCGCGAGATGAAGCGGAACGGCTTCTTCGGCGCGCCCGGCACAGGTTTCGTGATCGGCAAGTTGGGCAAGCCCGGTTCCCGCGCGCCCTTTCTCTGCTCCCGGACCTTCCCACACGCGCTCATCGTGGCACCGACCGGGCGCGGCAAGACCACCGGCTTCGTCATCCCGAACCTGCTGACCTGGCAGGGATCGGCGGTCGTGCTGGACGTGAAGGGCGAATGCTTCGAGGCCTCGGCCCGCCACCGGGCGGCACAGGGCGACGAGGTGTTCCGGTTCGCGCCCACGGATTGGGAGGACCGGCGCACCCATCGCTACAATCCGCTCCTGCGCATCTACGAGTTCAAAGACCCGGCCCGCCAGCAGATGGAGCTGCAGCTCCTGGCCACGCTCTTCCTTCAGAACGACAACGACCGCGTGCAGGGCCTCCTGAAGGGCGGGATCGATCTCTTCGTCGCGGCCGGGCTACTCGCGTTCCAACGCCGCAGGCCGACGCTCGGGGAGATCTACCGCATCGCCGCCTCGGGCGGGCAGAAGCAGAAGGAGTATCTCGCGCGCGCCCATGAGGTCCAGAACGCCGCGGCGCGGCTGATATTCACGCGGCTGGCCTCGACCAACAACGACACGCTGACCTCCTATGTCTCGCTCCTGATGACCTCGGGCCTCGATCAGTGGCAGAACCCGGCGATCGACGATGCGACGGCGGTATCGGATTTTGACTTCCGGACGATCCGCAAGACACCCTTCAGCGTCTATCTCGTCGTGCAGCCCCTCATGGTGAAACCGCTGGCGCCGTTGATCCGACTGTTCTTCTCTGATCTTCTCTCCGCCCTGCAGGACAAGGAACCGGGCGCCGACGAGCCCTGGCCGGTCATGATCATGCTCGACGAGTTCAACCGGCTCGGAAAGATGCCGATCGTGGCCGAGAGCATCGAAGTGCTGCGCGCCTATCGCGGGCATCTCGCGGTGGTCACCCAGACCATCCCGGCCATCGACGAGATCTACGGCGAGAACACGCGGCGGGCGCTGCAGGGCAATGCAGGCATCAAGCTCTACCTCACGCCCTCGGACGAAAAGACCGTCGAGGAGTTGAGCAAGGCCGTGGGCAAGACCACCAAGACCGTGGTCACCCGTTCCCGCGCGGTCGGGAAGAACCCGTTCGAGGGTCGCAGCCAGTCTGAGCGGACGGAAGAAGTCGCGCTCCTGCCGGAAGACGAGGCGCGACGTCTGCCGCTTGATGAGATCGTGGTGGTCGTGGACGCGCAGATGCCGGTCCGGGCGAAGCGGGTCGTTTACTACGAGGATCCGTTCTTCAAGGGTATCCACTCGGCGCAGGAGGGGGATCTGCCGTTTCCGAAGGGGCCGGTCCCTCCGATGGGGGAATTGCCCCTGAGTGTCCGGGCGATGCCTTCAGCTCCGCGTGGGTCTGGTCTCACGGAACGCGATTTCGAGGCCAGGATGGGACTTACGAAAACCGAAGGAAATGCACCCATTGAGCCCGGCCCGGCTCAAGCGCTTCGGTGCGGTCGTGCCGCAGTCCTCGCGGACGATCAGCGGCAGTTCGAGATGGAGTTCGGGCGGCAGGCAGATCTCGAGGTGGAGGCTGCGACAGAAGACGACGTAGTCCGGGTGCAGGACGCCGTGAGTGATCTGGAGCGGCTGGAGGCGGAGATGTCCGGTTCGGAAGCAAAAGTCAGCGAGGCGGGCGAGAAATTCGGGCTTGGCTAAGCCGCCATGCGGGCGACACGAAAGCATGCCACGATGGCGCCTTGTGCCCGCGCCCCGGAATCGACCATTGTCACGGGTGAAGAAAACCAGGATCGTCGCGCTCTGGTCGAGGGGCTCGCTCAATCGTCGCAGGGTCGATCTCACGCATCGTCAACTGGGCGTTCACCCTGCGGGCCGCGGGGCCCGCACGAAACCACTTCGCGGCGGAAGCCAGGTTAAAGCGCGGACGACGCTGCCCCTTCGCCGGCTTTGAGGCCTCCATCAGAACCTCGATCATTTCATCGATGCGGTAGAGGCCACCGGCAACGGGGAGGGGCATCTTGCGCTGCTGGAGCGCCTGTCGCTTCACCTCGAGCTTCTCGGCGACATCCGCGAGAGACACCAGGTCGGGACGGACCTCGCGCAGGACAGTGCCCTGCGGCAACGCCTTGATCAGCGCCCGCGCCGCTTCAAGGATCGCGCTCTCGGCCTCATCCCCTTCAAGTTCCAGTTCTACACCTAGGAGACCGGCGTGACCGGTGCCCACGAGCGCATCTTCAAAACCCGCCTCGAAGACCGCGTCAGAGAGCGCAAACGCATCGTGCTCTCCGTCGGGGAGCGCAAAGACCAGTTCGAATTCGAATTCTTCAGCCATCGGCATTACCTTCGTCGTTCTTCTGAAGCTTCACGCAGGCCAGAGCCTTCTGTCGGATCCTTTTCGCGAACTGCTGTGGATTCTTCGGGGTCGACCAGACAGACATCTGACAAAACTCGCCACAGCGGCAATCCTTATCGTTGGCCGGGCATCGGAGGATCCCCCACGCGTGCCCCTTGCCCTCAATAAGGTCCCATCCCAGCTCTTCGAGCTCCTGGATGACGGCCTCGATTTCCTTTGATGTGTGCTTCTTCCTTGGCACCTTAGATACTCCACTCTCTTAAATTGTCAAGTGACAAGTTAAAAATTCAACGAGAACATCGCGGCAATTTACTGCCCGCTACCGGCAATTTCCCAAAGGAAGCTTGCCGTCGAATGCTTTGATGTAAGAAGGGGATACAGGATAGACGTCCCAGACAGCAACACCGGCGCCGATGCCGTTCCACTTCACCCGGACATGGCATGATGGTGCCAAGGTAAATCCGTTCAGGCAGTTTGCCGCGAGCTCTGCTGAAGGCAAAGGTATAGGCTCGCAAAGAACATGTTCCCGCTGGTGAAGCCTTTGACGGTCAATGCTACCTTCGGCCCAGCCTGCTTAGGCGGGCCAACTGTGCCAGCATTCGCGCGCCTGAGCTGCCCGAACCAGTGTCAGGGTTCGTCGGAACGGTTTGGCTAACACCCGGCCTCTGCGGCATTGTCTGCACCCCGAAGAACTGCCGCGCACGCAGCGCAGCATATTCAGCGCCAGTCGCTCCTCCAATGAGATACCGATTATAAGCCTGCTGACTGCCGCCAAGCGCCCGACCGAACCCGTATGTACCGCCAAGGCCTGCTGATAGTGCTGGCATCATGATGTTCCCCGAGATCGCGCGGACAATGAACGGCGTCGCGATGATGAACCCCTTGGCCATGAGCACCATCATGAAAAATGGGATGAGGGCCCCGATGTTGGACGCGCCCTCAGGGTCGCCGAGCTCGCCGATCAATGCCGAACTGACGCCGGTGATTGTCGCGAAAACGCCTGCAACGACGATCGGATAGAGCGCGAAGGAGATCAGCGCCGAGAGCCAGCGCGCGAAATAGTCCTTGGTCACCTCGAAGAGGGTGAGGAAGATCATCACCGGCGCGATGCCTATCAGGAGTGCGATCATCAGCCGGGATGCCACGAGAATGAATGCGGCGAGCCCGCCCAGGATCGAGAGCAGGAGTACGCCAAGAACGTCAAGCAACGCCCCGGCCATCCAGTTCAGTTCAGAACCGGCCGCATTCAGGTATTCACCCAGTTCGGCGATCAGCCGGTCGAATTCCTCGGCGAAGGTCCCCGACGGTCCGGGCGTGCCGCCGCCGACCGAGGCGACAAGCGATCCGGCGATGCTGTCGATGCCGTTTAGGACAGCGGAGGAGAAGGCGTTAAACTGCACCCAATTTGTCGCGAAGACCCCTATGAGGCCGACTTTCACCGCGAGCCAGAACGCAGTGCGTCCATCCATGGAGCGGTACTGGTAGATCATGTTGACGCAGACCAGAATGACCACAAGCGTCGTTCCGAGAACCAGCATCGTGCCGACTGTCGCCGCCACCGCGCCGAACTGCGTCTCTGCGGCAGAATCCAGGTAGCCCTGGGAGGTCTCGACGAAGTAGGTGACGACGCTCATAATCTGCTACCAGTTGCCCTCGGCTTCGCAGATTGCCATCGCGTCAGGTCTCAACGCGTTGGCGCGCCGGTTGTAAGTGTCCGAGGCCTCCAGCATTTCCCATCGTTCGGCTGTGTTGAAACGCTCCCGAAACTCCGTTTCCGCCGCTTCCCAGGACGGGAAGCGTGTGTCGCAGGTGCAGGATCCGGTTTCGACGATACGTTCAAGGTTCTGAGCACGGTAAATGTCTTGCACCAGGACACGTCTGTAAGCCTCTCGCACGGTGATGTTCTGCATCCACTCAGGCTCAGCGGGCCGATCGATGCAGACATCCGACGTGCTGTCGAGAGAGGGGACGAAGTCGCGTTCGGCGGCAGCCGGAAACCCCACAACGGTGATCGAGATGCAAAGCAAGGCGTTTCTCATTTCGCGCCAGCTCCTTCGGCAATCTCGCGCTTCAGAAACGCGGTGTGGCCAAGATGCGCGAACTCTGACGAGCTGACCGATACGACTTCCCAGCCTTCTTTCCCACGTGCGTTCAGATCGTCCTGCATCGCGATCAGGCTGGTTTTCTTGTCCATCGGATAGGTGATGATCTGGTATTCAAACCGCTTCATGGGTCATGCCTCCGCTGAGATCGGTTCCGGGGAGATAGAATTCGGTGATGCCGCGTTGGCCGTCCTCGCGGCCCGCCTGGATGATCACGTCGATCGAGCTTTCGATGTATTGGACCATGTCCTGGTAGGTCATCGGGATCTCGGTCTTGAGCGCGGCGATGGCGAGACGCTGGACGGCGAGCTGCGGGGTTTCGGCATGGAGGGTTGTCATCGAACCGCCATGGCCGGTATTGATCGCCTCGAGGAAGGTCATGGCCTCCTTGCCGCGCACCTCTCCGAGGATGATCCGGTCGGGCCTCATGCGCAGCGTCGCGGTTAGAAGCACGTCGGCGGATTGGAACTCCGCATCGCGGTTGGCGATCAGGGTCACCGCGTTCGGCTGAGCGGGGAGAAGCTCTGCGGCTTCCTCGATGGTGACGATCCGTTCCTCATCGGGAACGTAGGAGAGGATTTTTCGAGCCGCGACTGTCTTACCGGTCGAGGTGCCGCCGGAGACGATCATGTTGAGCTTGTTCTCGACGCAGAAGCGGATGGCCGCGTAGATGTCACCGGCGGCAACGACCTCGCGCAGCGCGCGGTTTTTCTCCTGGCGCAGTTTCTCGAGCTTGCGCTCTTCGCCATAGAGGAAACGAAGCTCGATATGGTCCAGCGGTAGGCTCGAGAAGAACCGGAGCGAGATCGACATGCCCGAGAGCACCGCGGGCGGGGTTACGACTTGGGCACGGATGGGGCGGCCCCGATAGGTGATCGAGACCGAGACGATGGGCTTGTCCTTGCTCATAGTCGTGTTGGCTGAGGAGGCGATCTGGTTGCCGAGATCGCGCACCTCCGTGACCGTCAGACGCTGATCCAGTGCCCGCATGAAGTGATCCCCCTGGAACTCACCCCAGCAAGAGCCATCCGGGTTGATGCATATCTCGATCACGTCATCGCGGGCGGCGTCCTTCAGCTTATCGAGCGAGGTCTGGAGGTAGGAGAGCGTCATCTCAGAAAATCTCCAGATCCCGGTCGACCATGACGGTGACGCGTGCGCCCTGGTCGACGTAGATGACGGGACCGATGGAGAGATATTCACCGATCACACTGTCGGTGGCGTTGGCCAGGTCGTCGCCCACATCTTCAAGTACGTCCGCGGTGGTCTCATCCTCGACCTGGGCGGCGGCCACACTCGGGGCGGCGGAGATAATCGAAATCAGTGCGGCAGAGCCGAAACGCTCGTCGAAGCGCGTGTCCACGAAACCGGTGACGCCCGAGCGCCCGAGTTCGTCGCCGCCGAAGGAACTGATCTGAACGGTCTGGTTGTTGGGCAGGATGATCCGGTCCCAGGCGATGGTGACCCGGCGCTGCGCGATCTCGATGCCGGAACGAAAGCGTCCGATGAGGCGCGAGCCGCGCGGGATCAGGAGCCGTGAGCCGTCATAGCTGAAGACGTCTTCTGAGATGATGGCACGGGTCTGCCCAGGGAGCGAGCTGTCGAGTGCGGTCTCCATCACGGCCTGGATCATCGTGCCCTGGATGACGGTGTTCGAGGGATTTGCGATGACTTCGGCTTGTGTGATGGCGCTCGGCAACGCGCCGTTCAGCACGAAGTCTGTCACCTCGCCGAAGGTGCGCTCGGTAAGTTCTGTCTCGCCCGCATTGGCGCCGCCCGTTCCGCCGAAGGCGATGACGGGGGAGGAAATCCGCCGTTCCTGGAAGGCACGCTCCTCCTCGGCCCGGCGTTGCAGTTCGGCCAGCCGTCGCGCCTCTTCCTCGCGCCGCAGCCTCTCTTCTTCGCGGGCGCGCAACTCTTCGTCGGTGGGTCCGAGCGGGGCGGGCGTCGGCTTGTTGGCCTCCAACCGCGCGAGGTCCAGGTCCATACGCAGCTGTTGCAGCTCTCGATCTCGTGCGGCGAGTTCGGCCTGGAATTGTTCCTGAGCATTCTCGGAGGCGTCCTGTAGGTCGGCGATCCGTGCGGTCAGCGCATCGATCGCCTCGGCGGCCGCGCTGTCCGCCCCGGCGTCGGAGTCCGGCGCATCGCGCAGTTCTTCGATCTGGGCCTGGAGCGCGGCGATCTGCGCCAGAAGTTCGGCGTTGGGTTCTGGTTCGACGAGAACGATCTCGGGTTCCGGGGCGGGTGGTGGCACGAAGAGTTCGATCTCTCCGAACCCGTCACCCTCGGTTTGGAACTCGTCCGGGGTGGCCGTCGGCAGGGCGACCTCTTCCCCAGGGCCCGAGAATAGCAAGAGGACCAAGCCGCCCGCAAGGATGAGCCCTGCGAGGAGGAGGGCGAGGAGCGGCGAGCGGCGTTTCGGAGCGGGTCCGAGGCGCGGGTTGCCCCGTTCAAGCGCAGCGAGGCGCTGTTCGAGATCCGGGTTGTTGTCACTCATGAGGCGGCCTCCGCGGGCGGCGTCGCCTCGATACAGACCACGTCCTCGCCCAGACGCAGCACCCATTGGCGCCCCACGCCCGAGACACGGATCACACCGTCTTCGACCGGGCCTGTGTTCACCGTGCGCTCGCGCCCGTTCGTGTACCGGAAGATCGCCGGGACGGGTGCGTTCCGCGGGAAGGCGAAATAGGTGAAGGTGCCGTCGTCCCAGACCCGGGTCGGCGTGAACTCCGTCCGTGCGCTGGCCGCGTAATTGGTGTTCGGTGCGGCGCGCGCGATGGCGTTGGAAGGGCGGCGATTGTCCTCGGGGTAGCGAAACTGCACGACATAGAAGGTCGGGCTCGAGACCTCGTTCACATTAAAATAATAGCTCCGTCTGTTGGTGTAGACGGTCACGTTGGTATGGACGCCGCGGGCAACGGGTTTAATAGCAAAGGCCCGCCCGCCGGGCACACCGTCGATCTCGAAGCCTTCCGTGTCGCCGGCGATGATTGAGCGGATGCTCTCGCCTGTCCCGAACTCGATGGTCGTGACATGGGTCAGGGAAACGTTCAGCCTGTAGACCTGGCCTTCCTGGTAGGATGCGACCCGGACGCGGTGGTCGTTGGGTCCCCCGCGCGGGATCGCCTCGGCTGACGCGTAGGACGCAAACAGTGAGACCATCAAAAAGGTCGCGAGGAACGCCTTGGCGTGTCCGGCGTGTTTCGCATTGCAAAAAGCCTGGCGCCTCTCGCGCTTTTGGGACGCTGGCAAGGCGTTCCCTGATTTCTTGTTCCGGAAGCGCACTTACTGGTTCTCCAATCTGTCCGAGCGGATCGCGTATTCGACGACCGTGAAGCCAAACGGGTTGGTCCAGACCTGGTCGATGGAGCGGCTCTCTTCGGGGCGGAACTCGAAGAGGAGCGTCGCGGTGAAGAGGCCCGCTTGGACCCCCTGGATCGAGGTCAGGCGCTTGCGAAGCCGCACCGTGGCCCGGTTGTTGCCGATCAGGTTGATGCTGAGAATCTCGACATCGAGCCGTGCATTTGGCCCGTAGACTGACGGCGGATACTCTGCATTGGCCGAGTTCCAGATCTGGCGCAGTGAGGCCCCTGCTGCACGGTCCGAACGGCGCAACACGCTGCGGATGCGCACGTCATTGTCGAGCTGGTTGTAGACCTCGCGGTCCGTCACGTAGCGGAAGACCTCCGCCTCGATAATGGCGCGGTTCTCGGTGACGGTGGTGGCCCCGACGGTGGCTTCGGGGAGGGCGAAGCCGGTGGCGGGATCGTAAGGCACAACAACTGGGGGCGGATCGACATCGAGGATGGCCACGGCGGCCGCGCTGAGGCAGCCCAGGATGCCAAAGCCGAGGCCGATGAGTCCCAGGCGCTGCCAGAGCCGTTCCCGTCTCAGTGCGCCGTAGACCAGTTCCTCCTCGATGATGGCGGTTTCTTCGTCCAACAATCAGTCCTCAATCCGCGCTCAGTTCCGGAAGCGTGAACTCCATGAAGCGTTGTTCTTCGGCGATGGTGGCGGCATCGATCACGCCGCCGGTGCCATCTCCTACGGTCTGGATCGCTTCGAGCTGCCACATGGCGACGAGCGCGATGGCGAGCTCTGCCGTCACCCGCGTGTTGAGATCGACGCTCTCCTTGAGCTCATCCATGTCGTCGATGAGCCCGACGAGCCGGTCGACACGTTCGAGCGACTGCCCGGCATCCTCATAGCTGTTCTGGGCCGCGGCCGAGACCAGCGCGCCGGTCGTGGCCTGTGTCGCCACGCGCACGGCCCCGGGATTGCCGCTGCGGGCCATTTCCGAGAGCGTGTCCTCGTCGAAGCCGAGATCGGCCAGCACCCGGTCCATCTGGGTTTCGATCTCGACGGCGCCGGATCCGGTGAGCCCGGAAAAATCCCCCGTCTTGATGGCTTGAATCGTGGCGATGATGTCGCCGAACTCCTGGTCCAGGAGACCGTTTAGTTCGTCTTCCATCTGTGTCCGGATGATCTCGGGCAACTCTGCGAGACGCGTTAACGCCTCATACGTTCGTTGTAGCTCGGCGAGCTGCTCCGTGAGCGTGGCAAGCTGTTCGCGGAGCTGCACGAGTTGCTCGTTTTGCAGGATCTCGTCCTCGATCATCTGCCGGAGCTGCTGGATGTTTTGGGCGATGTTCTGGGTGTCCACGACCGGCACGCCCTGGGCCAGGGCGGGGGCACTGGTCACGAAAGGCGAGCAAAGCGCCAAGACGCTGGCCAGGGTCAACGCGCGAAATGGTGCTGAAATGAACATTCTGCGGGCCATCAATCCAGATCCTCCAATGTGAACTCCATGAATTCGTTCTCGACCATGCGGGCCGCGGCCTGGGCCAATTGGGCCGCACTGAGCGGTTGGGTCCGTGCGGCTTTCAGGCGAATGCGCGCGGCCATCAGCCGGACCAGTTCGGCGCGGGCATAGGTGTTGAGCGCCATGCTCTCCTGGATGTCCTGGGTCGCGCCGATCATGGTGACGATGTCCTGGACGCGCAGGGCGGCCTGCCGGATGGCGGCGGGGGAATTGCTGCCGTAGAAGGCGGCGCCGAACCCGCTGAACGAGAGATTGGCGTTGGTGAGAAGCGCGGGGTCGATCGTGCCGAGCGCTTCGATGCCGCCGATCCGCGCGAGGTAGAGATTGTAGCGTTCGGGGATGACCCTGATGTAGTGCTGGGTCTCCTTGAAGGGCGGTACACCGCCATATTCGAACACACGGCCAGGCCCGGCGTTATAGGCCGCGAGCGCGTTGACGACGTTGCCGTCGAAGGTGGTGAGCTGGGCCGCGAGGTAGCGCGCGCCGCCCTCGACCTGCAGGTAGGGGCTGTCATAATATTCCGGGTTGATCCCGAGATCGCTTGCGGTGCCCGGCATGATTTGGGTGAGGCCGAAAGCGCCCACGGGCGAGCGTGCGCCGATGGAGAAGCGGCTCTCCTGCCAGATGAGCGCCTGCAGGAGGGCGCGCCATTGCACGACGGAAAGACCGGCCCGCCCGACCCCGGGCCGCCCGTGGGTCTCCTGGGCGACCCGGATGATCAGCTGCTCGATGTTTTCTGCCGCATCCCCGAACATACCCGCGCCGCCGGGGTTGGGATCGACATCGCCGGAGCCGTAGACCGCCGCTGCGGATCGGTCCGGATCGCCGCCGCCGCCCTCGAAGTCTGCGACCATACCCGGCAGCCCCTGGCCGCCGAAGCTCGTCTGCGCGTCGAGGATGGCGCGCAGCGTGGCGAGCTGTTCCCGTTCGATCTCGGTCAGCAACTCTTCGACGGTGAGTTTCTCACGCTGGACGGCGAGGTCAGCGTCCCGGTCGCCCGTCTCGACGATATCGCGGGCCGTCAGCCCGGAATCGTTGGTGGGAACGCCCTGGCCGAGCGCGGCTGCCGGCAGGAGAGCCGCAAGGAGGATATGTGCGACCCTAGGCCTCAACGCTGTCGTCCGGGTTTCCGATGGGTGTGAAAATGCAATCCGGCTCGGCGCGGTCGAGCGAGGCGCGGAAAGCGAAACAGTTGGCCTTGGGTTCGCGATATTCGGCGCAGGAAGAGAGAACGCCGAGCGCGGCGAGGAGGATAAGGGGTCGGATCATGAGAGCCTCCAGAAATCAGGACGGTCGCGGTAGTCGGGGCCGACGAGGGCCTCGCCCTTTTCCATGCCGCCGAGGATGGTGAGGAGGGGGCCGAGGGCGGAGAGGTCGGCATCGACCACCACCGAGCCACCGTCGTCACGGATGAGCGCGAGGCGGCTGTCGCTGCCGGTGTTCAGGAGCACGTCGAGTTCCTTCTCGAAGAGGTTCAGCATCGCGTAATCCGAGGCGTGCGCCCGGATGTTGGGGAGCAGGATCTGGGTTGGCACCGCCTCGACGATGGTCTTGCCGGTCCGCGTGCGTTCGAGCTGGCTCGCATATTGCGTCATCATCACCGCGACCGTGTTCTGTTTCCGGGCGGTCACCAGCCAGTTCGAGAGCCGTTCGGCAAAGTATGGGTTGTCGAGCGCCTTCCATGCCTCGTCGATCACGATGATGGTGGGA
Source organism: Maritimibacter dapengensis (assembly GCF_019218265.1). GTDB lineage: Bacteria > Pseudomonadota > Alphaproteobacteria > Rhodobacterales > Rhodobacteraceae > Maritimibacter > Maritimibacter dapengensis. Next base: position 26,239 of record NZ_JAHUZE010000005.1, read on the forward strand.
CGCCGGTCCTCGATCTCTCGCTCAATCCGGCGGAAAAGATAGGAGAGCACCGCCATGCGCTCCTTCTCGCTTTCGCTGTCGAGAATGCCGGTCAGGTCGAACCCCACGACGTCGCCATCAAGCGAGAAAGTGTCCTCCAGGCTTTGGCCGAAAATCCAGCCGTATCGCCCATCCTCGGTCCATTCGAGAAGCCGCTGGTGAAGATCGCCATTGTCGTCGGTCGAGACAAAGAGCGAGGCGAAGTCCTTCCAGTTCCGCAAGGCCGGGTTGGTGGCTGTGGAGTTCTGGCGGACCACCTCCTTGATGCGGTTCGTTTGCGCCGGGGTCAGGGGCTTGTCGGAGCGGTAGAGCAAGGAGGCGAGCCAATCCGAAAGCCAGGCCGTGCCGCGCTCATCGATCTCGGTCCAGAGCGGGTTGAGGCCGGTCGCCTGTCCCGCCTTGATCGAGGCGTAGCGCCCGCCATTGGCGCGGACGGCCATTTCCATCCCGAGCCGGTAGTCGAAAACGAAGATGCGCGCGCCGACCCGCCGGGCTTGCGTCATGAGGAAGGCCGAGAGGACGGACTTGCCGGAACCGGGGCGGCCTAGAATGAGGGTGTGGCCGCTGGTGGGCTCCGTCTCGGGGCTGCCCTGCTCGTGGTAGGAGAACCGGTAGGCGCTCTGCTCCGGGGTCGGGAAGAGTGTAATCTCCTGGCCCCAGGGAAGCTGGTGTTTTTCCTTGCCGAGTTGCGTCCGGTGAAGTGCTGCGAAGTCCGCAAAGTTGCGGTTGGTGACGGCACTGGCGCGGACCCGTTTTGGCTGGTTGCCCGGATGCTGGCTGAAGTAGTGAGATTTCGCGGCCATCCGCTCGCCGATCATCTTCACGCCCTCGGCGGCCGCGGCGTTCACGATCTCGGCTCCGAGGGACTGCAACTCGTCAAGACTGTCACTGAAGACCGTCACGACCATGTGGTGCTCACCGAAGCTTTGGCGTTTGGCCTCAAGATCGTCGTGCGCGATGTCGAGCGCCTCGAGGAGCGAAAGAGCGGCATCCTGAGAGGCCTGCATTTGACGCTTCTGGCGTTTGATCCGGCCCGCCATCAGGTTTGAATTGATCGGCGTGAAGGAATGCGTGACGATCATGTCGACCGGCAGGTTCAGCATGTCGAACATCGTGCAGGTCGTTCCTTCGGCATATTCGCCGATGGTGAAGCTCTTGCCGAAGCGATGGCCGACAACGCCATTGGAAAGCTCGAAGTGATCTTCGAGAAACGTCACGCGAGTGTTGGCAATGTTGTAAGCCAGAAACCCGTAGCGGTTGGCGGGGTAAAGCGGCAACTCGCGGCCCGTGTTGAGCGCGCCGAGGAATCCAACCAACTCGCCAGAAGCTGCTGAAAGGATGCGGGGCTTGAGTTCCGCCAGGCCGGAGGTGAAGACCCCGACCGCCTCGTTGAGGCGCCTGATCCGTTTCGCGGTCTCCGCCTTAAAGCGTTCCGGTGCGGAACGGTTCACGAAACCAAGAAAACTACTGGGCGTCGGGCGGTGGATGATTGTGAGTGTGAGGGTCTTGTCCCGGAGACCTGCCGAGGCCAGCTTTGCGCGCCAGGCATCATCCACGGCGTGAGCGAAGCCGTCCCCCTTGACCGGGAGCAGGTCCGGCGTGATCGACTTCGAGACCTTGTGCACGTAGTAGCTGAACTCGGGGCCCAGCTGCGCGATGATCCGGGCAAAGAGCGCCGTCACCTTGTCGAGATAGGCGTCGTCCGTGGTGTAGCTGTTCACCCCGCTCAGGCGGATGCATTGGAAGAGTTCGTTGACCCGGGTGCGGACTGTCTGATCATCGACGAGGCTGACATAGGGCAGCATGTGCGCGAGGCGTTTCTCGCGGGCATACCAGGCCGGCATGAGGGTGCGTTCATCGACGGTCTCGTCCAGGGCTTCACTATGGCGCATAGCTATCGCCCCCGTGGATGGACCGGTTCCGCGTCGGCGGCGTCTCCTGCATCGCCGTCATCATCACGTCGATGAAACGCGGATCCCAGTCAGCCGCTTTCCAGAGAACCGGATAGAGCACCGCCGTGATGCCCAGGACAACCAGGTGCTGCACCCAGACGAAGAGCAGCACAGAGCCGAAGAGCCAGACCATGGCATACATGATCGGCAGGCCGAGGAGCTTGGGCGGGCGTACGAGGCCCAGAAAGAGCGGCGATCGTTCGGCCACGTTCGCCTCCTCTCACGACCCGAAGACGGCGGCAACGATGGTCGGCGCGGCCGCAACACCCGCGATGCCCACCAGCACCCAGAGGGCTTGGCGCAGATCGATGATGTTGAAGAACCAGCTGAGGAACACGCCGAGGACCGCGAGGGTGGCGATGACGACTCCAAGCGGTCCGGTCAGCGCGTCCACGATGCCCTGAAGCAAGCTCTGAATCGGTGAGAGGTCGATGCTCTGGGCCAGGGCCGGTTCTGCCGCAACGATGAGGAGAGCGGCAAGGGTGATCAGGGATTTCGTCAATGGCTTCATGGGGACGCTCCTTCCAGCCGGTTGAAGACGGCCAGCACCCGCTGGACGTGGTTTTGGGTTTCTCGAAACGGTGGAATGCCGGAATGCTCGCGCACGGCGTCGGGTCCGGCATTGTAGGCGGCGAGCGCGAGTCGCGCGTCGCCAAACTCGGCCAACATCAGGGCGAGGTAACGCGCGGAGCCGTCGAGGTTCTGTTTCCAATCATGGGGGTCGACGGCAAGAGCGCGGGCTGTATCGGGCATCAACTGCCCGAGCCCGACCGCCCCGACATGGGAGACGGCGTGCGGATTGTACGCACTCTCGATCTCGATATTGGCGCGATAGAGGTGGAGCCAGTCCGTGACGGTGATATCGGCTGCACGGAGCCCAGGGTGGCTCGCATAGCGCAGTCCGGTCTCCTCGATCGCGGCGAGGATATCCGGGCGTGGTGTGAGCGCGCGAGGGATCATCGCCGCGACGCGCACCCCTTCACGTCGCTCAGTGCGGCGCTCCTCGCCCAAGATGCGCAAACCGTCCGAAGCCGAGCCAACGCCAACCCCGTCATTGTAGTTGCGCGCGAACCGCTCCTGGGCGCGCGACGGCGAAAGAGAACCGTCCCCCGCCATCACCAGGACCATGTCTGCCGATGCCGGGAGGCCCAGGTAGGAAAGGAAAAGGGCGCTAAGCCCGGCTGGCAGCCATCTCTTCGCTGGAGAGTTTGTGAACCGTCCGCTTGCCCTCTTCCAGAGGCACGTCGGCGTGCGAGAAACCGATCCCTTGCAGGAAGGAGATGACCCCGGTGACGGTCTTGATCTCGCGGATCTTGATGTCGTTGCGCGAGGTTCGGGTCCGGGCCGTGACCAGAAGTTTCTCGATCCCATCGTCGCTGACAGCGCGCATGATCCAGACCCCATGCCAGTTGGGGCCTTTCTTGAAGGCGTCTTCCTTGCAGACAACTTCGACGCGATAGCCGCTGGCGACCAGATCGCGGAATCTGGGTTCGGTGACCACATTCGGGGCTTCTTTTTCTAGGTCCATCACCCGGATCACGTTCTCCAATAGGGCGAATGACCAGGCTTCAGGTGTTGAAGTCCAGGCATACGATGATATAGTATTGGCGCACAAGATAAACTTTTGATGCGACAAGCGGATTGTTGCTCAATTGACGAATAGACGGTTCCCATGCATTTGATCAAGAAAATAAGGGGCTTGGACGCCTTCAGGTTGTGCGTGTCGATCATGGCACAAGCTATACTTCTGGTCGCGTGCCTGGCAGGCGAAGTCTCCGCCGCGTCCTGTTTGCCGCCGCCCAGGCCGTTCGTGCCAAGCGATTCTCAAGCCGCGCGGGACTATGTCGATCTCATCCGCAGCGACTTTGAGATCTACATGCGGGACATCCAGAGCTACTTTCGGTGCCTTGAGGTTGAGCGCGCGCGGGCGTTCGAAGAGGCGCGCGAGGTGAGCCAGGACTACGGACGCTTCCTGGAATTGATGGACGAGTGAATTGGCCGCGACCTTTTCGAAGGGCCGCCGTCTTGTGAAATCTGGCCGTATCGGCGGCGTGCAGTTCGGAGTCTCTATCATCATGTAAACGCCCACTATCCACTTTTTAGATAATCTATAAAGTAGATTAGCCCTGTCACAAGAGGTTTGTGACACGTGGCGAAAACGATCAGGAGTTCGGGACATGAGGCACTTCGCGACGCTTTGATTGCGGCGCGGAAGGCGGCTGGCTTAACGCAGGCCGAGCTCGCTTTACGTCTCAGATGCCACCAGTCCTTCGTCGCTCGTCTGGAGAGCGGAGAGCGTAGGGTCGACGTAGTTGAGTTGATCGTACTCGCGCGTGCTCTGCAGATCGATGCGGTTACGCTACTGGCAGCGGCCGAGGCGGCGACGGAACTCGATCACCGGATTTAAGACGAGGCGAAGGGCTGTCGCCTCGGATGGTATGACGAAATCAAGCCTCGGTGGGACCGAAGGGCAATGATAACAGCGGATTGTTATGGGACGCTGCGATCCACGGTCTCTAATGCAGGTTTGGTGCAGAGGACAACGTCTTAGTAGTTCACCTGCTCGAACCCGTAATTGCCCTCATAGTCTCGCCAGTCGACGAACACCGAGCGGTGATAGATGGAGGGGCAATGATCGCCCCAACGTTCCAAGCCGACATGCGCCTCGGGCAACGCGGCGACGGACGAACGAGACCAGTAAAAATCGCCCTGGATTCCATAGGAACCGAGAAGGACTGTTTCGAAACGGCTGCAATCGCTGTCGCGGGATTCGTGTTGGCGCGCATACCGAACATCGAAGACACGGATCGAGCGGATGAAGTTGAACTCCGGTCCACTGATGTCGATGTCGGCTCGGTCCTGGATCAGATGTAACGCAAACCCGTCAGGGTGAGGTAGTGGCTCGACGCCTTTCGACCGCACGACGGCAGGCAAGAGGGCGCCAGCTTTTTCGGGGTCAGATTCCGCGAGGTTCTGGGGCAGGGTAGAAGCGTTGGAGAAGAGGATGTCAATGACACGCCGAGTGCGACCGGGGTCGTCTACAGGTTCGAAGGAGGCCCCCATGGGGCAACGCCAGATCTGGAGGGGAGGCTCGACAGGCCATGGCGTGATCCGTCGTATGAACTCTGCACGTGCCCGCGAACAGGGCTCTGATGCCGGCCAGCCGCCGGAGAGGCAGAGCAGGATGGCGCAATCGATCGGGTAGGTCTGCGCCGACGCGCTGTTTCCACCTCCGCTCAGCGAGGCCGTTCCCGCGACGACAGCGAGAAAAAAATTACGAAGGAAATTGCGCATATCCAAGAGCTCGATTGACTGTGATGCAGAATCTGAGGATTACGATAATATACTATCGTCGAGCGGTCAAATTCGAATTTTTGTAACTGTCTTGGAGCGCCTTGATGCTAAAGCAGATCGGCTGAGCCCCTGAGCGACAGCTCCTCCAAAAGGTCAGTAACCTCATCGGTGGTGACAGTCTTTGCATTCGCAATCGTGTTCCGGCTTAACGGGGGATCGATATGGTGTGCCGTACGTTTGGGATCGAGCCAGAGGATGGACAGTTCTGACGTATTCCAGCGATAGACCCAACCAACGGTTCGATCACTGCGACCGTCAACAAGCCGCGCGACCGGAACCGCTTCTTCCTTTTCGATGCTCACCGGTTCGTGTCCGCCTTTTCTGCTTCGGTTCTTCAGTCCTATTCGGCTGGGACGTTCCCGTGATCTGATCTCGGTTGAACTTATTCCTGGCTCGTTAAAAAGGGGCGACACCGACCGCGTCGGTGCCGCCAGAGGTTCGCCCACAGGGAGGTGGTAGAGGGCGAAACCTATTGAAAATAGGGGAATTTCATGTTGCGCATAATCCTTCTTATGTTAATTTCCAGACCCCGCCATCTTGTACCACCCGCGACTCAGACAACAGCTTCTCCAGATGCGCCGCAACGTTTCGTCCTGCGGCCATTGCGATTTGTGGGTCGGTTTTCTTGTAGACGGAAGCGGCGATATTCTGGACCGAATCCGGGGTGTTTGAGAGGTGGGCGAGGATCTCCGCCTCGCGACGCATGCGGTTGGAAAGCAACCGTTTGACGTAAGGTTGCGGATCCCGGAGTATAGGTCCGTGCCCCGGAAAGTAGATCCTATCGTCGCGCTCAATCAGCCGCTGTAGCTGCGCGCAGTAGTCGTGCATGTTTCCGTCAGGGGGGCTGACGATCGAACTGTTCCAACTCATAACGTGGTCGCCCGTGAAGAGCACTCCGTCAGGTCTCGCGAAACAAAGGTGGTCGCTCGCGTGACCAGGTGTGTGCAGGACGGTAAGACCGGCAATGACCTGTCCGTCCTCCAGAAACCGGTCAGGTCGAAATGCATCGTCAGGGAATGCCCGTGAGGCATAAACAGGTGCGTCTGTCCGTGCTCGCAGGGCTGGGACGACTCCAAAATGATCAGAATGGTGGTGTGTGAGCAGAATCCCAGATGGTTTGGCCCCCAAATTTTCGATGATTGCCCCGAAATGTGTACTGTCTTCTGCTGGGCCGGGGTCGATTATGAACCGACCATCAGGCGTATCAATGATGTAGCTATTTGTCCCGTGGTAGGTCATCTTTCCGGGATTGTTCGCGACGATCCTCAGAATTCCAGGGGCCAATTCGACTCCCTTCGCGCGGCAAGGCTCCGGCTCTGAGAAAAACATGCTGCTTCTTTTCATTGTGTGCGACCAGGTATTGATTGCGAACAATTTGGTTCGCACAGTTTTGCGCATTGCTCTCGCATGGCGCCGGAAACCTCAGGCTGGCGTCCGATGCCTGTCAAATCCGGCATCGGACTATTTCAACTTACATTGGACCAGGCCCGTATGAGACTGAAACAGTCTGATACAGTCTTGGGCTGGCAGTCACACAGCGCGGCGATTATGGTAAGCAGTATACAGAACTACAGCAATTGTCGCCTTCGTCAGATCCCCGAGAAGGAACGGGTAAAGACCGGCGTTCAGCAACTTTTCGCCATAGCCGACAAAGCCACCCAACCAGAGCAGCCCTGCGCAATACATGACTATCGAACCCAAAAAGACCGCGACAGATGCTCTGAACGCAGGCCGAAGTCCTTGCAGTGCTTGAACAATCCACCCGGCGGCGGCCGCCGCAAGTGCGAAGCCTACCAAGTATCCGCCTGTGGGACCCGCAATATACGCCGGTCCGGCCAGAGCCGGAGGCGTGCCTGCGAAGACCGGCAGGCCAAGCAGACCTTCAAAAAGGTAGGTCACAACAACAAGACTACTGCGCACCGGCCCCAGGAAAAGGCCCAGACCCAAGACAACCAGGGTTTGTGTAGACATGGGAACCGGGTAGAACGGCACCACGATTTTGGCGGATAGTGTCAGAAGAATTGTGCCGACGAGAATTATCGAGATCTCTTGGGTAAGTTTTGCGAGTGTTTGGCTTTGAGTGGTTTCCAGATTCATCTTTTTCGTCCTTGTTTCTGTAGATTGTTAATTTTTTGGATAGTAAGCTCACATGCGCTTGGCGACTTCTTCCAACATGACTTCGCTCGCCCCGCCGCCGATGGCCTGCACACGGGCATCGCGTGACATGCGTTCCACCGGTGTTTCGCGCATATAACCCATACCGCCGTGAAACTGGACGCAGTCATAAAGCACGCTGTTCACCAGTTCGCCGCAATAGGCTTTGACCATCGAGACCTCTTTCACGCAGTCACCGCCCGCGGCATCCAGACCGGCGGCGTGATAGACCAGCTGACGTCCTGCAGCGATCCGCGTCTGACAGTCGGCCAGCCGTTGGCGCACGGCCTGCTTGTCCCACAGAACGCCGCCAAAGGCCCTGCGCTGCTTGACATAATCCACGGTCATGTCCAGCGCGGTTTGCGCTTCGGCACAGGCCATCGCACCCAGCACAATGCGTTCGTTCTGGAAGTTCTTCATTACCGAATAGAAACCGCGGTTGACCTCGCCCAAGACGTTTTCGGCCGGGATACGGACATCTTCGAAGATCAGTTCGGCAGTGTCCGAGCACAGCCAGCCGGTCTTGTTCAACGCCCGTCCGACCGAAAAGCCCGGCGTGCCTTTTTCGACCGCAAATATGGTGATCCCGCGCGACCCCTTGGCATCGGGATCGGTCTTGGCACCGACAAAGTAGAGATCGCCATGCACGCCGTTGGTGATGAACATCTTGGTGCCGTTCAGCACCCAATCCGACCCGTCCCGCACCGCGCGGGAGCGCATGCCCGCCACGTCCGAGCCCGCGCCCGGTTCGGTCACAGCAACGGCGGTGATCATTTCGCCCGAGACGATCGACGGCATCCAGCGCGCCTTCTGTTCGGGCGTGCCGGCGTTTTCCAGATGCGGCGAGGCCATGTCGGTGTGGACCAGAACGGTGGCCGAGAACCCGCCGAAAGTGGATCGCCCGACCTCTTCGGCCAAAACCACGCTGGACATCACGTCCAGCCCCGCGCCGCCATACTGTTCGTCATAGCGCATCCCCAGCACGCCGAGATCACCCATCCGGCGCAGCACGTCGCGGGGTACCTTGCCCTCCTCCTCCCAAGGCTCGGCCTTGGCGGTCACCTCGGCTTCAATGAACCGGCGCAACTGGTTGCGGATCATCTCGAGGTCTTCGTTGAACGGGCCGGTGACCTGAGTAATGCTGTCTTGTCTGGTCATGTGTTTTCCTCTGGATCGAGTTTGATAAGTGGGGCGTGCCCGGCGACCGTATCGCCGGGTGCACAATAGATTTCAGTCACCACGCCCGCGACCGGCGCGGGCAGGCTTTGCAACAGCTTCATGGCCTCAAGCACCACCAGCGTGTCACCGGCTTTGACGCGGTCGCCGAGTGCGACGCGCACCTCGGCCACGGCGCCGGGCATGGGTGCGGACAACAGGTCAGCGACGCCAGACCCGCCGGTGGCACGTTGCAGATGCTGGTCTTCCAGCGTACGCAGGTCTGTCGCGGTCATTCCAGCAGGGGTTTGCAGGTGCACTCGCCAGTGACTCGGCGCGCGCACGACGTAAGCGATGCGCGAAAACGGAACCCCGTCGATGCGTCCGCTCAGACGGCATCCTGTTAAAACGGCACTCTCGACCGTGATGGTCTGGCCGTCCGGTTGAATGGCAGTCAACCCCGACCCGGAGCCGTACATGCGGATCGGTTCGTCTTTGGTTGTGTCCCAATAGAAGGCCGCGCCGGACTGTCCCGCAGGGGCTGTGAGTCGCCATGACCCTAGGCTTTCCCAGGGCGACGCGCCCGCCGGCACGAGACGCAGATGCAGCGCCATCGCGGCAAAGGCCATGTCCCGGGGATCAGCGGACGGTTCAGTCCAGCCGCCTGGAAACATCTCGGGCAGGCCCGAGGTATGGTGACGGAACGCCGCAAAATCCGGGTGTGCCAGTAACGCGCGTTGATAGGCCAGGTTCAGGCCGACGCCGCCGACGGCAAAAGCATCGATCGCGGTGATCGCCCGGCGGATCGCCCCGGTCCGATCCGGCGCGTGGACGATCAGCTTGGCAATCATGGAATCGTAGTGGTGGCCGACGACCGAACCGCACTCTACCCCAGTGTCCAGCCGCACATCCGCAGGCGGCGCCCAAAGGGTGATCTCGCCCGTTTCGGGGTGAAAATTCTCGGCCGGGTTTTCGGCGGCGATGCGGATTTCAATGGCGTGCCCGTCAAACTGCACATCGCCTTGCGTCAGCGCCAGCGGCTCGCCCCGCGCGATGCGCAACTGCCATTCGACCAGATCGATGCCGGTGATCGCCTCGGTCACGGGGTGTTCCACCTGCAACCGGGTATTCATTTCCAGAAAGTAGTATTCACCGCGCCCGGGGTCATAGAGGTATTCCACCGTTCCGGCGGAGCGATAGCCGATCGCCTGCGCCAACCGCACCGCTGCCGCACGCATGCGGTCGCGCACAGCCTCGGGAAGATCGGCGGCGGGGGCTTCTTCGATCAGCTTTTGGTGGTTGCGTTGCAGCGAACAATCGCGGTCGCCCAGATGCAGCACGGTGCCGTGAGTGTCGCCCAGAACCTGCACTTCGACGTGGCGGGCACGGGGCGCATAGCGTTCGAGGAACACCGCCGGATCGCCGAAGGCGCTCTGCGCTTCGGCCCGGGCAGATGCAATCGCTTCGGGTGCGTCGCCCAGATCGGAGACAAGCCGCATCCCGCGTCCGCCGCCGCCGGCGCTGGCCTTGACCAGAAAGGGGGTGCCAAGCGCCTCGGCCTCTTGTAGCAGGCGCGCATCGGACTGATCCTCGCCGCGATAGCCGGGCAGGACGGGCACGCCTGCGGCTTCGGCGGCAGCCTTGGCCTCGATCTTGGAGCCCATCCGCGCGATAGCGTCGGGTTCCGGCCCGATGAACACAAGGCCCGCCGCCTCGACCGCCGCCGCGAAACCGGCATTCTCAGACAGAAAACCATATCCCGGGTGCACCGCACCCGCGCCCGTCGCCCGCGCGGCCTCAAGGATGGCCTCGACGTTCAAATAACTGTCTGACGGGGCGGCCCCACCGATGCAGACGGCATGATCGGCCTCGGCCACGAAGGGCGCGTCGCGGTCCGCGTCCGAAAACACCGCTACGCTTTCCAGCCCCAGTTTGCGGCACCCGCGCTGGATGCGCCGGGCAATCTCGCCCCGGTTGGCGATCAGAACGCGGGTGAAGCTCATTTCACCCGCCATGACGGAACGCCCTTGTTGATGAAGCTGTTGATGCCTTCGATACCTTCCTCCGTCTCCCACGCATCGGCCAGCCGGTCGGCGGTGTAGATCATGTTGGTCTCCAGATCGTGGGACGCGACATAGGCGATCAGCGCCTTGGTATCGGCCACGGCACCCGGCGCGGCCTGAAGGTGATCATGCACCACCCGGTTCACCGTGGCGTCCAAGTCGCCCGGCGCGACAACCTCGGTCAACAGACCGATCCGCTCGGCGCGGGCCGTGTCGAACAACGCCCCCGACAGCATGGTTTCACGCGAATGCACCTTGCCGATGCGGGCCACCACATAAGGCGATATATTCGCGGGCAGAAGGCCCAGTTTGACCTCGGTCAGACCGAAGCGCGCGCCTTCGGCGCCGATGGTGTAGTCGCAGACGGAGATCATGCCGACACCGCCACCGTAGGCCGGGCCGTTGATCCGCCCGATCAAGGGCTTGGGCAGCGTGTCAAGGCGGCGCAACAGCCGCGCCAGCGTGGCGCTTTGTGCGACCCTTTCACTACGGGTTTTCTCGACATTAGAGGCGAACCAGTTGAAATCGCCGCCCGCGCAGAAGCTCTTGCCCGCGCCGGTCAGGACCACAATACGCACATCGTCATCTGCAGCCAGCTTTTCGGCGGCATCGTATAGCTCTGCGATCAATTCGCCATTCAGCGCATTGTGTTTGTCGGGGCGGTTGAGCGTCAGCCTGGCGACGCCACGCGCATCGGTTTCGATAAGGATCGTGTTGTAGGTATTGGTCAACTTGAAGCCTCACATTCTGAATACAGGCGTATGGCGACCGGCTTCGGGCACCGATGTCACGATGGCCAGACACAGGCCAAGGATATCGCGGGTTTGCGCGGGTTCGATCAGCCCGTCATCCCAAAGCCGCGAGGTGGCATAATAGGGATCGGACTGTTCACCGTACTGGGCCCGAACCTGCTCCTCGATTAGCTTCATGTCGGCCTCCATCTTGCCCGGGTCGCCCCCTTTCTGGCGGCGCAGTTCCAGCATCACATTTGTGGCGATGTCGGCAGACATGGTGGCCAGTTCCGCCGTGGGCCAGGCGAAGAGAAAATTCGGGGCGAAACCACGTCCGCACATGCCGTAGTTGCCTGCCCCGTATGAGCCGCCCAAGAGGACCGACAGGCGCGGCACCTTGGCAACCGACATGGCATAGACCAGCTTGGCGCTGTCTTTGGCAATGCCGCCGCGCTCGGCTTCGGTGCCGACCATGAAGCCCGAGATGTTGTGGAGGAACAAAAGCGGGATGTTGCGTTGATCGCACATCGACACGAATTGCGCGCCCTTGAGCGAACTGTCGGACACAAGCGCCCCATTATTTGCGAGAATGCCCACTCGATAGCCGTGAATCCGCGCGGTGCCGCAGACCAGCGTCTCACCCCATCCGGGCTTGAATTCGCGGAATTCGCCGGCGTCGATCATGCGCAGCAGAACCTCGCGCATGTCATAGGGCTGTTTGCGATCGGCGCTGATGACGCCAAGCAGTTCCTCTGGGTTGCGCGCCGGCGGCGCGCAGGTTGCATCGGGACCCATCGGGCGCGACAGGCCCAGTTCGGATACGATGTCGCGCATCAGAGCAAGCGCATGATACTCGTCCTCGGCCAGATGGTCAGACACACCGGAGAAGCGCGAATGCATCTCGGCCCCCCCCAATGTTTCTCCATCAACCTCTTCGTTGATCGCCACCTTGACGATCGAGGGGCCGCCCAGATGGATGCGTGCGTTGCCGCGTACCATGATGACTTCGTCCGACAGGGCCGGGATATAGGCCCCACCGGCCGTGCAGCCTCCAAAGACCGCCGAGATCTGCGGCAGGCCGCTCGCGGACATGTTGGTTTGACGATAAAAGGAATTGCCGAAATGGCGGGCATCGGGGAAAACCCGGTCCTGCTCTGGCAGATAGGCACCGCCGCAATCCACCAGATAGAGGCAGGGCAGCCGGTTCTCGGCTGCGATTTCCTGGGCGCGGATGTGTTTCTGCACGGTTTCGTGATAGAAAGACCCACCCTTCACTGTCGCATCGTTGGCGATCACAACGCAGGGCAGCCCGTGGACGATCCCGATACCGGTCACGATCCCCGCACCGGGCACCTCGCCCCCGTATTGACCGTAGGCGGCAAGCGACGACAGCTCAAGAAACGCAGTGCCCGGATCCACCAGCAGGTCGATCCGTTCGCGGACCAACAGCTTGCTGCGCTTGCGATGCCGCGCGACCATATCGGGGCGGCCGCCAGCCGTTGCTTCGGCGATCCGCGCGCGCAGCGTTTCGACGCGCTCGCTTAGTGCGGCGTGGTTGCGGGTGTAGGTCTCTGATGCGGTCAGCACCGCTGTTTCAAGACGTGCCATGAAGTCAGGTATCCTGTCTTTGGAGTATCCCGTTGAGGAACACATCGGCATAGGTGCGTGACAACGCATCGGCGCTACCGCGGTCCGGGTCGAACCAATCGAGCGTGGCGTTCAATGTACCGATCAGCATCAGGCGCAGGCGACGGATATCGACGTCTTGCTTCAGCGTGCCGTCTTTCTTAAGCTGGGACAGAAGACTGTCCCACTCTGCCTCATAGGCCCTTCGCGTAGGCAAGTTGGCATCCCGGACGGATTGCGGCACCTGCCCGAAAATACGCACATTCGCCGATGTATAATCGCTCACATCAAGAAGTGCGCGCAGATGCGCCCGGATCGCGGCGCGCAGTACCGTTTCGCCGTCGGTATCGGCCCGCAGGTCGGTGATGGCGTCTCTCATGCTCGCGTGAACGACTCGAATCCCTGCATCAAGAACGGCCGCGACGATCTCGTCCTTGGAACCGAAATGATAGTATATGCTACCCGCCTTGATCCCGGCGGCCTCGGCAATTTTTCGGAGCGAAACGGACCCGTAGCCTTGTTCGCGGAAAAGCCGCGCGGCAATGTCCAGCACCCCGTCCCGTCCAACCGCGCTGCGCGATGTCTCGTTGACTTTGATTGCCGTGTTTTGTGCCATAGACTTTCGTATCCCCCAACGCCTAACTAACGCCTGTTAGGTTAATAACTCAAGTGAGTCAATCGTCGTGATCGTGCCAGACTAGAGTTTGCGGAAAATTCCGCATTGGCGACCGCCAAGAGGCCGCCCAGACATTAATGTGCTTGCCCGGACCACGTCATCGGGTCCGGGCAACTGCCTTAGATCACGAAACCGCCACCGCAGATGACGTGCTGGCCTGAAATGAAGTTCGATTCCGGCGCACAGAACAGATAGACGGCACCGGCAGCTTCTTCCGGAGTGCCGACCCGGCCCAGCGGGATCATGCGCTCCATCTGGGACAGGAGATCGGGATTCACGCCGACCTTGATCTCTTTTTCTTCGACCTTGATCGTGCTGTCGCCATCCGCGCTGCCTTCGGTCAAGCGGGTGCGAATCGGGCCGAAGGCGACGGCGTTGACGTTGACCTTATAGCGGCCCCATTCCTTGGCCATCGTCCGGGTGACCCCTAGGATACCGGCCTTAGCGGCGGAATAGTTGATCTGGCCAGCATTGCCGCCGGTCCCTGCGATGGACGAGATGTTGACTACCTTGCGGAACACCTCTTGCCCGGCGGCGGCCTCTTCCTTGGCCTTGGCGCTGATCACCGGCTGGGCAGCGCGCAGGATCTTGAAAGGTGCCGTCAGGTGGACGTCGATGATCGCCTGCCACTGTTCGTCGGACATCTTCTGAACGACGCTATCCCAAGTGTAGCCTGCGTTGTTCACGATGATGTCTAACCCGCCAAAGCTGTCCACGCCGGTCTTGATGAACCGTTCGGCAAAACCGACTTCGGTAACGCTGCCGGCACAGACCACGGCCTCAGCTCCCATTGCGCGCACCGCCTCGGCGGTTTCATTGGCCGGACCGGCGTCCAGATCGTTGATCACCAGCCGGGCCCCTTCCGAGGCCAGTTTGAGAGCGATTTCGCGGCCAATGCCCCGGCCCGAGCCCGAGACCAGCGCCACGCGCCCGTCGAGTTTTCCAGTCATATTGATTCCTCCCGAAAGGCGCTATCAGGCTTTTTCATAAAGCGTGGTGACGCAGGCCCCGCCGAGGCCCAGATTGTGCTGAAGCGCCAGACGTGCGCCATCAACCTGGCGCGCATCTGCCTGGCCGCGAAGCTGCTGAACGAGCTCGGTACATTGCGCTAGGCCGGTCGCCCCAAGCGGATGGCCTTTGGACAAAAGACCGCCCGACGGGTTGGTCACGTATTTTCCGCCGTAGGTGTTGTCGCCATCATCAACGAATTTCGCCGCTTCGCCGCGACCGCAAAGGCCAAGCGCCTCATAGGTGATAAGCTCGTTGTGGGCGAAACAGTCGTGCAGTTCGACCACATCCACGTCCTCGGGCCCGATGCCCGCGTCCTCGTAAACCTGATCGGCGGCGCGCTTGGCCATCGAAAAGCCGACCACTTCGCGCATGTCATGGGCTTCGAAAGTTTCCGGGCCGTCGGTCGTCATGGCCTGCGCCGCGATCCGAACCGAACTGTCCAGTCCGTGCTTGTCGGCGAATTCCTTGGAACAAATGATCGCGGCGGCCGCGCCACAGGTTGGCGGACAGGCCATGAGCTTGGTCATGACGCCGGGCCAGACGACCTGGGCGGCCATGACGTCTTCCGCCGTCACCTTCTGCCGGAACAGGGCAACCGGATTCTTCGCAGCATGTCGGCTGGCCTTGGCGCGGATTTTTGCGAAGGTTTCTAGGGGGGTGCCGAACTCGTCCATATGCGCCTTGCCGGCACCGCCGAAGTACCGCAGCGCCAGCGGGATCTCGGCACTGCCAACCAGTTCGTCGGTTTCATTGTCGAATGCCGCAAACGGGCTGACCCGGTCATGGAACATCGCACCGATTGCGCCAGGCTGCATCTGTTCGAACCCAAGTGCCAGAGCACATTCGACCGCGCCGCTTTCAACTGCCTGCCTGGCCAGGAACAGGGCGGACGATCCGGTCGAGCAGTTGTTGTTCACATTCAGAACCGGGATGCCTGTCATTCCGACATGGTACAAGGCGCGCTGACCGCAGGTGCTGTCGCCATAGACATAGCCCACATAGGCCTGTTGGACTTTATCATAATCCAACCCCGCGTCTGCCAGAGCGGACCGGGTCGCAGCGGTCGCCATCACATCGTAGCTTTCGGATTTTCCCGGCTTCTGGAACGGGACCATCCCAACGCCTGCAACATAGGCTTTGTCTGTCATTTCTCTCTCTCCCTAGTTCGGTCAGGCCACCCTAATCGGTCCGCCAGCCTATTTTCTACCATTTGTTAGATTTTAAATCCCAACCTTGGGAAGTGTCAATATCGCCAAGCTGTGACGTAGGGAGCTTGCGCTATTTTCTAACTTGTGTTTGTTTTCGGGCCACACGCCCTGATCGGCGGCACAATTGAGGGATTCTGGTCCCGGCGCAACCGCTGACAAGCGTTTAGCACTCAGCTTACGAAAGGTGGTCGGAATGGCATACTGTTATGAGTTCAAGGGTTTTATACCCGTCGTGCCCGAGGATACATATGTCCACCCCCAGGCCGTTCTGATCGGAAATGTCATCTTGGGTCATGGATGCTACATCGGCCCCGGAGCAAGCTTGCGGGGCGATTTCGGCAGGATCGTGATCGGGGATGGAGCCAATGTTCAGGACAATTGCATCATCCATTCCTTTCCCGGCCGCGACGCCGTGGTGGAAAGCGACGGCCACATCGGCCATGGCGCGATCCTGCACGGTTGCACAGTGGGCCGGAACGCTCTGGTCGGAATGAATTCCGTCATTATGGATGGTGTAGAGCTTGGGGCGGAATCGATTGTCGGCGCGCAGGCGTTTGTGCGTGGCGAAACCGTGATTCCGGCGCGTTCGATGGTGGTGGGATCGCCGGCAAAGGTGATCCGCGAGGTCAGCGAGAAAGAAATCGCGTGGAAAACGCGCGGCACCGCGGAATACCAGCAACTTGCGCGCGATTGTCTGGCCGGATTGAGGCCGGTCGAGCCGCTGAAGGCGGTCGAGGCAGACCGGCCCGGCATGGCGGCCTCTGACGTCGTCTCCATTCAGGAGGCGCGGCGGACATCGTCCTGACCTGTCCGGGAACCGGACCGGTCAGGACTACTTCAGATTCCGAAAGCGCCAGATGCAAGCGCCTTGACGCGGAACGGCACCCCCCGACCCGGTGTGCCGTCCCTCAAGCCTTTACAGACGGAAGATCCCGTAGTGCGGATCGTCGATCGGTGCATTGAGCGAGGCAGAAATCGACATGCCAAGCGCGTTGCGTGTGTCCGCCGGGTCGAGGATGCCGTCGTCCCACAATTCCGAGGTCGAGGTATAAGCCTCGACATCGCGCTTGTATTTTTCCAGCACCGGTTCGCGGATCGCGGCGATTTCTTCTTCGGTCAGCTCTTTGCCTTCGCGCTGAAGCTGCCGAATCTTGACGTCCGCCATGGTATTTGCGGCCTGATCCGCCCCCATCACGCCGATCTCGGCCTGGGGCCACATGAACAGCGTGCGCGCGTCCCAGGCCCGTCCGCACATCCCGTAGTTGCCGGCCCCGTAAGACGCATTGGCGATTACTGTGAACTTCGGCACGACCGAGCCGCCCTGCGCCATCAGCATCTTGGCGCCATCCTTGGCGATGCCTCGTTCTTCGTATTCGCGGCCCACCATATAGCCGGTGATGTTCTGGAAAAAGACCAGAGGCGTGCGGTTCTGGTTGCACAACTGCATGAAATGCGCTGCCTTGAGCGAACTGTCGTTGAACAGCACCCCGTTGTTGGCAAGGATGCCGACCTTGTAACCCCAGATATGGGCAAAGCCGCACACCATCGTGGTGCCATAGTCCGGCTGGTATTCGTGAAAGCGTGAGCCGTCCACGATCCGGGCCAGAACCTCGCGCATGTCGAACTGGGTTTTCCGGTCTTTTGGAATGATCCCGTAGAGTTCTTTGGGGTCATAGTAAGGCTCTTCATAGGCCGCGGTTTCGATGATCGTTTTCGGCGTGCGCTTCCACTGGCCGACAATCTCGCGGGCCAGTGAAAAGGCGTGTTTTTCGGTCGCGGCGCGATAGTCGCCGGTGCCCGATACCGAGGTGTGCATGACCGCGCCGCCAAGCTCCTGAACACCGACCTCTTCGCCGGTAGCCGCCTTGACCAGCGGGGGACCGCCAAGGAAAATCGCCCCTGTGCCTTCGATGATGATGTTGTAGTCGCTCAGCGTCGGCACATAGGCGCCGCCAGCCGTGCAGTGACCGCCGACCACGGCAATCTGCGGGATATTGGCCTGGCTCAGCTTGACCTGGTTGCGGAACACCCGCCCGCCCAGATACCGGTCGGGAAACACCCCGTGCTGCAGCGGCAGGAAACCGCCCGCGCTGTCACAGATATGGATGACCGGCAGGCGGTTTTCCAGCGCGACATCCAGAAGACGCACGACCTTTTTGACCGTATGTGGATACCAAGCCCCGCCCTTGACGCTAGCGTCGTTGGCGTGGATGGCGACCTCGCGACCCTGCACAATACCGATGCCCGTCACCACAGCGGCGCCAGGCACGGTTCCATCGTATTCGCGACAGGCGGCAAGTGTGGAAAACTCCAAAAACGGAGTGCCGGGGTCCAGCAGCAGTTTCAACCGCTCGCGCACGCCCAGTTTGTTCTGGCGGGCAAGGCGGTCGATATCGCGTTGCGGGCGTTCGAAACGCGCCGCGTGCTGGCGGGCGTGGAATTCCTTCAGCCGTTCAGACATGGCGGCATAGTTTGCCTTGTAGTCGGCGGCATTGGTGTCGATCAGACTTTCAATCCTGCGCATTGTCACTCCTCCTCCGGGGCCAATTGGGCCAGGATGTCTTTCAGACCAAAACTGTCGCCTTCGGCGAATGGCATTTCGGCAACGACCCCGTCGCGCGGGGCCGTCAGTGTGGTTTCCAACTTCATGCTTTCGATCACCAGAAGCGGCTGGCCTTCTTCAACCGCATCGCCGGGTTTAACCGCAACCGACACCACGACACCCGGCATGGGCGCCACCAATCGGTCGTCGCTCGCGCCACCGTCGCTTCCGGCCAGGCGTTCGGCGGGATCAACCCGCCCGACTTCGTAGGTTCGCCCGTCCATGTGCACAAAAGTTGCTTCCGGCCCCACGGCCAGTCGCAATTCGCGCACAACACCCTTGGCCCTCAGCTTGTAACCGCCCGGCAGACCCGTCGGGTCCAATTGGCAGGCAACAGCGCCAGTGGGGGTATTGAGCACGAACCGGCTGCCATCATGACCCAGCCAGCAATCAGTCTCTTCTCCGTCCATCTGAAAAATCCGTTGCATCAGTTTCTCCACCCACCCATCTTGCGGTACATTTCCGGTATCTGCATTACGTCACTCACCAGGCGCTCGTCCGATAGGGCCGCCGCCGCCATCAGCAAGTCAGAGACATCTTCGCCCGGCGCGGTCAGCGTTTCGGATTGTTCAGCCAGGAAGCCAGTTGAAACGTCACCAGAGGCGAAATCCGGATGTGCAAGGATTGCATCCAGGTAACCAGTGTTGGTCGTTACCCCGAGAATCACATAGCTTTGCACCGCGCTCCGGGCACGGGCGATGGCCTGCGCGCGATCCGGGCCATGCACGATCAGCTTGGACAACATCGGGTCGAAGTCGGTCGTTACCTTGCCGCCATCCAGAATGCCGCTGTCTACGCGGATCCCCTCGCCCTGGGGTTCGTCCAGCAGCAGGATATTGCCGATCGCGGGGCGAAAATCGGCGGTCGCATCCTCGGCACAGATGCGCAGTTCGATCGAGTGTCCGGTTTGGGGAATATCCGCCTGCACGGCGCTCAGCCCGTCGCCCGCCGCGACACGCAGCTGCTCGGCAACCAGATCAAAGCCGGTTACCATCTCGGTCACCGGATGTTCGACCTGAAGGCGGGTGTTCATTTCCAGGAAATAAAAGGCCCCATCCTGTGCATAGATGAATTCGACAGTCCCTGCCCCGCGGTATTTGACGGCGCGGGCAATTCCGGCAGCGGTCTCGCAGATCTCATCCCGTTGCTCGGGGGTCAGCGCCGGTGACGGCGTTTCCTCGATAATCTTCTGGAACCGGCGCTGGATCGAACATTCACGTTCCCAGAAATGGACCACGTTGCCCTGTCCGTCGCCCATCACCTGCACCTCGATATGGCGCGGGCGTTCGATATAGCGTTCGACGAAAAGCCGCCCGTCGCCGAAATATCGTTCGCCTTCGCGGCGCGCGGTTTCGATTTCGGTCTCCAGCGTGCTGTCCTCGCGTACGACGCGCATGCCCTTGCCGCCACCGCCGGCCGAGGGCTTGATGAGCAGCGGATAGCCAACGGCGCGGGCGCGTTCGACAAAGCTCGCCGGATCATCATCCTCGATGGCCGAGGGGGCGACGGGAAACCCGCGTTCCTCGACGAAGGCGCGGGCGCGGACCTTGTCCCCCATCAGGTCGATGACCTCGGACGTCGGGCCGACAAAGGTCACTCCGGCTTTTTCCAGCGCCGCGACAAAACCGGCATTCTCTGACAGAAAGCCATAGCCGGGATGAACCGCGTCCGCGCCGATCCCTTTGGCGGCTTCGACGATCTGAGGAATATCGAGATAGGCGGCCACGGGCGTCGGGCCGTCGATCATCACGACCTCATCTGCAATCAGATGCGCCGGCCCCTCTTGCTCGGCGACATGACGCAACACGGCAGTCGCAAGCCCGCGGGCCTTAGCGGTGCGCAACACGCGCGCCGCGATCTCGCCCCGATTGGCGACCAGGAGTTTCGAAATGGTCATGGTGTCGTCCTCTTAGTTCCGGGCCGCGGCATTCAGTCCGTCACGTGCGGCCAGATCGGCTGGCACGGGAATTTCGATATCAAGCAGCATCTGCGCGAACCCTTTGCCCTGCGGGTCTATGCGGACCGAAGCGATGCCCCCCCCGCCCAGCGAGTCATGCAGCAGGAAATTCAGCGAATGGCTTCCGGGCAGGTCGAACCGTTCTACCCTGCCGTCGCAGACATGGGCGAAATAGTCCTTCACCACCTCTTCGCTGAGAGCCGAGCGGATATATGGCAGGTAGTCCGGCTTGCGCGCGAGGATGCCGATATTGGCGATGTCCCCCTTGTCGCCCGAGCGGCCCCAGGCCAGATCGACGAGGCGGACCTTGACAACGTCCGGACCGGGCTCGCGGCTATCTGCGGGCGGTGCGGCAGGCGGATCAAGGTGGACTGGCGTGGCGGCCACGCTCACGGGCACATCCTTGCCGTCGACCTCGACCGCGACGGGGGTCTCGGCCTTGCTCTGAAGGAAGGAAAATAGACGGACCACCGGCTGCACCTTTGGCCGTCCGGCGAAGAACCCGGTCAGACCCTGCGCGGTCGAAATCGCCATCGGTGCGATTTCGCCGGCAAAGATGTTCAGCGCGGCGCGATCGTCATGGACCGCGCCGATCTTGAGCACCACCTCGCGGGTCCGGGCGCGCGCATTTGCGCCATAGGCCGCCTCGGCCCCCAGCACCTCGACGCTGACCTGCCGGAAATCTCCCATGTTGCGGTCGCGGAAAATCCGGCGACAGCGGGTCAGGATCGCCTCGGCCACACGTTCGGCCTTGGCGGGTGCGTCAATCGCGGCCAGTGTCAGGGTAGAGACCGCGCGCCAGCCATCGGCATGGGTCGCCGACACCTTGTAGCTGTCGGTGCGCCCAAGCCCCCTGCCGCCCTTGACCAGCACCCGGTCGGGTCCGACCTGTTCCAGGGTGACCCCGGACCAGTCGCAGATCACGTCGGGCAACAGGTAGGCGCGCGGGTCCCCGATTTCATAGAGCATCTGCTCTCCGACTGACCCGGGCACGACCAGCCCGCCGGTGTCAGGCGTCTTGGTCATGATGAAACTGCCGTCTTCGGACACCTCGACGATGGGCATGCCCATATTGTCCCAACCCGGCACGTCCTGCCAGTCGGTGAAGTTGCCGCCGGTTCCCTGGGGGCCGCATTCGATCAGGTGGCCGGCCAGCGATCCCTGGCTGAGCTTGTCCCAGTCATCGTCGCCCCAACCGTATTCATGCATCAGGGGACCAAGCGCGACCGCGCTGTCGGCGCAGCGTCCGGTGATCACGATGTCGGCCCCGGCATCCAGCGCGGCAGCGATGGGGCGGGCACCCAGATAGGCATTCATGCTCCAGATATCATCTGGAAATGCGACACCCGAGAACATTTCCGTCTGACCGTTTTTGCGAATTTCATCGGCCCTAGGCAACAGGTCATCGCCTAGCACGACTCCGATGGACAGATCGATCCCGGCCTGGGCGGCGGCTTTGGCAAGCGCATCGCTGCAGCCACGCGGGTTCACGCCCCCTGCATTGGCAACGACCTTGATCCCTTTTGCCTTGATATCCGACAACCAGGGTGCCAGCGCCTTGACGAAGTCCGGCGCATAGCCCGACTCGGGCGCTTTGGCGCGGGCCCGCGCCATCAGCGACATTGTCACCTCTGCCAGATAGTCAAACACCAGATAGTCGATCTCGCCCTTTGAGACCAGTTGACCGATCGCTTCCGGCGTATCGCCCCAGAAGCCCGACGCGCATCCGATGCGCAGCTTTCGTTCCGACATATTCCTCTCCTCCCCGTTTGATCAGCGGCCCGTCCATTCGGGTTTGCGCTTCTCAATAAAGGCATCAAAGCCTTCGCGCGCGTCTTCGGTCTGCGCCACACGCGGTAACAGTGTTTCTGCAAACCGCATCTGCTGCGGATAGGTCATGTCCTCCATCGCGTGACAGGCGTATTTTCCCAGCCGGATCGCGCTCGGCGACTGCGCGGCGATCTGGGCAACCAGTTCTGCAACCTTGTCGTCCAGCCCCGCGGCATCGGTCACATAGTTGACCAGATTGAACTGCAGGGCTTCCTCGGCCGTCAGAGGAACGCCGGTGATGAACATCTCCATCAGCCTCCGCCGGGGCAGCACGCGCATCATGGGTGGCACGATCGTCATGGGAAACAGACCTACCTTCACTTCCGGCGTTCCGATGCGGGCATGATCCGCCATCACAGCCAGATCGCAGGCACAGATGATGCCCGCTCCCGCCCCCATCGCGACGCCATTGATGCGCGCGATCGTTGGCTTTCGGCACGCCTGTATCGTCTCGAACAACCTTCCGGCAAAATGATCCGGGTCCGCCGGATCCTGAACAAACGGGCCGCCATCCGCCCCCGCCTTGATGTCGCCCCCGGCACAGAAGGCGCGCTCGCCCTCGCCGGTCAGAACGATCACGCGGCAATCGCTGTCCGTCTCGGCAGCACATATGGCGGCCATGATCCCGTCTGCGACCTCACGGTTGAGGGCATTTCGATTGTCAGGACGTCGAATCGTGATACGCACTTCTTTGCCGAGCGCCTGCGATTGAACAACGCTCTCAGTCATTTCCGAAGCTCCCCCCCTGTATTCAGGACACCGCGCTTTCTTACGTCAGGTCGTCAAAAGCTTGGCTTGATCTATTTTCTAACATATGTTTGATTTTGGTCAACACTGCGGACGACATTTTTCGGGAGGATGATATGACCACTCAAAGTGAGGCTATCGCGGCTGATCTGGAAGCCATCAGGGCGAACTATTCTTTGACTGATGAGCAAAGCCAGATCGTCGATCACGTGGATCGGGTATCGCGCGAGGTGCTGCACCCGCTGCAGGCGCGCATGGATGACGAGGAATGGTGGCCCGATGATCTGTTCAAGCAGATGGGCGAGCTGGGCCTGCTGGGGATTACCGCGCCGGAGGAGCTGGGCGGATCGGGGCAGAACGAGTTCACCCAGGCGCTGGTGTCCGAGGTGATTTCGAAGTGGAACCCGGCTGTGGGCCTCTCGCACGGGGCGCATGACAACCTGTGCCTGAATAACCTGCTGCGCAACGGCTCCGAAGAGCAGGTGAAGAAATACGTGCCGGGCCTTTGCTCGGGCGAGCTCGTCGGTGCTTTGGGCCTGACCGAACCGGGTGCGGGATCCGATGCGCTCGGATCCATGGCCACCACTGCCCGCCGCGACGGTGATGATTATGTCATCAACGGCTCGAAGATTTACATCACCAACGGCCCCATTGCCGATGTGATCCTGCTTTATGCCAAAACCGACAAGTCGAAGGGCGCCAAGGGCATTTCTGCTTTCATCATCGAGACGGACAATCCCGGTTTCAAGGTGGCGCAAAAGCTTGACAAAATGGGCTTTCGCGGCTCGCCAACCGGAGAACTGGTGTTTGAGGATTGCCGCGTACCCGCATCCGCCATGGTTGGACCGGAAAACACCGGCGTTTCGGTGGTAATGAGCGGGTTGGATCTGGAGCGTGCTATGGTTGCCTCAGTCTGCGTTGGCATGGCCGAACGCGCCCTGGAACTAGGGCTGGAATACGCCAAGATTCGCGAACAATTCGGCAAACCGATTGCAAGTTTCCAGATGATGCAGTCGAAACTGGCCGAGATCTACACCGAGGTCGAAACCGCGCGCGCATTCGGTTATCGGGCACTGGCCGCCTGTACGGGCCTACCAAAAGGGGCCGGGGGCCGTGGCGAAATCCACAAACTGACCGCGGCGGCCTGTCTTTACGCAGGCGAGGCATTCAACAAGGCGGTGACCGAAGCCTGTCATATTCATGGTGGCTCTGGCTACATGCAGGACACCGAGATCAACCGGCTGTTCCGCGCCAACAAATTGTTGGAGATCGGCGCGGGAACAAGCGAAGTCCGCAAGATCATCATTGCCGAAGAACTTTTGCGCGCCTGAGGGGGACGAGACAATGAACAAGCAACTGCGCAACGACACCGCTCTGCCAACACATTTCATGACGGACGAACAGCAGGCCCTGGCCGATCAGGCCGGCAAGTTCTTCATGTCCGAATTCCACCATCTGAATGCGGAAATGGACGATACTGATGACCTGCCGTCTTCGGTTTTCCCCAAGCTGGGCGAAATGGGCTATCTGGGACTGAACGTGCCGCCGGAATTCGGCGGCGCTGGTTTGGATTTCACCTCGGCCTGCATCATCACCGAACAGCTGTCGCGGGCCTCTGCCGCGATTGGGCTGACTCATGTGGCGCATGACAATTTGTGCGTCAACAACATCTATCGCAACGCCAATGACGATCTGCGCCGAAAATACCTGCCAGGTCTGTGCAACGGAACGCTGATCGGCGCCCTGGGTCTGACCGAACCCGGCGCGGGGTCTGATGCGCTTGGCTCGATGCGGACCACGGCCAAAAAGGATGCCGACGACTACATCCTGAACGGCGCCAAGATCTACATCACCAATGGGCCGATTGCCGATCTGGTGCTGGTCTATGCCAAGACATCGCCCGAAAAAGGGGCCAAGGGCATTTCCGCCTTTATCGTGGAAACCGACACGCCCGGTTTCAAGGTGGCGCAGAAGCTCAACAAGATGGGATTCCGCGGCTCGCCGACGGGCGAACTGGTATTCGAAGATTGCCGTGTTCCGGCCAGAAACATGGTCGGCAAGCTGGATGGCGGGGTTGCCGTTACCATGTCCGGACTTGATCTGGAACGTGCCATCGTCTGTTTCAACGCTCTGGGCATTGCGCAGCGGGCGCTGGATATTTCCATCGACTACGCCAAGACACGCCAGCAATTCGGCAAACCGATCGCCAGTTTTCAGATGGTTCAGGCGATGCTGGCCGACATGTATACGCAGATCGAGGCCGCGCGGAGCCTGTCCTTGCGCACCGCTGCCATGTGTGAAGGCCTCGAAGAGGGCGAAGGCGGGCGCGGCGAAATCCACAAGCTCACCGCTGCGGCGATCTACAAGGCCGCTGAGGCGACATCCTTCGTGCTGGACAAAGCTGTCCAGATTCACGGCGGCTCGGGTTACATGCGTGATACAGAAGTGAACCGGCTGTACCGGACCGGTCGCGTGCTTGAGGTCGGCGCAGGCACCCAGGAGGTTCGCAAACTCATCATTTCTGGCGAATTGCTGAAGAATTAGGGGCGGAACATGAGCGAAGCGAAATCAAGGCGTTACGCGTCGGATCTCATGGCGGGCCAGGTTGCCCTGGTCACGGGGTCCGGATCTGGAATGGGCCGGGCGACGGCGATCGAAATGGCCGCTTGCGGGGCCAGGCTTGCGCTGTTCGCGCGCCGCGAAGAGCCGCTGGAAGAGACCGCCGAAATGATCCGGGCGGCGGGGGGCGAGGCCTTTGTCGTGCCCGGAGACACCCGCGACGAAGACAGTATCGAAGCTGCGATGGGGCGGATCAAGGACCACTATGGGCAGTTGGATGTTTTGGTGAACAATGCCGGCGGCCAGTATATCGCGGCCGCCCGCGATATCACCAACAAGGGCTTCGAAGCCGTGATCCGCAACAACCTGATCGGGTCTTGGCAGATGACCCGGGCAGCGGCGGATCACTTCATGTACGACAATGGTGGATCGGTTGTGTTTGTCACCGCCATCTCGGCGCGCACCGCGCTTACCGGCTTTACACACACCGTCGCCGCCCGCGCCGGTGTAACGGGCATGATGAAAACGCTGGCCGCCGAATGGGGCGAGTACGGCATCCGGCTGAACTGTGTCGCGCCGGGCACGATCAAGACCGATGCGCTTGGCCGCTATCCGATTCCGCCGGAACAGTGGAAAAAGCTGAACCGCTCGGTGCTAAACCGGATGGGGGCGGCCGAGGACATCGCAGGCACGATCATTTTCCTGGCCTCGAAACTTGGCGGTTTCATCACCGGAGAAGACATTTATGTAGACGGCGGTGAGACCTTGCATATGGGTCATGACGCGCGGGACATGATCAACCCCGCGATGTTCGAGAAACGCGAACGGGGAGATGGCAAGAATGAGTAAACACCCAGTCCTTCTGGAGATTTCCGGCAGGATCGCCACGGTTACGCTGAACGATCCCGAGCGGCGCAACCCGGTCACCGGAAACGACATGATCGCTGCCCTTCTGGAGACCTTCGCCAAGGTGCAGGCCGATCCTCAGGTCAGCGTGATGATCCTGACCGGCGCCGACCCGGCCTTTTGTGCCGGCGGCGACATCAAGGAAATGAACGATCCCGACAGCGTGTTCCGCAAGGAGCCGCTGGCGGCGGCGCAGAGCTATGTTGATGGGGTGCAGCGGCTGCCGCTTGCGCTCTACAACATGGATATTCCGACCATCGCCGCAGTCAACGGCCCGGCGGTGGGCGCGGGGTGCGACCTGACCATGATGTGCGACATGCGCATCGCGTCGGAAAAAGCAAGGTTCGGCGAAGTGTTTCTGAATCTCGGAATCATTCCGGGCGATGCGGGCAGCTGGTTCCTGTTGCGTCGTCTGGGCCACCAGAAGGCCGCCGATCTGACCTTCTCAGGGCGCATGGTCGAGGCCAAGGAAGCGCTGGAGCTTGGTATGGTGCTTGAACTTGTGCCTCATGAAAAATTGATGGAACGGGCCCGCGAACGGGCCGCTGTCATCGCCGCGAAACCGCCGCGCGCGGTGCGGGTCGCCAAGCGTCTGATGCGCAATGCCGAACGGATGGACCTGCCGGATTTTCTGAATTCCGCGGCGGCCTATCAGGCGCTCATGCATCAGACCGAAGACCACCACGAGGCGGTTGCTGCGTTCGTCGAAAAACGAAAACCCAATTTCACGGGGCGTTAAAGGAAAGATCGCATGTCAGACATCACCCAAAAGAAGATGGAGCAAATCGCGCAGATGTGGAATGCGCGCGGCAAGGGTCTGATAACGCATATGGCGCTTGAGATCGAAGAGGTCTCGACCGAACGTGTTCGGGTTCGGATGCCGTTCAATCCGGACTTTTGCGTCGATGCGGAACAATCGCTGCTCCACGGTGGTATCCTGACGGCACTTCTGGACAGTGTCTTTGGACTGGCGAACTTTGTTGCCATCGAAGGCGTCAGTACCATGGCCACTCTTGACCTCAGAGTTGATTACCTGCGCCCGGCCCGTTCGCGCGCGGATGTCATCGTTCAAGCGCATTGTTTTCGCAAGACCCGCCACATCGCCTTCAATTCCGGCAGCGTCTGGTTCGCGGGCCATGAGGATGCTGAAATAGCCAGGGGAACCGCCTCGTTTGCATTGACGCGCGGCGAAACCAGCCTGTTTGACGCAATGACAAAAGGAAAAACCTCGTGATGGACGTGCAAACTGTCAATGCCAATGTTTCCCGGGTGCCGTTCTTCCGATTTCTCAACTTTGAGGTCAGAAGTCTAGACAGTCTCCATGCTGAGGCGGAGATGACCTTTGATGACCCCCATATCGGTAACCCGATCATGGAGTACTACCATGGCGGCATAATCGCGAGTTTTATGGAGGCCACTGCCGCCATCGCGGTACAGCCCGATTTCGCCGACGTTCCGGCCAAGCCGATCAACCTGACCGTCGATTACCTCAGACCCGGTGTGAAGGGACCGCTTTTTGCGCGCGCTAACGTCACGCGCAAAGGCAAGCGGATGGCAAGCGTCAGCGTGCTCAGCTGGCAGACGGATCGGGAAAAGGCGGTTGCCGAAGGGCTGTATCACTTCCTTCTGGTCTGACCGGGGCAACCGCTTTCAGGGCTACCTTGTCCTGTGGACGGGGCCGCTTCCCGGTTACAAATGCCTTCCAGTAACAGATAGATGAGCATGCTGGAGAATTCAGGCAGTGATAGATATCCTTCCACTCCTGCCTTGTTCGGGTCGAACCATTCCACCGTCCAGTTTAAGGCACCCAACATCACCTGGCGCAAGGGGACGATCTTGATATCCGACCGTATGGCACCGTCGTCCTGAGCTTCACGGAGTATCCGATCCCAGAGTTTTCCATACTCATGGCGAATACCCCTGTGCCTCTCCCTGAAATGATTGGGGAGCATTCCATAGCTTCTGATATTCGCCGAGGTGAATTCACTTGCCTTGAAGAGGAAATCCAGGTGCGCCCAGATTGCAGTCGCTATCTTGGCGTGATGATCGTACGGGGCATCGAATTTCCGAACGGCGGCTTCGACACCTGATAGCAAGTCCCTCAGTCCGGCGTTTAGAACTTCGTCAACGATCGCTTCTTTGGAGTTGAAATGGTAATAGACGCTGCCCGCTTTCATGTCCGCTTCTTCCGCGATCTTTCTCAGCGTGGTCGCCTTGTAGCCATTGTCCCTCAGAACGCGCGCTGCGGCCTTTAGAATTTCTGCACGGGTCTTAGCCGCCTTGCTGTCGGGATCCGGGGTTTTGGCGGGAGTGGCGGGGCACAGCTTCAAGCCTTCGGTACCCGCCTTGCGATGTGGACACATTCCGTCAAGTATCAGCTTACTCATTCGTTCCGCGAGGATGCGCACCGGATACTTGTCGACATCGTACCATTCTACGGTCCAGTTCATGGCACTCAGGATGAACTGGCGGATCACAGCAGTGGATATGTCGCTTCGAAGGTGGCCGGCGCGTTTGGCGTCATTCAGGAATTTGCCCCAGGCCCCTGCATATGATGCACGCAATTCGCGATGCGGGGCGCGTGTTTCGTCCGACAACATCGGATAGTTCCGAATATTGGCTGACGTGAAGTCGCTGTCGGTCAAGAGATAGGTCAGATGTGTTTCAATCAGCAGTCCGAAAGTCTTGCGAAAATCCTCCGAACTTGTCGGTGCCGACCGAACAATTTCACTGACCGCCTGATATAGTTGACGGACGCCAAGATCGAGAACTTCGCTCAGAATCTGGTCCTTGGATTGAAAATGATAATAAATGCTGCCGGCCTCAATGCCAGCTTCCTGCGCGATGTCGCGCATAGTCGTTGCGTGATAGCCTTCATACCGAAAAAGTCGCGCGGCCACAGCGAGTATGGCTTCGCGGGTCCTCTCCGACTTGCTTAGATCGTCATTCACTATCCTGGTATCTTCAATCTGTCGTGCCATCCAGTGTCGATACTTGTCGTAGATGAGGCTGTCCATTGCAATTAATCTAACAACTGTTAGATTACATCGGAGAGAGTGTCGAATCAAGCTCTTTTCAAGGTGCAACGGAAGAGGAGGACCTCCACATGCGAGGGTTGAGTGGAAAACGGGTCGTCGTGACCGGCGGTGGGAGCGGCATTGGCCGAGCGGTTTGCGAACGGTTCGGCGCGGAGGGTGCCGAAGTCGCCGTTTTCGATCTGAACAAAGCCGGAGCGGATGAAACCGCCAAACTAATCACTGAATCCGGCGGAAAAGCGACTGCATTTCAGGCGGATATCACCGATCGCGCACAGGTCGACAAGGCCGTCGCCGAGTTCGAATCCGGCGGACCGATTGATGTGCTGGTGAACAACGCGGGCTGGGACGTGATCAAACCGTTCCTCGACACCGATCCCGACCTTTGGAAAAAGGTCATCGACATAAATCTTTACGGTCCGCTGAATATGCATCACGCGGTGCTTCCGGGCATGGTCAAGAACGGCGGCGGCCGTGTGGTCAACATCGCGTCCGACGCCGGACGCGTCGGATCATCCGGCGAAGCCGTGTATTCGGCCTGCAAGGGTGGCATCATCTCGTTCACCAAAACCGTAGCGCGCGAACTGGCGCGTAAAGGTATTCAATTGAATGCGGTCGCCCCCGGCCCGACCGATACGCCGCTGTTCGCTCAGGTTGCCGAGGGCGAGGCCGGTCAAAAGATCGCCGAAGGTCTCAAGCGGGCGATTCCGATGAAGCGTCTTGCGCAGCCGACGGATTACCCTGGCATCATCTGCTTCCTGTCGTCGGACGACGCAGGGTTCATTACCGGCCAGGTGATTTCGGTTTCGGGCGGCCTGTCCATGCACGGTTAAAACGCTGGCAGCAGCGCCGGACTCAAGGCGCTGCTGCCATACCGTGCCAAGAGTTACCTCCCCGACTGGCCGCGCCTTATATGCGGCCCTTTTTCATTCTAGAAAGGTTGCGAATGTTTCAGCCAGGCTCTGACATCCAGCGGACAAGCACGCTGACCGCATTTCTGAGGGGCTGCGGCATTGACAGTTACGAGGAACTCGTCCGCCGTTCGAATGAAGACCCAGACTGGTTCTTGGGGCAGATCATTGACCATGCCGGGATACGGTTCGCGCGGCCCTACAGCCGGTTGCGAGATATCTCCGAAGGGCCCGAATCGATCCGGTGGGCCGTCGGGAGTACTTTGAATCTGACGGAAACCTGTCTTGACGCCCGAATTGCCGATGGCTTGGGCGACAAGGTCGCAATCGACTGGGTCGGCGAAGACGGAAGCCGCCGCCGCTGGACCTATTCCGACCTTACCGCCGAAGCCTCCCGCGTCGCCTCGGCCCTTGCCACGCGCGGTGTAAGGCCCGGTCAGGCGGTGGGCATCTATATGCCGATGATCCCCGAAATCGAGGCCGCGCTTCTGGGTATTGCCCGGCTGGGCGCGGTTGCGGTGCCGCTGTTTTCCGGTTTTGCGCCCCATGCCATCGTATCGCGCCTGAACGACGCGGATGCCGTGGCGGTGTTGACGGCGGATGCCACACCCCGGCGAGGCAAGCCGGTCTGGATGGAAGCGACCCTTGCCCAAGCTTTGACCGACGTACCATCGGTTCATACCGTGATCAGCCTGCGACGGTTCGGCGATGCGGTGGCCGATCCGGCCCGCGATCTGGACTGGACCGAAACAGTGGGCCGCGCCAGTCCGGAGTTTGCCGCCGTTCCCGTCAGTGCCGATGACACCTTTCTCATCGCCTATACATCGGGCACCACCGGGCGGCCCAAGGGTGTCGTGCATACCCATTTGGGCGTGCAGGCCAAGGCCACGGCCGATTTCCTGCTTTGCCTCGACATGAAACGGGATGACCGGCACCTCTGGATGACCGACATGGGGTGGGTCATGGGACCGCTCACCCTTTTATCGGTGCTCTTGTCCGGTTCGACTCTGGTGCTGGCCGAGGGCGCACCATCAATGCCCGGCGATCCCTTCAGGCTGCTGCGTCTTGCGTCCGAGATGGAGGTCACGCATCTCGGCGTGGCCCCGACCCTGGTACGGCAGTTCATGACGCAGGATACTGAATCTTTGTCGGGCTACGACTTGTCGTCCCTGCGCATCGTCGCCTCGACCGGCGAGCCCTGGACCGAGGATGCCTGGCTCTGGCAGCTCGATCATATCTGTCGCCGCCGCGCCGTGCCGCTGAACATCTCGGGCGGGACCGAGCTTTTTGGCGCGATCCTGACCTCGACCGTGCTGCACGAGCTCAAGCCCGGCGGATTTTCGGCCCAGGCCCTGGGTGTCGGGGCCAAGGTTCTGCGCCAGGACGGCAGCGAAGCCGCACCGGGCGAGGTCGGCGAACTGGTCGTGACCCAGCCGCCTCTGGGTCTGACCCCGGCCATCAGGGGGGACCGCGATCGCTACCTTGACACCTACTGGTCCACCTTCCCCGGCCTCTGGCGGCACGGCGACTGGGTGCGCTGCGATCCGGACGGGACATGGTATATCCTGGGCCGGTCGGACGACACGCTGAACATCGCCGGCAAACGCATCGGCCCGCCCGAGATCGAGGCGGCCCTGACCGAAACCGGAGAGGTGGTGGACGCCGCGGCCATCGCGGCACCTGATGACATCAAGGGCGTGGCTGTCGTCTGCGTCTGCGTGGCGGCACCAAATGTGTCGCCGGACGCGGAGCTCGTGAACCGGCTCAAGGATCGTGTCGGGGAGATCGTCTCGAAACCCTTCCGCCCGCGCGAGATCCACTTTGTCGAAGCGCTGCCCAAGACCCGCAGCATGAAAACCATGCGCCGTGTCGTGCGCGCCGCCTTTCTCGGTGAAGATCCAGGCGATCTGTCGTCGATCAGCAACCCGGAAACCATTCAGCCCATCGCAGACCTGCAAAAGGAAAAGTCATGATCACTGTTTTCGGAGCCACGGGCACGACTGGTGCGCCCCTCGTCGACACGCTTCTGGCAAAAGGCGCGACCGTGCGCGCTGTCACCAGCGACCTCTCAAAGTTAGACGCGCTAAAGGCCAAAGGATGCGAGGCGGTCGTCGCGGATTTCACGGACCCTGCCGCGCTGGCGCGGGCCTGTGACGGGGCAGAAAAGATATACCTGGTCACGCCTGCCCATCTGAACATGCGCCAGTGGAAGGCGAACGTGATCGAGGCGGCCAAGGCCGCGGGCGTGCGCCATATCGTTGTGGCCACGGGGCTTGGCGCGTCGCCCAAGGCGGGGCTGACCTTTGGAAAGTGGCATTCCGAAACCCAGGAGCTGCTGAAGCAAAGCGGCCTTGACTGGACCTTTGTCCAGCCGACCTATTTCATGCAGAACCTGCTGTGGCAGGCCGGTAACATTGCAAAGGACGCCGTGTACTATGACGATCTGGGCGGCCCCGTGGCCTGGATCGACGCCCGCGACATCGCGGATGTCGCCGCCGAGGCGCTGACCGCTCCGGGTTACGAAGGCAAGGCTCTTGGTCTGACCGGGCCCGAAGCTCTTACCGGAGAAGATATCGCCGCCCTCCTGTCCAGGGTGACCGGGCGCACTGTCTCCTGCGCACCCCTGCCGGCCGAAAATGCCAAGGCGGGCATGGTGGCTGGCGGAATGCAGGACGAGGTCGCCAGAGCCATGGTCGAATTGGCTTCCATCGCGCCCAAGGGCTACCTTGCCGGCATCGAGACCACGGTCAGCGATGTGATGGGACGCCCGGCGCGCCGATTTGCCGATTTCGTCGCCGAGAACCGGGATGCTTTCGTCAAGTAACCTGATGGCGGCGCCGCTTTATCTCGAACTGGCGCCGCCTGAGGAAGCGGCCAAACAGATCGACCATTTGTTCGTGTTCCGCGATACCGGTGTGCTGAGCGGTGGTGGACGCGGGCGGTTCGCAACCGACCTCTTTACCCTTTCGGTAACGCGCGACGACAGCGGCGGCGGGCGCGTATCGCTGGCAGAACCGCGCCCCTATTTTTCGCCCCGCCCAAGGCCATTCCAGGGTGTCGTGGCCGGGCTGCGACTGTCGTCACGACCGCAGCGATTTCCCGACTCCAAAGGGCTGGACATGCTGGCCTCAGAACTGGCCCGGGTTCAGACCGGGGACGATGACCTGCCTGCGCTCATCGCGGTGCTTGACGGCCTTGCGAGAGACCTGCGCTTTGCCGCACCACCCGGAGCTTACAGCGACCGGACCAAACGTCGAAAGGTGCGGGCGGAAACCGGCGTGTCGCGGCGGCGGCTTGCGACCTTGCGACGCTTTCGCCGGGCTCTCGGGCAGCTTGCGTCAAAGACCCTGCCGCTGAGCGATCTGGCGCTGGACGCCGGATATTACGATCAATCTCACTTGTCCGCCGCTTGCCGGATCTTCGCCGGCAAACCGCCCGGCGCGTTGCGCGCTCTGTCTATTCCGCGTCGTTTTGACCTTTCGCTACAAGATACGCGCCTCAAAGACCGCCTAAGATTGGTCATTGACGAATGAAATCGAAGAGGAAGACCCGCCATGACACAATTCAAACCGAAAAACCCCGACTATGACGCACGCGTGCGCAACAGTTTCGATCGCCAGAAGGTGATGAACACGTTGGGGATCAGCATTGCCGAGTTGTTACCCGGCCGCATCGTTCTGGAAATGGCACATCAGGTTGCACTGACCCAGCAGCATGGGTTTTTGCATGCCGGAATCGTGTCGACAGCGCTGGACAGCGCCTGCGGATACGCGGCCTTTTCGCTGATGCCAGCGGACGCGGCAGTGTTGACGGCCGAATTCAAGATCAACCTACTCAACCCGGCGGACGGCGAACGGTTTCGCTTCGTCGCTGACGTGGTGAAACCAGGCAGGACGCTGACCATATGCGAGGCGCGTGCCTATGCCGTGAAGGGCCAGGATGAAAAGCTCGTCGCAACGATGACCGGAACGCTCATGGCGCTGATCGGGCGGGCGGGGGTCGCGGACTGAGCGCAACCCGGCCGCAGCACATCCGATCCGGGCGGCCGGGCCGATTATTC
This sequence comes from Maritimibacter dapengensis, assembly GCF_019218265.1. Classification (GTDB taxonomy): domain Bacteria; phylum Pseudomonadota; class Alphaproteobacteria; order Rhodobacterales; family Rhodobacteraceae; genus Maritimibacter; species Maritimibacter dapengensis. Next base: position 60,815 of record NZ_JAHUZE010000005.1, read on the forward strand.
AGACAGCTGGATCAGCTGTTCCAGCGGCTCGCGACCTCGGCCAACCGTTTCCCGTAGGCGCGCGCGGTATCCAGATCGCCGCCAGCAGGTTCAGACCTGTCAAGCGGTAATGTTAGCTTTTAGCAGTGCGGTCGCCGATTGTCCGTCGTCAGGGTTTTTCGGAGAGCTGAGACTGTATCGTAACGGAGGATCTGGTTCGGTTTCTGTTCAAGTTTATGCGGCAGCGGCCTGATGCTGCAACCGTAATTGGAACGGATGGACGCCCACGGTGCCGATGGGCTGCCGTCACGCCGGAGTTTCCAGTCAGGGCTGAGCTGGCGCACCATTCTGGCCAAGCGCGAGAACTTTCGTGCTGCCTTCGCCGGGTTCGACTTTCGGGGAGTTGCGAACTTTGACGACAACGACATTGAGCGCCTACTTGCCGATGAAGGAATTGTTCGCTATCGAGGCAAGATCGAAGCCGTGATCAACAACGCTCGCCGTACTTTCGAGGTCGTCCAAGAGGAAGGCTCCTTCGCCGCATTCATCTGGCTATATGAACCTGCCAAGGACGACGCACTGCCACAAATGCGGTCCAAATCAACAGCGTCCGAGACCCTTTCCAAAGACCTACGAAAGCTTGGCTTCAAATTCGTGGGACCGACCACCGTATATGCATTCATGCCGGCCATGGGATGTATCAACGATCACGCAGAAGTCTGTTGGATGCGAAAGGACGTCGAAACAGCCCGAAATACCCTTCGCACACCGACATAGGCAACTGTCGGCCAATTAACGTGAAAAAAATCAAGGCCACTTAGCGTGGAAAGTCACAGACAGGTTTCGCGTCAGTCGACCGAGACTTCAGAGCCTTGAGAGTAGCGTGGCCAATTGAGCGGCGTCTTTGGGTTTCAGCTTTGCGCCGATCCTTTCCGACAGAACCCGTTCATAGATCGGCCACATCGCCCTCCTGACAGATTTACCCTTTTCAGAGATAGAAATGTTTTGACCTCGCCCATCTTCCGAGCAGTCCCGTCGGTCCACCAGCCCTGCTTTCACCATGCGGTCCAGCAACCGCGATGTACCGTATTGGGGTAACAATATCCGGTCTTTGAGTTCGAATGGACGGAGTCCGTCCGGGCCTGCCTTCTCGAGTTCGAGAAGCGCGTCATACCATGCAAGTGGCGGGTATCCTGCCGATTTCAGAGACGATTCGACAGCCTCAAGCAAAACGCGGCTTTTAGTCATGAGGGCTGTCCAGGCGGCCTCAGTAGCATGGTCAATCTCGTTCATATCCAGCACCTATCATGTGCATGCAAGTGCATCAACCTTGACGTCGCATGTAACGCGCTATATATAGATGCAAATGCATCGACATATGGGATCATATCATGTCAAAATCGCACCTCACAGAATTTGGGATATTCCTGCTCCGTATAGCACTCGGTATCATGTTCCTGGCGCACAGCCTGTTTCTCAAGCTCTTCATTTTCACACTTCCCGGAACGGCGCAGTTCTTCATTTCGATCGGGCTGCCCGGCTGGTTTGCTTATATGGTATTTGCAGTCGAGGCGATTGCCGGTGCCTTTTTGGTCCTCGGCATACAGGCGCGGTGGGTCGCGTCGGCGACCGTGCCCATCCTGGCCGGAGCGACCTGGGCTCACTCCGGAAACGGCTGGATGTTCGGATACGAGAACGGCGGGTGGGAATACCCGGCCTATCTGACGCTGCTTGCCATCGTGCAAGGGCTTCTGGGCGACGGCCGTTTCGCCCTCAGCCCTTCCTTCGCGCCCGGTAACGTGCAGATGGAGGGAGAGACAACATGAGCCTCCACCTCATTAGCCATGCGGCCTGCCCATATGTGCAGCGCGCGGCGATCTCGCTCACTGAGAAAGGTGTCACGTTCGAGAGAACTGACATCGATCTTTCGAACAAGCCCGACTGGTTTCTTGCCATATCTCCGCTGGGCAAGACGCCTGTCCTGGTTGTGGACGGGACGCCGATTTTCGAATCTGCGGTTATCCTCGAATATCTTGAGGATACACAACCCCACGCGCTTCATCCGCACGACGCTCTTGATCGCGCCCGCCACCGTGCCTGGATTGAATTTGGATCTGCTGTCTTGAACGACATTGCGGGGTTCTACTCGGCGCCGAACGAGAAAGCGTTGGAAGAAAAAGTGGCGGCGCTCCGCGCAAAGTTCCTTCGGCTGGACGCGGAGCTTGGGGAGGGACCATGGTTCGATGGCCACCGGTTCAGCCTCGTCGATGTCGTATTCGGCCCGGTCTTCCGCTATTTCGACGTTTTTGACACCATCGGAGAGTTTGGCGTCTTCACAGGGCTTGCCCGTGTAAGGGCCTGGCGACATGAACTGGAGCGTCGGGTTTCTGTGAAGAATGCCGTCAGTGAAGATTACCCGACCCTTCTGCGTGACTTCATCAGACGGCGCAATTCTTACCTGTCCCAGATCATGCAGACAGGAGGGCCGAAGAAGACAGTTACACAGGTGCGATCGGCTGACCGCTGATCACTTGATATCGTTTTGTCGGGCCGCAGTACAGAACCGGACGTTTGAGGTCGCTTGGCGAATGTCCGCTTTGTCCCGCACATCGGATAGTCGCCGACTTTCCCTTGAAGGCCCGCAGCAGCCCCAACCGGCAATTGCCGGCAGTCCATGCCCGTCCGTGCGATGCGCAGGGTTACTGCTGCCCCCACAGCGAAACCGGGAACAAACCACCGATCGCATTGATGAATGGCTCAGGGATCTACGAATCCTCCTGAGCTCAAACACCCGGAAAACCCTAGCCGTGTAGTCCGACAGAGGGCTGCGCATCAATCGCGGGTCAATCTATCCCAGATGGTGGATCACTTTCAGGGGGTTACTCCAAAGGGCGGGGATAAGAAGCTCGTGGCAACGAGGATAAGAACGCTTTTATCGCTATTGGGGCGAACTGGCGTGGCTGGCTGACGATCGGGTCAGAGCGAAAATTAATCTGCGAGCCGGGCTTCGAGGATATGCCGCTGGATCTTGCCGCTGGTCGATCTGGGAAAATCCTCGAACGCGATGAAGCGAATTTCGCGTGGTCGCTTATAGCCAGCGAGGCTTTCGCGGCACAAGTTCAGCAGCGCCTCGGCATCCGGCCCGTCATCGTCACAGGCGACAAAGGCCACCGGGCTTTCCCCCCATTTCGCGTCGAAGGCCCTTACCACGGCGGCATCGATCACATCGGGATGAGAAAGAAGCACACGTTCGATTTCCGCCGGATAGACGTTTTCACCTCCGGTCTTGATCAGGTATTTCGCCCGATCCACAAAGTCGACGGTGCCGTCCGCATTGCGCCGGAACAGATCGCCCATGTGGAAAAAGCCGTTGCGAAAGTCACGGGCATTGGTGTCGTCGGCGTTCCAGTACCCGGAAAACAGCGTCGGACCCCGAAGCGCCATTTCGCCCGGCGTTCCATCGGGGACTTCGCGGTCGTCGGGATCGACCAGCCGCACCTCGCAAAAGGCGCTGATGCGCTTGGACAGCCGGTCCGGGGTCACACCCGGCGCGATCAGATCGGCGGTTCCCGGCGGCAGGCCGGTTTCGGTCGCCCCGAAGGAATTCAGATAGGGCGTGTCCAGAAGACCGGTCAGTTCCGCGATCTGATGCGGCGGCACCAGATCAGCCATTGCGCCGCAAACCTTGATCCCCTTCAGCGGCAAAGGGTTGGCGTGCCGTTCGTTAATAAAAGCCTCCAGTGCCCCGGGCATCATCACGAACCAGCCGATCCTGTGGCGTGACAGCGCCTCGTTGATGACGGCGGGCTGCAGCCCGTCCACCATCACCACGGTCCCACCCCGCAGGATCGTTGCCAGCGCATGATCGGTGGAGGCCATGTGGAACATCGGCGCCCAGGCGATGAACCCGTCGCCGGGATCCAGCGCCAGCTGGGCCGCAAAAACCATGGATCGGGCGATATGCGCGCGGTGGCTGATATGCGCCCCCTTGGGCAGGCCCGTGGTCCCCGAGGTATAGAGGATCGTCAGACCGGCCTCGGGGTCGTCAACCATGGTTCCGGTGCGCGGGTCCGGCTCGACCCCGGCAATGGCCGTTTCCAGGTCTGGCCCGACGGTTAGACAGGGTGTCGACGCGACGGCGCGGTAAGCTTCTGAAAGTTCCGGTTCGACAACCGCGAGAACCGGCTCGACCAGATCGATGCAGTGCCGCAGTTCATCGGGGGCAAGCCGCCAGTTCAGACAGGCGACGATCGCGCCGATTCCCGCTGCTGCAAGTTCGACCTCCAGGTATTCTGAGCGGTTATGCGACAGGATCGCGATCCTGTCTCCGGGCGCCACGCCTCGTGCCAGAAAGACAGCCGCCAGACGATCGACCCGCTCCAGCAGTTCTGCATAGGTCAGTTTCCTGCTGCCGTCCTCGATGGCGAGGGCGCGGGCGCAGTCATGTGCGCGGGTTCGAAAGATCGAATACAGATCAGCGCGCCCCGCGCGGATGACGCCGGTCAGCATAGTTTCCCCCTTGCCCGAGCCTCGGTTCAGAGATCCTGCGCCAGGCGCACGCCCTCATCAATGGCGCGCAGCGCATCCAGTTCGGCGGCCTCCTTTGCCCCGCCGATCATCGTAACCAGGACGCCGCGCGCTACAACCTCTTTGGCCAGGGCCCGTTCCGGTTCCTGACCGGTGCACAGCACAATTGTATCGGCTGCGATGACCGTCGGGTTTCCGTCCGCGACGATGTGCAGCCCCGCATCGTCGATATGTTCATAGGTCACCCCGCCCATTGCCTCGACCCCATGTTTGCGCAGCGCGTTGCGCAGGATCCACCCTGTCGAAACACCAAGCCCCGCGCCCGGTTTAGCGGTCTTGCGCTGCAGCATGACGACCTTGCGGCGCGACGGCTTCGGTGCCAGAGGGTCGCCCGCCAGGGCACCCGAGGAGACAAATTCGGGGTCCACTCCCCAGGTTTCGCAAAAGACGTCGGAATTCGCGGTCTCGGCGGGTTTGGTCACTAGGAACTCGGCCACATCATGACCGATGCCCCCCGCCCCCATCACCACGACACGGTCGCCCGCCTCGCGGTCACCGGACAGAATTTCGGCGTAGGTCGCGACGCTGGGATGGTCGATACCCGGCAGGTCGGGAATGCGCGGCGTGACCCCGGTGGCGATGACCACATGGTCAAATCCCTCAAGATCGCTCGCCTCTGCCCGCTGTCCCAGACGCTGCGTGACCCCGTGTTTCTGCATCTGACCGGCATAATACCGCAGGGTTTCGTCGAATTCGTCCTTGCCTGGTGCGGCGCGGGCCAGATTCAGCTGACCGCCCAATTTGTCCTGCGCTTCGAACAGGGTGACATCGTGGCCCAGCCGTGCCGCCTCGGCGGCTGTGGCCATGCCCGCGGCACCACCGCCAACGACGGCCACTTTCTTTGGCGTGTCGGTTGGCGTATCCCGGAATTCCGTTTCACGCCCGGCCCTTGGATTGACCAGACATCCGACCGGCCGGTCCGAAAAAATGAAATCCAGGCAGGCCTGGTTGCAGGCAATGCAGGTGTTGATCTCGTCTGCGCGGCCCTCGCGCGTCTTTTTCACGAAATGCGGATCGGCCAGAAACGGGCGCGCCATCGAGATCATGTCCGCATCGCCAGAGGCAAGTATGTCTTCTGCAAGCTGGGGTGTGTTGATCCGGTTCGAGGCGACTACCGGGATCGACACCGCCGCTTTGACGTTGGCTGCCGCCTTGCGCCAGGCACCGCGCGGCACCGGGTAGGCGATCGTCGGCACGCGGGCCTCATGCCAGCCGATGCCGGTGTTCAGGATATCCGCACCCGCAGCCTCGATCTTGCGGGCCAGTGCGGCAATTTCATCGGCGGGCGCGCCGCCCTCGACCAGATCGGCCGCCGAAATCCGGTAGATGACCAGAAAGTCGGGGCCGCAACGTTCGCGCACCGCGCGCACGATATCGACCGGGAATCGGTGGCGGTTCGCGGCGCTGCCGCCCCAGTCGTCTTGGCGCTTGTTGGTGTGGGTGACGGTGAATTCGTTGATCAGGTATCCCTCGGACCCCATGATCTCGACGCCATCAAAGCCTGCGGCCAGCGCATTGGCGGCCGCCACGGCAAAATCCTCGATGGTACGGAGAATGTCGGCTTCGGTCATTTCACGCGGGATGAAACGGTTGATCGGGGCGCGGATCGGCGACGGGGCCACACACCCTTCGATCTTGGCATAGCGCCCGGCGTGGAGGAGTTGCGCGCAGATCAGGCTGCCTTCGGCCTGCACCGCCTCGCAGATCGGGCGCAGGTCAAGCGCTTCTTCCGGGTCATCGATTCTCGGACCTTCTGGATCGAATATGCCCTCGGCATTGGGCGAAAACCCGCCGGTGACCAGAATCGCCGCCTCCCCCCGCGCCCGCTCAGAGTAAAAAGCGATCTGTTTAGCTATGCCGTCAGGCTCGGTTTCCAACCGCGTGTGCATCGACCCCATGATGACACGATTTCGCAATGTATGCTGGCCTGCGCGGATGGGCGAGAGCATGGTTTCAAAGCTTCCATCTGGTCTATTTTTCACTTTGGTTCTCCTCCTCAAAACTGCACTTGATATACATTCTAACATTTGTTAGATTTTTGGAAAGAAGATTTTCGCTCACGAGGAGGAGCACCGATGCAATTCCAGCCTACAGACGATCAGAAGGCGTTTCGCGAGACCGCAAAGCGCTTCGCAACTGAAAGGCTTTCGCCCACATATCAAGAACGCGCCAGCGGCCATACATTCGACCGTGCGCTGATCAAGGAGATGGGCGCACTGGGGCTGATCGGGGCCGATCTGCCCGAGGAATTCGGGGGTCTCGGCGAAAGCTCTGTCACGTCAGGGCTGATCGTCGAAGAGATCGCCTATGCCGATTTCAACGCAAGTTACGTGCAGCTTCTGGGCTCTCTCATGGGCGGAATGGTTGCCAAACATGCCTCCAAGGACATCGCGTCGGAATGGGTGCCCAAGGTTGTTTCGGGTGATGCGGTCATTGGCCTGGGCCTGACAGAGCCGCGCGGCGGTTCGGATGCGGCGAACCTGATTCTGAGGGCCGAGAAATCCGGCAACGGCTGGCGGCTGAACGGTGAAAAGACATCCATGAGTTTTGCCAGTCAGGCGGATGCGGCGGTCGTCTTTGCCCGTACCGGCGATCCTGACGGCGGCTCACGCGGGGTCAGCGCCTTTTTCGTCGATCTGAACCAGGAAGGCATCAAGCGCACCCATTTTGACGACATCGGCACCAAGCCTGTCGGGCGCGGCTCGGTTTTCTTTGACGATGTTTTCGTGCCGGCTGAAAACATGATGGCGGAACAGGACCGTGCCTTTGGCACGATCATGGCGGGCTTCGACTATTCCCGCGCACTGATCGGGCTGGAGTGCCTGGGGGCCGCGCAAGCGTCGGTGGATGAAACCTGGGCCTACGTTCAGGAGCGCGAGGCATTCGGAGCCCCGATCGTGCAGTATCAGGGTGTCAGCTTTCCCTTGGCCGAGGCCGAGACCCAACTGACCATGATGCGCCAGCTTTGCTATTACACGCTGGACCTGCGCGACCGTGGCCTGCCCCACACCTCTCAGGCCGCCATGTGCAAATGGTACCTGCCCAAAACCGCCTGCGAGATCCTGCACCAGTGCCTGATCCTGCACGGACATTACGGCTACACCACCGACCTGCCCCACCACCAGCGCTACAACGATGTGCTCGGCTTGCAGATCGGTGACGGCACCGCGCAGATCCAGAAGCTGGTGATCGCCCGCGAGAAGGTCGGTCGCATGGCGCTGCAGTATGACAAGAAGGCGAAGGGAGCCTCGAAATGAGCGACCCCATCCTCGTCACTTCCGAGGGCAACACCGGCATCATCGAACTGGCCCGCCCCGAGAAATTCAATTGCCTGTCACTTGAGGTGCATGAGCGTATTTCTGTCGCGCGTGCGGAATTCGAGGCGAACCCCGCTATTCGGGCGATCCTCATCCGGGCGCAGGGCAAGCACTTTTGCACCGGTGCCGATCTGGTGGAAGTGAAAGGTAAATTGAACGATCCCGCCGCGCTGGACCATTTCATCGCCTTTGGCATGAAAAACCTGCGTGCGCTCGAAACCTCCTCCCTCCCTGTCGTAGTCGCAGTGCAGGGGTTGTGTCTGGCCGGCGGGATCGAACTGATGCTGGCCTGCGACGTGTGCTTTGCGGCCGAAAGCGCCCAGTTTGGCGATCAGCATGCGCAATTCGGGCTGATTCCCGGTTGGGGTGGCTCGCAGCGGCTGACGCGGTTGATGGGGCAGCGCCGGGCGCTCGACCTGATGTTCTCGGCCCGCTGGCTCAAGTCGGACGAGGCCAAAGAGGCCGGCCTGGTCAACTACATCGTGCCGGATGCGGACCTGCACAAGATCTCGCTGGAATACTGCCAGAAGATCGCCACCCGCTCGCGTCCCGGCATCGCCGAGATGAAGCGGTTGGCGCGCGAAGGTGCGGACCTTGGTATCGACCAGCAGATGCGGCTTGAGCGCGATGCCGCGGTGCGTGCACTGCCCAGCGATGACGTGGCCGAGGGCCTCGACGCATTCGAGAACCGGCGCGCCCCCGAATTCAAGGCCTGAGGACGAAACATGGATTTCATTTTGAACGACGAACAACGCCAGATTTACGAGTATGGCGGCCAGCTGGCGCAGAAATACGACAATGCGTATTGGCTGGACCACGCGCGCAGGCATGAGTTCCCGCACGAGATGTTCAAGCAGATTGCCGATGACGGTTTCCTGGGCATCATGGTGCCCGAGGAATTCGGCGGCGCGGGCCTTGGTATGACTGAAATGGCCCTGTTCATGGAGGGCACCGCCAATCACGGCATTCCGCTTTTGATGATGGTGGTCGGGCCGACCATGTCGCTGGCCCATATCGCCAGCCACGGGAGCGAGTTCCACAAGAAAGAACTGCTGCCGGCCGCCTGCCGCGGTGATATCCAGTTCTGTTTCGCGATCACCGAACCGGGGGCCGGGTCGAACACGATGAAGGCCACTACGCTGGCCAAGCGTCGAGGCAACCGGTTCAGCCTGTCGGGCGAAAAGACCTTCATCACCGGGGCCGAAGTGGCCGACTACTGCCTCGTGGTGGCGCGGACCAAACCGCATACCGAGGTCAGCCGCAAGACCGACGGCTTTACCCTGTTCGCCGTGGATCTGAAGAAAAAAGGCGTCCACAAGCAGCGGGTGAAGATCTCGATCCCCCTGCCCGAGGAGCAGTGGACACTGTTCTTCGACGATGTGGATCTCGGCCCCGAGGATGTGGTCGGCGAGGTGGACGAAGGGTTCTCGATCCTGTTCGACAGCCTCAACCCCGAGCGTATTATCCTGGCCGCCTTGTGCTGCGGCATCGGCCGGTTCGCCCTGAACAAGGGCGTGGCCTATGCCTCCGAGCGCAATGTGTTCGGCCAACCCATCGGTGCGCACCAGGGCGTGCAGCATCCGATGGCCAAGGCGCATACGGCAGTCGAAATGGCCAGTCTGATGACCCGGCGCGCGGCATGGGAGTTCGACAACAAGCTGCCTGCCGGTGCGTCGTCGAACATGGCGAAATATGCCGCCGCCGAAGCCGGGATCGAAGCGGTCGACGCGGCGCTTCAGGCGCATGGTGGATCGGGCTTTACCGAAGATACGGGACTTTACGAAATGTACCCGCTGGTCCGCCTGCTGCGCACAGCGCCGGTGAACCGCGAACTGTGCCTGAGCTTTATCGGCGAAAAGGTCATGGGCCTGCCACGATCCTATTGATCGCCACGGCTAGGAACGGAGAACGACATGCAATTTGGAATGCGCTTCCGGCGGGAAGATGCCGCCGACAAGGTAAATGATCGCTTCTGGCACGCGATCGAGGGCACGCCGCTCGACGAGGTGCGCCGTATTCAGGAAGAGCGACTGCGCGATCAGATGGCCTATCTCAAGGCAAACTCGACTTTCTATCAGGAGAAGTTCGCGAAAGCCGGTGTGGAATTCGACGATATCCGCACCATCGAAGACCTGCAGAAACTGCCCTATACCTACAAGACCGAGATCCGCGAAAGCCTGGCCGCCGATCCGCCGTTCGGCAAACACCGCGCCGCGCCCATGTACGAGATCATCCAAATGCAGGCATCGTCGGGCACGACCGGCAGCCCCTCATATGTGGCCCTGACCGAATCCGACGCCGAAATGTGGCACGAGATGACGGCACGCTGTTTCTTTGCCAATGGCGTGCGGCCGGGCGACATGGTGCTGCACGCGTTTTCGCTCGCCAAGGGCTTTGTCGGCGGCATCCCCGTGATGCAGGGATTGCAGTACATGGGCACGATCGATGTCCCGGTGGGCGCCGATGGCGGTGCGGAACGGCTGCTGCGCGCCTGCGCCGACACCCGCACGCGTTGCGTGGTCGGCGCCCCGAACTTTGTGCTGCACCTGGCCGAAAAGGCTCCCGAGGTACTTGGCTGCAAGGCCAGCGAACTGGGTATCGAGCGCGTGATCGTCGGCGGCGAACCCGGCGGCGGCATTCCCGCAATTCGGGCAAAGATCGAAAAGGCCTGGGGTGCGAAATGCACCGAGATGCTGGGCGGCACCGATCTGGGCGTGACATACTGGGCCGAGTGCGACGCCCAGTCGGGTATGCACATGGTCAACATGGATTATGTCCTGACCGAGCTGCTCGACCCGGAGAGCGGCAGGATCATTCCCTGGAAAAAAGGCGCAGAAGGCGAGATGGTCTATACCGCGCTCGGCCGCCAGGCGAGCCCGCTCGTGCGGTTCCGGTCAGGCGATTATATCGAAGTGATCGATACCGAATGCTCCTGCGGCCGCACCGGACCGAAGATCCGCTGCACCGGCCGCACCGACGACATGCTGATCGTGCGCGGGGCCAATGTCTTCCCGTCGGCGATCAACAGCATCGTTACCGAAATGGTGCCGGACACCAACGGCGTCATGCGCATCGTGGCCGATTTCGAGGGCCATACCACGCAGGGCGCGCTGACGGTGATTGTCGAACGGGGCCCCGATCGCGATCCGGCCGATGACGTCACCCTCAAAAAGAAAATTGAGCAGCGGCTTCGCGACTCCTTGGTCTTCAAGGCCGACGTTCACCTGGTTGCGGCCGACACTTTCGAAAAACCTGGCGCCGCTAAGGTCGCCTTCGTTCTCAGGAAATATCCAGACCTGCCATGACTAGAATGAAATCCCTTCTCGACAGCGGGTCGGACGACTTCCGCGCCAACGACGTGTCTTACCGCGAAAAGGTCGATGAACTACATGCCCTCCGGCTCTTACAGCGCGTCGGCGGCCCCGAAATGGCGCGCAAACGTCATGTGGACAAAGGCAAAATCCTGCCGCGCGAACGGATCGAACGGCTGATCGACCCGGGCACACCATTTCTGGAACTCGGCGAGTTGGCCGGACTGAATATGCACAAGGGAGTTCCACCCGGCGCCGGCATCATTACCGGTATTGGCGTGATCGAAGGCCGTCAGTGCATGATCATCGCCAATGATGCCACCGTAAAGGGCGGCACCTATTTCGGGATCACCTGCCGCAAACACGTCCGGGCACAGAAAATTGCCTGGAAAAACCGCCTGCCCGTCATCACCCTCGTGGACTCCGGCGGTGCCTTCCTGCCCGACCAGGCCAACCTTTTCCCCGACGAAGGCCAGTTCGGCTCCATCTTTCACCAACAGATCGGCATGTCTGGCGATGGTGTGCCGCAAATCGCCGTGGTCATGGGGCCCTGCACCGCGGGTGGTGCCTATATCCCCGCGCTCTGTGACGAAGTGGTGATCGTGCGCGGTCAGGGCTTTATGTATCTGGGCGGACCGGAATTGACCTTTGCCGCAACCGGCGAAAAGGTCGAAGCCGAAGAACTGGGTGGCGGCAAGATGCATTCGTCCGTTTCCGGTGTGACCGACCATTTGGCCGAAGATGACGCCCACGCTCTGGCCATCACGCGCGAAATTGTCAGCCATCTTGGCGAAAAACCCCAACCCCGCAAGACGCCCGAAACGCCCCGTGCGCCCGCCTACCCGGTCGAAGAGATTTATGGGCTCATCAGCCGCGACCCCAAGGTGCCGACCGACAACCGCGAAATCGTGGCTCGGTTGGTCGATGAGAGCGATTTTCACGAATTCAAGCCGCTTTATGGCGACACGATCATGACCGGCTGGGGGCGCATCCACGGCCACGAGGTCGGGATCATCGCCAATACAGGCGTGCTTTTCGTCGAAGCCGCGCTGAAGGCGACGCATTTCATCAATCTCTGCGTCCAGCGTGATATTCCGCTGCTGTTCCTGGCCGATGTGAACGGCTTCATGGTGGGCCGCGAGGTCGAGCAGATGGGCATTGCCAAGGCTGGCGCCAAGATGATCACGGCCATGTCTTCGGCCCGGGTGCCGAAATTCACAATCATCACCGGTGGCTCTTACGGGGCCGGATACCTGGCGATGCTGGGCCGCCCGTTCCAGCCGGACGCAATGTTCGCCTGGCCGACGGGACGGTCGGCAATCATGGGGCCGGAACAGGCCGCCAGCGTGCTGGCTCAGGTCCGCGCGCAGATCAACGAACGCGAAGGCAAAAGCTGGACCCCCGAGGAGGAGGAAGCCTTCAAGGCACCGATCCGCAAGGAATACGAAGATTTTCAGGGAGCCTATAATTTTGCTTCCAACCTTTGGATCGACAGCGTGATCGAGCCCTGTGAGACCCGTGACGTCATGGCGCTGATGCTGGATGTGACATCGCGCAGACCCAAGGTCGATACCAACTTCGGCGTGTTCAGGATGTGAGGAGCGAACCGTGAAAATCAAAACGCTTCTGATCGCCAACCGCGGCGAAATTGCCTGCCGGATCGCGCGCACCGCGCGGGCCAGCGGTATCACCCCTGTCGGCGTGCATTCGCAGGCCGATGCCAATGCCCTGCATGTCCGCGAGATCGGCAAATCTGTCTGTATCGGTGCCGGGCCTGCATCCGAGAGCTATCTGAAAATCGACGCGGTGATTGCCGCTGCGCAATCAGTGGGCGCGGATGCGATCCATCCCGGTTATGGCTTTCTGGCCGAAAACCCCGATTTTGCTCGTTCGGTCGAAGCCGCCGGCATGATCTTCATGGGGCCGACGCCGGAAACGCTTGAACGTTTCGGCGACAAGGCCAGCGCCAAAGAGGCCGCCGTGGCGGCCAGCGTCCCGGTGATTTCGGGCGCCGAAGGTGCGCGGTCCGATCCCGAGCAGATTGCCGAGGAGGTGCGCCAAATGGGCCTGCCGGTGCTGCTCAAGGCGGTCGGCGGCGGTGGTGGGCGCGGACAACGGCTCGTCACTGACGAGACCACGCTGGTCGAGGACATCGAAGGCGCGCTGCGCGAAGCAAAATCCACCTTCGGCTCCGAAGGGCTGCTGTTGGAGCGTTTCCTGCCCGAGGCGCGCCATGTTGAAGTGCAGATCGCAGGTGACGGCAAGGGCCATGTGGTGCATCTGTTCGAACGCGATTGCACGCTTCAGCGCCGCCACCAGAAGGTCATCGAGGAAGCCCCGGCCTGGGGTCTGCCCCGAACGCTTCTGGACGACATCGCACGCGACGCGGTGCGCTTGGGCGAAACGCTGGACTATCGCGGGCTGGGCACGGTCGAATTTCTGGTCGCGGGTGGCGAGTATTTCTTCCTTGAGGTGAACCCGCGCATTCAGGTGGAACATCCCGTCACCGAAGCGATCACCGGGCTGGACCTTGTCGCGCTTCACCTGCGGATTGCCGAAGGCGCGGGCCTTGGACTGGTGCAGGACGATCTGACGATCAACGGCCACGCGGTCGAGGCGCGGCTTTACGCCGAAGATCCGGCGATGCAATTCGCCCCGTCGACGGGCACGCTCTCCACGCTCAGCCTGCCATCGGGCCTGCGCATCGACAGCGGCGTCGAAGAAGGCGATGCCGTCACGCCCTACTACGACCCGATGATCGCCAAGCTGATCGTGCACGCGCCCGACCGGGAAACCGCATTGGCACGTCTGGCCACGGCGCTTGATCATGTCGCGGTCGAAGGTGTCGAGACCAATCGCGCCTTTCTAACGGCGCTGGCGCGAAACCATGAATTCGAACGGATGCAGGTGCATACCCGCTGGATCGACGGCAGGCTGGATGAGCTGACACAGGCACCCGGCCTGACCCGCCCAGATCTGTGGAAGGCGACCGCTGCCATTCTCTTCGTGACCCAGTCGCGCAGCGACACAGACGCCAATCCCTGGACCAACCGTGATGCCTTTACCGGCTGGCGGCTTGGACTGGGCGGCGATGCGATTGAAGCGGGGCAGCGCGTGACGCTTACCGATTCTGACGAGGTATCCGAAGAACTGCGCGTCAGTCCAGTCAAACCGGGTGCCAAGTACACCATCCATTCGGAGAAAGGCGAGGCGCTGATACTGTCGGCACGTGAACTGACCCCGGGCCGTTGGCGTGTCGGCGAAGGCGACACCGTCCATCTGATCGACGCGCGCCTGCACGCGGGCGTGATCGAACTGGATACGCCCGAAGGCCGCCTGGTCTTTCGGCCCGCCGCGCCCCTTGCCTTTGCCGGCGGCGATGCCGCGGCGGATCGCGCCGTGACCTCTCCGCTGACCGGCATGATTGTCGAAATCAAGGTCTCCGATGGTCAGAGCGTGGCCGAAGGCGACGTGGTCGCGGTCATGGAATCCATGAAACTCGAAATCTCGATCCGGGCGGCCGCGGCCGGGATCGCCAGCAATATATCCGTCTCGAATGGGGACATGGTCGATCGCGGCCAGGTCATCGCCGAGATCCTGCCATCCGAGGAGTGATGAAATGAGCGACTTTCCCAAATTCGTAGAATTTCGTGAAGAAGGCCCGCGTGAGGGTTTTCAGATCGAAAAGAAGATTTACCCGATCGAAGAGCGGATCGAACTGATCGACATGCTCAGCGAAACCGGCTTGAAACGCATTCAGGTCGGCAGCTTTGTCAGCCCGAAATACGTTCCTCAGATGGCGGACACCGGCGAGTTGTTCCAGCGTATCAAGCGCAAACCGGGCGTGAACTACACATCGCTGTGGCTGAACGACAAAGGGTTTCGCAAGGCCCTGACCGCGCATGAGGTCGATATCGACCCGCGTCTGCTGTTCTATCCTTCCGAAGCATTCGCCCAATCGAACAACAATTGTTCCTCGGCCGAGATGCGGGAAAAACAACGTGACTGGGTCCGTCTTTACAAGGAAGAGGGATATACCGTCGACGCGGCCTATGTGATGACCGCTTTCGGCTGCAACCTCGAGGGCCCCATCCCCCAAGAACGCATCTTGGACGATTTCCGCTTTATCCTTCAGCTATGCGAAGAAGAGAACATCCCCGTGCCGATCCTCGTGGTCGCCGACACCATGGGTTGGGGAAACCCCGAGGCGGTCAAACGGATGATCGGCGCCCTGCGCGAATTGGCGCCCGAGGCGCGCATCGGTATGCACATCCATGACACACGTGGGCTGGGGATCGCCAACGTTTATGCGGCCCTGTCGATGGGCGTGGACATGTTCGAAAGCTCCGTCGCCGGTCTTGGCGGCTGTCCTTTCGCGGGCCACGGCCACGCGCGCGCCGCAGGAAATGTCTGCACCGAGGATGCAGTGTTCCTGTGTCACGAGCTCGGCATCGAAACCGGCATTGATCTGGACAAGCTGATCGCAGCGGCGGTCAAAGCAGAAGAGATCATCGGTGTGCCGCTCATGGGCCGGGTCATGCACACCGGCGGGTTGGACAAATACCGCAAGTCACTCTGAGGGAGCAAGAAGATGACAAAAGCACTTGACGGAAAGGTCGTTCTGGTCACCGGGGCCGGCGGTGGGATCGGGCGTGATATCGCCTTGATGGCAGCTACCGAAGGCGCCGCCGTGGTGGTCAATGATCTGGGCGCATCCCTGAAAGGCACCGGTCAGACAGAAACTGCGGCGCAGAAAGTCGTCGAAGAGATCAGGGCCGCTGGGGGCGATGCCATTGCCGATGGCGGCTCTGTCACCGATCCCGATGCCGCGCGCGCGATGATCGAAGCCGGGGTCAAGGAATTCGGTCGCATCGACGCGGTGGTAAACAACGCCGGCATTCTGCGCGACGGTTACTTCCACAAGATGACCTATGAGGATTTCGACGCGGTGGTGAAGGTCCATCTTTATGGTGCCTTCAATACCAGCCGCGCGGCCGCCGACTATTTCCGCGAACAGGAAAGCGGCGCGCTCGTGCACATGACCTCGACCTCGGGGCTGATCGGCAATTTTGCCCAGGCGAACTACTCTGCCGCGAAGCTGGGCATCGCGGCCTTCTCAAAATCTGTTGCGCTTGATCTCAAGCGCTGGAACGTGCGGTCAAACTGCATCGCGCCCTTCGCCTGGAGCCGGATGATCTCGTCGATCAAGACAGACACCCCGGAACAGGTGGCACGGGTCGAAAAGATCAAGGAGATGACACCGGCCAAGGTTGCACCGATGGCCTGTTTCCTGATGAGCGACCGCGCGGCTGACGTGTCAGGACAGATCTTTGCGGTTCGCAAGAACGAGATCTTCCTGTTCAACCAGCCCCGCCCGGTGCGGTCGGTTCATTCCGGTGATGGCTGGACCGCCGATGAAATCGCCGATCGCGCCATTCCCGCGCTCAAATCGCAGTTCACGCCGCTCGAAGTTTCGGCGGATGTCTTTTCATGGGATCCGGTCTAATGGGAAAACGCAAAGAAAAAATCAGCTCCAGCATTGCCTGGAGCACCCCTGACAAGATCAGCGTGCGTGGCCTCGACCTGCCCAACGAGATCCTGGGCCACATGAACCTCGGCGATCTGGCGTTCCTGCAACTGACGGGCCGCAAGGCCACACCCGAGGAAAGCCGGGTGTTCAACGCCATCGTCATTACCCTGGTCGAACATGGTATCACGCCCTCGGCCCTGGCGGCGCGGATGACCTATATGGGGGCGCCGGAATCGCTTCAGGCGGCTGTGGCGGCTGGCTTGTGTGGGCTGGGCACCGTCTTTGTCGGTTCTATGGAAGGTGCCTCGAAAATGCTTTACGAGGCACTGCCACAGGACAAGTTGGGCACCGGTGTCGATCTGGATGCGCTGGCCGTCGAGACGGTAGAAAAATTCCGCGCCCGCAAGATGATCGTGCCGGGGCTCGGACATCCGGTGCACAAACCGGTCGATCCGCGCACCCCGCGCCTGTTCCAGATCGCTGCCGAGAACGGCAAGTCCGGTGAATACATCGAGTTGATCCAGAAAATTCAGGCCGTTGCCGAAGAAAAATCGGGTAAGATGCTGCCGATTAACGCCACTGGTGCGATCGGAGCGATCTGCTGTGAATTCGGCTTTCCCTGGAAGATCGTGCGGGGCTTTGGCGTCATGGCGCGCGCCATCGGCCTGGTCGGTCATATCCTCGAAGAGAGCGAAAACCCGATCTCCTATGAATTGTGGCAGCGCGCCGAAGAGGAAATCCTCGAAACCTCCGGCCCGGGAGCGGCTTGAACGATGCAGACGTCAGCCCCAGACACTCACACCGATCTGCGCGATGCCTTGCGCGCACTTTGCGCGCAGTTTCCGCCAGAGTATCATCGCAAGTTCGGCGAAGACGAAACCTACCCCGAGGAATTCGTCGATGCGCTGACCCGCGAGGGCTGGCTTGCCGCGATGATCCCAGAGGAATACGGTGGCTCGGGTCTGGGGTTGACCGAAGCCTCGATCATCATGGAGGAGGTGAACCGCTGCGGCGGAAACGCGGGCCATTGCCACGGGCAGATGTATAACATGGGCACGCTGCTGCGGCATGGTTCGGATGAGCAAAAGCAGACATACCTGCCCGGTATTGCCAGCGGCGCGTTGCGCCTGCAATCCATGGCCGTGACCGAACCGACAACCGGGACCGACACCACCAAACTGAAGACCATCGCAGTCAAGAAGGGTGACCGGTATGAGATCAATGGCCAGAAGGTCTGGATCAGCCGTATCCAGCATTCTGACCTGATGATCTTGCTGGCCCGCACTACGCCGCTGAGCGAGGTCAAGAAAAAGTCGCAGGGCCTGTCGATCTTTATGGTCGATCTGAAAGAGGCAATCGGCAACGGGATGGAGGTCCGCCCCATCGCCAACATGCCCGGCCACGAAACCAATGAAGTGTTTTTCGACAACCTGGAAATCCCCGCCGAGAACCTGATCGGCACCGAGGGGCGCGGGTTTTACCATATTCTTGACGGGCTGAACGCCGAACGGACCCTGATTGCGGCGGAATGCATCGGTGATGGATACTGGTTCGTTGACAAGGCCCGCGCCTATGCCGGCGACCGCGTGGTCTTTGACCGTCCCATCGGCCAGAACCAAGGTGTGCAATTCCCTATCGCCAGGTCCTATGTGAACATCGAGGCCGCCAATCTGATGCGCTTTGAAGCCTGCAGGCGGTTCGATGCCGGACTGGATTGTGGTGCACAGGCGAACATGGCCAAGCTGCTGGCTTCGGAAGCCAGCTGGGAAGCGGCCAATGCCTGCATCCAGACCCACGGCGGCTTCGGTTTCGCACGGGAGTACGATGTTGAGCGCAAGTTTCGCGAGGCGCGCCTCTATCAGGTCGCCCCGATCTCGACCAACCTGATCCTCTCCTATGTCGGCGAACATATCCTCGGCATGCCCCGATCCTTCTGAGGCCAGAAACATGGGTGAGATCGACCTTGACGCGCTGGCGCCCTGGCTGGGACGCACCGAGACCAAGGAAGATGTTCTGACGCAGGGGCTGATCGACAAATTCCGCGCCACGCTCGGTCCGCATCTTTGGGACGAAGCCGGCGATGTCCCGCTGGGGGTTCATTGGTGCCTTGCCCTTGATACCGTGCCAGCTGCCGCCCTGTCAGAAGACGGCCACGCCGCGAGGGGTGGATTTCTGCCCCCTGTTCTGCTGCCCGCCCGCATGTGGGCTGGCGGCGATGTTACGCATATCGCGCCGCTGAAAATCGGCGAAACCATCACCCGACGCTCTTCGATCAGGAATATTGTGGCCAAGCAGGGCCGTAGTGGACCATTGGTCTTTGTGACCGTCGAACATGAGTATCTGAGTGGCAACCGGCTTTGTATCCGGGAGCAGCAAACGATCGTTTATCGTGAGATTTCCACCCCCCGCACGGGCGAGAGCGCAGCTGACGCGGGTGACCCCAACACGCTTAGATCGACGCTGACACCGGATCCTGTTCTT
Source organism: Maritimibacter dapengensis (assembly GCF_019218265.1). Lineage (GTDB taxonomy): Bacteria > Pseudomonadota > Alphaproteobacteria > Rhodobacterales > Rhodobacteraceae > Maritimibacter > Maritimibacter dapengensis. The sequence continues at coordinate 80,020 of NZ_JAHUZE010000005.1, forward strand.
CTGTTTCGCTATTCGGCGCTGACGTTCAATGCCCATCGCATTCACTATGATTACGTCTACGCCACCGAAACCGAAGCCTATTCCGGACTTGTTGTGCATGGCCCATTGCAGGCCACGCTGCTTCTGAATCTGGCGGCGGGTGCGTTGAAAACATCGCCCCACCGGTTTTCGTTCCGTGGCCTCGCGCCACTCACCCTGCCCTGCGAATTGCAACTGCACAATGAAGGGACCGGCACCTCCGGGACAGTCTGGTGTCAGGATCAAAAAGGTCTTCGAAGCTTTTCCGCAGAGTACGCGGCCGTCTGATCGGTCTTCTTCGGTAGCGAATTCAGTTGTTGACCAATTTTTCTAATATCTGTTAGGCTTCGCGGAGAGACTTGGTAAATAAACCAGGCAAACCTCTGAATTTAGAGGTGGGAGGAGGAACAATGCGAGGAAAACTCGTAACCAACGAAAAACCGTGCGGTCAGGCTATGCGCGCCTCCATGAGGTGTGGGGCAAAAGCACGGGCCGCAACATGACCACGAATAACGGGCACGTATCCTCACCGCTTGCGGTGCGTGGTGCAACTTTGAAATTTGGCGGTGTGACCGCGCTCGACGATGTGAGCATTTCTGTGGCCGACGATGAATTGCTTGCAATTATCGGACCGAACGGAGCCGGAAAAACATCACTTCTAAACGTGACTGCGGGCTTCTACCGTCCGCAGAAGGGCCGTGTCGAATTGTCCGGGCAGGACGTGACCGGCCTGCGTGTTGACCAGATCGCCCGGCGCGGTCTGGCGCGGACGTTTCAGGGCACCCATCTTTTTGCCGGGCAGACGGTGGTGGAAAACATTATGATCGGCCGCCACATGCTGATGAAATCGAATGTAGTCCAGGCTTTTTTCCAGTTCGGTCCCGTGATGCGCGAGGAATCGGAACATCGTGAAGCCGCAGAGGAGATCATCGATTTTCTCGAGATCGAGGCAATCCGCAACCGGCCCGTGGGCACGTTGGGGTATGGGTTGCGCAAGCGTGTCGATCTGGGCCGTGCATTGGCGCAGGAACCGTCGATCCTGCTGATGGATGAACCGATGGCCGGCATGAACTCGGAGGAAAAAGAAGACCTGGCGCGCTTCATTCTCGATGTGCGCGAGGCGCGCAAGATTCCGGTAGTTCTGGTGGAGCACGACATGGGCGTCGTGATGGACCTTGCCGACCGGATCGTGGTGCTGGATTTCGGGCGGGTCATCGCTGAAGGCACCCCGGAAGAAATCCAGAAGGACCCGGCTGTCATAAAGGCATATCTGGGGTAGCGGCATGGTCAAACAACGGACAGCAATGGTCTTTTCGGACCCAGCAGTGACACATAGCGAAACCCTGCCGCAGGTTTTGCTCGCGCGAGCGACATCCACACCGACCAACCTCGCCGAACGGCACAAGCGCCTGGGCATCTGGCGTGAATTCACCTGGGCCGATGTTCTTGACAGGGTTCGCGCCCTGGCTCTCGGGTTGGAGAACCTGGGCTTGTCGGCTGGCGAATCCGTCATGATGATTGGCGAAAACGAACCCGAACATTTCTGGGCTGAATACGCCGTCCAGTCGTTAGGCGGCAAAGTCCTGTCTGTCTATCCGGATCAAAACGCTGAAGAGATTCTGTATCTGGCCGAAGACTCGCAAACGCGGATTTTTCTGGCACAGGATCAGGAGCAGGTCGATAAATGCATCGAGATTGCGGGCAAGTACTCGGGCGCCCTGGCGGTCGTTTACTGGGACGATTCCGGTCTGTGGGGCTATGATCATCCCCTGTTGCATTCGTTTGAAAGTGTGAGCGCGGCCGGGCGTCAGATCCACGCCAAGGAACCCGCCAGATTTGAAGAACACGTAAAACGTGGACGGGCGGACGATACCGCCTTGCTGTCCTATACCTCGGGTACCACGGGAAAACCCAAGGGCGTTGTCATCAGCCATCGCTACCTGTTCGACAATTGCTCGCGGGTGATGGGGGCAATCGAAATCGCGCCGGGCACCGAATACCTGACCTACATTTCGCCGGCCTGGGTCACGGAACAGATTTTCGGCCTGTCGATCGGTTTGATCGCGCCCATGGTCGTCAACTTCCCCGAAGGCCCTGAAGACGTACTGACCAACATTCGCGAACTGGCGGTCGACGCACTGGTGTTCAGCCCGCGCCAGTGGGAAAATCTCGCCTCCATCGTTCAGGCCCGGATGCTGGGGGCGGGTAAAATCCGCAATGCGATGTACAACTGGGGTATGAAGGTCGGCCACGACGTTTATGTGGAACGGCTGGAGGGGCGTAGCCCCAGCCTTGCCGCACGCCTGCAGCTTCCCTTTGCCGAAGCTCTGGTGCTGCATCACCTGCGCGACAATCTTGGCCTTGGTAAGGCCAAAAACGCAATGAGCGGCGGCGCCCTGATGGCACCTGACGTCTTTCGTATGTTCCACGCGATGGGGGTTAAGCTGCGCAACGTGTATGGCGCGACCGAAATCGGCCTTCTGACCGCGCATGTCGGCGAAAGCTATCAGCTGGAAACCAGCGGCAGCTGGATGCAAAGCAACACGAACTACGGCGAACCGCTGGAATACAGGGTCTCGGACGAAGGGGAGCTTCAGGTGCGTGGCGGATCGGGCTTCGGTGGCTATCACGGCAAGCCCGAAAAGACCGCAGAGGAATTGACCGAAGACGGTTGGTACAAGACCGGTGACGCGGTGTCGATGACCGACGACGGCGAGCTTTTGTTCTTTGACCGTGTCAAGGATATGCGCCGCCTGGCAAATGGGCACAGCTATCCGCCGCAATTCATCGAAACGCGGTTGCGGTATAGCCCCTTCATCAAGGATCTCATGACCTTGGGCGACGAAACCCGGAGCTTCGTCAGCGCGCTTATCAATATCGATATGGAAGTTCTCGGGCGTTGGGCGGAAGAGAACAAGATCAGCTTTTCGACCTACACCGATCTCTCGCAGAAACCCGAAGTTCTGGACCTTATCAAAGGCGAAGTGGCGCGCATCAATGCGCTCCTGCCCGAAGGCTCGCGCGTGGCACGTTTTGCGAATTTTCCCAAGGAACTCGACCCGGATGAAGGCGAGTTGACCCGCAGCCGAAAGCTTCGCCGGGCCTTTCTGGAGGAACGGTATGCCAAGCTCGTCGAGGCGATCTATGCTGGCGATGACGAGACAGATCTCGAAATCGCTGTGACCTATCAGGACGGCCGTCAAGGCGTTCTCAAGACCACGGTTCGCGTGTCGGATGTTGAAAACGCATCGAAGGCTGCCAAGCGGCAGTCCAAATCTTAAAGGAGGTCGGCGACAATGGTCTATTTCATCAATGACATCATTACCGGGGCTTTGATCGGCCTTCTGTATTCGCTGGTGGCCATGGGCTTTGTTGTGATTTACCGCGCCAGCAAGGTGTTCAACTTCGCGCAGGGCGAGCTTGTGATCATCGGCGGGTTCATCGTCTGGTTCACAACGATGCAAGCGGGGCTTAGCCTTTGGTTGTCGATACCCCTTTCGCTGGTTCTGGCCGGGCTGGTCGGGTACGCAATCGAACGGATTTTCCTGACAAAGCTGATCGGTGAATCGGTTTTCTCGATGGTCATGGTCACCGTCGGCCTTTTGATCCTGCTGCGCGGTTTGGTGCTGCTTGTGTTCGGTCCCGCGGTAAGACCCTTCCCGATCATTTTTCCGCTGAAACCCTTGTTCCTCGGCGATATGTTGATCCCGATGAACCTCCTGATAGGTGGGATCATCACCATTGTCGCGGCCGTCGGCCTGTCGTGGTTCTTCAACCGGACCCGGTCCGGCCTCCGTATGACCGCTGTGGCGGAGGACCACGTCGTAGCTTCCTCGATGGGCATTTCGGTGAAAGGCTCGATTGCCGTTGCCTGGGTTCTCGGGGCAATCCTGTCCACAATTGGTGCGATGATCTTTCTCAGCGGCAAATCGCTGACCTTCCTGGCCTCGGATATCGGGTTCGCGGCCCTGCCGGTGGCGCTCTTTGCCGGGCTGGAATCCATCGGCGGGCTTATCCTGGCAGGAATAATCATCGGCATCGCGCAGAGCTTGACCACCAACTACCTTGATCCGTTGATCGGTGGCTCGCTCGGCAGTGTCGTTCCATATATCATAATGCTTGCCATTCTGCTGATCCGGCCGACCGGCCTGTTCGGCTGGCGCACAATCGAACGGGTGTAATCCATGGATCCTTCTGGCGTATTCCCGACAAGCTATCGCAGTGACAGACGTTTGATCCGAACGCGCTGGCAGTTTCTGGCCCTCGTCGTATTCATGGCTCTACTGCTGTTGGCGCCTTACCTGGTGAGCAGCCGTATCATCGCTATCCTGAATATGATGATGATCAGCGCCGTCATCGCCGTCGGGCTTCAGATCTGCACCGGCTATGCGGGCCAGATCAACCTGGGTCAGGCGGCGTTCATGGGGGTCGGCGCCTATACGGCCTCGATACTGGCCTCGAAGACCGGCCTTACGTTTCTGCTGACCATTCCTCTGGCCGGGCTCTCGGCTGCGCTGTTCGGCTTTCTCTTTGGCTTGACCGCGGCGCGGATCAAGGGGTTCTATCTGGCACTGACCACGATTGCAGCTCAGTTCCTGTTCCACTTTGCCGTATTGAACCTGCCGTCAACCTGGCTGGGTGGATCGAACGGTATCACCGTGCCCCCGGCCGAGCTTTTCGGGCAGCGATTTGTCAGCGAATCTTCGCAGTTCTATCTGAATTTCGCCGTGACCGCGATCATGGTGGCGGGCGCGTTCGGGATCGTTCGGTCACGCTTCGGCCGTGCCTTCGTGGCGGTCAGGGATGATGACGTGGCCGCGGGTATAATGGGGATCAATGTCGCGGCCACAAAGGCAAATGCCTTCCTGATCGGCGCTTTCTATGCGGGCGTCGGCGGGGCGCTTTGGGCCTATCTGATCCGCTTCGTGGGGGTAGACCAGTTCACCCTGTTTCACTCGATCTTCTTCGTCGCGATGATCATCGTCGGCGGGATGGGTTCAATCGTGGGGGCCCTGATCGGCGTCTTCATTATCCGCATCATCCAGGAAATTATCGCGACGGTCGGCCCCAATATCGCCGACTCGGTATCATTCCTTGGCGGTGACATCGTGTTCGCTGGCATGAATGTCGTTCTTGGCGGCGTGATCGCATTGTTTATGATCCTCGAACCCAAGGGGCTGATGCACCGCTGGAACATCCTGAAGTCGTCATACCGTATCTGGCCGTTTCCTTACTGAGAAATAGAGCGGCTCTAAACCTGGGAGGAAGAATATGACTTACCAATCGAATCGAGGTCTTCGCGGCTTACTGGCAGCGGCTGCCTTGGCGGCCGCGGCGACCATGCCTTTGAAGGCGCAGGCCGAAGAGACCTATAATCTGGCCCTGCTGTCGGACTTTTCCGGCCCTTATGCTGACATCATGCCCATCCTGGCAGGCGGACGCGAAGCTGTGTTCACCTGGTGGAATGAAACCCGCGGCAAGGAACTTGGCGTCACGCTGAACTACAAAAACTACGAAACCCGCTATGACGCGGCACAGGTGGCAAGTCTCTGGCCCGGGATCAAATCGGAACTGGACCCGATTGCGGTTGTCGGCCTCGGCGGGCCTGACGTCGCGGCCCTTTCCGAACGCCTGCCGGAAGACAAAATCCCGATGTTCATGGCCACAGCGGCCTACGGTTTTGCCTGGCAACCGGATGCCTGGATTTTCAACCCACGTCCGACCTATTCGCACGAAAGTGTCGGCTTTCTAAACTGGATGCGTGAACAGCGCGGAGGAGACGAACCGCTCAAGGTTGCGATCCTCGCCTCCGAAGCATCGCCTGCCTATGTCGACATGGCAAAGGGCCTTGAACTCTATGCCGAAGAGCACCCCGAGGAGATCGACCTCGTCGAGGTCATCTATACCGAAGTTCAACCCACCGATCTGACGGGGCAAATGCGCCGCGTTGTACGAGCCGGGGCCGAGGCGCTGGTAATCCAAACGAACACCTCTATCGTGGTTGCCGCGAAACGTGGGCTGCAGGCCAACGGGGCGAACATCCCGATCATGATGAGTTCGCATAACGGGCTTCCAGCCTCGGGTGGCGCGCTTGGCGGGCTTGAGCAAATGGAGGGGGACTTTGAAGCCTACGGCATGGCGATTGCGGCCGATGAGGACACTCCCGCGCGACAATTCTACGAGACATTGGTTGCCGATTACGGACTCGAAGCACCTTGGAACGTCGTGACCGCAATGGGCGTATCTCAGGGTCTCTATACCGTGACCGTGATCGATCACGCGATCGAGGCGAACGGCGCCGAGGGCCTGACCGGAGAGATGGTACGTGAGGCGCTTTTTGCCAAACCGATCACCACCGAAGAAACCCATGGGTTCCTGCCGACCTTGTCCTTTACGCCAGAAGCACCGTTCCCATTGGAAGGCCTCAAAGTGAATGTGGGCACCGTCAAAGATGGGAAAATCACCATCGCGGCAACGGGTGTCGACGTTCCGCAAGTTGAGAAATGGTGAATTAATCCGGGCGCCGCAGTCGCGGCGCCCGTTCTGATCCTTAGCCCCGGGCAATATGACCATGCTGGAACTCAACAACGTAGAGGTGACATATTCCGACGTCATCCTGGCGCTCAAAGGCGTGTCCATGACAGTCCGTGCGGGACAATGTGTTGCTCTGCTCGGTGGCAATGGCGCAGGAAAAAGCACGACGCTTAAAGCCATCTCGGGAACGCTCAAATCCGAGGATGGAACCGTTTCGGCGGGGTCCATCGTTCTGGACGGAACTCCCATTCAGAACATGGAAGCCTCGGAAGTCGTGAAGAACGGTCTCATCCATGTGATGGAAGGGCGGCGCGTTTTGCGGCATCTGACGTCAGAGCAAAACCTGATCGTCGGCGGGCACATGGTGCCCAACTCCGCCGAGCTGAAAAAGCGCTTGGACCATGTTTACACCTTGATGCCCCGGCTTGCGGACCTGCGCAACCGCACCTCTGGCTTCATGTCTGGTGGCGAACAACAACTGCTGCTGATCGGCCGGGCCATGATGGCCAGCCCCAAGATCATCGCGATCGACGAACCGTCGTTGGGATTGGCCCCGATGATGATCCGGGATGTTTATGAAGTGCTCAAGCAGCTCAAGTCAGAAGGCACGACCTTCTTCCTGGTCGAACAAAACAGCGCCGCGGCGCTATCGATCGCCGACTATGCCTATGTGATGGAGAACGGCCGGATCGTGATGGACGGCCCTGCCGACAAGCTCGCTGACAACGAGGACATCAAGGAATTCTATCTCGGCGTCACCGCATCGGGCGAGCGCAAAAGCTATCGAGATATCAAACACTATCGCCGCCGGAAGAGATGGCTGGGCTGAGGAGAAGGAATTCATGAGCACCATCCTGGATATCAAGGGCCGCACCGCGCTGGTGACCGGCGCCGGACAGGGCGTGGGCCGGCAGGTCGCGCTTTATCTGGCGGAACATGGCGCAGGCGCTGTTGTGATCAATGATTTTCACGCCGATCGGGCGGAAAGCGTTGCCGCAGAAGTTGAAGCAGCTGGCGCCAAGGCATTGCCAATCGCCTTTGACGTCTCGAACTTCGAGGCGGTCGGCGCAGCTTTCGCCGAGGCGCAATCCGCGTTCGGCGGCGTGGATATCCTGGTCAACAACGCCGGGAACGCGGGGCCGACCTCGCGGCTCGATGATCTGGTGCCCTTCTGGGACTCAGACCCATCGGAATGGAAGCGCTGGATGGCGACCAATTTCGACGGCGTGTTGAACTGCACCCGTCACGCAATGCCCCTGATGGTCAAGGGCGGCTATGGGCGCATCGTGACAGTCATCTCCGACGCGGGCCGCGTGGGCGAGCCGCATCTGGCGGTCTACTCCGGCGCCAAGGCCGGCGCGGCCGGCTTCATGCGGGCAATTGCAAAAGCCGGTGGTCGGTTCGGGATCACCGCGAATTGCGTCGCCTTGGGGGGCACAAGAACTCCGGCTGTCGCCGACCTGATCCCGGATGCAGAGACCGAGAAGCGGGCATTGTCGCAATACGTGATCCGCCGTCTGGGCGAGCCGGAAGACCCCGCCGGAATGATCCTGTTCCTCTGCTCGGATGCTGCCAGCTGGATCACCGGTCAAACTTATCCGGTGAATGGCGGGTATTCTTTTGCCTGCTAGAGCCGCCATCGGACGGCTGCCGCCTCTAGTTGGAGCTGTCCGAAAAAACGCTGTCATTATCTGCCCCGAGCTCGGGGGGCAGATCCGGTATCGCGGTTTCGAAACCATCGAATTTCAACGGCTGGACAATAAAAGTCTCGGCCTTGCCGCCGTCATGCGTAATCTTGCGCAGCAGCTGGCGCGCACGCACATGGGGGTCGTCCAACGTTTCGACCAGGGAATTGACCGGACCCCATGGCACCCCCGCCTTATCCAGAAGGTCGCCCCATTCGGCGCGCGTCTTGTTGACCAAAATCGCCGCGATTTCTTCGCGCAGCGCGGCCTTGCGGGCGACACGGTCGCGGCCTGTCAACGGCGCAAGATCCGCCCTGTTGATCACATCGCAGAACGGTTTCCAGAACCAGTCCTCATGCGCGATGGACAAGGTCAAGAGCTTGCCGTCTTTGCAGGTGAACACGCCATAGCCCGGCTCGGCGATAAATTCGCCCAGCGGTGTTCCATTGGCGGCGGGAACGAGGAATGCGGTCAACATCGAAACCACCGCATCCGACATGGACACGTCCACGTAACGCCCCTGCCCTGTGCGCTGGCTCGACACCACCGCCGACAGGATTGCGATCGCCGCGAACAACGCCGCGCCAACATCCGCAAGGGGGATCGGCGGCACAGGGCCGGGCTGCTTTGCATCGGCCTGATCGGCCAGCAAACCGCCAACCCCTTCATAGCTCAGGTCATGGCCAGCCCTGTCACGATAGGGGCCGTCCTGCCCGTAACCCGAAATCGATACATAAACCAGCCGCGAGTTGACACTACGCATGTCCTCGAAACCGGCACCCAAGGCCGCAAGCTTGCCAGGGCGGAACCCTTCGACGATGACATCCGATTCCTTGGCCAGTTCGCGAAACCGTGCCAGCCCCTCGGCCGATTTCAGATCCAACGCAACGCTGCGCTTGCCTCGGTTCAGTGCCCGGAACAAGGGCGGAAATTGCCGGGCCGGATCGCCGACACCCGGTCGTTCGATCATGATCACCTCGGCTCCCATGTCGGACAACAGCATTGTGGCATAGGGACCGGGAAACTGTTCGGCAAGGCTGAGAATTTTCAGGCCGGCCAGGGGTGCAGTGCTCATATCAATCTCCAGCTCTTTTGTTTTCCACGTGCGGGTCCGCCCGAGTGCAGCGCAAATCGCCGCAAAAGACAAGGCGAAAAACCAATAATATGTATAATTATCAGGAGCTTAGCATGAGTGAAGCAAAGCAGACGCTATTCGTTGAGCGGGTCGCAAAAACTGAATGGATTACCTTCCAGCGCACCGAACAGCTCAACGCAATGTCAACGCAGATGCTGCGCGAGATGGCGGCAGCACTGGAATCGGCGCTGGCCGACGATGGGGTGCGTACAATTGTCCTGACCGGCTCTGGCCGGGCATTCTGCGCCGGTGCCGATCTGAAAGAAGTTGCTGGCGCCAAACATGCACCAGGCGAGCCGGATCTTCTGGATCTTGTCGATCACACGTTTGGGCTGATGCGACATGGCCCGAAACCGGTGATCGCCGCAGTGAACGGGCTGGCGATGGCGGGCGGTTTGGAAATGGTGATGGCCTGCGATCTGGTCTTTGCCGCCGAAAGCGCGCAACTGGGCGACGCACATTCCAACTTTGGCGTCTTTCCCGGGGCCGGCGGTGCGGCGATCCTGCCGCGTAGGATTGGCCTGAACCGCGCGAAATACCTGCTGTTCTCGGGCGAGAACGTTTCGGCACGGGACATGATGGACTGGGGACTGGTGAACAAGGTCATCGCGGACGAAGACCTGCGACAAGCGGTGCAGGCCTTTACCGACAGGCTGGCAGAAAAAAGCCCGGCGGTCTTACGCCGCATGAAGACGGTTGCCAATCGGTCGCTGGACGTGGACGAAACCGCCGCGCTTTCCGAAGAGATGCTGAACCTGCGCGCGCACATGCGATCCTGGGACATGCACGAGGGTCTGTCGGCGTTCAATGAAAAACGAAAACCGCAGTTTCGCGGATACTAGGTCAGGAGGACAAACGATGCAGGACATTTACATCGTTGGCATCGGGATGACGCCGTTCGGAAAGTTCCGGGACAAAACCATCAAGGACATGACCGGCGAGGCCGTCGCCGCCGCGCTTTCCGATGCCCGAGTGACGGCAGATCGTATCGACGGCGCATTCTTCTCGAACGCGGTGCAGGGCCACATGGAGGGCCAGCACATGATCCGCGGCGAAATCGCGCTGCGTGAAATGGGCATTCAGGGCATTCCGGTGGTGAATGTCGAAAACGCCTGCGCCAGCGCCTCGACCGGGTTCAAACTGGCAGTCGATTTCCTCAAGGCCGGCAATGGCGACTGCTGTCTCGCCGTGGGCGCCGAAAAGATGTATTCTGACGACCGTGCGTTGATGTTTTCGGCCTTCGACAGCGGCTGGGACGTCAGCAACAGCGAAGAGGTCGCGCAACGGCTGGCCGATCTGGGTGCAGGGGTCGAGGAACCCGAAGGATCGAAATCGCCCAAGCCCTACAGCGTGTTCATGGATGTCTACGCAGGCTTCGCCCGGCTGCACATGAAGACCTTTGGCACAACTCAGGAACAGTTCGCCGCCGTCGCCGCCAAGAACCATGCGCATTCCGTGCATAATCCACTGGCGCAATACCGAGAAGCCATGAGCGTCGATCGGGTATTGGCCGCGCCGCCGATCACCTATCCGCTGACCCTGCCGATGTGCGCCCCGATCTCGGACGGGGCCGCTGCGGCCGTTTTATGCACCGGCGAGGGGATAAAACGTCTGGGCCTAGATCCCGCGCGCGCGATCAAGGTCAAGGCCGCGATCCTGCGCTCGGGCACCGATCGTCCGCCGGAAGATTACAAGAACCACCTGACCCGGCTTGCCGCGCTTGAGGCCTATGAACAGGCCGGGATCGGCCCCGAGGATATATCGGTGGCCGAAGTGCATGACGCCACGGCCGTGGGCGAAGTGATCCAGATCGAGAACCTCGGATTTGTCGAATTCGGCGAGGGCGGTCCCGCCAGTCTGCGCGGCGAGACAAAGATCGGTGGACGCATTCCGGTGAACCCCTCGGGCGGGTTGGAATCCAAGGGCCACCCGGTCGGTGCCACAGGGATAGGGCAGGTTTTCGAACTGGTCACGCAACTGCGCGGCGAAGCTGGCGCGCGTCAGGTCGAAGGGGCAAAGAACGCCATCGCCGAAAACGGCGGGGGGTTGCACGGGGTAGAAGAAGCGGCCGCCTGCGTCACCATTCTGGGCCGTTGAAACAAGGAGACGAACCATGGAAAACGTGATCGCCGCCGCTCAGGCAATCTATACAGATGAGCAACGCATGTTGCTGGAAAACTTCCGCAAGATGGCCGAGGCAGAGTTCGCGCCGCTGGCCGAGAAATACGAGAACCTCGGCCACCCCCCCGATGCGAAAACCCTGAAGTCCCTGTTCGCCAAGGTCGAGGAATTCGGGCTGATCAGCGGCCTGATCCCCGAAGAGGACGGCGGTGCCGGAATCGACCGCATGACCTATGGCATCCTATACGAGGAACTGGCCCGGATATGGGCCGATCTGGCAATCGCGGTGCTGATTCAGGGTCATGCCGTGTTCGCGGTCAACCTCTTGGGAAATGTGGCGCAGAAAGAGGCCTATCTGAAGCCGCTCCTGCGCAGCGAACGGATCTGTGCCACCTGTATTTCCGAACCAGAGGTCGGTTCGAACGTACGCGAGGTCAAGACACGTGCGGACCGCGAGGGCGATAAGATTTTCGTCACTGGCCAGAAGCTCTGGATTTCCAATGGGGCCCAGTCGGATTTCGCCATCGTTGTCTGCAATCTGGACGACGGTATTTCCATGGTCATCGTCGACCGCGATACCGGCAACTACGAGAGCCGCGAATTGCGCAAGCTGGGGCTTATCGGTGCATCGACCTGCGAATTGTTTTTCGACCGTGCCGAAACCAGCGCTGACCATGTTCTGGGTAATGCAGGCGGCGGCCTGTTCCAGACATTGAAACTGTTTGAGAGCGCTCGCGTGTTTGTCGGCCTGACGAGCATTGGCATAGCGCAGGCGGCGTTGGAATGTGCCGTCAAATATGCGCAGGATCGCCAACAACATGGTAAGCCGATCGGCGGGCACCAGTTGATTCAAGGCTACTTGGCCGACATGGCCACGCACCTGGATGCCGCGCGCCTGTTGTGCCAGCGCGGGCTGCAACTTCTGGACCTGGGCGTGCGCTGTGACACCCAGACCTCGATGGCGAAATGGTATGCAACCGAAATGGCCGTCGAAATCGCCGGCAAAGCGGTGCAGATCCACGGCGGCAACGGCATCACCAAAGAGTTCCCCGTTGAACGGCACTTCCGCAATGCAAAGGTCATGCCGATTCCCGATGGCACCACCGAAATCCAAAAACTGGTCATCGGGCGCAACCTGACCGGGCTTAACGCGTTCTGAAATCGTGACTCTAAGAATTGCGGCCGGGGATTCCCGGTCGCCTTATCGTAGGCCCCCGGTCCGGGGGGGCGGCCAACGGATCATGCCCCAACCGGCGCTGCGGGACGCGTTTGATCAATGCCTGTCCCGCGTCAGTGGCAAAAAACTCACGGTTCAGGTCGGTTTCGATATAACCGGGGCAGATGGCATTCACCCGGATGCCATGCCGCGCCCATTCAAGCGCCAGAGACCGGGTCAGTTGAATCAGCCCTTCCTTGGACGCGGCATAGGCGGACACATGGCTGGCCACCCGTGTGCCCAGAATCGAGGCGACATTGACGATACAGCCCCCGCGTCCGGCATCAATCATCGCTTTGGCGGCGATACGTGGATACGTGGGTAGTGTCCCGGGAGATGGTGTAGGAACTGGCGTCCACCTGCTTCTTCATAGCTGGTGCTGCTCGTTCACTGCGCGGCGATCATCGTCGCCGCGCCGGTATCGTTGCACACGGCC
>NZ_JAHUZE010000006.1 GCF_019218265.1 Maritimibacter dapengensis
AACCCCGCAGGCCCGCCGCCGCTGCGCTATGTGAGGGCTACGCAGCGCCGGGCCTGCTCACCACCAAGGGGGTCAATATTGGATGCCGATAGGGGGTCAAACTTCAATGCCGATTGACATTCACCACCGTCTTAGTGTGCGCGTCGAGTTGCTTCCTGATCGCGTCCTTGCGTGCTTCGATGCCGTCTTTTTCGCCGGAGAGCTTCGTATACGTGCCGCAAAGCTCGGACACGTCCTCGCGGTGCCGGGTCTGGATCGCCGTCAGGCGGGCCAGCTCGGTCTCAGCCGCCTTGAGGTCGCCCGCATCGGCGGCTGCCTTCTTGTTGGCGATGACGACATTCGCCGCCCGGATCGCGGTGTTCGCCGCCTCGATGGCGGCGATGGCGCTGTCATAAGCAGCGCGCACGACCGTGAAACCTTCATCCGGCGCGATCGGTTCGAGCGGTACGGCCGCTTTGCGGTCGAGAAGGTCGGTCGCCCCGGTTGCAAGCCCGCGGATCGCCTCGACGGCATCGGCCGGCAAGGCGAGGGCAGGAGCCTCGATCGCGCAATACTTCTGCCAGAACTCCACGCCGCCCTTATTCTGTTCTGCGATGGTGCCAAGGCGGGCAAGGGCAGCATCGCCCATGTCCCGCGCGATGCCCGCTTTCATGGTAGCAATCTCTCCCGCAAGCGCCTCATAACGCTCGCTGAACACGGCCCGAAAAGCGGCGATCAGCGGAAGCCCCCGAATATCTTGCCCACAGAAAGGACAGGTATCGTCGGCATGGCCGAGGCCATCCGCGATCCAGTTGCCACCGCTGGCCGTCATGCCATGCGCGGCCAGGTGCGCCGACAGTTGTTGCTCCGCATCCTGTGCGATGGCGTCGATGGTGCGCGCCAGCATGCCGGTGAAATCCTCCGGCAGGGCCGGAATAGGAAATTCGGAAAGGGCAGGGCGGGCGCGCAGCGCCCCGGCCTGCCGCAGCGCATCCACGCTGCGCGCCTGCGCCTCGATCTGCACCGCAATGTCGGGCGTCTCTGGCAGGGCAATGAAGGTGTCCAGTTTCATGCCAGCCGGCACATGCGGCTGAACGGCTTTTCCCGCCGTGCTAATTTCGCCGGTCTTGGCGCGACTCTCGGCGGCCAAGTCGGCATCCTTCGCTGCGAGCTTCACACCGGCGTCGCCGACGATGACACGATAGAGATTACGTTTGTGCTCGATGTCCACGACCTCGCCGGAGTGGACGTTCTCGGCGACAAACACCCCGTCGAAGATAGAGATGTCCGGCTTGGTCGCATTCCACGCCGTGCCATCAAAACGGGCCTGTCCGCTGTCCAGCAGCAGCTCGATCGCCGGTGCGTCGGTAGCGCCAAGAGTCTTGCGGCCGAGGACATGGGCCGGATCGCCAGTTTGTAGTGAGCGGAGGACGGCACAGATCGTTGTTTTGCCGTAGCCGTTTGCACCCGCGATGAAGGTGTGCTTGCCAAGCTGCGGATTAGGGGAAGTGGCGGAGTTGCGGAACCGACCAACGTTCTTAATCGAAATGATCTTCTTGAGCACTTGCTTCCCCCTGAATAATACCGCCACGCCCGCCCGGCAAATGCCGGTAAAGCGTCGCCGGCGAAACCTTTAATCGCGTCGCCACCTCGTCCATGGTGATCGCTGGATCGCGTAATAGCGCCTTGGCGGCCGCCAGATCGGCGGAGGACAGGGCAGGGGGGCGGCCGCCTTTGCGGCCGCGATCGCGTGCAGCCTTGAGGCCCGCGCGAGTGCGCTCGCGGATCACGGATCGTTCGAACTCGGCAAGTGCCCCGAAAATATGAAAGACGAGCTTGCCGCCGGCGGTTGTGGTGTCGATCGCTTCTGTGAGGGAGCGAAATCCGATGCCCTGATCCTCAAGCGTAGAAACCGTGTCGATAAGCTGAGGCATGGATCGCGCCAGGCGGTCGAGCTTCCAGACGACCAGGCTATCCCCCGGACGCATGTATGACAGTGCGGCGGCCAGTTCGGGCCGGTCGCGCTGTCCGCCAGATGCCTTTTCGGTGAATACTTTTTCACAGCCCGCCGCCTTCAGGGCGTCGAGCTGGAGATCGGGATTCTGATCCTGCGTGGAGACGCGGGCATAACCGACGAGCATACAGACCTCTTAAAACTCATCGCACTATGAGGGAATTGAGAGTTTTATTTCAAGAGATAGTTTTGAGAGACCAGAGACCGAGTTTGCGAGCGGAGCAGGGGCTTCTACGGCGGGACTCTCAAAAACGGTGATTTTTGAGATATTTTCTTGTTAGTGCCACCACTATGGTGTATCGTGGTGCAATCTGATGCATAGATGTATTTGCCATGCCTGTCGACGCCCAAAACAACGATGACAAATCCGTACATCGCCTGTCTGTCAGCCTCACGGCGGAGCAGCATCGCGAGATTAACGAAATTGCCCGGAAAAACCGGGTATCAGTGGCATGGGTCGTGCGCGAAGCGATCGACCGCCTTCTGAAGGATGACATGCCGTTACTGCATGTGGGGAAAGAATGAAAATCGCGCGTACCAAATCACGCACCACCACGCCAAAAGGCAAGTCTTTGAAAGTTGCCCCACGTGGTCGCTTCGCCGATTTGGACGAAGATAAGTTACGCGGTGGTTATTACACGTCAGCAAAGGTCGCAGAATGGCTTTGCGGCTGGGCGATCCAGTCCGCTGAGGATGTCGTACTGGAGCCGAGCTGCGGCGATGGTGCCTTTTTGGAGGCGGCCGCACATCGGCTCCGTGAGCTGGGCGGAAAGCCTGCAAAGATCGGGCGAAATCTGACTGGCGTTGAAATCATTCCGGCAGAAGCGGAAGCCGCAACAACGCGCCTTCAGGGCGTGATCGGCAAATCTGCCGAAAGGGTGGTTCAAAACTCGGACTTTTTTGCATGGTGGGCGGACTCTCTTCAGCCCGCCTTTGACGCGATCATCGGCAACCCGCCGTTCATCCGCTACCAATCGTTCCCTGAGCCGCATCGCACCATCGCCATGCAGATCATGGGCGATCAGGGGCTGACGCCAAATCGCCTGACCAACATCTGGGTGCCGTTCGTGGTCGCCGCGACGGCCAGTCTCAAGGCTGGCGGGCGCCTCGCACTCGTGCTGCCGGCGGAAATTCTGCAAGTCACTTATGCGGCGCAGTTGCGCTCCTATCTGACCGATCACTTCGAGCGGATCGACGTGATTGCCTGCAATGAGCTGTTCTTCGAGAAGGCGGAGCAAGAGGTCGTCCTGCTACTTGCTGATGGTGCTTTAGCAACAGCGTCCGAGGACAATACCTGCCGCGTTTCTCTGACAGCCGCCGCAACGGTTGCCGATATTACCGATGTCAAACCAGCCTTGATCCTCGATCGGGCGGAGCCCAAGACCATCCGGCACGACAGCGAGAAGTGGCTGAAATATTTCCTTGATAATCGGCAGATCACCTTCATGCGCGCTCTGCGCGATGCGGCGATCACGACGCCCATGTCCACGCACGCGAGCATCGACGTGGGGGTGGTCACCGGAAAAAATGAATTCTTTGTCCTCTCGGCTAATCAGGTCGAAGATCTTGGCCTTGAGGGCTACACGACGCCGCTGGTATCGCGCTCTGCCCAGCTCAAGGGCAGCAAGATCGGGAAGGCTGACTGGAGGTCCCTGGCCGCTGGCGGTGATCGCGTCCATCTACTCAACATCTCGAAGGCACAAGCCAGCAAGCTCACCGCACAACTGCGCCAATACATCGAGGAAGGTGAGCGGAAAGCATTCCATATGGGATACAAGTGCTCGATCCGAAAGCCTTGGTATCTGGTGCCGTCTGTCTGGGTGCCGGACGGTTTCGCGTTCCGCCAAATTTACGACTTCCCTCGCATGGTGCTGAACTCTTCGGGGGCTACGTCCACCGATACGATCCACCGGATGCGCAGCCACGGCGCGAAGCCTGAACGGGTGATCGCCAATACCTATACCTGGCTCACGGCTGCTTCGGCTGAGATCGAAGGGCGAAGCTACGGCGGCGGCGTTCTGGAGCTTGAACCGACAGAAGCCGAACGGTTGCTTATGCCCGCCCAGCTCAACGGCGCGATGCCGCTCACCGAAGTGGATCAACTCGTCCGTGCCGGCCGGCTCGATGATGTTCTGGAGGAGAATGCAAAGATCATCCTCCGCGAGCACATGGGGCTGACATCGGCAGAGTGTGATCTTTTGAAGAGCGTCTGGACGCAGATGCGGAATCGGCGGAACTCCCGTCGGCGTGGTGCCCGGAAACATACAGCATGACAGCCGTTGACCCGAAGGACGCTGCCCGTGCTCGGGTGGCTGATCTTGTCCAGAACTTCCGGCGCAACGAAGCAGATTATCTGCGTGCGGCCTATAATGAGACGCAGGCGCGCACGGATTTTATTACGCCGCTGCTCGCGGCATTTGGGTGGGACGTGCACAACGTCGCCGGCCAACCGCTCGGGCTTCGGGAAGTTATCGAAGAGGCAACGGTTGAAGTCGGCGAAGAGCGGCTTTCCAAGAAGCCGGACTATGAGCTGCGCCTTGCACGCCAGCGCAAGCTCTTCGTTGAAGCCAAGAAGCCGAATGTGCGCATTGATCGGAGTAGGGATGCCGCATTCCAGACGCGGCGCTACGGTTATTCGGCAAGCCTGCCGATCTCGATCCTGACCAACTTTCATCAGCTGGCGGTCTATGACTGCCGGCCCTCTCCAAACAACACCGATGAAGCGCATGTCGCGCGTATTCTGCTTGTCGGATACGAAGAGTTTGAGGCGCGCTTCGACGAGCTATGGCCGCTTCTGTCGCGTGAGGCTGTGTACTCTGGCGATTTTGATCGCCGCTTCGCCGTCGATGTGACCCGGCACGGTGCCGATCAGTTTGACGACTTTTTCTTGCGCCAAGTGCGGTCGTGGCGCGAGCGTCTCGCAAGAGATATTCACCAGCAAGTCCCCGGCCTGTCGCCGGAAGAGCTGACCTATGCGGTGCAACTGTTCCTTTCGCGGATCGTGTTCCTTCGTATCTGTGAAGATCGCGACATCGAGCGGTATGAAACCCTGCGTGGCCTGACCGCCGGCAACAGTTTTGATGCTCTTATGGCGGAGCTGCGGCGCGCGGACGCCTTCTATGATTCCGGTCTGTTCCGGCTGCTCGATGATGCCAGGCTCGGGATTCGCATCAGCGACGATGTGCTGAGCGGTATCATCAACGAGCTTTACTACCCGCAGAGCCCCTACACCTTCGCTGTCGTGGAAACCGAAGTCCTCGGGGAAATCTACGAGCAGTTTCTGGGCGAGATCATCACGATCGACGCGCATGGCAACGTCGAGATCGTCAGCAAGCCCGAGGTGCGGGACAGCGGCGGCGTCGTGCCGACGCCGCGCTACATCGTCGATGCAATTGTGCAGCGCACGGTTGGGCCGAAACTAGCCGGACAGTCTCCGGCTGATCTCGCAGCCTTCACCGTTGCCGACATTTGCTGCGGCTCGGGCATTTTCCTCTTGTCGGTTTTCGAGTTCCTGACGGACCACTATCTGTCCTGGTATCTGGCCAACGATCGCGCAAACCATGTGGGCCGCACGATCTATGAAGCCGGGGCAGGGCTGTGGCGTCTGACTTTCGAGGAAAAGCGACGCATCCTGCTCGCGCATGTGCGCGGCGTCGATATTGATGCCAATGCGGTTGAGGTCGCCCGCTTTAGCCTTCTTTTGAAGCTGATTGAAGACGAGAGCGAAGCCGGGTTGCGAGAGTATGTCGATCGCACCGGCACGCCGGCGCTGCCGGAGCTGGATGGAACGCTGCGAGCAGGAAATAGTCTTGTCAGCCAGGCGGAGTGGGTTGCGGCGCGTGGCGCACTGCCGGCACGGCTTTTGGATAAGGTCAATCCTTTCTCCTGGGCGGTCGAGTTCCCGGCGGAGAATGCACGAGATGGCTTCGACGTGATCGTTGGAAACCCGCCCTATATCCGCATTCAGAACATGCAGACATACTCGCCGGAGGAAGCCGCCTTTTACCAATCGGCGGGGTCTCCTTACACAACGGCGCGCCAAGACAACTTCGACAAATACGCGCTGTTCATTGAACGCTCGCTGAGCCTTGTACGGCCAGACGGTCGGCTTGGCTTCATTGTCCCGCATAAATTCATGACGATTCAAGCCGGGCGGGCGCTTCGGCGGCTGGTGACGGCCGGGCATCCGCTCGAAGAGATCGTGCATTTCGGCGTGCAGCAGGTCTTCGGACGCTTGGCGACCAACTACACCTGTCTGTTGATCCTCGACCGGCAAGGGACGGCCGATGTGACCGTGGAGCGGGTCGAAGCCTTGGATTTGTGGCGGTATGGCACGCCAGGGCCGAGAAGCACGATGCCGGCCGCCGAGCTGACGGATGATCCGTGGCAATTCGCCGATGCGGCCACGCGCGCGCTGTTTGCACGGGTACGCGCTGCCTGCGGCCGCGAGCTGGGCGAAGCAGCCGAAATTTTTGTCGGAGTCCAAACCAGCGCCGATGCAATTTACATCTTCCGCGAGGTCAGCAGCACGCCAAACACTGTGACGCTGCGGTGGGACGGCCGCGATTGGCCGATCGAGCGGGACATACTCCGGCCTTGCCTGCTCGATGTCACGCTGCAACCCTACGCGCGCGCTGAGGCCAACACCTGGATGATCTTCCCCTATGAGATCGTCAACGGTGCCCGCACGACAGCGCAGTTGATCCAGCCCGCAGACATGGCGCGGCGGTTTCCGCTCTGCCTAGCTTACTTGACAGCGCGTCAAGCTGATCTGCAACGGCGCAATATCGTTGGCGGCACGGCCGCTACCCGGCAATTCTATCAGTTCGGCCGCTCGCAGAGCCTGACGAAGTTCGACAGCCCCAAGATCATCCTGCCGATCCTGTCCCGTGAAGCCCGTTACGCCTATGATGATACCAACATCATGATGACGGGCGGCGGGAACGGTCCCTATTATCTGATCCGGCCACGCAATGGCGCAGCGGAAACAAACTTCTTCCTTTTGGCCGTGCTGCACCACCCCCTGAGTGAAGCGATGGTGCGGACCCATACCAGCCCGTTCCGGGGTGGATACTATTCACATGGCAAGCAGTTCATCGAGCACTTGCCAATTCCGCCGGCAACACCAGCGGAGCGGGCGAATATCGAAGCCCTTGTCACGCAGTTGATCGCTGCAAACGATGCTGCTCAAGCGGCTCGTGTGCCGCATCAAAAGACGCTTCATGAGCGCAATGCGGCCGCGCTACGCGACCAAATTGAAGCGATCGTCACGACATTGTTCGGACTCTCGCCAGCGGATATGGCGCTGGCGAGGGCCGTGCCAATCCCGGCATGACGGCTGCGAGTTCTTTAGAGCGACAGCCTGGACGCGGTTCTTTTACTCTCGTCCATCCCAAGCGTGTCGCGGTTTTGAATGAGAGGGTTCGATGAGGCGATTCAAAATCGACGCGGAAACGCTTCCCGACCTGCCTGGGATGATGCTCGTCACGGTCGAAGCTCTGAAAGAGCTCGGCGGGTCAGCGACGATCCAGGAGCTCGATGAGAAGGTAATCGAGCTGGAAGGCGTTACGGAGACCGAACAAGCCTTCACCATGCCGCGCGACGAAAACCGAACGCGGGTAAATTACTATCTAGCCTGGGCGCGGACCTATCTGAAACGGGGTGAGGCACTGAACAATTCCCAGCGTGGGGTCTGGGCACTGACCGAGGCAGGCTCAGCAATTTCCGATCTTAAGGCAACACGAAAAATCTACGATCAGGTGACGCAGGAAGAACGCGAACGCGCGCGCCTGAAACGTCTCGCCGCGAAGAACGCCGAAGCCGCCCGAGGTGACGAGATCGAAGTCATGGCAGATGACGGCCCCGAAGATGAAGAAGACTGGAAGTCAGCGCTCTTGGCCGTTCTAGGAAAGATAACAGCGGACGGTTTCGAGCGCCTGTCACAGCGTCTTCTGCGGGAGGCGGGCTTCACCAAGGTCGAGGTGCGCGGCAAGTCTGGCGACGGCGGGATAGACGGCGTCGGAGTGCTGCGGGTAAACCTTGTGTCTTTCCAGGTTTATTTCCAGTGTAAGCGCTGGAAAGGGAGCGTTGGAGCAAAGGAAATCCGCGACTTTCGCGGAGCCTTGCAAGGGCGGGCCGACAAGGGACTCTTCATCACCACCGGACACTTCACCAGCCAAGCTTCGGATGAAGCCACGCGTGATGGCGCGATTGCAATCGACCTGATCGACGGCGATCGCCTTTGCGAACTCTTGAAGGAAAACAAGCTAGGCGTTGCGACAGAGATGATTGAACGGGTCCAGATTCAGCCTGATTGGTTTGCAGGCATTTGAGGCGGTCTTCGCCCCTTTGGGGGCGTTCGCGCGAAGCGCCGGACCTGTCGGCGGGTAGCCTTCAGGTTGCCCGCCGACAGGTCACCCTGAAACCGCCCAACACCTGGATCACCCCACAACGCAAAAGGCCCCCACCTGGTGACGGGGGCCTCGATCATTGCGGCGGTGCGGGCTGCTACTCGGCGGCCATCCGGTCGGCCTGCGCGGTGCGGGCCATGATGTAGTCAACAGCCTTCTGCGCCTCGGACGCGGCGCGGAAAATCGCGCGGCTGTCTTCTTTCATCGCCTCCAGCCATCCTTCGACATAGGCCGCGCTCTGATCGAATTCAGGCTCGACACTGATCTGCGCGCACAACATGCAGTTGCCAATCTCCGCGACCAGCTCCTCGAAGGCGTAGGCCTTGCGGTCATTGAACCGGCCCAAGCGGTCCAGCCGCTTTGTCGCCCCTGTCCAGTGGGTCAGCTCATGCGCCAAGGTGCCGTAGTATCCTGCGGTCCGATGAAACGTGCCAATCGGCGGCATGTGAATCCGGTCGGTCTTGATGTTGTAATAGGCGCGCGGCTCCTCGGTCACGTCGATCTGCGCGCCGGTCGCGGCAAAGAAGGCCTCCAGCGCCGGGTCGGCCACGGTGCCCAGATCACGGGGCGGATCGGGCAGGATGTAGAATTCAGCGGGCAAGCCCTCGATCTGGTCCGCATTGAACACACGATAGGCCTTGGCATAGGGGATCTGACGTTCCTCGCCGTTCTCGTCCTCGCGCTCGACGGTGCCGTATTTCACTACGGTCGCGGATTTCTCGCCCTTGCGGACATGGCCCCCAAGCTGCTTGGCCTGATTGAACGTCATCCAGCGGGCTGAGCTGTAATCCCTGGCCATCGCCGTGGCCCAAAGCATCAGGATATTGATGCCCCGATAAGCCTCGCCGTTGAACCGTTCCGGCAAGCTGACCGATACCCCGCCACCGGTCCACGGCTTGCGCCAGGGCGGCGTTCCCGCCTCGATCTGCGCAATGATCTGATTGGTGACATGCGAATAAACGTCAAACTTCTCTGCGGTCATTTGTGACCCTCCTTAAAGTGACGCGGGCCGGGTCTCTTCCCCTTTCCGCCGATGGGCGGGCCTTCCCTCTCTGTTGTCTGGAATGCCCATGCATTCCGGACGGCAGAGCAGGTAAGGGCAAAGCCCGTCCTGCGGCCTGGCGGGGCCGTGACAACCGGGTGGAGGGCGTGAATTTGGGAGGGAACCGCGCGCCTGCGCGTGGGAGGAACCGGAATTCTCGACCGGAACCGACGCCGCAGGCGGCGCTTGCCGGTTTTCTCGGACCTGCCGGGATGGCAGGCGGATCAACAGGATTGGAAACTGTCAGGGTTGGGGTGAGCGGGCGTCAGCCCGTCGATCCTCGGCCCTGCCTATCGCTCAAGGCGAGACCGGGGTCACTGCATAAAAGTGACATTATTGTCCGGCTCGTGCGAACGAACCGGGAACTCATGCGGCATCGCGAAGATCATTTTTCCGAAGGGGCCTGAGGCGATCTGGGCTGAGCGGCGGGTTCATGTTCCACAGATAGTCGCCAGTCAATCCGACATGTGCCCAGCCAAGCGGCGCGATGTGTTTGATGATGTCATTTGGGATGGCAACGCCGTCTTTCCTCAGATCAGTGATTGAGGCTTCCAGATATTTTGTATTCCACAGGATGATAGCGGCGACCAGGAAGTTGAGGCCGGACGCTTTGTGTATCTGATGCTCATAACTGCGGTCACGCATTTCACCGAGTTGGTTGAAGAAGACCCCGCGTGCAAGGGCGTTTCGAGCCTCGCCCCTGGCCAGGCTTGCGCTGGTTCTTTTCCGCAATTCCAGGCTGCGCATCCATTCCAGTGCAAAGAGGGT
Organism: Maritimibacter dapengensis; assembly: GCF_019218265.1. Lineage (GTDB taxonomy): Bacteria > Pseudomonadota > Alphaproteobacteria > Rhodobacterales > Rhodobacteraceae > Maritimibacter > Maritimibacter dapengensis. The sequence goes on from NZ_JAHUZE010000006.1 coordinate 10,214, forward strand.
CCGCTCCAATCGCCCCAATTCGCGCAAGGCAATTGCGAGTCCGTTTTGCCTGGGATATGCGGACAAGCTTTTCAAGATCGCCGATGCGGTGGTGGTCCCGGCCTTGATGGAGGTCGCCAGCCTGAGGATCTCGGGCCAATTGTCGATAATGTGAGCGACCTTGATGGTGCCGCCGATGAAGGGCGTCATGATGGCCGGGGGCTTCATTCCAGGCAGAAGATACAATTTGCGATCCTTGAAGTTTCGCAAGCGTGGCGCGAAGCGGAATCCCAAAAGGTAACACAATGCAAAGACGTGATCCGTCGCGCCGCCAGTGTCCACATGATGCTCTTCGATTGCGACACCCGATTGGTGGCGAAGCAGACCATCCAAAACGAAGGGTGCTTCGCTTTCTGTGGCGGTGATGACGGTCGAGTGGAACGGGCTGAACTGGTCGGAGATGTGGGTGTAGAATTTGAGGCCCGGGGTGCGCCCGTATTTCGCGTTGATGTCTGCAGAGGCTTCACCGCGGCCACCAGCCCGGAAGAACTGCCCATCTGAGGAAGACGTCATGCCGTCCCCCCAGAGCTTGGCCAGCGGGAGATCGCGCTGCATGTCGACCAAACAGGCCAGGGCAGTTGAATAGGTCTCCTCGCGCAAATGCCAGTCGTGCGCCCATGCGATCTGCCGGGCGGACAGATTGTGAGTTGCTGCCGCCATGCGGGACACACTCAGATTGACCCCGTCGGCAAGGACAGCGGCAAACAGCGCCTTTTGATCTTCCGCCGGTCTGCCCGAGCGATAATGGGTGAAGCAATCCGCAAAACCGGTCCAGGCGTTCACTTCCGTCAGCAGGTCGGGGATCTTGATTTGTGGCAATTGCCCATAGACCAGTCGGCTCATGGCCGTGGCGGCGTCGGGTGTTTCGTCTTTGACCGGGGTGATGCTCAGGGTGCCACCCTGAATGGCGGCATCCGGCAACGTCCCAGCTTCGGCCCGGGCCGCGACAACGGCCATGGCCTCCTCAATCTGCAGTTGCCGCTCTGCAAGATAGGTTTCTGCATCCGCCGCGGCGGCGATCGGCAATGATCCCTCGGTACGCAATATCTCGAAGGTGGCCTTGGGGATGAGCCGATCATCGAAGTTGCGGCGCTGCCGGCTTCCTTCGACCCAGACATCTCCTGCCCGAAGCCGATCGCGCAATTCGAAGTAGACGCAAAGCTCGTATGCGCGCCGGTTGACCTCCCCCGGTGCCGGAAAGACAAACGGGCGCCAGGCCTTCCGGATGAACCCGGTCGGCGGGTTGTCGGGCAGGCTGCGCTTGTTCGTCTCATACATAACGCGCAAAAGATCGACCGCGCGCAGAAGGCTGGCGGCACTGGCCGCTCCTTTGAAGGTCAAGCCCCTTAATATCATGGGCGCAAATTGGCGGGCTGTCTGATATTTTCCGATGAGCTCCGAGTATTTGTCGGGCTTTCCGTCTCCCAGGGCAGTCTCAATTGCGGCCGTCGCACTCTCGATCTCATCCCAATTGGCCGTGTCCAGCATCCCGTTGAGATCGCCGGTTTGCAGGCGCGCTGTCAGAGCCTCACGGCAGAAGGTTTTGAGAGACTGCAAGGGGCGGATGATGTCCATCAGGAGCTGGGATGCTTTGTCGGAACTTTGCTGTTCCGCCTTTCGAAAGCTCCGACCCAGCAATTTATCGAACATATCCAATGCAAGGTCGGTGAGCTGTTCTTCCAGCCGCAAACAGGCGGCCGACAATACAGCCCATAGCCGGGGCAAGGCCATACGCCGCAGGTTTTGCACCGTGATCCGCAAGCCTTCGCCGGCCAGACTGTCGAGCGCCGATGTCGAGATGTTCTGACGCAAACTGGTGGGCAAGCCGATCTCCCGAACCACCATCAGGCGATCCAGAACAGCCTTGATGGATTTGGCCGAGGCTGATTTGGGTGCTGCTTTCAGCCAGCTCAGCATCGACACCTCGCCCGATTCAGGTGGCGCAATCAATGCACGCAGGGCGTCGTGGTGATCCGGATGCAGGTCCCGGGTCAGAGCGGAAATCCTGACATTTTCCGCACGCCGGATCGCGTGCCTGACAATCAGTTCAACGGTACGTCGCGCCGGGACCAGAATACGCCGGCGCCTCAGTTCTTCAATCAACGAGATCGCCAAAGGCTCGGCCCGCAGGTCTTCTCCGGCAGATGGTGTCAGCCAATGAACAAGTTCCCGCACGAGGGATCTTGTGAAGGCCCGATAGCCGAACCGGGCCATGATTTGCGCGATATGTTCGCGTCGCGTTTGCGGGCGTCGATCATAGACCGCCAGATCGGAAGCGCTGGCATCAACCTGATCTGCAAGAAAGGCCAGCATCACGTCGTTGGGCTGTTCTCCAACCTCGCGAACCCGCCCGGGATGGCGCATGTAAGCCAATGATACGGCATAGCCCAGACGGGCGGCAGCGGTTCGTTTTCTGGCGACCGCCTCGATCTCATCCGGGGTGAGCGTACAATACATCGCAACCTCTCGATCCTCCAAAGGCGGCGCCATCAACCGAGACCAAAAACTTGCCGTCAATATTTGTCGCCGTGCCATTTAATATCCTTCTCCCGTTCATGTCCGAGAAACGCTCGTTTGGCGGAACGTCCCGTTCCGTCCGCCAATATGGCTTGACAACGGGAAGTCGGACAAGTTGATTTAAGGACGGGAAAACGGACAGGACTGCCTCAATGGCTCTGATCGGATATGCGCGGGTCTCGACAACAGACCAAAAGCTGGAACCGCAGGTGGATGCGCTCAAAGCCGCAGGCTGCGAAACCGTGTTTGAAGACGTCATCTCCGGTGCCAAAGCAGACCGCCCAGGCCTGAATGATGCTCTGGCCTTTCTGCGCAAGGGCGACACGCTTGTGGTCTGGAAACTCGACCGTCTTGGCCGCTCAATGAAGCACCTGGTCGAAACGGTTACAAATCTCGGAGACCGTGGCGTTGGCTTCAAATCTCTGACCGAAGGCGTGGACACAACCACCACCGGCGGCACTTTGGTCTTCCACCTATTCGGGGCGCTGGCCCAGTTCGAACGTGACCTCATAATCGAGCGCACGCAGGCCGGATTGAAGGCCGCCGCAACGCGCGGCAGAAAAGGCGGGCGCAAGCCAGTCGTCACGCCCAAGAAGCTGGAGCAAGCCAGAGCCTATATCGGTGATGGATTGACGGTCCGCGAGGCCGCAGCGCGCCTCAAAATCAGTAAAACAAGCCTCTATAACGCCCTCAGAGACCAGAAATCCGACTGAAACCTGAAGTGTTCCCGTAAAGTTCGCGCGAGCCGGACAATAACGTCACTTTTATGCAGTGACCCCAATTCTTCGGCCGTTTCCGGAAACTCGAGCGCCGCGGAGTTTGACCCTCGCACCAACTCGTATCGTGAATTCCAGCGACGCACCTCGGCCGCGTTCCACCCGTTCATGACCAGAATGATCGCGGCGATCATCAGCATCGAGGACGGGACCCAGATCGTGTAGCCACCCATGGTTTCGTCGGACAGGGGATCGAGAAACCCGGTTCCCGCCGTTTGGTAGGAGGCATAGAGGCTCACCTCTTTGAGTGTCGTCAAGGAACCCAGAAAAATGTTTGAAACGATCACCGCGAAACCGGAGATCAGCCTTGCGCCGCGCCTCGCGCCCTCAGGGGGATCTCTCGGGTCGAAGAGCATGCCGAAATACCAGATCCCTGCCAGCACCATCGCAAAATGGGCGAACACCTCGATCGCCGCGATGCGCTGAGCAAGTCCGTAAAGCACTGGAATCTGCCAGATAAAGAGCGATGTGATGAGCGCGGCAGTGGCGGTTACCGGATGTGCCAAGAACCGAAATGCAAAAGATTTTCCAAGAGCGCCGAGGTATCGACGCCACCGTCTGTTCAAACCGGCTTGCAATAATCGCCACGGCTGAGAGACCGCGAAGAGTAGTGGTCCTGCAAGGCGGAGGAGAAGGTGCTCCACTTGGTGCACCGAAAAGAGGCTATGCCCCAACGAAGCCAGAGGCGCATTTGTGGCCGCGAGAATGCAGGTCAAGCCAGCGAGGAACAGGGCTTGCCGCCACATAGACACCGTCCCGCGAATGCGAGCGGATCGCACTAGGCCGCGCATGTAGACCCATGCGGCCAAGCTGACGGAAACAAGGGACACTGGCGAAATCGCATACCCAAACGGGTCGAAAAGGAGGAAGTAAGTGATCATCGGCTCCTGTCATTTTGTATTGTCGGCGTATCGACGGATACCGGTGAAAGTCGGGATGTTCCCACAGCGCCACCCCGGGCCAAGGACAGATCAGTGGACATCGTGAGATATTTGCCCTGCATCCACATGAGAAAAAGGTTTTCATAGAAACGTGAGAGCGGGTGGCCGGACTGACCGGCTGGCGCGATGAAATAGGATCCGGCTTCTTCCGAAAACGACATGACCGCCTGAAAATTGGTGCCCGCGCTGGCCGCGAAGGGGCGGTCATTGTCAGAAGAGAACAGCGTTGCAATCAGTGTGTATGGATCGCCCGAAGATGGGGCTTCGAGAGACAGCAGATCGCTGATGATCCCACTCGATCGGATTGGCGCCCACCCCATATTCAAAGCGTGTGCTTCGCCCCAGACCCAATCTGACGGATCGGGTCCGTAGCGGTCGACAAGCCAGCCGATGGCATCATCCAGGGCCGCACGAACCTGATCCTGGCAGGTCTCGATGCGGGTGGACGGGCGGATGTCGCACCAGATTGCGCTCCCTCCGCGATCTGAAAGCACCGCAAATAGGATATCGGCATTTGGCCTGGCCCAGACCGTTGTCGCGGATGGAAATTCATCCTGAAGTATCCGTTTTTGCAACGCGCGCGCCCAGGCCCAGAACACGAGCGGTTCCGGTGAAAAGCGATCCATGTCGCCATTCCATTGGGCAAGTTGACCCAGAATATCGCCGCGAAGCTCATCTGCGCGGTTCTCTTTGAGAGCGCCTGCGGAACCCACGAACCAGAGCTCTTTTGCCATTATAGGAAGAAGCGCCCGCGCGGCAGTGCTGACCGTGTCGCGCTGCGCCGCAATCGCGCCCTCGACCGAGAATATCGGTTGCCGCACATCAAGAGCTGCCAGACGGGCGTCTCGAAACGATAAAGGCGTTTCGACCTCCCTGTCAGGCCAGCGAGCAAAGATTTCTCGGCCGATGGCAAGAATCTCCAATCCGGCTGGTGCCAGGTTCATGCTTGCGTCCATAGCATCGTTCACATCGGCGGACCGCGCCAGACGGTCAAGCATCATCAGAAAATTGCCGGCCTTGGCAGCGGTGGGACTCACTGGCTCTTTAAGGGCAGTCAGTGACAGAGATCGGAACGCCCAAGCGACGCGTTCGCTGCGACCGACGACAATGAAGGGCACACCCGGCATTGTAGCCCCAATCGCGGCTCCGGTCGGGAGTTGAATATCCGCCAGGTACCATTCAGAAGGCAGCGATAAGGGGCCACGTATATCGGCGGCGAGAATTGGTGCTCCCGAAGCTGTTCTGTCTCCAGGCAACGCCCAAGCATCGAGGCTGACCTTGGGCGAGGTCACAAACAGCTCGGGCAAAAGAGGTCGATCTGACAAGCCGGACAGGTCACTCTGGCGTCTCTCGGGTTGAAGATCGTTCAGAAACGCTTGGACAAGTCTGAGACTATCGACGGGTCTCCAGGCAGCGATCATTCTCTCATCCGCGATCAACAGATCGGGTGAGCCTCTGCCGCGCCCGCCTTCGGATACCAGACCAAGCCACGCGTTGACACCTGCGGCATATGCGTCGAGCGCTTGGGCTGTCGAAGGCTCGACTTCGATCGTCTGGTCAAGTGGCAACAAGGCTTGCGCTGCCCGCCTTGCCCTCAATAACTGGCCAAGCCTGTCCTGAGCGTGAACGAAACCAAGCGCGAAATAGGCGTCCGCAGCGGAGTCTGCAGAAATGTGCGGTATGGCCGCAGCATCTCGCAGAATATCGACTGGACCTTCGATTCCCGCAACACTGAAATCCTCGTCATAGTCGGGGACGGAGGCGCGCAAAAGAAAGTAGACGACACCGGATACGGCCAGTCCTGATGCAAAAATCGCCAGGAGCAAGTACAGTAATATGTTGAACAGTCGTTTCAATTCGTTGCCGGTGCCAAAGCATTCTCAAGACGTGATGCGCAAGAGGATCACCGAGGCGAAAAAAGCGAGTAGGCCGAAAGCAATACCGAAGCCTGTCGCGTATTGAAGTATATCCAGGCGGTTCCCTTTCCGCCGTTGCGCCAGGTAGCCACCCCAGAGCGCCCCTCCGACAAAGCCTGCGAGCACCAGCATCACGATTCCTCCGATTTTGATTTTTCTGAATTGAAACATCGTCTGGCCGATCCGACGGTAAAGGCTAAGGCCCAGACCGCACAGATGAGCGCCAGCGATGTCCAATCACCGAAACGTGCGTAAGGTGTAGGCGCAAGCGCTGTCGGCAGGCTGGCATCTATGACTCCAGTTTGTCCGGTCTCGAGGCGCGCGATGATCTCTCCCTTGGCGTCGATGATCGCGGAAATCCCCGTGTTGGCCGCCCGGACCACAGGAAGCCCTTCTTCGACCGCGCGCATGCGCGCGGAGGCGAGGTGCTGCTCGGGGCCGATGCTGGTACCGAACCAGGCATCATTTGTTGCGTTGAAAATCCAGTCGGGGCGAAAAAGGTCATCGACCACCTGGCCCGGAAAAATGATCTCGTAACAGATCGCCACCGCGACCAGAGGCGCACCCGGGATCGCCAGCGTGCCTGGCCCTGGTCCTGGCGTGAAATCGCCCAAACCTTCGGTGAGCCGCTCAATCGGCAGCCAGCCTCTCAGGGGCACATATTCCCCGAACGGAACAAGATGATGTTTTGCATATCCCGTCAGAATTTCGCCGTTGCCGTCATAGGCTTGAACCGTGTTGAAATATCGGGTTTCCCCATCGCCCTCTACGCGGTCAGGCACTCCTGTCAAAAGGATCCTGCCGTCTGGCAGAACCGTGGATAACCGCCTGCGCGCCAAGGCGTCCTCGTCCAGAAAACCGGGAAAGGCCGTTTCCGGCCACAGCAGCAGGTCGAAGCGTCCAGGTTGCGCAGACAAGCTCAAGTATTTTTCCAGTGTTCGCTCGCGGCTCCCCGGCGCCCACTTCTCGACTTGCGGCACATTGCCTTGGACGATGCGCAAAGCGATGTCCGTCGTCGGCAAATTTGTCCCTAAACGCAACGCGCCGCCACCCCAGAGGCCCATCACCGCAACGGCGAAGAGCACGAGAACAGGCACGCGTCTATTTGGTGCCGCCACAATCAACACACCGGGCAACAGCCCGATAAAGACCGTGAGAAAGCTTAGCCCATAGCTTCCGACCCAGGCGGCGGTTTGGCGCAGGGCGGCGTGATCGACAAGGGCATAAGCGGCAAGGTTCCACGGAAACCCCGTCAGGACATGCCCCCGCAGCCATTCCAGTGCGACCCAGCAGGTTGCAAGCAGCAGGCCCGCTGCAATGCCGCCGACAGCCCGGCGCTGCATCACGGCAGCAAAAAGCATCGCTGTCAGAGCCGGGAAAATGGCCAGTCCGGCGGACAGTCCCGCGACTGCCGGAATCGCAAGGGCACCGAAACGTTCGGAATCGACGTAGAAGCTCTCGGCGATCCAGGAAACTCCAAACCCGAACTGGCCTATTCCGAAGGCCCAGCCGATGAAGAAGGCAGGCGCTGTCGAAACCTGCCGGAGCATGAGAAAAAGTGCTGAGAAGGCGACCGGAACAACGATGAGCCATGAGAATGGTGGAAGGGCTAAATCCGTTAAACCGCCCGCCATAAAGCTAATCCCTGATCGCAGGGAAATGTAACGGCCACGACCCGTCAGTGGTCGCAAGCCCGTCATCATGTGCCAGTCTGAAACTTGGCGCTCAACCAAGGGGCTATGAGCAGTAGGCCCACGCCGCCGACCACGAAAACATCCGCCATGTTGAAGGCGGGCCAATGCGTGGATCCGGCGTAGAAATCGAGGAAGTCCGTCACACCCCGAAACCGGATGCGGTCGAGGACGTTGCCGAGCGCGCCACCGATAATCGCACCATAGGCGATAGCCTCAACCGGGTTGGCAGTGCGCACCAACATGACGGTCAACCAGCCACAGACAGCGAGGGCCAACACTGTAAGGCTCCACCATGGCGCTCCACCAAGTAATCCGAATGTCACGCCATCGTTGCGCAGGTAGATGAGATTGAAACCGGGAAAGACCGGAATTCCGGCGCTCAAATCTGCCGCATTGGCGACGACAATTGCTTTTGTCACCTGATCGACAAGAAAAGCACTTCCAGCCGCAATGAAACCTTGGAAATGGGACTGTTTCATCTCATCATCCCAGCCATACATCGAGGAACAACATGATCACGAGGCCGACCGCGAGACCGAGTGTCGCCCTGTTTTGATGGCCGGAACGGTGGGTTTCCGGAATGATTTCGTGGCTGATGACGTAGAGCATCGCCCCGGCGGCAAAGGCGAGGCCCCATGGCAACAGCGGCTGCGAGATGCTGATGATCCCAGCCCCAAGAAGCCCGCCTACCGGCTCGACAAGACCTGTCAGGGCGGCAATCCCCCACGCACGGCGCCTGGAATATCCCTCACCAAGCAATGAGACCGCTACTGCGAGACCCTCGGGAGCGTTTTGCAGCCCGATGCCAATCGCAAGCGGCAAGCCACCAGAGAAACCGTCAGCCCCAAACCCGACACCAACGGCGAGTCCTTCGGGGAAATTGTGGATCGTGATCGCAATGATGAAGAGCCAGACGCGGCGCAGCGAAGCAGCGTCTGGGCCTTCCCGCCCGGTCTTGAAATGCTCATGCGGCAGCCGCTCGTTCATCAGAGCAACGGCACCCATGCCAAGCAGGAGCGCAACACAAACGATGGCCGCCGGGAGAGCACCGTTGTCGGACTGTCCTTCGGCTGCGTCGAGAGCCGGGATGATCAGCGAGAAGAACGATGCAGCGAGCATGACACCCGCTGCGAAGCCAAGCAGCAGATCGCGCGTAGCCCGGGAGGGGATGCGCCCGAAAAGAACAGGGGTCGCCCCGACCGCTGTCAGCAATCCGGCGGCCAGGCTTCCAAGAAAGCCAAGGGTAATTGGGGAGAAGGGTTCCAAGCGCTGAGGTCTCGCCGATACGTCAATCAGCGGCCGAATAGCTACTAAAGATCTCGGTCGATCCATCGCCGCGGATCAGGAAGACGTCATAAGCCTCACGATCATCCTCCGGTCCCATGCCCGGCGAGCCATAGGGCATTCCCGGCACCGCCAGCCCCACCGCATCTGGACGCTCATCCAACAAACGCTGAATGTCTGATGCCGGCACATGACCCTCGATCACGTAGCCGTCGACCAGAGCCGTATGGCAGGAGACCATGCGCTGAGGCACGCCATTGTCGAGTTTGAAGCGCACAAGAGATCCCCCGAACATGTCCTCGCCTGTCGGTGCGAAGCCGTTTGCCTCGAGGTGCTTCATCCAGGACAGGCAACACCCGCAGCCATTTGTCTTCCGGACTTCGATCTGGATCGCATCGGCGACAGCTTGTGCCGCGGGAAACATGGCCAGCGTGACTGCAAGGGCGGGAGCCAGTCGTTTCATGGATTAAAGCCTTTCGGTTGTTGTTTGCACAAATTCGCTGGCGAGCCTCTCAGCGAGTAGCGAACGCGCCTCAGACAGTCGTTCAAGCGCAGCAGTGTCGTCTGCATCCCGCTCGGCCGCCTCTGCCAGTCGCTCGTCTGAAAGAGGATCGGTCGGGCGACCATCCACCAGAATCTCGTAGTGCAGATTGGGACCGGTCGCGGTGCCGGTCGCACCGACGCGACCGATCATGTCTCCGGCCATCACGCGCTGCCCTTGTTCGAGGCTGTCCGGCACCTCGCTGAGATGTGCGTAGCGTGTAAGTGTGTCGGATCCATGCGCAATCTCCACCACCCGGCCATATCCACCACGACGTCCGATAAAGCTCACGCGTCCGGGCGCCGTTGCTTTTACCGGCGTACCGCTTGCCGCGGCAAAGTCGACGCCGGTGTGCATGCGCACATTCCCATAGACTGGGTGTGTGCGACGGCCAAAGACGGAACTCAGCCGCGCTCCTTCCACCGGTTGCGCAAACACGCGCAGCACTTCTCCGTCGACATAGATCGTCGCTTGACCGCTGCCGTCGTCCGGCCAGACGATCTCGTAGACCGATCCACCAAGATCCAGCTCAGCGAAGGCAAGCTCAGGCTGACCAATTCTCTGGGTGCCGTCCCGTGCCTCGCGCCAAAGGAGGCGCATCGTCTCGCCACCGGAAAGTTCGCGTCGAAAATCCACTGTGCCGCCCAGCATCTGCGCCAGGTCGACCGCAAAGCGTGCAGGAATGCCTGCTTTGTCCAACGCCGCGAAGACAGAGCTTTCGATCACTGCCTCGCCCGCGAACGTTACCATTTCAGGGTCTGGCTCCAACACGCGTGTGACAAATTTTTGACCAAAGACCGTTTCGATCCGCACCCCATTGTCAACTGCCAGTTCCACGCGGCTCGGATTTCCGTCAACCTTTGAGATCACGGTGATCTCGTGGCCCGGGCGCAATCGGCGCAGATCATATTCTGCTCCAAGCGCGAGCGCGATTTCGGCGCGCGCAGGCGCAGCGATACCCGCGTCCGCCAGGACCGCATCCAGAGTCTCGCCCGACGCAATCTCACGCGACCAGGTGATCAAAGGCGGTTCAATCTCGGGCAAGGCGGTTTCTGCGAAGACAGATTGCAAGAGCGGCAGAGGTCGCATTGGGCTAGCATTGTCGGCGTGAAATGCAGCGGGCGGTGTCACATCGTAGTCGGCGATCTGAGGCATCGAGAGCGGATCGGGAGTCCAGAGGGTCGCTTCAGCAATCGCAGGAGGCACTGCCTCTTTGGAAAGAACGCCAGAAATGGCGATGGCGGTCAGCGAAAAAGCGCCTGCGATTGCCACGGTCGCCAAAACAATTCTAATCTTCATGTTGCCCCCTCTACGTATTCTGTCAGTGCACGCCGGATCTTCGGCACTGCGAATTCTCTTGGCTCGTGATAGTCAATCATGGTGACAAGTTCACCCTTGGCATCGAACAGGAATACGCTTGCCGTATGGTTCATTGTATAGTCGCCGCCTTCGGTCGGGACGCGCTCATACGAGGCACGAAATCCTTCTGCAGCGCGGGCAATCTGGTTTGCCGGCCCAGTCCAGCCGCGAATAGCCGGATGAAAATAGCCGACATATTCGGCCATGGCCTCGACCGTGTCCCGCGCCGGATCGACTGTGATAAAGACCACGTTCATCTGCGCGGCTTCGTTTCCGAGATCTTCAAGCCAGCCTGAGATATCCGATAATGTTGTGGGGCAGACATCCGGGCAGTAGGTGAACCCGAAAAACACCATGGTCGGGCGTCCGATCAAGGTTTCTGGGCCCACTTCATTGCCTTCGTGATCGGTCAGTCGGAAATCCATCGCCGACAGGGGGAGAGGCCTTTGGCCGGCCGGTTTTGGTGCACCGGGACCATCCACCCGCCACCAACCGACGCCGAGCATCAGAGCGACAGCGCCTACACCGGCTGCACCGTATTGGACCACATGCCGACGCTGCATCAGCTCTCCGGCCCGCGCGCGGCGATGCCCAGAATTGGGACCTCGACAGTCACTTCACCACCGTCCGAAAAAGTCAGTGTCAGCGGAAAGGTCTCGCCTTCGATCATCGGGTTTTGCAGCTTCATGAGCATGGCGTGCAATCCGCCCGGCTTCAACGCAACGCTTTGGCCCGGTTCAATCGTGATCTCGCCAGCAGGCGCCATTGAACTTACGCCTTCGGCGTTGGTTTTCGTCTCATGGATCTCGGGCATCATGGCCAATGGTGTTGTAAGCCCGGTCAGCGTGACCGTGTCTTCACCGGTGTTGCGCACAGTCATATAGGCGGCACCAGGGCGGTTGACGCCGATTGAAGCACGGGACCACGCGTTTTCGACGACCACATCCTCCGAACCGGCAAATACCGGAGTCGACGTGCCCGAGAGCAGTAAGAGAAGGCTCAAGCCCTTGATGTAGGGTAGTTTTTTCACGAACAATTCTCCTGTATCTAACCGAGCGTCAATTTTGGCTGGCCGCAACTTCCGCAGCCACCAGCCGCCGTAGTTCGGCCTCACCGAACGGGTCTAGCGGTTTGGCGTTAACGAAGAACGTAGGCGTTTGTCGCACGCCTACCGCTTCGACATCAGCGCCGTCCTGGTTGAGCACTGCCACGACACCGGGGGCCAGCATCTGTGTCCGAGCCGCTTCGACATCCAGACCACCGCTTGCGGCAATCTCAAGGATCAAACCCGGTGCCGGAGTGCCATGGGACGCCCATCGCGGCTGCTCGCGCAGGACCGCTTCCAGTACGGGTTCGAACACATCCTGCATCCGCGCAGCTTCGAGAACGCGGATCGCTTCCACCGAAGCGTCCCCATGAAAGGCAGTGTATCGAATTACGACACGGACCGCATCACCGTGCTCAGCCATTATATCTTTGACCACGGGATAGAATGCGCGGCAGGCCTCGCAAGCTGGATCGAAAAACTCGACAATCGTGACAGGTGCCGTTTCGGGGCCGAGGATCGGGGAATAGGACCGGATCAGCAAATCGTTCACTTCGGGCGCGACAGGTACTGCCTCTGCCATGGGTTGGGGGCGGGTGGCATACCAGGCCGCGCCGCCAAAACCTGCGGCACCAACAGCCAGAACGGATAGAATGAGTCCGCGTCGATTCATGTTTGTTTTTCCTTCAGTGAAATGGCCGACAGCATCCCGATCATCGTGAAGGCGACAAGCGCCATCAGCGGAATCGGAATGCCGAAGACCACCTGGTTGTCGTCGGTACAAGAGGGGCCGGTCGCCGTGCAGGGCTGGATCGCCTCGGGGATCAGCCCGACATAGAGGCCGATGTGATACAACGCCACTGCCGCCCCCCCAAGCGCCAGTGCAACGCCATAGCGTCCCACGCGCGGATCCTGCCACCACAGCCCGAGCCCAAGAACGATAGCCAGGGGGAACATGAAGGCGCGCTGGAACCAGCAAAGGACGCAAGGCGTTTGACCAAGGACTTCACCGATGAAGAGCACGGCAAGCGACGCGGTGAGCGCAATGATCCACGCTAGGCCAAGGGGCGTGTGTCCGGAAAGTCGGGTCATGGCGATTAGATCCTCTCTCTCAGATCGGCGAGGATCTCTTCGGCGGGTGTGCCATAGGGCCAAGAGTCCGCGAAGCCAGCTTGCGTGTCGAAAAGGAAAAGATGCGATGTGTGCCCCATTGTATAGCCATCCGGCGCGCTGGCCTCTTCGATCCGTTCGAAGTAGATCGGAAAGGTTTCAGCGGTTTCAGCGATCTGATTGGATGTTCCGGTCAGACCGATGATGCCTGCATCAAAGCGCGGCACAAAGTCGGCAAGAGTCATTGGCGTATCGCGTTCGGGATCAATCGAGATGAAGATCGGCTGCACTTTTGCGGCATCCTCGCCAAGTCCATCCATGACCGCCGCCACTTCTGCAAGCGTCGTCGGGCAGACATCGGGACAATTGGCAAACCCGAAGAACACAAGCATCCAGCGGCCCGCAAAGTCTTCTTCGGTGCGGATCATGCCTGTGTGATCCGTCAGTTCGAATTTCGCAAAGAAAGGTTGTCCGTCCTCGGCTTCGGCGCGGTCGGCGCGGTAGTCTGCCCACAGTAATAGCCAGATGAAAACGAGCGCCGCGACGCCCGCCAAAACCCATAGCACTTTTTGAAGACCCGAAAGCTTCACGCCGCTCCGCCCGAATTTGATTCTATATTTTTAGAGCGTTTACACCCTCTAGCTACTGTAGGTTCAAGTCCTATTCTGGAAGAAAAAGCGGTGTTCACCGACCTGTGACATGCCGAGCGGAACTTGTGCCGCAAAACGCTTGAAGCTACACGGACTGTAGATAGTTTGGAGAGATGGTATGTTTACAATCGGCACTCTGGCTAAAAAGACCGGAACAAAGGTGCAGACGATCCGCTATTATGAGCAGATCGGACTCTTGCCCGAGCCTGGGCGATCGGCTGGCGGTCAGCGGCGCTATGGCGATAGCGAGCTTGACCGCTTGTCTTTCGTCCGGCATGCGCGGCAACTCGGGTTCTCGCTGGACGCGATCCGTGAGCTTCTCGATCTGAGCGATCATCCAGAAAAGTCTTGCGCGGAGGCCGATGCCATCGCTCGCCGACAACTCAAGCAGGTTGAGCAACGTATGGTCCGACTTGAAGCCCTTCGGACGGAATTGCAGAGGATGGTGCATGAATGCAGCGGCGGGCACACGGCCGATTGCCGTGTGCTGGAGGTGTTGCGCGACCATTCCGAATGCCTGACGGACCACGACGAGATTGGCGCCTGAGATGCCGGCAGCACTCGCCTATCCGCTCGCGGCATTGGCCGAGATCGCCGGATGCTTCGCCATCTGGGCATGGTGGCGCCTCGGCGCGTCCGCCCTTTGGCTCGTGCCCGCTGTGGCGGCGCTGGTGGCGTTCGGCTGGCTTCTGGCACAGGTCGACACCGTGGCTGCGGGACGCGCCTTTGCGGCCTACGGTGGGATCTATATTGCCGCGTCCATTCTTTGGATGTGGCTCGCCGAAGGGCAGCGGCCGGACAGGTGGGATCTGCTCGGCACCACTGTATGCTTGTTGGGTGCCGCTATCATCCTCGCGGCACCCCGCGGAGCGTAAAAAACGGCATTGCTCCTACAGTAGCTTTAGCTTTTACAACGGTGCGCGTTTCACAGGCTAAAGCAAGGCACGAATTGAATGTTCGAAATCTCAGGTGTTGGAATCGTCGCGGCTTTTCTGGGTGGCGCTATATCCTTTCTGTCGCCTTGCGTCTTGCCTCTTGCACCTGGCTACGTCTCTTACATCGCGGGACAGCCCGCCGCGAAATCCGGGGCGGCGCGCAGCATTGCCGAACGGGCGCGCAGCGTGGTCCTGAGTTTGTGGTTCGTGCTCGGGTTTTCGACAGTCTTCGTGGCGCTCGGGGCCGGGGCAAGTCTTTTGGGCGGGATGCTCTTGCGCTGGAAATACGAACTCGGGCTTGCGGGTGGCTTTTTGATCGTCTTGTTCGGACTTGTCATGATGGGCGCGATCAAGATCCCCGCCATGATGCGTGACACGAGGCCCGACGTGAAAGTTGACGGCGGCAGCGCCGTCGGAGCCTACCTTTTGGGCCTTGCCTTTGCCTTTGGCTGGACGCCCTGCATAGGCCCTGTACTCGGGTCGATCCTGGCAGTGAGCGCGACATCTGGAGCGGACGGAATGGCCTTGCTGGCAATCTACTCCGCAGGACTTGGAATGCCGTTTCTGATCATAGCGCTCTTCACCAACGAGATTGCAGGCAGGCTAAAGCGGATCGGTGCGGCTGGTCGATGGCTCTATCGTATATCGGGCGGTCTGATGGTGCTGATGGGTATCGGCGTGATGACAGGTCAAATCAGCCGCCTTGCCTTCTGGCTGCTCGAAACCTTCCCGGCCCTTGGCACGATCGGATAAAATCATGATCGAAAGTGACATTTGAGAAAAGGCTTGTCTCTCTAGTCACTGTAGAGATTAAGACTCCTCGTGAACGATTCGAGGAGAGACCCTGTGGCACCCACCGTTTCCTATTTAACCGCGACAAGACTGCTGGATTTTGACTCGCCCTCAATCTCGAACCTGATACGAGATCGTGGCTGGCATGACCTTGCCCGTGTCGACCGGATTGGCGCGGTTTATGACTTTGTGCGAAACGAGATTGCGTTCGGCTACAACCGCGTCGACGACATTCCCGCCTCTGCGGTGCTGACCGACGGCTACGGGCAGTGCAACACGAAAGGGACGCTTCTCATGGCACTGCTGCGCAGCGTAGGCATCCGCTGCCGACTGCACGGCTTCACCATCCACAAGGCCCTGCAGCGTGGCGTGGTGCCCGAACTGGTCTACCCCCTCGCACCGTCCGAAATTCTGCACTCGTGGGTCGAAGTCGAAACAGAAGAGGGCTGGATCAATCTCGAAGGCTTCATTCTGGACGCCCCCTTCCTGCAGTCGCTTCAGAAGGAATTCAGCGAAACAGAAAGCCTTTGCGGCTACGGGGCCGGAACGGATTGCCTGAGTGCGCCACCAGTCAGTTGGAGCGGCGGCAGCACTTATATTCAGAAAACCGGTATCGTTCGTGATTTTGGAACGTTCGAAACCCCCGACGCCTTCTATGCAGAACATGAGCAGAAGTTCGGCCGTTTGCGTGGATGGCTCTACCGCAACATCATCCGTCATTGGATGAACGCCCGCGTTCGGGCCTTCCGCGCGGGCCGTCTGAAACCCGACGCGTCCGTTGCGCACCTGCACGGGGGAGAGACCCATGCCACATGATCACCACGGTCACAGCCATGCCCATTTGGACCCGTCCAGTGGGGATCGCCGCGTGGCGATTGCGATTTGGGCCAACGGACTTCTGACCGTCGCCCAGATCGTGGGCGGCATTTTCGCAGGCTCACTCGCGTTGATCGCGGATGCGCTTCACAACTTCTCGGACATGGCCGCGCTCGTCATTGCCTTTGCAGCCCGAAAGATTGCACGTCGGCCAGCCGATGAACGGATGACGTTTGGCTATGGCCGGATCGAGACGGTGGCAGCCTTGATCAATTACACAACGCTGATCGTGATCGGGCTCTATCTTATCTACGAAGGCGGCATCCGCCTGTTTGAACCGCCCGAAGTTAAAGGGTGGACTGTCGTTATCATCGCGGGATTGGCGCTGGTCGTCGACGCCCTGACGGCGGCGCTGACCTATTCGATGCAGAAGGGCAGCCAGAATATCCGCGCCTTGTTCCTGCACAATCTTTCGGACGCGCTGGCCTCGGTCGCCGTGATTGTCGGCGGCACACTGATCATACTTTATGACATGCGTTGGGTTGATCCCGCAATCACAATCGGGATCGCGATTTACATTCTGTACCTGGCCTTCACTGAGATTGGTGGCCCTGTCCGAACCCTCATGCTCGGTTCTCCGCCGGATATTGACGGGGAGCAGGTGGTGGCTGCCCTGCGCCAAACAGATGGCGTCAGGGACGTGCACCATGTGCACCTGTGGCAGATGGAAGAAAATGCGCCGGCGCTCGATGCCCATGTCGTGGTCGAAGACGCCGCATGGGACCGGTTGGAACAGATCAAGGCAGAGCTAAAGACGCAGATTGGTGCAGAATTTGGGATCAATCACTCCACTCTGGAGTTTGAGCGCACAGGTGCCTGTGATGCCGAGGCTCCACTGTTCGGTCATGACAAGCGCCAGGGTCAATAGGTCTTAGATGTCTGCCGTGCTTGTCATCATCGGTTTTCTGATTGCTGCAGCTACTCTCGGTGCGCTGGTTTGGTCGATTGTTTATCCTGCGAGACGCATATGGCCGCCGAAAACCTACAGTGCCTGGACGCCAGTCGTCGTCTGGGTTCCAACCTTTGCGTTGTTCGGGACACTGATCGCACTTGGAGTTATTGGTTGGGGCCAAATGGTGTTGCCGGCTTGGTTGCGATATGGGTTGGGCATCCCAATCGTCGTCTTGTCGAATGTCGTGGTTTGGAGTGCCGTTAATAGATTCGGGATTGCGCAAACGGGTGGTGCCGAGGGAACGCTAAAGACAAACGGCCTATATCGCTACTCGCGCAACCCGCAATATGTTGCCGATGCCTTCATGGTTTTTGGGTGGCTGGTTCTTTCTGCATCACCAATTGCTCTGGTGGTAGGAATACTGGCGATTGCCGTACTGATGATCGCGCCCTTCGCCGAGGAGCACTGGTTGCGCGAGCGCTTTGGGCGCGAGTTCGATAACTACTGTGCAAAGACGAGACGCTACCTGTAGACAGGTTAACTCACGAAAACGTCAACCTTGCACCTATTGAACCTCTAGCTACTAGAGGCACTACCAATTCAATTAAAGAGTAATCAGAAAAGAGGCTAAGAGTATGAAGCTCGATGTCCGCTCAAGACGCCAATTTCTATGCACGGCTGCGGCCGGAATCCTATCTGTGCCAGGGTTGCTTCGCGCCCAAGAGCCAGAGCCAAATGCCGTGCGAAGAAACATCTCATCGTTCAAAGTCGACTCTTGGCAGGAGCACTTCGATGATCTTGAACATGGCGCAATCCTTTGCGATATCAATTCGCGGGCGGTTCAATTCTGGTCTGAGGACGAAAGCGTCTATAAGCTCTATCCATCAAGCGTACCGGCGTCTGAAGAACTAACGCGCCGTGGCTATACTCGCGTTATCCGGAAGGTCGAAGGCCCAAGTTGGCGACCCACGCCGTCCATGAAAGAACGCAATCCTGAGTGGCCGGACTATTGGCCTCCGGGTCCGGACAATCCCCTCGGGACACACGCTCTTTATCTTTCCTGGCAATACTATCGAGTTCATGGCACCGGCGACACTCGCAAGATCGGACGCCAGTCTTCCAACGGTTGCATCGGCCTCTATAACGAGCACATTGCGGAGCTTTTTGATTTGGCGGAGGTTGGTACGCAGGTCAGGATTTTCTAGATGCCGGCTTCTTATTCAAGCATCGTAGTGCGTCGGTGAATAAATGTCACAAAATACGCTTTCGGAACTCCGAAGAGAAGCGTTATTATTTTACATAAACTTCACTATCGGATCTTGACGTTCACACGCCGGGTTTCCCCGGCTCCAACGCCTGGCAAGCGAAGCTACCTGGAAATTTCCCCTGCTAACACCGCTCGTCCGTGCACTGCCAACGTCGCTGAAAACCTCTGACACCCAAACTGGCGGATTACATCCAGTACACGCGCTTCGTAGGCAGCGTGACCGATCAAACGACACAGGTCGGACGCATGGAACTGGCGGTTCGCAGTCGGGGCGGCTTGCATCTGTCTCAGCAATTCGCGCTCTTTGGGGTCTGGTACCCGTTTCTGCGATGATTTCACCTCGGGACGAGGCGGAGTCCCCGGCGAATTCCGCCATCGGCGCATGAAGCCAAGCAGGAAGCCGGCCGGCACCTTCCCGTTGCCTCGGGACCGGTTGAAGGCGAGGAAGCGATCCCAGATGACCTGGGTGTCAACGTTCCAGCAGGGCAGCGTGGCCTTCGCTGCTTTGATGAGCTCT
The DNA here is from genome assembly GCF_019218265.1 of Maritimibacter dapengensis. Lineage (GTDB taxonomy): Bacteria > Pseudomonadota > Alphaproteobacteria > Rhodobacterales > Rhodobacteraceae > Maritimibacter > Maritimibacter dapengensis. Next base: position 29,365 of record NZ_JAHUZE010000006.1, read on the forward strand.
GCCCAACTGGTCTGAAAAACGTGCGAACTCGCGGTGATGTCGATCAGTCCTGAGAAGATAGTTTTGTTATTATTATCTCTAGATAGTGATGTGTCACCTTCACCTGACACGAGATCATGGGTTTCAATCTCCTCGTCGAAGGCGGAAAACCGAAAGATCCAAGGCGCGAACTTGCCATTCGGCTTCGCCCGCTCGAGCTGCAACTCCGACGTCTCAAGTTCGCTCAAAAGAACTGAAAGATATTGTCGTGAGACACCCATCTTCTCCGCCAGAGCAGAGAGGGTGAAGGCTGCCGTTCCGCGCGACAAACCGTTGTAGCCGTCCTTCCAGGCGATGGCATCAAGGATGAGGGTGGCCAGCTTGTGCGCTGCAACAGAAAGATTTGTCTGCGTGATCCGTCGCAGGATCAGGCCGGTCGTAGGTTCCATGGTCGAGGTCTCCTTGGAGATCCGACGCCATGTCGTGAGAAAACAACATTCTTGCCAGCAAAACAACTTTGCTGGTTGCAGGTGTCTTAGCCGTGCGCTAGGAAACTCTTGTTCACGGAGTTTTCTTGCACGGCGTCAGGCTTCACGGTCTGGCGTCGTCTCCTTTTTAGGGGTTTTGCACAGCCTTTCGTGCGGGGTTGTGAGGACGCGCGCGGCAAGACCGCGTGCAGATTTTGTCAGTAGCGAACTTCTTCAGAACCATAGTTCCCGGCGTGATCACGCCAGTCGACGAAGACGGAGCGGTAGAAGTAGCTGCCGCATCCATTCGGGATGCTCAGGCCGGATGCGGCCGGCACTTGGCCCACGTTGGATCTTGTCCATCGGTAATCGCCTTGCACTCCGTAGGACCCCAACCGCGTGGAGTCGCTGCGATTGCAGTCACCATCTCGGTTTTCGTGCTGCCGGTACTGGATGTGATACACGCGAATGCTCCGAACAAAGTCAAAGGCGTCGCCTGAGATGTCGATGTCGGCTTGTTCATCCGCTTGGACGCGAACAAGGGGTATCGGAGTCGATTCCTGCGGTTCGGGCGGATCGCGGAACGTGATCTCATAAAGGCGTTCCATGGGCGACATCGGACTGGGATCGTTTAACGACACACCCATCGGACACCGCCAGATTTGTAAGGGTGGCTCGATCGGCCATGGTGTGATCCGCCGAATGAAGACCGCTCTAGCATGTGCGCAGGGCGCGGAGGCAGGCCAGCCGCCCGCAAGGCAGAGGAGGATCGCACAGTCCACCTGATAGGCCTGAGCCGGTGCTGACGAGGCCATTAGTCCGGATATGCTTATTGCTGTGGCCGTGGCCACGCCGTGGATCACGTGCTTCATGATGCCGACTCCATCTATAATGGTGCAGCGATACGAAACAACATTAATGATGGCAAGGAGATTTGATTGATGGTGACCTGCGATTGTTCGCTTGTGTCGCGAGACAGCTTCCAAGATCTGACGCCGGTTTGGGCTCTTGTGGCGTCTTGAAAGCGGCCAAAATTGCGGCTTCATTTCACGTTAGATGCCAAACAAACATTTGCGAAAAAAGGAAAATGTGGTGTTTCCATGCGGCCACGCAAGCGGTCACGGAAGAACAGACCGCATGAGCCCGTCAAACGGCGTGTCGCAGCGCCCATGGTCCCAGGAAGGGCAGTGTCGGAAAACTATAGGGCTTGGTTCCCCGGCTGGAATCCGGGAACGGAAGGGCGGGTGGAGCAACGATCCTGTGTTGTGGCCTATGTTGGGATCGAACATGCGCTTGAAGATTTATAGCAGTATCTGATACGATTGAGCATGGATAGGAGAGTCTGATGCCAAACGTCCACCTGACCGAACCGATGCAGAAATATGTGCAGGCGCAGATCGAGTCCGGCGCCTACGCCAATCTGAGCGAAGTCGTGCGCGCCGGCGTAAGGATGCTGATGGAGAAGGATGGCGCGCGGCAGTTCTACGCCCTCAAGGCCGATCTCGAGATGGCAGCCACCCTGGCCGAAAATGGGGACTTCGCCGAGTTCGATGCCCAAGCCTTCGAACCGGATGCGTTTGATCGCTGACCCGCATGACGATTCGGCTTTCCGGACAGGCCAGGTCCGACCTCGAAGAGATACGCACCTACACCGTCGAGACCTGGGGCAGGGACCAATGGCTCGTCTATTACCGCCAGTTGGTCACCGCCTTCGAGCGGATCACCGGGGATCCCGAAGCGGGCCGGGACAGGAGTCTCTTTGTCCCGGGGATGCGGTCCGTCAATTGCCAGCGTCACGTGATCTTCTACAAGCGGCTCGATGCGGCGGATGGCGCGGCAGTCATCCTGCGCATCGTGCATCAGCGCCGCAACATGCCCGCGCTCGTCTACTACGAGGATCTCGACGGCGGTTAAGCCCATGCGATTGCTCAGTCCAATAGCTCGACCAGTCTTCCATAGTCTTCACTGACCTCGCGCGCCTCCTGAAACGCGCGTTGGCGCTCGGCATCAAGGCACAGGAAGTATTCCTGGATATCAGCGATGTAGCCCTCGAAATCAGAACGCAGCAGATCGGCATAGGCACGAATGTCTTCTTGCGACTGCGGCAAGAACGGTCGTTCGGGAGGTACGCAATCCGCAGCCGCGGCTACCGGCATGCTTCCAAGCAGGAGAGCGAACAGCAACGGTGCGTTGCGCGCAATAAACAACCGCAGGGCAAAACTCCTTTGCCGCCTTTAAGATTATCATTCTGTCGGCTATCACCGTTATCGGAGCAAGGCGAACTTCGTCAACACGTTATTATTGTCTTGCTATCATTAATGTTGTTTTGTATCGCTCACGGTGTTGCGACCCCGTGGGCCTGATACTGCACCCAGGCAGAACAAGGACCCAAGGGAAGGCCATGATAGAAGAAGCCCCGAATGTGGTTACAGAAGACGGACTGCGCGGCTTGCTCGCCGAGGGCTACCTCATTGAGGTGGTCTGCAAGGAGAGAGCAGAGAAGCGCCATAACAGCTGGTACGGCTCGTGGGTCATCCGCGCCGTCGCCACTGATGGGCGTGACGACAAAATGCTCGTCACCAGCCGAAGCGTCCTCAAGCTCCGCGACTTCAAAACCATCGTTGGTCTTGTCAGTTTCCTGGCCGACATGGGCTGTACGACCGCTAGCATCCCACTTGAGGAAGGTGGCCGCGAGCGCCACGCCGCGCCTCCGGTCAAAGGCAGCTGACCGCGCGACTGCGCTCGTCGTTGCTTTGGGTACAGGCGTTTGTTCCGCGCCCCCGGCCCTGGCCGACGGTTTCATCTTCTCGGTTGGCCCAGACGGCCAATTGATTTCCTCTTCTCAAGAGGCAAACGGGCGCCTTTTTCTCTTCGCAAAACCTCGCGTTCCTGACGCAACGAGCGAGCCAGCGATCCCGGCTCGATCCGCCGCCCGCGCCACCCCAGAAATCCTCCACGCGATCGAGACCACGGCTCTGCGGTATGCCGGGCATGGTGCGCTGCGTCGCGCAGGGCTTTCAGTCACTGATTGGGCGCTCCTTTACCGGGCCAATATCGAAGTCGAGAGCGCATACAATCCGGCTGCACGCAGCCCTGTCGGTGCCATAGGCCTTGGGCAGCTTATGCCAGATACCGCCCGCGACCTCGGCGTGGACCCACATGACATTGCGCAAAACCTCGACGGATCAGCCCGCTACCTGCTGATGATGCTCGACCAGTTCGGCGAGGGCTCTCTGGCCCTTGCGGCGTACAACGCTGGCCCTGAGGCGGTCACACGCCACGGCGGCATCCCCCCTTTTCGAGAAACCCAAGGGCATGTGGCCCGTGTGACAGCCGTGTTTGAGCGGCTCAGAGGAGATTCTTCATGACATCGAGACCTTCGATCGTCGCGCTCGGCGCGATGGCCCTTATCGTGCTGGCGGGTCCAGCGCTTGCGCAGAGCATTGACCTGTCGCCCGTGCAGACCCTGCTGCAAGGCATCGTCGATGCAATCACCGGCCCCTTGGGTATTGTGATCGGCACGCTCGCGCTGATCGGCGTGTTCCTCTCCTGGCTCTTCGGCATCCTCGACTTCCGTCAGGCGCTCTGGGTCGTGGTTGCAATCGCGGGCATCGCCGCGGCGCCCACCATCGTCGCCGCCATCTGGACCACCTGAGCTCCGTCCATGGCTGACCAGTCCCGCGTGTTCATAGGCCTTCTCAGGCCACCCAAGCTGATGGGCTTGCCGATCATGTACGCCATGGTCTGGCTCTTCGGCTCGACGCTTCTGTTCCTCTGGGTGCAGAGCTGGGTGGTGGCCGTCTTCGCGGGCCTGGCCTGGCCGGCGCTTTGGAAAGCCGCGGACTGGGATCCGAACTTCCTCGATGTCCTGGTGATCACCTTGCAGGAAACCCCGCCCACGACGAACCGCAAGCTCCACGGGGGCGACAGCTATGCCCCGTGATGGAATTGCCGATGACGTGGCCGACGCCCTCGATCCGCTCACCGCGCTGCCGGCATGGGTCAAGGGCGAGAAGCGGCTCTCCGCGATGCTGCCCTATGTGAGCCTCGTGACCGACCGGACGATCCGGACGCGCGGCAATGAGCTGATGCAATGCATCCGGCTGGAAGGGGTAAACAGCACCACGAGCGAGGACGCGCATCTCGACCGGATCGGCGGGCTCCTCGCCGGGATCGTCGCGCAGGTGGGGACGGAGTTTTCCTTCTACCTGCACAAGGTGTCGAAAGCGGTCGACGTGACCCTGCCGCCCGTTCCGGGCGAAGGGTTTGCGGCTGCCGTCGACGAACGATGGCACGCGCATCTCGGCCGCGCGGGTTTGCGCGACAAGACGCTGACTCTGACCGTGCTGAAGCGACCTGAGACCGGCAGCCGCTTGCCGTTCGGACTTGGGGCGTCTCGCTCGCGACATGCGGCCGACACCACCCGCCGCTTGCGCAAGCTCGACGAGGTTGTGGGGTTTCTGCTGTCCTCCTTCGATGAGCTGAAGCCTCGCCTGCTGGCTGCAAGCACCGGCGAGCTTCTGGGCTTCCTCGGTTCACTCAACACAGGCGAGGAGCACCCGCTCTTCCCCCTGTCGCGCCTAGGTGTGATTGCCGAGGACGTAGCCAATACGCGCGTCACCTTCCGCGGCACGAGCATCGCACTCTCAGACGGTGCCGTCGGCGACAAGCTCGGGGCGATCTTTGCGGTGAAGAACTACCCGGCCAAGACGGACAGCCTGATGCTCGACGAGCTGAATCTGCCCGTCGACATGGTGGTCACGCACTCTTTTGTGCCGATCAACGCCAACATCATGGCGGGCCGGATCAAGCGGCAGCTGCGGCTCATGCAGGCCGCCAATGACGGAGCCGTCAGTCTCGCCCAGGAACTGGAACTCGCGCAGGACGATCTGGAATCCAAACGCCTGATCTTCGGCGAGCACCACATGACCGTGGCCGTCTATGCCCGCACCCAGACGGCGCTTGACGACATCGCGGCCGAAATCCGCAACATCTCCGCCACTTCCGGGATCAACCTGATCTCGGAAGCCTTCGGGGCGCGGGCGCATTTCATGGCGCAGCATCCCGGCAATAGCGGGGCGCGCAGCCGCAAGGCCGCAATCACGAACCACAACTTCGCCGATCTCGCTACCTTCCACCGCACCCCGCTCGGAAAGACTGGGCGAGAGGTGCCGTGGGGCGTGCCGATCACACTCTTCCCGACGCCGGAGCGCAGCGGTTTTCGCTTCAACTTCCACGAACAGGGCGCGCCGGATCGCGAGCCCACGGGAGGCCACACGCTGATCTTGGGACGTCCCGGCTCCGGTAAATCCGTACTGGCGGCTTTCCTGATGACGATGGCCCGCCGCGCCGGTGCGCGGGTCTTCGTCTTCGACTATCGCGCCGGCATGGAAATGGCCGTCCGCGCGCTCGGCGGCAGCTATTCGACCGTGCGGGCGGGGCGCCCCACGGGCCTCAATCCGCTCCAGACCGAGATCGACGTGCGGGGCCAGGCATGGCTTGCTGATTGGCTCGCGAGCCTCTTAGAGCGGCGCGATCGACCGCTGACCCCGGTTCAGACCAACCGATTGCAGGAAGTCGTGCGCCAGAACGCGAGCGCAGGACATGCGGGCCTACGAAACTGGTCGGATTTCGCCTCGCTGCTGGTCTCGACCGACGACGAAGGCGATCTCTTCGAGCGTATGCAGGAATGGACGGCCGAGGGCCGCTACGGCTGGATCTTCGGGGCCAATGCCGAGGACAGCTTCAGCATCGACGGGGATGTCGCGGGCTTTGACCTCACCGGCATCCTCGATTCCGAGAGCGAGCGGGAACGCATGGCGGTCCTGTCATACCTCTTCCGCCGGGTCGAGCGGGTGATCGAGGATCGCAAGCCCACGATCATTGTCATCGACGAGGCCTGGAAGGCGCTCGACAACGCCTATTTCGCGGAGCGGCTCTCGAACTGGTTGGTGACCGCCCGCAAGCAGAACGCCGTGGTCGTGATGATGACCCAATATGCCAGCCAGCTCGAGCGCACCCGCACCGGCAAGACCATCGTGGAAGCGGTGCCGACCCAGGTGCTTCTGCCCAACATCCGCGCCTCGGCCGCTGACTACGCGATGCTCGGCCTGACCGAGAAAGAACTCGACGTGCTTTTGGGCGTCGGCTCGACCTCGCGGCTCGCGCTCGTGCGCGATGACCGGGGTGCTGTGGTGATCGATGCCGATCTCAGCGCCCTCGGCCACCTCGTGACCATCCTTGGCGGCATGGAGAAAGGCGAGGCCCTCGTTGGCTCCGACTACCGGGACCGCCCTGATTTCTGGAGAGTGACATGACCCGCACCATCATTCGCAGCGTCGCGCTGCTCGGGCTCGGCCTGACCCTGACAGCCTGTGCGCAGCATAACCCCCCGCAAGCCAACTGCTTCAATTTTCGCGAGGCTCCTGCGCAGGCAGGAACCGCCACCGCCACGATCTCGACCATGGGGGCGGAGGTCACGCGCCGCGACACGGCCTGCGATTTCGTCCTCTTGGGGGCGGGCGGCTGAGCCAATGCGGACCTGGCTTCCTCTCTCGATGATCGGCTTTGCACTGGCAGGTCCCACGGCGGGGCCAGCGGTCGCCCAAGGCGTGCCGACCTTCGATCTGCGCCTCTTCGCAGAGCGGCAGGCCATCCTTGAGCAGACCGATCGGGACCTGGCACTGCAGCAGGACCGGCTAAGCCGCGAGGAGGAACTGGCCGAAATCGAGCGCCAGCAACTCGCCTCCCTCGAAGGGCTGATGGATGCCATGTCGCTTGGCGCTGGAGACGTGGCCGGAACCGTGGCGGGGCTCGAGGCGGGGCAGGGGGCGGTAGACGACGTCGAAAGCGCGGCCGCCAGTCTTTATGCGCCCGAGGACACCAATCCAGCGGCAGCGCGGATGTTCGGCGATGCCAGGGAGGGGATCGAGGAGCTGATCATCCGCGCAGCACGCGACACCCAAAGTCTGTCCGGGGTCGGCCGCGCAGGTCTTTCGCTCGTGCAATGGCGCTGTCTCTTGCAGGCGCTGATCTGGCAGGAAAGCCGTTTCCAGATCGGGGCACGCTCACCCGTGGGGGCCTTCGGACTTACCCAGATCATGCCCGGTACCGCGGGCGATCTCGGGATCTACCCGGCGTATTACGACGATCCCTATCTGCAGGTCACCGGTGGCGCGCGCTACCTCGCCCAGATGCTGAACATGTTCGATGGCAACATCATTCATGCACTCGCCGCCTATAACGCCGGTCCGGGCAATGTGCAGGATTATGGCGGTGTGCCGCCCTTCGCGGAAACCCAGCACTATGTCGTGGTGATCCCGCAGCAGTACAACAGCTACCTCGCGGCCGTAGGCGGCATCGATGCGCTCGGCACCATCGACCCTGTGCTCCTCGCCAACGCGAGTTTCAGCCTCTCGGCCCATGGCGCAGGGGTCTATGGCGACTATTCGCTGGTCTCGGTCCGTGCCGCCGCCCTGCGGGTTCAGGACATCATCACCCGCATTGGTGAGACCGAGGATCTCCACGAGGCCATCGCGCTCAACACCTATGCCCGGGCCGAACTGGCCCGGCTGGTTGCAATCCGGACCCGGATCAAGGCCGCCCGAACCGAGCCACTCAGCGCCGAGCAGATCGCCTTGGCGGCAGCCCAGGCTGTCGAGGGGCAATTCATGGATTTCAGTCAGGAGGATTTGCGTTGAACCTGCGCCTGCCCCGTTCCCTTTTCGCCGGTAGCATCGCTCTCGCGCTTGCCCTCGATGTCACCGGACCTGTCGCGGCACAGGGTGTGCCCACGGTGGACACCCAGAACATTGCCCAGGAAATCCGCCAGCTTCAACAGATGCTGCAGGATTTCGGGATCCAGACCGATCTTCTGGACAATGCGTTGGAGCAACTGGACATGCTGCAAAGCCAACTCGATCAGCTGAACGAGATGTATGCCTCGCTCACCGGGCCGCGCAGCATCCTCGGACTTGCCATGGGCGGGGACCTCGACACCTTGCTTGAGGCCAACTTCGAAGACATCCCCGGCCTGATCCGAGGCATCCAGGCGGGCGATTGGAGCGCGCTCATCGGGCCCAATGCCGGGCCCATGCGCACGCAGATGGAACAGGCGCTGGCAAGTGCCGGGTTCGACGAGGATTCTCTCCGCGAAATCGCCACCAGCGGCAATCCGGGCGCTGAAGGCGTGGCCACGCGAGCAACCACAGGTGCTGTGATGTCGGCGGCGGCGCAGAATAGCCACGCAGAGGCGGAACAGTCTCTCGAACGGGTGGAACGTCTGGTCGAGATGATCCCGGACATGGAAGATCTCAAAGCATCAATGGATCATAACACACGCGTCACGGCGGAACTCGCCATCGCCATGACCCGGATGTGGGAGCTGGAAGCGATCCAAACCCTGGGCGCTGGCAATGCAGGCGTAGTTGACGCCGCCACCGTTGCTGAAGAACGCCGCTACATGGACTTCACCTTGCCGGATCTTGAGCCGTGAGTGGGGCAGGGGTGACGAGTGCGCGCGAACTCGTGGAAGAAGAGCTTGTCTACGGTGCCCTGCGCCGGGAACAGCTCTGGCGGATGATCGGCATTTCCGGGGCTGGCTTTGGCGTATTCGGCTGTTTGACGGCTGCGGCTGTCGCGCTGATGGTCGAGACGCCGCCTCCCGTGGTTGTGCCCTACGATCCCGCCACCGGGATGGCGCTCCCCAATGCCACGGTTGAAACCGTTTCGCTTGCCGAACGACCTGCCGTGATCGAAGCACAAATCTATCGCTACATTCTCGACCGCGAGACTTACAACCAGCTCGACAACGATCTTCGTGTCCGCCGCGTCCTGGCACAGTCTTCCGGGTCGGCCGAGGCCGGCATGCGCGCGATGTGGACATCGGGTCAGGAGAGCTATCCGCCGACGCGATACGGGGCTGCGGCCGAGATGGCCGTTGAGATCGCATCGATCACTCTGATTGGCGAGAACCGCGCCCAGGTGCGGCTCAGAAAGCGCCTGACAAGCCCGCAAGGGGTACAGGATGGATCGTTCACCGCCACGTTGATGTTCGAATTCCGGCCGGAGCGGACCCGCGCGATCGACGATGTCTGGCAAAACCCTTTCGGTTTCACCGTTACCCAATATGCCATCCGATCGGACCGTTCCGAATGACTCGCACTCCAATCTCTGCGCTGCTGGCCGCCGGTATTCTCGCGTTCGCGGGAACGACTGCCTTGGCCGAAACTACGCCCCGCCCAGGTTCTCATGACAATCGCGTGCGCGTCGCGACCTGGACTGAAGGCCAGGTTTACCGTGTCGTCACGACTCTGACCCGCGTCACCACAGTCGAATTCGGTGAGGGTGAAACCATCCGCTCGATCATCGCCGGTGACACGGTCGGGTTTCAATTCGACGGTGTCCCGGGTGGCCGTGCCTTCGCCATCAAGCCGACAGCATCTGGCGTCGCCACCAACATCACCGTCTACACCAACCGCCGCTCCTACTACTTCCATGTCGTCGAAGCCCGGGAGACGCCGCATTATGTCGTGCAGTTCCGCTATCCCGAAAACCGCGTGCAACCCACCAGGGCAGTTGCGGCCGATGCGCCGAACGCGAACTATGCGGTCAGCGCCCGAGAAGAGTTCACGCCGACGGCCATCTGGGATGATGGTACCTTCACGTATTTCCGGTTCGCACGGAATGCGCCGGTGCCCGCCATCTTCCGATATTCGAACGGCAGGGAACGCGCGGTGAACAGCCAAGCCTTGAGTGACGGTGTCATCCGCGTGTCCGGTGTCAACCGACAATGGGTCCTTCGCCTTGGCGAAGTTGTGGTTTGCGTCCAGGACGCAGGGCAGGCCACATCATGACCGACGGTACGGAAGACCTCGCCGCGCGCCTCGCGGCTCTCGAAGGTTCGACAGGCAAAGCGAAGGCCAACAAGCGGCCTGCGCCGCTTGCCGCGATTCTTGGAGTCGTCGGCATCGCGGCAGCAGGTGGTCTGGCGTGGGCTGCCCTGCAGCCGTCGGCAGAAGCGCCAATGGCGACCGCCGCGCCGGAAGAGTTCCAGAGCAGCGGCCCCGGATTCGGAGATCTGGCGCCGATTTCTGCCCCGGAGCCCAGCCAAGCCCCGCCTACGGACACAGGTCCGAGCGAGTCGGAACTCGCGCTGATGGAAAGTCTTGCGACATTGAGAGCGGAACTCGAGGAACTACGCGCAAGACCGGCCGAGGCCGCGGACAGCGGGGCGGAGCAGGCGATTGCGGACCTGACGGCGCAAATTGCCACCTTACAGGAAGCATCCGCCGAGGCGCAGCGTGCCCTCGAGCGGCAGCTGACAGAGCGGGATCGCGAATTGGATCAGCTCCGAATGGACTTGGAACTTGCAAGGCTTGCGCCACCAGAGCCGACCTCATTGGGACCAAGTGAAGAAGAATTGCGGCTGGCCGAACTCGAAAGGCGGCGCGCAGCCGAAGCCGAGGCCCGCGCAGAGCGTATCGCGTCTCCTATGATCGCCTTCTCCGGGATGGGCGCGGGTGCGGATAGGGAGAATACGCTGGAAGCCGCGCGTCTGAATGCAGATGAAGCCTTTGTTCGTTCGGGCGCGCAACCAGCACAGGTGACACGTGCCGAAGTGATCGCGAACCCATCGAACACGGTTGTTCAGGGCACCATGATTCAGGCTGTGACAGAGACGGCCCTCGCCAGCACACTACCCGGCGCGATCCGCGCCATCGTCTCGGAAGACGTCCATTCTTTCGATGGAACGCGTATCCTGATCCCGCGCGGCGCGCGGCTGATCGGGCGCTACCGCTCCGATGTCGCACTTGCCCAATCGCGCGTCATGGTGGCATGGGACCGGATCATCTTGCCCGATAATCAGACCGTGCAGATCAGCGCCTTCGGTGGAGACGAACTCGGCCGTACTGGCACCACCGGGTTTGTCGACACCCGTTTCGCGCAACGCTTCGGCTCCGCCGCGCTGATCTCCTTGATCGGCGCCCTGCCTGCGGCTGCAGCGGGTCAAATCGACAGCGAGGCGGCGGCCGATATTGCGAGTGATGTCGGCACCGACCTGCGCGATAGCACGCAAAGCGTGATGCAGGACTATCTGGCGATCCGGCCAGTGATACATGTCGATCAGGGTACACGGATCACGGTCATGGTTGATCGTGACCTCGAGATTTTCTGACATGGCTGCAAGTTATCTGGAAGCGTCGCTCGACCGTTTCGGCCCCGAGGTCCTGCGCGACGACACGATCGAGATCTGCATCAATCCCGACGGACAAGTCTGGGGCGAGTTCCAGGGCGATCACTTCATGCGAGGTCTCGGCAGCCCGCTGAGCCAGACCGAGATCAAGGACCTCGGCAACCAGATCGCCTCCGCCGCCTCGACCACGCTCAGCACCAAGAAGCCCATCGTCTCGGTCTCGATCCTTTATCGCGACCGACCTATCCGGGCGCAGGTGATCCAGCCGCCGGCAGTCGAGGGCGGTTTCTCGATTTCTCTTAGGTTCTTCTCCTCCCTGCCGCTTGAGAAGATCAAACTCGGATTCCTTTTCGGCAAGGAACGCAGCCTTGAGGGTCTGCGTCGGGAACGGAACGCCGCGCTGCGCGATGTGGTGAGGTCCGGCGACATCGACGCCGCGCTGCGGTTTTGCGTCGAGAACAAGCTAAACATGATCGTCTCGGGCGGTACATCGACCGGCAAGACGGTCGCAGCGCGCAAGATCCTCTCGCTGATCCCGCCCGAGGAACGGATCATCACCATCGAGGAGGCGGCCGAGCTGCGCCCCGAGCAGCCCAATGCCGTGACGTTGATCGCGGACCGGGACACGGATGCCCGCAGTGCCGATGTGCTCTTGGCTTCAACGCTTCGCATGCGACCCGACCGGATCGTCCTGGGCGAAGTCCGCGGGCGCGAGGCGATGACGTTTCTCGAGGCAATCAATACCGGCCACGGTGGATCGCTGACCACGCTGCATGCCGAGACCCCACAACTTGCTGTTCGCCGCCTCGCCATCGCCGCCCTGAAAACGGATGTGCCGATGACCTATGCCGACATGATCGATTATATTGAGGGCTCGATCGACGTGATCATTCAGGCAGGCCGCCATGAAGGCACGCGCGGAATCACCGAGTTCTTCCTCCCGGGTCAAACCACAGATTTGAACCTCGACACGGTCGACGGCAGAGGCAACAAGAGCCCCTCCGTTGCCGCTGAGTAAAAAAGGAACCCCCCAGATGCGAAAACCAATTCTCGCACTCATGCTTGCCGCCTTGGCGGGCCCCCTTGTGGCGCAGACTTCGCCTCCGATCTCAAACGATCTCACGGTCGATATGTCGCCTCAAAAGTACCGGATTTGCAACGATCGTCCGGCGCGCCCGACCTGGATGGACGAAATCAATCCGCGGGAAGCCTACAAGGCAGCAGCTTTGATGGAATTGTACGAAATTCGGGCCTGGGAGGAGATCGCTGAATCTGGCGACTGCGGCTGTGAAACCCGCTTTCCCGCTTGGGGTAGCTCCGATGGCGAGTATCATGAAAGGTATGCAGGCCTTAGCCAAGCCGAGCATTCAGCGTTTCGCCGCGACTGGATTGAAGTAAGGAAGCAACTCGAGCCGAGCGTGCGTACAATCTGCGAAGCTCAAGGCAACTGGTAATGGGCGTCGTCAGCTGGATGGTCGGAACGGCAGACGCGTTCCTTGTCGATGCGGCTGAGTCCCAGTTCGGGGCCGTGGCAAGCAATACCGGCACGATCGTCCTGCTGATGGTCACGCTTTCGCTAATCGGCGTCTGCATCAACATGGCATTCCAGTTCCGCAGCATGGATGGGGCCAGCTTCTTCTGGTACCTGATCAAGCTGATGCTGATAGGGCTCTTCGCCTTCAACTGGGCAAACTTCAATGCAGTAGCGAACGCCGTCATTGGAGGCTTGGACTACGTCGCTGGCGCGCTGGTGTCTTCGGTTGGCGGCGGAGGAGCCGGAGCCACACACTTTGCCGGCGAATTCGACATCCTGATCGAAAAATTCAGCCAGTACCTGAATGCCATCGGCAGCAATTTGAACTGGATGACGGGCGCGATCCTAGGCGGCATCGGGCTTATTCTTTTGAGCCTCCTTGGCTTCATGACCGGCATCGTCCTCATATTCGCCAAGATGATGCTGACCCTCATGCTCGGCCTTGCTCCGATCATGATCGCTCTGTCGCTCTTCGACGCGACCAAGGATTTCTTCCATAGGTGGGTCTCGACGACGGTCAGCTATGCCTTCTACCCCATCGTCATCGCAGCAATGTTTTCGACCGTCGTCGGCATGGCGAATTCGCTTCTCGCGCAGCTCGGTGATCCAAACTCGGCAACCAACATCGGATCGCTCGTGCCGTTCTTCGTCATGGTGTTCCTAGCCAAGGGCTTCGTCGCTGCAACGCCCCTGATTGTGCGGGGGATCTCTGGGAACCTGATGGTAGCCGCAGCGCCCGCTGTGGTCGCTGGATCGACCGGGATCATGCGGGGGATCTTCAATACCGACGGCGTGAAGGGCCGGGCGCGGATCGGTGCGCTCACGACAAGCGAAGTAATCGGACGAGGCGCGGTGCAGACGCCTGCCGCTGTGCGGAGCGCCGCGGCAACGACAAGCGCGCAGGTGGTCAGAATGGCGGAACGAGCAAAACGTTTGCGAGAGTAGAAAGGAGAAAGCAGCCTTTCGCCGCACTGTGCATGAACTCACACAATGCGGGACTTTTCGGGCTTTCGCTGCGCCGTTCACGAAGGTCCGTTGCCCCCTCTTCTTCAGGGTGGACTAAGCATCGAGTAACGCATCGATCACCGCGCATTCTGGGGCAGCATCGCCGGTGCATCGCGCAACAGTGTCCGACAGGACGCGCTCGATGCGCTGCAGATCGGCAATCTTGGCCTGAACGTCAGTCAGATGATCTTCGGCGATGATCTGCACCTCGGCGCATGTCCGGGATCGGTCATCGACCAGCCCAAGCAGCCCGCGAACCTCTTCGAGAGAAAAGCCTAGATCGCGGGACCGCATGACGAATTTCAGCCGCTTGACGTGGGCATCGTCGTAGCTTCGGTAGCCCTTCGTACTGCGCGGCGGGTCCGGCATGATCCCGATTTTCTCGTAATAGCGAATGGTTTCCAGGTTGCAGCCCGTTGCGCGGGCCAAATCGCCCCGCCGAATTGATCTCACGCTTGTGTTACTCATTGTGCCGAAAAATCCCTTGAGCCTGTATCAACTACAGACCCTAGAACGGTGGAAACATCTGTTCAAGGAAGATTCGATGGAACAACATTTGGCGGAACTTCCGCAATCTCAGTCGCAGAAAATTGGCGACGAAACCACCAAGGGATGGGGCGTGACCGGCCTCGGCGTCCTCGGTGCGCTGGCGATGACTTCTTGCTGCATCCTTCCATTGGTGCTGGTCAGCTTTGGCGTGACAGGCGTGTTCATCGCGCAGCTCGGGGCGCTCTATGCCTACAAATGGTACACCTTCGCGCTGAGCGCCGCGTTTTTGGGATACGGCTTCTACAAGGCTTACAAGCCTGTAGATGCCGAGGCCTGTGCCGATGGCACCTGCGCCCGCCCCATCGACCGCCGCATCATGCGCGCAACCCTCTGGGCCGCTTCCGCGATTGTCGCTGTCGCCATGATCTTTCCCTACATCACCCCCTTCATCCTGAAATTCTGAACGAGGACCATGACCATGAAGCATCTCCTGTTATCCGCCCTGGCCATCGTCGCACTCTCGACCCCGGCCCTCGCTGAAGAGCGCCAGGTCGAGATCGCCGTCAGCGAACTGACATGCCCGTCCTGTTCGTTCATTGTTGCCAGCTCGATGCGCGGTGTTCCGTCGGTCGAGATCGCCGCATTCGAGGACGGCCCCGAATACGGGCAGGGTGTTTACAGCGTGACCTACGATGACGCCGAAACTTCCATCGAAAGCATCATCGGCGCGGTGACGGCCAATGGCTATCCGGCGCAGGTGCTGCCCGACACAGCCTCCTGAGCCGCCTGCAATGCGTGACAATCTCCTGCAATGCGTGACAATCTGATGGGTGGCCTGCTGGCCTTCGGAATAGCAGCTCCGGTCGTGGTCGTCTGCTGCGGCGGCGGAACTGCCGTGCTTGCAGCGTTGTTCGGCGGCGTTGGGGCTTGGCTCTCTGGAATGAGTGGCATTGCCGTGCTGGTTTTGGCGGGTCTGACCTACCTGATCGTCCGCGCACTGCGTCGTTCGCAAATGAAACGCGCCTCCGGCCCCGACCCATCACAGAGAAAGACGGCTCCTTGACTGACACACCTGAAAATTCCGACCGTCTGCTGAAATGGGGGCTTGGCGGTGCGCTCTTCGCCGCGCTCTGCTGCTTTACACCGCTTCTGGTCGTCATCGTCGCTGGCGTCGGATTGTCGGCCCTCACGGGCTGGCTCGATTACGCCCTGTTCCCGCTGCTGTTTTTCAGCCTCGCCGTGGTGGCACAGGCCCTTTGGCTGCGCGCTGGCAAACCGGGACCGGCCCCGAAACTTTGGGCCACCGGCCTCGCGGTGGCCCTGTCGATCCTGATCATTCTTCTCGAATTCAGGTTCGCAATACGGATCACAATCGGCGTTTTCGCCGCCACAGCACTCTACGCGGTTCTCCTGAACCGTGCGCAAAAGAAAGGATCGCTCTTATGATGATGGGATGTTGCACCGCCACCGGCATGGTCTTCGGCCTCCTCGGCATGTTGACACCGCTGATCGCCATCGGCGCGGTCATATATCTGCTCGCCGCCAGACCAAAAGACCCCGAACATGGCGAGGCGCGCTGAGATGAAAGACCTGAACAAAACCGACGATGAACAGGGCGGCTATGACCTGATCGTTCTTGGGGCCGGATCGGCGGGGTTCTCCGCCGCAATTACCGGCGCGGATGCCGGAAAGCGTGTCGCCCTCGTAGGACATGGCACCATCGGCGGAACTTGCGTCAACGTGGGATGCGTGCCCTCCAAGGCGATGATCCGTGCGGCAGAGGCCGTGCACTGTGCGGGGGCTGCCAAGCGGTTCCCCGGCCTGTCGGGACGGGCACAAGTGGATGATTGGCAGACGCTCGTTCAGTCCAAGGACGATCTGGTCACGACCCTGCGCCAGAAGAAATACGCGGACCTTCTGCCGGAATATGAGGATGTCGATTACATCGACGCCGGTCCCGCGCGGCTGATCGAAGGTGGCGTGACAGTCGGTGAGCGAACCCTGAAAGCACCGAGGACCATCATCGCCACGGGCGGGCGTCCCGTTCTGCCGACCATCGACGGCATCGAGGAAATCGGCGCGCTCAACAGCACCAGTCTTCTGGAACTCGAAGTACTGCCGAAAAGCCTGATCTTCATCGGCGCGGGCTACATCGGCGCGGAGCTGGCCCAGATGATGAGCCGCATGGGCGTGAAGGTCACGCTTGTCGCCCGTTCGCATCTGTTGCCCGGCGCGGAACCAGAGGTCTCGGAGGCATTGGCGGCGGCGTTCGAGGCCGAAGGCATCACTCTTCTGACCGGGTTAAGCTACGACACTGTGCGCCGCGACGACGCGGGCGTGACACTGCGCGTGATCCAGAACGGAAAGCCTGTCGAAGTGACGGCGGATCACCTCGTTTCGACCGCTGGCAGGCGGGCCAATACCAAAGATATGGGCCTGGACGCAATCGGCGTGGAAACCGACGCGCGTGGGTCCATCGTCGTCGGCGAGGACATGCAGACATCGGTGCGCGGCATCTATGCCGCAGGCGATGTGACCGACCGCGACCAGTTCGTCTATATGGCGGCCTATGGTGCAAAGCTCGCGGCCAAAAATGCGGTTCTCGGCGAAGACCATCGCTACGACAACGCCGCGATGCCCTGGGTGGTGTTTTCCGACCCGCAGGTCGCGGGCGTCGGTCTCGGTGAAGCCCAGGCGCGGGACGCGGGCCTCGACGTCAAGACGTCCATCGTACCGCTCGATCAGGTGCCGCGCGCACTGGCCGCACGCGACACGCGCGGATTGATCAAGCTGGTGGCGGACAGAAAGTCCGACCGGCTGCTTGGCGGCCAGATCATCGCGCCCGAGGGGTCCGATACGATCCAGACCCTCGTTATGGCGCTGAAGTTTGGCATGACCACAAAGGCGCTCGGGGAGACGATCTTCCCCTATCTGACGACCGTGGAAGGGCTGAAGCTGGCGGCGCAAACCTTCGATATGGACGTGGCAAAGTTGAGCTGCTGCGCCGGATGAAGATCAGGACAAGGACCGGAGAATGAATGAAGACTACGACCTGATCGTCATCGGGGCGGGCATGGCGGGCGTGGCCGCGGCCAACAAATGTGGCGCGGCAGGATGGCGTGTCGCCATTGTCGATGCGCTGCCCTACGGCGGCACCTGCGCATTGCGCGGCTGCGATCCAAAGAAAATCCTGCGGCGCGGTGCGGAAATCATGGACGCGGCACGGCTCATGCAGGGCAAGGGGATCGATCCCGGTGATCTGTCGATCAACTGGGCCGATCTGATGGCACACAAGCGTGGCTTCACCGATCCCGTGCCGGACAAGATGGAAAAGGGCCTGTCGGGCAACGGCGTCGAAACCCTGCATGGAGCCGCGCGGTTCACGGGAAGCAACACGCTGGAGGTCGATGGAACGGCATATCAGTCGGAACGGTTCCTCGTGGCCGCCGGTGCCATGCCCAGGCCGCTGAGCTTCACAGGGGCCGATCTCGTGATCGACAGCACGGATTTCCTCAACCTGGAGGCCCTTCCCAATCGGGTTCTTTTTATCGGTGGCGGCTTCGTGTCCTTCGAGTTTGCGCATATCGCCGCACGGGCCGGAGCCAACCCGATCATCGTGGATCGTGGCGCCCGGCCCTTACGCGGCTTCGATCCCGATCTGGTCGAAATGCTGATCGACCGCAGCGGCGGTATCGGCGTGGACCTGATGCGCGAAACCGAAATCGTGTCGGTCTCGGAAGCCAGTAGAGCATTCACTGTCGAGGTGAAGTCGGGCGATGAAACCCGAACAATCGAAACCGATCTGGTCGTGCATGGCGCGGGCCGTGTGGCAGCCCTGGCCGATCTGAATCTTGAGGCGGCTGGTGTTGATTACAGCGACAAGGGCATCGTTGTAGCCCCGCATCTGCAAAGCACGACGAACAGCGCGGTCTTTGCCGCCGGAGATTGCGCCGACACCGATGGCATGCCGCTGACGCCAGTCGCAGTGATCGAAGGGAAGGTCGCGGCCTCCAACATGCTCAAAGACACTCAGACCGCACCGGATTATGCCGGTATTCCTACAGCCGTCTTCACAGTCCCGGAAGTGGCGCGTGTCGGTATGTTGGAAAGTGAGGCAAGGGACGCCGGGTATGATGTCGATGTTCGGTTCACCGACACTGGCGATTGGTATTCGAACTACCGGATCGGCGAGACCTCTGCTGCCGCGAAGGTCCTCGTGGACAAGTCGAACGGCAAGATCCTCGGCGCGCACCTGTTCGGCCCGGAATACGGCGAACTGATCAATTTCTTCGGGCTGGCAATCAAGCTGGGCCTGGCGGCCAAGCAACTTAAGTCGATGACGGCGGCCTATCCAAGTGTTGGATCGGATTTGGGCTCGCTTCTCTGAATTTGAAAGATTTTTCGCAATAGACCCGATCCTCCTCGGAACGTATGTCTGGCCCGATGAAGACGGTTCTTATCTACTTCGCCGCTGCGCTGGCCGAAATTGCCGGATGCTTTGCTTTCTGGGCCTGGTTTCGGCTGGACAAGAGCGTGTTTTGGTTGGCACCGGGCATGCTGTCCCTTGCCGCTTTCGCCTGGCTACTGGCGCTCAGCCCCGCCGATCAGGCGGGCCGCGCCTATGCAGTCTACGGTGGCGTTTACATCGTATCGTCCCTGCTGTGGCTATGGGGCGTAGAAGGGCATCGCCCGGATCAATGGGATGTAGTTGGAGCGGTCATTTGCCTTGTCGGTGCGGGTATTATTCTCTGGGCACCGCGCAGTATTTGAGAGGCAGCCGCAGACGGGGTGAAGCGCTGAATCGTTCGATTAGATCGCCTTTTGGTTCACGCGTTCCGACAACTCGGCGCTGCTTTCCCTCCGCATCGCGGCTGCGATCAAGCAGGTTTTCTACCGCCCTCGAAAGCAGCGATACATCCTTTACGCAGCATCGGTCAAAGTGGGCTCTTCAGTTACATTCGCCGCGAGGAGAATGAACGTCAACTCCTGCGAAACTCATCCGTGCTCCGCGATGATAGCTCTCGTTGTCTGAACTGCCGAAGCAAGCGTTGTCCGGTCTGTGTTCGTGATACCTAGGCCCTCAACATCAAGCGACAGTTGACCTTGGCCACCTCCGCTTGCAGCAGCACGAGCCGCGCGGCCGCGGGCCTTCGCTGCGCTGACAGGGTCAGTTTTCGATGCGTTAGGCACATTGTGGCCGACTTCCCGCGGTCCCGCAGCCGCCCGCACTTCCTGCAGTTCTTGCTTCAACCTCTCCACCGTTTCCCGGGTCTCAGACATCTGCCGATCCCGCCGCAGGCCGTCCTCGTCCGGATATGGGAAGCTTCCCGATTGACAGGCGTGCAGAACCTTCAACGCCGGGTCCTCGAAATACTTCACCCTTCTTGCCCGGATCGGCATCTGCGCGTCGATCACGAGGATGACCTCGTCGAGGTCCATGCGTCGGGCCTCATCCTCGGTCAGGAGCGGGGTATCTTCTGTCCTCTCCGAGACGCTGCGCCCTTCGAATGGATTGCGTCCAACAGCACGGGAGCGGGTCACCACACGCTTGGTGGTCTTGCCGACAGCCTGGCTCAATTCCTCGATGGTCTTCTGCTCGGACGGGGTGAGGTAGAGCTTTACCCCGGCGCCGCCCTGCAGCGACCTGCGGGTGTTTTCACCATAGATCTCGTCCAGCGCCGGGATCGTCTGGGTCACGATGGCGAGGTTGCCGCCGAAGGAGCGCAGCGTCTTTATGCTTTCGGCGACGATTGGCATTTTCCCGAGCCGGTCAAACTCGTCGAGCATGATCATCACCGGCCAGGGCTCGTCATCGCCGGGTTCCTGTGCTTGCAGCGAGGCGATCAGGTCCGAGAAGAAGAGGCGGATCAGCGGGGCAAGCGGGCGGATCATCTCGGATTCGACCGCAAGATAGATCGCATGTGGGCGACGGCGGATATCCCGGAAGGAAAAGTCAGAGGTCGCGGTGGCCGCGTCGATCGCGCGGTTGTCCCAGGTGTCGAGACCCGATGTCATGAGAAGCGAGAGGTAGGAGGTGAGGGTGTCGTTGTTGGTCGAGGCCATACGCTCGAAGATCAGTTTGGCCGAGGTGTTCTTCACCTCCTGCGAACGCTTCAGATATTCCTTCTGCTTGTCGCCCCCCGAGGCGGTGATGCGGTAGATCTCGCCGATGGTCGGCACGCCGCGCTCGAAGGCCAGAAGACCGGCCGCCACGAACAAGTCGATACCGCCTGCGAGAAGGCCGCTCAGCTTTTCGTTGTCGGTCTGCAGGAAGAGCTTCGCGGTGAGTTTAAGCTCCATCTGCTGCCGGTCGGGGTTGGTCATGGCAGCAATGCGCGCCAGCGGATTATAGCGATGTGTTGGTCGGTCCCAGTCGGTCGGCGCGAAGCGGAAAACCTTGTCCCCCATGCTGGCGCGGAAGCGCGAGGTCTCGCGGAAGTTCTCGCCTTTCACGTCGAGCACCACGGCGGAGCCCTTGTAGGTCAGCAGGTTCGGGATCACGAACCCCACGCCCTTGCCCCGGCCTGTAGGCGCCACGATCAGCGCGTGGGGGAAGGTTTTTGAGACTAGGAACGGGCGCTTGGATTTCGGGGAGCCGAGCTTGCCCAGAAGGAAGCCACCGTCGGGCTTGGCAAAGAAACCGTTCCTGTTCATCTCGCTGCGGGTCTGCCAATGCGTCGTCCCGAAGCGGGTCAATGCATCCCCCAGAAGCGTGACGCTCAGCATCAGCGATGCCAGGCCGAAGCCGCCAAGGATGAGGTTCACCCAGAGGAAGTCCTTCGGCGCAGACTGAGACAGACCCCGATATTCGCGGGCGAGTAGGGTGACGTCGAAACGCGTGGGTGAAAGCCCATAGCGGAACATGACAAAGCCGGTCGCCACGACATAGCCCATGGCGAGACCGACCAGCACGAGGCTCAACACACCGAGGGCAATCTTGCCTTTATCCATGGGTGATCCCCTTCTCACCATGTGCCGCGGCGTGGCGCGCGCGCTGCGCCTCGATCTGCTCTTCGGCCAGAGCATCGAGAACGCGCTCCATGGCCGGGCCATGCGCGGTGACCTCGCTGCCTTGAAGATAGGTCTTGGCGAGTTCCAGCTGGCGCAGCGGATCCTCGGTGAATGTGTCCAGGACGTCCGCGTTACCGGCCCGCAGTGCGTCGATTGCGTCGGGGCTTAGCCGTTCGTTGACCTGCCGGACGATGTCCTGCTGCTCTGACTCGGAGAGCGGGCCCTCGACGTCGGCGTTTTGCACAAAGGCCATGACCGTTGGCGCGGTCTCTTCCAGATAACGGCGCTCGGCGTAGTCTTGTCGCGCCTGGTCCTCGATCTCGAAACTGCGCTCGCTGATATAGGCACGCGATGCACCGAGTGAACGTAGGTGGTTGATTTCGTCCTGGACGGCCTGCCCGAACTCGTCATCCGGCATCTCCGTGCGATAGCGGGCGAGGGTGCGGAGCTCTTCGGTAATCGGACCGAGATGATCCGAAGGATCCCGCAAGGCGAGGTCCATGTCGCCAGCATGAAGCGTGCGGTCCTGCTCCGATACCGCATATCGCGGCGGCATTCGACTGTCAGTCATCTGTTCCCAAGCCATCGAGGCCAATTCGGCATGTTGCGGAGATCTCTGCGCATAGGCGTCGAACGCGACGCGGGCCTCTTCAACCTCCACGGCGCCGGCCCGCCTTACAGACGGGTCGTCGGAGAACGGATGATCGAAATCCGTCCGACGGAACTGCGCCACCAGCGCCCTGAACGCCTGCCGCTCCGATGGGGCAAAAATGTCGGGCCCGTCCTTCTCGAGATCACCCCCGGGTGCCGTCAACCGCTCGCCGAGCGCTGGCTCAGCGTTGTCCACCTCGTCGATCTCGGTTGGCGCGCGCAGGACGCGTACGTCGGTCAGGACATCGCCCAACCGAACATGCACGGCTTCCAGCCGGTCGAGCGCTTCTTCCCGGTCCGCAGATTTCTCCAGATCGAGGTCGCTTGCTTTGGCAATCCCCTGCAGATCCTGTGCCAGCCACTGGCGCTCCAATGCGGCATTGCCTGCCCCCTCCCGCAGGCGCGCGGCCACAGCCTCGGCATCGATGCCCGTGCCTTGCAACGCCTCGGCCAGCTTTGATGCCACCTCTCCATCGTCAAGACGCGCGAGGTGATCTTCACTTGCGTTTGACCTTGCATAGATGCCGTCCCGGGACGGAGCATCGACCAGGGCGGCGGAGCGATCCCCTAGCGGGTTCAAATGCGCGACCGAGGCCAGAACGTCGGTCAGCTTGCGCTCGATCACCGGCCTCTCGGCCGCCGGCGCCCTGTCAATCGCCGCCTCGATCTGGCGAATGTTCTGAGAAAACTCGGTGATCAGCGTGTCGAACGCCGCTTCGTCTTGGGACATGTAGATGGCTCCGTCAGATTGAATCTGACCGCCACTGGCAAGGATGGTGCTGGCCCTCTCGAGCGCCTCGGCCACGTCGTCGAAATTCGAGCGTGACGCCTCCGCCGCCAGCCCGCGGTAGATCAACGCATTGTGCCGGACGGTTTCCAGCGCGGCCGCTAGGTCAGCTCCGGTTCTCTGGCGCTCGACAGGGGGACGGCCCGCATCGCGGGCCTTGTAGATTTCATCGATCTCGGCGCGGTAGGTCGTAACGCCGCGATCCAGACGACGCGTCGCCTCAAGGCGGATCCCATGAACTTGGGCCGCCTCGACCATCGCCTCGCGAAAGGCGTCGTAGTTGAAGTGATGATCCTTCCCGAGAAAGAACATTTCGCCATCCTTGCTGCGGCGGTTCAGAACGATATGCGCATGTGGATGTGCGCGATCTTGGTGTATTGCAGCAATATAGTCGAATTGCGACCCCTCACCTTGAAAGAACTTCTCGCAGACCGCCTGGGTGATATCGCGCACCTCTTCACCCCTGGTCCCAACCGGGAATGCCATCAGCAGATGCGACGTATGGCCAAGCTTGGGGCTGTAGCGCTCGTTCCACTGGTTCTCGAACCGCCGCGCCACTCGGTTGATCTCGGCTTCCGAGAGCTGCTTCTTCCCGTCATGGGTGCCGCGGCTGTCGAGGATATGGGTCGACTTCGTCGTGAGATATGTGAGCTGCGCCCGTAGCTGCGCCCCGGTGTGGCAGCCCCCTTTCGAGATAGCCTTGAAGATCGCGGGCGAATAGCCGCGCGCGGCCCGAACCATCTGCGCGCCCTTGGAAAGCCCCTGCCAGGATCCCGAAACCCGGCTCCAGCCGCGGTCGAAGAGCGCCGGGTCGATGCCCCGGACCCGGTCACTCCGCACCATTCGCATCCCCCACGGCGAGGCCCGCCAGGGCGGAGCTGATCTCAAGGTCCAGCACGCTGCGCCGCGCACGCGACATCTCCTGGACCTGATCGGCCAGATCGAAGACCAGACCGGCAAGTGCGCGGACGTCACGGTGACTTGAGGCCGGGTAGGACAGTCTCTCGCCCCGCACCTTGGCCTCGTTCAGACGTCGCGCGATCTGGTTCACGTTGTTGCCGACCCGGTTGAGCGCGGCGCCGAGGCTGCGCAACTCGTCACACATCTCGTCGTCGGGCAGGAAGACACCTTCGGCCGCCAGCATCAGGCGGCGCATGGCATCCGAGCGGTGCGCAATCCCACGCCGCGACAGCGCCGCGTCGAACCGGCGCAGGTCGTCGTCCGAGACCCGGATCCCCACAACCCGCGATCGGCTGCCGTTCGCTGTCTGACGCTCACCCCAGTGGTTCACCACGTTGTAGATCGTCTTAAGGCTGACATCGTAGCGGGCTGCCAACGACGCCGCGGAGACGCCGTTCCGGCGGTCCTGGGCGATGGTCGATCGCTCGATCTCTGACAGTCTACGACGGCGGGGCATTTTGAAGTTAACGTTCCTATTTCTTGCCAACTTCGTACAAGCCCGCCGACTCCCAACGCAAGTGGAGTCGGCCATAAGGGCTTGTACTCAATGTAGAAAATCGCCCTGCAGGGGCGATTTCCCGTCCTTAGTCAAATGGATCGCGCCTCGCGCTCATTGCACCACGCGATGCGGTCTCCGCATCGCGCATCGCGTCTTTCGCGCCCCGTCTCTTGCACCCCGCAAGACGGGTTTTGCCGCGTGCTGACCGTCTCGCGTCACCCGCAGAACGACATACGCGAGACTGCCTCCCGTCGTCTGGAGCGCGCTATCCGTCACCTGCATTCCGTCCGCAGCACATCGCCAAGCGCATCCCGACATTTGGAGGGTGGGTGGTGCCCCGCGAAGAATGCTGAAGGCGCCACGGCAGACGTCGCACGGTCATTGCCAAACGCCGTCCGCAGCATGCCAGACGCGGGTCGCATCCCGACTTCTGCTTGACCCCTCCGCCTCATGCGTTTAGCGACATTTTGGTATTATCGTTGCGATTCACTATTTTTGCGGAGGATCAGAATGCCGAACGAAAATCTTGTGGTGGTCGCAGCGATGGCCCGGAAAGGGGGCAGTGGAAAAACGACGCTTTCGCGCGCCTTGATCAGTGCCGCGATCGCCGCCGGACGCAGAGTGATGTTGATCGACACGGACAGCACGAGGGTACTCGGGGCCTGGCATGCTCGGGCGGAAGCCGGTGGGCTGAGTTCGCCGCTTCTCTGCTCGGCCACCGTCGAAAGCGTGGCGGGTGTCGAGGATCAGATCGATCAGGTCTACATGGCAGGCACGGCAGACTTCATCTTTATCGATACCGCAGGGGTCGGTGCCGAATGGTCAGACGGCATCGCGGTGCTTGCGGACCACATCGTGACGCCCGTCATGCTGTCGACGTCTGATTTCGATGTCGGAGCGCAGACAGCTGATTGGTTTGAGAAACTGAAATCCCGTGTTGACGACCCCTCTAGTCTTCCGCGCCACCACGTCGTCCTCAACATGGTCGACCCGAAAACGACCCGTGCTGACGCCGCCCTGATTGAAGAAGCGCTCACCCGTTTTCCAGTGATAGAGACCGTCATGATGCGACGGAACACTTACAAGGAGATGGATCAGAAGGGGCTTCTCCACGCCTTGGCACTGGAAAAGCAATCTGATCCGAACCCGCTGATGCGCCCACATGTACGTCATGTCGTCGAGGCGCTCGAGGAGGCGACGGACATCCTCAACAATATTCTTGCTGCGTGAGGACAGTCGATTGCGCAAGAAGATCCCGACCATCACCAGGCCCGACCCAGCCTACGCCGCCACCCTGCAACAGGGTGACCGCGAGATTCCCGGGAAGGAAGATGAGGCACAGGTCACAGCAACAAAGACAGGCACCCCAGCCACTGACGTTGACGCTGATCGGCACGAGTCAGAGCTTGTGCCGGGAGGTACCGTGGCGCCGCACCAAGTCACCGCGGAAAGCTCGGACCCGCATACCAGCCTGAGAGCTCCCGTATCGGCGCGCGCATTGAGCCCGACCCGGAAGATCGACATCAGGGTCAACGCACTCGAACGACAGGAAGCTGCGCTAGAAACTTGTGGTGTTGACCCAGCACATGTGGTGCGTGCCGCCCTGCGCCGTGCAGTCAAAGGCTGGCAACTGTCGCCGGTCTTTGCGCCAATTGCTGAGGAGCGGCGCACTCGAAACACGCAGTGGCAGGCCCGTACATCTCTGGCAGTAGATGCGGCCAGCCTGGGTGTCCTCCTCCGGGACCACGACCCCCTCGACGTCTTGAGTAAATGGGCTCTGATCCGCGGCCAAGTGGAACCACGCATATGGGGCGAGATCGACAAAATCTTGGAAGAAATTGCGGTTCGCGCTGCATCGCCGCATGAACCGTAAGATACCTATCTGAAAAGATAACTTGCGTTTCGCCGGTGGATTTTCGCCCACCGGCGGAAGCTCGCCTTGCAGTTGCGGAAAGCGTGGCGCTAATGAGCGTCATAGGGAATTTCAGACCTCAGTGGTGACGAGTTACGAGGTCCATTTTGGAGGAACGCATTATGAACACGAAGCCCCGCCTGACTGGCGAACCGATCATGCGCATCCTCTGCAAGACATCTGAAAATCTGGTTGGCTACCTTTACCAATGGAACAATGGTGACGTGCAGCCTGCCTGGTTCGACGGTGCCATGGCGGACGTTCGCTATGAGCCATTCATTCCAGCGCCGGAACAGAACCCTGTCGATCCAAAGATCCCCAGACCGCGTCAGCAAGATCTGACGCACCTTGAAAAGGCCTAGCTCAAGGCCTCGCGTCGGTTTGTGGGTCATACCATCCCGCAGGTCCTTTGAGCGATAGAGTTGACTTCTATGCCTCAGAGGTGATCTAGATATGAGTTATAGAAAGGATGTCTATAACTCATGGCTTGGAACTGGACGCTGCCCGATTGGCCGGATTTCCGGTATGACGCCTCCGCTCTGGAGGCGTTCGAGCAGAAGTTTCTGCTGTCGTCCGGAGAAATCCTCGGCGCGGTCCATCATGTCAGCCAGCCGGAGCGCGAGCAACTCCGCATCGAACTTCTCAGCGAGGAAGCGATGCAGACGAGCGCCATCGAGGGTGAAATCCTCGATCGGCTCAGTGTCCAGTCTTCGCTGCGCCGCCATCTGGGCCTCGATCCGGACAGCTACCCTGCCAAACCGCGCGAACAGGGCGTCGCGGAAATGATGGTCGACGTCTATTCCAATTTTGCAGAGCCGCTGACCCATGAGACACTGTACCGCTGGCATCGGATGCTCCTGTCCCATGATCGTCGGTTGGAAACCATCGGGGCCTACCGACAACACGCCGAGGCGATGCAAATCGTTTCCGGCCGCCTTGACCGGCCCACGATACATTTCGAAGCGCCACCCTCGGAGCGGGTCATGCCTGAGATGGAGCGATACGCGGATTGGTTCAACAAGACCGGGCCGGGGGGAGCAGAGCCGCGTCCAGCGCTGACGCGCGCAGGGCTAAGCCACCTCTATTTCGAGAGCATCCACCCATTCGAAGACGGCAACGGTCGCTTGGGTCGCGCCCTCGCTGAAAAGTCGCTGGCGCAGAATATTGGCCAGCCGACCCTCATCTCGCTCGCCTTCACCATCGAGAAGCAGCGCAAGGCATACTACGACCAGCTCGAGCAGCATCAAAAAACGCTCGATGTGACCGATTGGCTCGTCTGGTTCGCGGAAGTTGTCTTGAAAGCCCAACAGGCAACACTCGACCGCGTCGGCTTCTTCATCAGCAAGGCACACTTCTACGATCGTCACAGAGACCACTTGAACGAACGCCAGGCCAAGGCCATCGCTCGAATGTTGCGGGAAGGCCCTGGCGGTTTCAAAGGCGGCCTCAGCGCCGACAACTACCTCAAGATCACCGGAACCTCACGCGCGACCGCGACCCGCGATCTGCAGGATCTGGTCGAGAAGGGCGTGCTCGCTCGAACCGGCGAGCGGAGGCACACGCGATACTGGTTGAAACTCGACTGGAGTGAATAAAAATTGCATGAAAACAACAATTTATAAAAAATCCGATAATTCGTTTTATGTAACATGATCCGAGACTTGAGCTCACGTTGGTGGGCTTGGGAACGCGCCCGACACACTTCGTCACAACCGGTGCTTGTCCGGCAAATCTTTGTTTCCGCAGCACAGATACCCCTTTGGTCGCATCCCGGAAAAGCTCGGGATGACTCAAGCCTGCCCGAAAGCGAATGGTGAACGGTCTTGCGTGTTGGATTTTCCGACATTATATTGAGAGCAAGACAGCTATTCGGACATGGACGATGCAAACGACCACCAAGACGAAACTGTTTCCGAAGCAGGATCTGGAACTTGTGCTTCGTGACGAGCTCATGCTCGCGGCGGAGGCTGAAGCCAGCATGCACGGAATTGTACTGCCCGCATCATCTGGGGTGGCGGCAGTCGCACCTGTACCGATGGACTCTCTTGTAGTTGTGGAGCTCTTGTGCGCGGTCGAACCAGTGCTTGGCTTTACGCCGGCGGATGCGACGGTACGCACTGGCGGATACAACTCGGTGCAAGACGCATTGGATCACTTAATCCCGCGGCTGGAACAGCAGTGGAAGAAGAAGAATGGAGTGTCAGCATGAGCGTCGCCAAGCGGACCAACGACGATGACCAAGAAGCTCGGCAGGAGATGGGGGAGCGGCTGCGGGAAGCACGTCGGTATTTGGGTCTAAAGCAAGACGAGGTGGCCCAGTACCTCAAGATCCAGAGAACCGCGTTGTCTGAGATCGAGGCCGGAAACCGCCGTGTCGAGGCTCTGGAGTTGAACCGGCTCGCGAAGCTGTATCGACAACCGGTCGCGTATTTCATCGGAGAAGACGATGCAGCTGGGAGTTTGCCGGTAGATGTAGCGCACCTTGCACGACAAGCCGCAGACTTGTCTCGGCAAGACCGGGATGAACTGGGGCGTTTTGCCGAGTACTTGCGCGCCCGCTCGGCCGCAACCCAGGAGTAACCAGTGGTTTCCAATTATTCGCAGGCAGTTCGCGGCGGAGCAGCTGCGGCGGCTCGAGCACACCGGCAACTAGGCGTGCGAGAGCGGCTCGAAACGTCAGGCGGTTCAGTCAACGTTTTTGCTCTCATCAATGAACTTGACGTGCCTTTGCTTCTACGGCCGCTCGACGGCTTGCTCGGAGCATATCTTAATGCCCCATCGCAAGGGATTCTCGTCACCACTCAGCGCCCCATGAGTATCCAGCGATTTACGGCCGCACATGAGCTCGGCCATTGTCTTCTGAACCATCAACCCAGCCTCGACGATGAAGCAAGTATCCTCCGTCGAATGCCAGCCAATTTCGATCCGGGCCACGACTATCAAGAAGTCGAAGCCGACGCTTTCGCAGTCGCGTTTCTCATGCCCAAATGGCTGCTCGCCCTACATATGAGGCGGCAGAATTGGACTGTGCCAGACTTTCGACGCGCAAACGTGATTTACCAGTTCAGTCTGCGACTTGGGGTGAGCTACGAGGCGTTGTGCTGGACCCTGGTTCGGTACAGGATGATTGCTGCGAAGCAGGCCCGCGAGCTTTTGCAGACAAAGCCAAAGGCGTTGAAAGAAGCTCTTCTCGCTGATCATCGACCGACAAACTACCGGGGCGATGTATGGCTACTTACCGAACGCGACGCTGGAGCGCTGATTGATGGCAGTCGTAACGATCTATTCGTCCTCAAGCTCACCGAGCACAGCAATGGAGGATACCTCTGGAACATCCATCAATTGCAGGAGAGCGGATTCGCCATCGTCAGTAATGAAATCGAAGCGATCGAAACAGACAGCGTCGGTGATCCTGGAATACGACGCGTCACGGCAATGCCTCCGGAAGAGTACCGAGGTCGCCTTGTGTTGGATGAAACACGACCCTGGGATCACAATCAGAGCTTCTCCAGGCTCGAGTTGGACCTCGACCTGACAGGCCCCGAAGGTGAAGGCCTTTCACGTGCTGAGCGGCGAAGACTCCTGGAGGCCGCTTGAGTGACAGTGACGATAAACGTAGATTTACGGGCGAAATTTGGGCCCGTCAGGGATCAAGGTGCGCGACCAACTTGCTTGGCGTTTGCCGCCAGCGACGCCCATGCTGCATTGCGCAGCGGCTGGGATCCTCTGTCATGTGAGTTCGCCTTCTACCATGCACAAAAACGTACCGGGCGCTCTCCAAATAAGGGAGCATTTCTCGACGACATGTTGGCCACGCTTCGCGATACCGGCCAGCCATCGGAAAGTGGATGGCCGTACATTCCGCGTTTGCCCACGGACCTGAGGCACTATCGCCCCCCATCATCCGTCGGAAATTTATTTGGGCGCGAAGGTCAGAAGACCAGTCACGAAGTCGATCGAGTTTGCGATGCGTTGGATTCCAACGTCCCTGCTATTGTTCTTTCAGTCCTGACGAGAAGTTTCTTTAATCCGCCATCGGATGGAGTCATCGACCAAATCACCGGTGACGAAGTTTTTCCGGCGCCGCGACATGCCGTTATCGCGGTCGGCTATGGGGAAGCGGCGACGAAACGTGTCATTCTGGTGCGAAATAGCTGGGGACCAACCTGGGGTTTGAGCGGGTATGCTTGGCTAACTGAGGATTTTCTGGCTAAGCACATGTATGCCTTGGCAATATTGACGGACGAATGCGATGTATCTGGCCATTCCGCCACAGCCTGATTGTGTAAGAACTTGGCGCGAAGCGGTTCGTTGCGTTGATAGCGAACCCGGACATGAGGCGCACAACGTCCTGATGTCTGTTGATGACCCGACCGCCGGGGCAAAGTTGAGCGACGCGAGCGTCAATGCCGTCAATGAATTCTTGCTACGGCACGACAAATCCGTCCGAACCATCGCCAACACGATCTTTCCGGAGGCGCTCTATCACAGATATGGTGCCCCGGAATTCTTCGACCGGTTTCGCGACCGAGTTCTGCCCACGGTACGACGCAACGAAAGATGGTCAGGATATTATTTCGAGCGGATGGTCGATTGGCCCGGCGCCCCGGCCGGCAATCCGCTTTGGGACATCGTCACGCGTATGAGGGACCCGACGGTCAGGGCAAGGAACAAATTTGAGCTTGCTCTTTTCGATCCTGCTCGCGACGTTGATCGTTCCCCTTACGGCGGACAGTGCCTCAGTTTTCTCAGCTTCAAACTGTTGGCAGGGAATCCGGAGACGCTCACACTCACAGCGATCTACCGGAACCACTACTATGTCGAAAAGCTACTCGGAAACTTGGTTGGTCTCGGCCAGTTGATGTCGTTTGTGGCCACTGAAGCTGGACTCAATATTGGATCCCTGACCGTGCTGTCGTCACATGCGACAATCGACCTGCCACGATCAACCTGCGGGGGGACTACAACACGCGGCGAGCTTCGAGCACTCCTTGACGAGATTGATGGTCTGTCTGCAGCCAATACCTAGGCAAACTCAGCGAAAGGCAGAGTTGCCGTTTCCGGTCGCCGGGCCGAACTTGAGAGATTGTATATTGCCTCGATGCCCGCAATGAACTCACTTTGCCCACCATAGCTCGGATGGCGGACCTGAGATACAGGAAGGTCCAAATCTGCTAGAGCTTCTCCCGCATCACGCCCAATTGCCACCAAGCGTTTAGGTTGAAGCATCTCCAGGAGTGCCAACAGAAATGGCCAGGTTGCCGAACGCTCCGTTTTGCGATGTGAGCGGTTGGTCATGGGATCATCTGGCGCGTGCGGGTGAAGCGGAAACACATTCCACAGCATTACTGGCCTGCCAATTGACGAAAGAAGCTGCCAAGTGACTGTCGCCGTACGTTCGGCAAGTGCCGGTCCTGTCGTGGCCCGAGCAAGGGTTATTCCGCCAAACAGATGTTCAGCTTCCGTGAGATGTGCTTCGTCGGTCAAGGGTACTCCGGTACGCCGTCCCCCCCGGTACCCGAGGTCCCTTGCTATCCAGATAGTATCAGCACGGGCATTCATCGCGGCCTCAAGACACCGCTTCAGGTTCTCGCGTCGAGCGCGCGCAGCATCGACGGTATCGTGAATGGGGCAGATGTCGCTGTACGGATTAAAGGTGTTCACCAAATCGACAGCGGCAAGTTCTTCGACAAAGGATTCTGGAGTGTTCATGTCAACGGCTCGATGTTTAGCCGCCGCTCTACGGCATCTAGGATAACAGTTCCACGGCGATGTTCACGCAGATAGCGAAATGCTGCGTATCCTTGCAGGATGGCCTCTTCCCACAGCCAGGTCGGACAGTTCTCGGCTTCGTAGCCGCGAACGAACTGTCTGACCTGCTTCAATAGGTCGAACGGCAACTCCCCGGCCTTCAGGTCTTGAAAGAAATCCATCTCCATGGCCTGTCCGAAAATCCAAGTCGCGATCCCCTCCTCGATCAATGCGGCGCGGGCTCCGTCTTGGGCCTCGTCGATCTTTGGCCGACTCTTACGTTTCAACCGAAAAAGGGAACGAGTGACCGGCGACCAGCCAAGGATAGCGACGTAGGCATAGTGGAAGACATCATGGAACCTGTAGTCATCCGGTGTCATAGCGTTGTCCGTCAGTCGATCCCCGATGTTGAGGCCGTTGCAGGTCTGGAAGACGTAGCGTTTGCCACCAACCTCCCGTTCAAAGATGTTGATCTTGAGGTTTCTGGGCAGCTGTTCTTCCGGGGGCAAGTCCGCATCGAAGAAGGGCGGGTATGCCTTCTGGATGGGCCATCGGTCTGTCGTCTTTGCTCGATTCTTGATGGCCGCAGCTTCCAGCGTGACGCCCGCTTCATTGGCCGCGCGAATGAGTATCTCGAGAATCGCGACAAGTCGGGGTCCGAGACGTCGGCGATCCCTTTGGAGCTCGTTGTTCGATTGATCGGCCATAAGAAGCCCGGTTGCAGCCGCCAACTCGATGAGGGTTGCTTCGAAAGCCGGTGACGGTGACTGTCCAGCGGTCAGTACAGACGGCTGCAAAGCCTCAAAGGTGAGCGGCACACCCGTTGCGGATAGCCAGTTCTCGCTATCGCTGGCAAGGTTGGTGACAATATCGGCGAACGAGATTTCTGCCCTAGCAGCAACTAGGTTGAAGTACCAAAGTACGTCGCCGAGTTCCTCTGTAACCGCAGCCGCGTAGGCGCGATAGGAGATCGGGTCTCTCTGCTTCTTCTTCACTTCAGAGAGAAGGCTCCCGACCTCTCCAAAGAGGCCAAGCAAAGGGAAGTTGAGGGAATCCGCGTCCCGCCGAAGGTCCGTCGCAAGCGCATCCGTTGAGAAATCCTGCACTGACAATGGAATGAAATCGTCTGACATCTGTCCTCCAAATGTGTGATAGCTGAATGCGAGGCCACCTATATCTTGTATCTGTCATTTGAATCGATTGCGGTCAGTCCGGCAAGAAAAAGTGACTTTGCGCTCATCAGACTTTCCAAGAACCGAAGCTAGGCACACCGAACGGCAAGGGCTGGAGCAATCAGAAAGCGGTCTTCTGGTGCGCGGATCACATCTTGGATGACGACTGGTACCCACGCCGCTTCTTCGTCGCCGACAGCTTCATCAGGGCGTTGACCGCCCTGCCCTCGTCATCGTGTTGCTCGATCAGCATCTGGCCACGGTAACCGATCCGACCCCATTCCCGCACCAGGCTCACGCCGCCAAACAGGTCTTGCTGAACGCTCATTCGATAGAAACGCCGCATGTTGAGAGACGGGTCGATCCGCTTGAGATCGACTGTCGTCGGGAACACCTCCATTTGCTGCGCTTCATCGAACATTTTGCGGTCACCTCGTCTGCGACAACGATACCAAGTGTATGTCCGTGTTTCCACAATGTTCTCTCCCGAACAGGGAAAGGGGGCTCACGCCCCCTTCTCGAACTTCATGACCGGGATGCCGAGCTTCTTCGCCTTGTCGGCGAGGTTTTCCTGGATACCGGTTCCGGGAAAGACGAGGACCCCGACCGGGAGCACATCGAGCATCGCATCGTTTCGTTTGAAGGGCGCGGCCTTGGCGTGCTTGGTCCAGTCAGGCTTGAAGGCGACCTGCGTCACGCCCCGGGCCTCGGCCCATTTGGCGGCGATGAGTTCTGCACCTTTGGGGCTGCCACCGTGCAGAAGGACCATGTCGGGATATTTGGTCCGGACCTGGTCGAGCTTACCCCAGATCAGGCGGTGATCGTTGAAATCGGTCCCGCCGGTGAGGGCGACCTTGGGGCCGGCGGGAAGCATCACCTCGGTTTCGGCGCGGCGCTTGGCGGCGAGGAAGTCGCGGCTGTCGATCAGGGCGGCGGTCATGTGCTGGCGGTTCACCATCGAGCCGGTGCGGGGGCGCCAGGTGGATCCTGTGTGCTGAACGAACTCGGATGCGGCGTGATCGCGCATCATGTCCATGCAGTTGCGCCGTTCGACGAGGGTCAGGCCTTCGGCCGTCAGGCGCTCGAGTTCGACGGATTTCACCTCGGAGCCGTCCTGCTCGCGCTGGAGGCGGCGCTGCGCCTGCTCGTTGTCATCGAGTGACCGCTCGATCCGTGCCGTGGCGCGGTGGAAGAGGTTGACCTGGCCCCAGAGCACCTCTTCGAGGTCGGGTTCCATACGGGTGTCTTCCAGGGTCGCAACGAGGGCGTCGAAGATGTCCGCGACGGCGACGGCGAGGCGCTGCCCATCGGGCATCGGGCGCGGATCGGGCTCGTCAAAGGGGCGATAGCCATAGAGCTGGAGCTCGTCGAGCGCATGGGCGGTCTGGGATGCGCTATGGGCGGGTTCATACGCGTCGTTGTGGGTGTGGATCGTCATCGGTTTCTTGCCTCCGGGCCTGTCTCGTCCGCGCGTCATCCCGCGCGGCCTTCATGGGCAGACCCGAGCCGTCGGGGCGGTTGCCCCTTCACCCCGGCTTCACCGGGGCCGGAACAGCGTGGAGGAGGTCGGCAGGGAAGCTATTTGTCTCGCGATGCAAAGGCGGCTTTGCCGCCGGCGGAAATAGGTTCCCTGCCGACCTTGCAGGGGCAACCGCTTTGACGGCCTGCCCATCTCTTGAAGGCCGCGCAGGGCTGACGGGTGGATGCGCAAGGCCCGGGATGGGGTGAGGACGACGATCCAGAGCCACGACTGGGATGCTGCCCCCTGCCCCGCGCTCCCAGCCCCCCCCTGCGCGATGCAGCTCAGCTGGGCAGGCGATGCCGATCCTCTGGCCCGATCTGACCTGCCAGATGCTGGCGCAGTGCGTCCTTGCCGTTCGCCCGAAGATCATCGTTGAAATCCCCGAGCCGCGGTTCCAGCACCCGCACGCGCACCCCGACCTCGGAGGCTCTGGCGCTCAACCTCCCTGCCGCGCGCTGCCCGGCCGGATCGCGATCGATCGCGATGTAGAGGCGCTTCAGCCCCTCTGGCAGCAGGACCGCCCCGAGGTGACCCGAAGAGAGCGCCGCCCAGACGGGCAGACCTGGGATTGCCTCGGACAGGGACAGCATGGTCTCGATGCCTTCGCCAACGACGAGGATGTCATCCTGCGGGGTCAGCCTGACAGCATTGCCGAGGAGGTGACCCATAGCCCGACGCTCTGGATTCACTGCCGCCTTCCCCTGTCCGTCAGGCGCCAACCAGGTGCGATGCACGCCCTGCACGGCCCCTGCCCCATCGGTAACCGCCGCGATCATCGCCGGTCTGGGGATGCTCCGGGTCTGCCCCTCTTCCCGATGCCAGCACTTCGGGTGGAAGCGTAAGGCGCCTTTCGCCCCGAAGTGGGTGATGCCACGGGAACGGAGGTAGGTCTCCGCAAGCGTGCCTGTGATCGGGTTCGAGGCAGCAAACAAGCGCGCCGCCGCCGCAGGAGTGCCACCGGGCGCCTTGGCCTTCCTCGGCTCTTGCCTATCCGGGACGACCGGCTGCGGACGGCCAAGATGCGCTCGGGCCTCGGCGAGAAGGTCGGGGAAGCGCGTGATCCCCGTCCGGGCGCGGATGATGTCCAAGAGATCGCCATGCTCGCCTGTGGCCCCATCCGTAAACTTGCCCGCTGCCCCTGGCCCCGACGTGGGCCCGGTCAACCGCACGAAGAGCGAGCGGCCAGGATTGTTTTGCAGGTCACCCACGATCCAGTAGGATCCTTCCCGTCGTCCGGCGGGAAGGTAGGCACGACAAACGCCTTCGGCATTTTCTGCCAGATCGCGCACGAGGTCTTCGGTCTCGGAATACATGGGTTAACAACCTCCGCGATCATGTAGCCTTGCGACAGGACAACGTGCAAGCAGACGATCCAGTATCTCGACACCATCGGCGTCGGTCGGGCAGAACAGCCGAAGCTTCCAACTGATGATCTCCGAGAAGAAGCCATCGGCCTTGAGCCGATCCTTGGCTGCCTCCGAGAAGCCCGACAGTTCGATCCGGTTCGCGCCCATGACGCGCGAGCGGTGCAATTCCATCCCTTCCGACAGGCGCACCACGGTCTTGCCCTCCAGAACGAGGGCATGGACCTGTGCGGCCGAGAGCTTGGGCGCATCGGCGGCCAGCGTGGTCGCGACCCAGGCAGGCGAGACGCGGCGGCCGATGATGCGCTGCCCGTCATCGGTCTGCAGGCGGTAGACGCGAGTTTCATCCTGGGGAAGCTGCTTCCAGATCGGCAGCAGCAGACCTCCCACGATGTGCAGCGTGGAGTCCGAAAACTCCGGCACCTCGGCCAGTTCCGCAGTCCACGCCGCTGTGAAGGCCGCGCGGTCGGCCTCGAGCCAGTGGGTGTCCTCCATGATCTTTGCCGGGACTGTGCTGGCATCGGTCGGGCGGATCAGGCGCAGGCGCGGCTCGATGGTCCCATCTTCCAGCATGTGACTGGTGGCGGGAACCTGCACGGCAGCCCGGCCCGAGCGGCTGTTGACCAGAAGCCGCGCCTGCAGGTCATCCAGCCATTCGAGCGCATCGGCCAGCGAGGTAGGCGTGTTGCGGCGCTTTTCCGCGATGGTCAGCAGCTGGGTTTCCGCGCCGGAGCCCGGATGGGTGTAGATGACCTGTACGTCGGTCACCCGGAAGCTCTCGGCACGGAGTGTCTCGAGCCCGAGATCATAGACCCCGGCGGCGATGGCGCCCTCAATTCTCTGATCGAGCAGCTCCTCGAAACCCGCGAACAGCACGGCCTGCATGTCGATCGTCAGCGCCAGCAGGCGATTGAGGAAGGTCGTGATCGGCGGCAGGTCATCCTTCAGCCCGTTGTCATCGGTCAGGCTGAGCCCGGTCGCATCCTCGAAAGCCCCGAGCGAACATCCGGCCAGATCGCCGCGATAGATGCGGCGGTAAAGCTGGCGCAGGGCGTCGCGGGCGTAGGGCGACTCGAGGTTGTCTTCGGGCCGGAACAGCCCTTGCCCGCCGGTCTGGCGCTGGCCACGCGTTATAGCGCCAAGCGTGTCGAGACGTCGCGCAATGGTCGACAGGAACCGCTTCTCCGCTTTGACATCGGTGGCCACCGGCCGGAACAGCGGCGGCTGCGCCTGGTTTGTCCGGTTGGTGCGGCCCAAACCTTGAATCGCCGCGTCTGCTTTCCAGCCGGGTTCCAAGAGGTAGTGGACCCGCAGGCGCTGGTTCTTCGCCCCGAGATCGGCGTGATAGCTGCGCCCGGTGCCGCCGGCATCTGAGAAGATCAGGATACGCTTTTCGTCATCCATGAAGGCTTGGGTCTCCGTGAGGTTCGCGGCTCCGGCCCGGTTCTCCACCACGAGCCGTGCCGAATGCCCTTCGCCCTTCCGCACGATGCGCCGCGAGCGCCCTGTGACTTCGGCCACGAGATCGGTGCCGAAGCGCTGGACGATCTGGTCGAGTGCACCCGGCACGGGCGGAAGCGAAGCCAGTTTCTCAATCAGCGCGTCACGACGCCGGACGGCTTCGCGGCACTCCACCGGTTGGCCGTCGCGCGTGACGGGGCGCGACGAGAGGTTGCCCTCGCTGTCAGTGAAAGGCTCGTAGAGCTGGACCGGGAAAGTATGGGCGAGGTAGTCTAGGACATACTCCCTGGGAGTGATGTCACAGCGGATATCGTCCCATTCGTCGATTGGGATCTCCGACAGGCGGCGCTCCATGAGCGCCTCGCCCGTCGAGACGATCTGGATGACGGCGGCATGGCCTGCCGCCAGATCCCCCTCGATGCTGGAAATCAGCGTGGGGGTCTTCATCGAGGTGAGCAAATGGCCGAAGAAACGCTGCTTGGCGCTCTCGAAAGCCGACCGCGCGGCGGATTTCGCCTGACGGTTCAGCGTGCCCGACCCGCTCGGCCCGTCGGCCGCGCCGGAAATGTTCGCTGCTTCCAGCGCTGCGGTCAGGTTATTGTGGATGATGGCGAAGGCCCCGGCGTAGGCATCGTAGATGCCGCGCTGCTCGGGCGTGAGCGCATGTTCCAGCATCTCGTATTCGACACCGTCATAGGACAGCGACCGCGCCGTATAGAGGCCGAGCGCCCGGAGGTCGCGGGCCAGCACCTCCATCGCCGCGACACCGCCAGCCTCGATGGCTTCCACGAATTCCGACCGGGTCGCGAAGGGGAGTGAAAGATGATGCCCCAAAGGGGCAGGCGAAGCTCCAGTGGAGCTTTGCCAATCCTGAACGCCCGGAGCGCAAGCGAAGGGGCCCCCGCCCCAAAGTCCGAGACGCTGAGCATAGGCGAGGTTGTGGACCGTCGTCGCGCCCGTGGCCGAGACATAGACTACGCGGGCATTCGGAAGTTTGTGCTGCAGGCGCAGACCCGCCCTGCCCTGCTGCGAGGCCATGGTATCGCCCCGCTCGCCTTTGCCGCCGGCCGCATTCGCCATGGCATGGCTTTCGTCAAAGAGGATCACCCCATCGAAATCCGCCCCGAGCCAGTCGACGATCTGGTCGACGCGGGATTTCTTGGCACCCCGTTCTTCCGAGCGCAGCGTCGCATAGGTGGTGAAGAGGATGCCCTCGGTCAGAGGGATTTCGCGCCCTTGTGCGAAACGCGACAGCGGCGTCACCAGAAGCCGCTCCTGGCCAAGCGCCGACCAGTCGCGCTGCGCGTCCTCGAGGAGCTTGTCGCTTTTCGATATCCAGAGCGCCTTGCGGCGGCCTTGGCACCAGTTGTCGAGCAGGATCCCAGCCGACTGGCGGCCCTTGCCCGCGCCGGTGCCATCACCGAGGAAGAAACCCCGGCGGAAGCGGACGGCGTCAGCGGCATCGTCGGGCGCGGCCGAGACCATGTCGCCGGTCTCATCGACGATCCAAGACCCTGCGAGATATGCGCCATGCGCCTCCCCCGCGTAGATGACGGTCTCGAGCTGCGCGTCGGACAGCAGGCCGTCGCGCAGGATGGTCGCCGGAAGCTTGGGGCGATAGGAGGTTTTCGGAGGTGCGACATAGGCCATGGCCGCCGATTGCACAAGCTTGGTCGGGTGCGATGCGGCGTCTGGGATGTCGATAGCCTGCAGACGGAAGGTCTCGTAGATCGCGTCGGACAGCCGTGCGGCGTCTTCGTCCTCGGCGGCGTCGCGGAGTGCGTAGTTTAGTTCCTCGGCCTCGATCGGTGTGTCTGATTTCGCCGGTTGAGCCGCAGAGGTCGCGCGCGATCGGTTGACGGGCTTGCATGTTGTGGGGGCAGGATTTCCCGGGAAGAGGGGAGAGTGGCCCAGACCCGCATTTGCGGCCCGTTCCATCTCGAGGCGCGGCGGAACCTCGGCAGTGACCCGGGACATCAGATGTGCCACGTCCGGGGATGTGGGTTGGCGCAGGTCTGCGGTGATGCCTCCCGGCTCGCCGCCGCGGCATTTATCGAAGACAGAAATCCGCGTCTCGAAGCTGGTGCCGTGCTTGGCGAAAGCTGCGCCCGACACCGCGCCGGTGAAGATGAGATGGGCCGTCTCGGTCAGACGGCCGAAGGTCTCGGCCCAGGCCGGCGCATCCGGCGCGAAACCGGCTCCGGTGATGGCGACGAGCCGTCCGCCGGGGGCCAGACGCGCGAGGGCCGAGCGCAGATGCCGGGCCGTCGCCTTGGTCGACCGACCATCGACATTGGCTTGGGCCGAGAAGGGCGGGTTCATCAGGATGACGCTCGGGCTTGAGGAGGCGTCGAGATGATCGTCGATCTGCGCGGCATCAAACCCCGTGACCGGTCGGCCCGGGAACAGCAAGCGAAGAAGGTCGGCGCGGGTGTCCGCCAACTCGTTCAGCGCGAGGCTGCCGCCCGCGATCTCTGCGAGGATCGCCAGAAGCCCGGTTCCGGCGGACGGCTCGAGGACGAGATCGAAGGGCGTGATCTGTGCTGCCGCCAGTGCGGCGAGCCCCATGGGCATGGGCGTGCTGAATTGCTGAAAGCGCTCCATATCTTCCGACCGCCGGGTGTGCGTGGGCAAGAGGTCAGCCACCTTGGTCAGGATCGGCAACAGCGCCGCAGGCGAGCCGGCCCGGGTCAGCAGCGCACGGCCGAACTTCCGCAAGAACAAGACCAACGCCACCTCGCCTGCCTCATAAGCGAGCTTCCAGTCCCAGGCACCGGTCGCATCGGAACCGCCAAAGGCGCGCGCCATCTCGAAGCGCAGGCGCAGCGCGTCGATCTGAAGCCCTTGCGCCAGATCGGGCTGCAGCGCTTCGGCAACAGCAACGATCGCAGAGGCAGGATTTGCTGCCAACGAGACAATGGGCGCAGGCAAGGACGCCTGCGCAACAGGGGCAAGATGGGTCATCGGGAAACTCCGGAATGAAGGACAGGATCAGGCCCGGACACCCTCTCTCGGGCAGCCTCGGACCTGATCTTTCCCGGCCCCTCTCTCCCTCTCGCACCAAGGTGTTCCCGACGCTTGGCTTGATTTTGTTCTTGTTATGTTCTATGCTCAGAGCCAAGCCAGAAAGGGGGGTTCCACCATGGAAAGCACCAAGCACGCCCTGCCCGTAACGCCCAATCAGATTGCCTATGCGCGGTCGCTCGCCCTGCGCAACCGGACGCTCCTGCCCTGGGAGGTTCAGCAAGACCGGCGATCTTTGAGCGCCTGGATCGAGGCTCAGGCCCGGCTGAAGCCGGTATCGGACATGGACCGGCTGCCCACGTCCAAGCAGGTAGCCTTCGCTGAGAAACTCGCCCAGATCAAACGGCGCGCCGTTCCGGACGAATGCTTCCGCGACAAGCGGCTCATGTCCAAGTGGATCGACGGGAATAAGTGAGCACCGCACCGGCTAGTGACGCTCTGTGCGATCGTCCAGCTTTTTGCCACATCATAGTTTGGCAAACCGAGCGCAGCTGCCAACCTGTAGGTTGGCAGACTGGCCCTTCGGGACATCAGCCTCGGTCAAGCTCCTGTCCGAAGGACCAAGGTCTGGTTCCGGCGGCACGCCGGGATGTGCACCGCTGCGACCTTCGGTAACCACCGCAAGTCGTAGCCGTCTCTCAACCCAGCGTCTTCAGATCTCCCTCCCCTTGGGGCTAGTCCCTAGGTGTTCAGTCCCGGCATCTGGTGGATCGGGTTCAAGATGAATCTGTCCGGCTCTGATGTCCAGATCTTGCAGATGTATTCGTAGGGTGTGAGCCCGTTGAGGGTCTTGAGCCGGCGCGCGAAGTTGTATGCTGCCATGAAGTCCGAGAGGTGCGTTTGCAGCTGATCATGGCTTTCGTAGTGGAAGCGTTTGACGGTGGCCTCCTTGATCGTGCGGTTCATCCGCTCGACCTGTCCGTTGGTCCAGGGATGGTTGGGTTTGGTCAGCCGGTGCTCAATCCCGTTGGCCTCACAGATCATGTCGAAACGCATGGGCCGAGAATAAGCAGTGTTCCGGTTCCGAGGCTGCTCAGCGAACTGAATGCCATTGTCGGTGAGGACAGTGTGAACCTGATATGGCACGGCTTCGAGCATGTGTTGCAGGAACTCCCAGGCCGTCTTCCTGTCTGCTTTCTCGACGAGCTGGGTCACCGCAAACTTGCTCGTGCGGTCGATGCCAACGAACAGGAAGAGCTTTCCTTCAGCAGTCTGCACTTCGGCAATGTCTATGTGGAAGAAGCCGATCGGGTAGCGTTTGAACTTCGACCGCCTCGGTTTGTCGCCCTCGACGTCAGGCAAGCGTGAGATACCATGCCGCTGTAGACAGCGGTGCAGCGCCGAGCGTGTCAGGTGCGGGATAGACGGCTGAAGGGCATAGAGGCAGTCATCAAGCGGCAGCAGCGTGTGGCGCCGAAACGCGACGATGGCCGCCTCCTCAGCCTCCGTGAGGACCGTCGAACGTGGCTCCTTTGGGCCGGTCTTGAGATCATCGACCGTCTGCCGTTTACGCCACTTCGCAACCGTCTTTGGGTTGATCCCTAACTCCCGGCTCAGCGTCGCGAGCGAAGCTTGCGATCGCTGTATTGCTGCTCTGACGGCGTGCGTGGTCGTGGCGCTTCCGTGACGAACCTGTCCCATAGGGCATCCTTCCATTCCTTCGAAAGGATCACACCATCAAACCGTGGGATCAAACACCCTAAGTTCTTTGGAAATGGTGAGATAGGAGCGTCCATAACGCAGGAAAAGCATTTTCATCAAAGAAAACTGTAGATGTATCTTTGAAAATCTGTCACTTTAGGTATCATGGACACCGCAAGGTCACAGAATCTGAAGAAAGTGCTCGATGCCGTACCCGCCGGGTATCTGGTCGACGCGGCATGGCTCGTCTCGCAGGGCATCGCCTATGAGAGCTTCCGTGACTATGTGAAACGCGGCTGGCTGGAGCGCATCGCACGCGGTGTCTTCCGCCGACCAGTCCCGAATATGCAGGCGTCCAACAGCATCGACTGGAAGACCTGCATCCTTTCGATGCAACATATAATGGGTCATGATCTGCATGTCGGGAGCACAACGGCACTCGGTGAACAAGGACATGCCCATTACCTCCGCCT
This sequence comes from Maritimibacter dapengensis, assembly GCF_019218265.1. Classification (GTDB taxonomy): domain Bacteria; phylum Pseudomonadota; class Alphaproteobacteria; order Rhodobacterales; family Rhodobacteraceae; genus Maritimibacter; species Maritimibacter dapengensis. The sequence continues at coordinate 72,261 of NZ_JAHUZE010000006.1, forward strand.
GGGGGAAAGCGCTCCAGTCTGGGTCTATGGGGACAAGGTCCCGAACTGGCTGATCAAACTGCCGACGGATGCCCCTTTCAGTATCCGCCCCCGTTCCTTGTTCACCGATCCGAAGCTGGGCGTGATCGAGGGCAAGAATTCTGGCCTGCCATGGGACTGGGGTCTGACGATGTCGACGCCGGAGCGCGCAATCCTGGAAGCCATGGACGAGTTGCCCCACCATGAGAGTTTCCACACGCTCGACATGGTCTTCGAGAGCCTGACAACCCTGCGCCCAAGGCTGATTTCCGACCTCCTGCAAGCGTGCCAGAAAATCAAGGTCAAGCGCCTGTTCTTCGTCTTCGCGGACCGCCACGATCATCCCTGGCGCAAACGGATCGACCCGCAGGCATTCGACCTCGGCAGCGGCGACCGAGCCTTGATCCAGGGCGGCAAGATCCACCCGCGCTATCGGATCATGGTGCCAGAAGAATTCGTGAAACCGGAGGCCGAAAATGGCGCGTGAGACCTATGAAGCCCAGGTTGCGCTCCTGGTGCGCGTCCTGCCCAATGTCGCGGGCGAAAGCGTCTTCGCGCTCAAGGGCGGGACGGCCATCAACCTCTTCCACCGCGACCTGCCTCGGCTGTCGGTCGACATCGACCTGACCTACCTGCCAATCAAGGAACGCGCCGAGAGCCTGGACGAGATCAACGCCGCGATGGATCGCATCGCGGCTTCCATCGAGACCGGAATCCGAGGCGCGAAATCTCAGCGCATCCAAGGGGGCGGCGGCGGAGCCACCCGGCTCCTGGCGCGCCTCGGGAATGCCGAGATCAAGATCGAAACCTCGCCCGTGACCCGGGGCGTAGTCCACGACCCGGAAGTCCGGACCGTATCTGCCGCCGTGGAGGATGCCTATGGCTATGCCGAAATGCAGATCGTCTCGTTCGAGGACCTGTTCGCGGGAAAGCTGCACGCCGCCCTGGACAGGCAGCATCCCCGGGATCTCTACGACGTCACACTCCTCTACGAAAACGAGAGCCTGACGCAGGACCTGTTCCACACCTTCCTGATCTATGTCGCCAGTTCGCCGCGACCGGCGCATGAGCTGCTCGATCCGAACCTGATCGATCTCGAGCAACCCTACGCGCGGGAATTCGAAGGCATGACCAGAACACCCGTCCCGCTCGCTACGCTTTTGGCGACGCGCCTCAAGTTGGTCGCCGATCTGCAATCGAGGCTCGATGACAAGGCGAGGCAGTTCCTCCTGACGCTTCAGGACGGCGAGCCTGACTTCGCGGCGATCGACCGTTCGCAGGCCGCTGACCTACCGGCCGTGAAGTGGAAACTTCTCAACCTGAACAAACTGAAGCGCGACAACCCCGAAAAGCACGCAGCGCAGCGCGACGCCTTGTTGAAGCTCCTGGGTTGAGCCACGGCCATCACCGTCGTGAGGGGCGCTTTGCGTTGGCCGTCCTCATCGCGTCGATGGGAGGCGCCGAAGACGGGTGAACTCAGTCGGCGCTTCCAAGCCCTGTGTTTCGCTGAAATGACCGCGTTTTCGCCCGACGAAAGGCAGAGCGCAGTGCTTCGGTCGGCAAAGGCGGCGAGTCCATCGCTTCAAAGAAGTGCGCATGGTCGATCTGCTTGAGATCGGTGCGGTCAGGGCTTTCAATATCAGGCGTTGCCATCCTTATAGGCCTCCGGGGCAATTACGGTTTTGCGGATTAGCTGACAGCCGCAATCGAGTAGTGCGGTGTCCCATCCCAAACAAGATCCCAAGACGCGCCCGGACGAACGTTCTGAATTGCGTGGGGCTCGAAGCAGACCAGGCAATTCCCGCCCGGTGCAGGAGCCCGGACCGAAGGGTAAATCAGGCCCTTGGATCCGCCCCGACGCAGATGCTGTGCCAGGCTTTGGCCCTCGGGATACCCGACAGCCGGATCCGGATGCAGCGCCGGATGACCTGCCTCATCGGTCATGTCGTTGAAGACGCCGATGAAGTCGGCCAGCAATTCCACATAGCGGGCGCTGTCGTGGAAGCTGCCGGTAAAGCCGAGTTCGCGTGTGCGGTGCCAGGCCACTTCGCTGACAGAAACCATCACATCCCATGCGCAGTACCAAGCGCCGCGCTCCTCGGCGTTGAAGCGGTTTCCGCCGGCGCGGGTGTAAGTGAAGGCTGCGTTGACGTGACTGTCCCCATAGATGCGCAGATCGCGGCTACGGCGTTGCCAAGCGAGTTCGCGCGGGTCCAGATGTGGGTTGCGCCCGCGTTCGGCCTGTAGACGTCCACTGGTCAGGCCCTCGATCTCTGCCAAGATCTCCATCTCGTCATCGGTATCGACGAGACCGCGCAGGGATGGCGGCTTGTGGTAGGTGGCAGGCAGGAGACGAACGAGACCGCGATCTGAAACCTCGGTCTGCTTCATGCCCCACCACGCAACGCATCGAGATAGGTCCGCACCGCGAGGATCTGCGGCAAGCCACCTTCGATGGCGGTGTCAACCGGACGGCTGCCCCCGAACAGCGGGCCGGTGTTCGGTCGGGTGAACCAGCTTCGCGCGAGCGGCTCGGAGAAGTAGAGTTCGAGCGACTTGTAGATGCCGATCACCGCACTGAGCCGCAGAAGCTGATCCTTGGTCAGTTCCCCCGCGAAATCCGGCTTCTTGGCGCGCTTCCATGTGCTCTCTGACATGTCAGCAAGGCCAGCCGCTTCCTTCAAGTTGAGGCCCCAGGCATCAACCACGCGCGCGTAAGCCTTCAACGCAACGGCGTTGACCTGTGCGGGTTCCCGGATTTTCTCTGCAACGTACATGGCGTCCTCCATTGGCTTCAATATAGTCCATATGGACCTACTGTAAAGATCAAATGAACCTTGCACTTTGATCTCTGTTACCCGAACCGCCGCCCTCCTTCCGTGAACGTATACTCATTGACGATGATCCCCTCGTCGATGGCCTCGTCCGAGGTGAGGTGGTCGTATTCGGCTTCAAGCTGGCGGTAGAGCCAGCGGGCCAGATCACGCAGCACCTCGGTCACGACTTCTTCCGCGTCCTCAGTCGGCGGCTGCCAGGTCGCGCTGTCCCGCGTGACGTCGATCGACATGGTATATTCATGGTAATAGCGGCCACGGTGGCTGGCCTCCGCGGCGAGCTGGTAGAAATTCCGCCGCTGAATGGCCTGCAGCCGGTCGACAATTCCATGCAACGTCACATCCATCGGGGCATAGTCCCGGATGCCCGCGGCAGCGCCCTTGGCGTGGGACCAGTAGCCTTCGAAACAGGCCCCGTCGCCCTGACTCCAGAAGCCGGAAAACCAGATGCAGGGCTTGACCCGCGTCCCGCCGCCCATCAGACGGACGGGGGTCGTCTTCAGGCGGATGCCGAGGAGCGCACAGACCCGCTCGAAATCCTCATAGACCGCATCCCACCAATCGTCGTGGGGTCCAAGGTCGCGATACCAGTTGCGGGCCTTCTCCTTGGCGGCATCCGAGAGCTCGGGGAACTGGTAGACAGTGGTGCAGATCACCTCAGGCATCGACGTCCTCCCCGTTCAGCGCCACGACCAACCATTCTTGCGTGCTGGACCAGCCGATGGATTTACGAGCGCCGAGATCGATGGCATGCGCACCGCCGCCAAAGGCGTCGAGGCGCGACCGGGAGCAGGTCAGGGCATACTGGAACCCCCAAAGGCCGGTGAGGTCGAGGTCTTCGGCGAGCCGCAAGACGAAGCGGATGACAGCTTCGACATCGCCGTGTTCGTCGTCGTGGATCCAGAGGCTGCTGCCCTCGGGGGCATCCTGGTGCACGAGATCGAAGCCAGCGACATCTGGGTCGTCAGCGTCCTGATCCGCAGCGCGAAGTTTCTGAAACAGCGCGAGCGCGCGGACGGCCTTGTCGGGGCTGCCGACGTCGAGCAGGCATGAGAAATGGGTGAAGTAATCCGCCATGGGGACCTCCTTAATGGGGAAGACCCGGCCAGGAGGCCGGGCGATCGATTGGGATGAAGGGGTAGTTGGGAACGGTCAGCCGGTCGGCGTGTCGCCCGCCGCCTGTCGTGCGGCATGAGCGCAGAGCATCTGCCGGTAGAAGCGCTTGCGCGCCAGCCGGAGACTGCAAACAGCGCGCGTGTCGGGGTGTAGCGCCCGGACCGCCGCGCGAACCACTGCCAGTCGCGAAGCGGTCGGCGGCAAGCCGAGACTTAGATAAGTGGGATCGGTCATGTCAGCTGACCTCGACCACGGGCGAGACGAGATGCGGATCGACCTGTGCCTCGATCCGTTCGGTCCGACCCATCCAAGGCTCGGGCCGAATGGCCTTCACCCAATCGGCGAAGCTCGGGATGAAGCCGAGGTCCTCCTTAACATGCTGCTCGCCGACCCACCGGGTCGGGATGATGCGTCCGGTGGAGAGCGTAAGCGTCGGACCAAAGATTGTCTCGGCCATGAAGATGCCCTCGGCATGGTGGCGCAACGCCCGGTGCCGAAAATCGGCTGTGATCTCCTTGCTATGGTCGAACCAGGAATGCACGGCGAGGTAATCCTCGACCGTGCCGCCCCATTTCTTCACCGAGGACAGGGCGTGGTGGTAGGGATGTGCCATCGCCGCCCCCTCAGAAATCGTGGGTGGTGAGTTCGGACGAGGTGAAGCGCTCGTTGAACTCAAGGTGAATGGAGCGCGCGCGCGTCGAAGCCGAATTCGCCATAAGCGCCGTCGTTGTTTTCCCAACCTCCATGGGTGTCAGACAACCAGTCGTAGGCCAGTTGCTCGACGACATCTTCCAGCGAAAGCGCCCGCGTCTCGACCTCCGGGTCGTCCCAGGTCAATGCGGCATAGGCGATCTCGGTCTTGGGGAAAGCAACCTCGGTCTCGCCAGCGTAGGCTTCGATACTTTCAACATGGCCGCTATCGCCATAGCCGTCGAAGCTCACCGTCACATGGGTGATGCCCGCGGCAGTCAGGCCATCGAAGAGGCGCTCCTTGTTGGCCGGACGCAAAGCTGCGATGCGCGCGTCACGCTCGGACTGCCGAGCCAGCACGGCGGCGAAATCAATCTTGGACGGCGCCATCGGCGCGGCCAGGGTGGGTTCGATCTTGGACATTGGAAACTCCGAAATGAGCGAAAGGATCTGAACCCCGAGGCTCTCTCTCGTCCTCCTAGGCTCACATCCTCCCCTGCCCTTCTCTGACTCTCGGGCGTCACGCCGCGATCTGCAGGCCCCATCGGAAGGTTTCTTCGTAGAACCACGCTAAGGAAGAACGAAGCCTGAACATGACTTATGGTGTGGCATTTCTGATCGCCTTGTAAGCTGTTGATCTGCCTATGCCGAGGTGTTTTGCGGCTTGAGCGACGGATTTTCCAGCGCTGACGAGATCTTGGAGGGCTGAGATCGTCTCTGGCGGTAATGCAGGCCGTCCTGGGGTGCGGCCATGCTTTCGAGCGTTGATCAGGCCGTCTTTGGTGCGCTCTGAGATCAAGCGTCGCTCGAAATGCGCAATGGCCCCAAAGACGTGGAACACGAGTTCTCCAGCGGCTGATGTTGTATCGATCCGTTCCTCGAGGCTGATCAGGTTGATCTCTCTGGCTTTGAGGTCGTCGACGGTTTCCAGAAGTTCCTTGAGCGAGCGCCCCAATCGATCGAGGCGGATGACGGCGAGGGTATCGTTGGGCCTTGCCTGATCAAGCAAGGCTGCCAGACCGGGCCGGACGAAAGTTTTGCCGGAGATCACGTCTTCGAACACGCGAATTGCACCGTGTTGCAGCAGTCGGTCTTTTTGGCCGGTGAGATCTTGGTCGGCGGTTGAGACCCTTGCGTATCCGAGGATGTCGCCAGTGCGTGTCATTGTGTCTCCAAAACGGCCGTTTTAGGGCTTGATTTCCAGTGGTTGCCGGGAGCGTGGATTTTCGCATCATATCTGTCTTTTTATCAGTCTCTATAATATTCGACGTCTTCAAACTTGCAACACCGTTTTGAGGACACCTGATGGCCCGTCGACTACTTTCATCCCGCGCGCGTGCGGACCTCTTCGGGGTGCCTACAGATTACGAAGCCTTGGTCCGTCGCTATCTGCTAAGCGGGGATGACGTTGATCTGATCCGAACCCGTCGCCGCGCCGAAAACCATCTTGGTCTTGCAGTACATATTTCTTTGCTGCGTTATCCCGGCCTTGGGTGGGGCCAAGACACGATGCCGCCCGCCGAACTGATCGCGTGGCTTGCAGAACAACTTCAGATCAGCGGGTGTACTCTCGACGACTACGCCGCCAGGCGAAATACGCGTCATGAGCACCATGCCCTTGCGATGCGCCATTTGGGATTGGCCCCTTTCGGACCTGAACATGTGCAGCAGGCGGAGGATATCGCCACGACGGCGGCTTTTGCGACGGATCATGGCATGAAGATTGTTGAGACGCTGGTTGCGGAGCTGCGCAAGCAACATCTGGTGCTACCGAGCGTGGATACGCTTGAGCGCCTTGCCCTGAAGGGGCGGGCTCGCGCCCGGCGTGAGGCTGCCGCTGCGTTGTTCGATGTTCTGTCACTGGAGCAACGTGACCAGTTGCAGGCTCTCTTGGTGAACGATCCGTCTCTTGGGCAAACGCGTCTCACGTGGTTGCGTGGCTATCCGCATTCGACCAGTCCAGCCAGCATGACCGCGCTTCTGGATCGCTTGAACTATCTGCGATCGTTGGATTTGCCGCCAAACCTTGGGCACGGCCTCCACCCTGACCGGTTGCTCAAGTTCGCGCGCGAGGGCGCGGTGGCCCCTGTGAGCTTGCTGAACGATTTTGGCGAACGGCGACGGATCGCAACGCTCGCGGCGCAGATGGCGGATTTATCCATCACGATCACCGACGCGACCATCGCCATGTTCGAGCGTCTGACCGGCCAGCTCTTCTCACGCTCCCGCAATCGCCAGGAGGAGGTCTGGCGCATGGGCAAGACCCGGGTTGGCAAACTGATGCAGCTCTTCGGCGCGTCCATTGATGCCATGGCCCGCGCACAAGATCTGGACCAAGATCCCTTTGCTGCGTTGGATGCGGATGTCGGGTGGGAGACTCTTCTGGGCAAGCGTGACGAAATCGCCGACTTCGGGGAGTTGGCAACCAGTGACCCACTCGCTCTGGCGGCTGAGCGCTATGCCTATATGCGCAAGTTTGCTCCTACCTTCCTTGAGGCTTTCGAGTTCAACGCCACCGATGCAGGGGATGACCTCAAGGACGCAATCGCCTTGCTGCGCGACCAGAACCGCACCGGTAAACGCAAGTTGCCCGATGATCCGCCCATGCCCTTCGCAGCCAAGCATTGGCCGTCGCTGATCGTCCAGGACGGTAAGCCACAACGGCGTGTGTACGAGACCGCCGTTGTGTCTACCTTGCGCGAGCGCCTTCGCGCCGGAGATGTCTGGGTCGACGGCAGCCGTGAATATCGCCGGTTCGACAGCTACCTGAAGCCACGGGACAAAGCCGAAACCATCATGCGGGATGCGGGCTTCGAAACCGATCCGGACGCATGGCTATCTGACCGGCGGGCAACGATGGCGAAACGCTTTGACCAGGTTGAGCGCGCCCTGAAGCGCAATGCACTTTCTGGTGTCCGCATTGAACGTGGGCGGTTGAAGATTACGCCACATGACGCGATCACACCGCCCGCCGCCGTACGCCTGGAACGGGCGATTGATGCCGTGATGCCCCGCATCCGCATCACAGAGTTGCTCTGGGAGGTGAACGCGCGGACCGGGTTCCTTGATGCCTTCACCGATCTGCGGTCTGGCAAGCAGCACGATGAGCCAGCCGCCGTTCTGGCCACGATCCTGGCCGGGGCCACCAATCTCGGACTGGAGCGGATGGCCCATGCCTCATCGCGTGTCAGCCACGCGCAGCTGACCTGGGCGCAAACATGGTACCTTCGGCCGGAAACATTCGCGGATGCCTTGGGTCGTATCGTCGACGCCCATCATAGTTTGCCCTTTGCGCAGCACTGGGGCGCGGCGGAGCACAGCTCATCGGACGGCCAGTTCTTTGCCGCCAATCGCGGCAGCGGGCTCATCAACGCGAAGTACGGGCCTGATCCGGGCCTGAAAATCTACTCCTTCCTGTCAGGCCAATACGGCTCGTTCCATTCCAGCGTCATCGGGGCGACGGCAGGCGAAGCTCCTTTCGTGCTTGATGGTCTCTTGACCAACCCGGCCAGCTTCGACCCGCTCGTGCATTACACAGATACAGGCGGCGTGTCGGACCACGTCTTCGCCCTGTTCCATCTCTTGGGGATGACCTTTGCCCCGCGCCTGCGCGACTTTCCCGACCGGCGGCTGGGATGCTTCGGAAGCGCGAAGGCGTGGCCCACCCTCTCATCCCTCATTGGGAGGCCAATCAACGAAGAGGTGATCCGGCAGCATTGGGGTGATATCATGCGGCTCGCGGCCAGCATCCGCGACAAGTCTCTCAAACCGTCTGAAATCCTGCGCAAGCTTGGGGCGTATCGCCAGCAAAACCGGCTGTATCTCGCCCTGGGTGAAATCGGCAGGATCGAGCGCACACTCTTCATGCTCGAATGGATCGAGAACGCCGACCTACGCATGGAATGCCACGCTGGCCTCAACAAGGGTGAAGCCCGACACTCGCTAGCGCGGGCCGTCTTCGCCCACTCACAAGGGCGCATTCATGATCGCTCCGACGCGGCCCAACAAAAACGGGCCATGGCGCTCAACCTCGTCATCGCCGCCATCACGTTTTGGAACACGATCTACATGGACAAGGCAGCAAACCATCTTGCACAGACCAGTCCGCTCTACGACGCCAAGCTGCTTGCGCGCACGTCGCCTCTCGGATGGGACCACGTCATCCTCTCCGGTGACTTCGACTGGCATTCCGGGGCCGCAGAGCGCAAAATTGCGCGGCCACTGAACATCAGGCCATCTAGAGATTGGGGAACGTGAGTATGTTCACGCAATGTTCCACATTAGCGTGGTTCTACGAAGAGACCTTCCGATAGGGCCAGATGCCGCCGCACTCGACAAGCTTGCCGCGCGGGGAGCGTCCGAGGACACGGTGCGTGGGGGCCATCGGGTTCGCGCTTGCGACGGGTTCGACCGTGATGTCGAGGTCGAAGGTCAGGGTCGAGATGGAGCCGACGCCCTTGGCGGTTTCGATGTCGGCGCTGGTGAATTTGATGCAGTTCGTGGTCATTGCTCTTCTCCTTGTTTGCGTTGCAATGATGGTCACCTTGCAGCTGGCCAAGGCCCGGTCACACCGAAGGCGAAGCGTAGCGGAGAGGGGCAGGCGCCGGTCTATTTGCTCCGCGCGGAATGGCCCGCAGGGACAGGGGAAAAAGATCGGCGACAACCTTTGTGGACGGGTCGACAGCTGCGACCAGCATGTCATGCAACTCAGACACCAGGAGAAGTGCGGTGGCCGCGAAGAAAGGAGGGTGAACAACCGAATGAGAGAAATGCCTGTGGTGGCGATATTTCTGTCCTCTCGCACCGAGCCGCATCCCGGCCAGTCAGAGCTTTGCTGACCCTGCCTCACGTGCCGCGACGGCTGGTTTCCGTGGCAACCCGATCTGTGTTGTCTGGAAGAGCTGCAGGGAGATCGTCGAAGCCTCGACACCGTTCCGCCCCCCCCGGATTTCGAACGGTCCCTCCACGGCACCCCGTAACGTGCGATCCGCGCAGCACGACCATCACCGGCCTGATGCCAGCTGCGGTCAAGGCAATCCGGCGGTCGTAGAACGCCGTTTGCGACCTATGATGACGGGGCGGCACGGCACGTCCGGCAAAGCAAGGAGCAACACCGGCCGAGACGCGAGATACGAGATCGATGTTGTCACGCGCCCGCCCAAGCGACCGTAACCGGAACGGCCGAGATGAAGCGTTGCCACGACCATGCGACGGCTGGCCGGGCTGGCTCCGGAGGAGACTGCACCGCCAGCAGCACGTCGCAGCGAGAGGCGGCGTTTCAGCTCGGGGCGGGCGGCTGCGTGCAGCCGACCGAGTAGGGCGCGGTCCTGACCAAAGGGCAGGAGGGGCCAATGTTCCCCTTGAATGCTTCAACTTAAGAATCAAAAGTTACTTCAACGGCAGGGCCATTGAGACAGGCGGAACACATTTTGATTGAGCTGAAAATCGAACTTGTTGGCATCAAACCACCCATCTGGCGCCGGATCCTCGTGCCGAATGACATCAGCTTGGACATCCTGCATTCCGTTCTCCAGGGCGCTATGCCTTGGCAAGACTATCATTTGCATGAATTCGAGATTGGCGAAGACAGGTTCGAGGCCCGCGACGAAAGTGACGACAGCTGGGACCCAAACGATGGCCGGAAGGACGAAAAGAGCTTTACTCTTGGCGAGCTGGTCAAGAAAGGCAATCAGTTCATATACACTTATGATTTCGGCGATGGTTGGCGGCACCTCGTCACTGTCGAGAAGGTTGGCAAACCAACCGGAAGGCCAGATCAGGACTTTCCTGCCTGTGTGGCCGGAGAGCGCGCATGTCCGCCAGAGGATAGTGGCGGGCCCTATTCCTACGAAGAATTTCTCGACGCGCTGACCGACAAACACCACCCGGAGCATCGCGCTACAAAGCAATGGGCCGGCGCGTTCGAACCGGAAGTGTTTAGCGTGCAGCAAGCCAATGCTGCCGTCGGTGCGATGTTTGTTTGGGCGAAAGAGCGCAGCCGTCTAAAGTGAAACCTGAAGCTGGTTTGGCGCATGATCCATATGGCGAACCTCGCAACCATTTTGAAGAACTGAGATCGAGGTACCGACGTGGCTACAAGATCGACCATCATGCCGCCGTTGGTGAAAGCATGGGTGGATCAATTCGAAGAAGCGGACCGGGCGGATGCTGCGATCCTCGCGTCCCTCATCCGGCTTGTCCCTGGTGATGCTTTTCGCCGCGATTTGACGCGGGTCCTTGAAGACCGCCTGAGGATCGGTCCCAACCCCGTGGCGCTTTACAACGAAACAGAGCGTAAGAAATGGAAAGGGCAACCCAACCGTTTGTTTCCCGAGACGTCCCGCGCGAGTAAAATGCAAAAAGGGAAGAAGACTGTGCGCGCATATGGCCGCGTCGGACCGCCGCTGGTGCCTCGTCAGCGACAGGTCGCCGAAGAAATAGGCAGTGAAGGGGTTGTCGCCAACGTCCTGACCCAGTTGCACAAGCGCCATCGAAAGTCGATCCTTCTCAACCCTGGGGCCGACATCATTCGCGAGAAGCGCGTGCGCCGGTTCGTTCTGGTAACGGACTTCATCGGAAGCGGAGATCGCGTCATCGACTATCTCAATGCCGCATGGAGGCTGCGGACAGTGCGCAGCTGGTGGTCGAGGCGCAGTCATTCCGGCCTTTGTTTCGAAGTGGTGGCCTACGCAGGGACAGAAGCTGGGGTCGATCGCGTAAAGGATCACGCCTCATCGCCCACCGTCAGCTTGGTGACACGATGCCCAACAATTCAATCGGTCTTTCCCCGAGGAAAAGTCAGGCGGATGGAAGAGCTGTGTCGTCAATATGCGCCACCAGGGTCCAAACCCCTGGGCTATGGCGAAGTCGGGGCGCTTTTGGCGTTTGATCACGGCATGCCGAACAATGCACCTTCGATGTTCTGGAAGGATGCAAGAAGATGGTCGGCGCTGGTACCGGAGCGATCATCCAGTACAGCTGGTTCCCCCTACCAAGAACCGCACACGCCAAAGAAAGAAAGAGCGCGTATTGAAGCGTCTGCCAAGGCGTCGGACACCGGGGCAATTCTGCGCCCGACGAGCTTGGAAACGATCATACTGTCTGCACTGCGCCGATCTCCCCGTCATTCCGAAGCGATATCGGGTCGTCTCGGCATGAACATCGATGATGTGTCCGAAATCCTTGACCGCTTGAAAGGTTGGGGTTGGATAAACGCGTCGCATCAACTGACCGAACGAGGGCGGATGGTTGCGTCACGACTGATCCGCCAGGACCGCAAGAGCCCCCTTCCCCAAGGCGACGACACGATGTACTTTCCGAATGCGTTGAGAGCGCCACGCGATGTCTAGTGGTTGCCGGGGTAACGACCGGCACCGTTGGTGTCACGTCCTGCCCGCAGGAGGTGATGCCTGGGCCGTCGATTGCGATGGGCTCACGGTCAAGCTTTCGCTTGATGCTCAACTTGATCGAACCGCACGACCTTGCGGTCGCCGCAGCGGTAGGCTGACTTGCGATCCGATCAAGCTCACCCTGAAGGGTGGATAGTAGATGCGAACGTGGAACTCTCAACGCTACTTCGCCGAGGGCCTTGCGGCAGGAGTGGATGAATCCATCCTCAAAAATGCAGTTGCGACAGCTGAACACACGTTGCGGCAGGCAAATCCAGGCCCGCCGATCCTGACCCTTGGCCATCTGGGGCATTTGGCGGGCGTTGATGTTGGTATTTTGAAAGCATATGCCTCAAGGCGGGATGCGGACCCTTATCGGGAGTTCTCGATCCGCAAGCGCCCGATCCCGGGCCAACCTCCGCGCTATCGGACAATCGCCGTGCCTGAGCCGCCCTTGCTGAGAGTCCAGACTTGGATCGCGTCCGAAGTCCTGCGCCATGCACCCTGCCACTCGGCGAGCACGGCGTTTGCACCAGGGTCTCGGTTGGCCCAGGCCGCGGCGCGCCACTGCCGCGCAGTTTGGATGGTCAAGATTGATCTGCGGAACTTCTTCGAATCGCTGACCGAAATCGACGTGCATCGGGTGTTTTTGGAGCGGGGCTACCAGCCGCTGGTCGCGTTTGAGCTTGCGCGCTTGTGCACCCGTCTCCGCGACAAACATCGCAACGATACTGCTGTCTTGCCTCAGCGACGAACGCCCAGATTTCGGCACTCATCCTTGACATCGCTTTATCCACGAGACCTGTTTGGCGTTTTGCCGCAAGGCGCACCAACCAGTCCAATGTTGGCCAATCTCGCAGTGCGCGACCTAGATGAAAGACTGACTGCTATCGCGAAGACCTACGGCGTCCGATACTCGCGCTATGCAGACGATCTCACCTTTTCAACGACACGAAAGTCGTTTGGAAGATCCCGCGCACATGATCTGATAGGGCGAGTGTATGAGATCCTGGCTGCTCGAGGACTGGCGCCGAACCAATCCAAGACGACGATTGTTTCTCCGGGAGCACGGAAAGTCGTGCTCGGCCTTTTGGTGGACGGAGACACGCCGAAGCTGACACGCGATTTCCGCTCGCGGCTTCGAAAGCACCTGTATCACATAAGCGCTCCCGATCAGGGGCCGGTTCAACATGCAGCGCGGCGCGGATTCGCCTCCGTTGAAGGCCTCCGCCAACATCTGTTGGGTCTGATCGCGTTCGCCGGTCAGATCGATCCAGTCTATGCGGCGAAATGTCGGGCGATTTTAGACTCGTCAGATTGGTCGCAGACAAGGAGGTGAATTTAATCTGTCCGATGGGCGTCTTCTACCTACGGATTTTAATCAATTTGGAGAAGCTTCTGAGCTCAAATCACCGCCGGAGAACCTAGAAGGTCTTTCCAGCCTGAGATCGCACTGATTTTGAACCGGTCCTGTGAATTAAGTGTCGGCCTTCTACGTTGCTCCAGTATCTCTGAAATCCCAGTCTCTTCATCAGACTGTTCGGGCCGACTATAACACCGCGCGTTTGGCCAAATAGGTGCAGACCGCGCAGGCTACTGTCACTGTACCCTAATTAATCAGATTCTGCGGATTGGAAGCGTTTTCGGCAGATTCTGTACCCTTAATTGCAATATATCCACAGGGCGCTGCGTCAGTGGCTGACACAGCTTTGGCGC
>NZ_JAHUZE010000007.1 GCF_019218265.1 Maritimibacter dapengensis
CGGTCTTCGAACAACCTCAGACTACGAAGAAGCGCGATGGCCGCCAGCCCGGCCGCGCGCTGCGCTACGCCAAGGGCTTCGCGCGCGGCCTCTTACACCACCCCACGGGGCACTACCGATACGGTGCGACATGAAATGCGCCCTTGAGATTTGTGTCTATGATCGCGTCGATTTCGGCCGGCCCGTGTTCCAATGCGGGAAGAGATGCCGTCGTTCCGGCATTGTTGATGACAGTGTCAAAGACCCGTCCCTTCAGCGCGGCTTCCACCGACTCCGGGTCCGCCACGTCCATCTCTATCACATCGGCCTGCCCCCCTTCCGCCGCTATCTTTGCGGAAAGCTCAGACAAGCGGGCGACGCGGCGGGCGGCCAATGTGACGTCGACATCCTGCCCCGCCAGCAGTTCGGCGAAATGCTCGCCCAATCCCGAAGATCTGGCGGACGACTATCAATTCATCCCGGGCCAGTACGTCACGCTGCGCCGTGCCGGTGATATCGATGGTGTGCGGCGATGCTATTCGGTCAGCTCCGGCCGAGACGATGGCGAGTTGCGCGTTCTGGTCAAGCTGCTGGAAGGCGGAGCGTTTTCCTCTTTCGTTCATAGCGAACTGCCACCGGGCACCGAACTTGATGTCATGACGCCCGAAGGCACATTCGGATCAAAGATACGACAAGGCGGACCACGCACCTATCTCGCCCTGGCCCCGGGCAGTGGAACTACTCAAATCATTTCGATCATCCGCTCGGTGCTTGCCACCGAGGCCGGGGCCAACTTCATCCTTTTTTACGGCAGTCGAACGCTAAGTTCCATCATCTTCCGCGACGAATTGAACGATCTCAAGGATACCTATCCCGGACGGTTCTCTCTTTTTCATACACTGACGCGCGAAGGCACCGATTCCCCACTATTCTCGGGCCGGCTTGATGCGGAAAAGCTGCGCAAGTTCTCCGGTGCCCTGTTCGCTCCGGCAGAAATAGAAGATGCTTTTCTTTGCGGCCCCGCCGAGATGATTCAGGAACTCAAGACCGCGCTCCGCGACCTCGGCGTTGAAGAGAACCGTTTTCATGACGAGCTGTTCGCTCCCGCCGATGCTGACAATACCGCCACCGTCACGCTTGCGCCGCTTACGGCGGAAGCCGCCACTGGAGAAGGAGTTCAGGTCACGGCGATCCTTGATGGCACCGCCCGCAGCTTTGTGATGACACCTGATCAGGAAAGCGTGGTCTCCGCCGCCGCAGCAGGTATCGAACTACCCTATTGCTGCAAGGGCGCAATGTGTTCCACCTGCCGCGCCAAAGTTATCGAAGGCGAGGCAGAGATGACGCTGAACTATGCTTTGGAGCCTCGGTAGTTGAAGGAGAACTTTGTCCTGACCTGCCAGGCCCGTCCGAAAACCAAAAAACTGACAGTCGATTTCGACCACGTTTGACCTGTGCCGCTTTCCGCGACACCCCACGGGCGCGCGGGGCCGGGATCCCCAAGACCTTCGCCAAGTTGAAAGTCTTGGGTCCACGAAAACCCGCGTGCCAGTGTCGGCTAAAAGGTCGGATTCAGGCAAAGCGCACAGAACCCGATCTCAGCGGTCTTTTTGGTTGACGATCAGTTCTGCATTTTCGGGTAGTTCCGAAACAATGTTCACCTCGTCAGCACGAATTCGTGCATGCAGTTTGAAGGTATCAGCGGCGGCTGCTTCTGCGGCGGAAGCGTCGGCACCGTCTTCCAGCACAAGCGAGAGGCGGATCATGTCGCGATCGTTCTCGCGCGTTACCACGGCCTGCGCGGCCTTTGCGCCCGGCGTGCCGATGACAACTTCTTCAACCACGCGCGGATAAACGAAAATCTCGCGCACTTTGACCGCTGCCCCGACCCGTCCCTGCAATGCTGAAATCCGGCTGACGGTGCCATCCGCGTTGCTTTCCAGGGCAAAGGCGCTGTCGCCGGTGCCGAACCGGATCATCGGCCAGGTGGAATCGCGCGCGGTCACGACAACCTCGCCAGGATCGCCATGAGCGACCTGTTCGCCGCTGACCGGATCGCAGATCTGCACCACGCGGTCGGGATGAACCAGGTAGCCTTCGCCGCCATCCTCATAGGCGACAAGGCCCAGATCGGCGGTGGCATAGGCGGCCCAGGTGGACACGCCGTATTCGGCCTCGATCCGGCGGCGCTTGGCCATCCAGTCGCCCATCTCACCGCCGAGGAAGGCTGTCTTCACCTTCCATGCGTCGCGGCCATAGGTTTCGATCACCTTGTCCGCCAGCGTCAGGAAAAACGCGGTCGAAGCGCAGATCGAAGTCACGCCGGTTTCGGCGATGATCTGTGCCTGAAGCTCCGTATTGCCGACGCCTCCGGGGATCACCGTGGCGCCTGCGGCCTGTGCCGCTTCGTCGAACAAAAGCCCCGCGGGCACCAGATGATACATCCAGGTGTTCAGGATGATATCCCCCGGCCCCACGCCTGCCGCCTTGAACAGCCGGTCAAGGCCGTGGCCGCCACCGTCCGAAAGGGCCGGTTCGAAAATCGGGCCGGGGGACACGTAGATCCGCCCGACATCCTTCAGATCCGAGGCCAGGAACCCGCCAAAGGGCGGGTTCTCGCGCTGGATCTTCAGAAGCTCTTCTTTTTTCATCACTGGAAGACGCGAGAGGTCCGCCACCGATGTGACAGCTGCCGGATCGAATCCGGCAGCCGTAAATCGCGATTTCAGGCCAGGAGCTTTTTCGGCCGCAGCGGCATAGGCTTGAGCTATATCTTTGTAGATATCATCAGACATTTCCATGCCTCCTCGTCCAATCTGGTGTTAAAGCGGGCAGTCCTTACGGAAGTTCGGCGCGCGCTTCTCGCGGTGCGACAACACACCTTCCTTGACGTCCTCGCTCATGAAGCCAAGCATCTCCAGCGCGGTCGACGCATCAAAGATCGGCCCGGCCTGGCGCAGCCAGTTGTTCAGCGAATACTTGGTCCAGCGAATCGCGCTTTGCGAGCCGTTGGCCAGTTCGACGGCTGTATCCAGCGCGATCTGCTGCAGCTCGTCATCCTCGACGCACATTGATACCAGACCGATACGCTCGGCCTCTTCGCCCGACACCGGCTTGCAGGTCATCAGATAGTATTTCGCCTTGGCCATCGAGGTCAGCAGCGGCCAGATAATCGCCGCGACGTCACCGGCGGCAACACCAAGGCGGGGATGACCATCGACAATCTTGGCCTTCTTTCCGGCGATCGAGATGTCGGCCAGGATGGCAACCACAAGGCCTGCGCCGGCCGCAGGGCCATTGATCGCGGAAATGATCGGCTTGTTGCAGTTGATGATGTTATAGACGAGATCCTTGGCTTCTTTCCACGTCTTCATGATCTCGTGCGAATTGCCAATCATGTTTTCGATCAGGCTGAAATCACCCCCGGCGGAAAATGCCTTGCCCGCACCGGTCACGATGACCGAATTGATGTCTGGGTCACGGTCGATATCGATCCACATGTCCGTCATCTGGGTGTGGGTTTCGGCATCGACCGAGTTGAATGTCTCGGGCCGGTCGAACGTGATGCGCAGGACGCGATCCGCCGGGTAGTCAAATTTCAGTTTATCGTATTTTGCATAACGATCCGACATGGTTCTATTTCCTCCGTGGGGTATTGATTCAGCCAGGCAGTCCCAGGACGGCCTTGGACAGGATGTTTCTTTGGATTTCGTTCGATCCACCGTAGATCGTGGTAGGTCTGGCCTTGTAGAAACTCGCCAGAACATCGACACTTACGTTGCCGACCTGAAGCGGCCCGATGGAGCCGCCATCGGGACCGGCTGCTTCGATCATCAGCTCGGTGATGCGCTGGAAGCATTCAGTCACCCAAATCTTCAGCATGGACACATCCGCACCGAGCGTCTCGCCACGTTTGAGCTGATCTGCAAAACGGGCATAAAGCGCGGCATGATCTTCCACATCCAGTGCCGCCTGGGCAAAGCGGTCACGGAACACCGGATCGTCAAACGCGCCACGGCCACGGGCAAAACTTTCAAGCTGTCCCAGAGCGTTCTGGGCCAGACTTGGCGAACCGATGAAAATGCGTTCGAAGCTCAAGAGAGCCTTGGCCATCGTCCAACCCTTGTTCAGCTCGCCCACGAGGTTCTCGCGGGGCGTCCGTGCATTGTCAAAGAAGACCTCGCAAAACTCGGTCTCGCCCGACAGGGTCGTGATGGTGCGCACCTCGACTCCGGGTTGATCCATCGGAGCGAGCAGGAAACTGATGCCCTGCTGTTTCTTCGGCGCATCGGGATCGGTGCGCACCAGCATGAAAATATGCGTGGCGTCATGCGCCATCGTGGTCCAGATCTTCTGTCCGTTGATGACAAAGTCGTCGCCGTCAATCTCTGCGCGTGTGCGCAGGTTCGCCAGATCGGACCCGGCGCCGGGTTCCGAATAGCCCTGACACCAGATATCTTCGCAACTCAGGATACGCGGCAGCCAGTAATCTTTTTGTTCCTGGGTGCCGAATTTGATGATCAGCGGCCCGACCATCTGCACGCCCATGTCGCGGCCGCGATTGACGCCCCAGCGCTGCTGCTCTTCGTAAAAGATCAGCAACTTGGCGGCGTTCAGCCCCATACCGCCGAATTCAGCGGGCCAGGCTGGCGCGACCCAGCCCTTGGCGTGAAGCTTGCGGTGCCAATGTTCGATCTCGGCGAACTTCGGTCGGTGCGGCAGGTGACGCAGCTCCTCGGGATATTCCGCCTCGAAGAACTGGCGCACTTCTTTGCGGAACTCTGCATCGGTCATAGCGTTCCAGTCGGTCATTGTGCTGCCCCCTCTGCTTCGCGTGCCTCGAACCATATCCGCCTGTGATAGGCATCGTCGCCCAACCAGGCCGACAGCACCAGCGCCCGGTTCAGGTAGAGCCCGATATCGAACTCATCCGTGTACCCGACGGCCCCGTGCAGCTGGATGGCGTCGCGGGTGATTTTCTTGGCGGCCGTGACGGCGCGCGCTTTGGCGCGGCTGGCAATCGGGGCCCGAACCTTCGGATCGGTTTCGCTGTCCATCTGCGCAAGCGCCTCCCGCACTCCGGCCTGCGCGACCTCGCACATCACGTTGAGGTCGACGGCACGGTGCTGGATGACCTGGAATGATCCGATCGGCTTGTCGAACTGCTCCCGCGTCTTGATGTAGTCGAGCGTGATCTCGAAGGCGCGCTCGCTCAGGCCGACAAGCTCGGCCGCGGCAAGCGCCGTTGCATCGGCGACAGCTTCGGCCAGTGCAGTGAGAACCGCACCGCTGCTGGCCAATTCCGCGGCCGGAGTTCCCGAAAACGAAAGCTCGCCCAGAGAGCTGCCATCCGCCTGCGTCCGCTTGTCGATGACAAGCCCCTGCGCGTCTGCCTCAGCCAGAACCAGAACCGGACCATCATCCTGTTCGGCCACGACAAGGAACCCGTGCGAACCGATCGCACCGACGACCCAGGCCTTGCCACCGGTCAGCTTTCCGTCCGCGTATCGGCAGGTCGCATCGGCAGGCGCCCCGTCGGGGCCGCGTTCCTGCCAGGCAACCGCCAATGAAATTTCGCCGCCGATGAGCTGTGCCATCTTCGGATGATCCGGACAAAGGCGGCGCAGAAGGCCGAGGCTCAGACCGATCGTCGACACGACCGGTTCCGGGGCAATCACACGGCCGACTTCCTCGGCGATGACACCCCCGGCGGCTAGGCCCATGCCAAGCCCGCCCTGATCTTCGGGCACCGCCACGCCGAAAACACCGGCCTCGGCCAGTTCCCGGACCATCTCCGGATCGAAACCGCCCCCGGCATCACGGAGTTGTCGGGCTCTGTCACTTCCGCCCGCCCGTTCAAACAACGTGCGCACGCTCTCGCGCAACAGGCGAAGGTCTTCTTGTTCGCTGGAAAGGATATCAGTTTGTGTCATTTTGTTTTCGCTGGATCATCACGGGGGTGTCGGTCGAAAAAACGACCTCGCCCTCGGGGTTTTTGGCGCTGAGCGTATAGTGCAAAACACCTCTGTCGGGCTTGCTTTTTGACGGTGTGACCGAGTTGACCGTCAGTTCGACATCAAGGGGTTCGTTCGGGTGCACAGGCCGCAGCCAGCGCAAATTGTCAAAGCCCATGCCGCCGATATTGGCAACATCGACCATCATCTCGGTCATGACCGGCTTGAACACCTCAAGCATGGTCTGAAAGCCCGAGGCGATCAGGCTGCCATGTATGGCGGTTGCATAGTCTTCATCGGTGTGCAGCCGCTGCGGATCCCATTCCTTGGCAAAGGCCTTTATTGAATCCGCGCTCATCGGAGCGCTGCGAAAGCGATAGACTTGGCCCGGCGAGAAGTCTTCCAGATACCTCAAGAGGCACCCTCCTTTGCGAAACCGTCATCGTATCCGCTCGCATCCTTGGATATCCGGATGCGGTTGAATTCTTCCAGCTTCGGATAGGTTTCCTTGAACGCCACCAGGAACTCACCCATCGGCGCGTCGAAATAGAGACCACGGTCGTTCACATATTCCATGTGCCGGTGATTCTGTTCGTCGAACTCATGAAAGAGCGCGTCGTGATAGCCGTCGAAGACCAGGGGTTTGACCCCGAATCTTTCACACAGTTCCATGTTGAATGCAGGTGTCACCTTGTAGGCCTCATTCCCCAACCACAGCTGAACATAGCCGTGGTAGATAAAGAGATCGGTCCCCATCAACTCCTGCAACTTGGGTGTATTCAGGTGGTTGCGCACATCCGCGAACCCCAGAGCGGCGGGGATACCCACAGCACGCAAACAAGCCGCCAGAAGAATTGCCTTGGGAACGCAAAACGCCGCTTCCGCCCCAGCGATACGGCTGGCACGGTAAGAGTCCTCATCCAGCGCAAAACAATAGGGATCATAGCGAATATCGTCGCGCACCGCTTCGAACAGGCGGATCGCCTTGTCGCGATTGGTTGCGCCCACAGGGAGATCACGCAAAGCCGATGTCACGAAACCCTGCACTTCCAAGCTATCGCTTTCCACAAAGCGCGATGGCATGACATAACGCTCAGCTTCAGTCGGCAGGTCATCGTCAGACTTGTCCATTGGCCCCTCCTTTTTTCTAACAAATGTTAGATTACCGATTCAAAACCTGCCCGTCAACGGGATTTACTCTGTCTTTGGTTGGTCCAAGCCATAACGCGTATTGTCTTCGCCCAGAGTGGCTGCAACTCCGACCGAATTTCCGGAAGAACGGAACTCCGGCGCAATTGGCAGCGGCAAAGCAGGCGCGTCCCGGCCGGAGATTTTTACTGTCCGCCCGAACACGTCACGCGCTTTGAAATGCGGGTCGCGCGCCGCCTCGGCGGGCGTTTTCACGACCGAACAGCAGCAATCTGCCGCTGCCAGCAAAGGCTCCCAATGGGTCGAGGGGTGTTCCCTCAGACGACGTGCAACCTCTGCGGCGCAGGCATTGGGATCGGACCAGTCATCGCGAAGGGCCACCGGCAAACCAATAACATCGCAGAACGACTGCCAGAACTTTTCTTCCAACGCGCCGACGGCGATCTGACGCCCGTCCGCAGCCGAATAAAGCCGATATCGGGCCAGGCCACCCGTCAGACGGCTGCCACCGCTTTCGATGTTCTGCCCGGCAATCACACCTTCGGCATGGGCCCAATAGGCAAAGGCGAACGCCCCCTCGGCCATTGCGATATCCAGATGCGTTCCCTGCCCGCTTGCCTGCCGCGCAATCAGGGCCAGCAGGATATTCATCACCGCAGGATAGGTTCCGCCTCCGATATCGGCGACCAGCCCGAACGGGGCCGTTGGCTGGTCATCCGGTCCACGACTGAGCGACAGGATACCCGCATCACCGACGTAGTTGAGGTCGTGGCCGGCGGCGCTGGCCTTTGGTCCGGTCTGGCCATAGCCGGTGATCGAACAATAGATGAGACCGGGATTGATCTTGCGCACCGCTTCATAACCAAGCCCCAACCGGTCCATCACGCCGGGACGGAACTGCTCGACCAGAACATCGGCCCTCTCGATCAAGGGGCGCAGACGTTCCACTGCGCCCCTTGACTTGAGGTCGATGGCCACCGATCGCTTGCCGTGGTTCAACACGGCAAATCCGATGCTCTCTCCGTCGATCTTGGGCTCGGTTTGGCGCGCGTCCTCGCCGACTCCGGGACGCTCGAACTTGATCACTTCGGCGCCGACCTCGGACAACATGAGCGTCGCCATCGGACCGGGAAGAAGTGTGCTGAAATCCAGCACCAGGATATCCTTGAGCGGTTGAGCCATCTTCACTGCCTCAGGCGAAGCGCGCCGCGCCGTTGTTCAGAACAACCACGTCGCGTGCCGGAATAGATGCTCGAAACCGGGCCTCGCCGTCCTCTTCCCAGATTTCGAACCGCACGGTTTCGCCGGGATAGACCGGCGCCGAGAACCGAACATCCAGACCGACAAGCCGGGCAGAATCATAGTCCAGCAACGTCTTGAGAATCGCCCGGGCCGCCAGCCCATAGGTCGCCAGACCATGCAGGATCGGGCGGTCGAACCCGACAGAACGGGCAACATCCGGGTCAGCATGAAGCGGATTGAAATCACCGCTGAGACGATAAATAAGGGCTTGGCGCGGCAGGGTATTGATATCACATACATGATCAGGCGCCCGATCAGGCAGCACTGCGGGTGCCGGACCCGCCTGGTTTTCACCGCCGAACCCCCCATCACCGCGACAGAAAGCCGACATCGCCACGCGCGCCAGTTTTTCGCCGCTGTCCGCGTCGATAATATCGCGGCTTTGGTAAATGACGGCTCCCTTGCCCTCGCCCTTGTCGGCGATAAAGTCGATCTTGCTGCGGCCGACAATTCGGCCATGTGTCGGCAGCGGCTTGTAGATGTCGAGCCACTGTTCTCCGTGCAGCACTTTCTGCCAGTTCACGCCGGTTTTCGGATTGCGCAGCCAGAAGCCCGGATACCCCAGGGTAACGGCCATAGAGGGAACCGCCTTCAGACCGTCCTCATAGACAAAGGCCAGTTCTTTCTTGTCTGTCGGATCTTCGCCGAACCCCAGCCCGAGTGCGTAAAGGATGGTATCCCGCTCGGTCAGAGTCTGCTTGATCTCTTCGAAATCCCAATTCGAAAGTGCTTCGAAATCCAGTGGCATGATCTTTCCTCCCTTGATCGCCGTCAGAGCGTGTTTCGTGACCCCAGTATTGCCGTGACCTGGCTGGACAGCACACCGCCATTGCCATGCGCCAGCGCCAGATCAATATCCTTCAACTGAATGCCCGGCGCGTCGCCACGGATCTGACGGGCAGCCTCGATCACTGTGAAGATGCCGTACATCCCGGGGTGCACGCAGGACAGGCCGCCGCCATTCGTGTTCACCGGCAACACGCCGCCAGGCGCGATGCGTCCGCCCTCGACAAAGGCCCCTCCCTCGCCCTTCGCGCAGAACCCAAGATCTTCGAGAAACAAAATCGTGTTGATGGTGAAGGCATCATAGAGCTCGACCGCCTGGATATCCGCAGGGGTCACTCCGGCCGCCGCAAAGGCGCGCGCGCCCGAGTCGCGGGCCGCGGTCACGGTGAAATCCTTCATCTGGGAAATCTGCCGGTGCGAGCTTGCCGCAGCACTGCCCAGCACATAGGCAGGTGCCTTCGGGAAATCCCGGGCGCGGTCCGCGCGGACCATTACGATCGCGCCGCCACCGTCGGTGACAAGACAACAGTCGCGCACGGTCAATGGATCGCCCACCATGCGCGAACCCAACACGTCCTCGCGGGTCAGCGGGCCGCGCTCGAACGCTTCGGGGTTGCGCTGCGCCCAGGCCCGCGCGGCAACGGCCACGTCGGCCAGCTGTTCGCGGGTGGTACCATATTCATGCATGTGCCGCGCCGCCGCCATCGCATAGGCCGAGATCGGATAGCGCGGATTATACGGCGCCTCGTAGGCCGGCGGACGTGAAGCGGTCACCAGTCTGCCCGACGCGGTGCGCTGGTTGGAGCCATAAACAATCAGCGCGACATCACACAGACCGGCGTCCAGCGCCATGGTCGCGGACGTCAGGTAGTTTACGAAGGACGAACCGCCCGACATCGTGCCATCAATGAAACGGGGCTGGATGCCCAGATACTCCGCCGCCATAAGCGCCGGCATGCTGTCTTCCATCATGGTGCAAAACAGCCCGTCGACGTCGGACAGTTTCAGCCCGGCATCGCCAAGCGCCGCAAGCGCAGATTGCGCCATGACATCATAGGCCGTCAGGCCATGGGCTTCTCCGAGACCGGCATGACCGGTTCCCACGATGGCGGATTTCCCCCGAAGTTCAGTGGTCATGGCCTATCCCTCCGACGGTTTGAAAAGCACGGCCGGAACACCCTCGGCCTCGCCCACGAATGCGGTTACAGGCATGTCGATGACGACCTCACCCGGGGCAATGCCCTCGACCCGGCTCATCATCCGGACACCCTCGTCCAGCTCGACGACGCATACGTTGTAGTCGCCGCCCCGTTCGGGCTTTCGGCGCACGACTGTTGTGGTGTGGACCCGTCCCTTGCCGCCGGCCTGCTTCCACGAAATCGCGGTGCCATGACAATGTGGACACAGGACTCGCGGGAAAAAGTGATAGGCCCCGCAGTCGTCGCACTTGGGCAGCAGGATCTCTCCCTCTGCCAGCGCGCGTTGGAAAAGCTGGTCTGGTCCTTTGGCATCCTGCATTGGCGTTCTCCTTCAAGCGACCCAGTCTTTGTTTAAGCGTATTGATAATCTTTCTAACAATTGTTAGATTTAGTCAACCTTTCAGGATCAATTGAGAGAAACTCATGTCAGGTTCAGACTTAGCCCCCCTTTCCGGCAAACTCGTCGTTGCGTTGGAACAGGCAGTCGCCGCGCCTTTTTGCTCCTCGCGGCTGGCCGACGCCGGCGCGCGCGTGATCAAGATCGAACGCAAGGGCGCAGGCGATTTCGCCCGCGCCTACGATACCGCCGCCAACGGTGAAAGCGCCTATTTCACATGGCTGAACCGAGGCAAAGAATCGGTCGCCTTGGACATTAAAGCCGACGAAGACCGTGAAATCCTGCTCAGGATGCTGGAAAACGCAGATGTGTTTATTCAGAACCTGCTGCCGGGCGCGCTGGCCAAGCTGGGGCTCGATTCCGCGAGTCTGCGAGAGAGCTTCCCGCGTCTAGTGACCTGCGACATCACCGGATATGGCGAAGACGGCCCGATGCGCAACGCCAAGGCCTATGACCTTCTGGTGCAATGCGAGAGCGGTCTGGCATCAGTGACCGGTACACCCGACGGACCAGGACGGGTGGGCGTGTCGGTCTGCGATATCGCCACCGGTATGACAGCCCATGCTGGAATCTGCGAAGCACTTGTCGGGCGTGATCGCACCGGCAAGGGCAGCGGCGTTTCCGTGGCAATGTTTGATGTGATGGCCGACTGGATGTCGGTTCCACTGCTGTATCACGATTACCTTGGCAAGCCGACACCTCGTGTCGGACTGAACCACACGGTCATTTGCCCGTACGGGGCCTATGAATGCAAGGACGGTCAGCTTGTCGTCATTACCGTGCAACACAACGGCGAATGGCAACGGTTCTGTGAACACATACTGGGCGATGCGGCTTTGGCAACCGACCCCCGGTTCCATGACAACACGTCGCGAATTGAAAACAAACCCGCGCTCGAAGTTCTCATCAAGGCCGTGTTCGCCTCGCATGACCGCGCCGAGATGCTGAAGCGGCTTGACGCTGCGGGCATTGCCTCGGGCGCGGTGAACGACGTGGCGACCCTGTCCGGTCACCCCCAGCTCGACCGGTCCGTAATTCGCACGCCTTCCGGTGAAATCAACGTCCCGACCCCCCCGATCCGGCGCAGCCTCGGCGAAACGGCACTGGGCCCCTGCCCGGCCTTCGATGCGCAAGGCAAGGCCCTTCGCGCCGAGTTCGGCCGTCGTTCATAAAAAACGGTAGGCAACTAAGTGGACAATCAAATGACCGATGAGAACAATCCGGCGATCCTTCAAGACGTGAAGATCGTCGATCTGACTTCTGTAGTTTTCGGACCTTTGGCGACGCAGATGCTGGGCGATCTGGGGGCCGATGTGATCAAGGTGGAAGGCCCCGAGGGCGATCTTCTTCGCCAGGTCCAGCCATCGCGCAACAAGCTGATGGGTGCCGCTTTTCTGGGGGCCAACCGTAACAAGCGCAGTGTCGTACTCGACCTCAAAACACAAACCGGTCTCGATCAGTTGCGCAAACTGCTCATCGATGCCGATGTGATGATTTCGAGCATCCGGCCTGCGGCGCTTGCCAGATTGTCTTTGGAACCCGAAACCCTGCGCCAGGAAAACCCGAACCTGATCACGGTATCCGCCACCGGTTTCGGACAGGACGGGCCCTATGCCGCCAAGCCAGCATTCGACGATTCCGTCCAGTCGGTGTCGGGATTGGCCAGCCTGGCAACCTTGCGCGACCCCGAGGCACCGCCCGCTTATGCCCCGACAATTCTGGCCGACAAGCTTGGCGGGGTCACCGCCGCCTATGCCGTGATGGGCGCCCTGTTCCACCGCGAGCGTACGGGACAGGCCCAGCATGTCGAAGTTCCGATGTTTGAGACGCTGGCCGCCTTCCTGCTGGCCGAACATATGGATGGCGCCACCTTCGAGGAGGCTCCGCAGGATTTCGGCTATGCCCGCATGCTGGTTCCGCACCGGCGTCCGGTTCAGACCGCAGATGGCTACATCACAATTCTGCCTTACACCAACGTACAATGGGCGCGGTTTTTCAAGACGGTTGGGCGCAATGACATGATCGACCATGTCTGGGTCACGGACATGGACGCCCGTAGCCGCAACATCGGCGCAGTATACGATATGGTGGCGCACATTGCGCTGACCCGGACCACAGATGAGTGGCTTGACCTCATGGAGCAGGCCGACATACCCGCCATGCCAGTGCGCAACCTGTCAGATTTACCGAACGATCCCCATCTTGCCGCAACCGGGTTCTTTCAACGGATTGATCACCCGACCGAAGGTGCGATCTGGACGACACGCCCGCCGGTTCGCTTTTCGGCGACCCCTGCGCGACATGATCATCGCCCGGCCCCGCGACTTGGGGAACACAGCGACGAAATTCTGGGGCCGGGCAGGGAGTAGCCCCACCCGGCACCGGACGGATCAAACATCCATCGAGCGTGCGATCAGTTCCTTCATGATCTCGTTGGTGCCGCCATAGATCATCTGGACCCTGCTGTCGGCATAAAGTCGCGCGATGGGGTATTCCATCATGAAACCGTAACCGCCGTGCAGTTGCAGGCATTCATGCATGACCTCGTTCTGCGTCTGGCTGCCCCACCATTTCGCCATCGAAGCCGTGGCCGCATCAAGTTCGCCCGCTTCAAGACGCGCGAGCCCGTCATTTACGAAGGAGCGTAGCAATTCGGCCTTGGTTTTGCATTCCGCCAGTTTGAAGCGTGTATTCTGGAAGTCCATGATCCGGCTTCCAAATGCCTTGCGGTCCTGAACATATTTCACCGTTTCATCGATCGCAAAATCAATAAAACCGAGCGCGGTAATGCCGATCATCAGCCGCTCCCAAGGCAGCTGCTTCATCAGCTGGTAGAACCCCTGCCCCTCTTCCGGACCAAGCAGGTTCGCCGTGGGCACGCGCACATCCTCGAAGAACAGCTCAGCAGTATCCGAACCTTTCATACCCAGTTTCTTCAGGTTCCGTCCCCGGCGAAAGCCCTCGGCGCCCTCGGTTTCCAGAACGATCAACGAAACGCCCTTGGCGCCGGCGTTGCGATCGGTCTTTGCCACGATAACAACGAGATCCGCCGTGTGCCCGTTTGTGATAAAGATCTTCGAACCGTTGATCTTGTAGTGGTTGCCATCCTTTTCCGCATAGGTTTGTACGTTCTGGAGGTCAGAGCCCGTTCCAGGCTCGGTCATGGCAATCGCCGCAACGCTGTCGCCGCTGACCAGTTTCGGCAACCACTTTTTCTTCTGTTCCTCACTGCCATATGCGTTGAGATAATGGATTACGATGGACTGAATCCCATAGCCCCAACCCGTATCACCGGTGCGCCCCTGCTCGTAGACGGTAATCGCGTCGAACCCGATGCCGCCACCGAACCCACCATATTCTTCGGCAATCGAGCCACCCATGACACCCTGCTGACCGACTGTTTTCCAGAAGTCGCGGTCAACAATTCCCTGCTCCGCCCATTTTTCAATCTTCGGAGCCATCTCTGCATCGAAAAGCCTGCGTGTACTATCGGCGAACATCTTGTGTTCATCCACTGCCCAACTCGGGGAGTTCTTGATCAGAGACATGTTTTATTCCTATCGGTTCATGCTTGCATTGAAGAAATCTAACAAGTGTTTTATTTCCTGGCAATGAACCCGAGGCGTTCTGACGGGGCGTCACAAGGCTTCGGACCGTGCGCATCCGGATTTATCTAATCACGCGCCGCCCATTCGGCTCGTACAAAAAAGGCCCGCCAAAACAGGCGGGCCTTTTTGTAATTTTTTCGCAATGACTTACAGCCTGTCGGTCAGTTCGGGCACGGCGTCGAACAGGTCGGCAACCAGACCGTAATCGGCAACCTGGAAGATCGGGGCTTCTTCGTCCTTGTTGATCGCAACGATGATCTTGCTGTCCTTCATGCCGGCCAGGTGTTGGATCGCACCCGAGATGCCAACAGCGATATACAGGTCAGGCGCGACCACCTTGCCGGTCTGGCCAACCTGCCAGTCGTTCGGTGCAAAGCCCGAGTCGACGGCGGCGCGGGATGCGCCAACGGCGGCGCCCAGCTTGTCGGCCAGTTTCTCGATCAGGGCAAAGTTCTCTTCGGAGCCGACGCCGCGCCCACCGGACACGACCACACCGGCCGAGGTCAGTTCGGGACGATCCGATGCGGCGACCTTGTCTTCGACCCATTCCGACAGGCCGGGGTTGTCCCCGGCACCGATGCTTTCGACCGAGGCAGACCCGCCTTCGCCAGCGGCATCAAAGGTCGAGGTGCGGAAGGTGATGACCTTTTTCGCATCCGACGATTTGACGGTTTGAATCGCGTTCCCGGCATAGATCGGGCGCTCGAACGTTTTGCCATCGACAACGCCGGACACGTCCGACAGGACCATCACGTCCAGCAGCGCGGCAACGCGCGGCATGACGTTCTTGGCGTCCGTGGTGGCCGGGGCGACGATATGTTCATAATCACCGGCCAGCGATGCGATCAGCGCGGCGGTCGGTTCGGCCAGGCGGTGACCCAGCGATGCGTCTTCGGCGACCAGAACCTTGGTCACACCGTCGATCTTGGCGGCGGCGTCGCCTGCGGCAGCAGCAGAGGCGCCCGCGCACAGAACGGTCACATCGCCTAGGGCCTTGGCCGCGGTCACGGCCTTGGCGGTTGCGTCGATTGCCAGTTCACCATCGGTCACTTCTGCGAGAAGAAGAACAGCCATTATACAGCCCCCGCTTCTTTGAGTTTTGCGACCAGCTCGTCCACCGAGCCGACCATGATACCGGCCGCGCGTGCCACGGGCTCGGAGGTTTTGACGATTTCCAGACGCGGCGTGACATCAACGCCGTAATCATCGGCGGTCTTCTCATCCAGCGGCTTTTTCTTGGCCTTCATAATGTTGGGCAGCGACGCATAGCGCGGCTCGTTCAGGCGCAGGTCCACGGTGACGATCGCGGGCATCTTGACCTTGATGGTCTGCAGGCCGCCGTCAACTTCGCGGGTCACGACGGCACTGTCACCGTCGATGTCCAGTTCCGAGGCAAAGGTACCCTGCGACCAGCCCAGCAGGGCTGACAGCATCTGGCCGGTGGCATTCATGTCGTTGTCGATCGCCTGCTTGCCGCAGAGAATCAGACCAGGCTGTTCCTCTTCCACGACCTTGGCAAGGATTTTGGCCACTGCCAGCGGCTCGATATCATGGTGCACGTCATCCGCTGCAACGACCAGGATGGCGCGGTCGGCACCCATGGCCAGTGCGGTGCGCAGGGTTTCCTGCGCCTGTTTGACGCCGATGGATACCGCGACCACCTCTTCGGCCTTGCCGGCCTCTTTCAGGCGTATCGCCTCTTCGACGGCGATTTCGTCGAAAGGGTTCATCGACATCTTAACGTTGGCCAGATCGACACCGCTTCCGTCCGCTTTGACACGAACCTTCACGTTGTAGTCGATCACGCGTTTCACAGGCACGAGTACCTTCATTGGCGTGGTCTCCTTGAGTTTTGCGATAAGGTTTCAACCGAGCTAACGGTCTTTGAATTCTGGAGTTCTTTTTTCCGAAAACGCTTTCATGGCCTCGGGAAAGTCATGCGCGCACAGCAAAACGCTTTGGGCATCGCGCTCGATATCCAGCGCCTCGAGATAGCTGCACTCGGCTGCGGCGCGCATCACACGCTTGGCGGTCTGAACGCCAAACATCGGGTGCGTTGCAATCTCGCGGGCAATTTCCAGCGCCCGTACCTCGACCTGGTTGGCCGGCACGCATTCTTCGACAACGCGCAGGTCCCTGGCGGTGCGCCCGTCGATTTCACGGCCCGTGAGCACAAGCATCCGGGCAACGCCCGCACCGGCGCGCTGGTGAAGCAGCCAGCTTGATCCCGTGTCGGGACAACCGCCGACGCGTGCAAATACTTCGCACAGCCGGGCATCTTCGGCGGCAACGACAATGTCCGCCGACAAGGCCAGGCTGAGGCCCGCGCCAAAAGCCACGCCGCATACCGCGGAAATCAGAGGTTTGCGAAACAGATAGGCCGCGCGTCCGCCATCGTGAACCAGGTCCACCATTTCCGACGTCGCCCGCGCGCCTTTGGCGATCTCGGACTGAAACCCGACAAGATCGCCGCCGCTGCTGAAATGATTGCCACCGGTCATAACAACGACACGGATCGTAGCGTCCCGTTCGGCTTCGCGCAGAAGCGCCACCAGTTCTTCGACGAACCCGATGCTGTAAGGGTTGCGTTTTGTCGGCTGAAGAAAACGCAGGATTCCGACAGGGCCTTCCCTGTCCAGGCGAATAAGCTCAGTCATTCAAGTCTCCATCAGGTCCCGGTCCAGACGGGTGCTCGCTTTTCAGCAAAGGCCTTTGGGCCTTCAATCGCGTCGTTGCTGGCGTAAACCACCTCGTGAAGGCGCTTGCCCTCTTTCAGGCCAC
This sequence comes from Maritimibacter dapengensis, assembly GCF_019218265.1. GTDB lineage: Bacteria > Pseudomonadota > Alphaproteobacteria > Rhodobacterales > Rhodobacteraceae > Maritimibacter > Maritimibacter dapengensis. The sequence continues at coordinate 17,156 of NZ_JAHUZE010000007.1, forward strand.
CCGCACAGCCCAGGTCCATGGTCGCGCGAACGCCGCCTTTCGCGGCAACAACCGACAGCGGGGCCGCGCTGGCAATGCGTTTGGCAAGGTCAAATGCCCTTGCGCGGACAGCATCGGGAGTGTCTTCGATATAGTTGGTGAACCCGTATTCGTGCAGGCGCTCGATCGGCATCAAGTCGCCGGTCAGAACGATTTCCATAAGGATGGGCTGCGGTAGCATGGACAGTGCCGGCGATGCCCAGGGCGATCCACGACCGATCTTTACTTCGGTGATACCGACCTTGGTCCCCTTGAGACCGACCCGCAGATCGCAATTCAAGGTCAGCATCATGCCGCCCGCCATCAGCGACCCTGTCATCGCCGCGATGATCGGTTTCTTGCAGGCGCGCATGGTCTCGTGAAACGGGTCGCGCATCTTGGTCAGAATATCGACACCCTCGTCGCGTGCGATTTGTGTGGCTTCCTTCAGATCCAGTCCGGCGCTGAAAACGCCGCAATCGGCAGAAGTCAGAATGGCCACACGAACGCTGTCATCCGCCTCGATCTTCTCCCAAGCGTCGGTCAGCCCGTTCGTCGCCGCCACGGAAAGCGCGTTTTTACGTTCGGGCCGGTTGATACAGACGGTCGCAATTCCGTCTTCGATCTTCACGTCAATGGGGCTCATGATACCTGCTTCGCTTTCTCGGGACAATCTAACTGCGGAAAGCTTCCCCGCGACATGTCTGCCGCGGGGAAGCTCTGTCTTATTCGACGGTGAACGTCGCGGAGCTGTGCTTGATGACATCCCAAACAACGTCAAGATAGTCGGCGCTCCAGTCGGTCAGCGGAACCCAGGTTTCGCCATTCCACTGCTCGACCCGGGTCTTGCCGCCACCACCGTGGTCTTTGTCGGTCACTGTAACCGGGGCCATGATGCCGTTTCCATCGAAGTTCTCGATCGATTCATAGGCATTCTTCATGCTTTCCGGTGTGATCGGCCAACCGTTTTCAGTAATTGCGATCCGCGCGGCTTCGAAACCGGCCGAGTAGATCGCCATGCCCGTGTTGTAGTACACGTCGCGCACCAGGCTCTCGGGACCGCTGCCCTTGCCATTGGCATAGTAGGTGTCCAGCATCGTCTTGACGATCGGAACTTCCTGGCCACCGGCCACGTTGGTCCCGCGCAGGATGCCTTTCGCCTCTTGTGCGCCGATATTGGCGATATCGACTTCGTTCAGCCAGTTCACCGACAGATAGTGGTCGATCGGGAAACGGTTGCGGCGCATTTCCTTCGAGGCGACCACATGCCCGCCCGCCAGCAGCCAGCTGATCACGTAGTCAGGCTTGTCGCGGCGGATTTTGCTCCATGCGCCGGCCTGATCCGACCCGGGAAGGGGTACGGGATACAGCTCCAACTCGAACCCTTCCTTTTCGGAAAGCGTTTTCAGGATCTCGATCGGTTCCTGGCCAAAGGGATAATCCAGATAGATGAACCCGATCTTCGCCTTGCTCAAGTCACCGCCCATCTGACCCTTGATGAAGGCAACGTCATTTGCCGCCTGCTGCCAGTACGTCGGACCGACCGGGAAAACCCATTCGAACACTTCGCCGTCCACCGCGTCACCGCGGCCAACGAAAGACTGCATCAGTACGTTACCGTCCTTCATGGCACGCGGCAAAACCGCGTTCGTGACCGGCGTGGACAGAAAGTTGAACAGGAACACGCCTTCGCGCTTGAGCTGCTCGTAGCATTCCACACCGCGCTGCGGTTCGTTGCCGTGATCGCGAATGATGACTTCAACCGGATGACCTTCGATACCGCCATTTTCGTTGGTGTACATCGCCAGGTCCTGCGCGGCCTGGGCCACCTGCGGTGAAATGAACGTGTAGGATTTACTAAGGTCGAAGCAGAGTCCGAAGCGGATAGGCTCCTTGTCCTGCGCTGAGGCAACAGTCGCGCTTGCTGCCAGTGCAGTAGCAACGGCCACTGCCTTAATGTGCTGTTTGACTTTCATGTTATCTATCTCCCGTTGGTTTAGTGTAGGGCGGTGATACCGTTCCGTAAGCGCCACTGCCGCCCCGCGTAGCGTCACACTTCCTGCAATCAGTCATTCACTGCTCGTATTTCGCGGAACTCTCTTTAACCACACCCCACACAACGTCCGTGTACTCAGAGATCCAGTCGGTTTGCGGCACCCAAGTCTCTCCGTCCCACATTTCGATACGGGTCTTGCCCCCGCCGCCATGATCTTCGGCCGTCACCGTAATGGGGGCCATCAGCCCGTTCGCGTCATAGCCCTCAAGCGACTCCAGTCCGGCCTTGTAGGATGTCGGAGTGATCGGCAGCCCCTCGGCTTCCGCCGCCTTGCGCGCGGCTTCGAACATGATCGAATACATGGCCAGCCCGGTGTTGTAGAAAACGTCCTGCGTCTTCTCGATCGGGCCGGATCCCTCGCCCTTGTCATAAAGCTCGGCCATGATTTCCTGATACAGGGCAATATCCTGACCGCCCACGACATTGGTCCCGCGCTTGATACCTTTGGCGGCCTCTTTACCGATGTTGGCGATATCGACTTCGTTCAGCCAGTTGACCGAGATGTATTTGTCCATCGGAATGCGATTGCGCTTCATCTCTTTCGAGGCAACCACATGGGCACCGCCCAGCATCCAGACGATCACATGATCGGGCTTGTCGCGGCGCACCTTGGACCACACGCCGGCCTGGTCGCTGCCAGGCAGTGGCACGGGGTACAGTTCAAGCTCGAAACCCTCTTTCTCGGACAGGGTTTCCAGGATCTCGATCGGCTCCTGCCCGAAGGGATAATCGAAGTAAACAAACCCGACCTTCACATCTGACAGATCGCCGTCATGCAATTGCTTGATGTAGGCGACATCGTTGGCGGCCTGTCCCCAATAGGTCGGCCCGATCGGATAGACCCAATCGAAGACGGTGCCATCAACGGCATCGCCGCGCCCGACAAGAGACTGCATCAGGATACGCCCGTCTTCCATGGCCCGCGGCAGGATAGCCAGAGACACCGGAGTGGACAGGGTATCGAAAACAAAGACGCCCTCGCGGCTGAGTTTCGAGTAGCACTCGATTCCGCGCTGCGGTTCGTTCCCGTGGTCACGCACGATGACTTCGACCGGTTCCCCACCGATGCCGCCCTTCATGTTGATGAGCTTGGCAAGGTCCATCGCGGCCTGCGAAACCTGCGGCGTGGCAAAGGTATAGGCTTTGCTGAGATCGTAGCAGATGCCGATCTTGAATGGCTCGGCCAGCGCCTGGGTGCCAAACATTGCTCCGCCGAACATTGATAATACGGCCAACGCTTTGGTAAGTTTCTTCATTTGTTCCTCCCTGAACAGCTTCTGATTAGTACCTCAACTCAACCAACGTTTGCGTCGGCTGTAGTGCTTGACGTTGTGAAAATCGGTCTCTCCGCCGCCTAGATAGAACTCCTGAATGTCGGAGTTAGATTTGAGCGCCTCGGCGGTGCCGTGCATAACAACGCGGCCGTTTTCGATAAGGTACCCTTGCGAAACGATTTCCAGAGCCGCCAAGGCGTTCTGTTCCACCAGCAGGACGGACAGGCCCTCATCCTTATTGATCTTTTGCAGGATGCCGAAGATTTCCTCGACCAGGAACGGAGCAAGCCCGAGACTTGGTTCATCAAGCATCAACAGCTTCGGCTGGGTCACGAGGGCCCGCCCAATGGCAAGCATCTGTTGCTCACCACCCGACAAATAGCCTGCTTGCGAATTTTTGCGTTCGGCAAGCCGCGGAAAATATCCGTAGATCTTTTCCTTTTCCGCATTCAGCGTTGATCGGGACATTCCGCGTGGCGCGGCGGCGGTCAGGTTCTCGTCGGGGGTCAGGTGTTCGAAGACCCGCCGCCCTTCGATGACATGACAGATGCCCATCTCGACGCGTTTTTGCGCGAGCGCTTCGGTAATGTCCGTTCCCTGGAACGTTATCTCACCTCGGCTGATGCGTCCGCGCTCGGCTTTCAAAAGACCGCTGATCGCTTTCAACGTGGTGCTTTTTCCCGCTCCGTTAGAACCCAAAAGTGCGATCATCTCGCCCTTTGGAACCTGAACCGAAACACCTTTGATCGCCAGCATTACATTGTCGTACAGCACCTCGACACTGTTCATGGACAGAATGTTCTGGGCTTCAACTTTTTCTTGCATCGGCATTCCCCTATTTCTTGAACTGATCGAAGGGCCAGACCATCAGATAGTCTCTGATGTTGCCGTAGAGTTTTCCCAAACCGAGTGGTTCGATCAGAAGGATAATGACGATCAGTGCGCCATAGACTGCGTTCGGGATGTGAGCGAGTGTTTCAACATCGATCTGCATGCCAAGCCCGTCACTCAACGTGACGACGAGACCGTTCACGATACCCGGAACAAGAAGGATCAGGGCAACACCGAAATAGGAACCGATAATGCTGCCAAGGCCGCCAACAATCACCATCGCAAGAACCTGGATCGAAACGGCAACCGAGAATTGCTCGGGTGCGGCGAGAAAGAAAAAGGTGGCAACAAGCAACGCACCGCTGACGCCTGCGATGAACGAAGAAGTCGCGAATGCGAGGATTTTGTAGTAGAAACTGTTCACACCCAGGATCGCGGCCGCAAAGTCTTTTTCCCGGACAGCGACCAAGGCGCGACCGAGTCCAGTCCGCTTGAGATTAAGCATGAAGATCGTCACCAACACACACCAGCCGAAGGCGACATAGTAGAAGCCAGTATCAGTGGTAATCTCTTGCCCGAGCAGCGCCAATGTCGGTGACTGGAGCGACGCGTGTGAGCCCCCCGAGATCGCCGGAGAGTGGGTCAGAACCCAGTCCATCACGAATTGCATAGCGAGAGTAGTGAGAGCGAGATAGAGGCCCTTGACCCGCAAAGCGGCAAAAGCGAACAGGCTGCCGATCACGGATGACGTCAATCCGCCGATGATAAGGGCGAATTCCCACGGCACCCCGAAACGCGCGGCATGGATCGACGAATACGCTCCAACGGCCATGACTGCAGCATAACCCAAGTGAAGTTGGCCTGCCCAACCTGTCACCAGATTCAATCCAAGCGCGGCGGCCGTCCAGATCAGCCAAGGAAGCATGTAGCTGTTCAGATAAAGCGACGGGATGATGAATGGCGCGGCAAGGCCAATCAAGAAGATGAATGCTGTCAGATTCCGGTCAGCAGGCACCTTGAAGATTCGGCTGTCCGAAACGTAGTTGGCGTGATGGACGCCAGAAAGTCTGTAAAACATGCCTTACACCCTTTCGATGTCGTGACGACCGAACAGCCCGTGCGGACGGATCATGACGGTAAGAATGAGCACGGCAGCGACGATAAGCTCACGGCTTCCGCCTCCGACAAGCGGATCGAGGAAATCAGCGCCAACGTTTTCGACGACGCCCAGGATGATGCCTGCGATCACGGCGCCAAGGATACTGTCGAGACCACCGAGAACGGCAACCGTCAGACCTTTGAGAAGCAACAGCGACAGCGCCTGATCGACACCCTGAATCTCGCCCCAGATAACGCCAGCGGCGACGGCAACAACGGATGCCAATGCCCAGGACAACCCAACGCCGCGCTCAACCGCGATACCGACCGACCACGAAGCCATGTAATCATCCGCGATCGCCCGCAACTTGATCCCGGTCCGGGTTCGGAAAAACAGCATGAATGCGACAAACAAGGCGAGCGCAACACCGGCACCAACCAGATGGATGCGGCTGATGAAGATGTCGCCCAGGAACAGCGGATCATAGCTGACGCCCAGTTCCATCGAACGCGACGTCCCGCCCCAGATCGCAAGCGTTGTACCCCGCAGGAAAATGTCGAGGCCGAGTGTCAGCATCAAGATCATGACAACCGGCCGACCTGCGAGACGGCGCAGGGCAACACGCTCAATGCCGAACCCAAGGCCTAACATTACAACCGCAGCCAGAGGGATGGCCAGCCACAAGGGTAAACCCACGTCGCGTGCCAGCGCCAGGACCACATAGGCCCCGACCATGGTCAACCCGCCCTGCGCCAGATTGGGCACCGAAGATGCCTTGTAAATCAGCACGAGGCCGATGGCGAATAGCGAGTACAGCAGACCCGTCAAGGCTCCGTTGATCGCAAGCTCTGATAGAAAGACCCAGTCCATTTATACCTCCCTGATGGGAAGGCTTCTTTCGACCTTCCCTACTTCCCCGGTCTCGTAAGTCACCTGCGCGCTTACATGGACCTCTTTTGAACCGTCGTAGAGCGCCGCGATCACGTCAGCATAGCGTTCCTGAACGACCTTCCTCCGCAGTTTTCGGGTTCGCGTGATTTCACCATCGTCCGGGTCGAATTCTTTCGGCAGACTGACAAAGCGTTGCAGGCGCAATGGTTCGGTGACGGCCTTGTTGACCCGTTGGAAGGCCTCGCGAAGCAACGTCGCGACCTCTTCACGCTGAGAAAGATCGGCATATGACACGTAAGGTACGCCGTTCACTTCGGCCCAGTGCCCCACGGCCTCGAAATCCACGCAGACCATCGCCGTCAGTTCCTTCAGCCCGGCGCCAATCACGGCCGCATCCTTGATATACGGGCTGAATTTCAACCGGTTCTCGATGTAGTTTGGAACGTAACGTTCACCGTCGGCGGTGTGCATGACCTCGGATACACGCCCCAGAACAACCAGGTGTCCGTCGTCCTCCAGATAGCCGGCATCACCTGTATGCAGCCACCCGCCGTCAAGGGCTTCGGCGGTCGCTTCGGGTTTGTTGAAGTACCCTTTAAACACGCTGTCCGAGCGCACCAGGATCTCACCGTCTTCGGCAATGCTGACCTCGACGCCAGGCGCGGGTTTGCCAACCGTATGAAGACGGACCTCGCCCGGAGCCTGAATCGCGTTGATCGCGCTGTTCTCGGTCTGGCCGTAGAGCTGACGCAACTTGATCCCCAGGGCGCGGTAGAACACAAAGGTGTCTTCCCCGATCGCTTCACCGCCGGTGAACGCATTCTTGAGGCGGCTCATCCCGAACTGGTCCTTGATCGGACCGAAAACAATCGCCTCGCCCAGAAGCCGGCCCAATGGCTCAAGAACACCGCCGCTTTTGCCATTCAGCTTGCGCGTTTCCGCCGCGATGGCCCGATCCATGAAAAAATGGTACAGCCACTTCTTTAAAGGGGTCGAATTTTCGATACCAACCTGGATTGTCGTCAGCATCTGGTCCCAGCTTCTTGGCGCCGCCAGATAGAATGTCGGAGCGATCTCGCGCATGTCGCGCACGACCGTTTCCTGGCGCTCAGGCACATTCACGGTGAAACGCCAAAGGAGTGCCGCGGCAACGGTTATGGCGTAGTCTCCCACCCAGGCCATCGGCAAGTACGCGAGGATCTCCTCATTTTCGTCGAAGGCACCCGCCGCATGTCCATTCCGAGCAGCAGCAAGAACGTTCTTCTGACTCAGTACGATGCCCTTCGGCGCGCCCGTCGTTCCGGAGGAGTGCAGAAAAATGGCCGGATCTTCCGGCTTCGCACGACTAAGCAGTTCCTCACGCAGGCCCGGGGTTTCGTTCAGATCGTGCTGACCAACTTCGATCAGGTGATCCCAGGACAACAGTCCTTCAACCTCGTAGAAGCCAAGACCGCGCGCTTCATCATAAATGATGTGGTCGATGCCCTCGGCGCCCGCGTCCTTCAGTTCCAGGATCTTGTCAACCTGTTCCTGATCTTCGGCGATGGCCGGGACGATTTCGACTTCGCCAAGAAAGTGCCGGAGTTCTTCGAGCGTCGCGCCGGGATAGGCAGGCATTGCATAGGCACCCAGCAACGAAATAGCCAGCATTCCGCCATACAGCCGCGCCCGGTTGTCGCCCAGGATAAGCACCGCCTTGCCCGGTGTTACGCCGATTTTCTCAAGCCCGGCCGCGCAGGCCAGCACCTCTTCGGCGTATTCCGCCCATGTGGTTTCCTTCCAGATCCCACGCTCTTTTTCGCGAAGCGCGATTTCCGAACCGTGTTTCGAGGCGTTCCGCGCCAGAATTGCGCCGATCGTGTCGCCGCCCGAAGACTGTTTCTTCGTCAAATCAGTCATGCGACCCTCCGATATATGCCTCGATGACCCGCGGGTCCTTCACAACCTCCTTGGGGATGCCACTGGCGATCATTTCACCATAATTCAGGGCCAGCATCCGATCACAAATGCCGGTGATGACATCCATATGGTGTTCGATCAGCAGAACGCTGACGCCGCGTTCGGCACGGGCATCCAGAATGAAACGGGACATATACCCTTTCTCTTCCTGGTTCATGCCGGCCATCGGTTCATCGAGAATCAGCATCTGTGGCTCGGCCACCAATGCCCGCGCCAGCTCGACCCGTTTTTTCAACCCGATCGGAAGGCCATCGACCAACTCATGCCGGATGCTCTCGAGTTGTAGAAACTCGATCACCTCTTCGACGATCTTGCGGTTTTCGATTTCTTCACGCTGTGCTGCCCACCAGTAAAGCGCGGTGCGCAGAACGCCCGGTTTCATGTGGATGTGCCGCCCCAGCAGGATGTTGTCCAGAACGCTCATCCCGTTGAACAAGGCAAGATTCTGGAACGTCCGGGCGACGCCGAGCTTGGCAACCTTGTGAGGTGCCGTACCCGTGATTTCCTTTCCTGCCAACCGGACAGTCCCCACATTCGGTGGGTAGAACCCGGTAATTGCGTTCGTCAGTGTTGTCTTGCCGCTGCCGTTCGGGCCGACAAGTCCAAAGATTTCCCCCTGCCGAATGACGAGGTCCACACCGGTGACAGCGACGATGCCGCCGAACCGTCGCTCGACCCCGCTGCACTCCAGTATCGCCCCATCATCGGCTCCGATTGCTGTTTTAATCTTAGTCGTCATCTAGATATCATTGTCCCCCTAAGGTTCACGGCCAACATCAGGTAATCCGGAAGTAGTCCGGCCGCCCCGTTGGCCATGGATCCCCCCACAATTGCTGCCCACCGTCGATGTTCAGAACTTCTCCGGTTACGAATTTCCCTGAATTCGCCGCCATATAGACAACCCCTTCAGCGACATCCCATTCGTCCCCGGCGTGCCGCATCGGGTTGGAGTCCTGAAAGGTCGCAGAACCCTCCGGAGGGTAGTTCCCGAAACCGTTGCTTTCGCAGCAACCCGGCGCCACGCAGTTCACTCGGATACCGTGCGGGGCCCACTCCACCGCAACCGACTTGGACAGGTAAACTACCCCTGCCCGGGCCGCACAGGTATGCGCGATGCCGGGCATGCCGCGCCAGATATCGGCCACGATGTTGACGATGGAGCCCGATTGCTTGTTGGCAACCCAGTGGCGCGCCGTGGATTGCATCATCCACCACGTGCCGTTCAGGTTGGTGTCTATGACCGCATTCCAGCCCTTTGGACTAAACTCCAACGCTGCTTGCGGAAACTGACCCCCAGCATTGTTCACCAATACGTCAATCGCCCCGAACTCCTGGTTCGTCTTGGCGACAAAATCCTCGACCTGCTCAGGCTCCCGGATGGTCATAGGCACAGCGAAAACTTCGCCCCCGAAACTTTCAAGGAACTCCTTGGCCAAAGCCAGTTTCTCTTCGTTGCGTCCATTGATCGCCAGATTGGCCCCGAGCCTTGCGAACAAGGTCGCAATTGCCAGCCCCAATCCGCCTCCGGCCCCGGTCACCACAACGACTTTGCCGGTGAATAAACCGCTTGCGTAAACGGTTGCACGTTTTGATAGGTCCTCCCTCGAAGACCCAAACTGCGTCTTATTCATGACGCCTCCTCCCATTCCCATTAGGGGCAGCTGCCAGTAATCTAACGGGTGTTAGAAAATTGGTCAAGACAACTTTTCCCACCAGCCCCGCCCGTTATCTCCGATCAGTAAGACTTTGGAAGTCCAAGGGCTTTTTCTGCTATGAACGACAGAAGCATCTGCGGTGTCACCGGTACGATGCGGAACAGCAGAGCTTCACGTACCAGTCGCTCCACGTGATATTCCTTAGCATATCCGAATCCGCCAAACGTAATTTGCGCGGCTTCGGTCGCCTCGACCGCGGCGTCGGCGGCCAAAAGCTTGGCGGCGTTCGCCTCGACGCCGCAGGGTTCTCCCGCATCGTAGAGGGCTGCAGCGTGCATCACCATGAGATTGGCAGATTCCACTCGCGCCCAGGCTTTGGCGAGTGGATGCTGAACACCCTGATTTTGGCCGATCGGGCGGTCAAAAATCACACGTTCGTTTGCATAATGCGCCGCTCGCGCCAGTGCGTTGCGCGCAATACCGATGCATTCACCGGCCACCAGGATGCGTTCGGGATTCAACCCGTGCAAAATTTGCCTAAAGCCTTTGCCCTCCTCCCCGATCAGGTCCTCAGCCGGAATCGGCAATCCATCGATGAAGACTTCGTTCGAATCGACAGCCTTTCGACCCATCTTTTCGATCTCTCGCACGTCAACGAAATTTCGGTCGAGATCTGTATAGAACAGGCTCAGCCCTTCGGTCGGGCTGCTCACATCCTCTAGCCGCGTTGTTCTGGCCAGAAGCAACATCTTGTCCGCCACCTGCGCGGTAGAAATCCAGACTTTTTGTCCGTGCACGACATATCTGTCCCCCTGCCGCACCGCCATGGTCTTCAGCTTTGTGGTGTCTAACCCGGTCGTCGGTTCGGTTACGGCGAAACAGGCCTTTTCATCGCCTGCTATTAGAGGGCCAAGCATACGCGCGCGCTGCTCATCGGTCCCAAACTTCACCACCGGGTTGAGCCCGAAAATGTTCATGTGGATGGCCGAGGCTCCGCTTGCGCCGGCCCCCGACTCGGCAATTGCCTGCATCATTATGGTCGCCTCGGTGATCCCCAGACCCGCGCCGCCGACAGCTTCTGGCATGGCGATACCTAGCCAGCCGCCATCGGCCATTGCCCTGTGCAGATCATGGGGAAAACCACCGTTGCGATCCCGATCCAGCCAATAGTCGTCGTCGAACCCTGCGCAAATCCGCAGAATCTGGTCGCGAATCTCTTGTTGGTCGGCGGTCAATCGAAATGTCATAGCGCGCGCCCTCCCTCCAATCTTACGAGCCCAGCCTCACATAGGGCAGCGATCCGCTCATCGTTAAAACCAAGATCACGCAGAATGCTTTGGCTGTCTGCGCTAGGCGGTCGTCCCAGCCAACGAAGCTGACCGGGCGTCGCGCTGAGATGAGGGACCGGACCAATGACCTGGGTCTGTTCGCCGTCGACCGACACGATGTCCCCACGATGGCGTATCTGCTCGTTCGTCATGATCTCTTCGACGCTCAACACACGCGAGGCAACCGCATCATGGCGGGCGAATACCGCTTCCACTTCCTTAGCCGTGTGCTGCGTGACGAAATCATTGATCGCGTCAAAGACCACCGTCATGTGCCGCGACATCTCGCCCAATGTCGCGAACCGCGGGTCATCGGCGAGGGCATCGCCTCCGACCGCCCGCAACAGGCGCTGCGCGGTTTCCGCGCTCCCTGCCGAAACGCTCAGCCACACCCCATCGGACGTTCGGAACATCCCCCCCGGAGCAAAGTCCATCGGCTGGCGCAGCCCATTGCGTCGCGGCGAGAGGTTCGCGCCAGTCAATGCGGGAACAGGATAATCCATCAACCGAAGCAGGGCCTCGAATACTGCAATATCGACGACCTGACCGCGTGCTATCCCCTTTTCGCGAGCAAATAGCGCGATCATGATTCCCAAAGCGCCCATTAGCCCTGTCGTGCTGTCAGCCGCCGGAAAGCCGGGGTGCATCGGCGGCCCGTCGGGAAAACCGGTCAGATGCGCTAATCCACTCATGGCCTCCGCAGCACGCCCAAACGCTGGCAGGTCGCGCATCGGACCGTCCTGTCCGTAACCTGAAACCCGCAAGACAACCAAGTCCGGGTTCCAATCGTGCAAGACGTCTGGCCCAACACCGGCACGTTCCAGCACACCCGGTCGGAAATTCTCGATCAGCACGTCGGCATCTTCGACCAACTTTCGCAGGATGTCCCGGCCCTCGTCGGACTTCCAGTCCAGACCTAGTGTTTTCTTGTTACGGCCCAAAGTCTTCCACCAGACGCCCACCCCATCCTCTGCCTTGGGTCCAAGGTCGCGCATCATATCCGTCCGGTTGGGGGCTTCGATCTTGATGACATCTGCACCAAAATCCGAGAGTAAAGCTGCCGCAAGTGGTCCGGCAATTACGTGACCAAGTTCTATAATCTTCAGTTGATCAAGGGGTCCAGACATCTGCACTTTCGACTTTGCTAATTTTCTAATGGTTGTTCGATTCCTAGCAAAGGCGAAGTCGGATCTCAAGATTCAAAGGTAATCACCTCCCCGAAAACGTAACCGCCCGGTTGTTACCATGGATCAGTTCATTGGCGTCCAGTTCCATGGAAGCGGTTCGTTGAGCGGGTTGGTCATGTGATTGTGGATGCGGTCGAGGATTTCGGCCAGCCAGGCTTGCCGATCGAGGCCGTTCATCTTGGCTGTCTCGACAAGAGACATCGCCCGGGACAGCGTTTCGCCACCGCTGTCGGAGCCTGCAAAAAGCCAGTTTTTTCGCCCGATGCTGATCGGGCGCATGACGCACTCGGCGGTGTTGTCGTCGATGCCGACGCGGCCATCTCCAAGGAAGAGCTCGAATGACGGCCAGCAGCTGAGACCATAGCGGAAGGCCTTCGCGAGATCGCCCTTGCCGGGAATGCGTAGCAGTTGGGCCTCGGTCCATGCCTTGAAGGCCTAGACCATGGAGCGGGAGTGCGCCTGGCCTGCTGCCAGCCGCAGTTCCGCTGTATTTCGTGCCCTCACGAATTATGGCCAGCCGTGCGTTCTTTCAGGCCTGCGGGACGAAGCGCTCGTCTTTGGCGGCACCGAAGTGGCTCCGACATTCGGCGGTTTTCTCGAAGGCGCGCTTGAGGCGGCGGAATATGCCTACACCGTCCTTAAGATGGGTCGAGGGCGCTCAGAGAAGCGCTTATAACTGCATCTGCGTTCAGGCTGTCGCTGGGGAACCTGAAGTAGCGTTTTCTTTTTTGGGCGGCTTGATCCGGAAGAACAGTGCATAAAATACCGGAACCGCGACCAGCGTCAGGATCGAGGCGAACGCGAGGCCACCCATGATCGTCGCGGCCATCGATGCGAAGAAGGCGTCTGGTAAGAGCGGAATCATACCGAAAATCGTTGTGCCCGCAGCCAGCACGACGGGCCTCAAACGGCTGACCGAGCCATCGATCACCGCCTGATAGTCCTCGACACCTTCGGCGCGTTGCTGATCGATTTCTTCCACCAGCACAATGGCATTCTTCATCAGCATCCCGGAAAGGGACAAGAAGCCGAGAAGCGCCGTGAACGTGAACGGTAGCCCAGTGAACAGCAGACCGAGAACCATCTGTGAACCGGCATGCAAAATTGACCCTGTAGAGGGGTGATCGGCGTCCAAAAATGACCCCCTTACAATGATGTGGATGATGCCCCCGAGGTCATCGGGGAGCGCAGTGTGGGATGTTGGTCGTGGAGACGATAGCGAAGATCCGGCGGGCGTATTTTCAGGACAAGAAGTCGATCAAGCAGATCTGCCGTGAGCTGCGGGTATCTCGGAACACGGTGCGCAAGGTGATCCGGTCGGGTGCGACGGAGCTCACCTATGAGCGAACCATTCAGCCGCAGCCGAAGATCGGGCCCTGGAAAGACATGCTGGACGAGATGCTGGCGGTGAATGCGCGGAAGCCCAAGCGCGAGCGACTGACCCGCATTCGGATCTTGGAAGAACTTCGGGCCCGAGGTTATGATGGCGGCTATGATGCCGTCCGGCGATACGCGGCCTCCTGGTCCAAGGAGGAAGAGGTGGCATCTGCCGCGGCCTATGTGCCGCTAAGCTTCGATCCGGGGGAAGCCTACCAGTTTGACTGGAGCCACGAGATCGTGGTGATCGACGGCGTGACAATCACCGTGAAGGTCGCCCACGTTCGCCTCTGCCACAGCCGGATTCTGTTCGTGCGGGCCTACCCGCGCGAGACGCAGGAGATGGTGTTTGACGCGCACGACAAGGCCTTTGCCTTCTTCGGTGGAGCCTGCGCGCGGGGCATCTACGACAACATGAAGACGGCGGTGGATACGATCTTCGTCGGCCGAGACCGCGCCTACAATCGCCGGTTCCAGCAGATGTGCGGGCACTATCTGGTCGATCCGGTGGCATGCACCCCGGCCTCGGGCTGGGAGAAGGGCCAGGTCGAGAACCAGGTCGGTGTGGTGCGGCGACGGTTCTTCGTGCCCCGGCCGCGGTTCAAGAGCCACGCCGAGCTCAACGCCTGGCTCGAGGATCGCTGCGTTGCCTGGGCCAAAGCCAATCCGCACCAGGAGCTTCGGGATCGAACGATCTGGGATGTGTTCCAGGACGAGCGCGCGAGTCTCGTGCCCTACGTGGGTCCGTTCGACGGCTTCCATGCCGTGCCGGCGTCGGTCTCGAAGACCTGCCTCGTCCGGTTCGACAAGAACCGCTACTCCGTCGATGGCCGGGCGGTTGGTCGTCCTGTCGAGATCCGCGCCTATGCCGAGCGGGTCGAGCTCTGGCAGGACGGCAAGATCGTGGGGCAGCACGCCCGAGCCTTTGGGCGCGACAAGGCCATCTACGACCCGCTGCACTACATTCCGGTTCTGGCTCGCAAGCCTGGGGCCCTCCGGAACGGTGCCCCCTTCAAGGACTGGGACCTGCCGGCGGCGATCAGGCGCGTGCAGCGCAAGCTTGGCAAGGTGCCGAACGGCGACCGGCAGATGGTCCAGATCCTCAGCATGATCCCGATCGATGGGCTGGATGCAGTGGACGCTGCCTGTGCCGAAGCCCTGAACGAAGGGGTTCCCGCGGCCTCAGTCGTCCTCAACATCCTGGCCCGGCATCGGGAGCCGCCACCGCCGCTGACCATCGATACACCGGAGGCGTTGCGACTGACCTGCGAGCCCGTGGCCGATTGCAAACGCTACGACAGCCTCAGGAGACCCAACCATGGAAAGATCACAGGTGCTGGACGCGATGAGCCAGCTGAAGCTCTACGGCATGAAGGCCGCCTACGATGAGATCATCACCACGGCGGTGAAGCGTCAGCACGAGCCGCAACAGATCGTCGGCGACCTGCTGAATGCCGAGATCGACCAGGTGACGTCCTGGCTGGCCACCGAAATCCTCGCGCTCAGCGAGTTTTTGACCTCGTACTGGGAAGAGATCGATGACGCGATGTTCGAGCACCTTTGGCAGACCGAGGTCGACGCTGTGCCGGAGTTCACCACCTCGAAGATCACGCTGATCTGCGGGCTTCTCCTGCCGATCTGGGACCGGCTACCTGCCGACAACATACGCATCTATCGCCTGCAAACCGAAGACGGGGAACGCGCCATCGGCCGTCTGGTCAGCCAGGAACAGCGCTCGAACGTCTACGCGCGCCTTGGGCTCGACTGCCAGATCGAGATGTCGCCGCAGGAGGAGCTCGCGGCCGTGATGGACGCCAGGACGACCCTGAACCTCCTCGGCGGTTACCAGCTGCGCAGGTCGCTCGTCATGGGGCAGCCGAGGTGTGAGCTGATCGGCGCGTCCGGTGCGGCCCTGCCCGCACTGAAAGCCATGGGCTGCTTCACCGAGGTTATCCAGTGGAAGACGCGGGTGTTCATCCCGGTGGACGGTACTGACGTGCTGGCGCGGGTGCTCGCCGAGCATCCAGTTGGCGCAAGCGTCGCAGATGCTGCCGCATGAACCCGCGGCGCAGCATCGCAGACCTCTCGGCCGATCTTGCAGACCAGGCCGAGAGTTTCTGCCGCCAGTATTTCCCCGAGGGACGCAAGCAGGGCAATTATTGGCAGGTCGGTGACACATCGGGAGCAAAGGGACAGAGTCTCGCGATCCGACTGCAGGCGGAAAGCGGGCGCAAGGCCGGGTCCTGGCAAGATTTCGCGACGGGTGAATTTGGCGACTTGATCGACCTGCTGCAAGAACGGCTTGGTTCGGTGACACTCAAGGAAACGCTAAGGGAGGCCCGGTCCTTTCTCGGCGAGGCCCCCTGCCCTGCCGTAACTCGTGAAACCCAAAGGGCTGAGCGCCACGATACTGCCTCCAGCAAACGCATTGCGCGGGCGCGCAAGCTCTTTGCGGCTGGCAAGCCAGTTCTTGGCACCTTGGCCGCCACCTATCTGCAAGGGTGCGGCATCACGCGCCTCGGTCCCGCGCTCCGCTATCATCCGCGGGTCTTCCTACGTCAGGGCGAGGACGATCCTGATCTGGCAACAAGGTCCCCTGCCCCAGCCAGATGAGGTCGAACTCGCCATGGCGACCCTCTTTGATACCACCATCGGCCTCCTCACCGGCAGCCAGTTGGAAGACAATCTCGAAGAGATGCTCTGGTCCCTGACCTCGATTTTCCATCGCCGGCTGACCCATATCCAGAAGCTTCTCGAGGACAACGAATTCGAGGTCCGGGAAAGCCTAGCCATCCAGGACGGCTCCGAGGTCGCCTCGGTCGAGCTCGAGCGCCTCCAGATGATCGGCCTCAAGCTCTGGGACCATCGCGACGCTTTCGAGCAGATGCGCGATCTGGCCGTGGACCACTTCTCGGCCGCCACCGGCTCGCCCTGGCTGCCCCGCACCGGGTCCAAGGTCTCGCATCGCGGCCTGACCTCCGCCGTGGTGGACAGCCGGGCCTATCTCTCGGCCAAGCGCCGCAAAGAGACCGAGGTGCATTGCCCCGAAGGCACGCGGATCGCTTTCTCGGGCGGGGACTATCAAGCCTACGATCTGATCTGGTCCGTCCTCGACGCCACCCACGCCAAATACCCCGACATGGTGCTCCTGCACGGCGGCACACCCAAGGGCGCCGAGATGATCGCCGCTCGGTGGGCAGATACCCGCGGTGTCACCCAGGTGGTCTTCAAGCCCGACTGGAAAAGCCACGGCAAGGCCGCCCCTTTCAAGCGCAACGACAAGATGCTCGAGACCATGCCGCAGGGTCTGATCGCCACCCCCGGTTCGGGCATCACCGAGAACATCGTCGACAAAGCCCGCAAGCTCGGGATCCGTATCAAGAGGATCGGGGCCTGAGGCCCCGTTTATCCCATGACATCAGTCGGAGCGCCTTGTGCGGTTCGCTCTATGAGTTCGCAGAGGTGCGCAGTTCTGCGGGATTTGGTCTGTCAGACTGCTGAGAGTGCGGATGAGATTTCTAGCTGGTCGCCGTAGCGGGCCTTCCTGATGCCTCGTGACGCTCGCGTCGTCCGGCCGTCAGTGGGATATTCGCCGAGAGGCAACCCATGTCGGCCAGGAAACTGACCAATCCGACGCTCGTCTTGAACTTGCGAAATTTGAAGACGCTGCGGCTTGTCACAAGCATCTTCGCATCCTGACCATCCTTCGTCACCATGTGCACGACCCAGGAGCCATACCAGCTGTTATGGCGTTTCTCGGCGGTCTGGTTGCAGATCACCTCGATGAGATAGCCATCTGAGAGCAGATCGCGCAGGCCATCCTCGATGACCACGTTCGGTGTTGCGCCGTCCAACTGCTTATCTTCTTCACTTATGCCGACACGTATCGGGATTGGAGCGGGCCGGAGCTTCTACCTGATCTTCCGAGTCGCATGCGTCGTTGCTCAGTTTCGCGATGCCGTACGGGACATCCTCGAAATTCGCAACGCGGCCAGGATTGAAGCCGTCGGGAAGAGATGCGCATGTCCTCGCCCTGGCATTTCAACTTCTCCAGCCTGTCAGATCACTTTCTGCTTGAGGTCCCTGGTTGTTCGACCGAGGAACTGAACGCGGGCCGGTGTTGCGTTGCGACGGATCGTAGTCTGTATCGAACGATCAGCCATGTCTGGCGAGGCCCCTTCGGCGTTCTTGGCGTTGGCTGTTGTCTGATCTCCCTTCGTGGCCCCCCGCACTTCTCCCGATGTCTGAGTTGCATGACATGCTGGTCGCAGCTGTCGTCCCGCCCACAAGGGTTGTCGCCGATCTTTTTCCCCTGTCCCTGCGGGCCATTCCGCGCGCACCAAAAAAACCTGCGCCTGCCCCTCTCCGCTGCGCTTCGCCTTCGGTGTGGCCAGGCCTTGGCCAGCTGCAAGGTGACCATCATTGCAACGCAAACAAGGAGAAGAGCAATGACCACGAACTGCATCAAATTCACCAGCGCCGACATCGAAACCGCCAAGGGCACAGGCTCCATCTCGACCCTGACCTTCGACCTCGACATCACGGTCGAACCCGTCGCGAGTACGAACCCGATGGCCCCCACGCACCGCGTCCTCGGCCGCTCCCCGCGCGGCAAGCTGGTCGAGTGCGGCGGCATCTGGAAGAAGCAGAACAAGGAGACCGGCGCCGACTACTACACGCTGACCATCCGTGACCACGGCTTCAACGCCAACCTCGGCAAGGCCGCGAACCAGGACGATCTGTCCCTGCAGGCCGTCATCCCCTGGGGCCCGAAAGACGCCGCCTGAGCCAAGGGCCAGACCGCTTCGGCGGTCTGGCTGCACCAGGCTCCGAGGTTTTTGCACGCGTGCAAAATCACCTCGGCGGTTCAGGTTGCTGTCCGTATTTTCAATCGGTGTAGCCCATATTGTGCGCCGGAAATCCTGTAGGCGTACAATATCTGTACATTTCCTCAAAAACCGTGCTATTTACAACTCGGAGCGATTCCGTGAGAGAGTCGAAATGAGAGCGGTGTAATGGGCGGCAGTATAGAACAGTTCCTTCAAGAGCTCGAGCGGGGCCTTGGCCGGACCATGGTCTCGGTCAACAAGGAGTTGACGATGCGCGAGCGCATCAAGCGCTCTTGGTCGATGCGCCAATGTGCTCGCTTCCTGAACATTAGCCATCAGCATCTGACGAAGTTCGCTAAGGACAATGAGGATTTTCCTGCCGGCAAGCATGTAGGGCGCGAGCGTGTTTTCACCCTGACGGAGCTGATGCACATCCGGGCTTTGATGGCTGCCTCAGCAAAGCGGCCTGAGCATTTTCTTGCTTGGCGCAAACCCGACGATCCTTTGCCCGTTATTTCGTTTGCAAGTCAGAAAGGTGGAACGGCGAAGTCGCTTAGTGCTGCGCACTTCGCTCAGTACCTGAGTCTGCACTACGGCATGCGAGTCGGCGTCATGGACGCTGACCCCCAGAGCACGATCACGCTCTATTTTGTCGGCGGCGAAGAAATGCCAACTTTGCCAGATGACGAAACTCCGACGATGGTTGACTTCGCGGGGCTGTTTCAGACCGACGAATCCATCCCCTACACTGACTATGATGCGGAGACGCTTGACGGGTTTTTCAAGAAAACGTCCTGGCCGGGCGTGCGGCTAGTACCTGCGCATGGCGAAACCTCAGAAGGTGAAATTCAGATCGCGAGGTTGTTGCGAGCGGGCACCCCGGAAAAGCGGTTCTACAGGTTCCTAAGAGACTCCATAGATCGTTGGAAAGAGGGGAATCCACCGGTCACCCGTCCGAATGAACTGGTGAGCAACGGTAGGGTCGACCAAACGAAGCTTGAAAGTGCCCTCAACGAGACCTTGGACTGCATCATTATCGACTATCAGCCTGCGCTGACACTGTTCCAGCTGAACAATGTGATGGCGTCTACTTCGTTGATTATCCCGCAGACGATGAAGGGGTTCGACATTGCGACCTTGTCCACCTTTGTGACTGGTCTCCTCACTATGCTGCGCCACATTTTCGCGACGGATCGGATCGATATGGGCGGTGCGGCACATATGCTGTTGCCCACGATCGTGCAGAGAACAAATGAGCAAGATCTCACACAGGTCGGCAACCTGCTCGAAAACTGTCCAGATGAGGTGCTGCCGGTATTCTATCTTCGCTCTGATGCTATTTCGAACGCGTCGGACGTTTATCAATCCGTCTACGAGTACGACCCAGATACGCCAGGCAAGCGAAAAGGCATCAACAGGTTCATCGAGAATGCTGACGCTGTGAATGACGCCATCGTCTCACGCCTCTGGCCTGGTCTTGAGCGTGGCTATGCCGAGGATTGGATGCAGAACTTCTACAATTTCGAGGAGGAAGCCGAATGAAGCGAACACTGAGCAGCTCGGTCCTCAAGAAAAAGCCCACGCGCCCAGATGAGGATGTGTCTGCGGCTCCTGGATCTGGTGCAAGCGATCAGATTCACGAAGACGAAGCGAAACTGGTTGGTGGGGTTAAGCCAAGACTGGGCGGCTCTGGCAGTGCTTGGAAGGCCGGAGCGCTTTCAGACGCCAGCCAGATGCTTCACGTTGAGCGCGCACAGGTCGTGGAGCGCATTCTCGCGGGTCGACATGAGTTACAGATTGATCCGTCTCAGATCGTGGACGTGATTGGATCGGACCGGCGTGAAGATTGGCGCGACCAAGAGGCATTTGAGAAGCTCAAAGAGAGTATCGAGAAGAATGGTCAAGATACGCCCATTCATGTTCGGCCAGCGGATCCTGATTGGCGACCGGATGAACGTGAGCCCGAGAACGTAGAAGGCGTGACATTCCAGTTGATCGTGGGTCGGCGACGCCATGCGATCCTTGAAGCTTTGGGATTGCCTGTCCGCGCCATTCTGGTTCCACAATCCCTTCGGGGTTCCCGTGAAGAGCAGTTCGAGATGCTATTCATGCGCTTCCGGGAGAATGAGGAACGTGAAAACCTCAGCGCTTTCGAGCGCCTGGTTTCGATAGGCGAGATGTTTGAGCGGCTACAAGATGCCAAACCGAACGAGAAGATAACCGCAACCGAGTTCGCCAAGCGTGTGGGTGTCCATAACAGCGCGGTATCACGTGGTCGCGCTGTCTATGCCGCTAGAGCTGAGATTTTGCACGCGTGCAAAGATGTCTACGATCTCAGCCACCGTGACCTCGAAAAGGTTCTTGGTGACCTGACTGAGAAGCAGTCCAAGCCTGTAAAAAAGAAATCACAAAGCCCAAAGAAACTCACGGTACAGCGAAAGATCGGTTCGCGGAAATTGAGTGTCACAGGGCAGGGCGGGAAGCTCTCGGTCGCTGCCACGGGGTTAACATTGGACGAGGACATTCTCAGAGGTTTGAGTGATGTCATCGCTGAGTATTTGGAGAAACACGGATCGAAGTAAGAGGCAGGAGCCGCGGAGACGGTGGTCTTCGATCCAAACGAGGTAAGAAACAGGAGCGGATATGCTTTGAGATAAAGGCAAAAGAAAAGCCCCCAAGCTGAGGGCCTGAGAGCTTATCAATATTAGTTTGGTCGCTATCACGATAGTTCTCCGGCGAATCACTGTCAACAGCATCGCTCCTGAGCGAACGGGATTCTTTTGCCCTCCATCAAGCAGAGGAGGCGAGAACTATCCATGAAACATACAGGTTGGCGCAAGCCGACACCGGGTCTTGGCATTGCAGAGCAGCTTGCCAAAGCCGGTGAACAGGTGGCTGTACCCAAAACGCGGGCCTTCGTGGCCGTGAAGCGGGTGGGGGCCTACATTGGCCTCAAGGCCGGAGACATGATGCTCCTCGACACGCTCGGGGCCTTTACGCAGGCCCAGGACTGGGACGAGGGGCAGCGCCCGATCGTCTGGGCGTCGAACGCCTATCTGATGGAGCAGACGGGCTTCTCGCTCTCCGCACTCAAGCGGCATGCGCGGCGGCTGGCCGAAATCGGCGTGATTTCCTTCCAGGACAGCCCGAACGGCAAGCGGTGGGGCCGCAGGGACGCCGAGGGGCGCATCATCGAAGCCTATGGCTTTGATTTGTCGCCGCTGTCGGCGCGTGTCGAGGAGTTCGAGGAGCTCCATGCCGATTTGCAGGCCGAGCGCGAGCTCTGTCAGCGCCTGAAGCGCCAGATCACGGTTGCACGCCGTATGATCCGCACTCGGATCGAGGCGGCCGTCAGCAGCGCGCTGCGCGGGCCCTGGACGCAATTCACAGGCCTTTTCGAGGAACTTCTGGACCGGCTTCCGCGCCGTCACGAAGCCTCAGAGCAGCTTGCACGGCTGCTGGGCTGGTTCAAGGAGCTTCAGGAACGCGTTGAAGCTGCCTATCTCAAAGCAACCGATGTCGTCCAACTTGTGGAAAACACACCTGAAACCAAGGAACAAGCTTCTGAGAAGACTCAAGAAATGAACCCCAGGGAGGTCATTTCTGACCCTCATATACTAATTACAAACCAACTTAATCCTGTAACTCGTAATTCCTCAGAAAATGAGGAAGTCGCGGCCGTGGTGCCCAATGCTCGACCCGAAGATCAGGTTGATAGGGAGCTGGAAGAATGGGTTGCTGAGGTGCGTAAGAAGCGGGCGGCGCTGGATCTGCCTACTGTTATGCAAGCCTGTCCCGAATTCGCATCCTGGGCGCGCAATATGGGCGGGTTCCTAAAGGATTGGGGCGATCTGCACAGGGTTGCCGGGCAGCTCAGGCCGATGATCGGGGTGTCCGAGCATGCCTGGAACGTTGCGCAAGACCGGCTGGGCAAACAGGTGGCGACAGCGGCGTTGGCGCTTGTCTTCGAGAAGCATTGCGCGGGCGAAGTTTCGTCGCCGGGCGGCTATCTGCGCGGCATGGTCGAGAAGGCCGGGGCAGGGGAGCTGCATCTCGAGCGCAGCTTCTATGGCAGGCTCAGCGGGCAGGCGGCGTGATGGGGCAGAAAATCAGAGACCGGCGGCCTTTGTCAGGTTCACCCGGAACCGATCGCGGCGGCGCTGGTAGCGACGGGTCATCTCTGCCGAGGCATGCCCCAGCTGCTTCTGGACGTAGCGTTCGTCAACTTCGGCCGAACTGGCGAGCCCGGCGCGAAGGCTGTGACCGGAGAACAGCGCCAGGCGCTCTTTTTCGGTCAGCTCGGATCGGATGCCGGCGTCCAATACCGTACGCTTGATCAGGCGCGCGACATGCTTGTCGTTCAGCCTGTTTTCGGAAGCGCGTTTGCCGTCCCTCGACGTACCGACGAAGACCGGGCCGAAATTGATCTTCGCGAAATGCAGCCATTGCTCAATAGCATGCACGGGGCAGGTCTGATCCTTGGAGCCGCGGCCGATCTCGACTTCACGCCAACCGGTCTTGGCGTTGAGAGTCAGGAGGGCGCCTTTCTCCATGATCTCAATCCATCCGCCGGAATCTGGCGTGTCATCTTTATGTACATCGAGGCTCACGATTTCCGAGCGGCGCAGGCCTCCGGCATAGCCCAGCAGCAAGATTGCCCGATCTCGCAGCCCGCGCAGATCGTAGGGCAGGGTGGCTATCATCGCGAGGATGTCCTCGGCGAGGATAGCGGCCTTCTGGACCGGCGGTCGCGCATGCTTACGCTTGATCCCGGCCAGCACGGTGGCGATGTGGCGGTTCTTGCGATCAAGGGTGAAGCCGCGCTGCGCGTAATTCCAGGCGAGACCGGACAGGCGGCGATCGATGGTGCTGACCGACAGGGGTCGGGACGCCGACTGCGAAGGGGAGGTGCCCGACCCGGACGCAAGATCCGCGAGGTACAGGCCGATCATCTCCGGTGAGGGGGGCAGCGGCTCCGCGCCCTTCATCCGGCACCAGCGCGCGAAATGCGCCCAGTCCTTTGCATAAGCCTTCAGCGTGTTGTCAGATGCCGCCGCGCGCGCATAGTCGCGTGCCGTATCGACCAGGCGATCGAGCGTGCCCGAGCCAGCCACAAAGGACGGCAGGCTCAAGGCCTCGCCGTCAGGACCATCTCTCTCGCTGTCCTCGTTGGGCGAAGACCCGATTGGCGGCTCTGAGGTCGGTTTCTCGGTGTTTTCTGACATGTCGCCGAGCATATTCTTTTACGTCCGATAATGCAAACTTATTGGACTTAGCGTGGAGCCGCAGGGTGGGGCGGTTTGCACATCATATTGTGGACGAAAGCGCCGCCACGGGATAGTCTTGTGGCATGACATACCAGCCCGCCAAGATCTCCAACGACCTGAGCACCCTACCGCAGCTGCCGGGCTGGGTCACCTCCGGACGTGCGGAAACCCTTGAAACTGTGGCCTTTCGATCGGGGGCGGCGCTGACGGTGCTCGATCAACTGATCAGCGATCCCAGGCATGGCGTGCCGCTGAAACTACTGGCCAACCGACTGGCGCTGAGTGCCGCAGTGGCGACCTCGAAACTGGAAGGACGGCTGGTGCGGGAAGTCGATATCCGCGATGCCTACCATCTGACGCCGCCGGGCGAGGCGCGCGGTCCCGATGGCGATCTGCTGGCCTTCTGGCGCGAGGCGGTGCGGCTTCGGCTGAATGGACCCGGCGAGATCGCAGACCTGATCGGGCCCGACCGCGCGGAGGATGTGGCCGGTTGGTTGGACGCCGGGCAAGATCGGGCCCGGACTCATGGGCCTCTGGCGGGATGCGTGGCCGTCCTGCGTGCCGTTTTGGAGACCGATGACCGAGGAGAGCGGGTCGCTTGCTTGCTGTCCGATGTCGTCCTGGCGCGGGCCCTGAACTGGAAGGTGGTGTTACCGGTTACGGCGCAGCGGCTGACGAAGGCCGCATTGCGCGACCTGACAGCAGAAGGGCAAAGGGCCGAGCTGGCAGTCCAGGCGCGGATCCTCGAGTCCATCGAGGCTGTGATCCGGCTGGCGCGGGATCTCGCCCGCCGCGCCGAGGCACTTCGCACCGTCGCGCCGAAGCTCCGGGCGAAGGGATCGGATGCCGCGGTCGAGCTGTTCCTGACCGAGGATGCGGTGTTGCCTGCGTGGATGCTGTCGCCGCGTATCCGCGGAACAACGATCCCCATGACCGATCGCGCCGCGCGGCGGTTCTGCGATCGATTGGTCGAACTGGGCGTGGCACGGGAGCTAACCGGACGGCCGACCTTCCGGCTCTATGGGATCGCGCCATGACGACCGCGACCCGGAAACGGAAACCGGTGGACGAGGGAGGCGCCGGCTTTGACCGGGAGCTCGATGATCTGCCGCAAGAGTTGCGCTGGCGCGAATGGATGGGGCGGGTCGAAGCGGTGCTGTTCGCCAGTGCCTCGCCGGTTGGCCGCGACGATCTCGCGCGCGTGGTGGGGCAGGGGGCCTCGGTCGAGATGCTGATCGAAGACATCCAGGCCGAGTTGACCGGCCGTCCCTACGAACTGGTTCAGGTCGCCGGCGGCTGGATGTTTCGCACCAGGACGCAGTTTGCAGATGCCATCAAGGCGGCTGCCGATATTGGCGACCAGACGCTCGCCTTCACCGAGATGGAGATGGGGGTGCTCTGCGCCATCGCCTATCATCAGCCGATCGACCGCGCCGGCTTGGCCGACATTTTCGGCAAGGAGGTCAGCCGCGATCTTCTGGCCCGGCTGCGGTACAAGGATCTAATCGCCAGCGGGCCGCGGTCGCCGCGTCCTGGGGCGCCGCATACTTTTGTCACAACCGAGACGTTTATGGTGACGTTCGATCTGCAGAGCCTGCGGGATCTGCCGGAATTGGAGCTGGTTCAACACCCAGCCTAATCGGCTTCGCTCAAGCAAACTGCCATGTCCTACATGTTGTAGTCTGCGCCTTACGAAACGCTGATTGAAGTGCTATCTCTGTCATATGGAAGGTACGGGTCATTGGCGTGAACAAGAAGATTACTGCCAGTCAGCGAATTGGCGAAATCGGGGAGAAGGCGGCAAATCTTCAATTCTTGCGAATTGGGTTCCAATTCGATGGGCGGTCACGTCTGGAAGCGGGTATCGACGGCATCGCTGAGGTGATGGACGATGATCAACCGACAGCGAAGATGATTGCCGTGCAGGTTAAGGCTACCGAGAGCGGCAGCTATTCTGGAGAGACTGATGCCGGGTTCTCCTATCGTGTCCGCGCTTCGGACTTTGATTATTGGCGCGGCTCCAACCTACCCGTAATTCTCGTTCTCTACAGGCAATCGGATGACACGTTCTTTTGGAAGTCGCTCGAAAACCTCGTTGGCGAGGCCGAACGCACATTGCAGTTCGACAAAGAGCGCGACGTCTTGGACGGACGTGCGAAGGATCGCCTCGCTGCCCTGACTGTCGCCAAGCAAGGACACGGCTACTATGTCCCGCCACTTGGGGGAGGGGAGGAAGCGATCATCAACATGGTGCCATTGCAGCTTCCTGAGGAAATCTTCGTCGCACAGACTCAGCTCTCCACCCAGAAGGCGCTCGCCCGGATGAACAAGGTCCGGGAAGACCAGCGGTACGATTGGATGATCGATGAAACCTCGCTTTGGACATTCTGCGACCCACTAACCACACCCGTTCGCGACTTGGTCGAACGGGATCAGGTCGAACGGATCGAAACCGACTTTCTGGCGCAACACGACGCCGTAGATCAGCAGCACAAATTTGCGGGCCTGTTGCGACATACTCTGGCGCATGACTTTCGGGACTTGCTTGGGTGGGACCGAAAGAAAAAACAGTTCTACTTCTTGCCAACACCTGGAAGCGTCGCGCGCAAGTTCCGCTATCTTGGCGCGAAGCAGAAGACGCAGGCCGACGTTGTCAGCGTCTATCAGAAGTCAAAGGGGGAGGGGCCCGTCGACTATGTACGGCACCATTCATTCCACCCTCGGTTCGAGCGCTTGGCGGATAAATGGTACCTGATCGTCAACCCATCCTACTACTTCACTTCAGATGGAGAACGCGCGCTCAACTATCCGGATGCCTTGTTGTCCGGCAAGAAACGCCTCGACACGAACAGCACAGTTCGAGGCCAGGTGATCATGTGGCATCGATTGCTATCGGGTATGGATTTTGAAGATGCCGGCGAACTGCTGACGCCCGACACCAAGACGGATCGCATCATCAAGTTCGGTCTTCCGCCTTCCGTCGAACTGCCAAAGAGCGTGCCCGAGGATGTGTGGGGCGCGAAGGCGCAGAAGTCGAAGAAGCCACCCCACTCCGATGAACAAGGCAGCTTCGACCTATGAGCGACTTCAAGACCAAAATCTTCCCGGAGCCCGAACTGGAGTTTGGCGACCAACACCATCATCCTGATCCGCGATTAGGGTTGCTACAGGCGGGCCCACTGCAAACGAACCTGGGGGACACCATCAAAGTCGGCGTTGTTGGCAGCGCTCTTACCGTCGAAAAATCAGGCGAATTTCTGGATGCGATCAAAGATGGGTTCGAGGGGAAGACCGAAAAGCACCCGAACCTGCACCCGGACTTTCCCGGGTTGAGAAATCAGAACCCCTATCGGTGCCGGTTCGAAATGGTGGCTGCCGACGTCGGTCTGCTGACGAAAGGTCAGATCGAGAAGATTGCCAAGGAACCGAGCGATGCGCGTGCTGTGGAGATGGCGGTCGATGCAGTTATGGAGCAACTGGAAAAGCTTGAGGCGCATCATGAACGGCCAGACGTGGTCATGGTTTCGCTCCCTGTCAAGCTGATCGAACGAGTCTGGAGAAACGAGCAGGCGCGCGATGACGAGGTCGTAGAGGACAAAGCGGCCGAGGCGAAAGCTGGTAAGGAAACCTCTCCGAACTTCCGCGGTTTGCTCAAGGCCAGAGCGATGAATCTCAGATTCTCAATTCAGATTGTCTGGGAGGATGTCATCAACCCCGATGCCAAGATCCCTCGCAAGATCAAGGAGAACTCTGACCGCCAAACCCAAGATCGAGCTGATCTCGCATGGAACCTTATGACAACGCTCTACTACAAGGGCAGCGGCAAGGTGCCCTGGCGCAGATTGCCGGAAGAAGGCGAGTTCACCGCCTGTTACATTGGCATCAGCTTCTTCAAGGATGCCGAAACCGACGAGATATGGACCAGTGCTGCGCAAATGTTCGACGAGCGGGGCAGAGGGTTCATTCTTAGAGGCGGTCCTGCGCAGTCAGAGTCGCGGGGTCGCCACCCGTTCCTCACTATCGATGAGGCTCACAAGCTCACCGAGAGTGCCTTGGCCGCCTACAAGTCGGTCCATAGAACGATGCCGGCACGCGTGATCGTCATGAAGACGTCGCGCTTTCGCGAGGACGAGGCCGAGGGTGTTGGTAAGGCGCTCGACGAGGCAGGTGTGGAACTGCGCGATCTCGTTTGGATTCATGAGAGCTATTCAGTCAAGGTGCTGCGCGACGGCGACTTCCCTGTCCTCCGCGGCACCTTCGTTGAACTGGACGGCAATGGGCTGCTCTATACCAACGGCAGCATTCCCTACTATGGGACCTATCCTGGCCTCTATGTCCCGAATCCCCTGTTGCTCTGTCCGCACCCGCAAAGCGAGAGCACGATCGAACAGATTGCGAAGGAAGTTTTCAGCCTCACGAAGGTGAACTGGAACTCGACCCAGATGAACCAACGCTTGCCGATTCCGATCCGAGCAGCGCGTAAGGTCGGTGACGTGTTGAAATACGTTCCCTCGGGGCAAAAGGTCAGCAGTGACTATCGGAAGTACATTTAGAAGTTG
Source organism: Maritimibacter dapengensis (assembly GCF_019218265.1). Taxonomy (GTDB): domain Bacteria; phylum Pseudomonadota; class Alphaproteobacteria; order Rhodobacterales; family Rhodobacteraceae; genus Maritimibacter; species Maritimibacter dapengensis. The sequence goes on from NZ_JAHUZE010000007.1 coordinate 45,486, forward strand.
CACACCGAGCACGCCGTCGGCTCCATGGATGCTGTTAAGAGCATCTGATCGTCGTTCCTCGAAGCTCCCGAGTTTCCAGCGGATCTTTTTTCGGCAAGTGACTTCTCTGGCGTTTGATATATAAAAGCACATCATGCGCATGCCTTGATGTAGAACTCCACATCAATCTTGAAGTCTCCTTCAGTGAGTGATATGTTTATGCATATCATAAATGGTAGAGGAAGCAGCAAGATAGATCATGGGTTACGCAACGGAGCACATTGCAGAGTCGCTCAAAGCCGCGCGGGAACGCAAGGGGCTCTCTCAGCGCGCGCTTAGTGCGAAGGCGGGGGTTCCACAGAGCCACATCTCCAAGATCGAGAACGGGGCGGTCGATCTGCGTCTGTCCAGCCTGGTCGAGCTTGCACGTGTACTTGATCTGGAATTGACTCTGGTCCCGCGCAAGAAGCTGCCTGCCGTTCGGGCGATCATTCGCGGTGATGATGATGGTCACCGTGACGTTCAGAGCGCGCGTAAGGCAACGAACCTATTGCAGCGCCTTGATGACCAGATAGCAGCGCTTCCCAGTGAAACGCTCTCTGAGATTGTCGTTCAGGAGTTGCAGCGCCGGGCGCGCGAATTGATGCACTTCAAGCTTTCAGCCGATGATCTTGTTCAGTTGCAAGAAGCCTCTGCTGCCATGCAGGAGTTCCTGAGCGATCCGCGCAACTTGGAAGCGGTCGAGCAGGCGCAGAGCCAGTTGCGCATGTTGCGCAACGCACTCGCCCATGGCGCGGGTGTATCTGCACCATCCTTGCCGCGTCCGGCCTATCGTCTGGACGGTGACGATCGTGGCTGATGTCAGTGTCCTTGAAGTCCTGCTCTACGGAGAGCCGATAGGTACGTTGACGCGGGTCAGCGGTGATACCTCGCTCTTTGCTTTCTCTGAAGGCTATGTCGCCGATGCGGGCAGGCCGGTTCTGAGCCTCGGTTTCAAGAATGAGCTTGGGGAACTGACCACTGATTTCGGTACGCAGAACATGCACCTGCTGCCCTTCTTCTCAAATCTTCTGCCCGAAGGTCACATGCGGGACTATCTCGCCGAGCGCGCGGGCGTGAAGCCCGTCCGTGAATTTTTCCTGCTCTGGGTTCTCGGCGAGGACCTTCCCGGTGCGGTCACTGTTCGGCCCGCCGATGGTGAGGCGTGGCCCCCCGACGCTGATGATGGTGAAGATCATCACGATGATCATCGAGATCAGGCGCTGAGGTTCTCGCTGGCAGGCGTTCAGTTGAAGTTCTCGGCTTTGGGAGACAAACAAGGCGGTCTTGCGATTCCGGCCAAGGGGGTCGGCGGCTCCTGGATCGTCAAGTTGCCAGCGCAAGGCTTCGATGCTGTCCCCGAGAATGAATTCTCGATGATGACGCTCGCGCGTCTCTGCGGCATGGATGTTCCGCCGATAAGGCTGATCGATGTTGCCGACATCGGCAACCTGCCCGAGGGCATGGATAAGGTCAGCGGTCAGGCGCTGGCGGTCGAAAGATTTGACCGTCTGAGTGATGGCAGCGCTGTTCACATTGAAGACTTCGCGCAGGTCTTTCGCGTTTATCCCAAGGACAAGTACGAGAAGGCAAGCCAGCGCAACATCGCACAGGTACTGGCCGCTGAATGCGGAGAGGCCGACATCGCCGAGTTTATCCGGCGGCTGACTTTCAATGTGCTGATCGGCAATGCCGACATGCACCTCAAGAACTGGTCGCTGATCTATCCGGATCGTAGGCAGGCAGCGCTCGCGCCGTGTTACGATTTTGTTTCGACCATTGCCTACATAGACGACGACAAGGCGGCGCTCACCTTTAGCCGCACCAAGAAGTTCTCTGGGTTCTCGAAGGACGAGCTGTCGCACCTGGCTGCAAACGCCGGTCTATCCGAGAAGCTGGTTCTGGGAACCGCACGCGAGACTGTCGCGCGCTTCCATGAGCACTGGCAGGCCGAAAAGGGAAACCTGCCGCTGACCGCGGATGCGATCAAGGCGATTGAAGCCCATTTGCACACAGTGCCGATAGCGTAGGGGATTGGCAGAATGGCAGAGAGTTTTTCGAACCGGCACGGCTACCGCAGCGCAGCCGCGGAGATAACCGTTCACGAGGACGCGCCCGAAAACCTGCGCTATGCGATCCCGCTGATTGGGCAGGACATCGGCATGAGCCCGTCCGCCATGCGCCGGATCATCTGTCAGGTGTTGCTCGTCCCGCCTGACCGAAACAACTGGTCGGAGCACCCTAACATCTAAGAAGAGGTCGTCGGGCTTGTTGCCGACTGTCCTTGGTACAAGGTCTATGACATTGCTGAAGCGTTCCATAAGGCACTCGCGCAAGGGTTCAACGACAATGCAAGCAGGTTCGATGACCGGCTGAACCAGTTCATTGTCGAAAATGGCATCGGCTGGCATATGTACGACGGCCAGATAGTCTATCGCGGTTCCGAAGTATTTACCGGCGCGACACAGGAGGCGGTCGAAATCGTCGAACAAACCGGGCGCAGTGCCGCCGCACGCGAGATCCACGAAGCGCTGCGCCGTATTTCTCGGCGGCCGGAACCGGATGTGACCGGGGCAATCCAGCATGCCTGCGCCGCGATGGAAGCGACCGCGCGGGATCTGGCCGGCGATTCCAAAGCAACATTCGGCCAGCTTGTAAAGCGATTGGACCTTCCAAAACCTCTTGATACCGCAGCCGAGAAACTGTGGGGCTATGCGTCCAATAATGCTCGTCACGGGTTGGAAGGACAGCAGGTTGATACGCCAGAGGCCGAGCTGGTTGTCAGTGTAGCTGTCACTGTACCCTCATTAATCAGAATTGCCTTTAAAATTATCGTTTGTTTTCAGCGGCACGATGTACCCTTAATTTTCATATTGTACCGTTAATTGCCATACTGTACCCTTTATTAGC
>NZ_JAHUZE010000008.1 GCF_019218265.1 Maritimibacter dapengensis
GCTAATAAAGGGTACAGTATGGCAATTAACGGTACAATATGAAAATTAAGGGTACATCGTGCCGCTGAAAACAAACGATAATTTTAAAGGCAATTCTGATTAATGAGGGTACAGTGACACGGGTCATCCGGGACTGGTCTTCGTCGATCGTGAACCTGCCCGGCAGGTCGCGCCCGTGGGCGTCGTTTGCCATCAGGATGGTCTCGAGCTGGGCCTCGGAAAGATGACCCCCCTCGATCAGATGGCCAGGCAGCCGCAGGTCCGAGGCGGCTTCATTCGACGGAACCGGGGGCGCGACCGAGGCCATGGCAATACTCTCGACGAGCGGCGTGGGATGTTCCTGAGCCCCCGTGATCTCAATCCGCTGCGGGCGGTAGCGAGCGTAGATGTCCGAGACCGGGGTGTTTTCGCGGGGTGTGTCGAGGCAGGTGAAGGCCAGCGGGATGGCGGCATGCGATTTGGGTTTGGCAGACGCCGCTTGGGCGATTGGGCGCTGACGTGCAACAGGGACACCGACCCGGCGCGACCCAGTCCGAAACTGCGCACCGGTTTGGATCGAGGGAGTGGCAGTGCGGGTTGCGGCGATGTCATCGATGATTTGGCGCGCCGCGTCCAGATCGTCGACCATGGCACGGACGATCTCGATCTCCTCCTGCACCTTGTCGAAGACCATGAGCTGGGTTTCCACCGTGGTGCCGAGTTTGCGGTAAACGTGGACAGGGATCGTGAGCGCTAGGCGCGGCTTTGCGATGGCCGAGGCCCGTGACCAATGGGCCGCGTCCCGTTCCGGCGAAAATCCCATCGGCATGATTGCCACGAGACGCCCGCCCGGCGCGAGGCGCTTAGCCGCGGAGATCAGATGTTTCGCCGCGATGTGCCTGTCCCGCGAGCGATCGACCGAAGAGGCGAAGGGTGGGTTCATCACGATGACACCGGGAAGGTCGGGCACCGTCAGGAGATCATCAATATGTTCCGCGTCGAAGCCGGTCACCTGCGTGTCAATGGTCGCCTCGAGAAGCGCCCTGCGGAAGGGATCGATCTCGTTCAGCATCGGTTTGCCACCCGCGCGCACGGCAAAACCAGCCAGCGCGCCGGTCCCGGCGGAAGGTTCGAGGACGGTTTCGCCGGGGCGAATGGCGGCTGCGCGTATTACCAGTGCCGCAAAGGGCAGCGGCGTCGAGAACTGTTGCAGACGGATTTGCTGCTCGGAGCGCCGGGTCTCCGTCAGGAGCCGTGAGGCGAGCAATCTGGCCGTCGCGAGCACGTCCGAACCGCTGTCCTGCATGATCGTCGTCACCGTGGCGGCCTGCATCAGGTCATAGGCCATGCGCCAGGACCACGCGCCGCCGGCATCGCTGCCACCGAAAGTCTCGCGCATGATCCGAGCGAGCGATGAGCTCTTGAGCGGTTGCTTCTCAATCTCGCTGCCGATCAGGCGAATGGCCTGCAGAAGGTGAGGTTTCGATGGGAAATCGCGTGCGAGTGCCAGGCTTCGGTTGTCCATATCGTCTGTCCTTTGAGTCAGGTTGTGGGTCCGACAGGACAGAAAGCCGCCTCTGCGCTTTCAAACGCGCGGAGGCGGCTCAAGGCCGGACAGATGACGTCGCTGCCGGCGGTCAGGACCCCTTCCCGGCGAAAAATTCGGCCAGAACCGGACTCGCCGCACTCTTCGCCGAGCTGAGGAGTTCGGACCCGGCGAGCGAGGCTTTCGACAGACGCACGAGGTCGCCTGTCTCCTCGATGCGGTAGCAGCGACGCTTTTGCCCTCCGCGCCGGTAATGGGTGGCGGTCACGATCTGGCAGGTGCTGCCATCGGTCAGCGTTACCGGTGAGGCCAGTTTGATCTTGTCACCCTCGTCGTAGTCCGGGATTGCCGCCCAATCGCGGCAGCGCTGACGCCAAGCATGGGCATAGCTGTCGGGATCCTTCAACTCGGAGAGCAACACCAGAAGGCTGAGCGGCGCGCGGGACTCGACCGGGCCGACGCTCTCCTCCATGTCCTTGTAGCCCCAGCAGCCCTCGTCATAGCGGGTGAGGAAGACGGCGCCGAAGGTGATCGACCCGTCGGCATCGGTCACGTAGGTTCTGTCTTCAACCGGTCCGCCATCGATGTTGGTGAGCCTCAAAGCTGCATACCAGGTCGAGCCGACCTTGCAGGCCTTGAGCAACAATGTCTTGCGGGTATCCGTCTCGAAGGTGCAGAGCCGGGCGATTTCTGCCTTCTCCTCCGCGTAGGTTTTGACGCGGCGGTCGGTGTAGAAGAGCCAACCCACTATGCCGCCCTCCGGTCATCGATTTCGATGAGCGCATCGAGCGGCACGCGGTAAGGCAGCATATCGTCGAAATCCTCGCAATTGCCGCTATTCTGCACGAGGGCGTGGGTGTCGGTGGCGTCCTTCAGGATCACCCGGAACGTCCCGCCGAGACCGGAGGGCACGTCGTAGGTGCCGCCGATCAGGTAGTCAGCGGCGCGGCGCAGGAAAACGCAGATCGTGTGGCCATCGGTTGCCAGCCGGATAGTGTCGTGACCGCGGTCGATCAGCATCTGCACGTCATCGAGAATGTCGGTGTAGAACTGGCCCGTCAAATCGCGAAACGCCGCCTGCCGCGCCGCCATCCAATCCGGATCGCGGAACGGGTTGATGCCCTTGGCGAAGGCATATGTGGGATCGGCGCGTTCGGTGGTGACGATCCGCGTGGTCGAACCGTCGATGCCATTGGAGCGCAGATGCACACCAGTGCCGACGATCAGGATCAGGGCGGGTTTGCCCACCGGCCCGTTCCAGTTGGGAAGGAAGGTGGAGCAGCCGCGCGCATGCGCGATCTGCGCCGCGACGCTCGCGGCAGTGAAGCTAAGAAGGGACATGGGATTTACCTGTAAGATGGAGGGAAGGGTGCGACCCGCGCCGGACATGCCGAGCGGGCCGCCTGCTCGATCAGGCCGCTTTGGCGACCCCGGTTGCGTCTACGGGTGTCTCGGACTCGCCAGCATCAACCGGCTCGACACCTGCCGTCTGCATCATCGGAGGACACCAGGCCGCGACCGCCGCGCGCTGCGCCTCCGTCAGCGTGGCGAAAGGCTCCGCAAAGAGCTTTTCGCAGAATTCGACGACTTGCTTCTTGGTCGAAGAGGCCAATGTCACCGCCTCTTGTGCGAGCCCCAGCTCCTCGCCGAGAATCTTCAGAAGCCAGGCCTTCTTGAAGCGGTTGAAAAGCGCCGCATTCGGCGTCCAATGCGCCCGTATGTCCGGCATGATCTCGACTTCGAAGTCATGCATCAAGCTGTCGCGCTGCCTGTCCCGTGCGAAACAGGATTGCGTGGTCGCGGCCGTAGCGTAGGCGACGAGTTTCGCCTTCTCGCCCGCGTCAAGGGCCCGGAAGAGCGCAAACTGGTCGGCAGGGGACTTCGCGTCATCGGCCCAGGAGAGGTTGAGCGCGTCATGCGCTGCCGCCACCTGTTCGAGCGATGTGCCGTCGATCTCGTCCATCTTCGCGTGGGTGCGATACTCCTGTCGCGCGTCGACCTTGATCGCCTGGGTGACGCCCAAACCGCTGGTAAGCACATCCGTAACCAGCTTGAAGAGCGTGAGATCAAGCGTCGCCTCCGGGTGCTTGGCCATGGCCGCGCCGAGCGCCATTGCCCGTTCGGTCTTGAGATCCTCGGTGAGCGAGGCGGGATAGGTGATCTCATCGCCGTCTGCGGCGCCCTTGTCACTCGGTGCGCCGGTGCCTTTGCCAGACCGCTCTGTCTTGTCTTCAGGGCGCACCATCCCGACATGCAGGGAGATCTTGCCATGCGACCAGGACGCGATCACGCCGGAGCTGGCAAGATCCTCGGTGCTATAGGCCTCCCGGAGGTCCCGCGCCTCGGCTTCCAGCGCGTCCACGCGTTCGTAGAGTTCATTGTACGCCTCGTCCTCGAGTTCTTCGTTCTCCATCTCGTGTTCGAGTTTCTCAAGCTCGGCGGTGATCTCGTCGACGCGCCTCGAACCCTTCTCGTCGGGCTCGACCGGACCCGGATAGACCCGACCATAATCCGCCATGGCGGCATAGTCGTACTGAATGACCGCGTCGGCCCAGGCAAAGCCGATCTCTGCCCGAGCCTCTTCGGCGGCGGCGGCGAGTTTTTCCAGCAGGATCGTTTCGACCAGCGCGGAATCCTCGAGCACGGAATGCTCGTCCAGCAGATCGGCCGCGATGGCACCGCCGCGCGCCTCGTAGTCTTTACGCACGAAGGCCCCGATATCGTCGCTGACCTGGACACCGCGGGACTTCAGCGCGTTCCGCACGGTGTAGGCCTGGACATGGTTGTCCTCCTTGGTGAGCGCCTCGAAGACCTCGCGTTGCACCTCCTGGCTGGGATGATCGGCGAAAGCCTTCATCGTATCGAGCGTGATCGATTTGGCGCGGGCCGCGGCGCGGATGTCGGGATGGATGAGCCCATAGCGCAGACGGCCTTTGACAGCGGCGACCGTGGTACCGAAGGTCTTGGCGATGGTTTCCGGCGTCTGACCATCGACCTCCATCATCCGGGCGAAGGCCTCGAACTCGTCGATCGCGTTCATCGGGGCCTGGGTGATGTTTTCGGCGAGCGAGAGCGCGGTGGTCACATCACAATCTTCGGAGACCAGTCGGCAATCGATCTTCGTGCTGTTGGTGAAGCCCTTGGCGGCCTTGTCCGCAGCAAGTTCCAGCAGGGCCGCGTGTCGACGGCCACCGGCGAGCACCCCGAACTTGCCGTCGATCTTCTGGACGAGCAGCGGTTGCAGGAGGCCCAATACGGCGATGCTGGCCTTGAGATGCGCGATATTCTCGGAGGCGTAGGTCTCGGGGGAATTGGTCCGTACGTTTGCGGGATGGGCGACAAGATCGCCGATGGCGACGGTGGTGGGTTTGAACGACTGAGTCATGGCATGTCCTTCTCGACGTGATTGAGAGGGCCGCGAGTTTCCGTGCGACCGATCCCCGGATCCGGGAACCAACAGGACAAGAGGCCCACTTTCCCTTTCGGAGGGTCAGCGGGCCTGTCGGTGATGTAAGGTTGGGGTGCGGCCTGCCCTACCAGTCGCGCGCCATCATGATGGTAAGAACGCGCATGGTGGTTTCTGGATTGTCGGGAGCCTCGGCGCCGTAGCGGAAGTCGGAACCGGCCTCGTAGAGGTCAATTTTCCAGAACACAGTCTCGCCGCGGATCGTCACCGCCCCGAAATCGTGCCAGCCGTCAGGGTCATTGTCGGGCTCGAATGTATCGAACGCACCGGTGGCCTTCACGGCTTCCGTCACGAAACCATCGCCGGCCTCGATCAGGGACTGGGTCACGACGAGGCGGCCCTGGATCGCCTGATCCGGGGCGATGCCCAGACAGGCAAACCTGCGGAAGGCATCGTTATGGGCGGCGATGACGGTGGCGTTCGGTCGGGGATACTCTGCGGGTTCGGCATGGCTCATGGGGCTGTCCTTTCGGGATGTGTTGAAACCACCAGACCCAAAGCCAGCTTTTCCTTTCACACGCCCTACCAGCCCGGACAGCCTCGGACGTCATGCGGCCTGTTCCCCCTGCCCCGCCTCCGACACGGCGACGAGATAGTCGCAGGCGCGCTGCGCGTCCGCCGCATGTTTGAAGATCGCCCGCTTGTCTGAGCGGAGCACCCGGACCCAGTTGCTGAGATAGGCCGCATTCAGCTCCAGCGTATGCGCCGAAAACCCCAGCTTCTGACCCAAAAACACCGTACAGAGCTCGGCCACAATCTCTTCGCGGGCATATGCCGTGTTCCCGAACCGAGCGTCGCCATAGCTTCGGTTCAACCGATGCCGGGGTTTCGTCCAGTGACCCAGCTCATGACCCCAGACGGCGTAGAAATTCCGCGGGTTCTCGAAGAGCTCGATCGGGGGCATGTAAATCTTGTCGAGGTTCGGGACATAACATGCTTCCCGACCAGAGAAGCTGACATTGGCACCGATTGCCTCGAAGAAGCTCTGCATATGCGGGATCGGTGCGCGTTCGGGATGAACTTCCGGTTCGGCCGCAGCGGGATGGAAGCGAGGGTCCAACCCCTCGATCTGATCGGCGTTGAAGACGCGGTAGGATTTCATGAAGGGGATGGTTTTGGGGTCTTCGGTTTCCGCCTCCCCGCCGTGGGCGCTTTCGACCTGTTCGCGCTCGGCCGTTCCGTAGTAGACGACCACCGACGATTTCGAGCCCTTGATGACTTTCGCATCGAGCTCGTTCGCCTGCCTCAACGTCATCCAGTAAGGCGAGGCGTATCCGGCCATCATGGTGCGCATGGTCAGCAGGAAGTTGTTGACGCCCTGATAGGGTTCGCCGTTCTGACGGAGCGGCACGGAACTGCCGCCGACGGTCCAGGGCTTGCGCCAGGGCAGCACGCCCCGGTCGATGATCTTAATGAGTTCGTTGGTGATCGATGCCGCGGCGTCGAACTTTGGCTTGCTGGATTTGGCCATGATGATCTCCGATGTCTGGTAAGTGTGCAGACCCGGAGGTACCGTTGGGGAAACACCCTTGGTGGGGACGGCAGGGTCCGTCCAGAACCCTGCCAGACCCCCACCCCGTGACTCTGGATCCGGCAAAACCCAAAGCTTGCTTTTACTTTTTTCATATCACTGACACGAAGTGCCTTTCGGCATCCGTCCAGCGGAAGCCCAGAAATCTCGCCAAGCTGACGCTAAGACCCTTGAGCAAGACACCGAATTCGCTCATTCAGTGATCCCCACGTGCCTCGGTAGCTCAGCGGTTAGAGCTGACCGCTCATAACGGTTAGGTCGCAGGTTCGAATCCTGCCCGAGGCACCACGCGGACATGGTGGAATGGTAGACACCGGAGACTTAAAATCTCCTGCACAATCGAGCGTGCGGGTTTGAGTCCCGCTGTCCGCACCAGAATCGGCCCCGCAACGCTGCAGCACTTTTCGAACCCTCAAAAAGGCTGGCCAACAGGCGGCCTGCAAAGACGTTCAGGTCAATAGGAGGAGCCATTTTCGTTACCGTGCTCGGAGTAGTCCACGAGCATTGAGACTAAGGAAAGCAAGTATCCGTCGGGCTCTCAGACGAAGTAGCGAAATGAGGTCTCGCCCGGCTCAGCGTCTCCGAACTCGTCAAGGATGCCGCCGACTCGACGCGCGAACGACAAAGTCACGGGCCACTTCCCACGAATATCAGCCGTATTCCAATTCATGCGAGTGAGATTCAATACGTCTTGAGCAGCCTCAGTCTTACTACCACCTGACTGCATTCGGATTTCAAACGGCTGCGGAACATGAGGGCCAGGATACGTACCCAACTCGGGCATGAAGCCTGACGTGAATAAGAAGGAGGTACCAGAATTGATAGTGCAAAGTGTTCCGACATTCGGAGGATAGACCCCCAGCCTCAACAGACGCAAACTGCTCGGAACCAGCGTCACGAGATCAACAATGGGGATGTCAGTTAGTGCCGCCTTAATACCCGCAAGTTCGGCGGCATCGAAATATGTGGTCTTGTGCATTACCACTCGTACCGGTGGACCACCCGCACGCGTTGCATATTCCGCCACGATATCTTTTGAGAGATCGTATGCTTGCTCTTCGGAAAGGTGAACATTGCGGCTCTGATCGGGTGTGGCTGGTACGCCATCACCCCGGATTGCAAATCCTTCTCCCTCGCTCGAAAAAGCCTGCGCCAAACTGGATTGAACAATGTGGCGCTTGGTTGTTCTCAGGTGATGGAAAGATATTCCAACAAAGCACGTCTCAGGCCCCGTTTGGGGCAATCGCCATGGAACTCCACCCGCTTTGTAGTAGACACCAACTGAAAAGTTCCATGCTCTGGTTGCAGCATCTTGACCACGAGGCGTGTCCTCAAGAAGGTTCCGGGTGACCATTTGTATCGGAAGCTTGGCTCTGAGCGCACGCGCTTTAAGTGCATGGCGCAAGTCTCTCTTCAGAAAGTCCTCTTCCGTCTGCTCGACTTCTTCAAATAGATCAAACAAATCAAGTTGACCATTGGCCCGAGACTTTCGAATTATAGCTGCAGCTTTCTTTTCCTCGGTTGTCGCGCTTCGCTCTACAGAGTGGGACTTCTTAAGAACCTCGTCTGGCATCGCCATTATGACCAAGTCAGGTCGATTGGAGTCGCGAGCGGCAAGGCTATCCAATGCATCAGCGTAAGCGTCCAGCACCTGCTCGAAGCGGCGGAATGGATCACTGATTGCGAGCGCAGTGCCGAGTTTGTCGCCTACCCCGCCCTCGTCTAGCCGAACAGTCCAACTGTCTTTAGTCACCAGTGCGCTGTGGAACGTCTCTTCGAAACCAGGAAACATCCGTCTCAGTTGTGTTTCGCCTTCCAAAACTGGGATCGGGTTCATGCAGCGCTCTAACCAAGCCCTAGTGAGATCGATCATCCATTGCGGGCCAATTATTCCGACGCCAATCTTCTGCTTCCTTGAAGCCGACCCAAAATGGAGGTCGAATGGCCCCGCCTGTGCCAGTCCTACCTTGGGATCCGAAACCGAAAGAGCACCACCAAATTGAAGGTTTGGGGGCGCCAACTCTTTGACTGACAGCTCTAGCGTCATTGGCCATCGTCCCCACTATCATCATCGGGAACATCTTGTGCTGCATCAACGTCGTCAATCGCTGCAAGATCTTCCAACTCTTGATCAGCCTCCAAAACCCTCCGTTCCAGTTCGTCCTCAAGGGTTCGACCATCACCAAATGCTGTCGACTTATAAGCAATTCCGGGGAACGCACTGTTGAGTAGTACTGTTGGCGCATAATCCGAAAGCGTGTTCCTCGTATCAGGTTTCAAGGCAAACACACCTTCAGCCTCCTCGGACAAACATGCCATCCAGAAAGTCACATCGTGCATCACACTTGGATTAAAGTCTCGGGCAGCCCTTTTTGTCGAAAGAATATTTATTCTATCTCTTCCTAAGTACCGGCGATTGCCGTCGCGAGTGAAGACGTAACCCGGGTTGATAAAGAGACCCCAGTCAATCCCAAAGGCCATCAAGGAGTATGTGAAGGCCTTATGTTCGTAGTAGAGAAGATCGTCAGAATCTCGCCTTGTACGAGCCTTCACAATGGTTCTCGTAGCGCGCTTCACGCGTCCCTGATAAGTGATTTTTCTTTCAGGCTCGTCGGTTTTGGGGAAGTGCGCCCGGCGACGATCCTCGTCAACAACCAGGCCGATTGCCCTTAGGTGTTCGTTCAACAGCTCATGCAGTAGCCTACGCATGATGTTCAAACCATTTCCCTGCTCAAAGAGCTCTGGGATTGTCAGTTCTTCGATGTCTCCATCGTCAAATGGCGTTACATAGTCACTTGTGATCCGCTCCAGATCGTAAAAACTAAAGAAGCGCCCATCTTGGACATATCCTGGAGGAACTGGAAGATCTCCGGCGCTTTTCCGAAGCCCTGATGCTGATCGCGCGGATGTACCGGCGTGCCAAATCTTTTCCGGCAAACCAACAAATTCCAAAAGATTTGTCGTGAACCGTACTGTTTCAGACTGATCTGCTACCGCCGTGCGAGTAATTTCATCTACTGCTTCTGGTCGGGCAAAAATCAGTACCTTAAACGCAGAATTCTGCTCCATCGGATAGAAATGCACATCACCATTATTGTCGATTGTGTATTGAAGCATGTCGGCTAGGCCTGAGCCGCGCCTTTCCATTTCGTTGCTACCGTAAAAGAAACTCGAAATGACTGGGTTTCGATAGCCCTTCAAAACACCCCGCGAACCTCCGCGTACAAGGCTCTCAATCGACTCTGCGCCGGTCCGTAGCGCGACTTCATCTATGAGACCCCCTGGACTTACCGTTTCAATCTCAGTCGGTGAAATCCTGATTTCTATTGGCGCTTCAACCGCATAATCCCGATGCACTAGTGCATTCACAATCATTTCATGGATAGCCAACGGATGATAGGGAGTTACTTGGCGGGATTTTCCATCTTTCAAGAGAAACGGCGAATTGAGGAGAGCGATCGTCTCCTCAAGTGTGTTTAGCTGGTTCCAAAGAGTACCACCAATTTCTCGCTCAACCCAAAAAACGTCAGCCTCGCCGGTGTCGATGAGATCAGCGTCATCGCCGAAGGCTCCGCGCAGCCATGATTCCGGACCTACAATGGTTAATTTGACCATTGCCTGGGCGAGGCGCTTGTTAGGAGTTCGAGCGAACATGACCCAAGCAGCGAGCGTAGGCGCCGAACTTTCCGGATCACCTTCAGTTTGATGCAGGAGCTTCTTAACAACCGCGCGTTCTTTGACCCAATCAGAGTTAAAGCGCTCAGGATAAGGTTCGTAGTGCTTGTCGGCGTACTGCTTCAACCGCTGGAAAAGAACCTGTTCATCCAGATCTTCGAACCGCCCGGATTGAAAAGGGCGCATGTCCAAAGGAAGAGAACTCGGGGCGCTGACCGGCCCAAGTTGTTTCAAGGGAGTCTGCCGAGCAACGAGTTGCTCCAGCAGGTCCGTCTTCAATAGTTGATCGAAGCCATCAATTGGAACCCGATTGAAGTTTGAACCAATCTTGTCCGCAAAAGATTGTACCAGAGGCGAGAGGGATTCGCCTATGCTGCGCTTCATATCGCACCAGAAGACCCCGTTTTTGAACCCATTTGCATAGTCAATTTGGTTTTCAAGAAGGTCTTTCATGACCGATGGCTCCATTCCGCGATACCCAACTACAATCAATGGGTGATCACGCAAAAGAGGCTTGATATGCTCGACGGTCTCTTGGTCCAACTTCAATACATCTTCGGCCAAATTCTTGTCGGAGTAGTGCTCAACCGATCCATGGATGTGGATTAACTGCGGGTTTGCTGGCGACGTTTTGAACTGGACCCAATCCGACGCAGTGCGGATCTTGACCAAGAAGGGCGGCACTGCTTCAAGAACGGCCGCTCGATCAATGCAATGATCAAAGTTTGTCGTTAGAACCGTTGCAACCCAACCGTTGTCTAAAATCCGTGCTAGCGCCCGATACCCCTGTCCGGGCTTCACACCACGGCTGATAAGTTGCTCGAAGAACTCTCTTCGATCCTGTCCAATTCCCAAAAGGTTGTCGATCGCAACAGGGTATTGGTCGGGGAGACCAACCCCCCGTTTGAACCAAGACTGCTGTTCAAGCCAAGGTATCCAATCAGAATCAACGACGCCTGGGTCCATCGGAGACCGACCATGCGACTTACAGTATGCCCACTTCGCTGCGCGGTTCACTGTTTCACCGGCCGCTGGCACACCGGATGTAACGGAAGCCCCTGCTCCTAGCAACAGAACCGGCTGGCGGTGCTCGGCGAGCAGTGTTTGCAGGCGTCCAACCTCTGCATGTCTAATTGATGATAGAACCTTGCTGTCCATCTGCTCGAATCGTGTTGTTTTGGTTTTGTTAGTTTATTATGCGGAACAAATTCAGAACATGCTAGACTGTTCACTGTCGCAAACCATAGGGTCAGAATGTCTTAGTCACTTTCCTTTGAGTTCAGATTTTTTGCATTCGCGTCATGCACATGACTTTCGGCGCCCAATGAGCGATCAACCGGACAGCGCCCGCACTGTCTGGATCGGCATGAACAGGCGCAACGGCTGATCTGGCAACGGGGTAAAACCGAACGCCTCGTAGTATGCTTTTCGGCGCGCCACGATTTCGGGGTTTCCGCAGTCGAACACATCGAGAAGGACGGCACAGGTTCCAATTTCGTCTGAGACGCGCCCAATCCGGTTGAGCGCATCGGCAAGCAATGCGCTGCCCAAGCCCTTTACCTGCATCGTTTGATCGACGCCGATCATGGAAATGAATGCAGCTGGCAGCATGCCATGCCTTGGCGCCTTCCTGGCCAGCTCATCAGGCATGTCTTCCGCAACAACCGCATGCATGTTGATCCCGTAGAACCCAAGGGTTCTACGGTCATCGTCTAGCACGACCCAGATCCGGACGACATCAGCCTTGGACCCCTTCTTGGCCGTCAACTTCAGGTAATTGTCGATCTGGGGGACACCACAGGAAAAAGCCGTTCGATCCTGGCTCTTGGCATCGAACGGCTCGATTGTGAACTTGGCGTCTACGGCGGCGTCAGTCGGCATTCGCGATCAGCGTCTCGCGCAATGCAAAAGCCTGCTTCAGCCGATTATTCGGCTTCGGAGGATTTTCGAGCGCGCCAAAGAACGCAGCACGATCCGCCTCGCTCTCCAACGCCGTCAACTTATGAGCTTCAATCGTCGTCTGCGCGGCCTTGTATGCAGCGCTCACAACAAAGGAGCTTACCTCAACACCGCTCAAGGTTGCTGCGCGACTGATCGCATCCTTCACCGAAGGCTGTGTACGCGCTTCCAGCCGAGCGCTCTTGGGCTCGTCGACAGCGACAGTGCTATCCTCAAACGCCAACATGGTTGCCTCCTTGATCCGAAACGACGTCAAGCGGCAAGATGCCACTCACACGCAGCTATGTACGGCATATCGTCGTACATGTCAAGTGTACGGCGAATTTCCGTACGCTAAAACAAAGCCTGACTAACACGTTCTCTGGGCGAGAGGCAAACTCACTTTTCTCGAACGGTCGTACCCGGGTTCGCCTTGCCATGCTTTGCCGTCACGAAGCGCCCGGAAATTGCGCTCCGATAGCTGCCACCGGTAGAACCACTCTTGCCAGGCGCTTCTTTTACCGTCGTGCGCGGATGTGACTTCCCATAAGCCTTTGTCACGTACCGCCCCGATTTCGCGCCGCGATAGCTCCCGCCGTTGCCTTTGCCTGCCATCTGAATTCTCCTTCTCAAGTCTGGCGTGTTATTGGGTCCCTCCGAGGCGGAGGGCTGGTTGGGTTCCAAACAAACCGAAGAACCTCCGCTGGAGGCCTGCGGGTCTTCATTGCAAAATCCAGTAGCTCAGAACCGGAGGTGTTCTTCTGGTCAGATGACCGACAGCACTGGGCGTATTTCCCGAATGGATGTTCACATCCGCAAAACTCATCGTCGCCGAGTTCGAGCAGTCTCTCAGCTGCAATCGGCACAGATTGCCGGCCGGGCCATTTTCCGTATTTCTCGAGGTAGAGATGCCGCACGGCCCAGAGGCTATATAGGTCGAGCAGTCCGGTCACCGAACCGCCGGGAAGCCATGTCTTGTCTCGCGGCTCGAATGCGCAAATCGAGCCATCGGGAAAATTCGTATGCCTCGGCCCGATCCATGTTTTACTGACAGCAGTGGTCCAAAAGCCCCAGGCTTGAACCGGCCTTCTGGTGGTATAGGGAAGTTGAATGGCAAATGCGGCTCTTCTACCTAGGCCTTCGATCAGATCGCTCTCAGCGAAGAGCCACATCTGCCTTTCTTGAGGAAACGCGAGCAGACCCGGGTACGCGTCCCGGCATTCCCCTATGCCTTCCGCATAGCGAGACCGTAGTCCTGGCTGGACGAACGGTGCTCCGGAATCGGGCGCCCGGGATTGTCCGGTCGTCCCTTGCCCTCCGGCGGTCCGTTCCCACGGTCGGGTTGCGGATCGTGTCGATTGGTGCCGTGCATCAGCTATCTCCTGGCCCGAAGGTTTCAAGACAACCGAGGAGCTGTCGGGCCGAATGACCCCCCGATTGAACACGGTCGGCAGGATGCCAGCGTCGAGGCCCAAGCCGATGGCCTTCAGGTCGTCCTCGATGCTCTTCCTCATATTGAACCGCCCCATTTGCCGCAGTGTCTGTGCTTTACGGATTCGCAACAGCGTTGCTATAATGAAATCCTGAAACAACACATACGGGGCCAAAATGAAAATTGCAAGAGTCGAACACCATGCCTAGTGTGCAATTCGACGGGAACGGCTTCTACGCCGCGTTGGACGCGGTACGGGAGGAACGGAAGCTCACCTGGAGAAAGGTTGCAGAACAGTCGGGGGTGAGCGCTTCATCGCTCACGCGGATCTCGCAAGGGAAGAGACCGGATGTAGACAGCCTAGCATCTCTGTGCTCATGGGCGAAACTGAGCGCCGACGATTTCATGCGCGCGCACGACAGCAGTCAGAATGGCGAGCCCTCGTCGTTGACCAAAGCACTGATGTTGTTCCGCGCAGACCCAAACTTAGGAAAAGAACAGGCAGACGCTCTCGAGCGCATCATTCAATCCGCATATGAGGGCCTGAGGACGCACTGATGGCACTAAGGCGGGGCTTCAAGACCGATGCGGAATGGTACGCTCAGGATGTTCGACGCGAACTCGGCATCCCTGAAACCGGAAAACTGTGCCCATGGAGCCTCGCAAAACACCTTGAGCACATCGTTGTTGATCTTTCGTCATTCCAGAAAGAGCACCCACTCGACGTCGCACGCCTTCGGCAATGCACAGGCGCAAAGGGATTTTCTGCAGTCACCATTCACAAGGGTACTGCACGGCTTGTGATCTTGAACGATGGCCACGAGAAGCCACGTCAAACGGCGGATCTTGCTCACGAACTGGCACACGGACTCCTTCATCACGTCCCGCTGCCTTTGAGTGATGAAACTGGTGTACGCATGTTCAATGCCCGAGATGAAGAGGAGGCGCATTGGCTGGGACCAACCCTGTTGGTTCCAGGTCCCTCCGCCCACGCGATTGCGAGACAACGCCTTTCGATTGAAATGGCGGCAGCGCAGTATGGTGTGAGTAAGGAGTTAATGCGTATGCGGTTGAACATATCTGGCGCGTTTAAGCGTGCTAAAGCGGCAGGCTGGCGTTGACGTCTTATCACGTCCTCGCATAAACCTCCGCCTAGCTCGAGCTGTCTCGATCGAGGCTTTCAAATGCCTCGTATAAGGATAGGGATCGCCTGGGCAGGGTAGCCAACATCTCATCGACATCGAGCGCATATCGGTTCAGTAGGAAGGTGTCAGGTTTTCGGCGGATCTCGTAAAATTTCACCGTCGTGGGCCGATCTTCCAACGCCCTAACGACAGCATATTTGACTGCCAGCGGGCACCTCATCCCGAAGACAACCTCCTCCAATTCGATCGGAGAGTCCTGTGCACCACGTCGACCGATAAGCCGCCATTCTTTCTCGTAGCGCCAGTCCTGAGCTTTCTTCAGAAGCACAGCGTCGTCGACGACCTGGCGGGCGCCGCGATCACCATCTAACATCGCGAGAACCATACTGGCCGCGACCATACTGCTGCCACCGTACTTGATCTTGAAGACCTTGTTGGCGGCTTGTTCGGGCAGCGAGTACCCTATGGCGAGGCCTCGGTGCTGATCGCCGTAGTGGCTCCACATCAATGGACAATTATTGCGTTCGGCAAGGGACACGATGCCACCATCGTATCGACGGAGCAGTTCTTGCTGGATGGCTTGACCGAGAAGGAAGGCAACCGGGTTCTCCAATCGCAGATCGGGATCTGTCGCGTTGTACCGGATATTAGAAATGATCTGCTCCGCCTGACGCCGGCTAAGCTTTAAGATGTGATCACGTGTCTTCGGCCCCCTGTATCGTATCGTCGAAGCTGCCGCACTCAACTCGCCGT
The DNA here is from genome assembly GCF_019218265.1 of Maritimibacter dapengensis. Classification (GTDB taxonomy): domain Bacteria; phylum Pseudomonadota; class Alphaproteobacteria; order Rhodobacterales; family Rhodobacteraceae; genus Maritimibacter; species Maritimibacter dapengensis. Next base: position 15,466 of record NZ_JAHUZE010000008.1, read on the forward strand.
GCACGCGATGCTCGATCAGTTTGATCAGCATGGTTTCCAACTGATCTTCAGCCAAATCGATCTCGATGCTTGGCTTCGTGTCCAAAGGATCGTTGAAGGTACTGGGGTCAGCGAAATAGAGTTGGTCTTCGACCAAGCCGCTGAGCGTTCTGTCCGAAAACGCCCGATACTTGTAGAGTCGACGGGGGGTTTTCAACTACTTTCACCTCCTAGTTCGAGCTCCGGCAGGTCCCGTAAACTCTGCAGGTCGAACGTCACCAGAAACGTTTCGGTCGTCACGAAGGTATGCGGCGCTCCGGGACGCGGCGACCTGGGTCCGCTCGTAATCAGATCCTTGTAGCGCAGCCGGGCCAGCAGATCGCGGCTCACCTCCTTGCCGAAGATATCCGCCAGGCCCGCCCGGTCGATCGGCTGGTGATAGGCGATGGCGCAGAGCACCCCCATTTCCATCTCGGTGAAGGCCAGCGACTGCTCGCCGAGATCGGCCGCCGCCTTGATCGCCTCGGCGAACTGCGGTCGCGTCCGGAACATCCAGCCACCGGCTACCTGCGTGAGTTCATAGGGGCGGCCTCCCAACTCGGCCTGAATATCCTCGATCAACAACTCGACCGAGGCCCCCTGCCCCACCACGCGCGCCAGATCCTCGCGCCCGACCGGCGACGCACTTGCGAACAGAACCGCCTCGATCCGCCCCATCCATTCGCGCCAGCGCAACTCCGGCGGCAAGTCGTCCAGCTCCCGGTCAAAGGCAGCGCCGCCCTCATCCGCCGGTTTCCGTTTCCTGGTCGCTGTCGTCATGATGCGATCCCGTAGAGTCGGAAACTCGGCCGTCCGGTCAATTCCCGGGCCACGCCCAGCTCGACCAGCCGGTCGCAAAACCGCCGCGCGGCGCGATCGGTCATCGGAATCGAGGTCCCGCGAATTCTTGGAGACAGCACCGACGCCGGGGCCACGGCATCCTCGGTCAGGAACAGGTCAACCGCTGCATCTGACCCTTTCGCCCGCAGCTTCGGCGCAACGGTGCGAAGCGTGTACGCACGACGGGCAAGGTCCCGCGCCAACCGGATCGACTCTTCGATAGCCTCGAGGATTCGCACCTCGACTGCCAGATCGGCCCCCTGCCCTTCTGCAACTAGGTCTCGCAGCGCCGCCTTTGTCATCCGCTGCGCTAACACCGGCAGCAGGGTTCTCCGGTTTAGCGCCCGCGCCAGTACCAAATCCGACAGAAGGCAGGCGGTCCGTTCAGCCCGGTCGTCGACCTCGAGCACGGCGCGCAGAGTTGCGACGCAACCCGACAACGGACCATGGGTCCGTGCGCGTTCCAATCCCACGTCAAGCCATGCACCCACCTCGCCCGCGAAGTCCAGACCAACTAGGTCGACGATCTCACCAGTCCCGCTCACCCGAAGCCGCACGGCCTCGCGCCAGAAGGCCAGCAGATCGCCATCCGGGCCCCGCGCCTCGCCTGGCGGTGCTAGGTGATAGGCATCGCGGATGTCCGCCTCCCTCGCCAGCCGCCCTTCCAGTTTCGAGGTGACCGTCGCCGCACTCAGTGCCAGCCGGTTGGCGAGCAGTTTCACGGGCACACCATGCCTGGGATCACTGATCAGCTGATCGAGCACCGTCAGCGCCGCCCCCGACCGAAAGGCCACAGTTTCAAGGGTTTCGGCACGCCTGGAGGTGACCCAGCCCGGCAGCTGCGGTAGGGTGTTCAGGTCGTCAGAGATGGTGGCGGGCTGATATGTCATGCCACAACACTAGTCTCTCGCGGCGCTTTCGTCCACAATATGATGCGCAAACCGCCCCGCTATGTCGCGCGCAATTACGTCCAATAAGTTTGCATTATCGGACCTCAAAAGATATGCTCAGCGACATGTCAAAAATGAATGAGAAATCGATCTCAGACGCACCAATCGGGTCTTCCATCAACGAAGACGACGCGAGAGACCCGACATCCAGCGAGGCTCTGACCCTGCCCTCCCATGTGGCCGGCTCAGGTACGCTGGATCGACTGGCCGAGAACGCACGTGATTACGCCAAGGCCTCGACCGCCGAAAACACCAACAAGGCCTACGCCGCCGACTGGAAGCACTTTGCGCGTTGGTGCAGATTGAAAGGCGCGGAGCCCCTACCCCCGTCTCCAGAGATGATTGGTCTCTATCTGACGGACCTGGCCGCGCCGACCAATGGGTCCCCTGCCCTCTCGGTGAGCACCTTAGATCGCCGCCTTTCTGGGCTTGCCTGGAACTACGCGCAACGTGGGTTCGCGCTGGACCGCAAGGATCGCCACATCGCCACCGTCCTGGCCGGCATCAAGCGCAAACATGCGCGGCCACCGGTACAGAAAGAAGCGATCCTGCCGGAAGACATCCTCGCAATGGTGGCCACCCTGCCCTACGACCTGCGCGGCCTGCGTGACCGAGCCATCCTGCTCTTGGGATATGCTGGCGGGTTGCGCCGTTCTGAAATCATCAGCCTCGATGTCGGTAAAGACGATACGCATGATTCAGGCGGTTGGATCGAGATCCTCGGTGACGGTGCTGTGCTGACTCTGAATGCCAAAGCCGGTTGGCGCGAGGTGGAGATTGGCCGCGGTTCTTCGAACCAAACCTGCCCCGTTCATGCGCTGGAACAATGGCTGCATTTCGCGAAGATCGACTTCGGACCGGTCTTCGTCCGCACATCCCGCGACGGAAAGAAGGCCTTGGAAAAACGCCTCAACGACAAGCATGTCGCCCGCCTCATCAAATCCACCGTCCTGAAATCCGGCATTCGCGCCGAGCTGCCGGAAAAAGACCGCTTAGCGCTGTTTTCAGGCCATTCCTTGCGCGCCGGTCTCGCCAGCAGCGCGGAAGTCGACGAACGCTATGTCCAGAAGCAGCTCGGACACGCATCGGCCGAGATGACCCGCCGGTATCAACGCCGTCGCGACAGATTCCGGGTGAACCTGACCAAGGCCGCGGGGCTTTGATCCGCTGCCCCATTACGCCGCCTGCCCGCTGAGCCTACCGTAGAAGCTACGCTCGAGGTGCAACTCCCCTGCCCCGGCCTTCTGGACAATACCACGGAGATAGCCGCCCGGAGACGCGACTTCGCCGGCGCAATGCTTATCGAAGGTCAGAACCAGCGCGGCGGTTGCAATTTGAGGCCCAAGACGAACCTGCGCGAGGTTCCAGGCATGCTCCGAGACGCCAATCATTGGCCTCAACTGGCCAGCAACCCGGTGCAGATCGCCCCAATCTTTGAGATACCCGCCCATATTGCGCGCCCAGGACGCGAATTCGGGACAAGCCTGCATCACAGTCGGCAAATCAAGCGCTGCTCCACGTTTTTTGCGGGTCTCAGCAACCCACTCTTCCAACTCCCTATCAACCTGCTCTTCCGGTGGCGCATTTGGCACCACGCCCGCCGCTTGCTCAGTTTCTGAGCGATTACAGGTTACAGGATTTAGTTGGGTTGTAATTAGTATATGGGGGTCAGAAATGACCTCCCTGGGGTTCATTTTTTGAGTCTTTTCGAAGACTTGTGCCTTGGTTGCAGGCGTGTTTTCCACAGGTTGGACAGCCTCAGTTGCCTTAAGGTAAGCTGCCTCGACACGCTCCTGAAGCTCTTTGAACCAGGTCAAGAGCCGGACAAGCTGTTCGGAAGCTTCGTGGCGGCGCGGAAGCCGGTCCAAAAGCTCTTCGAAGAGCCCCGTGAACTGCGCCCAGGGCCCGCGCAGCGCGTTGCTGACGGCAGCCTCGATCCGCGCCCTGATCATCCGTCGTGCCACCGTGATCTGGCGCTTCAGGCGCTGACAGAGCTCACGTTCGGCCTGTAAATCGGCATGCAACTCCTCGAACTCCTCGACACGGGCCGACAGCGGCGACAGATCGAAGCCGTAGGCCTCGATAATGCGCCCATCGGCGTCCCTGCGCCCCCACCGCTTGCCGTTCGGGCTGTCCTGGAAGGAGATCACGCCGATCTCGGCCAGCCGTCGCGCATGGCGTTTGAGAGCCGAGAGCGAGAAGCCCGTCTGCTCCATCAGATAGGCGTTTGATGCCCAGACGATCGGGCGCTGCCCCTCCTCCCAGTCCTGGGCCTGAGTAAAGGCCCCGAGCGTGTCGAGGAGCATCATGTCTCCGGCCTTGAGGCCAATGTATGCACCGACCCGCTTTACGGCCACGAAGGCCCGCGTCTTGGGTACAGCTAACTGTTCACCGGCTTGGGCAAGCTGCTCTGCAATGCCAAGACCCGGTGTCGGCTTGCGCCAACCTGTATGTTTCATGCCTGTTTCTCACCTCCAGTTATGTGGAGGCAAAAGAAAGCCGTTCGCCGAAGTGGCGTTCTTGTTGACAGTGATTCGCGGGAGAGATATCTTCTAAGCGACCAAACTTTTCAGATTAGCTCTCAGGCCACGCTGCTTGGGGGCTTTTCTTTTGCCTAGATCATTGTTCTGACTGCTCCTCTTTCGTCGCGAGGAATTCACTGTACAGCTGATCAAGCCGGCCCGAGAGAAAATCCCCGAACTCGGTCGAGTCTTGCGCCGTGAGTGAAATGCTGAATGCCTTTCCGGATCGGCCGATGACGCCTTTGATGCGGCCTTTGCCGGCGGTCCAAGTACGTTTCTTGGGCGCGGCACGCGCTTTTCGGCTTTTCGGCGCCCTGCCCGCTTCTGCTAGCTTGCTGTGCAGGAACTCGAAGCGTGCATCGCTGTCGAGACCCTGAAAACCGTCGAACTCCAAAGCTCCTTTGAGGATCTTCTCATTCTTGGGCTCCGAGGCCAACTTCTTGAAATCCTCCCAACGATCGCGCCCGATCTGCTTGGCTGGGCCAATCTGTTCGATGACGTGCCGCGGGACGTTCTGCGCCACTGACAGCATGCGCGAAAGCAAAGTACCGTCAATGGTCAGGGCGGACTGGATCACGTCCTTTGCTTGCCCCATATCCAAAAGGCTCTTCGCAAATAGGGCCTTCTCAATAAATGAGAGATCTGCGCGCGCAGTGTTCTCCTGCCCTTGAGCAAGAATGTGGGCCACGTCGTCCATCGGCTTTACAACTGCGCGAACCTTACGGCCGAGCGCCGATGCAACTCGCACACGGCGATGCCCGAAGACGATCATGTAACGACCATCTGCTTCTGGATGCGGTCGAAGTAAAACCGGTGTGTCCTGGCGACCGGCCGCGATCGATGCTTTCAGTTCGTTGAAAGCAACATCGTCATCACTAAGCCGATCCGAAACGAATGACACATCGATCAATTGCGGATCAATCTCGACTATTGTTTCGCCTTCAAGGAGACGCTTCGAGTTCTCCGCAAGGCTATCAATCGAAACCTTCATCGACTTCGAAGCTCCGCGCATTGCGTATCCGGAGCGCCCGGAATCCTTGGGCTGCTCCGGCGAACCAGCCATGACGCTCTTCAGGAGGTCTTTGCGAGCCATCAAGTCATCTCCACTTCGTTAGAATCCAACCGGCGCGCAGTCTGCATTTCGACAGTTGCACGGCTGTCAAAATTGGCGCTCTGCACGGCTGTCAAAACCACAGTCATTCTCGCCCCCAAGCCTTGTGGATCAATTCGGCGATTTCGTCGTTGACGTCGTTCAGGGAGGTCACTGCACGGTCATAAGTGGTTCGAACGAACTGAGAGCGCTCAACTTCGTAAAGCGTCTGTTTGGTGATCCCAGCGTCGGAGATCGCCGTCGATTTCAGTACAGGAGCCGAAAGCATCTGGTTTGGAAACATCGCCTGGAGGAACCCGACCATCTGCTTTTGAGGACCATCTGTTGGCTCAAACCGCGTTACGAGGTAGCGGAACCACTTCAGGCGCATGTTTGCTCCGGCGTCACGGATCGTCTTCATGATCCCGCCCAGCATCAAAAGAAACTGGCTCATCGACATGACGTCCAGCATCTGAGGATGGACCGTCACAATTACCGAGGAAGAAGCCGTCAGAGCAGTGAGCGTGAGGTAGCCCAGCTGAGGAGGGCAATCGATTACGACCACGTCATAGCGGTCATCAACTTCACTGAGCGCCTTGGATATCCGAGTGAAGAAGGTGCGGCCCTCATGGGGATCGCTGCTCGTCAAAGCAACCGGCGTATCGTATTCGTACTCCTGAAGTTCGAGGCTTGCCGGAACGATGTCTAGGTTTGGGAAGTTTGTCGGCCGGATTACTTCAGAGATGGGCTTGCGCTCATCGTCATACCGGAGCGTCTCATAAAGCGAGGGCACGTTGTCGAGCTCAGGCTGGATACCGTGCAAAGCTGTTAGTGAGGCTTGAGGATCCAAGTCGATCGCAAGAACACGATGGCCCTTCAGCGCTAAATGCTGAGCGAGATGAGCTGCGGTAGTGGTCTTTCCGCTGCCCCCTTTGAAGTTTACGACAGAAACAACGTGCAGTTCTTCGCCAGGCTGTCGATAGGGGACATAACGGCGCCTTCCGGGACGGCCATGCTTGTCCAGATAGGCTCTCAATTCCAGCATTTGCTCAGCCGAGTAGCTGCGCCTGCCGGAAGACGACGTTTCGGGCTCGGGGCCTTTGCCCTCGAGGTGAAGCTTCTTGATCGTCGATTGGGTCACGCCGAGATAGTAGGCAACCTCTGCCAGAGAGAACTGACGTAGACCTTTCTGGGCGTCTGGAGGATACTGTTCCTGTCGCAACATGTTGAGACGGTCAGAAATCAGCTCTCCCTGCTGAAGGATGATCTCGTCGAAGGGTTGATCCTTCGTATCAGCCTCAAAAGACCGTTGTCGCATCTGACTGCCCTCTAAATATCGCTTTTTCAGCGATTTCGCTCATTAAAGTGTCATCTACACGGAAAAATGAGTCTTAACAATGATTTTCGCCCGGCGGCTCGACCCCACCCAATCTGCCAGCGGGCCTAGATGCCTCGACAAACTGTAGTGATCACGGATGGCTCCTACCCAATATCTTGGGATGACCTGTCGTAAGCTCTGACTTCCAGCCAATTAGCGCGTCACATGACCACGACCGCAACCTTATGTTATTATTTATTTTTCCTCCATTGCACGGCTGTCAAAATGCAAGAGGTACTAAGCCTTAAAGTGCGTGGGGGACGACGGAAAAGTCTTCTCCGAAACGGATTGCGTCATCATCTCCCTTATGCCCGATCAGCTTTCAGTTGCTTCCACCAAGCACACCAACCAGTGCGCGCCAACATGCAGGCAATGCATGTCAATGCGAAGGGACGCGGGGGGAAATCGGCTGGGTTGCCCCGGCCGATTCTTTGCGTCACGCGGCGTCTTTGGGGCCCCAGGGGATGACGGCCTGCAGGGACAGATCGTCCTGGTTCGCGGCCTTGCCGAGGTTGGCGTTGAAGCCGTGGTCGCGGATGGTCAGCGTGTAGTAGTCGGCGCCGGTCTCCTTGCTCTGCTTTTTCCAGATACCGCCGCACTCGACCAGCTTGCCGCGCGGGGAACGGCCGAGGACGCGGTGCGTGGGGGCCATCGGGTTCGCGCTCGCGACGGGTTCGACCGTGATGTCGAGGTCGAAGGTCAGGGTCGAGATGGAGCCGACGCCCTTGGCGGTTTCGATGTCGGCGCTGGTGAATTTGATGCAGTTCGTGGTCATTGCTCTTCTCCTTGTTTGCGTTGCAATGATGGTCACTTTGCAGCTGGCCAAGGCCCGGCCACACCGAAGGCGAAGCGTGAGCTGGAGAGGGGCAGGCGCCGGTCTTTTTGCTGCGCGAGGAAAGACCCGCAGGGTCAGGGGAAAAAGATCGGCGACAACCTTTGTGGACGGGACGACAGCTGCGACCAGCATGTCATGCAACTCAGACATTGGGAGAAGTGCGGTGGCCGCGAAGGAAGGTGGGTGAACTGCCGACAACTAAGAACGCCGAAACGATCCTTTCACAGTCACACCTGATCTTTCGATACATACCACGACCCGTCGCAACGCAACACCGGCCCGTCTTGAGGTCCTCGGTCGAGTTACCAATGGCCTAGAGCAGAAAGTGATCTCACAGGCTGGAGAAGTTGAAATGCCCAGGCGAGGACGCGCACATCTTTTCCCGACAGCTTCAATCCCGGCCGCGTTGCGAACTTCGAAGATGTCCCGTATGGCAGCGCAAAACTGAGCAAACGACGTGTGCGACTCGGAAGATCAGGCAAACGCCCGAGCCCGCTCCAATCCCGACACGTGTCGGGATGAGTGAAGAGGATAAGCAGTTGGACGGCGCAACACAGAATGTGGTCACCGAGGATGGCCTGCGCGATCTGCTCTCAGATGGCTACCTCATCGAGGTGATCTGCAACCAGACTGCCGAGAAGCGCCATAACAGTTGGTATGGCGCGTGGATCGTGCACGCGGTGACGAAGGACGGCCAGGACGCGAAGATGCTTGTCACGAGCCGCAGCGTCTTCAAATTGCGCGAGTTCAAGACGATCGTCGGATTGGTCAGTTTCCTGGCCGAAATGGGGCGCCTTTCGGCGAACATCCCGCTGATCCCGGGACGACGTGAGCGTCACGAGGCTTTTGGAAGTCCCGCGACAGCGACAAACTAGAAATACTCATCCACACACTCAGCAGTCTGACAGACCAAATCCTGCAATACTGCGCACCTCCGCGAACTCAAAGTGCGAACCGCACTGGGCGCTCTGACTGATGTCATTGTAGAACCGGGGCCTAAGCCCCGATCCTCTTGATGCGGATCCCGAGCTTGCGGGCCTTGTCGACGATGTTCTCTGTGATACCCGAACCTGGGGTGGCGATCAGCCCTTGGGGCATGGTCTCCAGCATCTTGTCATTGCGCTTGAAGGGGGCGGCCTTCCCGTGGCTCTTCCAGTCGGGCCTGAAGACCACCTGGGTGACACCTCGGGTATCTGCCCAGCGGGCCGCGATCATCTCGGCGCCTTTGGGCGTGCCACCGTGCAAGAGCACCATGTCGGGGTATTTCGCAAGGGTGGCATCGAGGACGGACCAGATCAGGTCGTAGGCCTGATAGTCGCCGCCCGAAAAAGCGATCCGTGTGCCTTCGGGGCAGTGCACCTCGGTCTCCTTGCGGCGCTTGGCCGAGAGATAGGCCCGACTGTCCACCACGGCGGAGATCAGACCCCGATGCGAGACCTTGGATCCGGTGCGGGGCAGCCAGGGCGAACCGGTGGCGGCCGAGAAATGGTCCACGGCCAGATCGCGCATCTGCTCGAAAGCGTCGCGATGGTCCCAGAGCTTCAGCCCGATCATCTGGAGGCGTTCCAGCTCGACCGAGGCGACCTCAGAGCCGTCCTGGATCGCGAGGCTTTCCCGGACCTCGAATTCGTTGTCGTCGAGAAGCTTCTGGATATGGGTCAGCCGGCGATGGAAGATCGAGGTGAGGGACCAGAGCATCTCTTCAATATTGTCCTCCAACTGGCTGCCGGTGAGGAGGCCGATGGTGGTCTCAAAGAGGGTCGCCATGGCGAGTTCGACCTCGTCGGGTTGGGGCAGGGGGCGATGATCGGTCTCGCCGGGTCCCGGTGTTGCGCCGTGAAGTGCGAGGTGGTCGAGGATGGCGGAGGTCACGCCGGTCTCCTCTTGGATGTCTGTCTGATGGGGCATTGTCTGGTTCCTCTGTTTGATCTGACCCGATTTGGATGGGGCGATGTCAGGACCGGCGGCGACCGGGCCGCATCCGTCAGGATCGGAGCGAAGCGGAGAATGTGACCCGGACCGGAAAATTGGTCCCGCGAGGAATGCCCTGAAAGGGGAGGGGAATTTTCCGGGTAGCGGGCGCATTGCTGCCCGGGCGAGGGGCACTCAGCCCCGACCCGCTGGTCCATCGCTCCCCTTGTCCAAACGGGATCAGATCGAACCGGCGGAACCTTTGCCCTGTCGGACATCAATGGGTAGGCAGGCGGTCATCCGCCCCCAATCTCCAGACCTTGCGCTTTCATGGCCTCTAAAAGGGACCGGCGCAGCGCATCCTTGCCAAGTGCCCGCAGATCGTCGTTGAAATCGCCCATTGCCGGCACGAGATCACCACAGGCAATTCCTCGCGATTCCAGTTGGTTACGCAATCTCTTTGATGCATTGCGTCCTGCTTCATCATTGTCCCGCGCGATCCAGATACGCTTGATCCCCGGCGGCGGGATGAAGAGGCCGAGATGGGTGGCGGTGAGACAAGACGCGAGGTCGAACTCAAGCAGAGCCGTGCCAACCGAAAGGGTGTTCTCGAGACCTTCGCCGACGATGAGATCAGTGCGCCCGGTGCCAGACCAGAAGCGGATGGCATGGCCATGAAGCTGCCCAAGGATCCGCTTCGGGTTCTCGATCGCGGCCAGACCGCCGGTGGAGGGGTCGAGATAGGTGCGCGCGCAGCCAGTGATCTGGCCCCGATTGTCCGTGATCTTCGCCAGCAGGGCAGGGGCTCTGTGCGGCGGATCAGGCCCGTCCTCGCCGTGGCGCAGGAAGACCTGCGGGTGATAGCGGAGCGCTGGACCGAAGCGCGAGATCCCGCGCCCCTGCAAATAGGTGGCCGCCAGAGTGCCGAGGACCGGCTTGCCTGCGGCAAAGAGCTTCCGCGCCCGCGCGATGCGTTTGCTGGAGGCTGCATCCGGGCGCTCAGCCTTTCGGGTTTCACGAGGTACGGCAGCGCAGGGGGCCTCGCCGAGAAAGGACTGCGCCTCCCTCAGCGTTTCCTTGAGCGTGACCGAACCAAGCCGTTCCTGCAGCAGGTCTATCAGATCGCCATATTGCCCCGTCGCAAAGTCGGCCCAGGATCCGGCCTTGCGCCCACCTTGAGCTTGCAGCCGGATGGCGAGGCTTTGACCTTTGGCCCCCGAGGTATCGCCAACCTGCCAATAGTTGCCCTGCTTGCGCCCCTCGGGGAAATACTGGCGGCAGAAGCTCTCGGCCCGATCTGCCAGATCGGCCGAGAGGTCTGCGATGCTGCGCCGCGCGTTCATGCGGCGGCATTCGCAGCGTTTGCGCCAACCGGATGCTCGCCGAGCACGCGCGCCAGCACGTCAATGCCGTCCACCGGGATGAACACCCGCGTCTTCCACTGGATCACCTCGGTGAAGCAGCCCAAAGCCTTCAAACCGGGCAGGGCCGCACCGGACGCGCCGATCAGCTCACATCTCGGCTGCCCCATCACGAGCGACCGGCGCAACTGGTAACCGCCGAGCAAGCTGAGGGTCGTCTTTGCGTCCATCACCGCGCCGAACACCTCCTGCGGTGCCATCTCGATCTGACAATCGAGACCGAGGCGCGCGTAGACATTGAGAAGCTGATCCTGGCTGACCAGACGGCCGATGGCGCGTTCCCCATCCTCGGTCTGCAGGCGATAGATGCGCATGTTGTCAGCGGGCAGCCGATCCCAGATCGGCAGGAGCAGCCCGCAGATCAGCGTGATCTTCGAGGTGGTGAACTCCGGCACGGCGGCGACTTCGGTCTGCCAGAGATGTTCGAACATCGAGTCATCAATCTCCTCCCAATGCGAGGTCGAAAATTCGCTGGCCGCGAGGATCTCGGTTCCCATGGGCCGCAGCAGTTTCACCCGCAGGATCGGCACACCGTCTTCGTCCATGAAGGCGGGCGCCTTCACCATCAGCGCCGCGCGTTTGGAGGTCGTGTTCCAGCAGAGCGTCGCGCCCTCTGTGTTTGCGCAGATCGATTTGACCCGGGGCAGGGCGAGAGGATCGTTGCGGTCTGTGCGCTCCACGGTCAGCGCAGTGGCCGTCGCCCCCGTCGCCTCATGCTCGAAGATGACCTTGCGATCGACGATCTCGAACTTCTCCGCGCGCAGGGTCTCGAGGCCGACATCCAGCGTGCCCGCCTGCCGCGCGTCTTCGATGATCGCCGAGAGGAACCCGCCGAAGGCCTCGAAAATTGCGTCTTGCACGTCAATCCTCAGAGCAAGGCAGCGGTTCAGGAACTGCTGGATCGGCGGCAGGGTTTCCTTCATCGTGCCGTCCGCGTCATCGAGCGTCAGCCCGGTCATCTCCTGGAATTTGGCGTAGGAGCAGGCGTCAATCTTGCCCGCGCGCAGCTTGTAGAAGAACTGGCGCCGCGCCGCGCGTGCGTAAGGGCTTTCGAGGTTGTCCTCGGCGCGAAACATGTTCTGACCGCCGGTCTCGCGTTGCCCCTTGGTGATCGCCCCGAGCGTGTCGAGGCGGCGCGCGATGGTGGAGAGGAACCGCTTCTCGCCTTTCACATTGGTGGCCACCGGCCGGAACAGCGGCGGCTGCACCTGATTGGTGCGATTGGTGCGCCCGAGCCCCTGGATGGCATTGTCGGCCTTCCAACCGGGCTCGAGCAGGTAATGCACCCGGAGGCGCTGGTTCTTTGCCCCAAGGTCGGCGTGATAGCTGCGCCCGGTGCCACCTGCATCTGAGAAGATCAGGATGCGTTTGGCGTCATCCATAAAGGCCTGAGTCTCGCCGAGGTTGGAGGAGGCGGGGCGGTTCTCGACCTTGAGCCGCCCTTCGCGCGTTTTCACGATGCGCCGCTTGCGCCCCGTGACCTCGGCCACCGCATCGCCGCCAAAATGCCAGAGGATCTGGTCGAGCGCGCCCTGCACCGGGGCGAGGGCACCCAAGTGCTCGATCAGATCGTCCCGCCGCCGCTCCGCTTCGCGGCAGATGATGGGATTGCCGTCAGCATCGAGGGCGGGGCGCGACCGCAGATCGCCGTTCTCGTCGGTGTAGGGCTCGAAAAGCTGCGTCGGGAAGCTGTGCATCAGGTAGTCCATGATGTTTTCACGCGGTGTAAAATCGACCTGCAGATCGTCCCAGTCCGAGGCCGGAATCTCCTCGAGACGGCGTTCCATCACCGCTTCGCTGGTCGAGACGACCTGAATCACTGCAGAATGCCCCGCCGCCAGATCCGCCTCGATCGCGCGGATAAGCGAGGGGCATTTCATGGCGGTGATGAGATGGTTGAAGAAGCGCTGTTTGTTGCTCTCGAAGGCCGAACGCGCGGCGGATTTTGCCTGGGCGTTCAGCGTGCCGGTCTCGGAGGAGATGCCAGACGCCTGAAGCGCGGCCTCAAGATTGGTGTGGATGATCTGGTAGGCATCGGCATAGCTGTCGTAGATCGCGATCTGAGGGGGCGTCAGGTCGTGCACCAGCATCTCGTATTCGACCCCGGCGTAGGAGAGCGAGCGTGCCAGATATAGCCCGAGCGCCTTCAGGTCGCGCGAGATCATCTCCATGGCGGCAATACCCCCGGCCTCCATCGCGGCGACAAACTCTGCACGTGTCACGAAGGGGAAATCGCCAGTGCCCCAGAGCCCGAGGCGGGAGGCATAGGCGAGATTGCCGACGACCGTGGCCCCGGTGGCCGAGACATAGAGGACGCGTGCATCAGGCACAGCGTTTTGCAGTGCGAGGCCAGCGAGGCCCTGCTGTGAGGCCTTCTTGTCGCCGCGGTCGGACTTTTCGCCAGCAGCATTGGCCATGGCGTGGCTTTCATCAAAAGCGATGACCCCGTCGAACCCTGCGCCGAGCCAGGACGTCACCTGGTCGAGACGGGAGGCTTTGCCTTCCCGCTCGGCGGAGCGCAGCGTGGCGTAGGTGACGAAGAGGATGCCTTCGGGCAGGCGGATGTCGCTCCCTTGGCGGAATTTCGAGAGCGGCACGATATCGCTTTCACGCCCCCCGAGGGCCATCCAGTCGCGCCGCGCATCTTCGATGAGCTTGTCGCTCTTCGAGACCCAAACGGCCCGGCGGCGCCCTTTGAGCCAGTTGTCGAGAATGATGCCCGCCACCTGCCGCCCCTTGCCGCAGCCGGTGCCATCGCCCAGGAACCAGCCCTTGCGCAGACGGAAGGCACCTTCGTCACCCTCCGCCGCGGCCATAAGCTGACCCTCGATCTCCCCGCGCTTGAACCAGCCTTTCAGGTGCGCCTCGTGTGCATTGCCCGCGTAGATCACGCTTTCGAGCTGCGGAGCGGAGAGGAGGCCGTCAGCGACAAGGGACTTCGGCAAGACTGGGCGATAGGTCGGCACGGGCGGCGGGACAGACGCCATGGCTGCGGATTGGACAAGTGCTGTCGGGTGCTCCGCTGCGCCGCCGATCCGCATCGCCTGAAGATTATAGGTCTCGTAAACCGTGTCCTGCAGCGCGACGCCCGGTACGCTCCAGGCTTTCGGCAGGTAGTCGAGCGGGGCCGTCACGACATCATCAAAGGGATGCCGGGCGCGCTCCTCGGCGCGGGCGCGGGTTTCCTTGCGGGCGGCGTTACGCAGAGCGTACAGGTTGGTGCGGGACTGGCGGTTCGGCACAGACAATGCCGCGCTGGTAGGGCAGGGCGGGGGGTTGCGGCGCGCGGGACAATGGGTGAGCACTGCGGAGAGAAGATCGCCCGTGGTTGCGCAGATGGGATGATAGACGGCCTCGATTTCGACAGGTGCGGTCTCGCGTTCGCCCGCCGCGCGCTTGTCGATTACCGTCAGCCGCGTGTCGATCGTGGTCCCATGCCGCGCGAAGACCTTGCCGTCGATCGCGGCGGAAAACACCACGTCTGCGCTCTGGCCTATGCGTTGAAACGTCGGCTGGAAACTCTTGGTGGAGGGCCGAAAGCTCTCGCCCGTGATGATGACAAGCCGCCCACCCGGAGCAAGACGTGCCAGCGCGGACAGAACATGCTGACTGGTCGCCTGCCGAAACCGACCTTCGACATGGTTCGCAGCCGAAAACGGCGGGTTCATCACGATGACCGAGGGCGTGATTGCGCGGTCGAGACGGTCGTCGATCGAGGCGGCATCGTGATCCGAGACAACAGCATCCGGAAACAATTGTTCCAGCAAGGCACGGCGCGTTTCCGCAAGCTCATTGAGAACAAGCCGCGCGCCTGCAGTCCGGGCGAAGATCGCCAGCATGCCGGTGCCAGCGGATGGCTCGAGCACCAGGTCGCCCTCGCGAAACCCCGCCGCCTGCGCGACAATCGCCGCAAGGGGCAGGGGGGTCGAAAATTGTTGCAGGCGGACGCTATCTTCAGAACGCCGTGTGTGCGAGGGCGCCAGACTGGCCAGCCGCTCGATCATGGTGAGGAAGGCCTGCGGCGAGGCCGCCTGGCGCTGCATCAGCGCGCCATAGCGCGCGAGCATCAGGATTTGCGCAACCTCGACGGCCTCGTAGGCGTCCTTCCAAACCCAGGCGCCGCTCGTGTCGCTGGCACCGAAGGCCTCCTCCATCACGGCGCGAACAGCGGCGGCGTCAATGGGTTTGCCAGCCTCGAACAAAGGGACGAGGGCATTTGCAGCCTGCATCAGGTTTTGAGCAACGCCTGCAGCCTCGGGCAGGGCAGGGGCCTCTGAAAGACATGCAAGCGGGACGGAATGGGGGTGAGCGTTCATCGGCAATCTCCGGAGTTGAGGGTTGGCCCCAGGCCCCGCGCGCACTCTCGCACCCGGGAGGGGTCACCCCTCCCGCCCTGTCTCTCGCTCTTTCATGGCAAAGCCCTGGTGCGAATTTGCCCTGCGTCAGGACGGCCGCAGATGGCGAGGCACGTCCATCGATTGATGCAGGATCCGGATCACAAATATCCTGTCCGGGTCCACCTCATAGAACACGAGGTGCCGGCCCGTGATCAGTTTACGCGCACCCTGCAGGAGATCGGAGCAGTCCGACCCCATTTGAGGATTGGCGATCAGCCCCTTCAGGGCACGCTCGATGTCGTCGAGATAGCGGTCCGCCTGCGCCGCGCCCCACTGTCGGTCTGTCTCGACCCAGATATCGACGAGATCGGATTTAGCCGCTTCAGAGAGATGGATGTCACGCATCAGAAGCGCCGGAGCGGCTCCGCGCCTCGCGCTTGATCGCATCCATATCGAGCGGACCAGCGTCGCCGGATTGCTTGCCCTCCATCAACGCAACGCGAAGCCGCGCCCGCTGACCTTCCTGTTCTTCCATCAGGCGCAAGGAGGCGCGGATCAACTCGCTGGTTGACCCGTAGCGCCCTTCCTTCAACATCAGGGCAATGAATTCGTCCCAATGGGGGCCCAGTGTGACGCTTGTGCTTGCCATGTTCACCTCCGAAATACGCATGAATAACATATATGAGTACTTCACGCATTTCAACTCGGAGGTGGGCTTGCGCCCAGTTCTTCGGCGGCGACGGCTCTGGATCTCGCCTGTAAAACGAGATGGTCTACAAACGCTCGTGCCTCGGACAGGCAGTCCAGCTCATAGTCGCCGAAGAAGCCCCAGCAGGCGTCGAGCTCCTCGCCGTCACGCTCGATGACATAGCCATAGACCCGCCCGCCAAGATAGGCGTCGTAGCTGACGATTTCAGCGCGCAGGATGTCGGCTGCCTTTTCCCGCAGTGCCTTGGTGACGCGCTTCACATCGAACTCCTTCCGAACCGCCTCAAGCAACACATAGACGTAACCGGCCTGGCCGGAATCCCACGGGCAGTGGAACCCGATGGTGTTCATCGCGAGGCCGGAATGGTCATAGAGAAACACCGGCAGAAGGATCGCCTTGCGCTCGGCGCGCTCGCGCAACTGGTCCATTGAGAGATCACACTGATCCGAGACACCCGCGAGATCGCGCAGAAACGACTCGGGGCTTGCGAAATGGTGGCTTTCGCCCAGCCGGTATCTCCGATGCCAGCAGATCAGCGTGCCGAGGTTCGACCACTCCCGTGGGCTTTCGGGATCGGGGTCATGGAAAATCTTGATGGTGTGGCCGTGATAGGCCTCCTCATAGACAGGGTCGTGCATGTCGATGTCCTTTCTTGGAACGAAATCGACTCGCCAGGCCGATTGGGCGCAGGCGAGTCGATCTGGTTGTGATGAGTTGGTTGGTGAGGTTGCCGCCCGTCGGATCAGGCGGCGGCGCGGTTCTGGCGGTGCTGAACGTGTTCGACCGAGACCTTCAGCAGCCATTCCTCGAAGCCGAGAATGGTCTGGTGATTTGCCACCGCGTGGCTCCAGACCGCGCGCGGATCGCTGCCGATCTGCGTCGGGTCGTTGTCGATCCGGCCGTTGGCCATCCACGGTTCCGGTTGGATGCGTCCAAGCCAGTCGGCCAGCGACGGGATGCGCCCTTGGCAGTCTTCGCGCACATGTTGTTCGCCGATCCAGCGGATCGGCACGACCCGGCCCGCGCTGTTGGTCAGGCTTCGCCCAAACAAACGCTCAGCTTCGAAGATCCCGAGCGTGTGGTGCCGATGTGCTCGGTGGGTGAAAAGTGCGAGGTGTTCCTTAGATGAGTCGAACCAATCGTGCACATATTGGTAATCATCTGGAACACCTCCGAACTTTCGGGCCGAGCTTTCGGCGTGGTGGAGGGGATGTGCCATATCAAAGCCCCTCATGTTCGGTGGTATTGGTCGCGATGTAGCGGTTCGAATGACTGACATCGATGTTGTCAGTCGCGAGCACCCAGGTCAGTTCGCCATAGCCACCTTCGTTGTTCTCGAACCCGGGGCTGAGCGCATAGGCGAAGTCCCAGCCGAAATCTTCGACCCGGCGGCGCAACTCTTCTGAGAGAGAGATCGTGTCTGGCGTCACGACGACATCTTCGATATTGCCGGAATCGCCGTAGCCTTCGTATTGCACCTCGATCTTCGTCACGCCGACGGCACGCAGTTCGGAGAGAAGGGCCACGCGGGTCACAACCCTCTGTTCGGCGGCGCGTTGCTGGGCTTCCAGCATCTGCGCGTAAAAATCATTCACTTGTGTCATGTCTTCGATCCTTTGGAATTGAGGGAAGGGGAGGGCGACCTTTGCATCAGATCGCCCAGGAGGTTTCCTGCGGGGGGCTTCAAGCCGCGGCGTCGCCGCGTTCGTCACCCGTCCGGTCAACCAGGTTGAAATACAGATTCTCAGTCGCGCGCTTGAACCCCGGCGGTTTGCGCGGGGCGAGGCAGCGCACTGAGGCACTGCAGCTCTCGCCATGCTCCATCGCGAACTGCGTCACTTGGTCGATCAGGTCGTCCATGCCCGCGGCCTGGATGCGCTTTTCCGGGTAATTCGCCATCATCTGGAACTGTGTGACGACGAAGGCGCCGTCGCGGTGCGCGGGATAGAGGGTGATCTGATAGTCGAGTGTCTTGGCCATCTCTGGTCTCCTGCGGCGGGCGGAACGCGACCATCGCGCCCCATGGAAACCCGCCAGCGCGAAAGGACCGCCCTTTGTGCAAGGGCGATCCGAGGTGATGTTGAAGAAGAGGGGCGTCAGTATTCTGACGGCAGAAGCAGGGTCAGGACGCGGCGGGTTTGCGCGGGATCGGATGGCTCGGGAGAGCCATATTGATAGTCGACGTCGTACAAATCGAGCTTGAACCAGGTCGTGGTCCCGTCGAAGTCGATGACCCCCATCTCGTGCCAACCATGGGGGTCACTGTCAGCGTTGAACGCGTCAAACGAAGCGACGCGGCGGGTGAGAGCGAGCTGGGCGTCCGGCCCTAGTGCTGCAACACCACGGGTCATGACAAACTGGCCCTGCGGCGCATCGGCGACGGGGGTGGTCCTGAGAATGGAGCGACGAAAGGCATCATTTTGCCCGGCGATCAATTCGGTTTCCTTGACGGGATCGATATCGAGTGTGGTGGTCATGAGAATTCTCCGGGACGGGCCAGCCGATCAGACACCGGCTGCGTGAAACCCGTCAGCGGGAAAGGGCCGCCCTCTGCGCGAGGACGGCCCAAGGCTTAGGTCATGATCGGATCGGTTTTCGCCGCGTCAGGCCGCATCCTCGCTCAGGAAGGCGGGCAAGGACGACGGTTCATTGCTCTCAGCGTCGCTCAGAGAATCTTCGGCGGACAGATCTCCCTCCTCGGTCTCCGGCGCAGCGCCTGCCGTGTCGGCACCAGCCTCCGTCGCACCGGCAAACACCATCCCGTCGGGCAGCCACCGCGTCGTCTTTGCAACCGTCGCGGCGTCGAAACCTTCCGTCTCGCTCGCCGCTTCTGCGAACGCCCGCTCCATCGCGGCCGCGATATCGCCCTTGCGTTCGCGATTGCGATCCTCGGCGTAGTCGTCACCGATCAGCTTGCGCGCCGTGGCCACCGCATGCCCCTTGTTGACCCGACCCCAGTAGTTTTGGGCAGTCGGGCGCCAGCAGGCAGCCACATCAACATCGAGCCGCGCGCCGATCTCCTCGATGATCGGGGAAGGACGATTGTCGGAGGAAAGCTGGGGTTTGACCGCGAGACCCGTCGCCCAGGCGAAAAGCGCCTGCTTGTCCGCAATGGGCAACGCCGACATCGTCCGGAAGTCCTCGGGTTTCTGAAGCTTCATCCAGTCCGTGGCGAGGTCTTGTTCCAGCGCCTCGAGCATTTTTTGGGCGACGGTGTCCGCGTGCAGCACTTCGCGGTCTTGCGCCTGGAAGGGCCGGATCGAGATGTCGAGTGCCTCGTTGCCGTAGGACCGCCCCAAAGCCTGTTCGCAGAGCGCGTAGAGCATCGCATCGAAGGCCACCTCGAAATCAGCCGCCAGATGCGCCCTGAGGATGTGCTGGCGCGTGGCACGCAGATCATCCGCCAGGCTCGCCGAAATGCCGTCCGCCTTGCGCAACGTGGCCGCGGGGTCAGAGGTCGGCACTGGCGTGGAGGACGTCGGCGGCGTCACATGTGGGCGGGCGGGGGAGGAGGCATCACCCGCATCAGCACTATCTTCGTCCGGCATGGCCGCAGCAGGGATATCTTCTGGCCGCACCAGGCCTTTCTCGACACGTAGCGCACCGTCATGACCGATGGTCAGAACCACGCCCGCAATGGCGCGATCTGCGTCCGCGAAAGGTTGCCGCTCGCGCTGCAGGGCTTCGATCTCGCGCAAACGCGGCTCGATGGCGTAGTATTCTTCGGTCTCGGCGTCGGTCCAATCCTCGCCGTCATTCTGCGCCGCCAATTCCTCTTCGCGGGCGATGAGATGCTCTTCCTCGGCGAGCAGATCGGGATCGGGTTCGATATCCTGCGGATAGACACGCCCGAAACTGCGAAACGCCCCGTAATCCACAGAGAGATGCACCTCGACCCATTTCCATGTCCCTTCAAAGGGTTTGGCCGCGGCCTGCAGCTTCTCGATGGCGAGACGCTCGAGGAGCTCAGGGTTTTCCATATGGGCGCTGGCGCGATCGTCGAAGAGGTCGCGCAGCAGAACGCCTCCCGCCGCCTCATAGGCTTCGATGCCGACGAAACGCCCCAAGGCCGAGTTCGCAGAATGCGCGGTCTCGGTCAGTTGGCGTTTGATGCTTTGCGGGTGGATGTGATAGCCGCCCTTCACCGCGTTCCAGACCGCCAGTTGCCGATCGTGGTCGTCGGTCAGCGTAAACGCCATCACGCATTCGAGGGTCAGATCCCCCGCGCGAAATCGCTCGATGATTTCGGGCGCGACACGGGCGAGTTTCAGCCGACGGCGTACCAGGTCGACGGAGACACCGAATTTCAGCGCAATTTCGTCCTCGCTGCGCCCTTCGCCAATCATCTTGTCGAAAGCTTCGAACTGGTCCGCCGGATGCATGGCTGCGCGCTGAAGGTTTTCTGTGGCGGAGGTGAGGATGGCGTTGCGTTCGTCCTCGACGAGGCAGGGCACCGGGTGGTCTGCGGGGATCACACCGTCCTCGGCCAGCTGTTTCAGCGATTTGAGGCGACGGCCACCGGCGTCAACAGCAAAACGTGTCTCTGACAGCGCATGAACCACTAGGTTCTGTTTGATGCCTGTCTCGCGGATGCTGGCGAGGAGTTCGGCGTCGTCGCTAGCGCTCGCGGCGACTTTGCGGACGTTGAGTTGGCTCGGCTCCAGCTGGTCGAGCGGGATCATCCGGATGTCGGCGGCGCCGTCAGGCGCAGCCGATCCGGCGGTTTCGGTTTTCTTTGAGGTGGCGGGTTTCGAACGCGTCGTGGTTTTGGTCTTGGCCATGGTCAGGATCCTTGTCGCGCCGGACCCGGAAGAGGCTCTCTCTTTCCTTTCAAGCCCGGCACACGGGCTTCCCTTTCTCTGGCTCTTTGCAATTGCGAAACACGTCAGCAATCGACCGTTTGTAAACGAATGCAAGTAGGTGCTCTCTCGTCGCGTTCATCCTAAGACCCTTGGTTCCCTAGCGCTGAGCGCGATCTGAGAGGTTCCGCCGGCAGTCGCGCGAGCGTGCTATATAAAGGGCGTAGGCAACCGCCACAAAATCACTTGGGTAATGTGCAAAAAATAAGTATTTTGCACATATGAATACGAGAGCCTCTATTTTGACTGATGGTTACGACGACCCCCTCATCACTACCGAGGAGGATGCAGAGGCTCACGAAAAGGATCTCTGGTTTCTGCCGGGACCATTCGAAGAAGAACCAGATGATTTGCCTCCCGGGCCGCGTGCAGAACCGCCGGACACTGCCGTCATCGAAGACTGGGCAAAGGCAGAAGGCGTTCACGCTGCGCGGCTAGCAAAGGTGGCTGGACGCCTGGGAGCTCTGGATGACCGGCTGCTGCGCGGCCCGGAAGGCTGGCGGCATCGCCTCGCTCTTGTCGAGGCAGCGGCCCTCAGCTGGGTCGCAGGAGATCGGGTGAGTACTGATCGTCTGGCGCTCTGGGTATCCATGCGGCTGTCAGGTGCACAGGATGACCCAAATGCCTTGGCACGCGTTGGATGGGCTGTTCGGCGCTTGACAGGCGGTCCCGGACCGATGGCTGACCTGGCCGCTTTTCTGGATCGCCGCGACCCCGAGAACATTGAAGACAGCGCTGAGCGTTTCGAGGATCGCGCGGGTGGGTGGCTGGACGTCATGGCAGCCGCAAAGGGTCTCCACCCGATCACGCGGGCGTGCATGGGGTATCACCTGTGGAGCTTGGCGGGCCTCGGACGCCACGGCGACCAGATCGAAGCTGCCGTCACCGCGTCTAGGATCGCGACCAGCGATGGAAGCGGTGCCATCTTCGCGCCGCTCGCTATGGCCGGGGCCGGGGGGCTGCGCGTTTCGGGCTTGCCACCCGAGCGTTTGGCCCGCTGGTTGGATGGGATGAACAGCGCAATTCTAACGGCGATGCGAACACTTGATGATATTGAAGTGTGGATCGGGCGGGCAGAAAACGTCATGGCGCAATTATCTGGCCGCACGCCGGTTGCCTTGCGAAAGGTTTTCACGGAATGGCCCTTGGTCTCCGCCCCGATGGCTGAGGCCATGACCGGAGCCAGCCGCGCCGCCGTTCAGCGCAATCTCGCATGGATGGAGGCAAGCGGTTTGATCCGCGAGGTGACGGGGAACGGGAGGTATCGCATGTGGAAAGCTGACCTAATATAGGTCATTTGTCGAGGCTGACACCGGCTTGACCTGGCACGCTTTAGTGCCGCCCCAGATGATCGTTTAAGCCACTTTCCGTTCGAATGCGACAAGGCTTTTCCAGCCCAAAGCGTTCGTTAGCCATTCGTCTCACGTTTTTGTGACAATTGATCGCTTGAAGCTCCAGTGGGTGAAGGTTGTAACGGGGCGAAATAACGGAATGAGAGCCGGAGCCAGAGATGGCATCGTAGCATTTGCGAGTGGCGCAAGTTCCCTGTGCCGTGACGTTCCCGATCTCATGGTCGCGATATCGAAGCCGCTGTGCCTAAATTTCCAGACAATCTGCGACTTAACGAATTGTCGCTGCGCAACTTCGGACCAGGTATTGTGCGAGCAGTTTTCTCCTCCCTAGCAAACTGGAAACTGCAAGGATCGCATGTCTACTTACGAAAATTTGCCCTTGAACCTCTAGCCACTAGAAGTCCTATCTGTTCAAGGAGAACACATACCGTTCTTGCCATCAATCGCCGGTGAGAACCGAAAGGGTACGAAATGCTGACAAGACGACACTTCATTCAGACAACAACGGCGCTTTTTTCGGTGACCGGTCCCGGTATGGCTTTTGCCGACACTTGGCCCACCGAGGCTCAGAAGGCTGAATGGGACGCACAGGTGACGCCTCAGGGTTATGTTGCCGAGACTTCCAACCCATGGGGATTGCACCCGCGGTTCCTACCGCAACGTGTGGTCGCGAAGGCCGGTCTCGTGCCGGGAGATATCCATGTCGACGCGGTCGCACGATATCTTTACCACATTGAAGAGGGTGGAACCGCGATGCGCTACGGCGTGGCCATCGCGCGGGGGAACCTCTACGAGCCGGGTGTCTATACCATCAAGCGCAAGGTCAGGTGGCCGCACTGGCAACCGACACAGAGCATGATCAATCGCGACCCCGAACTTTATGCTGACATTGCCGATGGCATGGAACCGGGACCGGAAAACGCGCTTGGATCGAGGGCGCTGTATCTCTACGTCGGGGATCGCGATACCCTTTTGCGCATCCATGGCACTCCGAGCCCACGGAGTATCGGTGGCCGCGCAAGTTCGGGCTGCGTACGGATGGTCATGGCTCATATCAATGATCTTTACCCGAACGTCGAGACCGGCTCTACCGCCTATCTTTACTCGGCGGAGGACAGCGTGACTGCCCGCAGCTAAGCCAAGCAGCGGACGGCAAACGCAATTAAGTTTCGCGAGGGGTGCAGATACGATTGCCGTTCGCCGTGCGCAGCGGCAGCAAGGTTGTTTCTACGGGGCCGCTGTGTTTGTACCAGTAGCACCCGTCCTCGGGCACCAAGCGCGCGGTTGCAACATCCTGATCCGGGGCAGCCATTGCAATCACGGCTTCGGGAACTTTGCCCCGCCGGTCTGCCGAGTCGCCCGGTCCAGTCGGCTGGATTGCGCACCCGGCCGTAAGAGACAGCGCCACTGCAACAATTATTTTTTGCTTCAGCATCAAAACCCGCATCAAGCTTCCTTTCGTGTCTGTTTTTCTTTGCATCGGCTTTTCATGCCTCAAGGCGTGATGGAGCCGGTCGCCGCATCCTCTAGCAATAAAACAAACTGAAATACCACCGTATTTTGCTCTTGAAGCTCTAGCTACTGTAGGGGCTATGTCATGGTAAAGCACCCGAATCCAGAGGTCCATTCATGCCGCCCGACACCCATCGTCACGACCACGATCACGCCGAAGATGCCCAGACAAGCGGCGGCAGCTGCTGCGGGAGCGCCGGAACGTGCGGCGACATCGTTCCGGCGACCCCCGCGCCAGCGGGCGGGCGCAGTTTTCAGGTGTCCGGCCTCGATTGCGCCGAGGAGGTAGCAATCCTGAACAAGGTGGTCGGCCCGAAGATCGGCGGGGCCGAGCATCTCGCGTTCGACGTGATCAATGGGCGGATGACTATTCTCGACAGCGCCAAGAGTTTATCGGACGGCGAAATTGCAGAACTGGTCGCAAGCACCGGCATGACCGCCAAGCCTTGGGATGCCGAGAACGCGTCGGTCGACCAGGCGGCCCATCTTGCAAGACAGCGGCTGTTTACGGCGCTCAGTGGAGGCTTCTGGGCCGCGGGATTTCTGTGGCACATCATCGAGACCGGCATGGGCGGGGCGCTCGGCCTCTTCGCGGGTCACGGCGAAGCGCCGATGCCACTGGTCGAGGCAGGGCTGTTCGCGGTTGCGATCCTGTTCGGTGTCTGGCTCGTGGCACCCAAGGCATGGTCGTCCGCTCGGCGGCTGTCGCCCGACATGAACCTGCTCATGGTGGTCGCCGTGGCCGGTGCCATCGGGCTTGGCGAATTTTTCGAGGCGGCGACAGTCGCGTTCTTCTTTTCGCTCTCGCTCTACCTCGAAAGCTGGAGCGTCGGGCGTGCGAGGAATGCGGTTTCAGCTCTGCTCGACCTCGCGCCGCCGACGGCAAGAGTTCTTCATGATGACGGCTCGGAAGCGGACGTTCCGGCTTCTGCGGTTGCTATCAACGCACGTTTCATCGTGCGCGGCGGAGACCGCATCCCATTGGATGGTGAGGTTGTCGATGGGGCAGGGGCCGTCGATCAGGCGCCGATCACCGGAGAGAGTGCGCTGGTCCCAAAGGAACGGGGCGACGAAGTCTATGCCGGTACGATCAACGGCGAAGGCACACTGACGGTGCGCGCCACGAAGGCCGCCTCGGACACCGTGTTGGCCAAGATTATCCGCATGGTCGGCGACGCCCATGCCCGCCGCGCGCCGGTGGAGCAGTGGGTGGCGAAATTCGCCCGCATCTATACGCCTATCGTCATGGCTCTCGCCATTGCAATTGCCCTGCTGCCGCCGCTCATTTTCGGGGGGGCCTGGGACTATTGGTTCTACAATGCACTCGTGCTGCTGGTGATCGCTTGCCCATGCGCTCTGGTCATCTCGACACCGGTCTCCATCGTCGCTGCACTCACCGCCTCAGCGCGGGCCGGGGTGCTGATCAAGGGCGGTGCATATGTTGAGGCACCGGGCAAGACCACTGCACTGGCCATGGACAAGACCGGCACGATCACCATGGGCGAGCCCGAGGTGGCGGCGGTGCATCCGCTGGGCAAAGCATCGGCGCAAGATCTGATGACCCTCGCCGCTGGGCTGGAGGCACGTTCCTCGCATCCCTTGGCGCGCGCCATTCTTGCGCGGGCAGAAGCCGACGGCATCAAGGTATCCGCCGCGGAAGATACCCGAACCGTTCCGGGCAGGGGACTTGAAGGACGCACAGACGGCCGGTCGATCTGGCTGGGGTCGGACCGGTTTGCCGAGGAGAAGGGTTTCGGCGACGCCATTCCGAAGGATTTGCGCGACCGCATCGAAGGGGCTGGCAGCACCCTTGTTGCCGTGGGCGACGACACCGGTGTCACCGGCA
The DNA here is from genome assembly GCF_019218265.1 of Maritimibacter dapengensis. GTDB lineage: Bacteria > Pseudomonadota > Alphaproteobacteria > Rhodobacterales > Rhodobacteraceae > Maritimibacter > Maritimibacter dapengensis. Next base: position 41,046 of record NZ_JAHUZE010000008.1, read on the forward strand.
TCTTGGAATTGCGCGACCGTATCCGCCCGGATGCCAAAGGCATCGTGGCGCAGCTTCACGCGCAGGGTGTGAAGACCATCGTCATGCTGACCGGTGATAACGAGCGGACAGCGCGCGCTGTTGCAGCCGAGGTCGGCATCGACGAGGTCCGTGCCGAGCTTCTGCCCGAAGACAAGGTGACTGCCATCGAAGAACTGGTCGAAACGCATGACATGGTGGCCATGATCGGCGACGGGGTCAACGACGCCCCGGCCATGGCGCGCGCGCATTACGCCATCGCAATGGGTGCCGTTGGTTCGGACGCGGCAATCGAGACGGCGGATATAGCCCTGATGACCGACGATCTCGGCAAGGTGCCTTGGCTGATCGGTCATTCGCGCCGGACAATGTCGATCATTCATCAGAACATCGGTATTTCCTTGGCGACCAAGGGCGTTTTCGTTGTCGCTACCGCGTTCGGACTGGCATCGATGTGGGGCGCGATTGCAGCCGACGTAGGAGTGTCATTGCTGGTGGTGGCCAATGCCCTGCGCCTGTTGAACAGCCAAGAGGCCAAGGCGCCGCCGTCCGGCGGTGAGCAGGTTGGCCCACAGATGGCAAAGGCCGCGCTTGCCCACGGACATTGATCACGCAGCATTTGCAAGGTAACGTAATGTCCATAACAGACCTCACGAAAGAGGCATCGAGCAGTGAAAACCATCCGATTTCCCCGCCGCGCCGTCCTGTTGGGCGGGCTGGTAGCGTTTCTGTCCGGGTGTGCCAGCAAGTTCCGCAGCTATGACGGACCCGAAGTCACCCGTGTTCGGCTTTACAAGGGACAGCGCTTGCTTGTTCTCGACGGAGCCGATCGCGTCTTGCAAACCTATCCGGTCGGGCTGGGTTTCGCTCCTGAGGGTCACAAACAATTCGAGGGGGATGGCCGGACTCCGGAAGGAGTTTACACAATCGACAGGCGAAACCCCAACAGCACCTACCATCTTTCGATTGGCATCTCTTATCCGAACGAGGCCGACATCGCCTTTGCCGAAGCGCAGGGCCTTTCCCCCGGCGGCGACATCTTCATCCATGGTGGCCCACGCCCCGGCATCGACCCGACAAATGTCCGCGACTGGACAGCTGGCTGCATCGCGGTCACGGATCGGGAGATCGAGGACATCTATGCAATGGTGAAGGACGGGACACCTATCCACATCTTTGCATGACGGTCTTTCTCATGCGGCGGTAGTGAGCCGTCGCATTGGCGCCATTGCCCAGCTCCACGAAGCCAAGATGAGCGCCAACAGCATCCAGTCCCCGAAGCTCGCGTAGAGTGTCGGCGGTCGCGCGGAGGGCAGGCTAGCGTCGATGATGCCCGTTTCGCCGGTATCGAGCCGCGCAACGATCTCTCCGCTCGCGTCGATGACCGCAGAGATGCCCGTATTCGCGGCTCGGATGACTGGAAGGCCTTCCTCTACGGCGCGCATACGTGCGGAAGCCAGATGCTGCTCGGGTCCGATGCTGGTGCCAAACCAGGCATCGTTTGTCGCGTTGAAAATCCAGTCCGGCCGGAACAGGTCGTCGACCACATGCCCTGGGAAGATGATCTCATAGCAGATCGCCACGGCGACCAGCGGCACACCCGGAAGCGCAAGCGTTCTCGGGCCCGGTCCGGGCGTAAAATCGCCCAGACCCGCCGTGAGCCGCTCGATGGGCAACCAGCCGCGGAATGGCACATATTCGCCGAAGGGCACGAGATGGTGTTTCGCGTATCCGGTCAGGATCTCGCCGGTCTCGTCAAATGCCTGGACCGTGTTGAAATATCGGGTGCCATCCTCGCTCGGTACACGGTCCGGCACACCGGTAAGCAGCACTCTGCCGTCTGGTAGCGCTGCGGCAATGCGGGCCCGTGCCTCCGTATCCTCATCGAGGAAACCCGGAAAGGCGGTTTCCGGCCAGAGAAGCACGTCGAAATCGCCGGGCCGGGTTGAAAGCTCAAGATAGCGCGCGAAGGTCGCCTCGCGGTTCTCGGGAGCTGTCGCGTAGCCCTTAATTGTGAGATGAGAAATCCAACGAAATCAACGGCCTTGCTTTGCCCTTAAATATGATATTTTGCCTTTAAATCCGATATTTTTGCCCTTAAACCTGAGACAGG
>NZ_JAHUZE010000009.1 GCF_019218265.1 Maritimibacter dapengensis
CCTGTCTCAGGTTTAAGGGCAAAAATATCGGATTTAAAGGCAAAATATCATATTTAAGGGCAAAGCAAGGCCGTTGATTTCGTTGGATTTCTCATCTCACAATTAAGGGCTACGCGACACCAGGCCTTCGTCCATCAGACGATAGATCTCGGTCAGCATGGCGAACTGGATCCGGTTCACAAGAAAGCCTGGACGTTCGAGGATCGCGACACCGACATGTTCGATGTTCTGCACCAGCATGCGGCTCCATGCCACCAACTCCGCTGGCGTATCGGCCGCATGGATCAACTCGATTACGGGAACGATATGACCCGGAGTAACATAGTGAATGCCCATCATCCGCTCTTTGCGTGTCATTTGAGCGGCGATGTCGGAGATTAGGAAGGACGAGGTATTGGTCGCCAGCACCACGTTTTCCGGACAGATCCTTTCGAGTTCCGCGAACAGGGCCTGTTTGACTTCCAGGGATTCCTGCACTGCTTCATGCACGAGGAAGACCCCTTCGATCGCGCTCGCAAGATCCGGCTCAAGTGTCACTCCGGCTAGCATGGCCTCCGATGCATCCGAATCCTCGACCAGTCCTGCCGCGATCGGGCGGGCCCGCTCTACGTAAGTGTCAAGCATGGTCTGATTGCTGTCGCAGATCACCGCATCATAGCCGTGATGCGCATAGAGTGTCGCGATGACACATCCCATGAATCCGGCCCCGACGACGCAAATCCTACCGGACCCGGGCGGCTCCGTACCGAACGCAAATTCCTTCAAACTTTCCTCCTCCCTTCAAATGGTATGAACCTTCGACTCTTCTGGACGACAGGCTTCTAGCCGACTGTATCACTCGAGCCGCTGCGATAGCCGCGCAAGGATCAGGAATGTTCCGATTGTGCGATGCCGAGCGGTCTCGGGTCCAATACGCAAACGTCGACAATATATATGGCTATGGTTATGATTTAATGCCGGGCACTCAATCAATAGAGTTGATTCCTGAACTTGCCCGACTGATTTATTGTGGTTTTGGTATGCTTCCGAGCCATCAAACCGGATGCCTGACACGGGAGAACAGGAATTGCGCAAAGATCGGCCAGAAGAACCGAACGACACGCCGTCGAAAGACTTGCTTCGGTCGCGCAATCTCACGCTGCACAAGCTGCACGTCTTTTGCACGATCGCCAAATTCAACAGTGTAACCCGCGCGGCGGAGTATTTGAATATTGCGCAACCCGCAGTAACCGCCCACCTGCGCAGTCTTGAGAAGAGCCTTGGTGTCAAGTTGGTGCGCAAGGCCGGGCGCAACATCGAACTGACACATGCCGGGCGTCGCACTCTTGCCTGGGCGAAGGAAACTATTCAGCGCAGCTCAGATATGTTTCTTGACCTCGCAGACATCAAGAAAGGTCTGATTGGCCGAACGCGGATCGCCTCGTCGATGGTGGCCGGCACCTACAAGTTGTCTGAAACTATAATTGCGTTCAAAAAGGAATTCCCATCGGCCAGGATTTCGGTGTCGATGGCCAGCCCCTACCTAGCCACGGAATCAGTACTGCTTGGGGATTGCGATTTCGGTATCACTTTGGTTGATCACAATCGCGACACCTCACGGCTGGAGATTGAATTGCTCTGGCGCGAGCCGCTTTATCTGGTGGCCGCGATAGAGAGCCGACTGGTCGGCGATGTCGCTTATATCGATGAGCTAGGGACATTGCCGTTGATCACTCCGCCGAAGGGGCAAATGGCGCGAGAACTCATCGACGAGGTGCTGCGCGCCGCAGGGGTCGTGAGAACCAACAGCGTACTAGCCTTCGGGCATCCCGAGCCGATCCTAAATGCGATTCGCGCCGATGTCGGGGCCGGTTTCGTCTTCAAGAGCGCATTGCCGAGGGACCCAGAGGCGTCGGGGCTTCGCCTTGTGCATACACCAGAGCTGGAAATTACTATGCCGCTGTTCCTGGTCTACGACAAGAAGACGGTGTTCTCCGCGCCGCAAATTCAGCTCATGGACCGAATCCGTCAATCCTTCGCCGAGCCTGCATGATCATGTACAGAAGGCCCCGCGCGGGGACGACACTGCGAGCCACGCAAAGGACACCCTCCGAAGGGCACGACGATGCGGTCAGTGGGACATGAACACCGGCACTTGGCTGCTCCTGATGACTTCGTGGGTAACGCCCCCGAACAGGTCTTGCGAAAACTTGCTGTGTTCGTAAGCCCCCATCACGATCAGCTTCGCCCCCAACTCGGCAGCGGTCCGTTGAATAACGTCAGCTATGCCGTTCTTGCCTTTGGGGCGCTCGACCTGTTCCACGTCAACGCCATGGCGTCGGAGGTGGGTGACAATGTCTGTTCCTTCGGGCATCTTCGGCAGGCTCGCGCCAACGATTAAGATCGTGACCTTGCGCGGTCTCTCCTCCAAGATCGTCATTGCGTCGTTGAGCGCACGAGCTGCCGAGCGCTTTCCGTCCCAGGCGACGAGAGCATGTGAACCAAGTTTGTCGGTGGAGTATCCATTGGGTACAACAAGGACTGGGCGGCCGCTTTGCAATGCCATGAGATCGGGGTTTACAGCGCGAAATTCATCGGTAGGAAGGTTCGAGTGGTAGCCTGTCACCACAAAATCAAAATTACGTGCGATTTCGGGCAAACGTAACTTTCCGATCTCGTTTGGCATAACAAAACGCGACCGTTCGGCCACTCCAGCCGCAGAAGCTTGCTCCTCAAAAAAGGCGCGAGCAGCTTCGATTTTCTCATTCCGCACATTTCCGAGTTTGTCGAGAAGGTCCTCGGTCAGGCCGAGAACATGTTCGAAGTAGGAAGAGGTGCTGCCATATACCGCCGTCAGCCATGCATCGTGCTTGGCCGCAATTTTTGTCGCATGACCTACACCACTCGGGAATCCAGCACTCCCGGAATGCGTAATAAGGATATTCTTGATGCTCATCTTCGCCTCACTGATCGAACGTTAAGGCACGCTATCATCTGACTACTTAGATGTCTATGTTTTTTGCCGCACTTCAAGAGATAGCCGGGTCGCGATAACCGCTAGTTAAGCATCCGATAGACCCGGACATCAGCGGTGCGGTCCTGGACGAGTTTATAGGACCTCACATGATTTGGTCGCTCTGATCGGAGCCGAACACCCGACCCGTCATTCAGCCAGAGCCGCCCCTTTTTCTTTCGCTTTTGTGGGTCCTTCAGCCCTTCGCGTCGCTAAATCCGTTCCACCCGCTTGTGGTTCACATGCCAACTCGCGTTGTTGAGCAAGCCCGTCACCATGCAATATCCATAGCGCCCATACTTATCGGACAGCTCACTGATGCCGTCTGCCAAACGTGCCTCATCAACACGGCCCAGCGGAATTTTACGCTGCGTGGATCGGTGCTGGCCCAAAGTACGGGAGGCCCGGCGCTCGGACACGCCCAGTTCCTGCCAAACATGGTCAATGCACTTGCGGCGTCGCGAAGGGCTCAGAAGTTTCCCCTGGCTACCTTGGGCAGGATGAGCTTGTCCAAGGTCAGGTCAGACACCGCTCGACGCAGCCGCTGGCACTCTTTTTCAAGCTGCTTCAGCCGTGCGAGTAATGACGGTTGCGCCTCGCCGTACAACTTGCGCCATCGATAGAACGTCTGTTGTGTCATGCCAATCTGTCGCACCGCCTCGGCAATCGTCGTCCCCTGCCCCTGAGGAACTTCAACCTGCCGAAGCTTCGATACAATTTCTTAGGGCTTCTCTCGTTTTCCAGCCATCGCTGATCCTCCAAGTTATGGGGCAAATCCATCCCTGCTGGTGGACCACTTTCTGGGGTTTACTCCATGGTCACGGGTTCAATCTCTGTCACATCCCCCATTTTTCTCAACTGGACGTGCGCTGAGCAGTCCTCGTATTCTATGTTTGCGTTGGGCTGATTTTCTGTGACTCGTTGATAAGAACCACGAGCAGATCAAGGATCTGATCGCTGTTGCGTTCGAGCATCATCATGTGTCCGTTTCCGGTGATGTCGTGGTCGGGTAAGTACACAAAGCGGCTGATCATCCCTTGTTCCGTCAGGAAATCGCCGATAGCGGAGTCCGTAGCGGGAGGATGATCGGGGTCGCTGTCGCCGGTGACAATCAGCACCTGGGTTCCGGCCAGTGCATTTGGGGTCAACATCCGCAATTGCTGCCCTTCGAAATTGATACGCTCCAGAAAAAGTTGCCGGGGGACTGCCTGCAGTCCGGCAAGGTAACTGTCCGTGTGTTGACGAGGAAACTGCGTGCTTGAGCCGATTAGTTTGGCGCGGGCTGCCTCATGGCTGAGTACAACCGGCCCGTTCGGATGTACATCGAGTGGAACGCCGGCAAATTCCATGACCAATCGATCCGGGCCTTGGGACATCAGTTTGGCGGCTGGCTGGATGTTGCCTGGCGGGCCAGGCGCGACCGCGACCAAACGGCTGACCCGGCCGGCCAGCAATTCGGCAATCCGCCAGCCAATGGCGCCGCCCATTGAATGGGTCCAGAGGATGATTTCGCCCTTGAGAGTTTTTACCGCCGCGGCGATCTGGTCGGCAACGAGCTGTCCCGTCAACTTTTCGGGCGGGACATAGCCGCTGCGGCCGCACCCCGGCCAATCGACGCATATGACGCGATCACCGGTGCGAGCGAGCCGTATAGCCCAACCTTCCCGGTTATCCGCCGTCTGCAACCAGCAGGCGCCAGTGTGCATGCCGCCGTGTACCATGACGTGCGTTCTTGCGAAATTGGTGTCAGCCGGGACAATGATGTCGGCGTAAACGCCATCCGGCCCAAGGGGGCCGGATGTTTTGGATAGGCATGCGTCCTCAATCATTGGATGCCACTACCTTCGGGCAACCTGAAGCTGCACCCTCCAGGGATCAAAGCGTTGGGACGCATCAGAGGACGCTGTCGATGGCGTCGGCCAATTCGCGTGGGCGTGTCATCATTGCCTGATGGCTGCCGGGACTTTCGGCGGTTTTGGGATTTTCCAGGCGGGACGCCATGTTGCGATAGACCTCAGCAGGCATGGCCATATCTTCTTTGAGGAAGACGTAGGCAGATCGGTGTTTCTTCGCCCAGAAGCTGTTGAGGCGGATCGGCTGATCGAGCCATCCCATCGGGCAGGATATCAACCGCTGCGCAAGCCGGTCCAAGCTTTCCGTGTCGGCGTCCTGCATGAAAGCGTTGTCCCACAACTCCCGGGTCATGGGGACCGTGTTGTCAGGAGATACGCTGGCCATCGCGGTAAGACCTCCCACAAGTTCGGCGGGCAGTACATCATTTATGCATTCGCCATCGAGCAGGACCCAGGCGTCCACAAAGGTAATGTTTTTTACTGCATCCGGCATAGCGTCAGCCACCAATTGCGCCAGCGGGCCGCCGCCACTATGTCCGACTATTGCGAACTCTGTCCAGCCTTGGTCCTTGATCCTGCCAATGAGGTCGTCGGCCATTTTGGAAAGTGTCACCCTGGCCCTGTTGTCGTTCTTTTCGTGGCCCAACATTGTGGGGTGGAAGGTCTCATGGCCCTTCTCTTCAAGCGCTGCGGCGACGTCGTCCCACGCCCAGCCGCCCTGCCAGCCTCCATGCACCAATACGATTTTCATGATTACCTCCCATAGCGTTATGATGTTATTCAGCGTATATATGGTAGAATAACTTCGTCCCATATGCAACTATAATTAGTACCAATTGCAACTATGAAATCCGATGAAAGCAGAAATGAGAAGGATATGGGTTTACAGGACCGCGATGCGGTCCTGAACGGTACTGAAATACCGTTCGCCTACAAAGCCTCCTATATTCTCAACTTCTATCGAGAGCCCTTGTTCAGGGTTATTGAAAATGAGCTTGGTCTGAAGCGATCCGAGGCGATCTTGCTGATTTTTTTGTCGTTTCGCGATGGCGTGGCGGCCCAGGAAATGTGCGATCTGACCGGTCATTCCAAGACCAATGTAAGCCGCGCGGTCAACGCGCTGAACAAAAATGGCATGATCACACGAGATGTCGATCCGGGTGATAATCGCCGCCAATTGCTCTACCTGACCGATCTGGGACGGCGTGCGTATAGTGCATTCATTCCCGAACTCATGGCCAGGGAGGCGTCCATGCTGGCGCCCCTGACAAAGGCGGAGCGGCGGCAATATATGTCGCTACTGACGAAGATCGCTGGCGGCGTTCCAGGTTGGACTGGTAAGAGCGACGATCTGGATGCGAGCGCACGGCGCATGCGCCGTAGATTCGTTGATTAACTCCAAGCGTCAAAGGGGCATTTCTTATCGCATGTGCAGTGGGCGGCCATTTCCTTTGGAAACCTAGGGCCTTACCCGTCAGTGAAAAAAGCCGCCATTCCAATCGGCGGTGGCCAGTCAATTGGGCAGCATTTTTCTGAAGAGGTGGAGCCGCAAGAGCATGCTCTCCAAAAATCAGAAGCCATTTTGAATGCGCGCAAATTGAAGGAAGATAAAGACAACAACGAGTCGATTTTCTCCTTCAAACGTGTGACAGAAGATTTCTTGGGCCGCGAATTTGACCTGCTCCCCATCGAGTCTTCGTTCATGAGTTAGCCCTGTTCAGTTTTTGATGTGCTACCCAACGCGCCCTCGGCCGTTATCAGAGTTTCCGCCCTTTTGCTGTGCTACCGGAAGTGTCCCCGCTCGGGGCTAGATTTTCCGCCCTGATTGATCACGGAAGTAAGTGCTGTCAGCCTTTCTACCAGAATGCGCCGCCCATCCAAGAGGGTGATGTCGACGCGACTGGCCGACAGACGGGAAGATGAAAACGATCTTGGCGCATCGCCAGAAACGCTATTGCAAACGACATCTCCTTCAATCTGAACATGCAGGAACGTGGCATCATTAACCGGCTTTTCCGCCTCTGGAGCAAAGAGTGGGCCCTTCAGCCACTTGAAAATAAGGTTGGCGTTGACTGCTTAGCGCTGCGCGACATGTGCCACAGACATCCCCGGCGTCATTGCCTACGCGCAAATCTCACGCCTCTCCTCGTCATCCCATTACCACTTCTTCCGCCTGCTCATAGATTGCCTCACAGTGTCCAGCAAGAAGGATAGTTAACACTTAGATTGAACTCCTCGACACCGTTAGCTCGGGTTCAATGGACGCTCACGGCGCCAGACAAACTGCGCGCTGTTCAAGCATGAAACCGGCCGCCCGGATGTTCTCCGGGCAGCCTCGCAGCGATCCGTATATGCGTGTCCTGTTGGAAAAGGACGACGAGAACGACGTCAACCTTTGCCGTTTGCCTCCAGTTTCCACTCGGACATAACTGGGTCAAGATTGAACAGTTTCTGCGCGTTTCCGCCTAGAATGCTCCGCTTGGCCTTCTCGTCCAAGAACGGAAGATCATAGATCGTGCTCGGAAGATCCATATCCCAATGCGGATAGTCGGACGAATAGAGCAACTGCGATTCTGCGTTTATCATCTTGAAGGTGACCTCCAAGGCTTCGCGGTTGTCCACCAGCTCCATCGGCTGCGTAGAGTAGAACATCTCGCGCATGTAATCGCTGGGTTTTTTCTTCAAAAGCGGAGCATCGGACGTACGCATCATGTACTCGTTGTCCAGCCGTTGCATCAGGAAGGGAACCCAAGCCAGACCACTTTCGATCCACATGGTTTTCAACTTTGGGAAACGCTCGGGCATGCCGTTCATAACCCAGTTCGTCATGTGGATGATGTTACAGAAGCTGAAACCAAGCGCGTGAACTGAGATAAACTTGTTCAGCTGTGCCAACGAGGTGTCGGCCCAGTGATAGGCCGCGTGGAAGCCAAGAGGCATCCCATGCTCTTCCAGTTTGGCATAAATACGCATGTTTGCGCTGTCATGCACCGGACGCTTGAGATAGCCAGTCGAGAGGAACCCAACGACGCCTTTCTTTTCGGCGAACTCGTCAATCATCTTCTCGGCTTCGTGCGGCTCGTTCATGGGCAGATAGACCATGGATACGAGGCGATTGTCTTCTTCAAGAATGCGCTCGCTCAGCCAACGGTTGTAGGCACGGGCCATTGCCACCTCGACCTCGACTTGGGGGTGCGTCGCCAACAGCAGCATTGGGGTTGGGAAAAGGCACGCCATATCCGTACCCATCGCGTCCATCCAGCGCCGGGCCAAAGTGATGTCACGGTGTGGCTCTTCGGGGACAATTTCCTTGTTCCGACCCGCATAGCGCGTCACGCGCCCAGCCATGTCCTGCGAACCGATCGCCTGCGGAATCAGGCCGGCGCGGCCAACGTTACCGGCTGACAAGCCAAGATGGCGCATCACCGGGTCGTCCATGTATTGCAGGATTTCCGGCAAGGCCTCAGTCTCATAGTGGTGGCTGTCCACATCGCAAATGAAGAAGTCTTTGTAATTGCGATCTTCCGCTTGCTTACGTGCGTTCTTCAGCAGCTTGCTGGTGTTAAACTCCTGGATCGCAGGATCGTTATCCGAACTGTAGTTCATCGTGTTGCCCGTTAAAGACATTTTATCTCTCTCCCCTCGTGTTACGGATTCAGCGTCTGCCACATGCCCAACTCGAACACCGCCATATCGGCAGCATCGAGAATGCCGGTCGCGGCTATGGCGACAGCTGTCGCCGAGACATCGTTGTCTCGTGGGAATGCGGGCAAGCCGTCATTGGTTTCGCGAAGTTTCGCATAAGCGGTCACAACATGCGAAAACAGCGCCTGAAGCTGCTCGGCGCGCAGGCGACTCCTTTCGGGGTTGCGAAGTGCATTCAGGACAGCATCGAGCGATGCCTCCAGAGCAGGAGCTTCATCGGTTATCTGGTCAAACTTCGACATAGACCTCTCCTCCTCTTTCCACCACGTTGTAACGTTTCATTTTGTACTTCGGATCGCCGACGGCTTCGCCCGTCGCAATCTTGAATTCCCAGCCATGCCACGGGCAAACGAAATGCAGTTCGTCTTCGTTGAAGGTCTGCCGGAGCGTGCGCTGCTGGTCGTCGAGTTCAACGCAGACCTGCGGCATCTTTAGGCCTTCGCATACCGGGCCACCTTGGTGCGGACACACGTTCTTATATGCAACGATGTCTCCTTTGTGCCGAATGACCCCGATCTCGACCCCGTCGACTTCGCAAATCTTTGCCGTCTTGTCGCTCAAGTCCGACACCGTGCATAGCAATCTTTCTGGCATCTTAGCTCCTCCGTCTGTTGCCCAGTCTTGCTTCAAGTTAGTAAGATTGACTTACTATAAGAACAGCTTTAGAATTGTCAAGAAATAAGACATCTAAATTAGAGGGCGCAAGTCGTGCCGCAATCACCTTCTAGGAAACGTGGTCTTGGGGCGTCGCTCCGCCTGGCTCATCATCTATATGGTAAGCTGCTGCAGGAGCAGTTGCGCGACACCGGGCTCAGCATGGCGCAGTACATCCATCTCCGGTGTCTGAGAGAGGAAGGCAAACTAAAACAATCCGAGCTTTCCGGGTTGCTGGGCATCGAAAAGGCGTCGTCCACACGCGTCCTGGACGAACTCGAAAAGCGAGATCTTATCACGCGAAACCGCAGCCAGTCCGACCGGCGCGTGGTTCATGTCGAACTGTCTGACGCAGGGCTTCGAGCGATAGATGGCGCGATGAAATCTGCGCGTCTCGCTGCTGATCACGCCTCGGCAGGATTTGAATCCGACGAATTGGATCACCTCTTCGCTGCAATGGACAAGCTGTTGGATAATCTCGCAAGCGCGTGTTGTCAGTCCCACTAACCAAACCTTGGCGCAAGGGCGAGAAGTGTCACACCGGTCGCGGCTAGTGCAGACGACAGGTAGAATCTGGGACCCGGGCGCCGTTCGGTTTTGAAGATATGGCCTGCGAGCCAGGCGGCAAAGAACATCTCGATTGAAGACATGATCGCGACGACGGTCACATCAGTGAACATAAGCGAAAAGAACAGCGCGACTTGTCCGGCCGTCATCGAACTGCCAGCCAGAAGTTGCCACCCGCTCGGCCGCTGAATTCGCCAGGTAAACGCGTCGCGCGATTTGAACCGGAACACCCAGGAGACCGCAAACCACATTAGACCCGTCATCGCACCGATGAAAACTCCGGCCAGAGGGTCCGGCAAAGTCTGCATCGCGAGCTTTCGGGAGACGAAAGAGCCGCCATACCCCGCGGCGGACGCTACGGCCATCGCCCGGCCCTTGTTCTTCTCTCGAGGGTCAGGATCTCCGACCGCCAAGTCAGAAGCCGATTTGACCGAAGCGCGTGACATCATGATTACCACGCCGCTGGTAACCAGGAAGAAGGCGATGACCACAGGTGTCGTGATGACCTCACCGAGCAGAAAGAACGCCAACAGCGCCGCAAACACTGGTATCAGGCGTCGGATGAAACCGGTCTCGATGGCTCCGGCAAGCTCTACCGAGCGGAACAGCGTAAGACGGCCGACAACGTTGCCAAGCACCCCGGCTGCAACGAAATAGACCACACCAATGAGTACACCGCGGTTAAGTTCCGGCATCGTTGGGCCCAGGAGCAGCCAAAGCGCCCCAGAGACAACGGCGGTCATCAGCACAGAGATAAGAACGTCGTTGCCGCGGCCCTGAACCGATTGGGAGCTCTTTGCAATGGAAACCGAACTGAAGGCGTAGCAGAACGCTCCGAACACGGCCAAGAGGCCGCCGAACCCCGCGGTCATCGCGCGTGTCGGCGCGGATTGTTCCTGCTACTTGTCATGGGCCAGCAACTGATCCAGGAAGTGGCCTGAAGACATAACCTCGCGAATTGGCAGCGTCTCCTGCTGCTCCATCAGCTCGGTAGAATAGGTCAAGCCCTGACCATCCCAGAACCACCAATAGATGATCTCGCCCTGTTTGTCGCGAATCGGCATCCGGAAAATCGGGAAACTCCTTTCCGAATGCGGAATGTCCGACCGTCCGGCAAGCGCGTGCTTCAACCCTAACCGATTCAACACCCCCGTTAGTGGGACCATGGCCATCAGTGCGGGTTTTTCGGCCAATACAGTCACATTGTCGGGCCGGTGCTCGTAAGGCCCCGGGAGGAACTTGACCACGGGAGGATAGCTCGGGTGGGTATGGGTGAGCTGCACGTAAGCCAGCCCCTTCGTTGTTTCGACCTCGACGATATCTCCGGGTGCGTACTCTTCCATTGTGGCGCTCCTCTTAAAGGCTGTAGGCTTCTAGGGTCGAGGGATGGAACAGTTCTTCGATCTCCACCCGGCGCGGAGACAGACCTTGACTCGCGTGGTAATCCAAAAACTTGTTCAGGACATGGGCGTTGCCGCCGACGCCATAGCTCCAGGGATCGTCTCCCATCAGCGCATGCACGCGGTTGAGATTATCCTCGACGAAGGGCATCGTTACCTTCGTTGCCGAGGTGTCAGACAGAGCTTCTTCTGCCAGCAGCTTCGATTGCGTGAACGCCTTGAGCAGGGCGGCGGGTAGGAACGGGTATTCTTCTGCGAGGCTGCGGCGCACCCCAAGAACATGCATGATCGGAAAGATCTGGGTCTTTTCGTAATAGGCTTCGGCCGTAGCGATGCTGTCTGCAAAGAGCCGACCTACGTGCGGATGCCGCTCGGCGAAACAACGCGGCCAACGCGGGCCGATGAAGCCGTCGATCTCACCGGCCTCGAGCATGCCATTCAACGTGCTGCCCACCGGCGCCTCTTCCATGCGGATATCGTCGGGCAACTGAACCTTGATCTTTTCGGGCCGGCCCGGCGTATCCATACCGCCGCGCACCCAGATGATATCGGAGGGTTTGACGCCGTATTCCTCTTCGAGAATGCCGCGCACCCAGACATTGGCAGACAGCTGGTATTCGGCAATGCCAATGCGCTTGCCCTTCAGATCCTGCGGCGTGTCGATCCCTTTGTCGGTTCGAATGTAGACTGAAGTGTGACGGAACGCCCGGCTCAGAAAGACCGGGATCGCGACATAGTGCGGATTTCCGCGGGCGACCGAGATCGAATACGAGGACAACGAAATTTCGCTGATATCGAACGCTTCGTGGCGGAACGCCCGGAAGAACATTTCTTCTGGGGACAGTAGCATGGGAACGGGATCGACACCGTCTATCTGCACTCTTCCATCCACAATGGCACGCGTCCGGTCATAGTTTCCCATGGCAAGGGATAGTTTGAGACTGCTCATCCTGTTTGTTCCTCCTCACTTGTTTTGCATTGTTGCCGCAAATCGACAGGTTGGCCGGTCGAGGCGGACTGCAGGATCGCATGGCAAACCTCCAGGCTTGCCAGACCCCATGCGCCTGTCTGGACGGGGGCCCTGTTCTGGCGGACAGCGGCTACCAGTGCATCGTTCACGGTTCTACGTGGCGCGGGCCCGAATGTCACTTCGATGAAGCCACGCTCGGTGTCACCAAATACTTCAACTCCGTCCGGAGTCAGCTTTAGGTCGGCACGGTCGCAAAGCGCGATGACTGGGCCAAAATGCTCGTTGTGCTTTGCGTCGACCGTCTTACCGCTGCCGAATGTGCGCGTCGTCTTGAGGCGCGCCTCGTCATCGGGATCGAGGTCCATCAGCGCCCGCCTTGCATCGCCATAGGCGCCGGCGAGTTTTCGCTGCCCCAGCTCTCCGACGTCGTTCATCCAAATGTCGCTATCGAAATGGGCATAGCCCGAATAGGTGAGATTGGCGACGCATCCACCCTCAAAGTTCATCAGCGCCGTAAAGGCGCCTTCTGTTGGACGCTTTGGATCCCATGCCCCGGTCATGGCATAAATCTTCTCTCCCATGCCGCCCGCAAGCCGTCGGACCACGTCGATCTGGTGGATGGCCTGGCTGAACAGCACCCCTCCTCCTTCTTCGGTGCGCAGCTCCTCCGGGCGTCGGGGACGATACAGGAAGTCAGTGTAGTTAAGGGCCTGGATCATTCTCAGCTGGCCGAACTTGCCGCTCGCGATCAACTGCGCGGCCAGCTCGACCGGCGGATCGAAACTGTGGCTGGGCCCAACGATCAGGTGAACCCCCGCCTCGTTCGCGGCGGCGACCATGGTCTCGGCGTCTTCCATCGAGATCGCGAGCGGCTTTTCCACGAGAATGTGCTTTCCAGCGCGCGCCGCGGCCAGAACGTGATCTACATGCATTTGGTGCGGGGTGGCGATGTAGATCGCTTCCACAGATGGATCGGCGCATAGTTCCTCGACAGTCGGATAGGCGACACCGCCGTATTGCTCTTCGAATGCGGCCCGGCTTTCCGCCCTCGGCGCGGCCGCGGCCGTGAGCTTGACGCGTGCGTCGGCATCAAAGGTGGGGACCATCAGCATGAAAGCCCGCCCCAATCCCGCAACTCCGAGGCGGACGGGATCAGAGGTCAAGAACCAGCCTCCCCGATAGCGCGCGCGATACACAAATCATTATATGGTCGCTTTTTTCCTCTTCCATAAGCACCATGTCGCGATGGTCAGCTTCCCCTTCGAGGAGGCGGATCTTGCAGGTGCCGCATGTGCCACTTTCACAGGAGCTGGACGTTGCGAATCCGGCGTCACGCAATGCCTCCAAGATCGAACGATCTTCGGGCACCGTGACGGTTTCGCTACTTTTTTTCAGCTCCACTTCGAAAGAGACATCGTCTTGGCGCACCACATCGACGGGCTTGAAATCCTCGAAGTGAACTCGCCCCTCCGGCCAGTGCCCGGAAACGGCCTTGATTTCATCCATCAGCGGTTTCGGACCACAACAGAAGACGTGAGTGGCACGGGGCGTGACGAGATCGTCCCAGAAATCGTAGACTGCATCCGGAGCGCCGCCGTCATGGTGCACAATGATCCGGCCATCGAAATCTCTCATCAGTTCATCCAGATAGGCCGATTCCTCCGGACTGCGGCTGACGTAGATGATTCTGAGCATCTTGCCCTTCTTGTCGAGATACCGTGCCATCGACAGAATCGGCGTGATCCCGATACCGCCGGCGATGAGCAGGTACTTCTGAACATCGGTTAGCGGGAAATCGTTTTCCGGGAATTCGACTGTCAACTCGGACCCGACGGTCGCCTGTTCGTGCATCGACGCGGAGCCCCCACGCGAATTCGGTTCTCTTTTGATCGCGACAACAAATTCCTTTGGGTCGCTGCCATCGTTGATCAGTGAATAGCGACGCATCGCTCCGGACGGAGTTTCCAAGGTGATGTGAGCACCAGGATCGAAACTAGGGAGCACATCGGCCCCAACCGGCACCAGGGTGAATTCGGCGATGCTCGGGGTCAAGTCACGCCGTTTCTCGACGCGCATCTTGATATTCTCCATGAGGTCCTCCCATATGGTCGTGATTGTGAATTTGTTTAGATAGCTAAGTTATGTGTGTCAACCGACCTTGAACTACGCAGTCATCCAAAACGTTGATCGTGCAAGCGCTACTGGCGGAGGAACCATTTATTACCGTCGAATTTCGACGTTGAAATCAGAGACCGCAGACACGGATCTTGCGCCCATAAAGGTCATGGTCCTCGTCATCTCCTCTTCAAGGATCGAAAGCGCCCGTGACACGCCCGCCTCGCCTTGCGCCGCCAAGCCATAGAGCGGCGCGCGACCCAGCAGAATGCCCTTCGCACCCAAGGCGAGGGCTTTCACGATGTCACTGCCGCGACGAATGCCGCCGTCCAGCAGAACCGGAAACTTCCGATCAAGAGCCGCGATGATATCTGCGAGTACGTCGATGGTGGCAGGAGCGCCATCAAGCTGACGGCCACCATGGTTCGAGACGACGATTCCATCCACACCGGCGCGTTGCGCGTCAATCGCATCTTCTGGGCACATGATACCCTTGATCAGCAGCGGGCCTTTCCATTTCTCCCGAATGCGGCGAACATCTCCCCAAGAAAACTCCGGGTTCCGCTGAGATCGGGTAAACTCGGCCAGTTCTCTGTCGCTCGCGCTGTTTCCGACAAAGTCCAAGAGGTTCTCAAGTCTGGGACGGTGCGGCCCGAGCCATACGGAGGTCAGCCAAGCAGGATGCAGAAGCCCATCGAGAACAGTCCGAGGGCCAATGCGGATTTCGTGGGCGAAGCCGTGCCGCAGATCACGTTCGCGCTTGCCGCCCACGAGTGAATCGACAGTCAGTACCAGAGCCGAGTAACCGGCCGCCTGTGCCCGGTCGATCAGCGCATCAGCGAATGCGCCCTTCCCCCACGGATAAAGCTGGAACCAGAGGGGACCCTTGCTCCTCCGCGCGATCTCTTCCAGCGTCGTGTTCGAGGCGGTCGAAACCGTGAACCCGACCCCGGCTCGTTCGGCCGCAGCGGCGAGGTGCAGATCTCCCTGGGGCCAGTAGAGGCCGTTCAGCCCTGTCGGCCCTATGAAAAACGGCTTCGAGTATGTTTCCCCGAACAGCTCCAAGGTGAGATCGACGCTCCCCCCTTTGAGGATTCGCGGCGTGAGAACGATATTCGTGAAGGAACTGCGATTGTGCCGCAGCGTCACCTCCGATTCCGCGCCCCCATCCAAATAATCGAACACCACCCGTGGCAGGCGACGCCGTGCCTGCGCCCGCAAGTCTTCGATATTGATTGCTGTCGTCATAACGCCTGTCGCCCGCCGAGCAGAATCCGTCGAGGGAAGCTATGAAAGTCCGACGGCACCACGAAAAAAGAGCCGCCCAAAACCCCTTGAGGCCTTGGACGGTTCAGGGAGGAAACATGTGCGCAAGTTATTCCGCCGCTTCCGTCTTGCTCGACGTGTCCACCAGTGTTCGCCAATCGACGTCCTTAGGATACACTCCCTCGTGAGAGGCGATTACCCTTTGCGGAATCTTCGAGTCGGTGCCGATTGCCTGGCCACCTTCGGCGACTTTCTTTGCCGCATCGGCCATGAGGCGGCGGAACTCGACAATCGCCAGGTCGGAGGCCCCAAGAATGTCCGTGTGACGCTGTACGCGGCTACCCATCGAAACCCACATCACAATATCTTCGTTCGGAATGCCGTCCACGCCGGTAAAGTGGCCCTCTTTCATCCTTTCTCGGTCCTGCTTGAAGTCGTTCTCCAACGTCCGGAGAGAGCGCCATTTGTGGTCCACGTCCTCACCCGGTACGGCATGGGCAAACTTGCGCCACTCTTCAGTGGAGGGAACGTTCGGTCCGTCGAAGGCTATGAAGTGAAACGCTGTCTCATCGTCATTGATCGGCACGATGACGCTGGCGACCCGGTAGTTGTTGTTCGGCGGAATCAGCGAATAATAGGGCGCGATAAATTCGGTGATCCGGAGATAGTTGTGCGTCTGAGCGTTTTTGATCGGCTTACGGATCGCCGCGTAATGGAAACCGTAGCTCGTGGTTTCAGTCTGCATACGCGGAGATTTGTCTGTCGATGGGCGGTACCATGATTTGTCGTCCGCCGCGGCGCCCTCGACCCGTGCCGGAACCATATTCGAGGAATGGAGCGATGATGAATGCGCGCTATCGATCTGGCCCTCGTGAATCTGCGCCCAGTTGGCGGGCACGCGAATCTTCAGGATCGAAACTGGGGTGTCTTCGGTTGGCGCAAAGGCCGGCGGCTGGAACTCGGGCATATCATCTTTCTCGCCGAGCCAAGCCCAGACGAAGCCGCCCCACTCCCGCACGGGGTAGGAACGATGTTTGACCTTGTCCATCAATGGACTGCCTTCCGGCTCTGAAGACATTGCGACGACATTGCCTTCAACATCCATCTTCCAGCCGTGATAGAGGCAGCGCAGCCCACATTCCTCGTTACGGCCATAGACCAGAGAGGCCTTTCTGTGCGGGCAAAGCTCATCCAGCATTCCCAGACGACCCTTGGTATCCCGGAACGCGACATAGCTTTCGCCGAGAACTTCGACTCGAAGCGGTTTGCCGTCCGACTCTTCAACCTCTTCGATCAGGCATACAGGCGTCCAATGCTGACGCATAAGTCGCGCCATCGGGGCATCCCCCGTTACGCGTGTAAGCAGTTCATTCTCTTCGGGTGTAAGCATCTGGGCTCCTCCAATGGCATCCGACTCTTTCAGTGGATGAGTGGTTTTCGACCTCTCAACTATTCTTAGCTCTCTAAGTTTTATCTGTCAACGTAACCTGCCACTTTTTTTTCCCGCGTTGTAGGTATCGACCTAACTTGTTGTCCGAAATAGCGGGTTCTGAACTAGATCAAGCTGACGAGATCGCAAAACCGAGATACTTTCGCGCAATTGTGGTCCGGAACCTCCCCGACAGCGGCTTGCCGGGCCCGTCTCTGAGGTGTCATGGCAGCCAGCCTGTGCATAAGTCGCGGCAAGCGAACCATCTCGCTTCACCGTGTGAGCCATGGACGCAATCTCTTGCCCAGAAACGGCGCAACGTAGACACCGTTCACTCCGGTGAGCACCAGCGCAACAAGAAACAGAGACACGGGACCTGGAAGGTTTTGCGTGAGCGGTTGCAGCGCGTAGTAGATAAGGATCAGCAGGGGATAGACACCCAGCATGCTGGTGACCCAGGCCTTCCAATAGCGCGGCGCGGCTGGCGGTTTCGGGTCAGTACCGTTGGCCGGCACCTGGTGCCCTACAGTCACCGAAGCGAAGCTCAGCCTCTCTTCGAGATCATGGGCCAAGGCGGCCATTCCGTCTCGGAGCGAAACGGATGCTTCTTCCCCAAGCAAGGTCACCGAAAAGATGATCTGGTCAATGCCAGTCTGATTCTGTAGGGACATGCGAGCGTCAAATCGGTTCCAATCTAGGTGATACAGAGCGGCATCGTTTATCGCCTTCGCGACGACCGCGGCCTGTGCAAGGGGTGCTCTGATGGAAACCGACAGCTCGGGGATCGCGTCGGTGCCAATACTAAGCTGTTTTGGCCCAAGTTCTTCCGGCCCCGGTGTTTCATTCATTTCCTGAACCTCGAAATACTTTGCGCCGGTTGCGAAGTGATCAGCTCCCACCTATGGAAGTAGCCGCCTGTGTTCCGCGTCATAGGCCGACCGGCCCGGACCAACCTTAAAAATTGGCCCAGGCCACATGCCGTCTCTGGGTTGAATCCCTCGATGACCAGACTGCGCTTCAATCGGGTCAACCTGCTGAGGCGCCACAGCTAGGCACTGTCCACGCGGGCGTTTTCTGTCGTGAATGCGATCTGCCGGAATAGCATTGCGACAATCACTAAAATACAGATCGCGGATACCGCCAAGTAAGGGCTTACGGCGCCAATCGCAGCGATTGGCAGTACGCCCCGTTCGACTGCACTGAGTTGCGTCTTGACCAAGCCTTCCAGAGAGGCTGCGACCGCGAGGGCTCCGGCAAACGCACCCACGACGGCCAAGGTGTTTGCCAGGGGGCCAAGTTCTAGGAGGATACCCGGGTTCCACACGAAGGCGAAGGGCAGCAGGAAGCCGACGACGGCTAGCCGGACTGCAGAGAACGCGATCTTGAAGGGGTCTTCGTCGGCAATCGCTGAGGCCGCGATTGCAGCCACAGCAATCGGTGGCGTCAGTGCCGAGAGAATCGCGTAGTAGAGCAGAAACATCTGGCTCGGCAACGTCGGGAAACCGAGCTTTGCCAGCGCCGGTCCGACCAGCACGGCTGCCAGGATATACGCACTGGGCGTTGGCATCCCGAGACCGAGAACAATCGTGACGACCGCGGCGATAACGAGTGTCAGCAGTGGTTGCATGTTGCTGACAGTCAAAATGACGTTCGCGGATTTCATTCCAAGGCCGGTCATCGACAAGCCGCCAATCACAAGACCGGCCGCGGCACAAGCGCCGGCGACTGGCAGAATCTGGAGCGTAGTCGCCCCCAGCCCTTCCACCAACTGCCACAGTGACAGCCGTGTGTCTTTCAGCATCATCGCGGACAGGATGGTTACCAGAACTCCGACACCGGCTGTGAAGGTCGGGGAATACCCCAGAATGAGGGCGACGATGATGCCGATGATCGGCAGCAGGAAAACCCATCCGGTCCTGAATGTTTCCTTTGCTGAAGGTATTTCGTCTGCAGAGGGTCGAAGGTTGTGCTTGACTGACCGGAAGTGAACCTGAGCGAAGACACCCGTGTAGTATAGAAGCGCCGGCACCAGAGCGGCGAGCACGATGGCGTTGTAGGAAATGCCGGAATACTCGGCCATGATGAAGGCTGCTGACCCCATGATCGGAGGCATCGCGCTTCCGCCAGACGACGCCGCGACTTCCACCGCCCCCGCGAACCGTGCCCGATAGCCGAGTCGCTTCATGACAGGGATCGTGATCGACCCCGTTGCAACAACATCGGATGTTGGGCTCCCGGACATCGTGCCGTACAGGCCCGACGAAATGATCGCGATTTTGGCGGGGCCGCCGCGCGCATTGCCGGTCACAAGCGCTGCAAGGTTGAAAAAGAAGTCCCCTCCCCCGGCCTTGGCCAGGAATGTTCCAAACATCACGAACAGGAAAACATAGCTGGCAACGACCTGAAGCGGCACGCCAAAAAGTCCATCGGTGGTGAAAACCAGAATATCCAAGAGATAGCTGAACTCGCTGACGCGATGCCCGAATGGCGGCGGCAGAAGAGAGCCAAACAGATTATAAATCAGGAAGAGGGCGACAACGCCGGTCAGGCCTAGGCCGGTGGTCCGGCGGGTCGCTTCGATGGTCAGAAACAACAAGGCTGAGCCAAAGAAAAACTGATCGGTTGTGAATTCGTCGAGTAGACTGATCCGGTCCGCAATCGCTCCCGAGGTCACGTAGAAATACACCCCTGTGGCCAGGCTCAGCGCAGAGAGAACCCAATCATAGATCGGAATGCTGTCCGGCGCGCGCGAGGTCGCGCCGATCGCGAGGAAGAGAATCGTGAAAATGCCCGATACGAACAGAATGCCCTGAATGAGCGGATCGGAGATGATGAAGAGGTTCGAGTGGATTACCCAAACCGCGAATGCCGCCGCCAGAACCATGACGATGGTTCTCATCGGCGAGCCTAAATTTCTACGACGACCGGTTTCTGTAAGCGAAGGAAAATTCATGTAGACCCCGTATAAGGCAGAGAAGAGAAAGAACCGCGATGTATGGGCCGCGCGATGACATGACGTGACATCTCACGTAGCCACCGCGGGGCATTGCTCTGTGCAGTCCATGAGTGGGCCGGCGCGTGTCGTTGCAGCGCGCGCCGGCCGGATCGCGGGATCGACCTTACTTGAGCAGACCCAGTTCCTTGTAGGCACGCTCCGCACCAGGATGGAACGGCAGCGTGGTCTGCGACGTCAGAAGTTCCGGTGTGAGCGCCTGCATCGCCTTATGCACGCCGCGGATCTCGTCGATATTGGACGCGATGCTCTTTGCGAGCATGTAGCCAGTTTCTTCCGGCAGTACATCGGAAGTGATTACCATCGCACCCAGTGCGAGCGTGACGACATCTTCGGTCTGGTTCTTGTAGCTGTCGGCTGGAATTGTGAACGTGCCGGTTCCGAAACGCTCGTTGGTCGCAGCGATGATGTTTTCGGGAACGCTGAGCAACACGACGTCATTGCCCTCGTCAACTTTACGGAACGACGAATGTCCGATGAAAATGCCGTTGATCACCATATCGGTGCGGCCGTCTGCAATCAGATCTGCTTGCTGTGACGAACCACCGCGGACAAGCACGCCGCCATTGGACTCGATCGTGGCTTCGTCGTAGCCCGCCTCTTCGAGCATGAAGGTCGTGATGTTGGCGACGATGTTCCCGGCATTGTTGTTCGCAACACGGATCGCCGCGCCGGACGTCGCGAGGTCGTCAATGCTGTCGATGCCATATTCTTCGGCAAGAGACTTCTTGATGAAGAAGTGCATCGGCGCCCAGTTGTACATGTAGCCGATGGCTTGAAGGTTCTCGATCGGCGCGTCAAACGGTTCGTCCCCTGCGAGGGCCAGCTTGATCTCGGCATCATGTGCCATCCCCAGGTCGGTCCGTTCACGGCCCAGAAGGCCGATGTTCGCAAAGCCACCACCGGTGGCCTGATAAGTCACCACGCCGCTCGGGTCATCCGCCTTGACGGCACGGTCAATACCAGCGCCCAGAAGCGACCAAAGCCCCGAGGGACTGCCGCCTGAAAGGGTCACATTAACGCTTTCTGCGGAAGCAGCGCTCGAAAGGACCGCGACGCCGATCGATGCGGCAACGGCTTTGATTGGAAATTTCATATCTTCCTCCCTGTTTTGCAGTAGACATCTAATATTAGATATCTATCTTTAAGGCTACTAGTCTATCCACTCGCACCCGTCAACCCTGATTGATGTCGAGGCAATCGCGCAGCGAAAGCCATTCAGGACACAGTTCCTGACCCGGAACACGCCGAAGCCGTGTGTCCGGCGTAGGTGCTTTGACGTGACGCACTATCAACCCGTGGAGCCCCGGAGCAGCAGGCCTCAAACCCCCGCCCCCATAGGCTCTCTATGTCCGCCACCGCCATTGAATGGCCCGCGCCGGACCCTCGGCACGCATGGCTCGCGATTCAGTTTGCTGTGTTGCCCTTGGTCGGGGGAACACGGACCCCTCTGGCGGCCGCATCCTGTTCGTCATTTTCGAGGTTCCGGATCATCACGGCAAGTGCGTGTCGCAAGTCTTCCTGAGCTTTCTTGGACAGTCCCGCCATCGCTGCATCGTTCACTTCGAGCGCCAGAGGTTCGAGAACGTCGCGCAGCTCCAAGCCCTTCCGCGTCAGAAACGCGTGCTGGCGCCGTTTGTTGCCCTCGACGTTGCGTCGCTCTATGAAACCCAATTCTTCCATTTTGATGAGCGCGGTGTGGGCGGTGGGTTCGGTGAGATGCGCCCGGTCGCTCAGTTCGCGTTGCGACAACCCGTCTTCCTGCCAGAGGATGCGCAGGAAAATCCACTGACCGAACGTAACATTTTCCGTTTGCAGTCGAAGTTGAAGCGCCCGGTTGAACCCGCGGGCCGCCAGTCGTACCAGCCGGGCCATGCGCTCGTCGGGTTGGACAGGTACGTGGCTTGATTGCTTTTCTTTCATCGCATCGCTCACGGCCTGTCTCCACACATGGTTTTTATCCAAACAGCGCGCCCGCCCGGACTTGATAGCTAAGAACTCCAGAGTTGTGGCGCGCGCAACATAGGTGCCGAGCCTTGGTACAAAGTCAAGACATGGAAGCCGGGGTGCCTATCGTTGGGCCCGAGTATGGACTTTCTTCCGGGGTGGTTTTGCCCCTGTGTCGGGATTGTGCGCCGGTTGCTTTCCAGTACGCGACCATCATGCGCCGACACCTGCCTTGCACCACTGTGCCGCACAGCGCCGGGCAACCGTTGTGTAACGCCTCCGGCAAACCCGGCGCGGTTCACGGCCATTCAATAGGTGCAAGGAACATAGGCTCTGCAGTTCGGCTGTGCACACCGTTCGCGCGGAGGGGTTGGTCAGTTCAGATCGTTCAACTTTTGTCGCCAGCGTTCCACCACATCGGGGTTCCTGACATATGTCGGCAGATCACCTTTCATGATGCGTGTTGCGTTTTCGACGAGGACGTCGGGCATGACCGTGTAGAGATCAATGGTGTGGCCCAGGATATGCGGGGTGAGGATCACCCGGTCGAGGCCGCGCAGCGGGTGGTCGGCGGGCAGCGGTTCGGTTTCCGTCACGTCCAGCCCCGCACCGGCCAGGTGTCCTGCTGTCATCACCCGCACCAGCGCATCCTCGTCAATGAGACCCCCGCGCGAGGTGTTGATCAGAACCGCATTTGTCTTCATCGCGCGCAGTTCCGCCTCGGCAATCATGCCTCGCGTCTGCGCGTTGAGCGGCACATGCAGGCTGACCACATCGGACGTGGTCAGCAGCGCGTCGCGCTCCACCAACCGTACGCCCGCGGGTGCGGTGTCAGGTGTCAGGAACGGATCGTGCACCAGGATCTGTGCCGGCTCGAACGCCAGCAGTCGCTCGATCACCCCGGCCCCAATCCGGCCAGACCCGATCAGGCCGATCGTCCGGCCCCGCACCATCCGCGCATACATCTGCTGCGGCCGGCCCGCATTTTCGCGTAGCAGGCGTTCGGATTCATGCAGCCGGTACAGCAGCACCAGCATCAGCATCACTGTCGCCTCTGACATCGCCAGAAAGTTCTCGGGCGTTGCACCATTGGCCACGATCAGACCACGCGCGGCACAGGCCTCCAGATCGACCGCATCCACCCCGATCGTCGGAAAGACCAGCGCCCGCAGCCGTGGTGAGGCATCCAGATCCGCCTCGCTCAGCCGCGACCGCGAGCTGGCCACGATGATATCAACGTCCGACAGCAGCGCCTGCCGTTGCTCTTCCGTCAGCCGCAGCGGAACACCCGGGGTGATCTGGGGGCCGCGAACGACCTCCCAGCCTTCGGCCCGCAGCCGATCCGTTGCGGTGTCCAACACCTCTTCCAGCACAGGATCCTGCGCAATATAGATCTTCGGGGTCATCATCAGTCGCTCCGCGTCAGGCCAGCGACCATGTTGGGGTTATACCCCGGCTGGACACGTGCATCGATCACTACGCTCTTGCCCGCGCGCACCATCTCGACGCCCTGTTTGATCGCCTCGACCAGCTCGCCCGCGGTAAAGACCGGGCCGATCCCTTCGCAGCCCTGCGCCCGCGCAACTCCGGCAATGTCGATATCCGGATCACCGATACGCTGGCCGATCCACTTGTTCTCGACCGGGCGGTTGCGGGCCACTGCCACGCGTTCCTGGTGCACCTCGTCATTGTAGAACGAGCGATTGTTCGACACCACCGCCAGGAACGGAGTGCCATAATGCGCCGCCGTCCAAAATGCCGAGGCCGCCATCATGAAGTCGCCGTCCCCAAGAACCGCAACAGGCAGCCGGTCGCTGTCTTTCAGCGCCAGCGCCGCCCCGATCAGCATCCCAGGACCCGAGCCGATCCCCGCGCCGCCATCCGAACCCAGGAAGTCCAGCGGATGACGGAAGTGCCACGCCTCGCCCGCCCAACCCAACGGCCAACGCACAAAGCTGGCACAGACACCTTCCAAACCTTCGCCAAGCGCCCCGGCCAGCGTCATGATATCAAGCTCAACATCTGCATCGGGGGCGTTCAGCGCGGGTTTGACCGGCAAATCACCGGGCATCTCGCCCGCCCCTACACCCAGGGCATCGGCAATCGCATGCATCGCAACATCCGGGCCACAGGCCAGGTGCAGATCCAGCGCAGGCAGCGCCTGATGCTCCATCCCCCAGCCATTGTGCAGCTGATAATCCAGCGACGCCTGGATCACCTGCGCCGTCACTTCGCCCGCCAGTTTCAGCGTACCCGCGACATCCAGCCAGTCCAGACTCAGGATCACATCGGCCTCGCGCAGCACCGCGCCCGCCGCGTCGTCGATGAAGAAGGCTGGTTTACCCCGATGCCGCGGGTGATCCGTCGGGAAAGACGCCCCGATCCGGATATCCGTCAGAACCTTCGCCCCCAGCCCCTCGACAAAGGCCACACGCCGCGCCCAATCCGCCGGATCGCGCGACACCCGCCCCGCCAGCACCACAGGCGCCTTGGCGTTCTTCAGCAGGTCCGCCGCACGTGCCACGCCTTCGGCCGAAGGAGCCGCAGGCAAAGGCGGCTGGTAACGCGCAAAATCCGGCAGCGCCGGGGCCTGCGCGTGCTGCTTTTCCTGGATCGACACATCAAAGTTCACATAGGTCGGCCCTTTCGGCTCGCTCCGCGCGATCACATCCGCACGCAACATCGATTCCAGCGCCGCCTCCATCGAGCCAGGCTGATCGTCCCATTTCACATAATTCCGGATCATCGACGCCTGGTCACGGCAGGTATGGAGCCAGTCAATCCAAGGACGCCGCAGCGCCGCATCAACCGGCCCCGTCGCACCATAGATCAGCACAGGAACCCGATCACACCATGCGTTGAAGATCGCCATCGTCCCATGCATCAGACCCACGTTGCTGTGCAGAATCACCGCCAATGGCTCCCCCGTCACCTTCGCATAGCCATGTGCAATCGCAACCGCATGCTCTTCGTGCAGACACAACAGCATCTGCGGATCTTCATTACCAAGGTGGTTCACAAGGCTGTCATGCAAACCCCGAAAGCTCGACCCAGGGTTCAGCGCAACATACTTCACCCCCAAACCTCGCAACATATCCGCAAATACATCGCTACCCCAAACTCCCAAACTATCCGACGATACTGGGCGCTCAACCTGATACAGCCTGTGCTCTGTCATGTGTTTTGGCCTTTCCTTATGAAGTGTTGATGCAGCAGCGCCCCATTTTGAAAGGCGTACGCAATAGGTATTTATTGCCCGCCGAAAGGGCGGGCATTTTGCATTTCAGACGGTCTGGAGCGGTTCAGAGGATCAGAAATCCAAACCGAAATCGACGGTCCCCGCCGAATGGGTCAAAGCACCGGAGGAAATATAATCCACATTTGCCGATGCGATTTCGCGCAAACGGCCAAGGGTCACATTCCCGCTGGCTTCTGTCTTCGCCCGCCCGTCAATGCGCTTTACGGCTTCGGCCATGTCTTCGGTCGACATATTGTCAAACATGATGACATCTGCGCCCCCGGTCTGAAGCACCTCGTCCAACTGATGCAAACCGTCGATCTCGATCTCGACCACGACCATGTGACCCACATTTCGCTGAACGGCTTCCAACACCTGTTTGATGCCACCAGCCGCTGCGATATGGTTGTCCTTGATCAGGATTGCATCGGACAGGGAAAACCGGTGATTGTGGCCGCCGCCATGCAAAATCGCGAGTTTCTCGACAAGCTTCAGCCCCGGTGTGGTTTTGCGTGTACAGGTGATACGTGTCTTGGTACCCGCAAGTTCCTGCACATAGGACGCTGTCAAAGTTGCCGTCCCGGACAACCGCCCGGCAAAGTTCAGGGCAACACGCTCTGCGGCAAGGATCGACGCCGCCGATCCCTCTATACGCATCAAGGTATCGCCCGTTTTGCAGGCCGTACCATCCGCGACAACAGTCTCGACAATAAGATCGGGATCAATCAGCCGAAACGCCAGAGAGGCCACCTGCATCCCAGAAACAACCGCGTCCTGCCGTGCACGCATTTGCGCCTTGTAGCGCGTGCCTTCAGGCAGAACGGAACGGGTTGTCACGTCGCCTGCTGCACCCAGGTCCTCCACAATGGCGTTCCGAACCATAGGTTCGAGGATGATATCGGGGACGTTCGCAACATTGCTCATTATTTTTCAGATCCTTGTCGGTTTGCAGAAAGGGTAGGAAGGGATGGTCTCATCCCGGCCAAAGCAATCAATAAAGAAAAAGCTTTTGGATCCCAGACCCCGTTCGCACATTACCTCTGCACCGGGTTACTGACCCGACAGATTGATATGCACATTCTTTTCATGGGTGAAGGAAATCAGCTCGCCAATACCTTCTTCGCGCCCGATACCCGATTGTTTGACCCCACCGAACGGGGCACCAAGGAAATGCCGGCCAACTTCGTTAACCCAAACAAACCCGGCCTCGACACGAGCAGCCGTGCGATGAGCCGTAACCAAGTCCCGAGTCCAAATTGCGCAGGTCAGCCCCAGCTCAAGTGCGTTGACCTCGTTCAGCATGGAATCTTCGTCCGACCATTTGCGGACCGCCAGAACTGGCCCGAAAATCTCTTCGCGAGCGATACGCATCTGCGGCGTTACATCCGCAAAAATCGTCGGCGCGATGAAGCTTCCCTGTGCCAGCGCACCTTCGGTCACCGCATGGCCGCCGGTTACGGCACGCGCGCCTTCGCTCATGGCGGATTCGATGAAGTCCATGATCCGATCGAACTGTGTCCGGCTGACGATCGCCCCCATCGTGGTCTCCGGCTCTGTCGGAATGCCTGGCTTGTACCGTTCGACAGCCGCTTTGAGATGTGAGATGACCGCATCGTGGATGTCTACATGCAAGAAAGCGCGGCTCGTCGATCCGCAAGATTGCCCGCACCAGCCGAAATTCATGCCGCCGACGATCGCATCGGCGATCTTCTTCGGATCGCTGTCCGGATAGGCGATCAGCGCGTTCTTGCCGCCGAGTTCGAGCAGCACTGGTTTGACGGTGTCGCTCGCGCTGCGCATCACCGCCCGGCCCGCGGGTACGGAGCCGATGAGTGTGACCTTGGCGACGTCGGGATGTTCGGCCAGCCCAGCTCCTGCCTCGACGCCGCCCGGCAGAACATTGAACGTGCCTTTAGGCAGCAGGCCATCGATGAGCTCCGCCAGCCGCAGCGAAGACAACGGAGCCTGAACCGGCGGCTTGATGATGACGGCATTGCCTGCGGCCAGAGGCGCTGCCATCTTTCCGCCGCAGAACATGAACGGATGATTAAAGGCAAGAATCCTTGCAACCACGCCCATCGGCTGGCGTAGGGTCATGTTGATGCGCTCTGGTCCCATAGGGATCGTATCACCCTTCATTTCGGTCACAAGACCGGCGAAAAACTCCATCTGCGCTGCCGCAATCGCGGCGTCGCCGCGCATTTCAGTATAGGGGTTGCCACAGTTTGCAGCGTCCATCATCGCCAGTTCATCGCCATGCTTTCGCAAGAGATTTGCGATTTCCTTCAGGATACGTGCGCGTTCCAGCGGCACAACATCCCGCCATACCTCGAACCCTTCTTTCGCTGCCGCAACCGCCGCATCGACATCGGCGCGACTTGCCGTCGCAACCGACCCGATCCGCTCGCCGGTTCCTGGGTTGAAAGTGTCTTCGTACTTTCCCTCTAGTGGCGGCACCCATGCGCCGCCGTAGTAGAGATGGGCTGGTTCTTGAAGAGAGAGCTTCGCGTCTAGTTTCAGATTTTCCATCTAAGGTATCCTCCCGGCTTGAGGCCCTAATAACTTAGACTTCTAAATAATGTCAATCAGAGAACCCGCCCGAGGGCCGATTGGACGCCAAGCAAGTGCGGCAAGTATGTTTCAATCGTCTGCTTCGGTGTCCAGCCGGCAGACGACAAACCGATATTGAGAGCAGCGACGGTCAAACCCTTGCGATCATTCAGCGGAACAGCGATTGACCGTAAACCCGTTTCCACTTCCTGGTCCACAAACGCATATCCGTCCTCTCTCGCAGCATCGATCCGGCACAAGGTCTGAACTGGGTCGAGTATTGAGAACTTGGTCCGCGGGGTAAGGTCCGAGCGTCTGACAAGCAGGTCAGCCTCTTCGCGAGGCAGCGCAGCCAACAGAACCCTTCCCATCGAGGTGCAATGGGCGGGGAGTCGTGACCCAGGCATGAGCCCGATGGACATCACACGTTTCTGCGCCGCGCGCGCGATATACACGATCTCGGTCTCATCGAGCAGTGCCACGGAACAGCTTTGACCAATTTGCTCGGAGAGTTGGTCAAGCCAAGGTTGGACAATCTGCGAGAGCGGTAGGGAAGCAAGTGCGGCCACTCCGAGCCGTAGGATGCGCGGGGTAAGAGTAAAAAACTTACCGTCATAGTCGGCGTAACCTTCGCGGTGGAGCGTCAACAGTACGCGTCGCGTAGCAGCGCGATCCAAGCCACTGGCGACGGCAGCTTCGGATATCGAAAGACGCGGGGATGTGGGTCCGAAGGCTTCGATCACTTTCAGCCCCTTGGCGAGCGAGGCGATGTAGTCGGTGGGATTGTTCAACATGCGAACGTTGATATACACATGTTGAAAAAAGATCAATATATGAACATTTTACTCGCTACGGCGGTAATCTAGGGATATTTCGAAGTGAATGTAAGGAGGATCCTGATGAACAAAACATCGCCCAGCCTCGCTGACGCGGTTGCGGATATCCCCGATGGCGTACAGGTTATGATCGGTGGCTTTGGAGGCTCCGGAGCCCCGATCGAACTGATCCACGCTTTAATCGACCGCTTTCGTGCCACCGGCAGCCCCAAGAATCTTACCGTGATAAACAATAACGCGGGAAACGGCGCGATCGGAATCGCCGCGATGATCAAAGCGGGGATGGTCAGGAAGATGATCTGCTCTTTCCCGCGCAGCTCCAACGCCGAGGCATTCAACGAAAAATACCTGGCAAGCGAAATCGAGCTCGAGTTGATCCCGCAGGGTACATTGGCCGAACGCATTCGCGCGCGCGGAGCAGGCATTCCCGCTTTTTATACGCCAACTTCTTTTGGTACCGAGCTTGCCGAAGGCAAGCCGACAGAGACGTTCGACGGCAAGATGTACGTGCAAGAGTTGTGGTTGAAGGCCGACTTCGCCCTGATCAAAGGCCATGATGGTGACGAGACCGGCAACCTTACCTATCGTTTGGCTGGCCGGAACTTCAATCCGTTGATGGCGATGGCTGCCGATCGCACGATTGCGCAGGTCTCCAACCTCCGCGCACCCGGCTCCATCGATCCTGAGGCGGTAGTTACCCCCGGAATCTTCGTCGACAAGATTGTCGAGGTTCCCGCGCCTCAACAAGAAGAAGTACTCGTGCGTAGGGGGGTGGTCTACTGATGTCCGGTTTCAATTTAATGGAAGACAAACTGACGAACGCGCAGATCGCGTGGCGTGCCGCTCAGGATATCGAAGATGGTTCCTATGTGAACCTCGGTATCGGATTTCCCGAGATGATCGCCAAGTTCCAGCCCGATGGCCGCGATGTAACCTATCATACCGAGAACGGCGTGCTGGGATTCGGAAAAGCCCCTGCGGAGGGACAGGAAGACTGGGATCTTATTAATGCGGGCAAAAAGGCGATTACATTGAAGCCCGGTGCATCCTTTTTCCATCATGCCGACAGCTTTTCGATGGTGCGCGGTGGCCACCTCGATCTGGCCGTTCTTGGCGCGTATCAGGTCGCCCAGAACGGCGATCTGGCGAACTGGCGCGTAGGCACCAAAGGCGTGCCGGCCGTGGGTGGAGCAATGGACCTTGTGCATGGGGCCAAGCGTGTGGCGGTTGTAACTGACCATGTAACCAAGGATGGCGGCCCGAAACTGGTCGAGGCCTGTACTTTCCCGCTGACAGGCGTCGGGTGCGTGACCCGCGTCTACACCTCTCTGGCCGTGATTGACATCGAAGATAGCAAATTCGTGCTTCGTGAAAAACTGCCGGGCATCACTTTGGACGCCTTGCAGGCGGTGACTGGCGCGACGTTGCACATTGTTGGCGAAGTTGCCGAACTCAATGTTCCCGAGGGAATCTCATGACTGACGTATACATATGCGACTACATCCGCACACCAATCGGCCGCTTTGGCGGTGCGCTTTCCTCCGTCCGCGCTGACGACCTTGCCGCGATTCCGCTTCGGGCCATTGCCGCGCGCAATCCGGGCCTCGACCTTGCCGCGATCGACGAGGTGATCTTCGGCTGCGCCAATCAGGCTGGCGAAAACAACCGCAACGTCGCCCGCATGGCGCTGCTTCTCGCAGGCTATCCCGAGACGGTGCCGGGTACGACGATGAACCGACTTTGCGGCTCGGGTATGGATGCGGTCATCACTGCAGCTCGGGCGATCAAATCCGGCGAGGCCGAGCTGCTTGTCGCCGGAGGGGTAGAGAGCATGTCGCGCGCGCCATTCGTGATGCCCAAGGCCACCTCCGCCTTCTCGCGGGCCAATGAGGTCCACGACACCACTATCGGCTGGCGTTTCGTTAACAAGCTGATGAAGGAACAATATGGCGTCGACAGCATGCCCGAGACGGCAGAGAATGTGGCCGAAGATTTTGGCATCTCGCGCCCCGATCAGGATGCCTTCGCCTTGCGCTCGCAGCAGAAAGCGGCCAAAGCCCAAGTCAATGGCCGTTTGGCCCAGGAGATCGTGCCGGTTACGATCCCGCAGCGCAAAGGTGATCCTCTGGTCATCGACACCGACGAGCATCCGCGTTCCACGACTACATACGAAGGCCTGAAAAAACTTCGGCCCTTCGTGAAAGCCGATGGCACTGTGACAGCGGGCAACGCCTCTGGCGTGAATGACGGGTCTGCCGCTTTGATCCTTTCGACGAAAGAAGCTGCCGAAAAGCATGGGCTTAAGCCGATCGCCAGAGTGCTCGGCGGGGCAACCGCCGGCGTGGCGCCGCGCATCATGGGCTTCGGCCCGGCTCCGGCCTCGAGAAAGCTTCTGGCGCGTCTTGGCCTGCGCCAAGAGGAGTTCGCAGTGATTGAGCTTAACGAAGCTTTCGCCTCGCAGGGCCTCGCCACGTTGCGTAATCTTGGGATTGCTGATGATGACGTGCGTGTGAACCCCAATGGCGGGGCAATCGCGTTGGGTCATCCGCTGGGCATGTCGGGTGCGCGGATTACTGGCACCGCGATGCTTGACCTCAAGCCTGGTGAGAAATCGCTATCCACCATGTGTATCGGTGTAGGACAGGGTATTGCTATTGCGCTAGAAGCCGTCTGACTGGCTCAACGACGGGCGCAATCCTCTTCAACCCGCCGGTGCAGAAGCCGCGCCAGCAGATCGGCATGGCTGTCTTCGTCGAACGTGAACTTGCGTGTCAGACCAACCGCCCCGGCCATGTAATCCGACTTTAGATCGAGCGCAGCAAGGCTGCCGCGCGCAATTTCCCGCGCCACGACGCCGCGCGAGATGAACCAGAGCATCTCAGAACCTTCGAGAAGCGTTTGCGCCGCCGGCAGGGCCACCGTCTCGAACACCGGTGTGAGATCGGATAACCCCATCGCGGCAAGGTATTGATCCACGCTCTGACGAATGATCGCACCGGGGTTGGGCAGGATGAGGGGATAGTGTAGCAGAGCGTCGGTCACCGGCAGATCCAGCGCTGGATGTCCGGCGCGCGCCACCAGCAAGATCGGCTCGTCATAGAGATACTCGAAAGACAGGCCTGCCATGTCGGCTGCCCGTGGCATGCGCCCGACCATAAGGTCAATCTTGCCGCCGCGCAGTCGTTCGAGCAGGTAGTGGTTCGGCCCAGTGATTATACCGATCCGCGCATCCGGGCGCGCCTGCGAGAATGCAAGAGCGACCGAGGGGAAGAACCCACCGGCCACGGTCGGCAGCAACCCAACCTTCACCAGCCCCGCCGCCACCTGCCCCGACAGGTCGCGCACCCCTGCCTCGAGGCTTTGCAGCGCGGCGCGGGCATGAGCACGAAAATTCTCACCTGCCGGGGTTAAGACGGCCCGCCGCCCTGTACGCTCGAAGAGATGCGCGCCAAGCAGCCCCTCCAGTTCCGAGATCGTTTTTGACAATGCCGGCTGCGACACGTTCCGTTGCCGCGCCGCAGCAGAGATTGTTCCGGCTTGAGCAACGGTCAGGAAAGCTTCGAGATGGCGCAGTTTCAGACCATTAGGTATATCCATTTGGTTATAGCTTTTGGCCAAGATCATATTTTTGTAAAGGGAAAAGTTATGCCAAATTATCGACAGGAGGATACCATGCAGGCATTGAAACGCGATTGGGGCACCACGCATCTGCGCGCCACTGACGGCGAAGGTGTCGCGCTTGTCTTCATCAATTCGCTCGGCACAGACCTGCGGATGTGGGACGATGTCGTCGCGCTTCTACCCGCGGGCTGGTCGAACTTGCGCATGGACAAGCGCGGTCACGGGCTGAGCAGTACCGCGCCGCGGGGATATGGCATTCCAGAGCTGGCCGAGGACGTGCTGGCCGCGATGGACCATATCGGTCTCGCTCAGGCGGTGATCGTCGGTTGCTCCATCGGCGGCCTGATCGCGCAGCACATCGCGCTCATGGCGCCGGATAGGGTGATCGGCTTGGTGCTTTCGAATACCGCCCCAATGCTGGGAAATGCGGATAGCTGGCTGAGT
Source organism: Maritimibacter dapengensis (assembly GCF_019218265.1). Taxonomy (GTDB): domain Bacteria; phylum Pseudomonadota; class Alphaproteobacteria; order Rhodobacterales; family Rhodobacteraceae; genus Maritimibacter; species Maritimibacter dapengensis. The sequence goes on from NZ_JAHUZE010000009.1 coordinate 32,601, forward strand.
CGGATCGAGGGTGTACGCACTAATGGCATGGCGGCAATGGCAGACGGCATCCTACAGCGGTGGTTCGGCCCCGATATGCTTGCGACTCTTGAAACCGATCTGTGGCGGGCGCTGCTCACCCGGACAGATACGGAAGGCTATATAGCCACTTGCGCGGCGATCGCCGGCACCGACATCACCGACCGCCTTCGCGAAATCACCCAGCCCGCGCTGGTGATCGGCGGCTATCACGATCAGGCGACGCCGCCGGACGTGGTCGAAAAGCTCGCCGCCGCCCTGCCCCGCTCCGATTTAGTCATGTTCGACCGCTCCGGCCATCTTCCTGCGGTAGAGCAGCCAAAGGTATTTGCCCACACCCTGATGAATTTCGTGGAAAGGATCATCCCATGACAGAGACGTTCGACAAAGGCATGCAAGTGCGCCGCGAGGTGCTGGGCGAGGCCCATGTGGACCGGGCAGAGGCAGGCAAGACCGAATTCGACTTGCCGTTTCAGTCGTTGATCACCGAAAGCGCATGGGGAACTGTTTGGGCGTCGGAGCGGATCACCCGACGCGAACGCTCGATGTTGACCCTCGCACTGCTGGCCGCGACAGGAAATTTCGAGGAAATTCCAATGCATATCCGGGCTACCGCCAATACCGGTGCCTCGAAAGCGGATGTCGCCGAGGCGCTGCAACACGTCGCGATCTATGCTGGCGTGCCGAAAGCCAACCACGCGCTAAAGCTGGCCAAGCAGACTTATGCGGAAATGGAGGAAAGTATCTAATGACTGACCATGGACCACTGATTCCGCGCAACCGCGCGATCCACCCCGAGCCCTATGATCCTGGCTACAAAACGAGCGTCGCGCGCTCGCCCTTCCTGCCGTTGCTTTCGATGGAGAGCACTCCCTCGGAAGAGACTGGTCCGAGATTCGGCCACACGAAGCTCGGCGCGCTCGACAACAACCTGATCTTGAACTGGACAAAGGGTGCTGCTCCCGCCGTGGGCGAACGCATCCTGGTGCATGGCCGCTTGCTGGACGAGATGAACCGCCCGATACCGAACGCGCTAATAGAGATCTGGCAGGCTAATGCGGGTGGGCGCTACCGGCACAAGAAAGACACCTATTTCGCACCGCTCGACCCAAATTTCGGCGGCTGCGGTCGGACCATCACGGATGAAAACGGATACTACGAATTCTTGACCATTCGTCCAGGGGCTTACCCCTGGCCTAACCGTGCCAATGACTGGCGTCCGATGCACATCCACTTTTCGATATTTGGCCACAGCTTCGGCCAAAGGTTAATCTCGCAGATGTATTTCGAGGGCGATCCGCTCATCAATCACTGCCCGATCGCCGCGACCATCAAGGATCGCAGCCAGCTCGACCGGCTGGTCGCGCCGCTCGATTTCTCGAAATCGCGCCCACTCGATTTTCTCGCCTATAAATTTGACATTGTTTTGCGGGGTCGCCGTCAGACCATGTTTGAAAACAAGCTGGAGGGCATGTGAAATGGTTCAGAAACTTGAAACACTGATCGAAAGCGCCTCGCAAACGGCGGGTCCTTATGTCCATATCGGCCTGATGCCTACCTATGCGGGAAACGCAGGATACTATGACGAAGAGATTGGCACCACGCCTTTTCTGGATGAAAGCAAGGCCAAGGGTGAGATCGTTGAGATCGTTGGCTCCGTATTTGACGGCACCGGCTGGGCGATGCGAGATGCGTTGATCGAGAGCTGGCAATGCGATGCTGGGGGCGTGTTTCCGGGCGATAAAAGCGCCGATCCGGCCTTTACAGGTGTCGCGTTGCCCTTAAATCTGAGACACGACGCGTTCGGGGATATTTTTTGCCCTTAATTATGAGATTCCACTGCCATCGCGCCTATGCTTTTCGCGCGCTGCCGGGCGATGTAATCAA
>NZ_JAHUZE010000010.1 GCF_019218265.1 Maritimibacter dapengensis
GCGCCAAAGCTGTGTCAGCCACTGACGCAGCGCCCTGTGGATATATTGCAATTAAGGGTACAGAATCTGCCGAAAACGCTTCCAATCCGCAGAATCTGATTAATTAGGGTACAGTGACAGTGGCGTTGCAGGCGGGTGAGCTGGACACCTATTGGGGTTTGAAAACCCGGGCGGATCATGCACTCGAGGACATCCAGCAAGCGGATTACGTGATCCTGCCGACCTTCATTGCCCAGTGGAAACTGGGCCCCGATTGGGGGTTTGGCGTTACTGGCTTTGAAGAGATGACGAAATGGGTTCAACGACTATATGACGGTGGTGCCACCATATGCAGCATTTCGTCGGGGGGCATCCTGCTGGCCGAAATGGGGCTGCTTGATGGGCACGAGGTAACAACCCATTGGACAATGGCCGAGTCACTGAGCCAACTTTATCCGCAAATCCGGTTCTCCTTTGATCGGGCGGTTTATCGTGTTGGCGAGGACGAGCGGATCTGGGTCGCAGGCGGCGGCACCTGTTGGCAGGACCTGGTGATCCAGATCATCTCGCAAGAGGCCGGGCCGTTGGTCGCGGCCCAGACGGCGCGGGCCTATACGATATTCGGTCAACGCAGTGGGCAGCTTCCGTTTTCCGAATGGCAACCCAAGATCGACCATGGTGACAGCGCGATTACGCGAGCACAGATGTGGATCGACGAGCAATATGCCGCGCAGGATGTCCTGCCCGGCGCGATCGAGGCTTCGACCCTGGCGGACCGGACCTTCAAACGACGATTCAAGGCCGCAACCGGTCTGCCGCCAACGCATTACCTGCAGCGGGTGCGCGTGGAAGAAGCGCGCATGCTGCTGGAGACAACCAACATGAATGTCGAGGCGGTGGCCGTCCATGTTGGCTATTTCGACACCGCCTTTTTCAGGAACCTTTTCAAGAAATTCGTTGGTCTCAAACCCAGCGAATACCGGGAACGGTTCAGCCTGTTCAGCGAACGGTCCCAAGAGGCCGAAGATGAACTAGGCCGTGCTGTCGCGTGACAGGGCGGCAAACCAAAACAGGAAGGAAAAATCAATGAAACTTTTCACCAAAACGGCCGTTGCTGCGATGCTGAGCATGAGCCTTGCCGCAGCTGCCGACGCGGGCGCCCTGCGCCTGGGCACAGCCGCCCCCGAGGGGTCGCCCTGGGGCAAGTTCCTTGCAGGTTTTGCCCCAAAAACCGCGGAATTGTCGGGTGGCGAGCTGACCATCACGCCCTTTTGGAGCCAGGAGTTGGGTGACGAGCAGACCATGGTCCGTCAGGCAGCCCGGGGCCGGGTCGATATCGTGGCCGTGTCCAACACGGCGATATCGCTACTGGTACCCGAGTATTCCTTGATGTCGGCGCCCTACATCTTTGATAGCCCTGAACAGGCGGATTGCGTTTATGACAAACATATGCGCGACGCCTTCGGGGCGGAGCTTGATGCTGCGGGCATCGTTCCACTGGCGGACTTTGAGGTTGGCCAGCAGATCATCTTCTCCAAGTCGCTGATCAAGACCCCAGCCGATCTTGCCGGGACCAAGATCCGTACCGCGCCGACCATTCCGGATTCGGTGTTCATGGAAGAGGCTGGCGGGGTTGCCGTGCCGCTGGGCGGTGTTGACACGATGCCTGCGTTGAAGACCGGAAGCGTCACGGCAGTGACCTGGCCGACCGTCTTTGGCATTGCCGTGGGATACGCCCAGGAAGCGCCCTTCGTGACCACGACGAACCATGTCTACCAGGTGGGCCTTGTGGCTATGTCCAAGAAAACCGCCGCGGGGTTGAGCGAGCAGGAAATGGGCTGGGTCATTGAAGCGGCCACAGCGATGAACGGCCTGCGGGGCGCCATCCGCGGTGCGGAAGGTGCGCTGATCGGCAAGATCAAGGGGGCAGGTCTGACCGTGCATGATCCCGACGCCGACGAACTGGCCGCCTGGAAAGCCGTCGCCCCCGCTGCACAGGCACGTATCGTTTCGGAAATGGGTGGTAATGCCGCCGAAGTCTGGGACCGGGTTCAGGCCGCCAAGGCTGCCTGCACCAACTGATGGCTGGCAGTCTTGAAGCGCACGATTGACATACTGACCACAATCGAAGGGGCGATCGCCACGCTGGCCTATAGCTGCGTGGCGATCCTCCTGATGGGCGATGTCATCGGACGCGAGCTGTTCGGCATCTCGGTTTTGGGTATCAAGACCGTGGCGGTCTATGTCGCCATCGTGGCCGGGTTTTTGGGCCTCGTGTTGGCCACCCATCACAATGCCCATCTTCGGCCCGAGATATTCGATCACCTCATCACCGGCCGCCGGGGCGCGATGTTTGATCGGATCGGAGACCTGCTGTCAGGGTTGTTTTTCCTGTTCCTGGCAGGATACGCAATCTATTTCGTGGGCCAAACCCGCGCCGCGGGCGATCGGGCCGCCGTACTTTATTTCCTGCTGTGGCCGATCCAGTTGATCATTCCCTATGCATTCCTGTCATCGGCACTCAGGCATTTTGCCTTCTGTGTTTCACCCATTCTGAAATCCAAATCGCAGGACCGTTGATCCATGGATGTTGCTGGTCTTCTTGCCCTGGTCTTTACCTGCCTGTTCTTCCGGATGAACGCGGTTGTCCTGCTCTTGGCGTTGGTGGCCTATGTCCACCTGGTCTGGGGGGATGGACGGCTGGAATACCTGGTCGAGGACATGTGGATCAGCCTCGACAACGATCTCTTGCTGGCGATCCCGATGTTCCTGATTGCCGGGAACATCATGACACGCGGGTCAATCGCAAAACGTCTGATCCGGGTCACGATGCTGGCCACCGACCCGTTGCCCGGGGGCATGGGGGTGGCGACGGTGCTTTCCTGCGCTCTGTTCGCCGCAATCAGCGGGTCGTCGCCCGTCACTCTGCTGGCTGTTGGCGCAATCCTCTATCCGGCCCTGCGCGAGGCGGGTTATTCGAAACGGTTCTCCCTTGGAGCGATCACCTCGGGGGGAACCCTTGGGATCGTGATCCCGCCTTCAATCCCGCTGATTGTCTATGGGCTTGTCACGGAAAAAAGCGTTGCCGACCTGTTCATTGCGGGCATCGGACCGGGTATCCTGCTGACGGCGGTGCTGGCTGGGTACTCGTTCTGGGTCAATCGGCATCTGCCGTCGAAATCCTTTGATCTGCCGGCCTTTGTGATTGCCTTGAAAGAGGGCATCTGGTCGATGCTTTTGCCGGTGATCCTTCTGGGGGGGATCTATAGCGGATACTTCTCTCCGACCGAGGCGGCGGCTGTGGCGCTGGCTTATGGGCTCCTGGTCGAAGCCTTCATTCACCGCGAACTCAGCTTCGCGGATTTTCGCAAGACCACGCTGGATACGGCCGTGATGCTGGGCATGCTCTTTCCGATCATAGCAGTGGCGCTCAGCCTGAAGTCGGTGCTGACCATCGAACGCGTGCCACACGAGCTGGCTATGTGGATCACTTCGATCACCGAAAGCAAAATCGCCTTCCTGATTGCGGTGAACCTTCTGTTGCTTGTGATCGGGTGTTTCATCGACGTGATCTCGGCCATCCTGATCCTGGCGCCCCTGCTTCTGGTTCCGGCGATGAGCTATGGCATCGACCCGATCCATTTCGGGGTGATGATGGTCATCAACCTGGAAATCGGGTTCCTGACCCCGCCCATCGGGTTGAACCTCTTCGTTGCGACAACGGCCTTCCGCGAGAAGTTCTCGGAAATCTGCCTTTCGGTCTTGCCGTTCATGGCCCTGATCGTGACGGTGTTGATGATGGTTACGTTCATTCCGGGAATTTCGCTTTGGCTGCTTCGTTGAGGCCAAGTGTTTCGAGCGCCACGTAGCGACCAGATTGGCCTGTCTGAACTGTGTGGAGACCGAGTGTCAGCGACTGCTTTCGTCGATCTTCTCTAGATCGTCTTCAACGTCGGCATGGCTTCCTTCTGCAACGGTCAAAGTCGGTGTTGCAGGCTTCTGCAATGGCGACAATGGGGCTCTGAAGAGTGCAGTTCCGCCGAAGTCAGTGATGTCTTCATCGCTGAAAACGCAGGCCACGTGAAATGTGTCGCACGTGTGCCAACATGCAAAGTTGGTTCAGGACGGATTCAGCGGGTCGGGGATATGACCAGTGCCAAGGCTATGCGCCAATAGTTCGCGGTTCGCCCGCGGCACCATCACTAAAAAATCGGTCTTTCGAATCGGAAATCGTCAGGACTCCGAAGATCATTGGAGTCCGTAAAACACCATCGTCTTGTGGTGGAATCATCGTAACTCATTGGTTTTTTGAGGGAAATTTTTCTATTGATTTATATTACCGACTGGTAATTAATAAATAATCAAGACGGGGAGGACAGACGTGGCGTACGAAACAATCGCAGTGAATGAGATCAATGGTGTTGCCACGATCCGGCTGTCGCATGCTGAGCAGATGAATGCGTTGTCGTTCGATGTGATTGATGAGCTCGCTGATGCGCTAAGCTGGGTCGAGGGTAATGACGGGGTGCGATCCCTGGTCATTACTGGAACGGGTTCGGCATTTTGTGCCGGTGCGGATCTGAAAGAAGTACTCGATACCCTCGGGGTGCGCGGAAAACGCGATTTTCTTGATGCGATTGCGCAATTGTTCAAGCGCCTGCGTAATCTGCCGGTGCCCGTGGTTGGTGGGCTGAACGGGATCACGATGGCTGGCGGGTTGGAGCTGGCGATGTGCTGCGATGTGCTGATTGCCGGTGAAAGTGCCAGGATCGGCGACGCGCATTCGAATTTCGGAGTTTTTCCTGGTGCTGGTGGCGCTGCGGTTCTGCCCGAGCGCATCGGGCTGAACAACGCCAAGTATCTGCTCTTTTCTGGCGATGCGCTGCCGGCCCGCCGCCTGATGGAGATGGGTCTTGTGCAGGAAGTTGTCGCTGACGATACGCTGGACGATCGCGTGCAGGAGTTTGCAGAGAAGCTCGCTGCCAAAAGTCCGCTGGTACTGCGGCGGATGAAGTCGGTCGCCAATCAGTCGATGGAAATGTCGCAATCTGGTGCGCTGCAGCTCGAATTGGAAACGCTGCGCAATCATTTTCGGTCGGACGATATCAAGGAGGGCCTCGAGGCCTTCGCTGAAAAACGTAAACCGGTCTTCACCGGTCAATAAGGGAAAGAAATTTATGACCAAGACATATGTCATCGGCGTGGGCATGACCCGGATGGGCAAGCAGGCCGACAGCACTGTGAAATCCCTGACACAAGAGGCGGTTGATGCCGCGCTGAACGATGCAGGTGTTCAAAAGTCTGACCTGCAGGGTGCTTATTTTTCGAACGCCACCCAGAACCACATGGAAGGTCAGTTGATGGTTCCCGGTCAGGTTGCCCTGCGCGCCATGGGCATCGGAGGCATCCCGGTGGTCAACGTCGAGAATGCATGTGCCAGTGCAGCGACGGCGTTTTCATTGGCCAACCAGGCCCTGCGCGCCGGTGACAGCGACATTGTCTTGGCCGTTGGGGCCGAGAAGATGTTTTCGACTGACCGTGAGCGGATGTTCAGCGTCTTTGATGGGGCGTGGGACATTTCCGCAGTCGAGGCAACCAAGGCGCAGCTTCTAGCGCTGGGTGAAGGCGTTGAGGTGCCTGAAGGCAGTACATCGCCTAAACCTTACAGCGTCTTCATGGATGTCTATGCGGCATTCTGCCGGTTGCATATGAAGCATTTTGGTACGACGCAGACGCAGATTGCCGCTGTGGCGGCTAAGAACCACGGCCATTCGGTTCATAACGAAAAAGCGCAATACCGCGACCCTTATACAGTTGAACAGGTGCTGGCCGCTCCGCCGATCACCTATCCTCTGACTCTGCCCATGTGCGCTCCAATCTCGGATGGTGGCGCAGCTGCTGTTCTGGTGAGCGAAGAGGGGCTTAAACGTCTTGGTCTCTCTCGCCATCGAGCGATCGAGGTGAAAGCTTCGATCATCCGTACCGGGAGCGACCGGATGGCTGAAGATTTTACTAATCATATCACCGCCCGCGCGGCCCGCGATGCCTATGAGATTGCAGGTATTTCGCCTTCGGATGTGTCGGTGGCTGAGGTGCATGATGCTACCGCCATGGGCGAAATTATCCAGATTGAGAACCTTGGCCTGGTGGAGTTGGGCGAAGGCGGCCCGGCCTCGGAGCGAGGCGAAACCTGCATTGGGGGCCGCGTGCCCGTTAACCCTTCGGGCGGACTTGAAAGCAAGGGCCATCCGATCGGGGCGACAGGGTTAGGGCAAATTTACGAGTTGGTCAGCCAGTTGCGCGGCGAATGCGGCGCGCGACAGGTCGAAGGCGCCCAAGTGGCCGTGGCCGAGAATGGCGGCGGGCTTGTCGGGTTGGAAGAGGCCGTGGCGGCAATCACCGTGCTGGCACGCTAAGGGAGGGCAAGATTATGTACCGCAAAACAGAAGAACAACAGGCGGCCGTGGACGGGTTGCGCCGGTTTCTTGACGAGAAGCTTGAGCCGGAAATTCGTAAGTACGACGATCAGGTTATCCCGGATGAGAAATTCCGGGAATGGGCCGGGCAGCTTTCCGAGTTCGGGGTGCTGACCGCACCACATCCAGAAGAACATGGCGGTTACGGCATGGATTGGGTGACGCACCTGATGCTGTTCGAAGAGGTGGTCTATTCCTCGCTTGATCTGGCCGTGCCGCTGTTGATCAACGTTGTGGCTGCCGATCTGTTGATCCGCCTTGCGCCGCCGGAATTGTGCGAACGCTATGTGCCGGACCTGCTGTCAGGCAAGAAATTTGCCAGTGTCGGCATTTCGGAACCGGACGTGGGCTCGGACGTGGCCGCAGTGAAAACCAAGGCGGTTCGCGATGGCGATTATTACGTGATCTCGGGAGAGAAGACTTGGATTTCCAGCGGGCGCTTTGCCGACATCTTCATTTGCACCTGCCGCACTGAGGAAGGGCTCAGTCATATCCTGATTGACCGCGAGGAGCATGGGTTCGAGACTCGCGATATCAAGAAAATCGCGCTCAATGGTCAATCCACGGCGCAGGTCTTCCTCAACGATGTGCGGGTGCCGGTCGGTAACATCATTGGTGACGCCGGTCAGGCCTTGCGCCAGACGCTTGTGGTCTTTGAGCGTGCCCGTTGTCACATGGCTGTTTGGGGCTATGCCGTGGGCCGCCGCGCCAATGATGAGGCCATTAAGTATTCTCGGGAACGCAGCCAGCACGGCAAGCTGATCGCTGGGCACCAGCTGATTGCCGACAAGATCGCCACCAATGCCACCAAGATAGACGCTGCCCGCCTGTTGACCCTGCGGGCAGGGGCGATGATCGACGCGGGCGAGCGCTGTGACGCCGAATGCGCCATGGCCAAGTGGTATGGCACCGAAATCGCTATAACCGCCGCGCGTGATGCCTTGCAAATCCATGGCGGCAACGGCGTGACCAAGGACTTCATCATCGAACGCCTGGCTCGAGAATCGCTGATCGGGCCGATCCCGGATGGGACCACGGAAATCCAGAAACTCATTATTGCGCGGTCGCTGACCGGCATCTCGGCATTCTAAAGGATCACATCGTGCAGATTGAGGGAAAGACTATCATAATCACTGGCGGCGCCTCGGGCCTCGGAGCCGAGACTATGCGTTACATGCATGGGCGCGGGGCCAATGTCGTGGCCTGCGACTTGAATGCCGAGGAGGGCATTGCGCTCGTTGCGGAACTGGGTGAGCGGGCCATGTTTGCCAAGCTGGACGTGACCAGCGACGAAGAGGCGGCGGCAGTAATCGCACAAGTGGTTGCGAAATTCGGCACGGTGCACGTCTGCATCAACTGTGCGGGCGTCGCTGCGCCAAGCAAGATCATCGAACGCGATGGCAATGCCACCTCGCTTGATGCTTACCGCCGGACCATTGATATCAATCTTGTCGGCACCTTCAATATGCTGTCGAAATGCGCCGCGCAGATGGCCAAGAACGATCTCGAGAACGGAGAGGAACGCGGCGTTTTGATCAACGTTGCTTCCGGAGCTGCCTATGAGGGGCAGATCGGGCAGGCGGCCTATGCAAGTTCCAAGAACGGTGTCATCGGGCTGAACTTGCCTGCCGCGCGCGAGCTTGGCCGTTACGGCGTACGCGTCAATGCCATCGCGCCGGGACTGTTCGGCACGCCTATGGTCATGTCCTTTGACCAAAAGGTAATCGACAGCCTGATAGAGAGTTGCGAAGCGCCCAAACGGGTCGGGCGAATGGAGGAATTCGCTCATGCCTGCGCCTTCCTGATCGAAAATGCCTATATCAACGGCGAGACCCTGCGCGTGGACGCGGCTACCCGCCTGAAAGCGCGGTGAGGTAGGCGTATGCAACTTCGCAGTGGTCCACTAAAAGGTGTGCGTGTGGTCGAGATGGCCGGGCTTGGACCCGCTCCATTTTCTGCCATGCATCTTGCCGATCTCGGAGCCGAGGTGGTGCGAGTTGCACGCCCAGGGCAGAAGTATCCGTTCCCGATCAAGGAAAAGTTTAACATCTACGACCGCTCGCGCCGATCGGTGGTGCTGGATTTGCAGACAGATGATGGGCAGGCGGCCCTTTGGCAATTGTTGGAGCGGGCCGAAATTCTGATCGAGGGCTTTCGTCCCGGCGTTATGGAAAAGCTAGGATTTGGCCCGGACGAGGTGCTCGGGCGCAGTCCCGCACTGGTCTACGGTCGGATGACTGGCTGGGGACAGACCGGCCCGCTGGCGCAGGCAGCAGGACATGATTTGAATTATGCCGCCCTGTCGGGGGCTATCTGGTCGGTGGGCGATGCAGACGCACCCCCAACGGTACCGCTGAACGTCGTCGGCGATTTGGCCGGTGGGGCAATGATGCTGAGCGTTGGAGTCTTGGCCGCCCTGACACATGCACGTGCGACCGGGCAAGGACAGGTCGTCGACACCGCGATGACCGACGGATCGGCGCTGATGATGGCGATGCAGTATGGGTTCTTGTCCGCCGGTTTCTGGAACGACAATGAACGGGGCTCGAACTTCCTGAATGGAGGTATGGCCTGGTACGGCTGCTATGAAACCTTGGACCGACAGTATGTCGCGCTGGGCTGCCTCGAACCGCAATTCTATGCCGAATTCCTTGAGCGCATGGGCCTCACAAATGATCCGGTGTTCAAAGATCAGTATACCTCTACAACGCAGACTTTGAAAAAGGAACGCTTGACTGAAGTCTTCGCCAGCAAGACCCGCGATGAATGGTGCGCCATATTGGAAGGAACCGATGCCTGTTTTGCCCCGGTTCTCTCGATGTCTGAAGCACCTGATCACCCACAAAACAAGGCGCGCTGCACATTCGTCGATGTTGACGGCGTTATCCAGCCCGCTCCTGCTCCGAGGTTTTCCAGAACCCCAGCTGCGCCCCCGACTGCCGCCGGCGCGCGAGAGATGACCGTTACCGAAATATTGTCCTATTGGAGTGTTGCCTCATGACCGGCCTCAACTTCGCGGATGTCATGCAGCTTGCCATTATTGGCTTGGCGCAGGGCAGTCTTTACAGCCTTATCGCGATCGGCCTTGTGCTGATCTACAAGGCCACAGAACAAATCAACTTTGCCCAAAGCGAGTTCATGATGCTCGGGGCCTTTTTCGGGTTCCAGTTTATCGTGCTCTGGGGAATGCCATTCTGGCTTGGCTTTCTTCTGGCCATCGCCGTGCTAGGGGGCATCGGATATACTTATGACGCGCTGGTGATCCGACGGATGACCGGACAGCCGGTCTTTGTCGTCTTTATCCTGACGCTGGCCACCGGCATCGTGCTGCGCGCGCTGGCGGGGATGTTTTGGGGGTTCGACAGTTTCTCACTGCCCTCGATGATGCCCGGTACAATTGACCTTACGGGTGTGATCATCGGCTGGGATCACGTGATTGCCATCCTGGCTGCAGCGCTCTTGTCACTGGCTCTCTTCCTCTTTTTCCGCTTCTCGCGGGTCGGCATTGCGATGCAGGCATTGTCGCTCAACCAACTGGCTGCCTTTTATATGGGTATGCCGGTCAAGCGGCTGACCTCTTCAATATGGGCTCTAGCCGCAATGTTCGGCGCGCTGGCCGGGCTTCTTCTCGGTCCGATTGCGCTGGTGTCCACGCAGATAGGATTCATCGGATTCAAGGCCTTTGCAGGGGCCATCGTCGGTGGGTTCGGGTCGATCCCAGGCGCAGTGCTTGGCTGCTTGCTTATTGGTTTTGCCGAGCCATTCTTCGACACCGCCTTCCCGACGCTCAAGGGCGTTGGGGCCTATGTGATCATGTTCGCAGTGCTGCTGGTTCGTCCGCAAGGGTTGCTTTCCCAGATGCACCAAAAAAAGGTCTGATCCGATGCGTATTACCTTCCGAAAATCCTATGAACAGGACATCCGACTTTTTCGCGACGGTGCACAGGCTGCTTGGTACCTGGGTTTCCTTGCGGTGGCGCTGCTGATGCCGCTCTTGGTCGATGGCTACTATCTGGACGAACTCAGTTTCGTTTACATTTACGCCATTGCTGGTCTGGGCCTGATGATCCTTACCGGCTTCTCGGGACAAGTCAGTTTCGGCCACGCGGCCTTTGTCGCTATCGGGGCCTATGCCCATACAATCATGATGACACGTTACGGTGTGCCATGGCTCTTGTCAGTGCCCTTGGCCGCGCTGATCTCCGGCATTGCAGGGCTAGCGCTGGGTCGGATCTGCTCCAAGATGCATGGACTTTATCTTGCCATTGCGACCCTGGCCTTTGCGCTCATCATCGAGCGCCTGATCGGGTCAGGAGGGGATTTCACCGGTGGTCACGGCGGTATGCCCGTTCCAGAAATCACCATCTTTGGCGTCGAGCTGTTCGAGAGCTGGCAGAAGTATTTCGTCAATCTCGGAGTGTTCGTAGGTGTGCTCTTGTTGGTGCGAAACCTCACCCGCTCGCGTAGCGGTCGGGCGATGATTGCGATCCGCGATAGCGAAGTTTCGGCTCGGGGTCTTGGTGTCGATATTGCCTTCTTCAAGGCCTATGCCTTCTTCCTTTCTGCCGCACTGGCCGGTCTGGCGGGCACGCTTTTGGCCCATGCCTTTTTCTTTCTCAGCCCGGAGAGTTTCGGAATGGGGGAATCGATCCGGCTCTTGCTGATGATCGTCGTGGGTGGCCTTGGCACCATTCATGGAGCCGTCTTTGGCGCGTTCTTCATCATGCTGCTCCCAACGGTTCTGAGCTGGATAAAGGTGCTGCTGCCCGCGGGCGTAGCTGCGTCCAGCGGGCTTGATAGCCTTGCCTTTGGCCTAATCCTGGTGGTGTTCATGCTGTTCGAACCAGACGGGCTTTATGGTCGTTGGCTCAAGATCCACCACTATTTCAACATCTTCCCGATGTACAAGCGACGCAGCTTCCAGCGTCAGAAAACCTTCCTCAAAACGGAGCGTCTGAGATGAGCTGGCTGGAAGTTGAAAACCTTACCCTAACCTTTGGCGGTTTGAAGGCGGTGGACAACCTGTCCTTTTCGGTCGAGCCGGATACGGTCTATACCATCATTGGTCCGAATGGTGCGGGCAAGAGCACGGTGTTCAACTTGATCTGCCGGATCTACGACCCGGTAGCGGGCGATGTTCGGCTGGGTGGTGAAAGCCTGCTCTCGGCCAAGCCGCACCAGATCGTGCGCCGCGGCATTGCTCGGACCTTCCAAAATATCGAGCTGTTCGAACATGCAACAATGCTCGAAAACCTGCTGATTGGTCGCCACAGCCGGGATGGTTTCAAACCTCTGCGCGAGCTCTTTTTTGCCGGTGGGCAGTTGGAGCAGGAACTGGCGCATCGCCGCAAGGCCGAGGAAGTGATTGAGTTCCTTGATCTTCAGGCACATCGCCACGCTCGCGTGTCTGATCTGCCGTATGGAATCCGCAAAAAGATCGAGATTGCTCGCGCTTTGGTCGCCGGACCCGAGCTGTTGTTGCTGGATGAACCGTCCAGTGGTCTGACCACCGAGGAAACCGCCGACATCGCCTTCTGGATCGAGGATATCAAAGCAGACCTCGGCATTACCGTGGTGATGATCGAGCACGACATGAAGTTGGTGAACAAAGTGTCCGATAAGGTGCTTGCTATCGCCGAGGGGCGGTTTCTGGCGGAAGGCACGGCCGCCGAGGTTCAGGACAATCAGGATGTTCAACACGCCTATCTGGGGACCGGCCATGACTGATCTATTAAAACTGGAAAACGTTGAAACATTCTATGGCAGGGTCATGGCGATCCGCGGGGTAAGCCTGTCCGTGCTTGAGGGCAAAATCGTGTCGATCATGGGCTCAAACGGCGCGGGCAAGACCACGATCCTGAAAACCATCTCGGGCGCCTTGGACCCCTTCAAAGGATCGATCAAGCTCGATGGGAACGAGATTTCCTCGCAAGACCCTGACGTGGTCGCCCGAATGGGCGTGGCCCATGTACCCGAGGGGCGCGAGGTGTTCTCGCTCTTGTCTGTGCGCGACAACCTGATGCTGGGGGCATATTGCCGCCGGGATAGGGGAGCGGTGCAACAGGATTTCGAAAAGGTGCTGGGTTGGTTCCCGGACCTGCGCAGCTTTATCGACAAACAGGCGGCCTATCTGTCCGGCGGCCAGCAGCAGATGCTGGCGCTTGGCCGCGCCTTCATGCAGAAGCCACGCCTTATGCTGCTGGACGAACCTTCCCTCGGCCTCTCCCCGCGTCTGATCGGCGAGATTTTCGACATCATCAAACACATCAATCGCGAGGAAGGCGTGACTATGCTTTTGGTAGAACAGAACGCCGCCGTGGCGCTGGAAACCTGCGACTTCGGCTACGTGATGGAGACCGGGCGCATCGTCATGGAAGGCGACCGCGATCGCCTATTGGCCAGCGAAAACATCCAAGAGTTCTACCTCGGCGTGAAGGACGAAGGCGTGCGCGAAGAACGTCGCTGGAAAGGGAAAAAGACATGGCGCTAGAAACTGTGAACTGGAACCCGCCCACCGTTTTAATCGACGGCTGCGACACCTTCGCCAAGCTGTTTCGCCAGAATTGCCTCGCGCGAGGCAATACCATTGCCATGCGCGAAAAAGAGCTTGGTATCTGGCGAGCCTATAGCTGGGCAGATTATTACGACCGCGCCCGGCAGGTTGGAGTGGCGCTCTTGTCCCTGGGGATGAAAACCGGCGATGTCGCCGCGATCATCAGTGAAGACAACAAGGAATGGGTGTTCACCGACCTGGGAACTCAGGGTATTCGGTGCGTCTGTCACGGACTTTACCCGACATTGCAGTCACGCCAGATGGCGTTTCAACTCAACGATAGCCAGGCCAAGGTTCTGTTTGTCGAGGATGAGGAGCAGCTTGATAAGTTCCTCGAACAAGAAACAAAGCTGCCCTACCTGAAACATGTGGTGGTCTACGACATGGAAGGGTTACGCCGTTTTTCGCACCCCAAGGTCATGTCATGGGAGGCATTTCTGGCGCTGGGCGATGAGGACCGTGCCAGGTTGGAGGTCGAATGGGACAAGCGCATCGACGCGGGTCTGCCCGAAGATCTCGCGATCCTGATCTATACCTCGGGCACCACCGGCAACCCCAAGGGGGCACAGGTGTCGAACCGATATATCTTGTCACAGGCCGACAATTCGCCGGACCTGCCCTTTGGTCCGGGGGACGAGTTCCTGACCTTTCTACCGTTATGCCATGCGGCGGAGCGGATTATCTCGGTGGCGATCCCGATCCGCTATGGTTCGGTCATTAACTTTGCCGAAAGCGGCGAGACTTTTGCAAAGGATATTCAAGAGGTTGCTCCCACGGCCATCTTCGCCGTGCCACGCGTATGGGAGAAGTTTTATTCCCGCATCAATTTCATCATGCAGGAAGGCACGCCTTTGGGTCGAAAGGCCTATAACTTGGCACTGCGCTTGAATGAAAAGGTGCAGGCTGGCGGTGGCTCTTTCCTCACGCGAATGGCGGCAAAACTCACAGACTATGCCGTGCTGCGCAATATCCGCATTGAACTGGGTATCAACCGGACCCACACCATCCTGTCCGGCGCGGCGCCGATCTCACCCAACCTATTGAATTGGTTCCAGACGCTTGGGGTCAGCGTGCAAGAAGCTTACGGCCAGACCGAGACCGGGATCATCACCGCTACGGTGCCAGGACAATCCCCCATCGGATCGGTTGGGCGAGCCTTCCGCGGCGTGGAGTTAAAAATCGCTGAGGATGGTGAAATACTTGTCCGCGCGCGCAGCAACTTCTCGGGCTATCACAACGCGCCTGAAAAAACCGATGAAACCGTTCTTGATGGCTGGGTCTATACCGGTGACATCGGCAAGCTGGATCAGAATGGCGATCTGTTCATTCTTGACCGGAAAAAGGACATCATCATCACAGCGGGCGGTAAGAACATCACGCCGTCATTGATGGAAAACGAGCTAAAATTCTCGCCGTATATCTCCGACGCTGTTGTCATAGGAGACAAGCGCAAGTTCCTGACAGCGCTGATCATGATCGACCAGGAAAATGTCGAGAAATACGCCCAGGAACAGCGCATCCCCTTTAGCGATTACAAATCGCTATGCCGCAACCCGGCTATCGAAGAACTGATCGATAAGGAAATCGCATCCGTCAACAAAGGCTTTGCGTCCGTCGAACAGGTTAAGAAATTTCGCCTGATAGACATCCTTCTGACAGCAGATGACGAGGAACTGACACCAACCATGAAGCTCAAGAGAAAGGTCGTGGAGGAGAAGTACGGCGATCTGATCGCGAGCATGTACTGAATCAACCAACGGAGGAGAACATGAAACAACTTATCGCAGCATTGAGTGCCGCTGCCCTTCTGGGCACACCGGCACTGGCGGAAACCCAAGGGGTGAGCGCCGACAGTATCAAACTGGGATCGTATACCGACCTTTCCGGGCCACTGGCCGTTTGGGGCGTGCCCAGTGCCAATGGTATGCGCATGCGTATCGATGAAGCCAACGCAGCGGGCGGTGTGCATGGCCGCAAGATCGAGATTGTCATCGAGGACATGCAATACCAAGTGCCGCGCGCGGTGCAGGCAGCAAACAAGCTGATCCGCCGGGACAAGGTTTTTGCAATCATCGGTGCCCTTGGCACTCCGCAAAACCTTGCCGTGATGCCAACTCAGTTCAACGCCGGGGTGCCAAACATGTACCCATTGACCGCCTCAAAGGTCATGACCGATCCGGTGAACCCAATGGTCTATAGCTTTTTCCGCAGCTATTATGAGCAGTTCAGGGCTGCGGCCGCCTATTTCTACGAAAATGGCGGTTATTCCACGCCTTGCGTTGCGCAAATCGCCAATGAAGCGGGCGAGGAGATGACCCACGGGGTCGAGGATCAACTGGCCGAATATGGGATGAAGATCGTCGCCAAAACGGAACATTCCGCCACCGAGACCGACCTGACCTCGTCGGTGACCACACTGAAGAACGCAGGCTGTGACATCGTCTTCCTGTCCACCTCGGTGCGGGACACGATCATCACCGTGGCCACCGCCAAGAAACTGGGCTTCGAGCCCATCTTCGTGACCGGAATGGTGCCCTACATGGATGCCGTGGCTGGGGCTGCCGGTGGCGCTATGCAGAACCTGTACCTTGTCGCGCCCTTCGTCTATGAGTCCGCCGCTAATGCCGAAGGTGAAGCCAAGCGGATTCTCAAAGCCTATGAAGCCACTCACGGCAAGGCAATGGAACCGCAGGCGCAGCTTGGCTACATCTTTGCCGATCTGACAATTAAGGCGCTGCAAGAGGCAGGCAAAGACCTGACCACCGAAAACTTCCTTGCGGCCACCGAGGCGATAGAAGGCTATGTAGACCCGATCGGCGGTCAACCGGTCAGCTTCTCGGCCGATGACCACCAGGGCTCGGATACCTTTATCATGGCCAAGGTCAACAACAGCGCCTGGGAAGTTGTGGCGCGCGGGCTCGACTACTGATCCCACTCCCTTTCGGGGGCCTCTGCCAATCGGTGTGAGGCCCCCGGCATCAAGCCTGTAACAGTTCGATTTGCAGCGCCAACGCGCGCGCGACCCACGGCCCAACCCGCTAGCCGGTTCTCCAGGCTTGCCCAGATGCCCCTGCCGGTCGGCCTTTCGGACAGAAAGGAAACACAATGAATTCGCATGCGACACCCATCGTCCCGGATACGTCCATCGACGATCTCAAGGCGCTTTTTGCCCGCCAGAAGGCGGCGTCGAACGCCAACCCTTACCCGTCCTATCAGGAACGGCGCGGCAATATCGAAAAGCTGCTGACCCTGACGGAAAAACATAAGCACGACATCTGCGAGGCCATCGACAAGGATTTCGGCAACCGTTCGGTGCGCGAAACCACACTGGCCGATCTCATGCTCGTCATCTCGGGGGCCAAACACGCCCGCCGGCACCTGCGCCGCTGGATGCGCACGCGCCGGGTGGGCACCACCCTGCATTCGCTGCCCGCCACAAGCAAGATCATGCCACAACCCCTGGGCGTGATCGGCAATATCGCCCCGTGGAACTATCCTTATGCCATCGCGCTTTTGCCTGCCGTGCACGCGCTGGCCGCGGGCAACCGGATGATGATCAAGCCCAGCGAGGTGACGGTGCACACGACCGAGCTTCTGGGCAACCTCGTGTCGGACAATTTCGACGAGGACCTGTTGGCCATCGTCACCGGCGGGCCGGACCTGGGCAACGCCTTCGCCGAACTGCCGTTCGATCATTTGATCTTTACCGGCTCCACCGCCGTGGGCCGCAAGATTGCCCAGGCGGCGGCGCCGAACCTGACGCCGATCACGCTGGAACTGGGCGGCAAATGCCCGGCGATCATCGACCACAGCTATGATCCGTCCAAGGCGGTCAACTCGATCCTGCGTGGCAAGGTGCTGAACTGTGGCCAGACCTGTATCGGGGTGGATTACATCTTTGTCCCGACCGAGAAGCTCGACGGGTTTGTCGAGGACATGAAGAAGGGCTTTACCAAGTTCTTCCCCAAGCTCGAAGGCAACGAGGACTACACCACCATTGTCTCGGACCGCCATTACGACCGCCTGCGCAATCTGGTGACAGACGCGCGTGACAAGGGGGCAAAGGTGGTCACGGTCAACCCGGATGGCGGCGAAGGCAGCACCAACAACCGTGTCCTGCCGCTCAACATGGTGATCAACCCGACCGAGGACATGACGGTCATGCAGGAAGAGGTGTTTGGCCCGGTCCTGTCGATCAAGACCTATGACAGGCTGGACGAGGTCACGAATTACATCAACAGCCATGACCGCCCGCTGGCGCTCTATTGGTTCGGCCATGACCGCGCCAAGGAAAAATACATGCTGCAAAACACCTGGGCCGGGGGGATGTGCGTCAACGAAACCCTGTTCCACGTGTTCCAGGAAAAGCTGCCCTTTGGCGGCATCGGGGCCAGCGGCATGGGCACCCACACCGGCAAGGCCGGGTTTGACAGTTTCAGCGCCCACAAGCCGGTCTTCCGGCAGGCGCGGCTGAATTCGGCCGACCTGCTCAACCCGCCTTACGGCAAGCTGACTGACACGCTCTTGGCGGTGATGAAGAAAATCGTCTGACACAGACACATAGATAACAGGGAGAGTAACAATGGCAGATTATGTCGTCATCGGCGGAGGATCCTCGGGAGGGGTTGTCGCCGCCCGTCTATCCGAAGACCCCAACACCACCGTCACGCTTTTGGAAGCGGGCGGTCCGGGGAACTCCAAATTCGTCTCGATCCCCGGCATGTTCGCCGGGCTGATCCAGGACTACAAGATCAACAAGTTGAACTGGCGCTTCCGCACCGCGCCGCAGAAGAAGCTGAACAATCGCTCGCTCTATCACCCGCGCGGCAAGATGCTGGGCGGCTCGTCGGGCATGAACGGCATGGTCTATATCCGGGGCGAGTCCGGCGACTATGACCGCTGGTCCGAACTGGGCAACGAAGGTTGGAGCTACGACGAGGTGCTGCCCTATTTCCGCAAGGCCGAGAACAATGAACGCGGCGCGGATGATTATCACGGCGATAGCGGACCGCTACATGTGAGCAACGGCGACGAGTCCTTTGATTTCTATTCGGCCTTCCTCGCCTCGGGGGAAAAGCTGGACTACCCCAAGACCGCCGATTTCAACGGCGCCAACCGCGAAGGGCTGGGCATCTACCAGTTCACCACCAAGAACGGCGAACGCGCCTCGGTCAAGTTCTGCTATCTCGATCCGATCATGGATCGCAAGAACCTGGATATTCAGGTCAAGGCCACGGTGCGCCGCATCGTCATGGAAGACGGCCGCGCGGTGGCGGTCGAATACGACCAGGACGGCCAGACCAAGCGGGTCGAGGTGGGCAAGGAGGTCATCGTCAGCGGCGGGGCCTTCGGCTCGCCGCAAATCCTGATGCTCTCGGGCATCGGGCCGCGCGACGAGCTGGAAAAGCACGGCATCACGGTGCAGCACGAATTGCCCGGCGTGGGTGAAAACCTGCATGATCATCCGGATGTGATGTTCGTGTTCAAGTCGAAGAAACGCACCGGTATTTCGCTGGGCCCGCTGGGCACGCTCAAGAACCTTGCCGCGTTTTACCAGTATTTCACCAAGCGCAAGGGCTGGCTCGCCAATCCGCCCACGGCGGCGGGTGGCTTCCTGCGGTCTGAGCCGGGCAAGAACAACCCGGATTTCCAGCTTCACATGGTGCCGCTGCCCTATCGCAACCACGCCCATGACTACATGTCGATGATCAAGTGGGGCTTTACCATGATCGTCAATATCGGCCATCCGCGCAGCCGGGGGCGTTTGACGCTGAAGGACGCCAATCCGGGGTCCGAACCCAATATCGACCTGAACCTTCTGGATCATGTCGATGACCTCAAGGACATGCGCAACGCCTTCAAGGTGACCCAGGAAATCCTTCACGGCCCGCCGCTCAAGGATAAGATCGCCAAGCCGCTATACCCCAAGCGTTACCTCGACACCGATGCCGAGATTGACGACTTCCTGCGCGCCGAGGTCAACCACGCCTACCACCCGGTCGGCACCTGCAAGATGGGCCGCGATGACATGGCCGTGGTCGATGCCCGGCTCAAGGTTCGGGGGCTGGCCAATGTGCGGGTGGCGGACGCCTCGATCATGCCCGAGATCATCAACGGCAACACCAACGCCACCTGTATCATGATCGGTGAAAAAGCCGCCGACATGATCAAGCAGGACGCAGCCGCCTGACAAACCTCGCCCCCGGGAAACCACCATTCCCGGGGGCGGCTTTTCGATCCCGCGTAATTCATATATATGCCTGCGCCAACAAGCACGAAGCGAGGACGCCGTGAACGAGATCAGCTGGGGCCGCAAGACCAAGGATTCCAAGCGTCAGCAGAAGCTGAAACGCCGGGTTTTGCTCGACACTGCGGCACATGAGTTTACCACCAAGGGCTATTCCGAAACCTCTATCAATGATCTGGCCGACCTGCTCGATGTCTCGAAACCCGCGCTGTATTATTACGTGAAGAACAAGGAAGATATCCTGCTGCAGTGTGTCGAAATCTCGCTTGAACTGATCATGGACATATTCGAGCGGGTCAACGACCTCGCCCTTTCGGGGATTGAAAGGGTGCGTGCCTATTTCCAGAATTACGCCACGATTTGCACCGGCGATTACGGCTATGCCCTGATCCGCGAAGGCAACAAGCATCTGGGCCCCGAGAACAAGGCCAAGATGCGCAAGATCATGGAAAAGGGACAGGAAGCGGTAGAAGGATTGATCGACGCTGGTGTGAAGGAAGGCTCGATCGCGCCCTGCGAAGCCAAATATGTCGCCTATGTTTTGTTCTCGACCTTCAATCAGATGGCATTCTGGTATTCGCCTGAGGGCGACAAGAGCGAAGCTGAGATTGCAGATCAATTGTTGAAAATCGTGTTCTCGGGCATTGAGCCCAGGAAATAATAAATTTTGCCTTCATCTTTCGGGAAACAGCTTTACCGATATTGATACCGGGATCGTTGAGCTGAAGGAGTGTTCCATGCATTTCTCGAAAAGGACGCCGTCGTACCGGCGAAATACAACCCTCCAACTGCCGAGTTTCGAATAGGGATCGTCACGTTCGGCTAATAGAGCTGAATTCGTCACGAAGTTAGCCAGATCTCGGATGAGAAGATAGCTGCTGTTCGTGGTTTGCGCTAGGAAATCGGGAACGTCCTGCGTCTTTCCAGTCACCACGGTTTGTAACAAAAATCAGCTTGTAAAAAGCATTTCACAACAGGGTTTGGCGTCCGTTTCGGGCAAACACACTGTGCCGCCGTAAAGTGCTTGTTGCGGGAGGTCTGTTTTTGCGCAGGCACAAACCTATAGACAAATGGCGGCTCCGTCCCACTTTACGATGATCGGTCCCGGTTATGGCGAAAGGGCGGTTTGAAATTCGCACCGTAGATTGGCTTGTAGTAACCGCTTTGGCGAAATTGGCTACAACGCGGCGATGGATGTGCCGCACCTGCAAGGGAATGCTGCGTCAGCGAACTCCCGGATGGGCAACGGCGGTAAAGTTCGCATCGTGCAAATTCACGTGCGGAGCAGCGAATGTCGGCGCGCCGACTGAGCCCAGACATTGACTATCGACGCCCCAGCCGTCCGAGCCTTGCGAGTTGCGCCAGCATCTGGGTACCAGTGTCGGAGGAGGTGTTGGAAGGGGGTGGAGTCGGACCTCCAGCAGAGTTCGGACGCGCCGGCAGCGATTGAACTCCCAAGAATTGTCTTGCCCTTAGCGCCGCATACTCTGCACCCGTCGCGCCGCCAATGGCATATCGGTTGTAGACCTGCTGGCTCCCGGCAAGCCCACGGGCGAAGGCGTAGCTCCCGCCAAATCCGGCTGAAAGCGCCGGCATCATGATGTTGCCGGAGACGGATCGGACGATAAAAGGTGTCGCGATGATGAAGCCTTTGGCCATGAGCACCATCATGAAGAACGGGATGAGCGCCCCTATGTTTGAAGCGCCCTCGGGATCGCCGAGTTCTGCGAGTAGGGCCCTTGAAACCCCGGTGATCGTTGCGAAGACACCCGCCACGATGATCGGGTACATTGCGAAGGAGATGAGTGCCGATAGCCAGCGTGCGAAATAGTCCTTGGTCACCTCGAAGAGGGTAAGGAAGATCATGACGGGCGCGATCCCAATCAGGAGCGCGACCATCAACCGTGACGCGACGACGATAAATGCAGCCAAGCCGCCGAGGATTGAAAGTAGCAGGACCCCGAGCGTGTCCAAGAGTGCTCCCGCCATCCAATTCAGTTCGGACCCTGCGGCATTGAGATAGTCGCCAAGTGCCGCGATGAGGTCATCGAATTCTTCGGCGAAGGTTCCTGAAGGCCCCGGAGCGCCGCCACCGACGGAGGCGACCAGCGATCCCGCGATACTGTCGATACCGCTCAGAATGGCTGAAGCGAGCCCATTGAACTGAACCCAATTCGTAGCAAACACACCTATCAAGGCGAGTTTCACGGCCAACCAGAAGGCAGTGCGCCCATCCATGGCGCGGTACTGATAGATCATATTGATGCAGACCAGGATGACCACAAGCGTCGTTCCGACAACCAGCAATGTGCCAACTGTCGCGGCCACTGCGCCGAATTGTGTCTCTGCGGCCGTGTCAAGATAGCCTTCAGCTGTTTCTACGAAGTAGGTGACGACGCTCATGAACGGTTACCAGTTGCCTTCGGCTTCACAAATCGGCATTGCCTCACGCCGAAGTTCGTTTGCCCGCTTGCGGTATTCCGATGTTGCCTCGACGACATCCCAATACTCTGAAGCCGCGTAGCGCTCGAAGAAGACGCCTTCGACCGCCTCCCAGGGCGGATAGCGTGTGGCGCATTCGCAGCTCTGCGCATCAACAATGCGTTGCATGCTTTCTGCCCGGTAGATTTGCTGAACCAGGAGACGCTTGTAGGACTCCCGCATTTCGATGTTTTGCATCCACTCCGGCTCGAGGGGCTGTTCCGAGCAAACATCGGGTTGGTTGTCGAGCGTAGGGATCAGGTTGCGCTCGGCCGTTCCGGGTGTCGCGTAACAAAGCCCCAGCAAACATGCAACGGTGATGACCTTCCTCATTTCGACGTCTCGGTGATCTCGCGTTTCACGAAGGTCGTGTAGCCGTAGTCACCCGCCTCAGCCGTGATGACCTCCCAGCCTTCCGCACCTCGTTCGTTCAGGATGCGGCGCATCTCGCCAAAGTCCTTCTGTTTCCTCACTTCGAAGAACAGGATGTCGTATTCAAACTGCTTCATTGATGGTGCCTCCGCTTGTGTTGGTCCCGGGGAGATAGAATTCGGTGATGCCGCGTGCGCCATCTTCGCGACCAGCCTGAATGATCACGTCGATCGAGCTTTCGATGTATTGGACCATGTCCTGGTAGGTCATTGGGATCTCGGTCTTGAGCGCGGCAATGGCCAGGCGCTGCACGGCGAGTTGCGGCGTCTCGGCATGAAGCGTGGTCATCGAGCCGCCGTGACCGGTGTTGATGGCCTCGAGGAAGGTCATGGCCTCCTTGCCGCGCACCTCGCCGAGGATGATCCGGTCGGGCCGCATGCGAAGGGTTGCCGTCAGAAGCACATCGGCGGTCTGGAACTCCGCATCGCGATTGGCGATCAGGGTGACCGCATTTGGTTGGGAGGGCAGAAGTTCGGCGGCCTCCTCGATGGTAACGATCCGCTCCTCGTCGCCAACATGGGACAGGATCTTGCGCGCGGCGACGGTCTTGCCGGTTGAGGTGCCACCGGAGACGATCATGTTGAGCTTGTTGTCGACGCAGAATTTCAGCGCATCGTTGATGTCTTCCGCGGTCACCACTTCCCGTAGAGCGCGGTTCTTCTCCTGTCGCAACTCTTCGAGCTTGCGCTCCTCGCCGTAGAGGAACTTCAGTTCAATCCGATCCAGCGGCAGGCTCGAGAAGAAGCGCAGCGAGATTGACATGCCCGAAAGCACGGCGGGTGGCGTCACCACCTGGGCGCGGATGGGCCGGTCGCGATAGGTGATCGAGACCGAGACGATGGGTTTGTCCTTGCTCATGGTCGTGCTGGCAGAGGACGCGATCTGGTTGCCGAGGTCTTTGACTTCTGTGGCGGAAAGGCGTTGGTCCAACACTCGCATGAAATGGTCGCCTTGGAATTCTCCCCAGCAGGTGCCGTCGGGATTGATGCAAATCTCGATCACATCATCGCGGGCGGCATCCCGCAGCTTGTCGAGCGAGGCCTGGAGATAGGAGAGCGTCATGGGTCAGAAGATCTCCAGATCACGATCTACCATGACGGTGACGCGCGCACCCTGATCGATATGGATGACCGGGCCGATGGAGAGGTATTCGCCGATCACGGAATCGGTGGCATCAGCCAGATCATCGCCAACGTCCTCGAGCACTTCGGCTGTGGTTTCATTTTCGACCTGGGCTGCGGCAGCGCTTGGGGCTGCGGAGATGATCGAGATGAGCGCGGCCGAGCCGAAGCGTTGGGCAAAGCGTGTGTCGACAAATCCGGTCACGCCGGACCGGCCCAATTCATCGCCCCCGAAAGCACTGATCTGGATGGATTGATTGTCAGGCAGGATAATTCGGTCCCAGGCGATGGTGACGCGGCGCTGCGATATCTCGATGCCGGACCGGTAACGGCCGATGAGACGCGAGCCGCGCGGGATCAGCAGCCGCGTGCCATCAAAGCTGAAGACATCTTCGGAGATGATGGCACGGGTTTGGCCGGGCAGGGAGCTGTCGAGGGCGGTTTCCATCACGGCCTGGATCATCGTGCCCTGGATGACGGTGTTCGAGGGGTTGGCGATCACCTCGGCCTGGGTCACGGTGCTGGGCAGTGCACCATTCTGCACGAAATCCGTCACTTCGCCAAAGCTGCGCTCGGAAAGTGCCGTCTCGCCGGTATTGGCACCGCCAGTTCCTCCAAATGCAATAACCGGCGAAGCAATCCGACGTTCCTGGAAGGCACGTTCCTCATCCGCGCGGCGCTGCAGTTCCGCCATGCGCCGAGCTTCTTCTTCGCGGGCTAAACGCTCCGCCTCCCGGGCACGAAGCTCATCCTCAGAGGGGCCCAGCGGGGCAGGGGTTGGTTTGCTGGCCTCGAGTCGAGCCAGTTCCAGGTCCGTACGCAACTGCTGCATCGCCCGGTCGCGGGCGGCAAGCTCCTCTCGGAATTGTTCCTGTGCTCCCTCTGACGCCGCCTGCAAGGCCGCGATCTGCGCGGTCAGCGCATCGATGGCATCTGCGGCAGCCGTGTCTTCCTCGACCACGGGTTCCGGCGCGGTCTTCAGTTCCTCGATCTGGGTCTGGAGGGCTTTGATCTGGGCAAGCAGCTCGGCATTGGGTTCGACCGGGTCGGGCGTAACCACGACAATTTCCGGTTCGGGGGCAGGGGGTGGGACAAAGGGTTCGATCTCGCCAAAGCCATCCCCTTCGGATTGGAACTCGTCTGGCGTCGCCGTTGGCAGGGCGATCTCTTCCTCGGGCGTTGACACGAGGTAGAGCAGCGCACCACCGGCGAGGATCAATCCAACAATGAGGAGTGCGAGCAGTGGCGATCGACGCCTCTGAACGGGCCCATGACGTGGGTTGCCCTGTTCCAAGGCGGCGAGGCGCTGTTCAAGATCGGCGTTATTGTCGCTCATGAGCCCGCTCCCGAGGGTGTCGTCGCTTCGATGCAAACCACTTCCTCGCCGAGCCGCAGCACCCATTGGCGGCTCACGCCGGAGACTCGGATGGCGCCATCTTCCACGACGGCGGTGTTCACCGTGCGCTCACGGCCGTTCGCATAGCGGAAGATGCCGGGCACCGGTGCGTTTCGCGGGAAGGCAAAATAGGTGAAGGTCCCGTCATCCCAGATCCGCGTCGGGGTGAACTCGGAACGCGCACTGGCGCCGTAATTGTAGTTCGGCGCCGCACGTGCGATCGCACCCGCCGCCCGGCGGTTGTCCTGAGGGTAGCGGAACTGGACCACGTAGAAGGTCGGGCTCGAGGCCTCATTCACGTTGAAATAGTAGCTGCGGCGATTGGTGTAGACCGTGACGTTGGTGTGCACACCGCGGGCCAGCGGCTTGATGGCGAAGGCCCGCCCGCCCGGCACGCCGTCGATCTCGAAGCCTTCCGTATCGCCAGCGATGATCGACCGGATGCTTTCACCCTCGCCAAACTCGATGGTGGTGACATGGGTCAACGAAACGCTGAGCCGGTAGACCTGTCCCTCCTGGTAGGTTGCGATCCGCACGCGCCGGTCCTTTGGGCCGCCGCGCGGAATAGCTTCGGCTAAGGCAAGAGTGGGGACAAGAACCGCCAGTACTAGAATGAAACTCAAGGGGCGCAAATTCAGTTCTCCAATCTGTCCGAGCGGATCGAATACTCGATGACGGTAAATCCAAAGGGGTTGGTCCAGACCTCATCGATGGTGCGGCGGGTCTCGGGGCGGAACTCGAAGAGCATCGTCGCCGTGAACAGCCCAGCCTGAACGCCATTGATGGAGGTCAGGCGTTTGCGCAACCGAACGCTCGCCCGGTTGTTGCCGATCCGATTGATGCTGAGGATCTCGACCTCAAGCCTTGCGTTCGGTCCATAGACGGTCGGCGGGTATTGCGCGTTCGCCGAGTTCCAGATTTGGCGCAAAGAGGCCTGCGCGGCTCCGTCCGAGCGTCGCAGCACGCTTCTGATGCGCACATCATTGTCGAGCTGGTTATAGACCTCACGATCGGTCACATAGCGGAAGACCTCCGCCTCGATGATGGCCTGGTTTTCCGTGACGGTGGTGGCGCCAACTGAGGCCTCGGGCAGAGCAAAGCCGGTGTTGGGATCGTAGGGCACGACGACGGGTGGCGGATCCACATCGAGGATCGCAACCGCGGCAGCACCGAGGCAGCCAAGGATGCCGAAGATCAGCCCCAGGAGTCCGAGGCGTTGCCAGAGCCGTTCCCGGCGCAGGGCGCCGTAGACCAGTTCTTCTTCGATGATGGCCGTTTCTTCGTCCAAACTCGTCATCCTTTTGACGTTTCGAATTAGTCCGCACGTAGGGTGGGGAGGGTGAACTCCATGAAGCGCTGCTCCTCGGCGATGGTGGCGGCGTCGATCACACCGCCGGTGCCATCGCCCACCGTCTGCACCGCTTCAAGCTGCCACATGGCCACAAGCGCGATGGCCAGCTCTGCCGTGACGCGGGTGTTGAGATCGACGCTTTCCTTGAGCTCATCCATGTCGTCGATGAGGCCCACGAGCCGATCAACGCGCTCGAGTGATTGCCCGGCATCGTCGTAGCTGTTCTGGGCCGCGGCCGAGACCAGGGCGCCGGTGGTCGCCTGCGTCGCGATACGGTTGGCGCTTGCATTGCCGCTGGTGGCCATCTCGCGGAGCGTATCATCATCGAAGCCGAGATCGGCCAGCACCCGGTCCATCTGGGTTTCGATCTTGCTGGCCCCGGAGCCTGTGAGCCTGGAGAAGTCGCCGGTCTTGATTGCTTCGATGGTTGCGATGATGTCCCCGAACTCCCGATCAAGGAGACCGTTCAGCTCCTCTTCCATCTGAGTTCGGATAATCTCGGGTAGCTCGGCGAGGCGTGTCAGCGCCTCATAGGTGCGTTGCAGCTCCGCGAGTTGATCCCTGAGTGTGGCCAGCTGTTCGCGAAGTTGCGTGAGCTGCTCGTTCTGCAGGATTTCATCTTCGATCATCTGCCGAAGCTGCTGGATATTCTGGGTGATGTTCTGGGTGTCGACGACCGGCACACCCTGGGCCTGGCCCGGAGTGCTGGTGAAGAAACAGCTGCCAATCGCGATGGTGCTGACAAGTGACGCACTGCGCAGAAACTGCGGGAAACGACGTGACCAAAACATCAATCCAAATCCTCCAATGTGAATTCCATGTAATTGCCCTCGGCCATGTGGGCGGCGGCTTGGGCGAGCTGGGCCGCGGTGAGGGGCTGTGTGCGCGCTGCCTTCAGTCGAATGCGCGCAGCTATCAGACGGACCAGCTCTGAGCGGGCATAGGTGTTGAGCGCCATGCTCTCCTGAACATCCGACGTGCTGCCGACGCGGGTGACGATGTCCTGGATGCGCAGCGCGGCTTGCTGGATCGCGGCGGGCGCGTTGTTGCCATAGAAGGCGGCGCCATGGCCGGTGAGCGAGAGATTGGCATTGGCCAGGAGGGCAGGGTCGATCGTACCAAGCGCTTCGATCCCGCCGATCCGCGCCAGGTAGAGGTTGTAGCGCTCCGGGATGACCGTGACGTAGTGCCGGGTTTCCTTGAAGGGCGGCACACCACCGTATTCGATCACGCGACCCGGGCCGGCGTTATAGGCCGCAAGCGCGTTGATGATGTTGCCATCAAAGGTGTTGAGCTGTGCCGCGAGATAGCGCGCTCCTGTCACTGTACCCTCATTAATCAGAATTGCCTTTAAAATTATCGTTTGTTTTCAGCGGCACGATGTACCCTTAATTTTCATATTGTACCGTTAATTGCCATACTGTACCCTTTATTAGC
>NZ_JAHUZE010000011.1 GCF_019218265.1 Maritimibacter dapengensis
TCGATTACATCGCCCGGCAGCGCGCGAAAAGCATAGGCGCGATGGCAGTGGAATCTCATAATTAAGGGCAAAAAATATCCCCGAACGCGTCGTGTCTCAGATTTAAGGGCAACGCGACATCTGCCTTGCCGCCATTGCCTCCGCCCAATCACGTCCACTGGTAAAGGCTGCGTTGTGCAGCATGGACATCGACGTCTACGCACGAGTTGCCCTGCTTCGCGCCTACGATAAGGAGCCCCGACTGCTTGCAACCGTCGACCAGATTGCTCAGCGGATGCGACTACGCGTCGGCGGTTCAGCCACCTCATCTCAAATTTAAGGGCAAGAAAGGCCGGAAAACGCGCCGTGTCTCGGATTTAAGGGCAAGGCGACACCCACTTCCGAGAGAACCAGGAACGGTTGCCTGACCATGCTGCGGCTGCCATCCATGCGTTGATCTGCCAAGCGGAGGCGATTGCCGATCAGGCTGAGGCCCTGGAGAAACGGATCCTCGAGTGGCACCGGACGCACGAGACGAGCCGGCGACTGGCGACCATTCCCGGTATCGGACCGATCACCGCCAGCGCAATTGCTGCAAATGTTCCGGATCCGAGCCTGTTCCGCTCGGCACGACAGTTCGCGGCCTGGCTAGGCCTGACGCCACGGGCGAACTCAAGCAGTGGCAAGGATCGACAGACCGGGATCAGCAAGCAGGGTGATGGATATATCCGGCGACTGCTCGTTTCCGGCGCGACTGCGGTGCTTCGCTTTGCAAGGCAGGGCGATGCCGGCAAGGCTTGGATGCTTGGGCTTAAAGCACGCAAGCGACCGAAAGTCGTTGCGGTCGCGCTCGCCAACAAGACTGCCCGGATCGCTTGGGCGCTCCTGCGCCGCAACGAGATCTACGCGGCCCCTGTCTCCTGAGCGCGGAACCGCTGACGGAATGCGTGAAGCTGAGAAGAGATGACAAACCGGTCGAACCGGGGATCGGGACACCCCAGGGGGTCAAGGCGCAGAAAGCGCGCAATTTTGATTGGGACCCGATCCGCGGACTTCATCTGGGCCAGCGGCTAGACCGCACCACAAAGGCCGTAGACATGACTGCTTTCGGCATAGGCGCGTCAATTCCCAGCTTGCGCAGCAGGGGTCGTCCAGACATGGGAACACTTGCCCTCGCCAGAGATGCCCACTGCGCGTTGGCGACGGTCCACCAATGACTTGCGCCACCGGACCTGTGGGGGAACCGGCGCAGCGCCAGTTCCCCATCGGCTCATTCTGCCGGAACCCAGGGCCGGTTATAGGCTGCCACGCGCCAATCACCGTGTTCGATGAACCGGGGGGCGCTCCCGGTTTCCAGCGCCTCGGCTGCGGCGTTCAGCGCCTCGGGCGATGTCTCGGGCCAGGCGCCCGTTTCGATCCGTTCGACCAGGGTCTCGACGATGGCCGTGCTTTCGGCAGCCGTGAACTCGCAATGGCCCGTGCCCTGGACCAGCGACTGCCGATACAGATCGCCGGTACCCTGCTCCTGCACCAGCGCGCCGTAGCCTTCCATCAGCGTGTAGGGAATGGCCCAGTCGCCCAGCATGTGGATGCGGATCGCCGGAACCTGCAGATCGCCGGTCGTCGTGCGCCCGTCTGCGGCCCAGAAATCGCGCGCATAATCCGAGGCCGCGATGCGGGGGGCGGCGTCGATCCTGGCAATGTCGGCCTGAAGGTCCAAACCGGCCTGTTCGTAGAGCGCCTCAACCGTCCGCGCCATCGCGGGTGCGGCATTCTGGTAGAAGGCGGCATAGTCGACCCCCTCGTTCCCGGAAAGTTGCTGCCCCGATGCGGCGTTTTCGAACAGAAGCCGCGAGGTCCCGCCAACATTACCGCCGATGCGCAGCGCCGAGGCCACGATCATGTCGGCCATGGCGCCGGCATCCGCGGTGTCGGGTAGTTCGGTCCCCTCGACCATCCACGGCGACCACTGTCCGATGGCGAAGGCAAGCGCCAGCCGCGCGCGGCCCTCCGGGCTTTCGCCCGCCGTTTCGATGGCGGCCATCCAGGACGCACGGATCGCGTCAAGGCTGCGCTCGCCACCCGCTCCGGCATTGGGCAGGCCGACGATGGCGAGATCGCTGGCCGGACCGTGCCCAGCGGCCTCATAGCTTTCGCCCAGCAGGGTCTGCATGGCGAACCAGCCATCCAGGAAACTGCTCATGATCCAGACCGGCGTATGGGCGGCAAGCACGGCGGCACCGTCGATCCTGTCCGGGTAATCCTCGGCCGAAGCGAGGCTGTCGAGCCCTCCGCCAGAACAGCCGTATTGCAGCACCATGTCAGGAGCGCGCTCCAGGTCCGTGAAAATGTCCTGAACAGCTTGTAGATTCAGGATTTCACGCTGCGGATCGTATTGCCACAGGCGCAGCGGGTGCCGGGCGAGCCCGGCGAAGGCATAGCCACGACCGAGCAGGTCGTCATACCGCTGGACCGCTGACGCGACCGAAACGTTGCTGGCGAAATCCAGATCCCTGAGTAGTCGACCATTCCAGTTCTCGGGCACGCGGATCAGCCATGCCGTCCCGTCCGGCAGGGTTCCCGCATGTTCGTTGAAGGCGGGCTGCTCCTGCGCCGACGCGAGCGGGGCGAAGCCCGCGGTCAGAGCGAGGCAAAGCACCACCATTCCGGTCCGCGAACGCGGGCCGACCAAATTGGCTGTCCGTGACATGAATTTCCTCCAGTTTGATTTTGATGCAGCGATGAAATCCGGCTCCTCTTCCGGGGAACCATCGCCGGGAAAAACATAGATAGCTAATTATTAGTGTCAAGGGCTCTGATGCACAAATCGGCTTAAGGCCGAGGTTCCCCTTTCCCCGGACGGACTTATCCCACAGCTTCCGTGACGGGTATTCCGAGCGCGGTGTAGCCGTTCAGGACGGCGATGCGGACCTGGAGTTCGGCGACCTGTCGATCGAAGTCCCGTGCCATGAGCCGCTGGCCCAGCAACTTGATACAATGCATCTTTGTCTCGACGCGGCTTCGGCGGTGGTATCCACTCCATCGTCGCCAGAGCGCGCGGCCCAGGTATTTCGCCGCGCGCAGGGCCTCATTTCGCGCCACGGCTCCGGCGGTGATCGTCTTCCAGGGCTTCGCGTTCTTGCGGGGCGGGATGACGGCATGGGCACCGCGATCTGCAATCGCATCGTGGCATTTGCGCGTGTCGTAGGCGCCATCAGCCGTAACGCTACCGATTTCCTGGTCCTGCGGGATTTGGTCGAGAAGGTGGGTAGGATGGGCGCATCACCGATGTGGCTCCCGGTGACTTCGACGGCCCGGATCTCCAACGTTTCTTCATCGATCCCAAGGTGGAGCTTGCGCCAGACGCGCCGTTTCGGGCCGCCATGCTTGCGTGCGTGCCACTCGCCTTCACCTTCGACCTTGATCCCGGTGCTGTCGATCAGCAGGTGCAACGGCCCCTTGGAGCCGCGGTAGGGGATGTTCACGGCCAAGGTCTTCTGGCGGCGAGATAGCGTGCTGAAGTCGGGCACCGTCCAGTTCAGGCCGACCAGCCGTAGCAGGCTCTCGACGAACCCGGTCGTCTGCCGGAGCGCCATGCCGAACAGCACTTTCATCGAGAGGCACGTCTGGATAGCGGCATCGCTGTAGGTCTGCTGGCGGCCACGCCTGCCTGTCGGCGCGGCATCCCAGCTCATCTCGGGGTCAAACCAGATCGTCAGCGAGCCCCGGCGCTTGACTGCTTCATTGTAGGCTGGCCAGTTCCTGGTCTTGTAGGTCGGGGGTATGGGTCTGCTCATGCAGCCTGACTAACAGACTGGATTCGCAAGGTGAAACCTTCACAGCATTTGCGCAACATGTATAACCGCCCCTTGCGCAAGAGGGTTTCTGGATCAGTTTCGCGCGGTGTCGGGTGCTGACATGTATCCGGCCTCTGTTGCGGCCATCATCACGCCGCGGGCCCGTATGGTGTTCGCAGGTCGGGTCCAGATCAAAGCCGCGTGCTCGATGGCACTCTGTTGCGCTCTGGTTCTCCCGATCCCGTCTCACGACCGTGCGCCAAACGTCTCCTTGCCCTCTTCCGCTCCGACGTCCTCGCGACCAGTGACGGCTTACGCCGCAGCGGTCGGAGACTGGTAGGCGCCGCCTCGGGCCATCAGCGCCCAGACGATCCGCGCCATTTTGTTCGCCAGCGCGACCCGCACCAGCATCGGCGGCTTGCGCGTCAGCATCTCGCCAAGCCATGTGCCCGGCCGGGCAGCGGCATGAACATGCCTGTCGCGTAGCCCTTAATTGTGAGATGAGAAATCCAACGAAATCAACGGCCTTGCTTTGCCCTTAAATATGATATTTTGCCTTTAAATCCGATATTTTTGCCCTTAAACCTGAGACAGG
>NZ_JAHUZE010000012.1 GCF_019218265.1 Maritimibacter dapengensis
TGTCGCGTAGCCCTTAATTGTGAGATGAGAAATCCAACGAAATCAACGGCCTTGCTTTGCCCTTAAATATGATATTTTGCCTTTAAATCCGATATTTTTGCCCTTAAACCTGAGACAGGGTTCGCAGCTTCGTGTGGCAAATATTGATGGATGATGATCGCGAAGACTTCGTTGCCGCTGGTGCTGAGGAGGCGCGCAGGGCGGCCGTTCTGCGTCCGCTTGTTCAGGCATATCTCAAAGGAACTGGCAGTCTGGAAAGTGGCATCAATGACGCCGTTTGGGAGCTTGGTGTCAGCAGGGCGACTGTCTGGCGCTGGATAAAGCGTCTGGCCGAAGAGGGTGGGCGCACCAGCGCGCTGGCTTCTCGGAAACGGGGCCGCCCGACTGGTACAACCTTGATATCCGGCAAGGTGGAAGCGGTGATCGAAGAACATCTTCGCCGTTATTTCTTACGGCGGGAACGCCCAAGCCTGTCGCGCATCGTGACAGAAATCCGAAGCGCGTGCTGGCAGCAGGGCTTGCAACCGCCGACACGTCGGACGGTTCAGCGCAGGCTGGATGCAATGGATGCCCGTGAAATTGCCAAGGCACGCGAAGGCGCAAAGGCGGCCCGCCAGAAATTTGCGCCGGTCGTAGGCGACAACAAGGCAAACCGGCCACTGGAGGTCGTGCAAATCGACCATACGCCTGCGGACATCATTCTCGTCGACAGTTTTGAACGCAAACCAATTGGGCGGCCTTGGGTCACGCTGGCGATCGACGTCGCAACGCGGATGGTGACCGGATATTACACCTCTCTCGAGGCACCTTCGCGTCTGTCGGTGGCGCTTTGCCTGACACAGGCTGTGGCCCCCAAGGCGGAACTTCTGGCGGAATTGGTGCGCAATGTTCCTTGGCCCGCGCAGGGTAAACCGCATAGCATCCACGTCGATAACGGGCGCGATTTCCGGTCGCATGCCTTTCGGTCGGCATGTGCGGAATGGGGGATCGATCTGGTCTATCGGCCGCCAGGCAGTCCTCATTTCGGAGGGCACATCGAACGATTGATCGGCACGATGATGGGGGCCGTGCACCTGTTGCCTGGAACAACGCAATCCTCGGTCGTGGCCAAGGGCGACTATGACGCCGAGGGCATGGCCACGATGACCTTAAGCGACTTCGATCGCTGGTTTGCTCTGGAAATCTGCCGCTACAACAACAGCATTCATTCAAGTCTTGGCTGCACGCCCGTTGCCAAATGGGAGGCGCTCTCAGAGCAAATGATGGGCGATATCCCCTTCGAGATTGAAGCCTTTCGGGTGAGCTTTCTGCCAAGTGAACTGCGCAAGGTCAGGCGTGACGGCATCCATCTGTTCCAGATACGGTACTGGTCCGATGCGCTTGCAGGCCACATCGGGCGCGGGGATGGAAAGGTGGTCGTCCGCTACGACCCTCGCGACCTCTCGGTGATCTGGGTCGAACTGGATAATGACCGATACGTCGAAGCTCGGTACCGAAACCTGGAAATTCCGCCTGTGTCGCTCTGGGAATATCGCGAAGCCATGAGGAATGCCCGTGCCCTTGGCAAGTCCGGGTCCAATGAGCTGGTCCTGGCTGAGCTGATCCGACAGCAACGCCAAATCGAGTCTGAAAGCCGGAGCCTGACGAGGGCCGAACGCCGATCCCGTGAAAGAAAAGGGACATTGGAGGGCGCCAACTCGGCCGTCTCAACAACCGAAGGGCTGCGCGCGATCGATACGGGTGATACATCGCGCCCATTGTTCAAGGTGGAGAGATGGTGAATTGAGGGCAGGAAAAACAGAGGAAGACGGTCGGATCACCCTCATTCAATCGGATATCTGGATTGGCTTTCCGCGGGCCGAACAAGTTCTGGACCGTTTGCAGTGTATGATCGAAGCGCCAAGGCAAACCCGTATGCCTGGCCTTCTTGTGCATGGCGCGTCCGGGATCGGAAAGACGATGATCGCCCGCAATCTTTCGCGCAGATATGCACCGGAATATGACCCAGCATCGGGAATTACGCGAACGCCGCTGTTACTGTTACAAGCACCACCAGCTCCCGACGAACGACGGTTCTATCTGCACATCCTGGCGACCGTCGGGGCACCGGCCACGGCACTGAGCGCGCGCGCTCAAAATGTGGCCTCCCTCGAAGTCCGTGTCGTCGCGCTCTTGCGCGACCTTGGCCTGCGGATGATCATGATCGACGAAGTCCACAACCTCTTGGCCGGGACCCACCGCGAACAGCGCCGCTTTCTCAATGTTCTGCGGTATCTCAGCAATGAACTCGAAGTGTCGCTGGTCTGCCTGGGGGTCAGCGAGGCCGTCGATGCCATCCGTGGTGATATCCAGCTTGCCAGGCGGCTGGACGAACATCACCTTCCAAACTGGCGCGACGACGCCGAGTTCTCGGACATGATCCAGACACTCATCGCGGCAATGCCCCTCGAGAAGAAATCCAATCTGAAGGTCAAGTCACTAAAGCAGATACTTGCGCTGACCGGCGGGGTGACCTCGCGCATCTTCGCCCTGATCAAGGATCTTTCCATCGACGCCATTGTCACAGGTGATGAATGCATCACCGATGACGCAATCGCAAAATGGACGCCGGTTTGGTCGCGCCATGCGAACCCCCATCGGCGGCTCGAGAAGTCCGGGGTGTGAAGCCGCACCCGCTGCCCAAGACTGTCGCGCCGCTGCCCGACGAGTTGTTGTCAGGTTGGTTGTCTAGGCTGGCGGCGGCCAACTACTGTGATGATGCGGAACTACTGGCTCATCTCAGAATCGATACCGCGCATGGCACCGCCTTGAACTTCAACGTCGACGCGGCTGCGGCGGCGAAGATTGCCAACGCCGCACGGATTGACCCAGATGTTGTGCGATCTTTGACCTTCCCAGCAATGACGACACGAGAAGCCTCGCTGACGGCCCAGATACCATTCCAGCATTGCCTGCAATGTTCCAGAGAGGGCCTTTCGCTCAAGCATTGGAGGCGAGCCTGGGCATTCGACTGCCAGGTTTGTGGGACGAGACTTGTGCCGACGCTCGGCAAGGCCAGTGGCGAACAGATGCCCGAAAAGCTGATAAATCGTGCGCGCAACGGCGCCGCGCGGCTTGAATACGCCGCGCGATTACGCAGCTCCAAGCAATTTCGGCGCGCAATGCGCGCGGTCACCTTTGCCATATCATTAAAGGCCTTCCGCGGAGATCCGTTATACGCTCTTCAGGGCCACAGGCTGGAAGTAAGGCTGTTTTGCCTTGCTGCAATTGATGCAGCCCAATCCCGTCCACTGGTCAAAGCGGCCATCTCAAGCTCCGGCATCGACGACTATGCAAGGGTTGCTCTATTGCGCGCCTTCGATAAGGAGCCACGTCTGCTTGCCGCGGTCGATTACATCGCCCGGCAGCGCGCGAAAAGCATAGGCGCGATGGCAGTGGAATCTCATAATTAAGGGCAAAAAATATCCCCGAACGCGTCGTGTCTCAGATTTAAGGGCAACGCGACA
>NZ_JAHUZE010000013.1 GCF_019218265.1 Maritimibacter dapengensis
CCGCCGCAGCCCATCGTCTGAAGCCGGTTGATGCAGCCGTAGCCCCGGTTGTCGGTCAAGACGACCGTGAACGGCACCCGGCGCATCACCGCCGTCGCCAGTTCGCTGTTGGCCATCATGTAGCTGCCGTCGCCGACGAAGCAGATCACCTCGCGCTCAGGCGTGGCGAGCTTGATGCCCATGGCGCCTGCAACCTCGTAACCCATGCAGGAATAGCCGTATTCCATGTGATAGCCGCCCTGGCTGGGCTGCCACAAAAGCTTCAGCGCCCCGGGCATCGTGCCAGCCGCGCACATGGCGACCGCGTTCTCGCCCGTGGCGCGCTGGACCGCGCCGATCACCTGTCCATCGGTGGGCTTGGCGGCCTGATCGTCGGGACGCGCGCAATAGGCGTCGACGGCACGCAGCCAGTCTTCGCGCATGGCGGGGTCGAAGGTCGACGCCTTGTAATCCCCGAGCGCCTCGGAGAGTGCCTCGAGCGCAACCCTCGCATCGCCGACAAGGCTCGTCGCCCCGTGTTTCGCGGCGTCATAGCCATGCACGTTGATCGACACGAGCTTCGCGCCCTGCCCGAA
Organism: Maritimibacter dapengensis; assembly: GCF_019218265.1. GTDB lineage: Bacteria > Pseudomonadota > Alphaproteobacteria > Rhodobacterales > Rhodobacteraceae > Maritimibacter > Maritimibacter dapengensis. Next base: position 576 of record NZ_JAHUZE010000013.1, read on the forward strand.
CAAGGTGCGCGAGCCGGTGGTGAAATCCTGCAACCGTGTGCCGACCCCGATCACCACGTCCGCGTTTTCCGAGATCGCATTGGCGGCGGCCGACCCGTCGACACCGGACGCGCCGAAGTTCATCGGATGGGCCTGCGCCAGCGACGACTTGCCCGCCTGCGTCTCGGCGACCGGAATGCCATGCTTCATCGCGAAATCGCCCAGCGTCGCTTCGGCCTGCGCATAGATCACGCCACCGCCCGCAATGATGACGGGATTCTTGGCGCCCCGGATGATCTCGGCCACCCGCGCCACCTCATCCGTATCCACGCCGGGGCGGCGGATGTGCCACACGCGCGGCTCGAAGAACGCTTCGGGCCAGTCATAGGCCTCGGTCTGCACGTCCTGACAGAACGCCAAGACCGCCGGGCCGCAGTTGGCCGGATCGGTCATCACGCGCAGCGCGCGGGGCAGCGCGGTCAGCAGGTGCTCGGGCCGCGTGATCCGGTCGTAATAGCGGCTCACCGGGCGGAAACAGTCGTTCGCTGACACCGTGCCGTCGTCGAAGTCCTCGACCTGTTGCAAGACCGGATCGGGGCGGCGATTGGCGAAGACATCGCCCGCCACGATCAACACCGGAAGGCGGTTCACATGGGCCAGCGCCGCCGCCGTCACAAGGTTCGTGGACCCCGGCCCGATGGACGACGTGACCGCATGGGCGCGCGTGCGTTTCTTCGCCTTGGCATAGGCGATGGCCGCATGACCCATCGTCTGTTCGTTCTGCCCGCGCCAGGTCGGGAACTCATCGCGGAACATATGAAGCGCCTCACCGATCCCCGCCACGTTGCCGTGTCCGAAAATGGCCCACATGCCCTCGATGAACCGTTCGAGTTTTTGCTCCCCTACCGCTTCGCTACTTGAGGGCGTTTGTTGCCCTACCGCTTCGCTACTTGAGGGCGTTTGCGGCGTCATCTGCACCGAGAGCCATTTCACCATCGCCTGTGCGGCGGTCAACCTGATCGTGCTCATCTCGTCCTCCTCACGCGGCGTTCAAACGGGCATTCGCCCGCGCGCCGTCCCAAACCTTGCAAAGCTTGGCGAAACGCTCGGCCATCTGGGCGACCGCCTCCGAATCGCTCATGTCGCCCTTCATCCACGCCCGCGCAGCATCGCCAAAAATCGTGCGCCCGACGGCGAAGCCCTTGACCAGCGGTTGCTTCGCGGCCAGCGCAAAGCTTTCGGCAAGCTCGGCCTCGGGCGCGTCCAGACCCAGCACCACGATCCCGCGGGTATGCTGGTCGTTCGCTTCGATCGCGGCCACGGCGTTGTCCCACGCGGCCTCCGTCTTGAACGGCTCCAGCTTCCACCAGTCGGGATAAACCCCCGCGTCGTAGAACTGCTGGATCAGCGTCGCGGTCGTGGTGTCATCCACGGGTCCGACCTTGGACGGGATCACCTCCAGCAGGAACTCGAGGCCGTTGCGCCGAGCGGCGGTGAACAGCGCCTTGACCCGGGTCTCTTGCAGCGCCCGCGTCTCGCCGTCGTCGTCCGGGTGGCAGAACACCAGAAGCTTCACGACGTTTTCCCGCGCCCATTCGCGCAGGCCGCCGAAGTCCGGCCCCAGCTCCGGCTCGAACGCGATGGGGCGCGAGCCGGGCAGTTCGGTCGGCCGCCCGATCCACAGGCCCGAGCCGGAGGCGGCATGAAGCGCTGCCCGCCCGATCCGGTTGTCGCACAGGATGCCGTAGCCCCCCTGCCCGCCCGACACGTCGAGCGCCGCCTTCAGGCACAGCTCCTTGAACGCCCCGCCTTTTTCAAGCGAATAGCCCTCCATCTCTTCCAACTGCATCCGGTGATCGAAGGCGAAGGTCCTGACGCTCGACCAATCGCCCTTGCGGTTGGTGGACCAGTGGATCTGCTCCAACGCTTCGTCGTTGCGCAGATCGGGCCGCACAACGCCGCGCTCCAGGAAGAACTGAAGCTCCGCCCAGGACGGATAAGCGGGCGTGCAGCCATGGCGGCTGACCGCGAAGGCCCCGCAGGCATTGGCGTATTTGAGCGCCGTGGGCCAATCCTCGCCATCGAGCCAGCCCTTCAGAAGGCCCGAGAAGAAGCCGTCGCCTGCCCCCAGCACGTTGAACACTTCGATCGGAAAGCCCGGCCCGGTCTGGCCCGCGTCCAGACTGTCCGGGATGTCGCCCTCGAACGCCACGGCCCCCGCCGCGCCGCGCTTGCACACCAGCGTCGCCCCCGACACCGCGCGCACCCGGCGCAGGGCGGCCAGGGTATCGGTCGTGCCGCCCGCGATGTGGAACTCTTCCTCGGTGCCTACGATCAGGTCGAAGGCATGCAGGGTCGACAGCAGTTTCTCGGTGACTTTTTCGCTGGCCACGAACCGGCTTTCCCCGTCGCCATGCCCCGCCACGCCCCACAGGTTCGGGCGATAGTCGATGTCCAGCGCGGTGCGCAGCCCCGCCTCCCGCGCGATCTTCAGCGCCTTGAGAACGGCGGCCTCGGTGCGCGGGTGCGACAGATGCGTGCCGGTCGCCACGACCGAACGGGCCGAGCGCACGAAGTCCGGGTCGATGTCATCCTCGCACAGCGCCATGTCCGCGCAGTTCTCGCGGTAGAAGATCAGCGGAAACTGTTCCTCGTCGCGGATACCGAGGATGACGAGCGCGGTCAGCCG
>NZ_JAHUZE010000014.1 GCF_019218265.1 Maritimibacter dapengensis
GCGCCAAAGCTGTGTCAGCCACTGACGCAGCGCCCTGTGGATATATTGCAATTAAGGGTACAGAATCTGCCGAAAACGCTTCCAATCCGCAGAATCTGATTAATTAGGGTACAGTGACAGACGTGAAGTAGACAAGCGCGACACCTGCATCTCTGCAAAGACAATGAACCGGCGGGGCTACACCCCCGCCGGTTCTATCGTGTCGGAGAGCGGTGTCTGCTCCATCAAACTACTGAATCTGATTGAGGTCGATGTATGTAGCGACTTGGGATTCAGTCTACGGGTGCAACGGGCGCCGCGTGCAGAACGGAGATTTTGCAGGTTCTTCGGGAAGCAGTCGCGCCACCATGCTGCTGCAGCGAGGACCTGCGACACCAACATGGTCATGTATGGTGGCAACGTAGTGGAACGCGGAGCGACTGCACGGATGCTGGAAGATCCGCAGGGTGACTATACCAACTCGCTGATCTCCGGCGTCTCGCACCTGTCGCACTAGAGGCGGGGCCAACCCACGAGGGCGGGCCCCGCGACGGGTTACTGGCTCGGCGTCCAGGGGCGGTTGTACGCCCCCACGCGCCAGTCGCCAAATTCGACGAAGCGGGGATCTGAGCCCGTCTCCAACGCGGCGGCTGCCGTGTTCAGTGCCTCGGGTGTGACCTCTGGCCAGGTGCCGGTCTCGATCCGTTCGGCCAGAATTTCAACGATCACGCTGCTTTCCGCGGCCATGAATTCGCAGTGCCCGGTGCCCTGAACGAGGGCCTGCCGATAGTGGTCGGTGGTGCCGGCCTGTTCAACCAGCGCCTCGTACCCCTGCATCAGCGAATAGGGGATGGCCCAGTCTCCCAGCATGTGGATCCGTATGGCGGGCACTTCGAGCTCTCCGGTCGTGGTGCGTCCGTCCCCGGCCCAGAAGTCGAGCGCATAGTCCGACGCCGCAATCCGGGGTTCGGCGTCAATCGTCGCAAGGTCGGCCTGAAGGTCCAGATCGGCTTCGGCATAAAGCGCCTCGACCAGCTGTTTCATCGCCGGTGCGGCGTTGGCGTAGAACGCGGCGTAATCGACGCCTTCGTTGCCGGACAACTGCTGACCCGATGCCGCATTTTCGAAGAGCAGCCGCGCAGTGCCGCCGACATTGCCGGCATTGCGCATCGCCGATTTCACCACCATATCAGCCATCGCGGCGGTATCGGACGTGTCGGGCAGGTCGGTGCCCTCGACCATCCAGGGCGACCACTGGCCGATGGCAAAGGCGAGCGCCAGACGGGCGCGACCTTCGGGCGTTTTGCCCGCGTTTTCGATCGCGCTCTTCCACGACGCCCGGATGGCGTCGAGGTTACGATCGCCACCCGCGCCTGCGTTCGGCAGACCGGCCACCGTCAGATCCGAGGCCTGGCCCAGGCCCTGTGCCACGTAATCTTCCGCCAACAGCGCCCGCATCGCGAACCAGCCGTCCAGGAAACTGCTCATAATCCAGACCGGCGTATGGGCCGCAAGCACCACCGAGCCATCGATCTTGTCCGGGAAATCTTCGGCCGAGGCAAGGCTGTCCAGACCGCCGCCGGAGCATCCGTATTGCATCACCATGTCCGGCTCGCGTTCGAGCCGGGTGAAGGTGTCCTGAACGGTCTGGAGGTTCAAGATCTCGCGCTGCGGGTCGTATTGCCAGAGCCGCAAGGGATGGCGCGCCAGACCGGCAAAGGCATAGCCGCGCGCCAGCAGATCATCATAGCGGGGCGCGTAGCCCGGGACATGGATGAAGCTGGCGAAATCGAGATCACGCAGCAGGCGGCCGTTCCAGTTCTCGGGGACACGGATCAGCCACGTGGTACCGTCAGGCAGTACGCCACTATGCTCGCGGTATGGGGTTTTGTCCTGTGCCGAGACAGGAACAGCAAGACTGGCCGCAATCGCCAGGCAAAGCATCTTCGGCCCTGCCCGATATGAAAATCGAAACATGGTTCTCCTCCAGATTGTGTTTGGGAAGGCGCAGAGCTCCTCTCATCCCGCCATCCTGTCAATAAAAGTAGATGGCTAATTTTATGAGTGTCAAGTTCATATTTACGCAAGGTCAACGCGTTTTCTGAAATTGCGCCGATGATCAGCCCCACCTGAGTGGTCCGGTTTGATTGTTAGTGCATGACCGGTCTCGGGTCCATCGGGACGATGGTTTCCGGGGCGGGAGGGCGATAGCCCAAGGCACTATGTGGTCGTTTGGTATTGTAGTGGTTCCTCCATTGTTCGATCAGGATTTCCGCTTCCCGAAGGTTGTAAAAGACTTCTCCGTTGAGCAGTTCATCGCGGAACCTGGCATTGAAGCTTTCGCAGTAGCCGTTTTCCCAAGGTGACCCGGGCGCGATGTAAGCGGTCTTGGCGCCGACGGCCCTGATCCAATCTTGAACGGCCTCAGCCACGAACTCCGGGCCGTTGTCAGACCGGATGTAATCCGGCACACCCCGCATGATGAACAGGTCGCTCAAGGCATCGATCACGTCACCCGAGTTCAGCTTGCGCTTCACCTTTATCGCCAGGCATTCCCGGCTGTGCTCGTCCAAGATGTTGAGCGTCCGGAAGACCTTTCCGTCCTCCGTCCGGCAGTGGACAAAGTCATAGCTCCAGACGTGGTTGCGATACTCAGGACGCAGCCGGACACAGGATCCGTCATTCAGCCAGAGCCGTCCCTTCTTCGGTTGCTTCATTGGCACTTTCAGCCCCTCTCGTCGCCATAGGCGCTCGACCCGCTTGTCGTTCACCTCCCAGCCCGCATCTCTCAGCAAAGCCGCGATCCGACGATAGCTGTCACTGTACCCTCATTAATCAGAATTGCCTTTAAAATTATCGTTTGTTTTCAGCGGCACGATGTACCCTTAATTTTCATATTGTACCGTTAATTGCCATACTGTACCCTTTATTAGC
>NZ_JAHUZE010000015.1 GCF_019218265.1 Maritimibacter dapengensis
TCGATTACATCGCCCGGCAGCGCGCGAAAAGCATAGGCGCGATGGCAGTGGAATCTCATAATTAAGGGCAAAAAATATCCCCGAACGCGTCGTGTCTCAGATTTAAGGGCAACGCGACACCGGGTGAGCCCTTTCCGTCGGAGCTCAGTCTTGCCGAGAAACTTGGGGTCAACAGGTCCACCGTGCGCGAGGGGATCCGTCAGCTCGAAGCCGACGGGCTGGTCCGGCGTTCGGGACGCCGGCGACTTTTCGTGTCGATCCCGGACACGTCGCAGATCGCGCCGCGCGCCACCGATGCCATGGTCCTGTCACGCATTACGTTCCTCGAACTCTGGGAGGTGTGTCGTGAGGTCGAACCGCTTTCGGCGAGACTGGCGGCAATCCACCGGACAGAAGATCAATTGGTTCCGCTGCGGGCAAACCTGATCGAATTCCGGGATGCGATGGAAACAGGACGGGCGGATTACGAGATCGACCTCGCGTTTCACGCATTGATTGCGGAGGCGAGCAACAATGTCGCGCTTCTACTGACCCGTTTCCCGATCGGGCAGTTGCTTTTTCCGGCCTCGCGGCACCTCAAACCGGTGCTCGAGCAGGCCCGGCCGCGCGAGATGGCAGCGCATGAAAAGATCTTCGACGCCGTCGAGCGGCAGGATCCGGACGAGGCCGAGCTTTGGATGGCGCGGCACGTCGCGGACCTCAAACGTGGTTGGGACCTCGTCGGCTTGCCCTACGATTTCGAGATCAATCCCTTCGTCTCCACATAATGACACGATAGGCATTCCAAGCGTGCCCTAGATTACGAAAAAGCCGGCGCGGGGAGGTCTCGCGCCGGTCGTCATCCGATGTGTCTGTCGGTCGCCTGAATTCCTACTGGCGATGCTGATCCGGTAGTCTGTCTTGCTGACGCGCAACGTCGAGCTCCTGTCAGGCTAGGGGCGGGGTCCACCCAGGTGGGCAGACCCCGCGACGGGTTACTGGCTCGGCGTCCAGGGGCGGTTGTACGCCCCCACGCGCCAGTCGCCAAATTCGACGAAGCGGGCGTCGGATCCCGTCTCCAGCGCGGCGGCTGCCGTGTTCAGTGCCTCGGGCGTGACCTCTGGCCAGGTGCCGGTCTCGATCCGTTCGGCCAGAATTTCAACGATCACGCTGCTTTCTGCGGCCGTGAAGTCGCAGTGCCCGGTCCCCTGAACGAGGGCCTGCCGATAGTGGTCGGTGGTGCCGGCCTGTTCAACCAGCGCCTCGTACCCCTGCATCAGCGAATAGGGGATGGCCCAGTCTCCCAGCATGTGGATCCGTATGGCGGGCACTTCGAGCTCTCCGGTCGTGGTGCGTCCGTCCCCGGCCCAGAAGTCGAGCGCATAGTCCGACGCCGCAATCCGGGGTTCGGCGTCAATCGTCGCAAGGTCGGCCTGAAGGTCCAGCCCGGCTTCGGCATAAAGCGCCTCGACCAGCTGTTTCATCGCCGGTGCGGCGTTGGCGTAGAACGCGGCGTAGTCGACGCCTTCGTTTCCGGACAACTGCTGACCCAATGCCGCATTTTCGAAGGCCAGCCGATAGGTGCCGCCGACATGGCCGGCATTACGCATCGCCGATTTTACCACCATGTCAGCCATCGCGGCGGTATCGGACGTGTCGGGCAGGTCGGTTCCCTCGACCATCCAGGGCGACCACTGACCAATGGCAAAGGCGAGCGCCAGACGGGCGCGACCTTCGGGCGTCTTGCCCGCGTTTTCGATAGCGCTCTTCCACGACGCTCGGATTGCGTCAAGGTTACGATCGCCGCCCGCGCCTGCGTTCGGCAGACCAGCGACCGTCAGATCCGAGGCCTGGCCCAGGCCCTGTGCCACGAAATCTTCCGCCAGCAGCGCCCGCATCGCGAACCAACCGTCCAGAAAACTGTTCATGATCCAGACCGGTGTATGGGCCGCAAGCACCACCGAGCCGTCAATCTTGTCGGGGTAATCTTCGGCCGAGGCGAGGCTGTCCAGACCGCCGCCGGAGCATCCGTATTGCATCACCATGTCGGGCTCGCTTTCGAGCTGGGTGAAGGTGTCCTGAACGGTCTGGAGGTTCAGGATCTCGCGCTGCGGGTCGTATTGCCAGAAATTCACGGGATGGCGCGCCGTACCGGCAAAGGCATAGCCGCGCGCCAGCAGATCATCATAGCGGGGCGCCCAGCCCGGGAGATGGTTCCAGCCGGCGAAATCGAGATCACGCAGCAGGCGGCCGTTCCAGTTCTCGGGGACGCGGATGAGCCAGGAAGTGCCGTCGGGCAGAACGCCACTGTGCTCGCGGTATGGGGTTTTGTCCTGTGCCGAGACAGGAACAGCAAGGCTGGCCGCAAGCGCTAGGCAAAGCATCTTCTGCCCCGCCCGATATGAAAATCGAAACATGGTTCTCCTCCAGGTTGTGTTTTGGATGGCGCAGAGCTCCTCTCGTCCCGCCATCCTGTCAATAAACGTAGATGGCTAAATTTATGAGTGTCAAGTTCATATTTGCGTAAGGTCAAAGCGTTTTTTTTTTCGAAATTGCGCCAATGCACAACTGCTGATCGGCTCCGGACGTCAGACACAAGTGTGAACCGGCATGCAAGATTGACCCCTGTATTGGGGTAATCGGCGTCCAAAAGTGACCCCCCTGATATTTCTGTTCAGAAGCTTCCTCAAAGGATTGAGGGAGCGATTTGGGGATGTT
>NZ_JAHUZE010000016.1 GCF_019218265.1 Maritimibacter dapengensis
TGTGAACCGGCATGCAAGATTGACCCCTGTATTGGGGTAATCGGCGTCCAAAAGTGACCCCCCTGATATTTCTGTTCAGAAGCTTCCTCAAAGGATTGAGGGAGCGATTTGGGGATGTTGGTTGTGGAGACGATTGCGAAGATCAGGCGGGCGCATTTCATCCAGGGGAAGTCGATCAAGCAGATCTGCCGGGAGCTGCGGGTATCACGGAACACGGTGCGGAAGGTGGTGCGGTCCGGGGCAACCGAGTTCAGCTATGACCGGTCCACGCAGCCCCGCCCCAAGATCGACCCGTGGCGGTCCGATCTGGATGAGATGCTGGCTGAGAATGACCGGCAACCCAAACGCCAGCGGCTGACACTGGTTCGGATTTACGAAGAGCTGCGCAACCGGGGTTATGACGGCAGCTATGATGCGGTGCGGCGCTATGCGGCGAGTTGGTCGAAGGCGACCCGGGAAGCTTCCGCCGCTGCCTACGTGCCGCTGAGCTTCGACCCGGGCGAAGCCTATCAGTTCGACTGGAGCCATGAGGTTGTCCTGATTGACGGCGTGACCACGACGGTGAAGGTTGCGCATGTGCGCCTGAGCCACAGCCGGATGCCGTTTGTGCGGGCCTATCCCAGAGAGACACAGGAGATGGTGTTCGACGCCCACGACAAGGCGTTTGCCTTCTTCGGTGGGGCCTGTGCGCGGGGCATCTACGACAATATGAAGACCGCCGTTGACGCGATCTTCATTGGCAAGGATCGGGCCTATAACCGGCGGTTCCAGCAGATGTGCGGCCATTACCTGGTCGACCCGGTGGCCTGTACCCCGGCCTCGGGCTGGGAGAAAGGCCAAGTCGAGAACCAGGTCGGCGTGATCCGCCGGCGCTTCTTCGTGCCGCGTCCGAAGTTCAAATCCTATGCCGAGTTGAACGCCTGGCTGGAGGATCGCTGCCTGGCCTATGCCAAGGCGAACAAACATCCAGAGTTGCGCGACAAGACGATCTGGGAGGTGTTCGAGGACGAGCGCCCGAGCCTTGTGCCTTACGTCGGCCCTTTCGATGGATTCCATGCAGTTCCCGCATCGGTGTCCAAGACCTGCCTCGTGCGGTTCGACAAGAACCGCTACTCGGTCGATGCCCGGGCGGTCGGGCGGCCGGTGGAGATCAGGGCCTATGCCGCCCGGCTGGAATGCTGGCAGGATGGGCAAATCGTTGGCCAGCATGAGCGGGCCTTCGGGCGGGACAAAACCATCTTCGATCCCCTGCATTACATCCCCGTTCTGGCCCGCAAACCCGGCGCCCTTCGCAACGGGGCGCCCTTCAGGGAATGGGAGCTGCCGGTGCCAATCCGCCGCGTGTGGCGCAAGCTGGAACGCCAGCCGGGCGGTGACCGGCAGATGGTCGACATCCTGAGCGCCGTGCTGACCGACGGGATTGATGCGGTCGAGGCGGCCTGCGCCGAAGCCCTGTCGCACAATGTCCATTCCGCAGGCGTCGTGCTGAACATCCTGGCCCGGCACCGCGAGCCGCCACCACCCCTGACAATCACCACCCCGGATGCGCTGAAGCTGGCCTGCGAGCCCATTGCCGACTGCAACCGATATGACAGCCTGAGGAGAACACAGAATGGAAAGATCCGAGGTAATCGACGCGATGGGAAAGCTGAGGCTCTACGGAATGAGGGCCGCCTATGACGAGGTCCTGACCACCGCCGTCAAACGCCAGCACGAGCCGCAACAGATCATTGGTGACCTGCTGACCGCCGAGATCAGGGAGAAGCAGGCCCGGTCAGTCAAATACCAAATGACCATCGCCAAGTTGCCGCTCGCCAAGGAACTGGAGGAGTTCGACTTCGAGGCCGCCGAGGTTAACGAGACCCTGATCCGCGACCTGGCCAACGGCGACTTCCTCGACCATCAGCGCAACCTCGTCCTGATCGGCGGCACAGGCACCGGCAAAACCCATCTTGCCGTCAGCATCGCCCGGACCTGTATCCGGGCAGGGCGCCGGGGCCGGTTCTTCAACGTGGTCGACCTGGTGAACAAGCTCGATGCCGAAGCCCGCGCCGAGCGCCAGGGCCGGACCGCCGACCTGATCTCCCGCCTCGACTTCCTGATCCTGGACGAGCTCGGCTATCTGCCCTTCGCCCAGACCGGCGGCCAATTGCTGTTCCACCTGATCAGCAAACTCTACGAACGCACATCCATCATCGTCACCACCAACCTGGCCTTCGGCGAATGGCCCAGCGTCTTCGGCGATGCCAAGATGACCACCGCACTGCTCGACCGGCTCACCCACCATTGCGAAATCGTCGAAACCGGTAACGAAAGCTGGCGCTTCAAGAACCGCGCATAGCGCCAACCCGAAACCCCGCAGGCCCGCCGCCGCTGCGCTATGTGAGGGCTACGCAGCGCCGGGCCTGCTCACCACCAAGGGGGTCAATATTGGATGCCGATAGGGGGTCAAACTTCAATGCCGATTGACA
>NZ_JAHUZE010000017.1 GCF_019218265.1 Maritimibacter dapengensis
AACATCCCCAAATCGCTCCCTCAATCCTTTGAGGAAGCTTCTGAACAGAAATATCAGGGGGGTCACTTTTGGACGCCGATTACCCCAATACAGGGGTCAATCTTGCATGCCGGTTCACATACCACGCCCGCATTTCTTAGCGTGTAGGGTAATGCCCTGTGATCCCTCTAGAGCCCCTTCGGAGTTCCTATGCATCAGGGGCCACAGCCCCAATACAGTGTAGCACTCCCCTCACAGGGTAACCCTCAGTGACCCTTGCTCGGCTAAGACTTCACCGAGAGGGTCGGCTTGACACCTACTTGATCGCAGAAGGCTGTAGACATGGCTTCTTTGGTCTTTTGAACGTCTTTCTTCTTCACCAAAAGGCAATCATGGATTGGAACAGATGGCACCTCGCTCACTCGCATAAGGTCCAGCATGGCTGACGAGATGATCTCGCTTTCTACGAACTGAAGATAGTTGATCTCTAGACCTAGGCCCCCGAGCCTTTTTAGGACTGGGTGCTTCTGCTCGATCAGAGAAACGACCCGCTTCAACACAAACTGCTTTGTGAGATCCTTGTCGTATTGCTCTCGAAACTCTGCCTTGAGGTGGTCAGGCCACTGAGTAGGTGCCGAGCCCTTGCCGATGTAGGCGACGACCACCCTCTTCACGACGAGCCTTGGGACCCCTTGGATGTCATAGAGATCACCCTCGGGGATTGTCTCTCCGGCCAACGCATATGCAAGTGTGAGCTGACTTGAACCAAAATCGACTTCCGCAGTCTTTGATCCATCAATTTTCACGTCTGCCCTGAGCTCACGTTTCATCGACTGAACACTCTCCGAGCCACGAATGACGTGCCGACCACCTCGGTTCCAATCAAAACCTGCTTGGTTACCGTCATTGAAGATTCTGACCAAATTGGGAGTTTCGCAGTTCGTGAACCTTTGGGTCGCCAAGAATACGTTGAGTTCCTGAACGTCCTGAGCGAACGCAACCGGCTTTGGGTCTTTACGATTAATTCTCATCCGTCGCCCACGGGTGCCTTTGCGTTTGCCCCTTTTCCGAGCGCGAAGCTCGACAGGAGACCTACCGGACAGGTTCTTCTCATAGTGCTCTCCGACGTTCTCTGGGGTGATGCCATGCGCTTTGGCCATTTCAAGCAATGAGGACCTCGCCCGATAGCGTGATGCCCAGCGCTGACCGTCACGCATTTGCCCCTCATCAAACTCTTCTTCGATCTGAAAGCCATTGTGGTGCTCCAGCAATCCCTGCCACGTCCACACACTTATCAAAGCATCAAACTGGCGCTTGGATGCCAAAGTGTCAGCAAAGTATCCCGACCCTTTCGGGTGCCAACAAAAGCCCCCTGCTTCCTCGTCTGACCGCGCTCTAAGAAGATCAGCTGTGAAAGCAGATACGGTGACCCTCAACGCCTTGGCGGCGCTCCCGTTGCGCTGTCTCGTCCGAGGTCTCCAAAGTTCCTCAGAAGACAGGAACTGGGCAAACAAGTCGTCCTCCAACGCTTTGGCGCTGGGCGACACAGGGGTCATGTCTAGAGGCGCGAACTTGGCACGTCTGAGTTGGTCTGCTGTGTCGGGAATAGGGGCCTTTGAGGTGATGGGATGCTCCATTGGGGCTTTTTCAGTAAAAGAGAAAGCCAGTATCATTGCGGGTTGGTATGGTGGGGTTGACGAATTTGGTTGTCACTTTTTTCGCGGGTAGTATCGGGCAAAGTCAATCTGACACAAAGCATCCCTCAGGTCTGTGATAGAGGGTCGCGATCCGTACACCTCAGATGCTGTGTTGCCAAATGTGTGACCCAAGATGGCGTACTGTTGCCGTGGGGTAGCTTGCAACGCTATCAGCGAGTCTTTCATGTTATGCCTTAGGCTATAGAAAACATGTTTCTTGCTCGTGCGATGCTTTTTGATCCGGTTCATCATATTCGTGCTGAAATTCCCGTGCCCCCTCGGGGACGCGTATTTGGGAAAGAGCAATTCTTCTTCGCTCATTCCACTCATCCGGCGTTTGAGCACTGACGCTGCCAATCCGACCAACGGAATGGTGGGTAGTGTCCCGGGAGATGGTGTAGGAACTGGCGTCCACCTGCTTCTTCATAGCTGGTGCTGCTCGTTCACTGCGCGGCGATCATCGTCGCCGCGCCGGTATCGTTGCACACGGCC
>NZ_JAHUZE010000018.1 GCF_019218265.1 Maritimibacter dapengensis
TGTCACTGTACCCTCATTAATCAGAATTGCCTTTAAAATTATCGTTTGTTTTCAGCGGCACGATGTACCCTTAATTTTCATATTGTACCGTTAATTGCCATACTGTACCCTTTATTAGCATACGGTCAGTTCTGTGGATAAGTGCTGACAGGAATAGGGCAGGGATTGGCGTGGTCAGCGAGCGTCTTGCAAAACATCGAGCAGCAGTCCTCCGTCCGATCCTGGAACTTGAGAAGAAGGGTGAGCCGATCAGTGCGGCAATCGGAGATGCTGCTTGGGAACTAGGTTTGGCGAAGAGCCACACCTGGTCGCTTTACCGCCGTTTGCGCGAGAACGATGGGCGGGCCGCAGCACTGGAACTCAGTCGCCGGGGGCCGAAACCGGGGTCGAAACGGATCGCGCGAGAAGTCGAAGACCTCATCGATGAACGCCTACGGCGCTATTATCTGGTCCGCGAACGCTCCAGCTTTCTGCGAATTTGGCGTGAGATCCGTTCGGAATGCGAGGCAAAGGGCTTCCAGCCACCGGCACGAAAAACGCTGAAAGCTCGGCTCGATGCAATGGACGAGAAAGAGATTGTTAGAAAGCGCCGTGGTGCCAAGGAGGCGAACAAGACTTTTGCGGCACGTCCGGGCCGGCTTGCGGTTGGAACGCCACTGGAAATTGTTCAGATCGATCACACCTTGGCCGACATCATTTTGGTCGATCACGTGGATCGGCGACCGCTTGCGCGCCCATATTTGACGGTAGCCATCGATGTTGCAACCCGGATCGTTCTCGGGGTCTTCGTCAGCTTTGATGCACCATCAGTTCTTTCGATCGCGCTCTGCCTCGATCATTGTGTGCGTCGGAAATCGATCCACGTCCCAGGGAAGCTGGAAGAATTGGTCTGGCCGACATCCGGCATCCCGAAGGCGATCCATGTCGATAACGCGCAGGAGTTCCACAGCGACGCCTTCTCATCGGCCTGCGAAGATTGGGGCATTGCCGTCGAGTACCGCCCGCCTGGTGCAACGCACTTCGGAGGTCATATCGAACGTTTGATCGGAACGGCCATGGGGGCTGTTCATGTTTTGCCCGGGACCACGCAATCCTCCGCTGCCGAGAAGGGCGATTATGACAGCGAGAAACATGCGGCTCTGACCCTGGCCGAGTTCGAGGACTGGCTTCATCTGGAGATTTGCCGCTACCACAATACCCGCCACGAAGCCCTCGGGCGAACGCCGCTGGCCGCTTGGGCTGACTTGGGCGGAGACACTGCGGGGCGGCAGGTTGTCGATGTCGAAGCCTTCCGGACAAGCTTCCTGCCTTTTGAGTTGCGCCAGCTCGGGCGCACTGGGATCACTCTCTTTGGGGTGCACTACTGGAGTGATGCCTTCGCGTCGTTGGTCGGACGGGGCAGCGGCAAGGTGCAGGTGAAGTACGACCCGCGGGACCTGTCGCAGGTCTGGGTTCTCGTCAATGATGGCCGCATGATCCCGGCTCGGTATCGGGATCTGAGCCACCCTCGGATATCGCTTTGGGAAAGTCGTCGGGCGCGGAAGGAATGGCAAGACAGGCATGGCGGTCGGATCAACGAGAAGGCCTTGTTCCAGGTGATCGACGCGCAGAGACGACTGGCCGAGGCGGCGCGTCAGAAGACAAGGACCGCCCGTCTGGAGAGCGAACGCGAGACGCGGCTTCCCAAGCACCAGCCGCGCCGCGATCCGTCCCGAGAAATGTTCGCCATCGACACTGGTAACCCAGACCTCCCCACTTATCCGATTGAAGAGTTTGATGACCCCAGAAGAAAGAATTGACCGCATCCGCAGCGATCATTGGATCGCATTCGACCGTGCCACGATTGTTCTCAACCGATTGACGTCCCTGATGGAAATGCCGCAGCAGAGCCGGATGCCTGGCCTGATGGTCTATGGCAGTTCCGGTATTGGCAAGACGATGATCGCCAAGCGCATGGCCAGCAAGTATCCGACGCAGTACAACGCAGAACTGGGCATCACGAAGACCCCCAT
>NZ_JAHUZE010000019.1 GCF_019218265.1 Maritimibacter dapengensis
TGTCACTGTACCCTAATTAATCAGATTCTGCGGATTGGAAGCGTTTTCGGCAGATTCTGTACCCTTAATTGCAATATATCCACAGGGCGCTGCGTCAGTGGCTGACACAGCTTTGGCGCTTCCAGATTGCATCGGCTCGTGCCAGAAGCGCTTGACGATCTGCATCGGCACCGAGCTCGGAGATGGCCTGACGGGCAGCGTCTAGGGCCTGCGCAGACGTCTTTTTGGGCGACGTCGCCCTGGCAGATCGGTCAACGGGACTGCTTTCCTGCCGACGTCTTCGCGGAAGTCGCATATCGAGGTTCATCGACAGCTTGCGCACCTTCTCAATCAAACGTCTGCGCTGAGGAAAGGCGCGTCGGAGATCCCAGAATGCTTGTTCATTTCCGCGCAGCAAGATGGCCACTCCCAATAATGGACGGGCTGAGCAGACATCGACAGCTGCGAGTGCTATTGACCGCTCCAGTTGACACCGCGACGTGAGTGGCACGCTGTATACCAACTCAAGTACTTGTAAGAGGCACAGCGTATGGCTGATCCGCTGCATGTGCCTCAGATCGGCGGCGGCAACCGCCGTCTTCAGCAATGCCGCGCCCCGAGCGGCGCGGACACGTAGCCTGTTTGATAGACCATCGGCCGGATGCCTCGCCACAAGAGGTCGACCACAGTTTTCGCAAGTCAGCGACCAGGCGAAGCGCCAGTGGCGCAGGACCAGTCCCGAGGTTTGTTTCGAGCAGTTTGCGCAACTTTGGAAGTCATCGCTAGATACGCATTGAGCGGGATGATGCGTCGTGTCCGGGAGGGTCATGGCCGCGATCTCATCCCGGGTCTGCTGAACCGCCGGACATAGCCGAGCCCAGTTCACATGCCCAAGGTCACCCGCATGCTCCGGCACCCTGCCCTGCCCCAAACCGAGATAGCCGCAAAGCTCTTCGACGGAACAATGATTGGCCCGGGCCAACCGCCCGATCCAGCTCGAGAGAAGCTCGTCGGATACCGGTGGCGGTCGACGCGGCAATGGGTTCACGGTCACCCGAACTCCGCGATGGGTTGGCGCGGAATGCTCCAAGCATGCTTCGCCCATACCGGCTGCCAGGCCTGAACGGCCTCATCGGTGATCCGCTCCTCACCCGTCTCGATCGCATCGATGGCCAAGGACTTGATCATGATGAACACGCGCGAGGTCACACCGCCCGTCACTTTCAGGATTGTCCGAAGCGACGCAACCGTGAGGCCCGACCGCTGCTCAAGTGCCATCGCGGCAATCAGCGTTTGGATGAGCCGAGAGAACTCCACGTCGTCCTCCCAGAGCGGCAGGTAGTGTTCGTCCAGGCGACGGGCCAGTTGGTCGTCACCGCGGACGGCCTCGAGCGCTTCGTTGACACCGAAAACGACAAGCGAGGCACAGAGATCGTTGGCCAAGAACCGCAGCATGTTCAGGAACCGGCGTTGCTCCCGGTAACTACCGGCAAGCAGATTGTGCACCTCGTCGATCATCAGCATCTTCAGGTCCATATCCCGAAGATGACTGAGCGCGCGGACCTCAAGTTCGGACACGGTATGCCGCCCCCACATCGGCGCCCCGATCGTCGAAAGGATGTGCTGGTAGAAGCGTCGCTCGTCCGGCGCTGGCGGCGCCTGAACCAGCAGGATGGG
>NZ_JAHUZE010000020.1 GCF_019218265.1 Maritimibacter dapengensis
TCGGTAGTGCCCCGTGGGGTGGTGTAAGAGGCCGCGCGCGAAGCCCTTGGCGTAGCGCAGCGCGCGGCCGGGCTGGCGGCCATCGCGCTTCTTCGTAGTCTGAGGTTGTTCGAAGACCGACGACAACGAAGGAGAGCACGATGACCGAGAACATGATCGACCTTCCGGGCATGATCGCCAAGAGCGATGACGCGGATTTCTTGCGCGAGCTGATCCAGGATGCCGCGCAGCGGCTGATGGATATCGAGGTGGCCACCGTTTGCGGTGCGGGCCATGGCGAGCGCAGCCCGCACCGGGAGAACCAGCGGAACGGCTACCGGCCGCGGCAATGGGATACCCGGGCGGGGACCATCGGCCTGAACATCCCGAAGCTGCGCAAGGGCAGCTATTTTCCGACCTTCCTGGAGCCACGGCGGACGGCGGAGAAGGCGCTGATGGCAGTGATCCAGGAGGCCTACATCCATGGTGTTTCCACGCGCGCTGTCGATGACTTGGTGCGCGCCATGGGGCTGACGGGCACCTCCAAGAGCCAGGTCTCGCGGCTCTGCGAGGAGATCGACGAGCGGGTGCAGGCGTTCCTGAACCGGCCTCTCGAAGGCGATTGGCCCTTCCTCTGGCTCGACGCCACTTATGTGAAGCTGCGTGAGGGCGGGCGGATCGTCTCGATGGCGGTGATAGTGGCTGTGGCGGTCAATACAGACGGGCGGCGCGAGATCTTGGGGATTACCGTCATGCCCTCGGAAGCCGAGACGTTCTGGGCCGACTTCCTGCGGTCTCTTACTCGGCGCGGCCTGCGGGGCGTGCAGTTGGTGATCAGCGACGCACATGAGGGCCTGAAAGCTGCCGCACGCAAGGTGCTCAGTGCCGGCTGGCAGCGCTGCCGCGTGCATTTCCAGCGCAACCTCCTGGCCCGCGTGGGCAAGACCCACAAGCCGGTGGTCAGCGCGGTGGTAAAGACCGTTTTCGCCGAGAAGGACCGCGACCAGGCCCATGCCCGCTGGCGTGAGGTCGCCGACAGCCTGCGGGACCGGTTCCGCGATGTTGCCGAGCTGATGGATGAGGCGGAGCATGACGTGCTGGCTTACATGGCCTTCGACGAGAGCCTGCGCTCGAAGCTGCACAGCACAAACCCACTGGAACGCGTCAACAAGGAGATCAAGCGGCGGACCAATGTCGTCGGCATCTTTCCCAACCGCGAAGCCGTCATCCGGCTGGTCGGCGCGCTCATGCTGGAGCAAAACGATGAATGGGCCGTCTCCCGCCGCTACATGCCGGTGGAAAAGCTGACGGCCGTGTGCAACGATACCGGCGCGGCGACGATGATCGCCGCGCAGTGAACGAGCAGCACCAGCTATGAAGAAGCAGGTGGACGCCAGTTCCTACACCATCTCCCGGGACACTACCCAC